>NZ_QQTY01000001.1 GCF_003670115.1 Natronorubrum halophilum
CGCGCGCCTCTTGATCGAGGCGCGCGCTCGAGCCGGCCACTGTGGACGATCGATCTATGGAACAGACACGGGGAATCCAACTGGGACAGGACCGCGGCAAATGCAGATGGGACGGTCTTTAGCTGCTGTCCGACGAAACGAACGCTTCGCCGTCGGTCTCGGTCGACTCGGTGGCATTCCATCGTTCGTCGTGGACGAGCGGTTCCACCTCGAGTCGGTCACGCCATCCCTCCTGTTGGAGCACAGGTTCGTCCGGAAAGCCGCCCTCCGGGTAGCCGAGACAGAGATACGCGACCGGCTTGACGTGTGGCGGGATGCCGAGTACCTCCTGGACCTCGTAGGGATAGAGCACGCTCACCCACCCGACGCCGACGCCCTCCGCTCGCGCGGCCAGCCAGAGGTTCTGCACTGCGAGACAGGTCGAGTAGACGTCCGTCCGCTGCATCGAACTCCGACCGAGGACGTGGGGCGCGCCCCGCGTCGGATCGCAAGTCACGCAGATGTTGACCGGTGACTCGCGGATCCCCTCGAGCTTTAACGCGGCGAACGTGGACTTCCGTGGCTCCGCGTAGCCTTCGCGGGCGGCCGCAATGGCGCGGTCGGCGATTTCGGCGATCTCGGTTTTCGTCCCCTCGTCCCGAACGACCACGAGGTCCCACGGTTGCGAGAACCCGACGCTCGGAGCGTGGTGGGCGGCCCGAACGAGTCGCTCGAGGACGTCCCCGGGGATCGGATCGCCCCGAAATCGACGGATGTCGCGGCGGGCGTAGATCGTCTTGTAAACCGCATCTCGCTCTTCCGCGGTGAATGAAGTCACTGTTTCAGCAGTGAAACCAAAATTGGATAAAGATAGTGATCGGATACTCGCAAAAACCGACGACGGTGCAGCCACCGGACACGACACCCGCGGTAGCTGGCGAAGTCGGTAAAACCGGACGTCGGAGCCGACGAGGCCACGTCGCCTGGGAGGGGGCGTTAGGAGTCGGTCTGCTCCGACAGGGTAAGGTACGGCGCGACGACTTCTCGGGAAACTGCTGATTTTACGAGTTCCGTCTCTTCGTCGTACTCGACGAGGTCTGCATCGGTCAGGTGTGGTAGGTGATTGTGATAGAGATCGACCAGGACCCGTTCGTACCAGTCGTACGACGGCTCTCCCTCTTTGAGCGCGATGAACTCGGCGAGATCGCCGAGGGGAATCGCAACTGGCTTCTGCGTTAAATAGGCGAGCGCGTGCTTTCGCCGTGCCGCTGAAAAGGCGGCGAAGAGTGTTGTTGACGTAATTTCTGAGGAATACTGCTCTCCATCGTCAGGGATGCGTGTTTCGGGTGTCATGGAACCTCCGTACTTCACCACGTGGCTCTCGGTAGCCAGTCGTTCTCGAGCGCCAACTCAGTAGAGTACGAATATCGATACACACGGAATACACATAGCCTTTGTTGTAGCAAACTCAATCAGAAAACAAACTATCCGTCTTTCTGACCGAATCGGTTACTCTTCGAGGATTGTGGGATCGAACGTCGAGTCGTCGTTCGAGCGCTTCGCTTCGATCGTCACCGTCCAGTTCGGCGCATCCGAGACGGGGGTCATAATTTCCCACGTGTCCGCAACCGTCGCACCGCAGGCAAACGCGTCGATAATCAACGTCTCTAGGTCGTGCTCGAACGCCTCAGTCGCTTCAGCGCGGGTTTCGGGGAGGTTATCAGAATCCATGATGGCAGACTCAGCCGACCGAGACGACTCGATCGCTTGCCGCTGAGAGAACAGCGACGAAGATAACCGTGTCGCCACTGTGATACGGCTCCTCGTCGCTCGAGAGGGTAAATTTCGTCCCACCGACCGTCGCTTACTCGAGCGTCTCGGCCGGGTCGATGACCTCGCCAGTCTCGGGATAGACGCCGACCTGATCGCACAGGTCTGTCATCGGGCACGCCTCGGGATCGTCCAGACAGGCTGGCTTGCGCGCCGTACAGTACTCGCGGCCGAACTGGATCGTCGCCGTGTGGGCGAAGCCGCACTTCGCCGCGGGAACGTCTCGCTCGAGAACGGCCCGAACGCCCTCGTGGTCCGCGTCCGGCGGTGCGATCCCCATGCGGCGATAGATCCGGTGGACGTGCGTGTCGACCGGAAAGACGCCGCCGCGACCGCCCGCAAAGAGCAGGACGCAGTCGGCGGTCTTGGGTCCGACGCCGCGGACGGAGAGGAGCGTCTCGCGCACCGCCGACGGCTCCTCGTCTTTGACGTAGGCGTCGAACTCGGCGGCGGAGCCGAACGTCTCGAGGACCCACTCGGCGGTGTCGATGATCGTCTCCGACTTCTGGTTGTACAGCCCCGCGGAACTGATCGTCTCGGCGAGTTCCGAGCGCTCCGCGCTCGTGAGCGAGTCGGCGAGGTCGACGTCGCCCTCGCTCGCATCGTCTGACTCGTGTCGAAACCCGGCGTCGCCGTATCGCTCGATAAGGGCGTCGTGAGCCGGTTGGCTCGCCTTGTCGCTGGTGTTCTGGCTCAGGATCGTTCGAACGAGACAGGTGAAGGCGTCCTGCCCGCCGTACGTCTTCTGCCAGTATCGCTCCCCCAGTCGGTCGACGACCTCCTCCGCGCGGGTATCCGCGGTCGCGGGGTCGAATTCGGCTGCGACGCCGCCACCGTCCGTTCCACCGCTGATGTTGATGGTCGGCTCCGAATCGTCGCTCATACGGTACCCTCGAGGTCACGGAACAAAACCGCGACGGACCGCGGTCTGTGGAGTCGGTATCAGCGTCGGTCAAAAATCAGGAACGGTTGCCGGTGATCGATCAGGCCCGCGTTCTGGTCGTCTCGGGAGCGGTCCGACGGTCCTTCGCCCACGAGCCGATCGCGCCGCCCAGCGCGCCGGGGATGGCGTGGAACGCGAGCATGAGCAAGCCGAGGACGAGCACGCCGAACGTCGGGACGACACCCGCGAACAGCAGTGTCGTAAACCCTGCAATAGCTAACAGGATGAGCGATCCGAAGACGGTTGCGATACCGCCGTGGATCGCGCCGGAACTCACCGTTCCGCCGACGAGGTATCCTGCGGTGAGACCGCCGAGAACACCGATTACGCCCCAGTATGATACGACGACCGAGGTATCCGACCCCGCGTAAATGAGGCCGCTGATGACCCCCAGCGCGAGAGTTACGGCGAATCCGATTATGACAGCTGACCATTTAATGTCCATGATCAAGTACTAGTACGCTGTCAGAGGATATAATCCAATCTCACGACGTTCGAGTAGTTCACTAAACGCAGATAGTACGGCCCCTAACCCAGATAACCGGCAGTATTCTGATATCGTCACCGACAATTCATACGTCGCCATCATCGACGAGCTTACGGATCGATTACCTGTTGGGAGTCGGTCGGATCGCGACTGCTCACTATCGAGTCCGATCGAAGCGGAAGTCGACTCGCCTACGGGCGGGTCAGGTACCCTACCCGATCGGATCCGGCGGGTGCTCAGCCCAGAAGGTTATTGAGGGACATTCCGATAAAGAAGACGATCACGACTTCGGTGACGATCCACGAATGAGTGTTCATCCAGTTTCGAACCTTCGGAAGGAAGGTTTCCGCGCGCTCGCCGAAGGCGACCAGAACGAGCGATGGAAGGGCCAAAATCAGGAGCGTGAGGGAGATGAACGGGACGGCGTCCGTCCACGGGGCGTCACGGGCCGCAAGATAGGAACCGACCGAGACCGACGTGAGAACGTCCGTCGGAAAGAATCCGAGCAGGAGGAAGCCGAACCTGAACGAAAACCGCGGCGTCGCAGCGCCGAGTTTCCCCATCCACCGAGGCGGTTCCGACTCGTCCCTAGTTCGGTAGGTGTGTACCATCGCGAGCAAGAGAGCACCCAGAATAATCGCGCTGACCGTCGTATTCGACGTGCCCTGACCGATGGCACCGACGCCGAGCACGTATGCAATCGTGACGACGAGCGTGATCGAAAGCGCCGCGCCGCCGACGAACGCGGCGGAGTTCCGCCGCCAGTTCTCGCTCGTCGCGAGAAAGATGGCGCTCAATATCTGCGGCCCGGCGACCATGACGAACACCAGCGGCAGAACCTCGAGAAAGCTCACGGCTCGGTCACCCGAGCGCCGTTCTTCGGTTGCTGTACGGGAACGAGCGACTGCGAGACGGCGGCACTATCGAGCGGGCAGCGCGGGCGGGGGAACCGCCTTCGCCTCTGTAGCGGAGTAGTATCGATCATCGACTTGTGACTCTGGTTGGTATCGGCCGTCCATCCGGAGTTGGACGGAAAACAGGATAAAGCTTGACCGGGTAAGCGCCCCCTTCTTCGACATCGGTTCGTCGATCTCTCGCGTGCCGACTTCCGTGGGCACTCGAACGCCTCGAGCGCACCGACGGGATCACTCGACGGTGATCGTCACGGTCGCCTCGGCCCCGCCAGCCAGCGCGTCGACGAGGTCCCGGTCGAACCCCGCGGCCGCGAACGGTGCGTCGTTCACGATCGTCCGATCGTCCACGTAGTCGCTCGTGCGACCCACGGCACTGCGCTCGTTCGTCAACTCGAGGTCGGGGTCGCCGTGTCCCGTTACCGAGTCCCTACAGCCGCCGGCTTCGATCGTGACCGTGATCGTCGCGTCCGAATCCTGGCACGCCTCGACGAACGCCGGATCGAAGTCTGCCGGCGCGCGATCGGCGTCGATCGCGAGAATGCAGTCCCCGGCCGGGGTGAGATAGTCGTCGGTCGTCACCTCGAACGTGCTCGCGTGTTCGGCGCGCACGTTCTCGTGTCCTCGAGCGCGGATGACTTCCTCCATGTACACCGCTTCGTTGCCGGGCGGAAAACGCACTCGAATCGCGATTTGGCGTCAGACGCTCGAGTTACGACCGGGATCGATAGCCCGCACGAAGTTCGTCGACGCTACGCCCGATCAGGACGCCGAAGACGACGAGGAGAAGTATCGGGACGATTCCGAACCCCCACTCCTCGGTCACTGTTCCCATCGCAACGCCGGCGAGTATCGAGAGCACGGCGGCTCCGACCGCAAAGAGCGCCACGCCGAGTCGAAGCGGCGAGCCGGTTTGCCGGGCGAGGACGTACTGAGGCAGTCCGATCCCGACGGCGAGGTAGATCGCCAGCCCGATCGGCGACCCGCCGAGAATCGCAACACTCTCGGTGGCCGCGCTCGCGACGGCAGCGAGACTGATGGCGAGGAGGAGCAATAGTCCGACAACTCGCGATTCGTTCACGGAGTAACGTTCATACAGAGTGACAATATTCGTTTCGGTCGCTATCCGCCGACGGCGCTCAGACCAGACTCGCGCCGTCGAAGTCGCCGCGACTGTAGTCGATGTTCATGAGGTCGAGGATCGTCGGCGTGATATCGAAGAGGTCGGCGTCGCCGATCGTCGCCTCGGTGTGGTCGATGTACAGCGAGGTGTCGTCGAAGCTGTGCATGCCGTTTCGCGGGCCGCTGGTGAAGATCTCGGAGTCGGCCTTGAAGCCGGATTTGAGATCGAAGCCCTTGTTCGGAATCGCGACCAGATCCGGCGCGATATCGTCGTGATCGCCGCGGAACGCCGCCTCTTTCTCGACGACGCGCTCGACGACCTTGTTGCCGTCCGGTCCCTCGAGCGCCTCGAGTTCGGCCTTGAGTTCGTCGCGAACCTCGTCGTACTCCGACTCGGGGACGGAGCCGCGGGGTTCGCGCCCCTCGAGGTTGATGTAGAATCGACCGGGGATGAAGGAGTACGCCGTGGTTTCGTCGGCGATATCGTCCAGTTCCTCGGGGTCGTCGGTCCGGAAGGAGAGCCACCCCTCCTCCAGTAGCCACTGGTTGAAGTGGACCTCATAGTCGAGGCTCGTAAAGCCGTGATCGGAGGCGACGATCATGGTGACGTCTTCGGGCAGCGCCTCGCGAAGCTGCCCGATGTAATCGTCGAGTTTCCGGTAGAATTCGATGAACTCGTCCTTGAACTCGCCGTCGCGCTCGTAGTCTTTGAACAGGAAGTGGTTGACCCGGTCGGTCGTCATGAAGACGCCGAAGAACAGGCCCCAATCGTCCTCCTCGATGTAGTGTTCGAACGCCTCGAAACGGGCATCGAGGGTCGCGTGAGCGTCTTCGATGAACTCGGTTTTGTCGCCCTGGTGGCCGAGTTTCGGGTTGACGTCGATTCGGTAATCGAGCGTCTCGAGGTAGTCGCGAACGTCGTCGGGGTAGGCTGCTTTGTCGAGACCGGGCGAGAGAAAGCCCGAGACCATCCGCTGAACGTTTCGCTGCGGCGGGAAGGTGACGGGGACGTTCATCACGGTCGCCTGTCGTCCCTCCTCCTGAACGCGGTCCCAGACACGGTCGGCCTGGACCTCGCGTCCCATCGGGACGTAGGTGTCGTAGGTGCCGACCTCGCGGTCTTGAAAGCCGTAGACGCCCGTTTCGCCGGGATTCATCCCGGTCGTCAGCGACGGCCAGCAGGCGCTAGATTCGGGCGGAACGATGCTCGAGATCTCGCTCGCCGTGCCCTCTGCAGCGAGCGCGGCGAAGTTCGGAAACAGTTCCTCGTTCTCCGAGAGGAGACTATACGGCACGCCGTCGATCCCGATAAATGCGACTCGGGGGTTTCCGTCGCCCCGTAATCGATCGAACAGACCCATGGACGGACGTTGTTCGACCGCATACAAGAAGGTTCGTTTCGAGACACTCCGTTGAGAAGGACTGCTACCAGTTCACGTGCGTTCCGCGTCGGAGTGATCCGGCTCACTGAAAGACGTCAACGGATCGATACCAGTAGTCGAACGTAGCGATCCAGCGGGTGCGAGCAACCGCGTCGAGAGAAACCTCGAGTAGCGAATGCAGATGCGACCGCGACCAGTGCTCGAGGAGGCCGATGCTTAGTCTTCGGTCCCGTCCCGTTCGATCGATTCGAAATTCGTGGGGATGACCGTCAGGTGGGCCATACCGATACCGGATTCGACCGCGTCATCTACCGTAGCGGACGTTCGTGCGGACGGGTTGGTTGCTGCCATAACGAGTTCATCTAGTACGCCGCTACGAATAAAATTACCCATGCTCATAATGCATGAGCGTCCGTCGGCGCATAACTCCAGCGTATCCGGTGACACCGTGTACTCTGAGCGTCTCAGCGAGACCGCAGTGAACACCGATATCGAGAACCGTCGCCCGGTAGACGGACGTAGTGGCGCGTAGAAAGTCAGCCGCTGCCGTTAGAAGTTCTCTTCGTAGAGGTCCTGGGCGTGCTCGATCGCGTCGTAGGCGGCCTGTTTGTCCTCCCAGCCCTGCGTTTCGACTTCCTTGCCCTCCTCTAAGTTCTTGTAACTCGAGAAGAACTCGTCGATCTCGTCGAGTTGCTGTTGGGTGATGTCTTCGAGGTTCTCGATGTGGTCGTATCGTGGATCCTCGGACGGAACGGCGATGACCTTGTCGTCTTGCTCGCCGTCGTCGTCCATCTTCATCAGCGCGACGGGGCGCGCTTCGATGACGCAGCCGGGGAACGTCGCATCCTCGACGAGGACGAGCACGTCGAAGGGATCCTCGTCGTCGTAGTACGACTGCGGAATAAATCCGTAGTCGCTCGGATAGTGGACGTTGCTGTGCAGCACGCGGTCGAGTACGACCCCGGGGACGTCCTTATCGTACTCGTACTTGTTTCGCTCCCCTTTGAGACATTCGACGACCGCATAGATCTCTTCGGGTGGGTTCGGTCCAGTCTCGAGGTCTTCCCAGAGGTTGACCATGTACCGGACACTCGACGGTCGATCAAAAAGTACTTTCGTAATCGTGTGTCATATTCAATCCGACCGTTACCAGAGACCACCGAGACGAGATCCGGACACGCACCACCAGTATCCGGCTACGTAGGGCCCGTTCGGCGCTTTGCCGGTCGTGCGGAAACGAGAAAATAGTTGGTAAGTCTTAAATAGTCTGGTGACATTTACAAAGCTATGTCAGAGGCACAATCAATCACCGGCGAACAGAGTATTGCACGCGAACTCACCGCGTTCCAGAACAACATCCTCGTCATCCTCGCCAAGGAGCCGATGTACGGACTGGCGATCAAGCGCGAACTCGAGGAGTACTACGGGACCGAAGTCAACCACGGCCGACTCTACCCGAACCTCGACGAACTCGTCGATCTCGGGCTGGTCGAGAAGAGCGAACTCGACAAGCGAACCAACCAGTACTCGCTGACCGACGACGGCTACGACGCCGTCCTCGACGGCATCGAATGGTCGCTCTCGAAGGTCGTTACGGGCGACGACCGCGCGGACGAGATCAACGAGATAGTCGAGAACAGCTACTGAACGCGACACCACCACCGTTTTCGCTACCGAACCTGTTCGTCAGGAACGGGTTCACCGGCCGTCTCGTACACGAGCGCGATCGATTCCCCGATCGCGTCTCGTTGTGCCGCTGACGGCCACGCGTTTCTCACGACGTACTCCGTCCGAAACTCCTCGAGTTCGTCGCCCGTCAATTCCTCGATCCGTTTCGCGTAGTGGTTGCCGGTAAAATCTGCGAGCAGCGTTGCGTTGTCGCCGTGGATATCGCCGTGGCGCTCCCGCACGTCCGCGACGAGTTCACGGTTGTGTGCATCGACCGTCTCCCAGTCGTCGGGATCGCCCGACCCCTCGAGTCGGATCTCGACCGCGCGCGAGATGTCGTCGACGCGGTCGGTCCTGATCACGCCGTCCTCGTGCCACTCGTCGGGGTGGAGCACGAGGACGTCGTCGCCGTCGTCGTCGCGGATACGCGCGGTGAAATCGTGGTCCTCGAGGAGTTCCGTGCGCCGTTCCGCGTGGACTCGAGCCTCGTTCTCGTCGGGCACCGTCCGCTTGAGTCGGGTAAGTCGTTCGGCCTCGTCGACGACATCTGCGGGAAGGCCGTCGCTCTCGGATTCGTCAGTGCCGCCCCCGGCGCTGCCGTTCGCTTCGGCGGAACCGGCCAGCGATTCGTTCGAGTCGGTCATGCAGGTCCGTACGTACTCGAGGGCTTTTCCCTTGCTGGTCTCGCGGCTCGGTGGCCACCTCAGCCCTGGTCGAGCGCCTCGTTTGCGAGCCCGTCCGCCCGGTTGTTGACCTCTCGAGGGATGTGCTCCAGCGTCCAGTCGTCGAACCCGGCGAGGATCTCGCGGACGGTCACGCGCTTCTCGCGCAGCTCCGGGTTGTTCGTATCGTACTCGCCGCGGACCTGCTTGACGATCAACTCGGAGTCGCCGCGCACGTGGATTTCGTCGTAGCCGTAGTCGCGAGCGGCCTCGAGGGCCGTGAGCAGCGCCTCGTACTCGGCCTGATTGTTCGTCATCGTGCCGATCCGCTCGCCGCCCTCGGCGACGATGCCGTCGCCGGTGACGATCACCCAGCCGGTCGCTGCGGGGCCGGGATTCCCCCGGCACGCGCCGTCGAAGTAGACGTGTGCGCGGCCGCCGTCCTCTCGCAGCAGCGCCTCGAGATCCTGCGGGCTCTCTCCCTGAATCACGACCTTGTCGTCGTACGCGACGGCCGTCGCGCCACCGCGACTCGCACGCCACCGTTCGTGGTCCGTGTTCCCGGACTCGACGGTCACGCCCGCCTCCTCGAGTCGCTCTCGAGCCGTCTCGACGTCGCACTCGATAACCGGCATTTGTGGCTGTTCTCGACCAGAGCCGGATAAAGTCTTTCCGGTTCCAAATCGTAAATCTCGCATGCTACGCTCTGTCGGCACCGATATCGGGTGATTAGCCTCAGTTGGAGAAAACGCCCACCAAGAATTTATATACGATGGTGATACTACTATAAAAGTGCGATGACACGGTCCACCCGCCAGCGGGAGCGAACACACGAGACGGACGAGACCGAGGATCAGGAAGGGGTTCGTGCGTGCCCTGAGTGTGAATCGGATAACCTGGTGAAAGACTCCGACCGGGGTGAGCTCATCTGTGAAGACTGTGGGCTCGTCGTGGAGGAAGAAAAAATCGATCCCGGTCCTGAGTGGCGGGCGTTTAACCATCAGGAACGGCAGGAAAAGTCCCGGGTCGGTGCGCCGACGACCCAGACGATGCACGATAAGGGACTGACCACTACGATCGACTGGAAGGACAAGGACGCATACGGCCGCTCTATCTCCTCGAAAAAGCGCAGCCAGATGCACCGACTGCGCAAGTGGCAAGAGCGCATCCGAACGAAGGATGCGGGGGAGCGTAATCTGCAGTTCGCGCTCAGCGAAATCGATCGAATGGCATCCGCACTGGGCGTTCCGCGCTCGGTTCGCGAGGTCGCATCCGTTATCTACCGGCGCGCGTTGAAAGAAGACCTCATCCGCGGTCGCTCGATCGAGGGCGTTGCGACGTCCGCGCTGTACGCTGCCTGTCGCAAGGAAGGTATCCCACGTAGTCTCGAGGAAATCTCGGAAGTCTCTCGTGTCGAACGCAAAGAGATCGGTCGCACGTATCGGTACATCTCGCAGGAACTCGGCCTCGAGATGCGCCCCGTCGACCCGAAAAAGTACGTCCCCCGCTTCTGTTCCGAACTCGAACTCTCCGAAGAGGTCCAGACGAAGGCCAACGAGATCATCGAGAAGACGGCCGAGGAAGGGCTGCTCTCGGGCAAGTCACCGACTGGCTACGCCGCCGCCGCGATCTACGCTGCATCGTTGCTCTGCAACGAGAAGAAGACCCAGCGCGAGGTTGCGGACGTGGCCCAGGTGACCGAGGTAACGATTCGAAACCGGTACCAGGAGCAGATCGAAGCGATGGGGATCCACGGGTAAGCCGTCCGCTCGCCAGTTCTCCATTTTTACGTGCGTCACTTCAGAGATCCAGCGACTGCAAAGCAGCCGGTGACCGACCGGAGGAGAGTCCATCCCCTGTCCCGGTACGGACTCCGGTGCTGTGCGACATTCGCGGGCGACGCTACTCTTCCGTGCCGACGCTGATGACCTGCAACAGCGAGTAGACCGGGACGCCCTCGAGTTCCTCGAGGCCTTGCTTGTCCGCGAGGACGACGCACGCGAGGGGCTCGCCGCCTTCAGTGCGAATGGCCTCGATGGTCTCGCGCATCGTGGTCCCGCTGGTGACGGTGTCGTCGACGACGTAACATTCGCGGTCGCGGATCCCGGCGAAGTTCCGCGAAAACGTGCCGCCGAGTTCCTCGATATCGCCTTCCTCCCACTGGTGTTTCGCGGGCGTATAGGTCCCCAGATCCGTCTCGAGTTCGCGCGCGACGAGCGTAGCGATCGGACCGCCGGCTTTCTCGATTCCGATGGTTAGATCGACGCCTTCGCCGTGTTTAGCGAGCATATCGGCCATCGCTTCCGCGATCGCGCTCATTCGTTTGCTGTCTCGACCGATTGCCGACCAATCGACGTGGATATCCTGGGGTCCGCCGATAGGTCCGTCGGCCGCCCCCTGTTCCGGCTGATCCGACGGCTGCGTCGTCGCACCGCTTCGCTCGACGAGCCAGCTCGCCGTCTCTCGAGAGACGTTCAGTTCGTCCGCGATCTCGCCTTTCGACAGTCCCCGAGTCGTGAGTTCGGCTGCACTCTCGATCAAGTCGTCGACGTTTTTCATATGCGTTCGAATTCGAGCGCCGTTTTTATAGTCGTATCGTCGTCGATCGAGGAACCGGTCGCCGCTGCACTCGAGAACGCGCACTCGACGACTCGCACTGAAAACGGTTATCTGCCTCCTCCTGCCAGTAACTATCATGGAGCGGTACGATCTCGTCTATCAGCTGTACGACGAGTACGACACGGAGACGCTACGGGAGTATCAGGCGTTCGTCGACGTCTTTCCGGCGATCGACTCTCGAGTCGCACTGGAGCACTGGCAGGGTGCAACCGAGGAACTCGAGGAGCGAAAGGACGAAATCCGATCCGGGTTTGCGGCGGGCGAGACGTTCGCCGAGGTCGCCTCCCGCGCCAATCGAGATCAAGCCTTTACCGCGCTGGATCTCGAAGCCAAGTACGGTCGCGCGGTGAACGTTCTCGTCCTCGACGTCGATGAAACGCTTCGTTCGGCGGGCGGGACGGACAACGAGATTCCGCGCGACACCCTGCACGTGCTGACGGAGTTCCACGAGGCCGGCGTGCCCATCGTCATCTGTACGGGCCAGACCCTGGAGAACGTCAAAGGGTTCGCGATTCAGGGCCTGGGCAGCGAGATCGTCCACTCGGGCGACCTCTCGATCGTCTACGAGGCCGGAACGGGCGTGTTCACGCCGGGTCACGGCGCGCAGACGAAGCAACTGCTCTACGAGGACCTGGAGGAAGCGATCCGGAACGTCTTCGACGACGTGCGCTCGCGCGTGCTTCCAGAAGCCCCCGAGGACCTTCGGCGCGGCTGTCACCTGCAGGGCAACGAGTTCAACGTCACGATGAAGCCGAATTACGAAACCGGCTCCACGAAGGCCCGGGAGACGATCGACGCGGCGCTGGTCTACCTGATCGACCTGCTCGCCGACGCCGTCGGTGTCGCACTCGAGTTGAACGGGACGGACGGGAGCGACGATCGGGAAGACGGTACCGGCAGCAGGGAGATCGACGACGAGACGGTCGTCGACTGGACGCGCGCGTTCTACGCCGATCAGGATCCGGAGATCAGGGCCGTCCTCGAGGGCGAAGGAGCCTATCCCGATCTCGACTCGGAGGCGGTTCCCGGAGCGCTTTCGGACGTCTTAGAACGCATCGACGTGGCCTACTACGAGGCCGATGCGGCCGAGATCGGAAGCCTCGAGTTGAACAAGGTCGTCGGCGTCGAGCGTGCGTTCGACGTCCTGGACGTCGACGATCCGTTTGCCCTCGTGATGGGCGACTCCAAGAGCGACCTGCGCGTGATGAAGTGGGTCGACGAGATCGACGCGGGCATCGCGGCCGCGCCCGAACACGCTTCTCAGGATACCCTAGAGCACGTCCTCAGGACGGACGAACTCGTCTTCGATCGGGGGAAGAGCGTCGACGTTCTGCGGACGGTGTTTGCGCTGAATAGATTGGCACGGCTCGAGTGACCGCGAGTCGCGGACGGATCGCCGATGACACTGATCGCGGTCCCGGAATCAGTACCTCCCGTACTGACCGTCACCGACTGTGAAATACTGCCTTAAACGGCTGGAATACAAAGGCCTGCTCATCAACGGCGTTCACGCCGTATCAAGTGACAGCACGATCCGAGCGGGAGTGCACGGGCTACCGAACGTAGTACGAATGCCAACGGGTGCTCTCGCCGCCAAAGAGTGGATCTGCGAGATACATATGAGACGATTCGAGTCCACACATCACCACGACAGCGGCACCGTTCGCCAACCGGACTCGAGCGTTCCGTACGAGGTGATCGATCCATGACGACGATCGCAGAACTCTCGCTCTCGACCGACGAGTTCGCGCTCGCGGAGACGCTCCGGCAACTGCCAGCGATGGAGGTCCGGGTCGAGAGCGTCGTCGCCGAAGGGCCGGCTCGAACGGTCCCGCTCGTCTGGTTCTCGAACGTCGACCCGGACGAACTGCAGCAGGTGCTCGGCGACGATCCGACCGTCGACGAGTACCAGTGTCTCCTCGAAGATACCGACGACGAGGAGTGGTTCTATCGGCTCCAGTACGGCGAGGACGTCAGTTCGGTCTGTGGTTCGGTGTACACCAACGGCGGCACGGTCCTCGACGCGCAGATCACCGACGATCAGTGGACACTTCGACTCCTCTTTCCGCACCGCGAGGAGCTCTCGGAAACCGTTTCGGCCATCGAAGCGCAGGGCGTCCGCGTCGACGTCCGGCGGATGGTCGAAGCCGGACAGGACGAAGACCTTGAGACGACAGCGGCGTTGACCGAGCCACAACAGGAGGCGATTTCCGAGGCCTATCGCCAGGGCTACTACGACGTTCCGCGCGAGATCTCGCTCGAGGAACTGGCGAACGAGCTCGGGATCTCCCATCAGGCGCTTTCGGAGCGACTCAGGCGAGCGAACCGCGTCCTCGCGAGCGAACAGTTAAACGAGTCGGGAGGAGAGTTGGCGACCGAGTAGCGATCGTTTCGTCGCTCAGGGAGCCGAGAACGTCGGAGGCGGCTCACCCCACACTTGCGCGGTCGTCTTCTATACACGTCCACGACGGAGGAACGCCCATGGCAGATCACGATCCCGGTGTCGACGATCCGCTGGGGCTCCACGGCGTCGTTCCCCCGACGATCACCGCATTTCACGACGACGAGTCGGTCGACTACGAAACCACGGCCGAACACGCCCGCTTCGTCGTCGACCGGGGCGTCCACGGCGTCTTTCCGCTCGGAACCAACGGCGAGTTCCCGCTCCTGACGGGCGACGAACGCGAGGGCGTCGTCAAGGCCGTCGTCGACGAGGTCGGTGACGAGGTACCCGTCATCGCCGGCGTCGGCGCGCCGAGCACCTACGAGACCGTCGCTCACGCCGAACACGCCGAATCCGTCGGTGCCGACGGCATCGTCGTCGTGACACCGTACTACTATCCGCTCGACCACGACGCCGCCGTCGCGCACTACCGACGCGTCGCCGACGCCGTCTCGCTTCCGGTCTACGTCTATCACATCCCGAGCAAGACCGGCAACGAACTGTCGCTTGAGACGCTCGCGGATATCGCGCAGATCGACACCGTTGCCGGCATCAAAGACTCGAGCAAGGACGTTCCCTGGCTCGCTCAGGCCATCGACGCCCATCCCGAGTTGACCTTTCTGGTCGGCTCCGACTCGCTCCTGTTTACGGGCCTCGAGATCGGCTGTTCGGGGATGGTGAGCGCCGTCGCGAACGTCTTCCCGGAGCTCGTCGTCGACTGTTATACCGCCTACGACGAGGGGGACGAAGCGCGCGCTCGAGAGCTGCAGAGCCGGGTCTTCGAGGTTCGCGACGCGTTCAAAACTGGCGGCGCGTACATGTCCGGCGTCAAGACCGCGCTTCGAACGCGCGAGTTCGACGCCGGTCCGTTGCGAAGTCCGCTTCGACGCAAAGACGACGAGTCGGCGGCGGCGATGCGAGAGGAACTCGAGGGCGTGCGGGGTCTGCGTTGACCGTCTGAAGGCGTCCCGATACGTCCGTTCGAAGGCCTTCGGACCGTCCGCACCGTCCGTGGACCGCCGGCCGCACTAATCGCCCGTTCCTCGCACGGGGTCACCCGCAGTCAGCCGTGTAGTGTGATCTACCCCGTGCCAACGTGCGTCGCTCGTCGGTTGTGGGTCCACGGCGATCGAGACCGAAGTCACTATTCTCCCGCCGTTCCTATCGTGACGCGTGACCGACTACGACGCCGTCGTGTACGATCTCGATGGAACGCTCGTCGATCTCGACGTCGACTGGAACGCAGTCGCCGCGGATGTCATCGAGGTGTACGAAACCGCGGCCGTCGAGCCGCCGAGCGACGATCTCTGGGAGCTACTCGAGAGCGCGAGCGACGTCGGGCTGTCCGCCAACATCGAAGCGGCAATCGCCGGCCACGAGCGCGAGGGAGCCACGACCTCGCCGCGGCTGGCTCACGTCGACGAGTTGCTCGAGCGGTCGATCCCCGTCGGCGTCTGCTCGCTCAACTGCGAGGCGGCCTGTCGGATCGCCCTCGAGCGACACGACGTCGCCGACGCGGTCGATGCCGTCGTCGGTCGGGATACGGTCGCGATGCAAAAGCCGGCCCCGGAGCCGCTGCTCGAGACGGTTCGCAAACTCGACGCCGACCCCGAGCGAGCGCTGTTCGTGGGTGACTCCGAGCGAGATCGGCTGACGGCAAAACGAGCGGGCGTGGCGTTCGAGTTCGTCGGCGATGGTCCGTCCGGCGTGTAAGTGGTCGGTTGAACTACGTGTCTTGTTTTCGTTTCGCGTACGCGAAAACGGCGACGGCCGTAACGAACCAGATCGGAGCCCCGACGCGGACGGCGAACTCGGCCCGAGCGCCCCAACTCGGTAGATCGGCGCTCGCCGAGAGCAGGGCGACGATCGGCGCGCCGACGAGAATCGTCACGACGAAGGTGGTCTGCATTACCCAGCCGTAGTCGACACCCTCGGGCGTGGTCGTTTCGACGGGTTCTGGCACGGCTGATAGTCGCGGCTCTCCCCTCTTAACTGGCGCGGATATCGCCCTCACGCGGATGGATCACGCCACGGAAGGGAACGATCACCCGTTCGTCGAAACCGTCAATCGACCTCCGTATCGGTCCGTACGCCGCCGGAGAACGGTGCCGTTTAATCCTCGGCGACGAAGGTGTATGTATGCCCACCGTTCGGGATCTCAGAGCGAAGGCGGGCGACGAACCGATCACGATGCTTACGGCCTACGACGCGCCGACGGCCGAAATCGTCGACGACGCCGGCGTCGACGTTATTCTCGTCGGTGACAGCGTCGGCAACGTCGTCCTCGGTCACGAGACGACGGTCCCCGTGACCGTAGACGGTATCGCCCACCACGTCGGCGCCGTTTCGCGCGCCGTCGACGACGCGCTGGTCGTCGCCGACATGCCGTTTCTGTCGTTCGGTGTCGACGAGACGGACAGCCTCGAGAACGCCGGACGGATGCTCAAAGAGGAGGGCGCACAGGCGGTCAAACTCGAGAGCGGTCCCCACACCGTCGACCTCACCGAAAAGATGGTCCGGCTCGGGATTCCGGTGATGGCCCACCTCGGGCTAACGCCCCAGCACGTCAACCAGTACGGTGGCTACCCCCGACAGGGGACCGATCAGGAGGCCGCCGAGCGCATGCTCGAACTCGCGATCGAACACGAGGAGGCGGGCGCGTTCTCGCTCGTCTTGGAACACGTCCCCTCGAACTTGGCGGCCCGGATCACCGAGGAGTTGGACGTCCCGACCATCGGAATCGGTGCCGGCCCCGACTGCGACGGACAGGTGCTCGTCTTCGACGACGCCGTCGGCATCAGCGAGTGGACGCCCTCGTTCTCGAAGCAGTTCGGAAACGTCCGCGAAGAGATGGAAGCCGCCGTCGACGACTACGTCTCGGCCGTCGAATCCGAAACGTTCCCCGGTGACGCACACAGCTACGAGGAGCGCGACCTTGAGGATATTTACTGAAACGACGGTATCGTCGCCGGCGAGCGGGACGACACGCCTATCGCGCAGACCCGATCGCGTGACGGTGACGCGACCGGTCGTGTGCTCTCTCGTCCAGTTCTCTCAGTTCGGTTCCTGGCGCTCGAAGACGATATCGAGGAACTCGCTCACTGCGGCGTTGAACGCCGTCGGTTGCTCGAGCATCGCCAGATGTGCCGCATCCTCGAACTCGGCGAGCCAGGCGTCGTCGATCTCCTCGGCGAGGTACTCGTGATACCACGGCGGCGTCAACTGGTCGTACTCCCCGTAGGCTGCGAGCGCGGGCGTGTCGATCGAGGGCAGTTCGTCGCGAACGTCGAACTCGTGGCAGGTCAGAAAGTCGCGGCGCGTAACCGCCCGTCCGGTCTCGCGGAGCTGTGTCATCGACTCCTCGCGGAGGTCGGGATCGGGGTCGTGGAAGAGCCGATCCGGCCCGTGGAGGAACTCGACGGCGCGCTCGAAGTCGGTTTCGAGCCACTCGAGCAGGTCGTCGAGGACGCCGAGTCGCGCACCGGTTCCGAGAAGGATCGCTGCAGCGGGGTCGAACGAGCGCTTGAGGAGGATGTGCAGAACGACCGCACCGCCCAGCGAGTTTCCCACGAGGATTCGACTGTCGGTCTCGTCGACGACGGCCAACACGTCGTCGGCGTAGGCTGAGAGCGTCGTGTACCCGGGACTGGCGTCGACGTCCTCGGAGCTGCCGTGTCCGCTGAGGTCGAGCGTAACGATCGGGTGTCGGTCGACGAGTTCGTGCTGTGCCTTCCAGACGTCGTGCGAGCCGCCGCTCCCGTGGACGAAACAGATCGGTGGCCCGTCTCCGCCGCGGTCGGCGACCTCGTAGGCCGTGTCCCGGCCGTGGTGTGTGACCGTCTTCATACGCGTTCAAACGAGCGGAACCGGCTTAAAGTCTCGAGTCAGCTCACATCGGTGCTCGGACCGTCCGATGCGCTCCGAAGACGCCGTCCTGGCGCGTAGTTTCGCGCCGACGAATGCACGCGGAGGCTTGAACTGCGAACAACGCTCTTTTCCTCGATCCCGACGCCGTCCCCGATTCAGCTAGCGAAAGGCATATATACTTTGGACGCTTACTTTGGGTTAGTAATAGTATGACACTCGAACAATTCACCAGGAAGGAAGGGCAGGTAGCCCGCACGTACGACTACGATGGGGGGTCGGTGCTGGCCGTCGATTTCGGGGCCGACGAAACCGATGCCTCGGTCGACCTCGTCGACGACACGGTAATCGTTGTCGTCGGTGACGAACAGTACGACTTCGATCTTCCCGACGGTGCAGACGACGCGCACACGTTTATCAAAAACGGCGTCCTGACTGTCGAGATGGAGGGCGATCTATGAAACTTACTGTCAAGCCACTGAAACAGAAGGACGCCGGGCGCGGACTGGCCGCGATCGACCGCGTCTCGATGCGCGAACTCGACCTCGAGAACGGTGACTACATCGTTATCGACGGGAAGGGGGACAACCAGGCCGTCGCGCGCGTCTGGCCCGGTTACCCCGAAGACGAGGGGCGGGGGATCGTCCGAATCGACGGTCGCCTGCGACAGGAGGCCGACGTCGGCATCGACGACCGCGTAACGGTCGAACCCGCGGACGTCAGTCCCGCCAAGTCGGTCACCGTCGCGCTTCCACAGAATCTCCGCATTCGCGGGGACATCGGTCCCCTCGTGCGTGACAAACTGAGCGGACAGGCCGTTACCGAGGGCCAGACGGTACCGTTCTCGCTCTCGTTCGGTCCGATGGCCAGTTCCGGCCAGTCGGTGCCGCTGAAGATCGCGAGCACCTCGCCGAGTGGAACCGTCGTCATCACGGACTCGACGAGCATCGAGATCTCCGAGACGCCGGCCGAGCAGGTTAGCTCCCCCGGCGGTGCGTCCACGGACGGCGTTCCGAACGTCACCTACGAGGACATCGGCGGCCTCGACAGCGAACTCGACCAGGTTCGCGAGATGATCGAACTGCCGATGCGCCACCCCGAGCTGTTCCAGCAGCTGGGTATCGAGCCGCCGAAGGGCGTTCTCCTGCACGGCCCGCCGGGCACCGGGAAGACCCTGATGGCCAAGGCCGTGGCCAACGAGATCGACGCCCACTTCGAGACGATCTCCGGACCGGAGATCATGTCGAAGTACTACGGCGAGAGCGAGGAGAAGCTCCGTGAGGTCTTCGAGGAAGCCGAGGAGAACGCGCCCGCGATCGTCTTCATCGACGAACTCGACTCCATCGCCGCAAAGCGTGAAGACGCCGGCGGCGACGTCGAACGGCGCGTCGTCGCGCAACTGCTCAGCCTGATGGACGGCCTGGAAGAGCGCGGTCGCGTCACCGTCATCGCGGCGACCAACCGCGTCGACGACATCGATCCCGCGCTCCGCCGCGGCGGTCGCTTCGACCGCGAGATCGAAATCGGCGTCCCGGACAAGGGCGGTCGCAAGGAAATCCTGCAGGTACACACCCGCGGGATGCCGCTCTCGGAGGCCGTGGATCTCGATCGCTACGCCGAGAACACGCACGGATTCGTCGGCGCCGACCTCGAGTCGCTCGTCCGCGAAAGTGCGATGAACGCACTGCGTCGCATCCGTCCCGACCTCGATCTTGAGGAAGAGGAGATCGACGCCGAAGTGCTCGAGTCGCTCGAGGTCTCCGAAGGCGACTTCAAGGAGGCACTCAAGGGCATCCAGCCCTCCGCGATGCGCGAGGTCTTCGTCGAAGTGCCCGACGTCACCTGGAACGACGTCGGCGGACTCGGCGACACGAAAGAGCGCCTCCGCGAGACGATCCAGTGGCCGCTCGACTACCCGGAGGTGTTCGAGGCGATGGACATGCAGGCCGCCAAAGGCGTCATGATGTTCGGTCCGCCGGGGACCGGGAAGACGCTGCTCGCCAAGGCGGTCGCCAACGAGGCCCAGTCGAACTTCATCTCGATCAAGGGCCCCGAGCTGCTGAACAAGTACGTCGGCGAGTCCGAGAAGGGCGTCCGAGAGATCTTCGAGAAGGCGCGGTCGAACGCACCGACCGTGATCTTCTTCGACGAGATCGACTCCATCGCCGGCGAACGCGGCCAGCGACAGGGTGACTCCGGCGTCGGCGAACGCGTCGTCTCCCAGCTGCTGACCGAACTCGACGGCCTCGAGGAACTCGAGGACGTCGTCGTGATCGCCACGACCAACCGACCCGACCTGATCGACTCGGCCCTGCTCCGTCCCGGACGGCTGGACAGGCACGTCCACGTGCCGGTCCCCGACGAGGACGGCCGCCGGAAGATCTTCGAGGTCCACACCCGCAACAAGCCCCTGGCCGACGCGGTCGACCTCGAGTGGCTCGCCGGCGAGACGGAGGGTTACGTCGGTGCCGACATCGAAGCGGTCACTCGCGAGGCCTCCATGGCCGCCAGTCGCGAGTTCATCAACTCGGTCGATCCCGAGGAGATGGGCGACACCATCGGCAACGTCCGCATCAGCAAGGAGCACTTCGAACACGCGCTCAACGAGGTCCAGCCGAGCGTGACTCCCGAGACGCGCGAGCGCTACGAGGAGATCGAAGAGAACTTCCAGCAGGCGGAACCGACCCAGGAACAGGACCAGCTCGGACGGACGTTCCAATAAGCGTCGATCGCTGCGGGCCGGTCGCGGCCACAGCCGGCGTTCGTCGCCGACGTTTCACCGAGGATTACGATCGCGATCGGCTGCCGATGATGCGGAGCGCGAATCCGCGCTCTCGTCGTCGATGGCGGTCTCGAGGGTGACTACTTCTCTTTCGTATCGTTCGTTTATGCGTACGTCGAACGCCCGTTGAGCGCTCTCGAACCCGCCGGTTCTCGTGCGCGCGAAACGCGCAAATCGTCGCGAACGCGGGGCGAGGATTCCTCGCGCCCGCGAGTCAGGCGCATATTTCGCTCTTGTCGATACGAAACAATCAATGTCTCGAATCCGGAATGAACGCGTGAAGAACGGATGATCGACTCCCTGATCGACGCCAGTTTCTCGTTCCTGCTCGCGTTCGGCTTACCGGCGGTGTTCGTGGTCTTCGTCTTCAAGGGTGCGATCGTCGGTAAACCCCTGCCGACCTCGGTCTTTCTCCCCGGGTACATCTTTGCGATATCGGCCTCGCGCCGAACGATCGCGCTCGTCGTCCTGGTCGCCTCGCTCGGCTACACCTGCGGGCAGGTGCTCGTCTACGCGATCGCCGCCCGCTGGGGGATTGAGGGGGTCCGATCGCTGCCAGGCGTAACGATCTCCGACGAGCAGGTGGCGCGATCGAACCGGCTGTTCCGGCGGTACAGCGGGGCCGGAATCTTCGTCACCAACTTGGTGCCGTACGTCGGGAGTTTCATCCTCATTCCGGCGGGGATCGCCTCCTATCCGCTCGGCCGAGCGACGGTGTACGCGTTCGTGTCGACGGTGCTGAACTACGTGCTCATCGTCTGGATCGTCGTCGGGTCCGTCCAGTTCGTCGCCGGGCTCTGATCGGCGGCGCAGCGAGTGTTGCCGGTTGCGCGTCTCGCGGGCGAAAAATCGAGCCGGTCGGATTACGAGGTCACTTCCGCCGATTTCGCCTCGAGTTCCTCGAGCACCTCCTCTGCGTGTCCCTCCGGCGAGACGCCCTCGTACACGGCCTCGATACGACCGTCGGGGCCGACGAGGTAGGTGTTTCTGAAGACGCCGTCGAAGGTGTTTCCGAACATCTGCTTTTCGCCGTAGGAGTCGTACAGCGTCGCGACCTCGCCGAGTTCGTCCGAGAGCAGGTCGAACTCGAGGTCGTACTCTTCGGCGAAAGAATCGATGTCGTCGACCGGATCGTCGCTGATACCGACGACGGAAGCGTCGTAGTCGGCGAAGCGCGATTGCGAATCGTTGAACTCGCAGGCTTCGGTGGTGCACCCGTCGGTGTTCGCACGCGGGTAAAAGTACAGGACGAGTCGCTCGCCCTCGAAATCGGATCGGCGGACGATATCGCCGTGCTGGTTTGGCAGTTCGAACTCGGGTGCTTCGTCGCCGACGTCGAGCATGGCCGTGTGTTAGCGACGGTCGATGTATGTGTTGTGATTCCGCTCGGTCACACGGCGGACGTCTCGCAGCCGGTCGAATACGTCGAACGAATTCGTAGAAAAGCCGTCGAACGAACCCGTCGAACCGACTATCGAGAACGGGACGAACTCGAGGCGAAGGGATGGCGGTTACTCGAGCGGTTCGGCCGCTTCCTGATCGACGAGCGGCGTCGCGTTTTGCTCGGGAAGCGTCACGACGTCGTCGGTCGAGAGCGAATACTCGCGGTCGTCGACGCCGAGGATCGAGCCGATGTCTCGGGTGATTTTGACGGTCACGCGGTCGACATCGTCGGCTCCGTCGGCGTCCGGTCCGGAACCGGTGGCGTCGGCGTCCGACTGCGGATCCGCAGTCGATGTCGAATCCACGTTCGATGAATCATCGATCGTCGGCCCGTCGCCTCCCATGACGTCCGCGGGAGTCACACCGCTCGAGTCGTCGCCGGAGTCGCTCTCGGCTCCCACTCCCCCGTCAGCCGCGGCGGTCGACTCGGTATCTGCCGGCGGGTCCTGCGGTGGCACCGGCGGTGTCTCGTCGGCCGTCGTTTGACCGGGCACCGAGTCCAACCCGGTCGCGGGTTCGGAGTCGCCGTCCGGATCGGGCTCGGAACGGCGGTCGTCGGAACCTGGCGGACTCGGATCCCGGGACCCGGACTCGGATACACCCTCGCGTGCCCCGCTACCTGTCTCCGTCTCCGGTCCGCGCTCGGACGCGGTTTCAGCGTCGGCCCCCGCTGCAGCCTCGGTGTCGACGCCCTCTAAGACGTCGAGCACTCGAGACTTGTTCGAGCCGATGCGTTCGACGAGGTCGTCGAAGAGGTCGGCCTCCTCGGCGGTCAGGCCCTCGTCGTCGGCCGCCATGCCGGCCGCGGCGAGGCTGGCCTGTTTGACGAGTTTCCCCATCCGGCGCTCGTAGATCGCCTCGACGACGTCCTTGGCGGTCTCGATCTCGTCGGTGAGCCGGCTCACTTCCGGCGACGAGAAGGGATCGTCGGCCTGCTCGGCGACGCGGTCGCGTTCGTCCTCGAGGGTGGCGATGTACTCGCCGACCTCCTGGTAGAACGAGGGGCGCAGGTTCTGGAGGCTGTCCTTCTGGCGCTCCTTGCTCTGGACCGAACGCAACTCGTCTAAATTCATTCTTTTTCCTTCTCAGCTCTGCCGCGTGCCATCAAGAACACGGCAACGTACTCTGGTACTGACTGGTCACCCTCCGCGACCGTAAAACTATCCCCGCCGAGTTCGACCTCGCCGCCGTCGGTGACGTCGACCGTGATCTCGTGACCCCGAAACGTCTCTGGAACGGCATCGTCTAGCGGATCGAAGCCCGCTATCTCGTCGCGCTCGAGTCGCACCGTCTCCAGTCCGCTCCCACCGTGGAGGCTCCCCGGGAGACGGATGAGCCGATTCGTGTCGGTGGTTACGGGCTCGTCGATCGGCGCGTTGTCGCGCTCGACTGCCTGGTCGGCGAACCGTTCCGCGAGCTGGGCAACCGCGGTGTGGACGGTGACGTTGCCCGCCTCGAGTTGCTCGCGGTTGTTGCGTGCGGCGTTGAGCGTCGCCGTCGCCTTCCCCTCGCCGATCCCGTCAAACTCCTGAAGGCGCGCCAAGGCGCCGGCCTCTTCGAGGGCGAGCAGGTCGTCGATGTAGTCCATCAGGTGGGCGTGCGTGCGGGCTCCCCAGCCCCCCTCGATCTCGAGCGTTCGTCGCTCCGTCGGCGTCTTTCGGCCGAGCCCGGCGACGGTTTCGGTCTCGATCAACTCCTCGAAGTCCAGCCCGATGCCGCGAACGTAGTCGACGATCTCGCGGCGGTGCTCTCGTTCCAGGTGCAGAACGTTCTCGTCGCGGACGTGGACGTGATAGCCGCGACCGCCCGAGAAGACGATCTCGAGGTTCTCGAAGCCGAAATCGCTCTCGAGGAACTCGAGGAGTCGGAGGAGCGCGTCCTTACACTTCGCGAGCATCTCGGCGTAGGAGTCCTCGCCGAGGGTCACGCTCGGCAGGTGATCGGCGTCCAGGTCGAAGACGAGATCGGCGGACTGCCAGTCCTTCTCAGCCATCGAACTCGCGCCGGGGTCGCAAAAGCGACCCGCGGAGAAGTAGACGTGTTGTGGACGTTTCCGAACGAGGAACTCCGAGATATCGCCTAGTTCGAGCAGCGAACGGTGGCGGACCATCGTCGTCTCGGGGCCTTCCGTCCAGGGGATGAACCCCCACTCGCGTTCGTTGGCCGCGGGTGGCGGCGTAATCTCCGTCCGCCGGTAGTGATCACGAAATCGCCCTCGAAGATAGGCTCTCGTTCGCTCCTCCATGCGCCTCGGGTAGTCGTCGGTCGGGGAGTATAACCCTGCCGAATGGTCGGCTTCGCGGGATGACGCCTCGAGGGGAGACCAGCGGGACGGCGATGCGTCGGTCTCCGGAACTGCGAATCCGACGCTAACTGGAGCGGAGTCCCTCGAGCGCCGGTCAGCGCCGCATCAGTTCCGAGATCTTGTCGGTGATGCCGACGTCGGTGCCGAGTTTGAGGTAGTAGGCGTCGCCGCCGTCCTCGTAGTAGTCGTCGATGCGGCGTTTGATCTCGAAGCCGAGGTGTTCGTAGAACTGGAGGGCGTTTTCGTTGCTCGTCCGCGCGTGACACGTGATCGTATCGTGATCCTCCGCTACGCGCGCGACGAGTTGCTTTCCGATCCCTTCGCCGCGGATCTCGGGGGAGACCGCCAGAAAGAGAATGTAGCCGTCGCGTCGAACGGCAGCGAAGCCCACCAGTTTCCCGTCCTGTACGTAACAGTGAACCTTGGAGCGGCGGTAGGCATTCGTAAAGAAGTTCTGTCGCTGTTTGAGGACGCCTTCCCGACGGTTGATCTCCTCTTTGAGCTGCCAGGCTTCGTCGACGAAGTCGTCACTCCCCGGCGTGACGACGCGACTGTCGATATTGACGCTCACTAGCTCTCCCTACCATCGTCGCCAATATAATTCCACCGGCAGTCGTTGATTCGGAACGTCAGCCGCGAGTACTATCGCCGCCATCGGTGGTGATCGCCGTTCCGCTTCGACAATCGTTCGACGGTGACTGTCCGTGACTCGCGATTCAATCGGTGAACAGTTGACGCGTAGCGCTGACGGACGCCGGGAATCGACGGGCATACGACGCCGGTAGTCGAAGGCGTTGACAACGATCGCGATGACACAGGAACGAGGCCGACGGTTCGAACTCCAGGATCACACGGCCGACATCGCCGTCGAGGCGGCCGGCGACTCGCTCGAGGAGGTCTTCGCCGCCGTCGCCGACGGGCTGGCGGCCGCCTCGTGCGACGAAATCGCCGCGGAGACGGGCGAGGTTTTTTCGCTTTCGGTAACCGCGGAGAGCCGTGAGGCCCTGCTGTTCGATTATCTGGACGAACTGATTTACCTGCGAGACGTCCGCGCGGAACTGCCGGTCGATCACCGCGTCGAGACGATCGGAAGACCGACGGATCGGCGGGACGGTGAGGATACCGACGCCGACGACTGGTCGCTCGAGGCCAGCGCCCGCGGCGTCCCCCTCGCCGAACTCGACGCCCGCGAAGTGAAGGCCGTGACGTACTCCGAGATGCGACTCGAGCGCGCGTCCGGAGCCGACGACGAGGACTGGGAGGCGTACGTCGTCTTCGACGTGTGACGGCCCCGTCTTCGATCGATCGAGACCACCGGCGAACACCGGCGGCGACGGCGAACCCGAGCGGGGAACCCGGACGCAGAGACGAACATCTTTGACCGTCGGGACGCGAGAGTCGCGTATGAGCGATACCACGTTCGACGCCGACGGCATCACGCTCGAGAAAGTGCGTGAGTACGTCTGGGAGATCCCGCGGGAGGGCGACATGCGCGTTCCGGCGCGAGTGCTCGCGAGCGAAGCCCTTTTAGAGGAGATCGAGGACGACAAGACCCTCGAGCAGATCAAAAACACGACTCACCTGCCCGGAATCACGAAGCACGCGATCTGTATGCCCGACGGCCATCAGGGCTACGGCTTCCCGGTGGGTGGCGTCGGCGCGCTCGACGCCGAAAACGGCTGCATCTCGCCGGGTGCGGTCGGTTACGACATCAATTGCGGCGTCCGAATGATGCGGACGAACCTGACCTACGACGAGTTACAGGGCCACGAGGAGGAACTCGTCGACTCGCTGTTCACCAACGTTCCGTCGGGGCTCGGCGGCGGTGGCATCGTCGAAGCCGGCGTCGACACGATTGACGAGATCCTCGCCCGCGGCGTCGACTGGGCGCTCGAGAACGGTCACGCCGTCGAGGAAGATCTGCTCCACTGCGAGGACGAGGGGATGCGCGAGGGGGCGGACCCCGAGAAGGTGAGCCAGAAGGCCAAAGACCGCGGCAAGAACCAGATCGGATCGCTCGGATCGGGGAATCACTTCCTCGAGGTCCAGCGCGTCACCGACGTCTTCGACGAGGACGTCGGCGCGGCGTACGGCCTCGAGGAGGACCAGATCGTCGTCCTGATCCACTGCGGGTCGCGCGGATTGGGCCACCAGACGTGCAACGACTACCTGCGAAAGATCGAGAAGCAACACCAGGGGCTGTTGAATCAGCTCCCGGACAAGGAACTCGCGGCCGCGCCCGCGGGCTCACAGCTCGCCGAGGATTACTACGGGGCGATGAACGCGGCGATCAACTTCGCGTGGGTCAACCGGCAGCTGATCATGCACCGGACGCGAAAGGTCTTCGAGCGGGTCTTCGATCGGTCGTGGCGGGAGATGGAGATGGATCTCCTGTACGACGTGGCACACAACATCGCGAAGAAGGAGACCCACACGGTCAACGACAACGGCGACGAACGGGAACTCTACGTCCACCGCAAGGGCGCGACGCGGGCGTTCCCCGCGGGCCACCCCGAGGTCCCGTCGGCCTACCGCGACGTCGGTCAGCCGGTGATCATCCCCGGCAGCATGGGCGCTGGCAGCTACGTCCTCCGAGGCGGCGAGCACTCGATGGATCTCACCTTCGGCTCGACGGCCCACGGTGCCGGCCGACTGATGAGTCGCACGCAGGCCAAAGACGAGTTCTGGGGCGGCGACGTCCAACAGGACCTCGAGGACCAGGACCAGATTTACGTCAAGGCCCAGTCCGGTGCGACCATCGCGGAGGAGGCCCCCGGCGTCTACAAGGACGTCGACGAGGTCGTTCGCGTCTCGGACGAACTCGGCATCGGCGACAGGGTGGCGCGGACGTTCCCCGTGTGTAACATCAAGGGATAGTTCGGGATCGGGGTCTCGTTTCCGCCGCCGATACGCGATCGTCATGCCCCGGGGAGCGAGGAGAAGACGGTGCAGCGCTCGCGTTCAGACGGGGTTATCGGTATCGAGGCGGCGGACGATCGGGACGGACGGTGTCAAGAGCGAACTGCTGAGTAGTGAGGATCCGTACGGCAGTCGTTCACTCGCCGATAAATTTGGAGACGGACGTAGTCACCTTCTCCTGAGCCTCCGGTGAGAGGATATGCTTCTCCCCATCCAGTACCGCCGTCTTTGAGAGGCCGGGTAGGTGGGAACGGGCGCGAGGGACGATCGTCTCGGGCGGGAAAAACGGATCGTGCTCGGCGACGAACAACGCGACTGGTGCGGTGAATCCGCCGAGTTCGTCAGCAGCGGCGGTGGGGAACTCCCGCTCAAGGTTCACGTTCCGCAGTGAAGCGGCGATAGTCTCTCGCACGATCGGATCGGGATCGGGACGCGTGACCATCGCGGTGAGTGTCCGATCTAACAGCCACTCGAACCCGAGGAAACGGTACAGTATTGCGGGAAAACCGACTTTCATCACCGGGATGATCGGGCCGGTCCCGAATCCTGCCGGAACGACCAGTACCGCGCTTTCGATTCTCTCTGGTGCGAGCGCACCGGTTCGGAGGACGATGCCGCCGCCGTAGGAAGTGCCGATCATCGGAGCCGCCTGGACGTCGAACGCATCGAGGAGGTCGACGACCCACTCACCGTACTCATCCCCTCCTGGATCGACCTGCGTCTCGTCGCTGTATCCTGGTTGCCCGATGGTGTCCGGTGCAATCAGTCTGTATTCTTCAGCGAGATCGCTGTACCAATCCAGTGTCAGCGGATTCGTGGCGTTCCCCCCGTGGAAGACGACGACTGGCTCTCCGTTTTCCGGTCCCGCTAAGAGGACGTGCGTGTCACCATGCCGCGTCTCGACGTATCGCTCGTCGACTTCGATTCCGAGGTTCTCGACGGCGGTGGTGTAGACCTCCTCCATCGCCCGTCTCCCAGCCGATGAACGATACATGGACATGAGGCGTTCTGGGGGTTGTCAGGATCGATAAAGTACGTGTTGGTGATACGGCTCCCGTCCGCTGCCATTTCGAGCGAGTCACGCTCGAGGAACCGAGTCGATAGCGATTACCTCCCGTCTACGGCGAGGGTTCCGGCGTCCGCGCCGGAGCGGCGATCATTTCAGCCGAAACGGATTGTCGTCGTCCTCGTCGCCGTCCGTTTCGTCCTCGCTCTCGTACGGTTTCCGCGCCGTTATCGTCACCGTCGCCTCTGGGGTGTCCTCGTCGGCCCACGGGCTGTCGTACGCCGAAATCTCGAGATCGGTGATATCCCACCCCTCCTCCTCGATGAGTTCCACGAGGCGACGCTGGTCGTCGAGCATGTCCTCGTCCATACCGTCCCATTCGAGGGTGATCCGGGTAGTTCTTCCGCCGATCCGCTCGAGCGACCGACGTTATGCGCTCTCGTCTTCCTCTTTCCCGACGTCGATTACTTCCTCGACGAGCGTCCGGTGGGCGCGTCGCAGCCGTTCGGACAGCGCCTGGTGGGAGATGTCGAGTTCGTTCGAGAGGTGCTCCATGTCCATCTCGCGGGGGATCTGGTAGTAACCGCGCTCGAGGGCTTCGACCAGCGTCTCGTACTGGGAGTCGGTCAGGCCGTACCGGCTGTGGCGGTTGTCCTCCATCTGGTGGATCTTCCGAATGTCGATCGTCAACCCCTGCTCGGTCGCGAACTCGTAGGTACTCGAGAGCGAATCCCGTTCGGGAAAGAGGACGCGAAACCGCCACTGCTGGCCCTCGACGCTCGCGTCGAGCACCGTCGCCTTCTCTTCGGTTAACAGATGTATCATGACGGTGACGTTGTCGACCCAGTTCAGCCGATAGAGGCGCTCGTCGTCGAGGTCGGTCAACAGTTCGTACTCCTCGACGCTCGGATCGTCTTCGAGGAGGGCGTCGAGTTCCGCCAGCGTCGACTCGTCGCCGGCGAACCAGACGTACGGCATCACGTGGCCGGGGTCGTACGCGACGACGCGTTCGATCTCGACATCGAGGTCTTCGGTCGCCTCGAGCGTCTGACAGAGTGCAAACTCCACCGCGGGAACGGTCAGTTCGGCGATCGTACTCATGACCGTTCCCTCCACGTCCATCACAAAGAGTAACCGATTCCGTCGGCCATCAATCCGTTGTCAAGTAACGGTGAGCGTCCACAGTCCCCCAGTTCCGAAACCAAAAACGGTTACGAGACGTGCGAACACCCGGCGCGTTTAAGCGGATCCGACTGCAATCTGGTGGTATGCTCACCGACGAGTTCGGACGCGAGGTGACCGGGGTCCGAGTCTCGCTCACCGATCGGTGTAACTTTGACTGTGTTTACTGTCACAACGAGGGGCTGGGCGACACCCGCGGTCCGATGGATCCACAGAACGACGAGATGTCGGCCGACGACGTCGTTCGGTTTCTCGAGGTGGCCGCCGAGTTCGACGTCGACGCCGTCAAGTTCACCGGCGGCGAGCCGATGCTCCGACAGGATCTCGAGGAGATCATCGAACGAACACCCGATCAGATGGAGGTCTCGCTGACGACCAACGGCAGCTTCCTCCCCGGGCGCGCCGAGGCCCTCGTCGACGCCGGTCTCGAGCGGGTCAACGTCTCCCAGGACGCGCTCGATCCGAAGGACTTCGCCGCCATCACCAAGAGCGGTGCCTACGACAAGGTCCTCGAGGGGGTCGAGGCCGCCCTCGAGGCGGGATTAGATCCAGTCAAACTCAACATGGTCGTCTTCGAGCACACCGCGGGTTACGTGCCGGAGATGGTCGACCACGTCGCCGAGAACGACGGCCTCCAGCTCCAGCTGATCGAGTACATGCCCGAACTGACCGGCAAGCCGGAGTGGAACATCGACATTCAGCGAGTTCACGACTGGCTCGAGGAACGGGCCGACGAGGTCGAACACCGGGAGATGCACGATCGGAAGCGCTACTGGATCAGTACCGACGAGCGGAGTTCCTCGTCGGACGACGCCGGCGGCGGGATGGTCGAAATCGTCGATCCGGTCGAGAACCCGACGTTCTGTGCGAACTGCCACCGCGTCCGGGTGACCCACGAGGGCTACCTGAAGGGCTGTCTCAACCGGAACGACGACCTCAAACCGATGGGCGAGATGACGAAACCCGAGATTCGGGAGGCGTACCGCGAGGTCGTCGCGAACCGGGTCCCCTACTACGGCGAGTACATGGTCAAAAACGGCGACGACGAGTGGGAGGTCAACGACAAGTACATCGGAGAGTACGCCGAGATCTGACGCGAACGACTCGTTTTCCGGGCCCAGCCGCCGGCTCATTGCCTCACCGATCAGCGCCTTCGTGACCGTCTGGAATATCCTAATGCCGGCGGATCAGGACCGTTGTGTGCCGAGCCCGACCGTGAACAGAACGGCGGCGAGCAACAGCAACACGGCGGCGGCGACCGGCTGACTGCCGCCGCCGACGAGATAGACGGCGTAGCCGACGGTCCCCGACAGCAATCCGACCGTCAGACTCGAGACGGCGTGGACCGCCTCGAGCCGGCTGGTTCCCGCCTCCCGGCCGAGTTGTGCGCCGAGGTCGACGGCGCTGTGGCCGAGGTCCCACGCCACGACGGTCGCCATCGTCCCGATGACCGTCGGTTCGACCGCCGTCTGCTCGAGGCCGCCGACGACGAGCCCCACGAAGAGCAGTACGGCACCGGTGTCGAGCGCTGGCGGACTGACGCGGACGAGTCCGACAACGAAGACGACGGCCCCGACGGAGCCGACGGCGAGGCCGACGGTCGTTCCCGCGCCGACCGCGAGAAGGGCGAGCAAGACGCCCGCGGCGGCCACCCCGCTGAGGATCAGGGTGGGCCGTCGAGTCACCGTCTCACCGCCGGCTTCCGCCGCGGTCATCGTCGACCACCCGCGTGTCGTGCGATGGCCGTATCGAGAGTGTCGTCGTCGGGCCAGTCGATGACCGGGGTCCGCGCACGCTCGAGGTCGACCCGTCGAAGGTGCCGAGCGACGCGCGCCAGTTGGTGACCCACGGTTCGATCGGCCGTGGGATCCGGACTGACGACCGTTACCGGATGGCCGTGTGCCTCGAGTTGGCGGGCGATACCGACGCTGCCGTCGTCGCAAAGCGGCGTCAGGAAGATGATCTGCGTATCGCTCGGAAGCCGCCGCCGGATCCGTCGGAGCTGTCTTCGCCACCGACACTCGTGGTCCGGCGGGAGCGTCGCGAACTGGGGATGCGTCGCCAGCGCCTCCTGGAACCGGACCTCGTGGTGGCGACCCGACGCCGGCGGGAGCCAGCACGGGTCGGTTCCCGACGGGTCAGTTTCATCCCAGATGAGCGGGCCGATCGCGGCGAGACCGACGGTTTCCCCCGCCGCGAACAGGGACGCGCCGATCCGCCCCGCGGCGTCGACGGATCGATCGACGGCGTGGGCCGCATCGGGTGTTGGCGCGCGGTAGGCCGCCAGTCGAGCGTCGACCAGCACGACCACGCGAGCGGCCCGCTCCTCGTGGAACTCGAGGGTGGCGAGTTCGCCGGTCTTGGCGTGGCGATTCCAGTCGACTCGGTTGAGCGGATCGCTCCGCCGGTACTCCCGAACGGAGTGGATCGTCGTCCCGGAACCGCCGTCGACCGTCCGCACTCGGCCGGCGAACGAGGTCGTGGCCGCCCGAAGCGGAACTGCCGTGGCGAGCGGACGCATCGACGGCTCACAGACGACCGTCGTCTCCGCGTCGATGAGGAACTCGCGTTCCGTCGATCGCGAGAGGTCTCGGGCGAGCACGAGCGCTGGATCGAACTCGTGACTGCCCCGTCGAGCCGTGACGGTGTACTCGAGCGTGACGGCCTCGCCGGGTCGAAGCGCGGTTCCGAGCCGACTCGAGCCGTCGGTGACGGCCAGACTCGCGGGGACGCCGTCGACGATCCGGAGATCGGGAACGAACGCGTCGCTCTCGTTCTCGATCGTGAGGACGACCTCGAGTTCGTCGCCCGGTTCCGGGTCGTCATCGCTCACCGACCGCTCGAGGGAGAGGTCGAGTTCGGGGGGCTCGAGCGCGCGAGCGAAGCCGGCGTAACCGACGCCGACGACGCCCGCGAGGACGACGGCGGGGGACTCGGCGACTGCCCCGACGCCGACGGCGAAGAGTGCAACGGCACCGATACCGGTCCAGTGGTCGGTCGAACGCCGCCGACGGGGTTCGACGCCGTCGACAGAATCGGTCGTCGTCCGCGTCTGTAGCTGGGGGTTCGACCCGGATCCGCCCGCTCGAGTTCGATCGTACGGGTCCCCGCGCACGTCCGGATCGTATTCGTACTCGGGAAGCGGACGATCGCCGTCGGCAGCCGACCGATCGTTTCGGATCGCGGTAATGGCCCGTACGGTGTGACGAACGTTGGACTGAAACGCGGTTTCGCCATCGCCGCTGACGACTGACGCGAGGCGGGTTCGGAGCGACCGCGTCGGAGTCTCGAGACTGTCGGAGAGGAAGGCGGCTGCGATCGGATCGTCGGTCCACGTGCCGTCCTCGAGCCGACGGCTGGCCTGGTCGGTCGAGTCCCCCTCGAATCGGGTCAGGGCGGCGACTGCAGCCGACTTGAGTGCGATGGTGAGCCGACGGCCGTTGGCGACGTAGCCCGTCATCGGCTCACGGAACTCGTCGGCTGCAGCCGAAAGCGATCGACCGGGAGCGGGGACCCCGCTTCGCCGTTCGGGGTCAGGAGTGTCGGTTCGAGAACGGGTGTTGTACCCGCGAGTGAACGCGGATAGTCCGATCCCGACGGCGAGGAGGCCGACGAGCACGATGGTCCCCCGAGCCATACTGAACTCGAGTGCGCCCGCACTGACGGCGAGCGCACAGAGGAGGACGGCGATCCCGAGCGAGACGGCGACGCGGCGGGCGTTCATTCGTCCTCACCCCGCCGGCGCTCGTCGTCGGTGTCGTACCGCTTTTTGTGGGGCTCGTCGGCGGTGGCCCCCTCACGCAGTTGCTGTCCCGTCGAGTCGGCGTACTCGGTCTCGATCCGGCGAAGCACCGCGATCGCTCGCTCCTCTCGCTCCGCCGTCGTCGACGCGTCGCCGTACCTGACGTCTTCGAACAGCCGTGTGAGTTCGTCGACGTGTTCGCGGTCCATCCCGGCGTCGACGGCGGCTCGAGCGAACTCGCGTGGCGTACTCGAGTCGGGGCGGTCGACCTCGAGAGGCTGGGTCATCTCCCGCCACGCGCGATAGACCGCGTTGTCGAAGTCGGCCGCGTCCTCGAGTCGGTCCGCCGCCGCTCCCGCAGCAGTGCCGACGGCGGCGGTCGTTTCGGTCGGAGCCTCCGCTTCCGCCTCGGTGGATCCGGACCCGAGCACGCCGGAGTCGTCCGCGCTGCGCGAGAGGAACAACCCGCCGAGGAAGATTGCTGTAACCACCGCCAGTACGGCGAACAGCGGGCCGGTCGAGACCGGACTGTCGTCGCCGTCTCCGGACGATCCGCCGTCGCCCGCCGGCTCGCTTCCGTTGCCCACGCCGGGCGGTTCGGACGGCACTTCTGCCTCGCTTCCGAACAGCGAGAGGACCTCTACGAGGATGTATCCGAGTGCGACCGCTACGACGAGAACAACGAGTCCGATGGCGATCAGTTTGACCGCCTCGCGTCGATGCGCGAGGAGGTACCAGACGAGCGCGAGCGCGAGGAGGACGATCACGATGGCGGCCAGAACCTCGAGAAACGGCGGGACGCCGCCGTCGCCCGTCGCGGGCGGTGGCTGACCGGCACCGCCGTCGCCGCCCGCCCCGCCGCCGGTACCGCCGGGGTCGGTCTCGAGCGGTGAACGAACGGTTGCTGCCGCTAGCGCGATCGCGACGATCGCCCCGACCACGACGACCAGTCGGACGAGTGGATTGGATTCGGTCACCGGTTAGCGGGAGCTACCGGCCCGTCGATAATAAAAGAATACCATCACGATCGCAGGCGGAACGACACATCGCACGGCGACAACGCCGTTTTTGGACGTTGTTCTGTGGTTCGAGCGCCGCGAACTCTCGGCACACTCACCCCGAGAACCGACTGTTACGTTCGACCGGACGTCGCTGCTGGGGTGTCACCTCGTCCCGTCGTCGCCACCTTTCGTTGCGCTTAAGTACCCGTCGGCGGTAGAATCGGGTACGATACGTGTAGGGGACCAGTCCCCGAGTCCACAGGGGCGATGATAAAGAAACGGTGTTGTGGTAGCCAAGCGGCCCAAGGCGCATGGTTGCTAACCATGTGGCGTCAAGCCTCCGGGGTTCAAATCCCCGCCGCAACGTCGGATATGCTGGCGAACTCTCGCCAGTATTCAACTACGCTGGCGCGCTTGTGCCAGCCACGTTTGCAACGCGCGCACACCAGACACACATACACGACACATGAGCGAGGAAGAACCTCAAGAACAACAGGACGACGAAGATCTTCAGTACTTCGTCCGCATCGGGCAGACAGACCTCGATGGGACGAAGTCCGTCGAGCGCTCGCTCTCGGAGATGAACGGGATCGGTCGACGAACCGCCCGACTCATCGCCGACGAAGCGGGTGTCGACCGGACAGCGACGTTCGGTCGACTCGACGATGACGTCATCGACGGCGTTGTCGAGATCGTAGAGAACTACGCTGGGAACGTTCCGGACTGGCTCAACAATCGCCAGTCGGACTTCTACACCGGGGAAACGACTCACGAGATCGGTAACGATCTCCAGTTGACCCGCCAGCACGATATCAACCGGATGAAGATGATTGACTCGTACAAAGGCTCTCGCCACAAGCGCGGACAGAAGGTCCGCGGACAGCGAACCAAGTCCACCGGTCGTACGGAGGGCACCATTGGAGTCAACGTCGAAGAGATCCGCGAAGAACAGGCAGAAGAAGCTGCCGCCGCCGAAGAGGAGGATGACGAATAATGCCGCTCGGAACCGACACCAAACAGTACGAGACGCCGAATCACCCCTATCAGGGTGAACGTATTGCCTCCGAGCACTCCCTCCTCGACCGCTACGGCCTCTCGAACAAAGAAGAGCTCTGGCGAGCACAGTCCGAACTTCGCTCCTACCGGCGCGAGGCTCGAGACCTGCTCGGCCAGGCCCAGGACGACGAGACCGTCATCCGCCGCTCCGAGGACTTCCTCGGTCGGCTCAAACGCGTCGGCATCCTCGACGAAGGCGACGAACTCGGTGACGTGCTGTCACTCGAGATCGAGGACGTCCTCGAGCGCCGACTCCAGACGGTCGCCTACCGCAAGGGACTAGCGAACACGCCACAGCAGGCTCGGCAGTTCATCGTACACGGGCACGTCGTGATCGGCGACCAGCGCCAGCGCATCCCGTCGTACGTCGTCGACGTCGACGAGGAGGACCTCGTCGCGTTCGACGAGAACAGTCCTCTCGCGGACGATCTCCACCCGGAACGAGCGGAGGGTCAATAACATGAGCCAGGACGACGATAAATGGGGCGTAGCCCACGTACACGCATCGTTCAACAACACCGTCATGACCGTGACTGACCTCACGGGCGCGGAAACGATCGCCAAGTCCTCCGGCGGGACGGCGGTCAAGCAGAACCGCGACGAGGCGTCGCCGTACGCGGCCATGCAGATGGCCGAGTCCGTCGCCGAAGAAGTCAAGGCAGCCGGCATCACGGGGCTGCACGTTCGCGTCCGCGGTCCCGGCGGCAACCTACAGAAGTCCCCCGGTCCCGGCGCGCAGGCGACCATCCGCGCACTCGCCCGCTCGGGAATCGAGATCGGGCGCATCGAAGACGTGACGCCGGTCCCACACGACGGATCGCGCGCACCGAAAGGCAAGGGCGGCTACTAGATCCATGACAGAAGAGTACGACGTCGAGTTCGTCGAACGTGAGGAACGTCACGCACGATTCCTCGTCCGCGGTGTCACACCCGCCTTCGCCAACGGTCTTCGTCGAGCGATGCTCGCCGACGTGCCGACGATGGCGATCGATACCGTCAGGTTCGTCGAGAACTCGTCGGTCATGTTCGACGAACAACTCGCGCTTCGACTCGGGCTCGTCCCGCTGACGACCCCACCCGAAGGCGAGTTCGCCGAGGACGACACCGTGACGCTCTCGATCGACGTCGAAGGGCCCGCCACAGCCTACTCGGGCGATCTCGTCTCGAGCGACGATATCGTTCAACCCGCAGACGATAACGTTCCGATCATCGACCTCAAGGACGACCAGCGTCTCGAGGCCGAGGCCGATGCCGCCTTTAACCGCGGTAAAAACCACGCGAAGCACCAGGGTGCTGTGGCCGCTGGCTACCGGCACCTCCAGCGAGTGGAGGTCGTCGGCGACCTTCCGGAGTTCGAAGAGCCGGAATCTCGCATTATTCGCGGCGTCATCGAAGAGGACGGCGAGCTCGTGGCGACTAGCGAGTTCGATAACGACCTCTCGAATCGGTACCCCGGTAAAGAAGTCGAGGTTGAGGACGTTCCGAACGCGTTCGTCTTCAACATCGAGACGGACGGCTCGTTCTCGGCCGAAGAACTGGTCGCGCGAGCCGCGGACTCGATCGAGAGTCGGGCGACCGAACTCGAAGACGCAGTACAGTTATAACAATGAACCGACGCCCCCAATCCCGACGCTGCGAGGACGCGTTTGCCGGCGCCGTGAGCGACGAGACCGGCACGCACTCGCCTATTGGAATCGAAAGGGGTTTGAAGGGGCGACGGATAGACAGAAGTGCGAGCAGGGATAGCCAAGTCAGGCCAACGGCGCAGCGTTCAGGGCGCTGTCTCGTAGGAGTCCGCAGGTTCAAATCCTGCTCCCTGCATCCACTTCTACACCGCCGAACGACAGTCGGTAGCCGTTCGATCGGACGCGATCGAGCGGCGAACCGGTTCGTTCGGCAGCACCACGATTCCACAATCGGCGAGGCGCTTCCTCGTCTCACCGATCCGACCGCATTTGGAGGAAACCAATGAGTAGCAAGACTAATCCGAGGCTCAACGATCTTATCGCCGAGTTGAAGTCGACGTCCCGTCAGACGGACGCCGACGTCTGGCGAGACGTTGCGGACCGACTCGAGAAGCCCCGGCGCACCCACGCTGAGGTGAACCTGGGCCGTATCGAGCGATACGCACGCGAAGAAGAGACTGTCGTCGTTCCCGGCAAAGTGCTGGGCTCCGGCGCATTACAGAAAAACGTCACCGTCGCTGCCGTCGATTTCTCGTCGTCAGCCGAGACGAAAATCGACCAGGTCGGTGACACAGTACCGCTCGAGCAAGTGCTCGAAGAGAACCCCAACGGATCCAACGTCCGGGTGATTCGATGAGTATCGCAGAGTTCGACGCGGACGTCGTCGTCGACGCCCGCGACTGTATCCTTGGTCGCGTCGCCAGCGAAGTCGCACAGCGCGCACTCGACGGCGAACGCGTCGCAATCGTCAACGCCGAAGACGCCGTCATCACCGGCGACAGGGAAGATATCTTCGGGACCTACGAAACGCGACTCCAGCTCGGCTCCGACAGAGGGCCGTACTACCCGAAACGACCGGATACGATCTTCAAGCGCTCCGTCCGCGGGATGCTTCCGTACAAGAAGACGCGCGGTCGAGAGGCACTCGAGAACGTCCGCGTCTATCTCGGAAACCCCTACGAGCACGACGACGACCGCGAGGCCGAGATCCTCGAGGATACGTCGCTAGATCGACTTTCGAACATCCGCTTCGTCCACCTGGGCGAAGTGTCCGAACAACTCGGTGCTAACGTCACATGGTAACGAACACGAGCGGAAAGAAAAAGACCGCCGTCGCCCGCGCTACCGTCAGCGAGGGCGAGGGCCGCGTCCGAATCAACTCCAAGCCAGTCGAACTGATCGAACCGGAAATGTCTCGACTCAAGATGCTCGAGCCGTTCCGAATCGCCGGTGAGGACCTGCGAAGCGAGGTCGACATCGACGTTCGCGTCGAGGGTGGCGGCATTAGCGGCCAGGCAGACGCCGTCCGCACCGCCATCGCTCGCGGCATCGTCCAGCAGTCGAACGACGCCGAACTCCGCGATGCGTTCATGGAGTTCGACCGCTCGCTGCTGGTCAACGACGTTCGCCAGTCCGAACCGAAGAAGTGGGGCGGCCCGGGCGCTCGGGCACGCTACCAGAAGTCCTACCGCTAAGGTGATTCAAATATGATGGTACCGGTCCGGTGTTTCACCTGTGGCACTGTCGTCGGCGAACACTGGGAGGAGTTCGACGAGCGAGCGAACGAGGGCGACGAGGACCCCGAAGCGGTCCTCGACGAGCTCGGCGTCGAGCGCTACTGCTGCCGGCGCATGCTCGTCAGTCACACCGACCTCGTCGACGTCGTCTCACCATACCAGTAACATGCAACAGGAACGCCACAACCGCTACGAGAAGGCACGCATCCTCGGCGCGCGAGCGCTGCAGGTGTCCTACGGCGCGCCGGTGTTGATCGAGACGGACCAGTCCGAACCGATCCTCATCGCCGCCGAAGAGTACGATGCGGGAGTGCTTCCGTTCACCGTCAAGCGGGGGTACGACCGGAAATGACGCTGATTACCGACATCCGACTCCGACGAATCCTCGACTCGCGGGGGAACCCGACGGTCGAGGCCGATGTCGTTACCGAAAGCGGCGGATTCGGCCGCGCTGCAGCACCGAGCGGTGCCAGTACGGGCGAGTACGAAGCCGTCGAGCGACCGCCGTCCGAGGCGATCGCCACGGCTCGCGAACACGCCGTTCCACGGCTCGTCGGCGAGGCCTACGCGGGCAACCAGCGCGAAGTCGACTCGATCCTGCGCGCGGCCGACGGCACGGACGACTTCTCCGAGATCGGCGCGAACAGCGCGGTTGCGATCTCGATGGCCGCTGCGAAAGCCGGCGCTGACGTGCTCGGCGCGCCGCTGTTCCAGCACCTCGGTGGTGCGTTCCGCGGTGAGAACTTCCCGATCCCGCTCGGTAACGTCGTCGGCGGCGGCGAACACGCCGCGGACGCGACCGACATTCAGGAGTTCCTCGTCGCCCCCGTCGGCGCACCGAGCATCGAGGACGCCGTCTTCGCCAACGCCGCCGCACACGACGCCGTCGCGGACCTCCTCGAGGAACGCGATATCGCCTGCGGAAAGGGCGACGAGGGCGCGTGGGCGCCGTCGATCGACGACGGCGAGGCGTTCGAGATCGTCGACGAGGCGGTCTCGCTGGTCGAAGACGATGTCGGGTTCAGTATCGGCTTCGGACTCGACGTCGCGGCCGCCGAACTGTACGACGACGACTCGGAAACCTACGAGTACGAGTCCGCCGGCATCAGCCGCGACACGGACGAGCAGATCGAGTACATCGCCGATCTGGTTCGGGAGTACGATCTGGTCTACGTCGAGGATCCCCTCGACGAGAACGACTACGATGCCTTCGCCGACCTCACCGACGAGGTTGGCGACCGGACGCTGATCTGCGGCGACGACCTGTTCGTCACGAACACCGAACGGCTCGTCGAAGGCATCGACCGCGGCGCGGCCAACAGCATCCTGATCAAGCCGAACCAGATCGGGACGCTGTCGGACGCCGTCGACGCGATCGAACTCGCGACGCGGAACGGCTACGACTCGGTCATCTCCCACCGTTCGGGCGAGACCGAGGACACGACGATCGCACACCTCGCCGTCGCGACCGACGCACCCTACATCAAGACGGGTGCCGTCGGCGGCGAGCGAACCGCCAAGCTCAACGAGCTCATCAGAATCGCAGACGACGCGACATGACAGACAACGACGCAACCCAGGAAGGGCTCGACGCTGCCGAAGACGAGATCGACGAGGAGCCAGCCGAAGGCGCTGGCCCCGCCGCCGATCCCGAGGAAGACGTCGAGCCAGCTGACGAACAGCCCGCCGACGCCGACGCCGAAGAGGCCGAGGCCGACGCAGAACCAGTCACGGACGAGGAGCCCGAAGACGAGGGGCCGACCCTCGACGACGACGTGATGTCCGACGAGGAGGCCGACCTGCTCATCCCCGTCGAGGACTATCTCGGTGCCGGTGTCCACATCGGTACCCAACAGAAGACCACGGACATGGAGCGGTTCATCCACCGCGTCCGAACCGACGGTCTCTACGTGCTCGACGTCTCGAAGACCGACAGCCGCATCCGTACGGCCGCGGACTTCCTGACGAACTACGATCCGGAGCAGATCCTGGTCACCTCGAGTCGCCAGTACGGTCGGTTCCCGGCGGAGAAGTTCGCCGAAGCCGTGGGCGCTCGCGCCCGCACCGGTCGCTTCATCCCGGGCACCCTGACGAACCCGAAGTACGACGGCTACATCGAACCCGACGTCGTCGTCGTCACCGACCCGATCGGCGACGCCCAGGCCGTCAAGGAAGCCATCACGGTCGGCATCCCGGTCATCGCGATGTGTGACTCGAACAACCAGGTCAGCAACGTCGACCTGGTCGTCCCGACGAACAACAAGGGTCGAAAGGCCCTGTCGGTCGTCTACTGGCTGCTCGCCAACGAAGTCCTCGATCGACGCGGCGCGGAGCCGTCGTACTCGCTCGAGGACTTCGAGAGTATGGTCTAAGTTCGCTTCAACGCTGTTCGTTTTTCTCGTCGGTGCCCGGAGGGCGAGCGCCCGCTGCGTTCGCGGGTCGCTCGAGCAACGTCTCGGAACGGATTCCAGCGGTTCAAAACGCGACGCGCGCTGAGCAAAGGAGTTACGTGGGAACCGCACGAACGACGACTATGCTCGATTCCGTATTCGAATTTGAAGAGGAGAAGATGCCGCTTCTGGTCAAGTTCGCGACGGTGGCGCTGATCGTCATCTTCGCGGTCGGGATTCCGTATCGCGTTCTCGTCGGGTTCTGAGGCACCGTTCCGGCGCTCGTCACGACGATGTCGCGTTCTCGAGGCAGCGCTCGTAGACGGCGCGGAGGCGGGCACCCATCTCGTCGATCCCGTATCCGGTGATTCGCGCCCTCCCGTCCGAGGGCTCGGCGGTCTCGAGCACGTCGGCCAGTCGGTCGCGGAGGGCGGCGTCGTCCGCGACGTAGGAGTTTTCGACGTCCGCGAGCACCTCTCGAGCGAAGCCGACGTCGCGCGAGACTACCGGCGTGTTACAGGCGGCGGCCTCCTTGATCGTCATCGGCCCGCTCTCGAACCGCGACGTGATCAGGACGGCGTCAGCAGCGTTCAGATAGTACGGCACGTCCTCGTAGGGCTGATTGGCGACGGTCCGGAGGCTGACCTCGCCCTCGAGGCCGTCGACGACGCGGTTCGCCAGCGGGTAGTTCTTCTCCTCGCGTGAGGGGGCGTAGGGAAAGAGGACGATCCGCTCGTCGGTCGTCCAGCCGACGTGCTCGCGCGCCTCGGCTCTGGAGATGGGGCGGAACTGCTCGGTATCGACCGGAAAGGGGACGACGCGACAGGACCGGTCGACGCGGTCGGCCATCGCGTTCGAGGGGACGACGACGCGATCGGCGCGAGCGGCGAACCGCTCGATCAGCGGTGCGAACGGATTGTCGCGATACTCCCCGCCCCAGAGCGTACAGACGACGGGTAACTCGGTTCGCGGGAGCGCCGACGCTGCGACGGCGAAGGGGGCGGTGAGCCCGTAGTTGGCGTGAACGAGGTCGTAATCGCCGCGGGCTTCCCGAAGCACGTGCGGGAGATATCGCGCGTAATCGAGCGGCGTCCGCCGCCTGACGTCGTCCTCGAGCGCGCGGTGTTCGCTGGGGACGGGGAGGGTCGTCACCTCGACGTCGACACGCTCGAGGGCCGTCATCTGGCTCTGATAGAAGCTTCGCCAGTCGGTCGTGGTGAGGCTCAGAACGCGCATTGTCGTCGTCATCAGTTCGAAATCGGCCCGCTGTGTTCGTCCGCATCCGGCCCGGGCCCGCCCCGCTCTCGAACCGCTGACGCCGGTTCGTCGGCGGTCTCGAATGGCTGCGTCTGTTCACTGGCGTCTGCGACGAGTTCAGTCGGTTCACAGACATCCTCGAGAAGCTGGCTGACCACGTACTCGCTGACGTCGACCGTCTCATCGAGGAGGGTTTCGCGCCGGTTCTTCCACGTTTCCGCGGCGTTCGGATCTCGGCAAATCCGTTCGATGGCGTCGATGCCGTCGGCTTCGTGGCTCGTATGGAACGACTGGACGAGTCCGTACTCCTCGAGTTGCTGGAATTTCCCCATTTCGTTCGACCCCGCGAACGGACTGATGCGAACGGTCGGCGTCCCGAGAACGCCGGCCTCGAGCGTGGTCGTTGCGACCTCGCCGACGACGATGTCGGCGAACGCGAGCAGGTGGTGAAACGCCGCCGGTGGGACCGGAAGCGACTCGCTGCCGCTCGGAATCGATCCATCGCTCTCGTCGGAGACGTACACCCGTCCGTCGGCCCCGAGCACGTCGACGATCTCTCGGCGCCCCTCGGAAGAGATTCCCTGCTTCCCGACATCGTGGTTGCCGTTCCACGCGCCAAAACGGAGGACCGCGTACCGTTCGTCGGGGTCGACGCCGTTTCGCCGCAGGACCGACGGATCGGGTTCGAACCGATCCGGATGGAGGTACGCGAGTTCGTGATAGCCCGGGTAGGTACCGTGATTGTCGCCGTACTCCTCGCGGAAGCTTTCGGGGGTGTAGAGCGCGTCCGCGAACGGGAGAGTCAGTCGGTTGCCGGCGTTGATCGCCGTCTCGGTGTCGATGTACACGTGGCTCTCCGCGCCGACTAACGTGGCAACGTGGGTCGCGGCGATGCCGTGGCTGCTGACGATGTACGCCGGATCGATGGCGAGCGCCCGTCGAAGAAGCCGCAGTTCGTAAGACAGCTGTGTCAGCCCCAGCCCGAGCCAGCTATCGGGCTCCCCACAGAGCAGTTCGTGATCGATGTCGTAGGCGTCGAGGAGTCGCCCGGTAACCCCCTTTTCGCGGGCGAACACGTACACGCCGTGTCCCGCGGCCTCGAGTTCGCGGACGACGTGCTTGAAGAAGTGGACGTTCGCCGCGTGCTGGATCGTGATGATGATATCCATTCGTACTAGCTCGAATAAATACACTCAGTTGACACGCATTACTATCGGAGCGTTAGAACCGTACCCGCTCTCGAAAGTCCGATAACTGTTGTATAAATTATATTTCAACTGTTTCAGTTGGAGCGACAGTGCGCAAAAATCGCCGTTGACCGCCGGTTCGAGCCGCATCACGACCGTCGAGCATCGTCGATCCGAAGACGGCTCGTTACGACGGCGAAACCGTTTCGAGCAGTTCATCGACCAGTTCGGCCGCGTCGACGGCCGTCCTGGCGAACACGTACGTCACCGGTTCGATCCCGAACGCGCCCCGGTGATAGGCGACTCGTGGGACGCCGCCGCGTTCCTCGAACCGGTTCCGAAGGTGCTCGCCGCGATCGTCGTAGTCGGCGTCGAACTCGAGGGGATCCATCCCGCGCGAACGGGCCGCTTCGAGGATTCCGTCGTCGGTCGCGATGTTGATCGCGCCCCTGATTTCGGGATCGACTGTACTGGCAGCGAGGACGGCCGTTGAGACGTGTTTCGACGCTCCGAACTCCGGGTTCGCGGGGATCTCGATCCGCCGCCCCATCGCGTAGATTCGGCCCGGAATCGCCGCGACGTCGGTCTCGTCCCGCGCCTCGGGAAGTGCCATCCCAACGTTGGTGCCGACGCTCGGAACGGCCGACGCCATCCCGGGAATCCCGGCCAGCGTTCGTGCCGCCGTTCGCACGTTCGCGAGCACGTCCCGCTCGGCCCGCACGTCCGGATCGAGTCCGCGAACGCAGAGATCACAGCCCAGTCCCTGGAGCGAGGGCATCTCTTCCTCGTGGAGTGCACAGATCGGCCCGCGGTCCTCGAGGCTGCGGACGAGCGCGAGGAGTTCGGCCAGCGCGTCGTAGCCATCCATCTCGCTGCTCGAGAGACCGTCGGCGATGCGGTCGACCGTGGCGACGGTTTCGGGGTCGTCGCGAAAGCGATCGTCGCCGCCGCCCTCGCCGCTGACGTACTTGCTGACGGCGGCCTGGGTAACGCCGAGATCGGCCGCGATCTCCTGTTGAGTCATACCGCGGTCGGCGAGTCGAGTCGCGAGCATGGCGCGTACCGTCGGAAGAAACCGATCGACGACGAGTTCGCTCGGCAGGACGAGAGACATACGACCGCGTAGCGCGGACGCCGGCTTAAATCCGGCTACTACCGGCGAACGGGGACGTTTCGGTCGCACTCGAGCGCGGGACTCGTCGAACCGGGTCGGTCGGCTGAGACGACGTCGAGAAGATAGCTATTAACCGCCGTCGTGCGAACGGCCGGATATGGCAGTCTCGAGCGCTCCCGGCAAGGTGTACTTATTCGGGGAGCACGCGGTGGTCTACGGCGAACCCGCCGTCCCGTGTGCCATCGAGGTACGGGCACGAGTCGGCGTCGAGCAACGAGCGGACAGCAAACTGCGGATCCACGCCGAGGATCTCAGTCTGGACGGCTTCACCGTCGAATACGGCGGCACGGCTGATGGTCCACCGGACGTGGACGTCCAAGAGTCCCTGCTCACCGCGGCGATGGGATACGTCGACGGCGCGATCGAGCAGGTCCGAGACGTCACCGGTGAGGGGGACATCGGCTTCGACGTGACGATCGAGAGCGACATCCCGCTGGGTGCGGGCCTGGGCTCGTCCGCAGCGGTCGCGGTCGCCGCGATCGACGCCGGGACTCGCGAACTCGGCACGACGCTCGACGTGAACGAACTCGCGGAACGAGCCTACCAGACCGAGTACGAGGTACAGGGCGGACAGGCCTCCCGCGCCGACACGTTCTGCTCGGCTACGGGCGGAGCCGTCCGCGTCGAAGGCGACGACTGTCGATCGCTCGAGGCGCCCGACCTTCCCATCGTGATCGGGTTCGACGGCGGTGCCGGCGACACCGGCGAACTCGTCGCGGGCGTTCGGAGCCTGCGCGAGGAGTACGAGTTCGCGGCCGACACGGTCGAGTCGATCGGAGATATCGTCCGGAACGGCGAAGAAGCGCTCGCAGCGGGCGACATCGAGGAGCTTGGCCGCCTGATGAACTTCAACCACGGCCTCCTCTCGGCGCTCGGCGTCTCCTCGCGATCGCTCGACTCGATGGTCTGGGCGGCCCGCGACGCGGGAGCCGACGGTGCGAAACTGACGGGGGCCGGCGGCGGCGGCTGTATGGTCGCACTCGATGAAAGCGACGAGACCGAAACGGCGCTATCCTACACGCCGGGCTGTGAGGAGACCTTCCGCGCGGAACTCGCCGAAACCGGGGTGGAACGACTCGAATGATCGTCCTGAAACTCGGCGGCAGCGTCATCACCGACAAGGACCGGCCCGAAACGCTCGACGGCGAGGCGCTCGAGGTGGCCGCCGATGCGATCGCGGACGCGCTGCGAGACGGGACCGACGTGCTCGCAGACGGTCTCGTGATCGTCCACGGCGGCGGCAGTTTCGGCCACCACAACGCCAGCAAGCACGGCGTCAGTACGACCGAGGGAACGCACGACGCCGCCGCGGCGGTCGAGATTCACGGCGCGATGAAGACGCTGAACCAGTTCGTTCTGCGCCGACTCCTCGAGCGCGACGTTCAGGCGATCCCGGTGCACCCGTTCTCGGCGGCTCATCGCGACAGCGAGGGCGAACTCGAGTTGCCGACCGGACAGATAGACACGCTGCTTGCCGAGGGGTTCGTCCCGGTCCTTCACGGTGACATGGTCGCACACGCCGGTGCAGGCGCGACCGTCGTCAGCGGCGACGAACTGGTAGCCGAAGTGGCTCGCGACCTCGCAGCCGACCGGATCGGCCTCTGTTCGACGGTTCCCGGCGTGCTCGATGAGAGCGAGACGGTCGTCGATCGAATCTCGGCCTACGAAGACGTCGCGTCCGTGCTGGGTGCCAGCGACGCGACCGACGTCACCGGCGGGATGGCAGCGAAGGTTCGGGCGTTGCTCGATCTCAAGGTCGAAGCGTCGATTTTCGGACTCGAGGGACTGGATTCGTTCCTCGCCGGATCGGACGCGGGCACGAAAATAGAGTGATACGTGGTAAACAGCGGTGATGCGCGATAAACAGCGCTCGGTTTTACCGGTGGCGCAGGTCCCAACCGCGCCCGTCAGAAGTTCGCGATCACCTCGTGGATACAGCCGTCTGTCGCGTAGTAGCCGCTGTGACCGGAGACGTAGCCGACATCGTGGTCCGTATAGTTCTCCGGCGGGGTTCCGTCGCACCCGTCGTTGCCGATGGCTTCGCCCAACTCGACGACGCCGTAGGCCCAGTTGAGCACGTCGTCGTCGCCCATCCAGTAGTTGTCGACCCGTCCGGCGGCCGCGGCGATGTCCTCGCCGTAGGTTCCCGTCGTCGAAACCGATTCGTCGTCGGCCGCGCCGCCCAGCATCGAGACGGACGCGACGTCCTCGAGGCGATCCCACGCGTGGAGGTTCTTCAACGCCATGAGGACGACCCGCGCACCGAGCGAGTGAGCGACGTACCGCACCCGAACCCCGGGATTAGCGTTTTTGTACGAGTACGTGAAGTTGGCGAGTTTCGCGCCGTTTCGCTCGGCGATTTCGGTCGCGTCGTACCAGCCGTGATCCGCGTCCCAGGAGTAGCCGACGATCGGCTGCTGGTAGCCTTCGGTGGTAAACGTCGACGCCGCGTCGCCGAAGGTACAGACCGCCCCCTCGTCGGTGTTGTTCCAGCCGTGGACGAACACGAGCAGTTCCTCGCTCGCAGCCCCGTGAACGCCGGGGATATCATCGCCGGCGTACTCGACGTTGTGAACGTCGTTCCCGTCGGTGAGGTGAACGCCGCCGGACGTGTCGAAGTGATCGCGAGTCGTCACGCGTGGAAACGTCCACGGCGGATCGTCGCACCCTTCCTTCTTGTCGCCGGCGGCCGCAGTCGACGACCCCGCGATGAGGGCACCAGCGCCCGCGACTATCCCTCCCGAAGATCGGAGGACGGTACGTCTCGAGACGGACGAATCGTGCCTGTTAGTATCAACCGTGTCTTGGTCAGACATGCATCTCGTAACCTCAACCCAGTAAATAATTAATGTTTATATTGTTTATACTAATCTAAATATAGGTAACCGCACGGTGTTCGATAGCTCTTGGGAGGGGGTCGTACGACTCCACCGCGTGTCGTCTCCGCACGGAGACGGATCGAGCTGTCGGGAGCGCCGACACCTCATCGGCGTTCGACGTCGAGGGCCGCCCGTTCGTTGTTTCCCGCCACCGTCGCCGCGGACGCAAAAACCCACGGAGTTTATACCGTACCGGTGTGTACAGCTACGTAGCGAAACCCGCGGGCAAGTGCGTTCGGGGCTCACGGCGGTGTCGTGGGCCACTCGGAGGCGATTTCCTCCCCGTGCGCATAGCGGGATGGCCGACGCGCTGTAAGACGCCGGGGCCGCACAACCGGGAGTCCGCGGACCGTTTCGATGAGAGACCGTACACACGGCTTTCAGTACAACGAACCATGGAAATCGAAATCGCAACAATCGGCGGCTACGAAGAAGTCGGACGGCAGATGACTGCCGTGCGTGCTGGCGACGACGTCGTCATCTTCGACATGGGTCTCAACCTCTCGCAGGTACTGATCCACGACAACGTCGAAACCGAGCGGATGCACAGTCTGGATCTGATCGACATGGGTGCGATCCCCGACGACCGGATCATGAGCGACCTCGAGGGCGACGTGAAAGCGATCGTGCCGACCCACGGTCACCTCGACCACATCGGAGCCATCTCGAAACTGGCCCACCGGTACAACGCTCCCGTCGTCGCGACGCCGTTTACGATCGAACTCGTCAAACAGCAGATCGAGGGCGAACAGAAGTTCGGCGTCGAGAACGACCTGGTCAAGATGGACGCCGGCGAGACGATGTCGATCGGCGACTCCGGCAAGGTCGACCTCGAGTTCGTCAACGTGACCCACTCGATCATCGACGCGATCAACCCGGTCCTCCACACGCCCGAGGGCGCGGTCGTTTACGGACTGGACAAGCGTATGGACCACACGCCCGTTATCGGCGACCCGATCGACATGGAGCGCTTCCGTGAGATCGGCCGCGAAGGCAAGGGGGTTCTCTGCTACATCGAGGACTGCACGAACGCGAACAAGAAGGGCCGAACCCCGAGCGAGAACGTCGCTCGAGAGCACCTTCGGGACGTCCTCTACAGCATGGAGGACTACGACGGCGGCATCGTCGCGACGACGTTCTCGAGTCACATCGCGCGGGTGACCTCGCTGGTCGAGTTCGCGAAGGACATCGGCCGCCAGCCGGTCTTGCTCGGGCGCTCGATGGAGAAGTACTCCGGCACCGCGGAGCGACTCGACTTCGTCGACTTCCCGGACGACCTCGGCATGTTCGGTCACCGGAAGTCGGTCGACCGCACCTTCAAGCGGATCATGAACGAGGGCAAGGAGAACTTCCTCCCCGTCGTCACGGGTCACCAGGGCGAGCCGCGCGCGATGCTCACCCGGATGGCTCGCGGCGAAACGCCGTACGAACTGGACGACGGCGATAAGGTCGTCTTCTCCGCGCGCGTCATTCCGGAGCCGACCAACGAGGGCCAGCGCTACCAGGCGGAGAAACTGCTCGGTATGCAGGGCGCTCGAATCTACGATGACATCCACGTCTCCGGTCACATGAACCAGGAGGGCCACTACGAGATGCTCGACGCGCTCCAACCCCAGAACATCATCCCCGCCCACCAGGACCTGAAGGGTCTGTCGGGCTACGTGAACCTCTGTGAGAGCGAGGGATACAAAATGGGCCGAGACCTGCACGTCTCGCGTAACGGTAACCTCATCCAGCTTGTCGACTGATATGACGACCCCAGAGGCACGAGAAGAGGCGGTGCTCGAGGCGGTCCGCAAGCGCCGCGAGCAGGTCAACGAGGCGATTCCCGAGGAGCTTCCGATCCAGCAACCCGAACGACTCTACGAGGCGTCGCGGTATCTCCTCGATGCGGGTGGGAAACGGCTTCGTCCGACGGTCTTGCTCACGACGGCAGAGGCGCTCGTCGACGCCGAACCGCTGAGCGAGGACTATCGGGCGTTCCCGACGCTGGACGCGGAGACGATCGACGTCATGGACGCCGCCGTCAGCGTGGAGGTTATCCAGTCGTTTACCCTCATCCACGACGACATCATGGACGACGACGACCTCCGTCGCGGCGTCCCCGCCGTCCACAAGGAGTACGACCTCGAGACGGCCATTCTCGCCGGTGACACGCTCTACTCGAAGGCGTTCGAGATCATGCTCGAGACGGGTGCGGAGCCTGACCGAGCCGTCGAAGCCCTCGGCGTCCTCGCGAGGACGTGTACGAAGATCTGCGAGGGTCAATCCCTGGACGTCACCTTCGAGACTCGCGCGGACGTCACGCCAGAGGAGTACCTCGAGATGGTCGAGCAGAAGACCGCAGTGTTGTACGCCGCCTCGGCGTGCCTCCCCGCGATTTTGCTCGGTGCCAACGACGACACGATCGAGGCCCTCTACGGCTACGGGCTCGACGTCGGCCGCGCGTTCCAGATTCAAGACGACGTCCTCGACCTGACCGTTCCGAGCGAGAAACTCGGCAAACAGCGCGGGAGCGACCTCGTCGAGAACAAACAGACGCTGATCACCGTCCACGCTCGCGACCAGGGCGTCGACGTCGGGGGACTGGTCGAAACGAACGACGTCGACGCCGTCACCGAGGCCGAAATCGACGACGCCGTCGCCGAACTCGAGACGGCCGGTTCGATCGACTACGCGAACGAGACGGCCCGTGACCTCGTCGCACGGGGCAAAGAGCGTCTCGAGGTCCTTCCGGACAACGAGGCTCGCGACCTGCTCTGTGAGCTGGCGGACTACCTGATCGAACGCGGCTACTAATCGGCTTCTCGCCGCTTTTCTCCCGAGACGACGTGCTGACGTGTGTCTCGGTCGACTTCGTGTCGTGAGTGTGTCTGACCGAGGAGCCGTCGGCACAGTGCAACGGCTACACCGACTTGCAGGCTTTGAGGACGAGTTCCGGATCGTCGACGAGTTCGTAATCGTGTGCGCGCCTTTCCCGTGGCCGCGTCCCGCCCACGTCTGCTTGATAATCGAGAGGAACCGAAGAAAACGGATATTCGGGGTAAACTGGCTACAACGTACGATCCCGGGCGACTTACATCGGCACTCCGGGGTGGGCCCGGTCGATCAAATCGGTCGTGTCGGCAGTATCGCCGGGGCACCGAACGTCCATTGCAGGGACGCACTGAACGTCCATTGTGGGGACGCACCGAACGCACGTTGCGGGGACGCGCTGAACGCACATCGCGGAGGTTTTGGGCCGGGACCGAATACGTCTCGGTAATGGACGACGAGTTACGAGAGCGTGTCGAGCGTGAGGCGGAGAAACACGCGCTGTTGAACGCGGTCAAACACGAGAGCGACGCCGACGTCGGTGCGATCATGGGACCGCTGATGGGCGACAATCCGGACTTTCGCCAGCACGGCGACGAGATTCCGGGTATCGCGGGCGGCGTCATCGGCCGGGTCAACGACCTCCCGTACGAGGAAAAGCGCGAGCGACTCGAGGACCTCGCTCCCGAGGAACTCGCGGAGATCGAAGCCGAAGACGAGGAAGACGAACACGACCTCCCCGACCTACCCAACGCGGACGACTACGACGAGGTCCGGATGCGCTGTGCGCCGAACCCGAACGGGCCGTGGCACGTCGGCCACGCCCGGATGCCCGCCGTTATCGGGAGCTACAAGGACCGGTACGACGGCTGGTTCTGCGTCCGCTTCGACGACACCGATCCCGAGACGAAACGACCGGACCTCGACGCGTACGACGCGATTCTCGAGGACCTCGATTACCTCGGCTTCGAACCCGACGCGATCTACAGGGCGAGCGACCGCCTCGAGATCTACTACGAACACGCCCGCGAACTGATCGAGATGGGCGGGGCCTACACCTGCTCGTGTTCGGGCGAGGAGTTCTCCGAACTGAAGAACAACGGCGAGCCGTGTCCCCACCGCGACAAGGACGCCGAAACCGTCCGCTCGGAGTTCGAGGACATGATCGCCGGCGACTACGAGAGCGGCGAGATGGTCCTGCGGGTCAAGACCGATATCGAGCACAAGAACCCCGCGCTGCGCGATTGGGTCGCGTTCCGGATGATCGATACGCCCCATCCTCGCGAGGAAGCCAGCGAGTACCGCTGCTGGCCGATGCTCGACTTCCAGTCGGGGGTCGACGACCACCTGCTCGAGATCACCCACATCATCCGCGGAATCGATCTGCAGGACTCCGCGAAACGCCAGCAGTTCGTCTACGACTACTTCGGGTGGGAGTACCCCGAGGTCGTCCACTGGGGTCACGTCCAACTCGACGCCTACGACGTGAAAATGAGCACCTCGACGATTTCGGAGCTGATCGATCAGGGCGAACTCGACGGCTGGGACGACCCGCGCGCGCCGACGCTCAAGAGCCTCCGCCGGCGCGGGATTCGCGGCGAGGCCATCGTCGAGTCGATGATCGGCCTCGGAACCTCGACGACCGACGTCGACCTCGCGATGAGCACGGTCTACGCGAACAACCGCGAGCTGATCGACGACGAGGCCGACCGCCGATTCCTCGTCCGCGAGGGCAATCAGGTTCCTCTCGGCGGGAGTCCGCCCGACCAAGCCACCCCGCCGCTTCACCCCGACCACGAGGAGCGCGGCGTCCGGGAGATTCCCGTCGGCGACTCCGTCATGCTCGAGCCCGAGGACGTCCCCCGGCGCGAGGAACGCGTCTGGCTGAAGGGACTGGGCTGTTTCCAGTTCACCCGTGACGTCCTCCAGTACACCGGCGAGGACCTCGAGGTCGTTCGTGAAGGCGACGTCGACGTGGTTCACTGGGTCCCGGCAGACGATCGCGTCCCCGTCCGAATGCGGACGATGGAGGGCGACGTGCGTGGCCACGCGGAGCCGGGGGTCGCCGACCTCGAGGCGGGCAAGCTCGTCCAGTTCGAACGGGTCGGGTTCGCGAGAATCGATCGACACGAAGACGATAGTACCGATGAAGACGGTGCCGACACCGGCGAAACCGTCGTGTACTACGCCCATCCCTGAGCCGAGAACGGGTTACCAAGCGATCGCTCGAGTCCACAGCGGACGGCGTTATTCCGTATTTGCGTCCGTGTTCGAGTCCGTCTCCGGTTCCGGTTCTGGCGCCGTTTCTGTACTGATCTCCGCTTCCGGCCCTCCCTCCGTATCCGTATCCGTCTCCGTTTCCGGCGCGACTCGCTCGACTTCAGTGCTGCCACACGACGGGCACGTCTCCTGCTCGCTGTAGAATCCTTCGTCGCAGTTTCGACAGCGGTACGTGACGCCGTCGTCGCGTGCGGACACCGCCTCCTGTTTGAATCGCTCGACCTTCTCGCCGAGCCGTTCGAACATGCTCATAGCGGTCATATCGTCCCGAAAACGTATAAACACCGACACCGGAGACCGTCACTGCTTCCGCCCGCGGGTCGTTCGACCGACCTTGACCGATATCTCAGCCGGCTTCGTCGGCACTACCCGCCCTCGAGCAGATCGTCGCCGCTATCCGTTATCGGATCGGCGACAACGCCGTCTCGCCGACCGAGCACGCGAGCGTGGGCGGCACAGACCAGTCGGTTGTCGGCCCACGGGACGTGAAGCTCGATGGTGGCGGGCCGTTCGCAGTCGGTTTCGGTGCAGTCCATAGCTCTCCGTACGAGTGCATCGGACTCAGTGTTTGCGTCGAGTACCGCGACTCGAGGATGACCCGGTCGACAGCTCCGAGCACATCAGAAGACGAACACTGCGACGACGAACGCGAACAGGATCGTGGTCGTCAACAGCGCCTGAATCGCCGTCGAAGCGAAGGTCCCGACGGTCGCGTAGACGGCGGAGCGAGCGCTGTGATTGACGTTGCCCTCCCGAAGGAACTCGACCGCGAAGACGGTTCCGAACAGCCCGACGAGAAGCCCCAGCGGGCCGGTAAGGATCATGAGCACGATAGCGACGACGGCGGCGACGGTGGTGGTCAGCCACGAGGCACCGCCCGCTCGAGCGGCGATCGATCCGGCGAAGAACTCGGCGAACAGCGTCGTCGCCCCGAGAAGCGTGAGGGCGGCGAGCGTGATCGTTCCCGGTTCGGTGAAGCCGGAGTGCCACCAGTAGAGGTAGACCCCCGACAGCGAGAGCAATCCGCCCGGAACGAGCGGAACGAGCGTCCCGACGACGCCGCCGACGAGCAAGGCGATCGCGAGGATGGAGACCGCATCGACCATTGTACTCCCCCCGACGGGCGGGTACGGCAAAGGCGTATGGGAAACCGGACTCGAAGCCGCCAGTTCGGCGTTCGGTAGCTGGCTCGTTCGTCTCATTGACCCGGCCGTCGGTGACCGTTGGAGGAACGATATCGCTTCCCGGAGAGGCGCTCGAGAGATCCGCATCTGATGACCGTGTTACACGTAATTGATTCTCCCCTTCATCTCGGTTTGGGGCCGGTCTTCGTCGGTCCGGTATCCGATCGCCGGTAGCTCATCGCACTCGTCGCCCACAGGAGCATCGAGATGAACACCACCTGGACGAAAAACCGAAACCAGAGCGGTGTGGCTACCTTTCCGGCAACGGCGAGGCCCTCCTGTGACGCGACGACGTTCGCCGGAAACATGGCGACGAGTAGCAACGCCAGTCCGAGACCTGCGTACCGTGCCGTCGCTGGCCGCAACAGTCCGACCGCTCCGAGCAGTTCCAGGACGCCGGTGACGGTTACCAGCAGTTCGGGATAGGGAAGCACGTCCGGAACCATCCGGACCAGATCGGCTCGAGTACCCGTGAAGTGCGACGCGCTCGTAAAGACGAACATCGTCGCGAGCGCGTATCGCGCCGCCAGCTTCCACGATTGCAGGGACCGAACCCCGAGAACCCCGAGCGTTCGAAACAGCAGAAGCGCTCCGATGAGGAGCACGAACGGGACGACAACGTACGGGTGTTCGTGTATCATGCAGAATACAGCACGCAAGAGTATGTAACGGTGTATTCAGCGCTTCGAGACAGTCGATCCCGTCTCGAGGCAGTACGGGCCGAGACCATCGATTCTCGAGGCCGGAGATGGAAATCCCGATCACACGAGTCTCGATTAGCTGGTATCGTTCCGTTCGCGGGCCAGTCGGACCGCCGCGCTCACCTCTCCTCGCCACTGACCCCCGTGGCCCGGGAGCAACACGACGGTGCCGAGGGTCTCGAGTCCAGCGAGCGACTCGAGCGCCTGTGCACGATCGTCGTTGAACATGGCCATGAGCTGCGGGCCGTCGGCGCGGCCGGTTCGCAGGTCGATCGTCGCAAGCGCGTCGCCACAGAGAAGGACATCTCGGTCGGGCAGGAACAGCGCGCACGTTCCGGGACTGTGTCCGGGGACGTGAATCACCTGTGGCTGACCCGGAACGTCAAGAACGTCGCCGTCCTCGAACGTCTCGACCGACTTGACCGGCGGAATCGAACTCCCGCCCGCCCGCCAGAGTTCGACGTACAGTTTCAACACGGGCGGACGCCACGCGTCCGCGACCATCGAGATGAGGTCGCCCGTCGACTGTCCGCCGTCGGTTCCGCGGACCAATCCGGCGTCGGCTTCGTGAACCAGCACCGGGACGCCTGCAGTTGCGCGCAGTCGCTCGGCAAACCCGATGTGATCCGGATCGCCGTGGGTCAACACCAGCGCCGCGATGTCGTCGAGTACGTACCCTCGAAGCACGAGCCACTCGACGAGTTGGTCCCAGTGCGCCGGCAGCCCCGCGTCGACGACGAGCAACCGTCCGTCCGTCTCGACGACGTACCAGTTGACTCGCTCGCTCCCGAATCGGTGGACGCCGGGTGCGACCTCCAGGTTCCCATCCACCTGCTGCTCGACGGATTCGTTCATCCCCGTTAATTTAGACGCCACCGTACTTGTACTTGGCTGGCGAGCGTCGGCCTGGTGATTGGCTCGCCGACGACGCGTCGGGCAATTGCATCTGTCGCTCTGTCGACCCCGTGAAGTCACACTCGCTCGCTCGAGCGTCGAACGCGCTCACTCGTCGGCGAATCGCGATCGCTCCTCGAGCGCCGCGGCCGACCCGTACCGATCGACCAGCGGACGAACGGCGTCGCCGAGCGCGCGCATACAGTGGCCCGTCGAGTGGTACTCGAGTCGATCCGCGATGGTCGCCAGATCGCGGCCCTGTAGAGCGCGTAAAACGAGCAGCCGTTCCTCGCGGTCGGTCAAGTCGACGTCGGCCGGCTTTTCGATACCGTATCGGACGATCAGTTGCCGGAACGGTCCGGGGTCGACGTCGAACAGCCCGGGGCCGTACGCTGCACCGGCGACGACGCGCCAGTCGTGATCGGATAGCTCGAGCGACGGCGTCGCCGCATCGTCGACCGTCCGCAAGACCGCCCGGGCGACGTCCGGATCGAGGTTCGACAGCGCGTCGGTACACAGCGCCGCGAAGCGACGAGCGAACCAGTCGGCGTGGCGGTCGTGGAGTTCGGTTCCCGCGCCGGTCGTGGGTGCGAGCATGAGCGCCGAGTATTCCCCGCTGGCGTCGTTGCGAGTCGTCGAGAGGTGGATCGTTCGATAGCCGTTCTCGCGCCAGAACTCGAGGAGAGCGGGCGTCGCGCCGAAGCCGGTCCCGAGCCAGTCGACCGAGCCCGAAAACTCCCCGCGGATGCGCTCGAGCAGACGCGAACCGAGGCCGCGCGAGCGGACCGCGTGGTGGGTTGCGATACGGATGACGCGGAGGCCAGCCGGGTCGCCCGCGGACTCGTCTCGCAACTGGCTCGTGAGGATGTCGGGGAGCATGTTCCCGCGCACGCGGCCGCCCTCGTACAGCATCGATCGCGTCTCCGGCGAGAGGTTCCCCTCGCGAGCCAGCAGGGCGACGCTCACGACGCGGCCGTCGTGGAGAAGTGCGCGGGCCTCGAGATTCGGCGCGTCGAGCAGCCGCGCGAGGTCGTTTGGCTCGGTGCGGTAGTGAGCGAGCACGAGCAGGCCGAAGGCCTCCCGGAGGAGCGACTCGTCGGCGAGCAGAGCGTTCGGTTCGAGCCGGCGGTACGTCACCGACTCGGGCGTTGCGTCGGCGACCAGTTGTTCGACCGGCGGGCGGGCGTCGAGCAGCAGGGCGCGAAAGGCCCAGACCTCGAGCGGATCCCCCGCCGCGTAACGGACCGGTTCGACGAGCGTGCGGTCGACCACCTCGTGATCGCTGTCGGCGAGTCGGTCCCGGAACCGAACCGAGAACCCCCGTCCGGCACCCTCGTAGCCGTGAACCGTCGTCGCGAACGCGATGCGATCGGCCTCGAGCAACGACTCGAGGACCGAGACCGGAAGCGCCGCAGCCTCGTCGACGACGACGACGTCCGGGGACCCGAGATAGTCGACGGCGTCGGCGGGCTCGAGAAAATGGATGCGGCCGCCGGCGGCCGTCTCGATGTGGTTTGACTCGACCGTTCCAGTGCGACCCGCAAGCGTCTCGCAGAGTTCCTCGGCGCGGTCGAAAATCTCCGCGGCGTTACGCGATTCGGGTGCCGTGACGAGGACGCGTTTTCCAGCGGCGGCGAACGCCCCCGCTGCCAGCCCTGCCGCGCTCGACTTGCCCCGACCGCGGTCGGCCTCGAGGACGACGGCTCGCGGCTCGTCGCCGTCCTCGAGCAACGACTCGAACGCCTCGACCGCATCGGCCTGATCGTCGGTGAGACAGGCCTCGTAGGCCGCGGTCGGAAAGCGAGCGTTCAACGGGGGCGTCGGCGTTGCGGGGTCGCCCAGCCGCGGCGCCGGATCCGTCGATCCGTCGTCGACGACTCGGTTCGACTCGAGGTCGACGATAGCGATTCCGCGGTGTGCTCGAAGCGTCTCGACGAGTCGCTCTCTGAATCGTCCGGTGACGTCCGACAGCGAAAACGGGGGGACGGCGACCGATTCGGAGAACTCGCCGCGTCGGTCGGGCCACTCCTCAAGCGGCGGGGTCAGAAGGATCAGCAGTCCGCCGCCGTCGACCGCGCCGACGACTTTGCCGAGCGCATTCGGTCGGAGTCCGTCGTGAGCGTCCAGAACGACGGCGTCTCGGGTCGTCCCGAGGAGGTCGCCCGCGTTCGCCTGCGGAAGCTGTTCACACCGGAGACGGTCTTCGGGACCGACGAGCGTCGTTTCGGTAATCGGGATCGGGAGGGCGTCGAGGACCGACTCGAGGGCGTCGTATCCCCGCTCGCGGTCGCCCGCGAGTACCAGCAGCCGCCGCTCGTTCGCTCGCGTCGCCTCCGCAAACAGCGATTCGGCGAGTTCGACGACGTCAACGTCCATGTACTCGGGTTGGCGTCTCGAGGGTATAGTAGCCACTGCATCGCAGGATGCACCCGATCCGAGACGACGTAGCTGTGACGGTGGACACTGTTGTGACATTATCGCCACCCCGAGCGCTTCTCGAGTCCGAATCGGCTTCGGACCGCCCGTGCGGACGCGTCCCACAGCCCCAGCCGTTTGAACACGCTTTTAAGGGGGGCAACGCTACTGCGTAGTACACCCTACGCGGGGTTGATGATGCTCCTAGCTTCACAGGACTTCCGCCGGAATTGCTTCGGCACGGGGTACCCAGTGCCCCGGACAGCAGGGGAGCGCGAGCCCACGTGTAGGAGAGGTGAACAACCAATGTCAGTTTACGTAACCACAGACATCCCAGTCGACCTTGCAGAGGACGCCCTCGAGGCCCTCGAGGTCGCACGAGACACCGGACGCGTAAAGAAAGGAACGAACGAAACGACGAAGGCGATCGAGCGCGGCAACGCCGACCTCGTCTACGTCGCCGAAGACGTTTCCCCGGAGGAGATCGTCATGCACCTGCCCGAACTCGCCGACGAGAAGGGCATTCCCGTCGTCTTTATCGAGACGCAGGACGACGTCGGCCACGCTGCCGGCCTCGAGGTCGGGAGCGCCGCCGCGGCGATCGTCGACACCGGAGAGGCGTCGGACGACGTCGAAGACATCGCTAGTAAGGTCGAGGACCTCGACTGAGGTGATCAGAGATGAGTGCTGAAGAGGAAGAAAGCGGCTCTACGCCCGCCGAGGTCATCGAGATCGTCGGCAAGACCGGCATGCACGGCGAAGCCATGCAGGTCAAATGCCGGATCAAGGAGGGCGAGAATCAGGGACGAATCATCACCCGAAACTGCCTCGGGCCGGTCCGCGAAGGGGACGTACTCCAGCTTCGCGAGACCGCCCGCGAGGCGGACTCCATCGGAGGACAATAACCAATGGTCGAGAAGCGAACCTGCGACTACACCGGGGAGGAGATCGAGCCCGGAACGGGCATCATGTACGTCCAGAACAACGGTACCGTGCTCCACTTCGTCAACTCGAAGGCGGAGAAAAACTTCAAGCTCGGTCGCGAACCGCGTGACCTCGAGTGGACCGAGGAAGGTCGTCGCGGCAAGAGTCCGGCCCAGACTGAGACGGTGACCGAGGAGGAAGCCGATCAGGACGAGGTCGTCGACGAAGACGAGGACGAAGACCTCGACGCCGAGGAAGAAGCCGTCGACGAAGACGAGGACGAAGACCTCGACGCCGAGGAAGAAGCCGTCGACGAAGACGACGGGACCGAATCCGACGGTGACGAGGACGTCGCCGAGGACGAATCGGACGCCGAAGACGACACAGAAGAGGACGACGAATGAGCGATCACGAGCGCACCTTCGTGATGGTCAAGCCCGACGCCTTCGCGCGCGGGCTCGTCGGCACGGTCATCTCCCGACTCGAGGACCGCGGGCTCAAACTCGTCGGTATCAAAGTCGAGACCATGCCCCGCGAGCGCGCCGAAGAGCACTACGGCGAGCACGAAGACAAGCCGTTCTACGACGATCTCGTCGACTTCATCACCTCGGGACCGGTCGTTCCGATGGTCTGGGAGGGCCAGGACGCGACGCGCCAGGTCCGTCAGATGATCGGCGAGACCGATCCGCTCGAGGCCGAGCCGGGGACGATTCGCGGTGACTACGCGCTCGACCTCGGTCGAAACGTCGTTCACGCCGCCGACCACGAGGACGAGGGCGCGAACGAGCGGGAAATTTCGATTCACTTCGACGACGACGAGCTGACGGACTACGACCAGCACGACGACGCCTGGCTCTACGAGTAACGGCCGTCGGGCTGACGATTATTTCGCTGTTTGTTCTCGTACCTGCTGGAGTATCACACCTGCCGTCTCATCCGCGTAGCCGCTGTTTCAACATTTCATCTCCGCTTCGCGTTTTTGACGTCGTGCTTTCCGCTCGTAATTACCGATTTCCCACTCGGAACGAATATCCGTCCTCGTTCGGCTGTGTTGTCCCGGTGCGAATCGATGTCTCAACGGGATAACGCGGGAGAATTGGTCGAGGTGGTCAGAAACGGTATTCTGTCTCGCACAATCGTATAGATACAATACATGTGTGTTTCTAGGTAGACGTAACATCTAATGTGACGGCTGCAGAAGGGACGGTTGGTGGTTTCGAATGGTAACATACGGTAGGTGGTTTGTGAATGCGTGAAACGGAAGGGGAGCCGGCGGAGATTGCAGGCCAGATAACGCCCTCGCTGGACCTGATCTTCGACCTGCTCTCTACCCGGCGGCGGCGGTACGCGCTTTATTACTTGCACGAACAACCGGACGGCGTCGCAACGATCGAAGAGATCGCGGACGCCATCGTTGCGTTCCAACACGGCGACTCGGATACGGAGCCACAGATGGCGAACCTGGAGACCGAAACCGAAGCGGAAGCTGACTCCGAGGAACAGCGCCGGCAGGTTCACATGGAACTCCAGCACACGCATCTACCGAAACTCGAGGATGCGGGCGTTCTCGAACACGATCAACGCAGCGAGACGGTCCGATACTGGGGCCAGCCGTCGCTCGAGGAGTGGCTCGAACACGCCTACCACAAGGAACGATCGTAGGTCGTCGTGAGCGATCCGGGACGCACGGCAGGTTGAAAGGTTTAATGCCTGAACCGTTGTGGAACCACTCGAGGCAGCGAATCACGTGAGGGGAAGACGATCGGTTATGTGGTATGGTATCGTTTCTCTCCTCAAAACTTAACAGGGCAGATGCAGTGATAACACCACAGGTGAACGCAAATGACTGACCACGAACTTCCACCGCTTCCGTACGATTACGACGCGCTAGAGCCATCGCTTTCCGAACAGGTGCTGACCTGGCACCACGATACCCACCATCAGGGCTACGTTAACGGTCTCAACTCGGCCGAGGAGACCCTCGCGGAGAACCGCGAGTCGGGCGAGTTCGACTCGACGCCCGGTGCTCTCAAGAACGTCACCCACAACGGCTGTGGACACTACCTCCACACGCTGTTCTGGGAGAACATGTCGCCTAACGGCGGCGGCGAGCCCGAGGGAGAACTCGCAGACCGTATCGAGGAGGACTTCGGCTCCTACGAGGGCTGGAAGGGCGAGTTCGAGGCCGCTGCCGGCGCTGCCGGTGGCTGGGCGCTGCTGGTGTACGATCCCGTATCCAAGCAACTGCGCAACGTTGCGGTCGACAAACACGACCAGGGCGCACTCTGGGGCTCCCACCCGATCCTCGCACTGGACGTCTGGGAGCACTCCTACTACTACGACTACGGTCCGGACCGCGGGGACTTCATCGACGCCTTCTTCGACGTCGTCAACTGGGACTCGGCCGCAGACGAGTACCAGAAGTGTCTCGACCACTTCGAGTAACGCCACCGGCCGTCTACGCGACGACTCGGTAATCCCGACGTTTTTCGACCACCGTCTCCGAGAGCGGCGCAACCGGTCAGTCGAGACGTGGTACACTGTCTGAGGATGACACGCACTGTTTTAGTTCTCGGTGGTCGAGTCACCGTATGGCTACGGAACGAGTCGAAAGCGGGGGCCGGCCGCTCGAGCGCGCCTCGAGCACAGTCGCGGACGAAACGGGCGATACGCACGAATCGGATCGCGACCTCGCGGCCGACCTCCGGCGAGCGGTCGAGGGCGACGTTCGATTCGACGAGTACACGCGGGTGCTGTACGCGACCGACGGGAGCATTTACGGCGCTCAGCCGGCGGGTGTGGTCTTTCCGCACGATACGGACGACGTCCGCGCGGCGGTCCGCGTCGCAGCCGACCACGGCGTACCCGTCCTTCCACGGGGTGCCGGCTCCTCGCTCGCCGGACAGACGGTCGGGCCGGGCTGTCTCGTTCTCGATCTGTCCCGACATATGGCCGATCTCGGCGAGATCGACCCGGAGGAACGACGAGTCACCGTTCAGCCCGGCGTCGTTCAGGACGACCTCGACGACGCCCTCGAGCCCCACGGGCTCCGATTCGCCCCCGACCCGGCATCCTCGAACCGGGCGACGATCGGCGGCGGCATCGGTAACAACTCGACGGGTGCCCACTCGGTCCGCTACGGCATCACGGACGCCTACGTCGAGGAGTGTGAGGTCGTCCTCGCCGACGGGTCGACGATCCGCACTCGAGACGTCGTTCTCGATAGTCCCGAGTGGGACGCGATCGTCTCGAAGGACGACCGCGAGGCGGAGATCTATCGAACCGTCCGCGCGATCGTCGAGGACAACGCCGACGAGATCGAGACCCGGTATCCGACGCTCAAACGCTGCGTGAGCGGCTACAACTTACAGAAAGTGCTGCGGGAAAACGCGGCGGGAGAGGACGTACTCAATCTCTCGAAACTCATCGTGGGCGCGGAGGGAACGCTCGGCGTCGTCGTCGAGGCCGAACTCGCGCTTGTGACTCGCCCCGAGAAGACCGCACTCACCGTCTGCTGTTACGACGACCTGCTCTCCGCGCTGGCTGCGGTTCCCGAGGCGCTCGAACTCGAGGCCAGCGCCGTCGAGTTGATGGACGACGAGGTGTTCCGACTGGCGGCCGACTCTCCGGAGTACGCCGAGTACGCGGAACCGATTCCCGACGGCACCGCGGCGGTACTGATGGTCGAATTCGACTCGGAAGTGGTCGACGATCTCTCCGCGGCGCTCGAGAACGCGACGGCCCGTCTCGTGGACGCGGGAGCCGCGTTCGACTCGCTCGAGGCGCTGACTCCTGACCGACAGGATCGACTCTGGAAGCTTCGAAAGGCGTCGATTCCGCTGTTGATGAGCATGGAAGGCGATCCGAAACCGTACCCCTTCGTCGAGGACGCCTCCGTGCCGCCCGAGGAACTCGCCGAGTACGTGGCCGGCTTTCAGGAGATCCTCGCGGACCACGATACGACGGCAGCCTACTTCGCACACGCGGGCGTCGGTACCTTGCACATTCGGCCGGTGCTCAACCTGAAAGACGGCGAGGGCGTCGAAAAGATGCGATCCATCGCCGAGGACGTGACCGACCTCGCGCTCGAGCACAACGGTGCCTTTTCCGGCGAGCACGGCGACGGCCTCGCGCGGACCGAGTTCAACCCGAAGCTGTACGGTCCCGACCTCTGGCAGGCGTTCAAGGACGTGAAGTCGGCGTTCGATCCCGACTGGCGGATGAACCCCGGGAAGGTCGTCTACCGCGAGGATGCGCCCACGGATATCCGCGAACACCTTCGATACGGCCCCGACTACGCCTCGCTCGAACCGCAGACGAAACTCGATTTCGACGACGAGGGCGGCTTCTCCCACCTCGTCGAACTCTGTAACGGCTGTGGGACCTGTCGCCAGACCGGCGGTGACGTGATGTGTCCGACCTACCGGGCGACCGAGGAGGAGATCGCGACGACCCGCGGGCGGGCCAACCTGCTCCGGGCCGCGATCAGCGGCGAGATCGATCCGGAGGAACTCTACGACGAGCGGTTTCAACAGGAGGTGCTCGATCTCTGTATCGGCTGCAAGGGCTGTCAGAGCGACTGTCCGACGGGCGTCGACCTCGCGAAACTCAAAGCCGAGGTCAAACACCAGTACCACGAACGCGAGGGGACGAGCCTCCGCGAACGGCTCTTCGCGAACGTCGATCGGTTCGCGGCGGCCGGAAGCGCCGTCGCCCCGATCGCCAACCGCGCCACGAGCGTGCCGGGCGCGCGGACGGTCCTCGAGAAAACGGTCGGGATCGCACCCGATCGGACGCTGCCGACGTTCCGGCGGGAGACGCTGGTCGACTGGGACGAGCAACGTGATTCGCGAGTCGATCCCGAGGCGGCCGAGGCGGGCGTCGTGCTCTTTCCGGATACGGACACGAACTACTCGAATCCGGCTCTCGGCAAAGCGGCCGTCGAACTCCTCGAGACCGCGGACATCCACGTGACGATACCTGACCTCGGACCGACCGGGAGATCGGCGTACTCGCAGGGGTTGCTCGACGACGCCGCCGACTGTGGCACCGAACTGCTCGAGGACGTCGAGCCGTACCTCGAGCGGGGTTGGTCGGTTCTCTTCGTCGAGCCCTCCGATGCCGCGATGGTCGTCGACGAGTACCGATCGCTGCTGTCGGGACGCGTCGACGACGACCGACTCGAGCGGCTCGTGGCGAACGCCTACGGCGTGTGCGAGTTCCTCGACAGGCACCGGGTCGACGAACGATTGCCGTACGACCACGAAGACGGCCGGAGACGGCTGACCTACCACGGCCACTGCCACCAGAAGGCCCGCGGCGCGGACCACCACGCGGTCGGACTGCTGAGACGCGCGGGATACGCGGTCGAGCCCGTCGATTCTGGCTGCTGCGGGATGGCCGGCAGCTTCGGCTACGAGGCCGAACACTACGACCTCTCGCGGGCGATCGGCTCGATTCTCCGGGACCAACTCGAGGAGGCGTCGGCTAGCGGGGCCACGAGTACGGAAACCGACGGCGCTACGGTCGTCGCACCGGGAACCTCCTGTCGGACGCAGATCGGCGATTTCGAGGGATACGACCGGCCGCCACACCCGGTGGAGTTGCTCGCGAGGGCTCTCGAGGCGTAATCCCGGCTCGAGGTGGGGTGACGGAGGGCGATCGCAACTCAACCTCTCGAGGCGAGCACGGTCGACTCGGGGCGTCCGGTTTCGGGAATCGCCGATCTCCAGAAAAATATCGATAACCAGAGCTATGGGCCGATCCACCAGGAAACATATCTGTGTAAAATCTGTTCTTTTCCTGCTCGAGGTAGCGAGGTAAGAGACAGTATACTGCTATTTTCGGGTGGGCGATGCTACCAGCAAGAGACGCATTCATCGGGTTAGCTGTGTTTACCGCCCATTACGCAACCTGAACTCCGAGCAATATCGAACCGAAACGCGCCCGTGAAATCACCGCTTCGAGAAACCGATCGTCCCCCAAACGATCCGACATTTCGGAAATATATACAGAATATGAATGCGATAGTTTCCGGATGCCGAAATCGAAGAACGGAACACGCTCCGACTCGCTCCGTCACGATTTCCGAACGTCGCCAGCGGAACGTTCTCGGGTGCTCGCGACCGTCCGCTGGTATTCGGTCGCATACGGCTACGGTCGTTCACCTCAGGGAGTTGAACTCCGGTGTGATACCGCGGTAGCGTCGGAAAATCAGCTCCTTCCAGAGTGAAAGTACCGAGTCTGGCGGGCTATCCGGCGAGTTCGGCGATATCCAGCCGTTCGAGAACCGCATCGGTCGGCTTCCCCTCGTCGTCCCACTGGCGGAAAGCGTAGTACTCCGTCAACATCGCGTCGAGTTCCGCCGGCGGACAGTACATTCCCTCGGAGGGACCCTCCGGAATCGGTTCCGTCATTACGCGGTGTGACAGCGTGTCGGTTTCCTTGCTCGCGATACCGCGTTCGACGTTGATGAGTCGCTCGAGGTTGTAGATCCGTTCGCCGATCGCTTCGACCTCGTCGGTCGTCAGCTCCCAGCCGGTGGCGTAGTTGATCGCGTCTCTGTACCGGTCGTTGATCCGTTTCCCCCACCCGCCCTCGCTGACGAATCGACACTGCGTGAGCGAGTCGCCGAGGGCCGTGTAGTGTTGGGACCGAGCCGCGAACTCGGCGGTCCCCTCCGTCGTCTCCGCGTGCTCGCCACCGTACTGGCGAGTCGGTCTCGTATCGTGGTGTGAACCGCCGCGCGTCGACGTCGCGTAGCCGACGCTCATCCCCTTGAGCCCTCGAGGCGAGTGCGCGGCGAACTCGAGGCCCTTCGAACCGTGTACGTATCGCTCGGCCTCGTCGCTCAGCTCCGCCGCCATCCGGAACGATCCGTCGGCGAGTCGGTCGCCGATGCCCTCGCGCGAACTCGTTTCCCGAGCGAGTTCGACGAGTCCGTCGGTGTCGCCGAACTCGAGGTGGTCCGAACTGTCTTCGGGGAGGTGCCCGCGGTCGTAACACTCGCGGGCGAACGCGACGGTGACGCCCCAGCTAATCGTATCCATCCCGAGTCGGTCGCAGAGATCGTTCGCCTGGATCACTCGTTTGATGTCGTACGCCTCGACCATCGTCGTCGTCGCGAAGAGGCTCTCGAACTCCGGGATCTTCGCGTCCGTGATGCCGAGCGATTCGACCGAGACGTGTTTCCCGCACTGTACGGCACAGTTCGCACACGTCGTGTCTTCGGTCACGTAGTCGGCGTTGAGGGTTTCGCCGCTGACCTCGTCGGCCCGTTCTGGCTCCGTGTGCTCGAACTGGTTGTTCCGGCGGCCGAGTTTCCCCATCTCGTTTACCGGGTTGACGAGGCCGCTCGTCCCGTATTCCTGGAGCATCTCCGTCTCTTCCATCAGCGGCTTCATCCGATCGATCGCGAGCGATTGGAGCCCGTCCGAATCCGCGATCTCGGGTTCGAACTCGCCCTCTCGTATCGCGACCGCTTTCAGGTTCTTGCTGCCGAGTACCGCCCCCGAACCGCCGCGACCGGCGACACCCTCTCGAATCTCCGATTCGTGGAGGAGACACGCGTATCGCACCTGATTCTCCCCCGCCGGTCCGGCAGCGATCACGTGGGTATCGAAGCCGTTCCCCTCGCGGTCGCGGATCTCCGAACAGGTTTCGTACGTCTCCAGTCCCGCCAGATCCGGCGCTTCGACGATCTCCGCCCCGTGTTCGTCGATCGCGAGGTAGGACAGCTCCGGGGCCGCTCCGTGGATCGCGATCGCGTCGAAGCCGGTCGACTTCTGTGCGCAGGGGAACGTCCCGCCGAAGGTGCTGTCGAAAAAGCCGTTGGTCATCGGACTGATGAACCCGACGACGCCGCGACTGGTGCTCTGGAACGGCGTCAGATTCATCGGGCCCACCGCGAAGACCGCCGTGTTCTCCGGATCGAACGCGCCCGCGTCCGTCGGCACGTGTTCGTGGATCAGCTTCGCTGCCAGTCCGTTTCCGCCGAGAAACCGGCGCGCGTCCTCGGGTTCGAGGGGGTCAATCCACGTTCGGTCGCTCGAGAGATCGACGTGGAGGATCTCGCCGCCGTAGACGCCCGGAACCGTCTCGCTCATTTCGGCACCTGCTGGACGAATTCGACGGTGTAGCCGTCGGGATCGGTGACGAACGCAACGCGCCGATCCGCCTCGTCGATCGTCGTCGGCTCGAGAACGACCTCGCAGTCGCTCGCTCCGACGACGCGTTCGAACGTCGCGTCGACGTCGTCGACGGTGAGGGCCAGATGGTCGACGCCGGACGGGGACACTGCGTCGCCGTCGCCGTTCGTGTCGTACTTGAACTGGAGTTCGGCACCGGCGTCCGTGCCGACGTAGTAGTTTCCGGTTCCGTCCGGCATCGTGAACTCCCGCCGGTATTCGAGGCCGAGAACGTCCTCGTAGAACGTCGTCGTTTCGTCCAGATCAGAGACCCAAATCGCGGTATGTGCTACGTCCATATATCCTGTAAAACGTGGGCCTCTACCGTAAAGAAACCTCCACAAATAACACTCGAGGGTGCGTTTTAATTGTATCTTCAATCGAGGAGAGGGTATTGGAGCCGTCGACCGTCGCTGCACGGCCGTCGTGCGATCGAGGAGAGCTCGATTCGATTGTGACGACATCCGAGAGTTGAGGACGGCAGGCGTCTGGTACACGCAAAAAGCGAGGCGGATGGTTACGGTGTCGATGAGACCGATCGAATGTCTCGACGGATTCGCGACCGGATCAGCTTGAACGTGGTGGAACGCGAGCGGGCATCTGCAACCGATGGTGCTCTGCGTTCGTTGCCACTCCGAAATATGTCGAGATCAGATATTACTCTGAAGACAGTTATGTGTGGATAAGATCACTTGCGAAGAGTGATCCACGATCGGGTCCGAACGGACGATCTACCGTCTGCTAATCGGGAGCCTCGACTCACGTTGTGCTCGACGAGACGCCGATCGTGATCGATAGCTAGCGGTAGCCGCCGTGCCCCAGCGCCAATCCGAAAATGGATAACGAGCCATACGAGACAGTCGTTTTCAACACCTAACGACGTTACCACAGGTCGATCGACTAACGTAAACCGAGAGATACGACCGCTCTGACGCAGCGTTCTCATCGATGGGGTGCGTCTCCCGACTGTATTCCGTCGGCGAGGACTCCGGTTTCGATACGAAAAGCGGAAGAGCCGAAGCGGGGTTCGTTCACATATGATTATCGATAGCTACTCGAATATGTCTTCATTAGAATATACTTGGCGCCTCGGGGTGGCGACCACCGAATCATCGTTCCGATCCCTCGTCGTTCGATGCGATCTCTCGACTACACAGACCGTTCCACCGCACTTATCGTAGCAACTATACATTCAAGTACGAACGGACGAAAACGGGTCTCATGGATACCATCGAACGCGTCGCCGATATTCGTGCCCACACCGGAGAGGGACCGCTGTGGCATCCCGACGAACGACGACTGTACTGGGTCGATATTCCGGCCGGTCGACTCTATCGGTACGACCCCGCGACCGACGAGCACGAACGCGTCTACGAAACCGACGCCGATCCCCTCGGCGGGTTTACGATCGAAGCCGACGGCGCGTTGCTCCTGTTCACCCACGGGACCGTTAGCCGGTGGGATCCCAGTGCCGAAACCGGGACCGCCGAACCGGTCGCCGAGATCGACGCTGCCACTCGGTTCAACGACGTCATCGCCGACCCCGAGGGCCGCGTCTTCTGTGGAACGATGCCCGGCGAACACGAACTCGGCGACCTCTACCGACTCGAGCCGGACGGCACGGCGACACTCGTCGTCGAGGACGTGGACATCGCCAACGGGATGGGGTTCTCGCGGGATACCGAGACGTTCTACTTTACCGAATCCGAAGCCCACCGCATCTACGCGTTCGATTACGACCGATCGACCGGCGACCTCACGAGCGAGCGAACACTGCTCGAGACGCCCGCAGACGACGGCGTCCCGGACGGAATGACCGTCGACGAGGAGGGTTCCATCTGGTCCGCCCGCTGGAACGGCGGCCGCGTCGTCCGGTATGACTCCGACGGAACTGCGGTCGACGAGATCGATCTCCCGGCGCGGAAAGTCTCCGCCGTCACCTTCGGCGGGCCGGAGTACCGCGACCTCTACCTGACGACCGCACTCGCCGACGGAAACCGATCCGACGAAGGCGACGGCGCAGGCGCGCTCTTTCGGGTCCCGGACGTCGGCGTCGCCGGCGTCCCCGAGTTCCGATCGCGAATCGCGCTCGAGTAGCCGCGTCGGCGTCGATTCCGTTTCGTCGCCGAAGCGGATCGAGCGGGTTACGGCTCCTCCTCGTCAGCCGCCGGTTCGGGCGTTAGCTCGCCGCTGTCGACCATCGCCTCGAGCGGATTGTCGTCGATCTCGAGCGGGAAATCGACGCGGCCGCGGCGGCGGACGGACTCGTAGCCGCCGAACAGGATCTCGGCCGTATTGAGTCCGATCCGGCCGCTGAGCTTGGGTTCGGTTCCCGACTCGAGACACTCGAGTACGTGGTCGATCGCCCGGTCGTGGAACCGCGAGCCGAACCGATCTCGTTCGGTCCCCGTTCGGTGCATCGTCTCGCCGTCGACGTCGAGTTGCTCCGTCGAGCCGCCTCGTCGCAACTCGAGCATCGGGCCGTCGTCGACGGCGATCCGGATCTGGCCGTCGGTCCCGCGGAGCAGGATGGCCGCCCCGACCATCTCGCTCCCCGTGCCGGTGGACACCACGCCGTAAACGCCGTTGTCGTACCTCCACTGGGCCCACATCTGGTTCTCCTGGTGGGAGCCGAATCGCTGATCCTCCTCGCGGTAGTCCAGTTGGGCGATAACCCATTCTGCGGACCGATCGCCGGCAAACATTCCCGCGAGATCGACCGTGTGTGCGCCCGTGTCGTAGAAGTCCCCCCAGCCGATCTCGATGCGCTCGAGGTCGCCGATCTCGCCGTCCTCGAGGAGTTTCCTGGCGTCGACGAACGGGCGGCCGAATCGACGTTGCCGGTTGAACGTCAGTTGAACGTCTTTGCGCCAGCACGACTGGACCAGCCGCTTTGCGCTCGCCCACGTGTGTGCCATCGGCTTCTCGCAGTGGATAGCGTCGACGACGCCGCTGCGGGCACACCCGACGACGATCTCTTCGTGAATCGCCGGCGGGACCGCCACGCTGACGACATCCGGTTCGACCGTCGCGAGCAGTTCGCGGTAGTCCTCGAAGACGCGTTCGGCTGCAATGTCGAACTCGTCCGCGAAGGCTGCGCCGTTCTCCGGGACGACGTCGGCACAGGCCACGAGCCGGCAGCGATCGTGGTTTCGGTACGCCTCCGCGTGTCGGTACCCCATCGCGAACCCGTCGAGCGTCGGAGTATCCGGATCCGGTCCGGTGCCGACGATAGCGACATCGTACATCGATGATCACCTGAACGAATCGAGGACGGCCGCGCCGTGCTCGAGCGATTCGCGCGGGTTCGTCGGCTCGTCGTGTTCGTACACGTACCACTCGACATCCGCGGCTTGAGCCGCGTCCAGGCACGCCTCGAGGTCGACGTCTCCCTCGTCGAGTTCGGCGGGCGACATCGTCTCCGTATCGACGTCGGCGAAGTGAACGAGCGAGATTCGGTCGCCGTAGCGCTCGAGGAGCGCGACCGGATCGAGGCCGCCGGCGACCGCCCAGCCGAGATCGAGTTCGAACCCGAGACCGTCATCGGATTCGTCGAGGAGTTCCTCCATCGCCGTGCGGTCGCCGCAGTCGACGAACTCGTGGTCGTGGTTGTGGTAGTGGAGGTCGAACCCGCGGTCGGCGACGGTGCCAGCCATCGTGGACAGCCGTTCTGCTGTGGACCGCACCGCCTCCGACGACTCGAAGTGCGTCTCGTCGAGGTACGGAACGACGAGCGTGTCACAGCCGAGTCGATCGTACGTCGAGAGGGTTTCCTCGAGCGATTCCTCCAGGTCCTCGAGGCCGACGTGTGCGCTGGCCGCGGCGAGACCGGCCCGCTCGAGGGTGGTCGCGACGGTGTCGATATCGGCGTCTCGGACGCGGTGAGCGAACTCGACGCCGTCGAACGACGTCGTCGCAACGTTCTCCAGTATCCGTGGGAGCGGGTCGTCGATCCCGCGAAGCGTGTAGAGTTGGATGGCCGTCTGTGGCATACGATAACAATTTGACGGGTGCCACGTATATAGATGGTGTAACCGGGGATTGTGGCTGGGTCGCCGATCCGCATCCGTCGACCCGGTCCGGACGAGACGGATCGCGGATTCGGGTTTAATCATAGAGAACGCAGTGGGTGCGCTACGAGTCGTGGCTTCACTGTGCGAACCGAATCGACCGGTGATTCGAACCGGAGGCGTCCGACGTCAGTACGGCCTTGGTTTACAACCATATGATCGTAAATATCTGCCGAAGTTGCACCTCGAGCGCTGGAACTCGATTTCGACTAGCGACACCGATCGCGCGATCCTATTACCCCTATTTGTCACCCGCGGGAGCTAGAAAAGCCGATGACATGATCGACACACTGCTGTTTCCCTCCCGATCGGCGGACGCCGTTCTATCCTGTCCTCGTGGCACTAGTACCGATGATAGGCGCTCTTTAATTTCTCTCGAGCGGATCTACTCGATACGAGTAATACTGTCGCAGCAGTGGCAAACGATCGTGAACTGATCGTGCGTATTAGTCACAAACACTCGCGAAAGTATCGGAGCAGAACGACAGGTACCGAGTCCTAGCCGAAAGAATCGTAATTCAGTAACGGTGGTGTCGAACGGGCAGTCGACGCCGGTAGTACTGTCTTTGAACTGAGAGTACCACTGAAACCTCCGTTTAGACGGAGAAATATCGCGTGAGGCTGACGATCGTCAGCTTCGGACTCGAGCAGCGTCGAGTCCGTCGAGACGGTGCGTAACCGTCTCGGCCCGAACTCTCCGGTTCGCCACCGGTGTCGATACCGTCGGCTGTCCGCCTCGTTCCGTTCGTTCGCCGCGAGCGTGGCGCTTTCGCACACTTTCGGAGTGCGACGATCGGACTCCGCGTGCCACGTTCAGGCGAGTTCGGGCAGGTACTCGTCGTTCGCCTCGAGCAAGTCGTCGACCATGTCGTCGGTCGCCTCGAGCGTGCACACCGCAGCCGTCAGCGGGTCGAGTTTGACGGCCTGTCGAAGCGCAGTCTCGTCGCGCTCGACGGCGGCGGCGACGGCGAGCGACTGGACGTTGACGTTCGAGCGGTTGGGGGCTGCGAGTTGGGGCGGGAGGTCGCCCACGGAACAGGGATGGACGCCCGTTCCGTCGACGTGACACGGAACTTCGACCAGCGCGTCGTCGGGAAGGTTCGTGATAAGTCGCCCGTCGTTCGGAACGTTGAGGTTCAGCCGTCGGGGCTCGTCGGTTTCGAGGGAGTGGACGATCCGTGCGGCGTACTCGCCGGATCGCGAGAGCGAGGTGTCCATCGTCTCGGGATCGAACTGGTCGGCGTGATCGATCGTCCGCCACTGGTCGAAGTACTCGCCCGTCGGGAGCCAGCAGACGGGGGAGTACTCGAACTCCTCCCGGTCCGGATCGTAGGCGCTGGCGTCGACGAGCCGGTCGATTTCGTCCTGACTGTGACGGAAGTACGGCAGGTACTCGCTCAGGTGGTGGCTCGACTCCGTGATAAACCGGCCGAAGTGGTCCATCGTCTCGAAGCGGACGACGTCCCGGGCGTAGATGTCCGGGTCCGTCATCGCCGCCCTGAGATCGGGATACAGGTCCCGCCCCTCGTGTTCTAACTCGAGGAACCACGCCATGTGGTTGATGCCGGCGACCCAGTACTCGAGTTCCTCGACGGGGACGTCGACGTAGCTCGCGATGTCGTGGGCCGTCGCGACGATGCTGTGACAGATGCCGTAGACGTCGATCTCGGTCTCGGCCTCGAGCGCCCAACAGACCATCGCCATCGGGTTCGTGTGCTGGAGCAACGGGGCGTCAGGGCACAGTTCCTCCATGTCGCGGGCGATGTCGAGCATCGTCGGAATCGTCCGCGTGGCGCGGAAGACGCCGCCGGGACCGAGGGTGTCCCCGACCGACTGTTTGACGCCGTAGCGTCGCGGAATCTCGATCTCGTTTTCGACCGGTTCGACGCCGCCGACGTGGATCGTCGTGATCACGTAATCCGCGTCCTCGAGCGCGGCCCGCCGGTCGGTCGTCGCTTCGACCGTCGCGGAAAGGTCGTGGTCGTCGACCAGGAACCGTGTCGCGGCTTCGATCCGCCCGAGGCGGTCGCCGTCGATATCCATCAGACACAGCGTCGAGTCCTGTAAGGCCGGGAACGAGAGGACGTCGCGGACCAGCGTCTGCGTGAACGTGTGACTCCCCGCGCCGATAAACGCGATTTTCACCATCGTACGTCACGGTGTCCCACGCACGATAATAGCTCGTTCGGTTATCGAGACCGGCGCTCGTGACGCAGTTCAGCCGTCGTGCAGCCAGACGGCCATCTCGCCGGGCTCCCGGTTATCCCACTGGAAGTAGGGGATCGCGGTGAACGAAGCCGAAACGCGATTCGTCTCCGCGGCCGGTCGGTACAGGTCGTTGTCCCACTCCTCGAGGGTCGGAGCCGACGCCGCTCCCTCGAGGACGACGGTGCCCCCGAGGAGGTCTTCCCGATATCGTGCGTCGGCGTTCGATTCCGACTCGAGTCGATACTGATTGAGGGGCCGGTCGTTGTCCACGCCCTCGAGACAGTAGACGAGCGGGCCGCGAGTGAGTGCGATCCGTCCGGCGTCCGCCTCGACCGCCGGATGGGCTCGGACCGGGACGACCGACTGCTCGAAGCCGATCTCGAGGCGGTCGTCGTCCCATTCACGCGTCACGGTGACGTAGTCGGCGTTCCAGGTCCCGGGCTGGCCCTCGACGTCGCCTTCGAGTACGTGCTCTTTGTCGTTGATGCGAACCGTCACGTCGGGACACCACGAGGGAATCCGGAGAGAGACGCCGAACTCGGTCGGTTCCGCCGCGTCGACCTCGAGCGTCACATCGCCGCCCCACGGGAGGCCGGCCGTCTGTACCACGCCGACGTCCGTGCCGGCGACGTCGACCGTCGCTGCGCTACTGACGTACTGGTTGACGTACAACCGCGGATCGTCAGCGTCGTCGCGTCCGGTCGCGTACAGGTACCCCTCGAGCGAGGCGAGTAATCGCGCGACGTTCGGCGGACAGCACGCGCACTCGAACCAGCCCTCGCGGTGATGATCGCCGTCGCTCTCGAGTCGGTTGTCGTAGAAGAACTCGGTTCCGTCCCGTGATATCCCGACGAGGACGGCGTTGTACACCGTCCACTCGATCAGGTCGGCGTAGCGCGCGTCGCCGGTCAGTTCGAACAGCCGCTGACTCCAGAAGACGCTGCCGATCGCCGCACAGGTCTCGGCGTAGGCGGTGTCGTTCGGCAGGTCGTAGTCTTCGGTAAAGCGCTCGCCGGCGGCGCTCGAGCCGATGCCGCCGGTGACGTACGTCCGCCGTTCGGTCACGGTCTCCCAGAGGCGCTCGAGGTGGGCGAGCAACTCCGCGTCGCCGGTTTCGGCGGCGACGTCCGCAGCCCCGGCGAAGAAGTACGTCGCGCGAACCGCGTGCCCTTCGACGGACGCCTGCTCGAGAAGCGGGGCGTGAGCCTGCGCGTAGCGCCCGTCGTACTCGCCGTCCTCGTAGAACGTGTCGCGCGCGCCGGCCGCGATGCCGCCATTTTCGGGGTCGTAGCCCGCGATCTCCTCGATCCGTTCGAACTCCCGTTCGAGGCGGTCGTCGTGACCGCGCAGGTCGACGAAGTACCGCGCGAGGTCGACGTAGCGGTCCTCGTCGGTCGCTCTCGCGAGTGTCACCAGCGCGAGTTCGATCTCCTGGTGGCCGGGGACGCCTTCGATCTCGTCGCCGAAGATCGATTCGATGTGATCCGCGAACCGCGTCGCGACCGCGAGCAGTTCGCGGTCGCCGGTCGCCCGGTGGTGGGCGACGGCGGCCTCGATGAGGTGACCCGCACAGTACAGTTCGTGCATCATGTTCAGGTTCGTCCACCGCTTCTCGGGTTCCTCGAGGACGAAGTACGTGTTCAGGTAGCCGTCGTCGTCGTCCTGGGCCGCGGCGACGAGGTCGATCACCTCGTCGACCCGTCGTCGCAGGTCGGGGTCGTCGCGCGTCGCGAGGACGTAACTCGCCGCCTCGAGCCACTTGTAGGCGTCCGAATCGGCGAACCACATCCCCCGAAAGCCGCCGGAATCGCCAGCGGCGGCCCGGCGGAAGTTCTCGAGACAGCCGCTCGTCTCGAGGTGGTCGTACTGGTACTCGAGCGTGACCTCGCGATTGGTCTCGAGCCACGAGTTCCAGAACTCGTCGTCGATCGTGACATCGGCCTGGTCGACCGACTTGGCGGAGTGAAGCGTCGTCATTGTGTGCCATTCTCAGGGAAGGCATTGTAATTCTTCGGATCGGACGCCGATCGATCCCGCCAGAACTCACCCGTCCGGCAGCCGCCTCGAGACCCAGAGCCGAGGACCACTCAATCGACCGCTCACCGACGGCGCGGACAGCAGACCGTCCGGCTACGCTCCGCCCGGCGACTCGAGCGATTTCGCCAGTAACTCGTCGACGAGCGTCGTCGCCGTCGGGCAGGAACCGTAGCCGTCGATCACCCGGAACGTACAGACGCGGACGACTCCGTCGCCGTAGTGCCGCGTCGCGACCGCCGCCGCCGGGTTGGCGAGCCACCCCTCGACGTATCCGACCGACACGTCGTCGGCGTCGGTGACGACCGCGTACGGGTATCGCCCGTCGAGTTCCCACCCCGGTATCGTCCCGAGGAGCGCCTCGAGCCGTTCGTCGGTGGTGTAGAACAGCGACGCGACGAGGTTCCAGCTCTCGTCTTCGGGCAGGTCGCGGTAGTCGAATACGTCCTCGTCGGCCACGGAGCCGTCCCGGTCGGCCAGCAACAGCACGTTGCCGCCGCCGCGAGCGTACTCGAGCACCTGGAACGTGGTTTCCGTGACGACGGCGACCGAAACGGTCTCGTCGAGTCGGTCGACCACGGATACTCCGCGTCGCTCGAGCGCGTCTCGAAGCGCCTCGTCCGCGGCGTAGACGGGACCGTCGGCCCCGCGGTCCGGGGCGGAATCGGACCGCGGAGCGATAGTTACGGGTTCCTCGGTCGTCGCGTCGCCGAACTCGAGGGTCACCGTCTCGGTCGTCGCGTCGCCGACCGACGGCGCATCGACGGCGACGAGGTCGTCGGCGCGGACCGTCGATGCGGGATCCACTGCGACCGTTTGCCGCCCCGATTCGCCGGCGACGGTCCACGATAGTTCGCCTTCGAGTCGCTCGTCCGTGTCGTTGACGACGACCGCGTCGGCCGCGACGGTCTCGTCGTCCCAGACGGCTCGCGACTCGAGGTCGAGTTGCACGGCGACCGGCGCGTTGACGCCGGCGAACTCGTCGTGGAACGCCTTCTCCTCGCGACGGTAGTCGAGGATCCCGTTGAACTCCCACTCTATGTCGGAGAATTCGGTGATGACGTAGCCGGCGACGTCGTCTCTGGCGCGCATGCGCTCGATGACGTCCTTGTTCGAGCGGAGCTCCCGGCGCTGCCAGGCCTCGGCCAGCGCCTCGATCCCGTCGAACGCCTCCGAGAGCGGGGTCTCCGCGAACCGCTCGCGGTAGCCCGCGGGCCGTTTCAGCCCCGCTTCGAGGAACTCGTAGTCGAACCAGGGCGGGCGCTCGCCGTAGTACTCCTCGATCGCCGGCGCGTCGCAGAGCCCCCACGTGCCGAACTCGGAGACGACGAGCGGCGCGTCGTCGGGGTCCGTCTCGGTCGCCGCGTAGTTGTCCTGGGGCCGCTCGGTCATCCGGTCGAGGTCGGCCTCCCAGGCGTCGGCGCGGTCGGGACTGACGAAGTAGCGGTGGTAGTCGTTGACGTCGGTCGCCACGTGCGCCCAGCCGGAGTTGTCACAGACGAGCCGCGTCGGATCCAGCTCGCGAGCCGTCTCGTAGCAGTCCGCGAGGTAGTCCTGTTTCGCCTCGTCGTCCCACAGCGACGTCTCCACGTCCAGCCCCTGCGGGTTGCCGATTCCCCACTCCTCGTTGTAGATGCTCCAGACGACGACGCTCGGCCGGTTGTAATCGCGTTCGATCATCCCCTCGAGTTGCTCGAACACCGCGCGCCTCGAGCGATCGGTGTGGACCGTCGGATTCGCGGGTTCCTCCCAGACGAGGAGGCCGAGTCGGTCGGCGCACTCGAGGAAGTCCGGATGCGCCGGCTTGATGTGCTTGCGAAGCAGGTTGAAGCCGAGTTCCGTGGCGGTCCGAACCTCCTCCTCGAAGCAGTCGTCGCTAAACGGTCGGTACAGCGTCTCCGGGTAGTAGCCCTGCTCGAGTGCGCCCCGGAGGAAGTACGGCTCGCCGTTCAGGTACACCCGCCCGTCTCGGGCCTCGACGCTGCGCATTCCGAAGTAGTCCTCGTCCCGGTCGATGACGGTTCCGTCGCGCTCGAGGTCGACGCGCACGTCGTAGAGCGCGGGCCTCTCTGGCGTCCAGTAGTCGGCGTCGGGGATCGGGAGCGCGACCGCCCCCGTTCCGCCCGCGTCGTCCGTCTCGATCGCCGCGGACTCGGTCACGACCGGATCGCCGTCTCGAGAGACGACGATGCGAGCGCTGACGGCGGGTTCTCCGTCCGATCCGGCCCGTTCGCCCAATTCGTTCAGTCCGTCTACGTCGACCTCGACGTGGGCCGTGTCCGTCTCGAGGTCGGGGGTGACCCGGATCCCGTCGACGTGTACGGACGGGACGGTCTCGAGCGTCACGTCCTGCCAGACGCCGCTGACTCGCTGGTACCACGGTTCGCCTTGCTTTCCGTGGGGCAGTTCGCTCAGGTCGTCCGGGTCGACCACCTCGAGAACGATCTCGTTCTCGCCGTCGACGAGCGCGTCGGTGACGTCGAACTCGAAGGGCAAGTAGCCGCCGCGGTTCGCGCCGACGCGCTCGCCGTTGACCCAGGCGGTCGCCTCGTAGTCGACGGCACCGAAGCGGAGGTACGTACGGGAACCGTCGTCTACCGGTGACTCCGCCGTGACCGCCCGTCGATACCACGCGGTGCCCGTGTACTCTCGATACCCCTCGAGTTCCTGCCAGGCGTGGGGTACCTCGACGGCCCGCGTTCGGTCCGGCCAGGCGCTGTCGGAGTCGTACCACGCCTCGTCGCGACCGATCCCGTCGGGATCGGTGGTGAACTGCCACGCGCCGTTCAGTGACGTTTCCTGTCGAACGTCCGCTCGAAAATTCGTATTCATGTCATATCCGTCTGCTCTTTCTCATTGAATGTCGGCCGTCGGTTCGTGGGTCGCAAATCGCTGATCGCCGCTCAAGCGGCTTCCTCCGCCTCCTCCGTTTCGGATTCGGGAACGGGCTGGCCGTCGCTCCCGTCGACGAGCAGGTTCTTCCCCGTACGGACGTCGAAGAGGTGAACGTCGGCGGGGTCGAACGCGATCTGCGTCTGCTCGCCGACGGCCGGTTTCACGCCTCCGGGCACCCGAACGCGGCATTCGGTGCCGTCGATATCGACGTAGACGAAGTTGTCGCTTCCGGCGACCTCGACGACGTCGACGACGGCGGAGATCGTATTGTCCCCGGTCGCATCGTACGCGATGTCTTCGGGGCGGATCCCCAACTCGAGGCCAGATGTGGCGTCCGTCTCGAGGATCGTCTCGACGATCGCAGGCGGGACGTCGTACGTGAATCCGTCGCTGACGAGCGCCGTTCCGTTCAGTTCGACGTCGAAGAAGTTCATCGCGGGGCTGCCGATAAAGTCCGCGACGAACCGGTTTGCGGGTTCGTTGTAAACCTCGTCCGGCGGTGCGAACTGCTGGAGTTCGCCCCCGTCGAGGACGATGATTCGATCGCTCATCGTCAGGGCCTCGTGCTGGTCGTGCGTGACGTAGATCGTCGTCGTCCCGAGGTCCTCCTGGAGCCGCTGGAGTTCGGTCCGCATGTGGACCTTGAGTTTCGCGTCGAGGTTCGACAGCGGCTCGTCCATCAGGAAGATCTTCGGGTCGCGAACGATCGCTCGACCGGTCGCGACGCGCTGTTGCTGGCCGCCCGAGAGGTTCGCCGGCTTGTCGTCCAACTGGTCTTCGATCCCCATCATCTCCGCCGTTTCGCTGACCCGTCGTTCGATCTCGTCGTCGGAGAGATCCGTCGTCAGTTTGAGCCCGTAGGCCATGTTCTTCCGAACGGTCATGTGCGGGTATAGCGCGTAGTTCTGGAACACCATCGCGATCCCGCGGTCCTGCGGCTCGACGCCCCTGATGCTGTCGTCGCCGATTCGAATGTCGCCGTCGGTGATGTCCTCGAGACCGGCGATCATCCGCAACAGCGTCGATTTGCCGGACCCCGAGGGACCGACGACGGTGATGAACTCCCCGTCTTCGATCGTCGCGTCGAATCCGTTGACCGCGACGAAGTCGTCCAGGTATACTTTCCGCACGCCGTCGAACGTTACCGATGCCGCTTCGTTGTTCGTTTCACTCATTGTTGTAGCTCCGTTGTTGGTTGTGGGTACTGCGATCGTTCGTAACCGATGCTCCCGCTTTCGGGGTGGCTGTTCGTAGTCGACCGGGGCGTCCGATCATCGCTCGGTCACCACCGTTGCGACCCGGCTCTCGGCCCCGGAAACGCTCGAGATAAACTCGACGTGGAGCGCGAACGCGACGCCGGCGAACAGCAGCGCCACCGCGACGGTCAACAGCGACGTGACCACGAGCAACGCACCAGTCACGACGCCGAGTGCCACCGCGCCGACGGCGTGACGCGCCGTCCAGAGGAATCCGTCTTTGAGCGCGGTGGCGACGGGTTTGCCCGTTGCGAGGCCGAGCAGCGTCGGCATCGACACGAGCCAGGCGTACAGTCCGGCGTACGCACAGCAGAGTGCGAGCAGGCCGGCGGCGACCGTTCCGCTCGCGAGGTACGCGAGCGCGTAGTTCGCCGCGATCGCGAACAACACGAGCGGGAGGAGCCCGAGCAGCGTCGCGTGGACGAACTGGCGGCGAACGGTCTCGAGGACGGCCGCTCGATCGATACCATCGCTGTCGTCGTCGCGAAGCGACAACACGGCGCGGTAGGCCCCGACGGTCGCCGGGCCGAGCGTCACGACCGGAAGCGACGCGAGGAACCAGCCGACGCTGATCCACACGATCGACACGAGGTTCGCCCAGGCGAACCGTGTCGTTTGCTCGAGCGAGGCGTACATCGGGTCGAGATCGGCTGTTCGAGTCATTTCGTCGTCCCCTGCATTTCGACTGCTTTGACGAGGTGTTTTTGCATGACGAGGAACACGATCAGTAGCGGCACCGAGGCGATGACCGCGGAGGTCATGATCACGCCGGGTTCGGTGACGCCCATGTTGTCCTGGAGCGTCACCAGCCCGATCGGTAACGTGTACATCGTCTCGCTCTGGAGGATGAGCAACGGCCAGACGAAGGCGTTCCACGTCCAGATGAAGATGAACAGTCCGAGCGCCGCGAGCGCCGACCGCATCAGCGGCAGGATGATGTGCGTGAAGATCCGGAGCCGCGAGAACCCGTCCAGACGCGCCGCCTCCTCGAGTTCCTCGGGGATGTCCTTGAAGAACTGGACGAGCATGAACACGCCCAGCGGGTTGGCGGCGCTCGGCAGGACGACGCCCCACACGGAGTTGACCAGCCCGAGTTCGCTCACGATGATGTACACCGGGACGAGGTTGACGATGCCGGGAACCATGAAACTCGCCACGATGACCGCGAAGATGACGCGCCGCCCCGGCCAGTCGAGACGGGTCAGCGAGTAGGCGATCATCGCGTCGATCACGAGCACGACGAGGGTCGTCACGCCCGCCAGAATGAGCGTGTTGACCGTCCACATGTCGATCAGCGAGTTGGTGAGCAGGTACTCGTACCAGTAGAGGGTGACGTCCCACGGGATCAGGTGGGGCACGTCCGAGTAGACCAGCTCGCGCGTCATGAACGACGTCGCGAACATGTACAAATAGGGAAGCAGGAACAGCGCCGCCATCCCGTAGAGGCCGACGTACACGGCGATCGTTCGGAGTCGTTCGTCGGTGATCGTCAGATCGTCGCGCAGGCTCGTCGATTTCGTACTCATTTGCGGTCACCTCCGAGGAAGTAGTAGCTGGTCGCCGAGACGGCGATCAGGATCATGAACAGCACGTAACCGACCGCGGCGGCGTAGCCGAAGTCGCGGCCGGTAAACGCGGTTTCGTACAGGTACAGGACGATGGTCGTCGTCGAGAACGACGGGCCACCGTCCGTCATGATGAACGGCTGGCCGAACACCTGAAACGAACCGACGAACGTCACGATGACGACGAAGATGAGCGGATTCTGCATCTGCGGAATCGTGATGTCGCGCATCATCCGCCACGTGCTCGCGCCGTCCAGTTTCGCCGCCTCGTAGAGGCGATCCGAGACGTTCTGTCGCGCAGCGAGCAGGATGATGAAGTTGAAGGCCAACTGCCACCAGATCGTCGCGATTGCGATCGCGGGCATCGCGAGGTCGTGAGAGGTCAGCCAGTTGCCGCCACCGACGTAGTAGGGGACGAGCCCTGACGAACTGAAGATGTCTGCCCACAGCAGGCCGACGACCGCGACGGTTAGCACGTACGGGCTGAAGAAGACCGTTCGCAGGAACCATTTCCCCTTCACGTCGCGGTTGACGCCGAGGGCTAGCAAGAGCGAGCCGACGACGATCAGCGGCACCGTCAGGACGACGAAGTAGACGGTGTTCCACAGCGCGCTCCAGAAGTCGGGATCGGAGAGCAGGATCTGGTAGTTATCGAGGCCGATGAACTCCGACTGGCCCGGATCGAGCGCGTTCCAGTCGTGGAGGCTCATGTACAGCGCCAGGAGCAGCGGCCCGAAGAGGAACAGGCCGGCGATTATCAGGTACGGTATCGAGAACGAGACTCCCGCGAGTAGCTCGCGCGTCGACGACTTCGAGAGGTCGAGACCTCTCGAATCGCCCGAGTCGGGTTGTTGATTTGCTTGTGCCATATTATTGCCTACTGAACGTTTTTCTGACGCCGTCCGCAGCGGTCTCGATGGCTTCTTCGGGAGTCAGGTTTCCGGCGCGCATGTCGTCGAGTGGCTGGTAGATCTGTTCCATGTATTGGGTCGTTCTCGGGGTCGAGGGCGGCCGAAGGAACTCGTCTTCCTCGACCATCTCGTGGAAGATCTCGAGCGTCTGCGACCACGTCTCGGAGTCGCGGAGGTCGTCGCTTTCGATCGCCGTCTTGCTGGCGGGAAGGTGTCCGGCGTCGTACCCCCACCGCGGATTGAACTCCTGTGTGAGCAGTCGAATCGTCTCGATCGTGTCCTCGAGACGATCCTGATCGCGGTCCTCGCTCTGCGGGATGATCATCATGTGACTCTCACCGAGCGTCACGGGGTCGGTCGAGCCCGGCATGACGAACGGTTTCGTCATCCCGAACTCGAATCCCGTTTCGCGAACGACGGTGATGTGCCACGATCCTTCGAGCCGCATGCCGACCTCACCTCGATTCCAGGCGTCCCAACCGGTGTCCGGATCGACGGGTGCCCACTCCCGTTCGTGAACCCAGTCGTGCATCTCCTGGACGACCGCCAGCCCGTCGTCCGTTTCGAACGCCGGCTCGTAGTCGTCCTCGAGAAGTCGTCCGCCTCTGCTGGCGAGCATCATTCGCATCACTTCGACTCCTTGGTCGGCTTCGAAGAAGTCGAACGCGTAGTGATCCGTGTTTTCGACGATTGCGTCGGCCGCATCGGTGAACTGTTCGGGCGTCTCCGGCGGGTCCTCTGGATCCAACCCGGCTTCCTCGAAGATTTCCTTGTTGTAGTAGAGGCCGAACGGGTGGCTATCGAGCGGGACGGCGAGTTGCTCGCCGTCGACGACGCCACCCTGAGCGACTTCCTCGAGGTACGGTTCCGTCCCGATATCGTCGGTGACTGGCACGAGGTTGTCCTGGTACTCGTCCATCATCCGCGAGTGCATGATCGCGAGATCCGGTGGATTGCCGCCGACCATCGACGTGTACAAACGACCGTAGTACTCGTCCCACGGCACTCGCTGCCGATTGATATGCAAGTCGCCGCTCTCGTTAATCTCGTCGACCATCGCTTCCATGACGTTGCCGTCACCGCCGCCGAACAGCGTCCAGTACTCGACGCCGTCCTTGGATCTGCCGACGAACCCCGTACAGCCAGCAAGTCCGGCAAGACCGGCAGCACCCGTCGCCCGAAGTAACCCCCGGCGACTGACGGATCTCGAGCCGTGACGATGGCTCGAGCGAGATCTGGATGGTCTCCTCTCTTTGTCACCTGTGCTCATACACCACTATCAATCAAATATATCCATATATATTTTACGCTGTTTTACCGTTTGATACGGCCATCGTAATAGTGGTAAAATCCGAATAGTAACCGAACCGATATGACGAGGACTGCGGGTGAAATGAGTGAGACGAGTCCGGGCTGTCGAACGTGACCCGACGCCGAAACCGAGACGAACGACGCTTCGCCGCCGATCGTCGGTCAGAACGCGCTGTCGGCGAACCCGCCGTCGACGGTGAGCACCTCGCCGGTGACGAACGAGGACGCGTCGCTCGAGAGGTAGATCGCGGCCCCGATCAGTTCCTCGCGCTCGCCGACGCGCCCGAGCGGCGTTCGCTCGTCGATTCGATCCCGCTTGTCGGTGCCCTCGGCGTAGGTGTCCGCGTTCTGTGGCGTGATGAAAAAGCCGGGGGCGATCGCGTTGACCCGGATCTCGGGGGCGAGTTCCTTGGCCGAAGCGCGGGTAAACGCCTCGACACCGCCTTTGGCCGCCGAGTACGCCGGCAGATTCGACATCGACAGTCGCGCCGCGAGCGAGGAGATGTTGATGATACTTCCGCCCGCGTCCATCGCGGGTGCGAACGCCTGAGTCACGCGACGCACGCCGTCGAGTGCGACGTCGGTGACGAAATCCCAGTCGTCGTCTCCGATTCCGAGAACGGTCTCCCGAGAGATCGCTCCCTGCGAGGCGACGACGACGTCGATTCCGCCGAACGTCTCCTCGGCGACCGCCCGGACCCGATCGAGCGATTCCCGATCGGTGACGTCGCAGGTGACTCGAGCCGTCTCAGCGCCGCGCTCCTCGAGGAGGGTTGCGGTTTCCGCGACCGCATCGTCGCTTCTGCTCGTCGCGATAACGTCCGCTCCGTCGGCCGCGAAGCCGAGCGCGATCGCTTGCCCGAGGCCGCTGGTCCCGCCGATAACGATCGCACGCTTGTCCGCGACGGTCACTGGAGTGTGGGAATAGTCGTCCATACGACAGCCAATCGCATCCGATCCTATGAACGTTTTCATCGGCGATCTACACGATAATCCGGCGGGCCGATCGAACGCTGCGACGAGCGCGACCCGAAGTATTAATACCGATATGTGCGAATACCGAGTCAGTGCATGACTGACGCACGCATAGCGGTTCATACTGCGGCGAGTATCGACCGAATCGAACCCGAAGTACACGGTCACTTTGCCGAACACCTCGGCCGCTGCATCTACGACGGGATCTGGCACAGCGACGGCGCCGACGAGACCGGCTTCCGTGAAGACACCGTCTCCCTTCTGGCCGACCTCGACCTCCCCGTCCTTCGATGGCCGGGCGGCTGTTTCGCCGACGACTACCACTGGGAAGACGGCGTCGGACCGCGGGACGAACGACCGCGCCGTCGGAACCTCTTCTGGGCGCAGGGGCCGGAAGAGGCGCCCGAGGAGTCGAACGCTTTCGGCTCCGACGAGTTCCTCGAACTCTGCGAGCGCATCGGTACCGAGCCCTACCTCGCGGCGAACGTCGGCTCCGGCGACCCGCAGGAGGCGGCGAACTGGGTCGAGTACTGCAACTACGACGGCGACACCGAACTCGCGGACCGACGCCGGGAAAACGGCCACGAGGAGCCGTACGGCGTCAAATACTGGGGTCTCGGAAACGAGAACTGGGGCTGTGGCGGCCGGATGACGCCCGAACAGTACGCCCGTGAGTATCGTCGGTTCGCGACCTACGTCGGAACCATGGATAACCTGATGCTCGACCACGAACTCGAACTCATCGCCTGCGGGTTCGAGGGCCACGAGTGGAACCGCCGCTTCCTGGAAGAGGTCAGCGGCGCGCCGTGGGGAGCGTCGTTCCCGCTCGACCACCTCACATTGCACCACTACTACGGTCGCACGATGACCGTCGCCGAGTCCGACGAGGACCAGTACGACACCTTCCTCGCCGACGCCCTCGAGATGGAAACCCACATCGAGAAGATGGCCGCGGCGATCAACGCGGTGGCGACGACCCGCGACATCGGCGTTATCGTCGACGAGTGGGGCTCCTGGCACCCCGAGGCCACGGCCGACAACGGCCTCGAGCAACCCGGAACCGTCCTCGACGCGCTCTCGGCGGCGGCCGTCCTCGATATCTTCAACGACAACAGCGACGTCGTGACGATGTCGAACATCGCCCAGACCGTCAACGTCCTCCAGTGTCTCGTCGAGACCGACGCGGACGACGCCTGGGCGCGTCCAACCTACCGCGTCTTCGATCTCTACGCCCCGCACAAGGGCAACGAAGCCGTCCAGACGACCGTCTCCGCGCCGAGTCGCGAACTCGTCGACGACAGCGAAGACCGCGAACTGACCCTCGTCCGTGCCTCCGCCTCGATCGGCGACGACGAGACGTACGTCACCCTCACGAACCTCGACTGTCGCGAGGACCACACCGTCGAGATCACCCTCGAGGGCGCGAGCCTCTCCGAAGGCGACGTCCGCGCCGAAATCCTGTTCGCCGATCAGGAGCCCGATCTCGAGGTCACGTCCGACAACGCCGACGCGTTCACCGCCGCGGAGCTGGCGGTCTCGGTCGACGGCGACGGCTCGATCGTCGCGGAACTGCCGCCATCGACGGTCGCGGCGGTCACCATCGAGTAACTGACAGCCGCTCCGACCACCCATAGCACGTTTTCGACTCGAGCGAAACTCTACTCGAGTTCGACGCGGTTCGGTCCGTTCTCTCAACTGCTACTCGAGTCGATCGTTTCCGGAGATCGGCAGTCGCTCCCGGGAACGCCCCCTCTCCGTTTCGAGCGGACGCGACGAACTGCCTCGAGTTCCTCGCGCAACCGTTCGCGGTCGACGATGGTCTGACTGGTCGGTTTCGGAAGCGCGTGCTCGTCGATGATTCTCAGTCATGTTTTGGAATCGAGAACGTGTTTCGGGTATCGGTGCACGTTAAACCACTGTAATCCATTTAACCAGCATAATGTCCACTACTAGCGTTCGACCGCACCTGTTGCAGTCGCGACGACGAGCAGGCAACGAGCGTGTATCGTGGCAAAATATAATTCTGTTATACAGAACAGTTTTGGTCCTATCGAGACGGATGGATGGATGTTACCGAATGTCTTTCACGAGTCGATTCGAATTCGTTTACAGAAGTACGCCTGTAACGGACACTGGCTTGAGTCCACTCGCGTTCGCGGTTCCACCCGCCCGACCGCCGACAGACGCGCTGGGAGGACAGTTTTGCGCGTTCGACGGCGAAAACTAAATCGGGCCTCGGCCTTCGAGACGCGTTCTCCGCGTATCGTGTGGTGCCGAGTCGCGTTCTCAAATACGGAATGGCGTTCTGTATCAGCCAACCGACTAATGTTACCACTTAACGAACGACTCGGTGAGCACGCCGAACTGCCGTGAGTATCCGTCGCTGTCCTAGTTTTCGGTCATACTCGGTATCTAGTCGGGCGCAATACTTATTATTTGCGTGAGTGAACGTCGCGCCATGGATCGTGCACTCGCGGTAGTCGAATCGACCGATTCCGCCAAGCGATTGGTTCGGGACGCCGGCGAGCTCGTGGCACAAACCGGTGGCGAACTCGTCCTCCTCGCGACGATGAACGAAGACGAGTACGAACACACGCTCGAGACGATGTCGACGATCGCCGACGTCGAAGGCACGTCGTACTCCTCGGCGGACGTCACGGAAAGCGGACGGCAGTTCGTCAGGGATATCGCCGAGACTGAACTGACCGATCTCGACGTCGAGTACGAGCCGCTCTGTATCGTCGTCGAAGACGGCCAGCGGGCGCGACGGATCGTCGCGACCGCGGCGGAACGCGACTGCGATCACGTTTTCGTCACGGGGCGGAAACGCTCACCGACGGGGAAAGCGATCTTCGGCGATACGGCACAGCGCGTGATTCTCGACTTCGACGGCCCCGTCACCGTCGTTACTGACTGACGTCGGGACCGCCGACCATCGGCGGCCGGCGGAAACGCGTCCGGTTCGTACACTTCCGCGGACGGATCGGTCCTGGTACGGAGTACGGTCCGCATCACGTACGTTTATGCCCGTGTATCACACACAGTGGGACGATGGCTCAAGCGATTCACTCGAGCACAGCGGTCGATCCGAACGACATCACGATCGCGTACCTCGGCGGTGGAAGCCGGCAGTGGGCGCCGAACCTCATCCAGGACCTCGCGCAGTCGGACCTCGACGGACGGGTACGGCTCTACGACGAGTACTACGAGAGCGCGGAACGGAACGCGCGATTCGGGAACTGGGTGCAAGAGCGGGAGGGCGCGGTTGCCGACTGGTCGTACGAGGCGACGGGTTCGCTCGAGACGGCGCTCGCCGGCGCGGACGTCGTCATCCTGTCGACCCAGTACGATCCGGCGGAGACGTTCGTCCACGACCTCGACGTTCCCGAACGGTACGGCATCTACGGCGCCGTCGCGGCGACCATCGGACCCGGCGGCATCTTCCGTGCGATGCGGACGGTCCCGCTCTACCGCACGTTCGCCGCCGCGATCCGCGAGCACTGTCCCGACGCCTGGGTGTTCAACTACACGAATCCCGTCCACTTCGTGACGCGAGCGCTGTACGACGAGTACCCCGACATCAACGCGCTCGGCCTGTGTCACGAGGTACTCGGTACCCGCCACCGCCTCGCGCGCTACGCTCGGGAGCACCTCGACATGGACGCGGAGCGGAGCGACGTCTCGGTTAACGTCAAGGGGATCAACCACTTCACGTGGGTCGACGAGGCGCGCTGCAAGGGCGTCGATCTCTGGCCGGTGCTCGAGGAACTCCGCGACGGCGCGGAGGGCCACCGGACGTTCACGACCGAGGACCTCGCCGACGAGAACGTGTTCGTCGACAACTGGCAGGTGACCTGGGAGCTGTTCCGCCGGTTCGGCGTCCTCCCCGCCGCGGGCGACCGCCACCTCGTCGAGTACGCGACCTGGTTCATCCGGGACGGCAAGGAGGGACTCAACCGCTGGGGCGTCAAGCGTACCGGAAGCGACTACCGGGCCAAACACTGGACGCCCGCCGAGTCGGACCAGACGACCGACGTCGAGGCGTGGCTGACCGGCGAGCGCGAGTTCGAACTGAGCGAGTCGAACGAGGTCTTCGTCGACATTCTCGCGGCGCTCGCGGGGCGGGACGACTACGTGACCAACGTCAACCTGCCGAACACGGGCCAAGTATCGGACCTCCAGAACGACGCGGTCGTCGAGACGAACGCGCTCGTCCGGGCGAACGAGGTCAAGCCGATGGCGGCCGGCGGCTTCCCGCGTCCCGTTCGTAGCGTCATCCGCGGACACATCGACACCATCGAGACGGTCATCGAGGCCTCCGCCGACAGCGACGTCGACGACGCGTTCCAGGGATTCCTCATCGACCAGCAGATCCGCACCCTTCAGACCGAGGACGCCCGCGAGCTGTTCGCGGAACTCGTCGCCGCGGAGGAATCGTACTTACAGGACTGGGATCTCGAGGACTCGGCCGTTCTCGAGGAAGCTGACGCCTACCCCGTCGAGTAACGTCTTCGTTGGCGATCCGTTTTCGAATCCACGTCACGGTAGCTGCGCCCCTTCTCGAGCGACGCTCGCGTTACGAACGCGTCGCTGACCGGGTATCGAGCGACCAACGTGACGTGAAGATCGAAATCCGCGCGGGTTCAGACGGGTTCGTCGTCGTCGACAGACTTCGCGTGGCGAGCCCGGATCCGCGGGTTGCTGATGCGGTCCAGCGCCTGGGCGATGAGGATCAGCCCCATCGAGAGCCCGATGATGAACAGCGTCGGCGCGAGGATGTAGTGAATCTGCCCGACGGAGTAGAGGGCGTGTGCCTCCTCCGCGTTGTTGAGGACGACGCCCCAGTTCTGCGTGCTGACCGGGAGGAAGCCGAGGTAGTACAGGGCCACCGAGGCGAAGATGATGTTGCGCGCGTGGTTGGCGAGGTTGATGAGGACGTACGGCCAGATGTTGGGGAGGATATCCTTGACGATCGTCGAAACCGTCCCGACGCCCATCGAACGGGCCGCTTCGACGTACTCCTGGCTCCTGACCTTGAGCACTTCGGAACGGATCGACCGGCCGAGCCCGCCCCACGCGGCGACCGAGAGCACGAGACCGACCATCGCCGGATGGCGCGGTTCGATGATTGCCGCGATGACGATAATCAGGGGGAGACCGGGGATCGAGACGACGATGTCACAGAGCGTCATGAGGACTCGGTCGGTCGTTCCGCCGCGGAATCCGGCGGTCGCGCCGATGCCGACGCCCAGGACGACTGTTGCGATCGCGCCAGCGGTGATCATGATGAGGACGGGCGTCGTTCCGTGAACCATCAGCGAGAGGATATCGGCTCCGGTGTTCGTCGTCCCCAGCGGGTGTGAGAGATTTCCGTCGAGCGGGGACACCCAGGTTTCGAACGTGGCGGTCGGGCTGTGAACGAACCGCGGCCCGAGCGTCCCGAGCAGGACGAACGCGATCGTGATCGTCACGCCGAGGAAGCCGCGCCAGTCGCTCAGCACGATCTTCGCCGGTGCGTAGATCGACCGATCGAACTTCCGGTACAGCACGTCCCTACGGTCGACGTCGATCGCCCGCTCCTCGCCGAAGAACGCGTGGTCGGTGGTGCCGCCGTCCGCTCGCGGCTCCGTAGTGTTGTTCGTCAGCCGCCGGATGTAGCGCTTGAACTGCGTTCGCAGCGGGACGCCCGCGGAGCTGCCGTACACCTGCATGTCGTCGCCGCCGGTCTTCGCCCGCGGATCGATGCGGCTGTACGTGAGGTCCGCGACGAACATCGCGATGACGACCGTGATACAGATCACGGTGAACCCACCGACCATGAGCGGGTAGTCGCGGTTTTGCACGCCCTCGAACATATACCACCCCATCCCGCGGTAGGTGAATATGTCCTCGAGGATGATCGAGCCGCCGATCATGAAGCCGATCGTCAGCAGCAGACCGGTGTAAAGCGGCAGCAGGGCGTTTCGCATGACGTATCGCAGCGCGATTCTCGTCGGCGGGAGCCCCCGAAGGCGAGCGACGCGAATGTGATCGGCGCCCAGGACGCTGATGGAGTTCCCGCGCATGCCGAGCGAGGCGGCCGCGCCCGTAACGATCAACGAGAGGACCGGTAACGAGGCGTGGCGTAACGCGCCGAGGACGAACTCGGCGTTGAGCCCGATATCCGCGCCGCCCGGGTACCGCGCGCCGGTGGGGAACCAGCCGAGCTGGTAGGCGAAGACGAACGACAGGAGGAGCGCGGCGACGTAGTACGGCGTCGAACTCTCGATGACGGCGACGACGGTCATCGCGGTGTCGAACTTCGAACCCTCGTAGTAGGCCATGATCGCCCCGAGACAGATGCTCGTCACGAACGTGATTATCATCGCGATGGACATGTAGAAGATCGTCCACGGCACCGCCTCGGCGAGGATCTGGTTGACCGACTGGTTCTGGGATAGCGAGTGGCCGAGATCACCCTGCAACATCGAGGACATGTATTCTACGTACTGCACGTGCATCGGATCGTCCGGGTGGATGTTTATCGTGAGTTCGACCAGTCGACGAGCGGCGTCCGGATTGCTCGGATTATCCGACAGCATCTGCGCGTACATCGCCTCGAACGGATTCCCCGGCATGAACCGCACGAGCACGAACGTCAGGTGAAACACGACGAGGATGGTTAACACTCCCTGGCCGACTCGCTTGATTAGCCAATTGGACATTGTTAAATGTTACTACAGAACTCCCTCCCCGAGCTAATAAAATTACTGTTTCGGTGCATGCGGACCGCCCGAAAACCGAACGCGGAGGTCCCGCATCGCCACCACTCCCCGACGCGGACGCGACGTCCGCCGTCGAGCGCGCGATTTCGGGCGGCCGGCTCAGTTGTGGACGTACTTCACCTCGACGATGTTGGCCGCGTTCCGGAGCAGCGGAACGGCGGTCTCCTCGATCCAGGCGTCGTTGATCCGATTTTTCGGCCCGGAGATGGAGAGCGCGCCGATCACGTCGTCGTCGTCGGTGACGATGGGAACGCCGACCGACCGAATTCCTACACGACGTTCCTCGTTCTCTATCGAGTACCCCCGGCCTCGGATCTGCTCGAGCTCCGCCCGCAGCGTCTCGACGTCCGTGATCGTCCGATCGGTTTGTGCTTCGAGGCCGTACTCGTCGACGATCGCCTCGAGCTCCGCCCGCGAGTAGCGCGAGAGCAGCGCTTTCCCCAGCGCGCTCCAGTGCATGTTCGTGTACTCGCCCGTCGGCGCGTTGTCGTAGATGGCGTTGTTACCCTCGGACTTGTAGATGAGCACCCGCTGTCCGTCCTCTTCGATCCCGAGCGACGCGACCTCGTTCGTCTCCCTGGCGAGCCTGTCGACCTCCGGCCGCGCCACGTCGTAGACGTCGACCGACTGTCGAACGCGGCCGCCCTGCTGGAGAAATCGCAGGCTGAGCTCGTACCGGTCGCCGACGCGTCTGACGTATCCCGTCTCAATCAGGGTCTGGAGATAGGTGTGGGTCGTACTCGCCGAGAGACCGACCGCCGTCGAAACGTCCGTCAGCCGCGCTCCCTCGAGTCCGACCAGCGTTTCGATGATCTCGAAGCCTCGCTCGAGTGACTTGATCGTCCGGCCATCGCTCGTGTTGTGAGTTCCCATGGCACACGAGTGTGGCGCACGCCGTATTAAACCCTTTGCAATCCTCGAAACGAAGTTCGGATATACCGAAAGCCAAGGCGTCCACTCGAGCGGCGCACTCGCGATACGGACCGCCTCGTCAACGGCGCTCCTCGAGAACCGAACGCCGTCAGCGGCCGATACGGGTTCGTCGTGCGGACAGGTCTGCTTTGAAACGGGGGTAGTGAGAGACGATACGGACGAGGCTCGTACACCCCGTACCGGCGACACGGACGGACATCGTACGTCCACACCGCCGTCGAGCCGAGATCGACGACCGCGTTTCGCAAATATCAAAAGTAGAACCGGAAGACGTCGCTGCGCTCTCTATTACAGTCATACAGTTGTAATCCGGCGGATGTACTCTCGAGATGTCATGAGGGAGGCGCCCCTTCCCGGTGCATCGAGCGAGTTTCTGGCGCCCGTCTGCCGCGCGATCGCTTCGCCAGCGGTGCCAATCGTTCGACGGGAGTGTTTTGATATATGCGAAATAGAGTTCGCGAGGAGACGGTTTTTCACCGGCCGTCGTTTGAACTGCTAAGACGATCGATCACGAGGACCGTGTGACACGAAACAGTCAGCGGTATCGTATCGAGACGAATCGAACTCCGCGTCGACTCGCATCGACGCCCTCCTCGAGTGGATGCTGCTCGAGGTGACGGCGACGAAGACGCTTCCGAAGATTTGCCGGACGTACTCTCCGGAGACGACCGTCGAAGACGAAGAATAGCCCCTCTCCACCGGAATTCCGCTTCTCTCCGATCGAATCGGCCGCCGTGAGGGCCGCCGACGCTACCCCGTTCGGGAGCGGCTCAGAACCCGTACAGCTCGTTCGGCCGCTCGTAGGCGAGCCGTTCGACGAGATCCTGCGCCACGTCCATCGGCACCTGCCCGCGCTCGACCTGCTTGCCGACGACGTTCGCGAGCGATCGACGGAACATCTCGAAGCGCGAGCCGTAGGAGAGCAACTTCCGCGAGTCGCTGACCATCCCGGCGTGCTGGGAGAGCAGTTCCACCGTGCCGACGTACTCGAGTTGCTGTTCCACGCCGAAGGGACTGTCGTTGAACCACCAGGCGGGGCCGACGGTGACGTGCGGGAAGACGCGAGCCATCGTCGCGACCGTCGGGTAGTGGGTGGGATCGATCGCGTAGAGCACGATCTCGGTTTCGCCGTCGAACTCGTTGACGAAGTGCTCGAGCGAGCCGGCGAGCTCGACATTCTGGGTGGAGATGTCGCCGCCGGCGGGTCCCAGCCGCTCGAACAGCTCGTCGCGGTAGTTGCGCACGGGGCCGAGGTGGAGCTGTGTGACCCAGTCCTTCTCGGCGTTCAACTCGCCCACGAACTCGAAGAGGAACGCCTGGAAGTCGCCGACCGCGCGTTCGGAGAGCGAGCCACCCGCGATCCGCCGTCGGAACACCTCCCGCGCGCGTCGCTCGCTGACGGGCCGGGAGACGGGCTGTTCGATGCCCAGGTCGCTGGCTCGGCAGCCGCGCTCGTCGAAGTAGTCGTGAGTCGCCGCGAGCGCCTCGCAGAACCCGTCGAACGCGTCGGTCTCGATTCCGGTCGCGGCCTCGAGGTCGTCGACGAAGGTGGTCCACTCGAGTCGGTCGATCTTCACGGCCCGATCGGCGCGCCACGTCGGAACGATATCGACGCCGGGCACCTCGTCGGCGGCGCGCTCGTGGTATGCGAGGTCGTCCGTCGGGTCGTCGGTGCTGCCGACGACGTCGACGTTCATCGCTTCCAAGAGCTGTTGCGGCCGCATCGACTCGTCGGCGATCTGCGCGCTCGTTTCCGCCCAGATCTCGTCCGCCGTCTCCGCCGAGATCCGTTTCTCGATGCCGAATCGACGCCGTAGATCCAGGTGGACCCACTCGTAGGTCGGGTTGCCCGCGAACTGCGGGAAGACCTCCGCGAGCGCGGTCCACTTCTCGCGGTTCGACGCGTCGCCGGTAATCAGCTCCTCGTCGACGCCGCAGTCGCGCATCAGGGCCCAGACGTAGTGATCGGTCGCCGCTTCGACCTCCCAGACGTCGTCCCAGCCGTCGTTCTCGACGATCTCCGCGACGTCCGCGTGAGTGTGCGGATCGACGATCGGCAGGTCCGCGATCGTGTCGTACAGCTCTCGTGCGGCGTCCGTCTCGAGCAGGTAGTCCTCACCGAGGAAGCTCATGGCCGTAGCGTTCCCAGCGAATCGAGTTAAACCTACGGGTGCGAGTCCCGAGACCCGCGCGGCGTCGCGCCGCGCGAGGTGAGCGACGGAGCATACCGGACTCGAGGCGGCGAAAACGCTCACCTATTTACTGCAGCCCTCCCAAGGGTGCGTCGATGAGTAGATCCGATTTGAGCGACCTCACCTTCGGATGTCAGGTCGTCGCGTACGGCGACGTTCCCGGAACGATCGAACAGGCAAAGCGCGTCGAGGAGGCGGGGTTCGACCTCGTTACGCTCCCCGATCACCTCTTCCACCCGACAGGCTCCGAAGAGTTCCTCGTCGAACCGCCGTGGGAGGTCTTTAGCGTCCTCGGCGCGATCGCACAGCACACCGATCGAGCGACCCTGATGCCGGGGGTCACCGACTCGGTGCGACGCCATCCGACCGAACTCGCACACGCTACCGCGACGCTCGATCGGATGACCGACGGGCGCGCGGGGCTCGGAATCGGCGCCGGCGAGGCGTTCAACTTCGTCCCGATCGAGGACGTCGACTGGGACGACCCGTTCACGCGGTTCGTCGAGGCGGTGAAGATCGTCGACGGCCTCTGGAACTCCACCCCCGACGAGCGCTTCTCGTTCGACGGCGACCTCTTCCGACTCGAGGACGCTCACATGGGCCTGAAGCCGGTCCAGGAGCCCCGGCCGCCGCTGTGGGTCGGCGGCTACGGACGGAGCATGCGCGGGTTCGCCGGTGCGGTCGCCGACGGCTGGTTCCCCTGGATCCACTCGCCCGAGCAGTACGCCGCGGATCTCGACCGCGTGGTCTCGGTCGCCGAGGACAGGGGTCGCGATCCCGACGCGATCGATCGCGCGGTGATGGTGCCCACGACGGTCACCGAGGACGCGGACGAGGCTCGAGCGATCGGGATCGAGCGCAACCGAACGAGCCTGGCGTTCCGACCGCCGCTGCTGGCCGACATGGGGTACGAGGAGATCGCCGAGGAGACGCCGATCATGTGGGAGATGGCCTTCGACGAGAAACAGGAGCGGCAGTTGCTGGCGGCCGCGGAACGAATTCCGGACGCGGCCGTCGACGAAGTGACGATCTCCGGCGACCCCGAGCGGGCGATCGAGCGCATCGAGGCGTTCGTCGACGCCGGCGTCGACAATCTGGTGCTCATCCCCGTCGGCGACTTCGAGGAGACGATGCGCCACTACGAGGAGACGATCATCCCGCACTTCCGGGAGTAGGTGCCGCCGTTTTTCCGAGTCGCCTCACTCGCCGCGCGGTTCGCTGACGCGACCGCGAAGCATGCCGCGAAGGTAGCCGACGGTAAAGGCGCGTCCGCGGTGTTCCCAGTCGGTGTCGTTCTCGAGGTGGGGCGTGTGGTCGGGGATCATGATCCCGTCGAAGCCGACCTGATCGAGCAGCGCGAGCAGCCCGTACTCGTCGTAGTTGCCCTCGTCGACGAACGTCTCGTTGAACTTCGGCACGGTCCCCTCGACGTCGCGGAAGTGAACGTAGAAGATCTCGCCCCGTTCGCCGAAGTAGCGGATCACCTCCTCGAGATCCTCGCCCATCTGCGACCAGCAGCCGAGACAGAGATCGAGCCCGTGGTTGTCACTCGGCACGAGGTCCATCGCGCGCTTGAAGTTCTCGAAGTTCCGGAACAGCTGCGGAACGCCACCGAGGCGCTCCATCGGCGGGTCGTTGGGATGGAGGCAGAGATCGATCCCAGCTTCCTCGGCGACCGGGACGACCTCCTCGAGGAAGTACTCGTAGTTCTCCCAGAGCACCTCCCCGGTGTACTCGCGGTCGTGGGTGTACCCGTCGTCGAGCTCGTCGGCGTCGAACGCGGAGACCGTGGCGCCGCCCCGAACCGTCTCGGAGCCGGTCCGCCACACGCCCGCGGGCGCCCAGTGGTAACCGAAGCTCGGAATCCCCGCTTCGCCCATGTTCCGGATCGTCCGCTTGAGTTTTCCGAGCTGTTCGTCGCGCTTCGGGCCGTTCAGCATGACGTCCTCGTAGAACGAAATCGGAACGTTTTCGATGGCGTTGAGGCGGATCCCCGCCGCTTCGACGCGCTCGCGGAGTGCGATCAGATTCTCGACCGACCACTCGCCGTCGCCCTCGAGAGGCATCCGCTCGTTATCGGGCATGTGCTCGTAGTCGGGGTCGTACTGGTACATGTTCAGGAGTACGTCGTCGACTCCGAGTTGCTTGATGTAGCGGAGTCGCTTCTCGCTCGGGTCCATGAACTGACCGAGACCGACTCGCATCGGCAGGTCGTCGAACTCGTTCGATAGGGCGTCGCTGCTAGTCTCGAGAGACATTACACGCACACACTCCCCCACCCGAGTTAAATGTTGTTCGAAGCGCCCGATCCCGGGGGCCGCCGCTCACACCGTGACGTTCCCCTTCGAGTCTCAGATCGCCGTCACCATATAACGAAGATCGCCGTTCGAACGGGATAGTCGTCCTCGTCGGTGTCCAGCCGCGAACATCGCTCGCCGAGCGAACAGTCGCTGTCGATCGGTCGTCATAGCACCTCGTTTGGGTACCGCTATACGATCCTTGTGTCGCCGCCGTCGCCGGTGCTATGGACACGGACCGGATCGACTGCCGCGACCCGACGCTTTATGTGCGCTGCCGGCGCTGTTCGACCAATGTCAACCGAGCAAGGCCAGCCGACGCTTCGAGACGTCGCCGACGAGCGCGAGTTCACCATCGGGGCCGCGATCGATCCTGATTCGCTCCGGCGCGATCCGAGTTACTGGAAGACGGCCTCGAGCGAATTCAACGCCGTCACGCCCGAGAACGCCCTGAAGATGGGGGCGCTGCGACCGTCGCGACACACCTACGACTTCAGGGACGCCGACGCGATCGTCGACTTCGGGCGCGAGAACGATATGTACGTCCGCGGGCACACCCTCGTGTGGCACAACCAGAAACCCGACTGGTTCCAAGCGTGGGACCACACCGACGAACAAATCGAGGCGTTCCTCCGCAATCACATTCACACCGTCGCCGGCCGCTACCGGGCGACGATCGACGCCTGGGACGTCGTCAACGAGGCCGTCGACGACGACGGCTCGACGCGCCGGACGGTCTGGTCCGACGCGATGGGCGAGGGATACATCGCGGACGCGTTCAGGTGGGCCGACGAGGTCACCGACGCCGACCTCTACTACAACGACTACGGCGCCGACGAGGTAAACGAGAAGTCCGACGCCATCTACGACCTCCTCGAGAGGCTGCTTGAGCGGGACGTGCCGATCGACGGCGTCGGATTCCAGCTCCACGCGCTGGCCGCCCACCCGGACCCCGAGTCGATCGCCGAAAACATCGAGCGCTTCCGGGCGCTCGGACTCGACGTGCAGATCACCGAGATGGACGTCGCGTTCCCCGACGACGACGTGCCGGCGGACGCCGCAGAGCGCCAGGCCGACTACTACCGCGCGGTCGTCGAGGCCTGCCTCGAGGCGGGCTGTGAGACGATCGTCACGTGGGGGGTCCACGACGGGGGCACGTGGCTGCGCAGCTTCAAGGACTTCGGCGAGCGCTACTCCGGCGACCCGCTGCTGTTCGACGATCGATACGAACGCAAGCCGGCGTATCGCGCGGTCCGGAACGCACTCGAGAAGCACCGAGAGCGGTGACAGACGTCGTCGATCCGTTCCGCGTCCGCTCAGTCGTCTCCCTCAGCGCTCGTCCCGTTCGTCGTCGGCGTAGCCCACGAACCCCGATAGCCCGGCGACCGGTGGCTAGTACCGAACGATGACGGGATCGCTCGCGTGAGTCGGCGCGTTCGAACCGGAGACCGAGCGATGAGGCGGCCGCAATCAGGGCAGAGATCTCACGGCCGTGATCGTATTCGTCGGTGTCGGTTGTACCGCGAGCGTCACTCCCGTATCGAACGTGTGATCACGGCGCGACGAAGGAGAGAAACAGAGCTCCCGAGACGGGCCGCAGCGCACTTCGCGTGGCGGGCCCCGATCCGGAGGTGCGAAGATCGAGGCGATCCACGGCGATCCGAGCGTCGAACGGATCAGTCGATCAGATCGATTCGAACGTCCAGAGCTGGTTACCGGACCCATTCCAGTCGTACTGCTGGACGTTCGCGCCGTCATCGGTCGACGAGCTTTCGACGTCGAGCGCCTTCTCGCTGTGGACTGGCTGGATGTGGTACTCGCCGCCACCCTGATCGTGCAAGTAGAAGCGCTGGTTGTCGCTACCGCCGTCCGAATACTGTTGGACGTTCGCGCCGTCGTCGGTCGAGCTGTTGGCGACGTCGAGCACCTTGCCACTGTTGACGTTCTCGATGCGGTACCCGTTGCCCGTGTCCTCGACGTTCCACTGCTGGTTCGAGCCGCCGCCGTAGGAGTACTGCTGGACGTTCGCGCCGTCGTCGGTCGAGCTGTTGGCGACGTCGAGTGCCTTCCCGCTGTTGCCGTTCTGGATGCGGTAGGTTCCGTTCTCGACCGACCCCGACGAGCCGCCGTTGTCGTCGTCGTCATCGCCCCCGCCGTCGGAGCTCCCGACGGTGACGTTGGCGCTTCCGCTGCTCTCGTATCCCTCGGTGGCCAGGATCTGGTAGTCGTGGTTGCCCATGTTCATACCGTTACTCTCCCACGCGTCGAAGTGGTTACCGGCGGTGATGGTACCGCTGCTGCGCGTGGACTGGCGAACGCTCCAGTACTGCGGGAAGGTCGCCTCCCCCTCGATGGAGGGTTTGTTTTCACGCAACGACTCGTAGATGTCGTAGGTGCCGCCGTCGCTGTTGACGGTGCCCTTGTAGTCGTGTTCGGGCCGGTAGCTGCCGTGGTTCTCGATGATGTAGTACTCGACGAGGGGATCCGTCGTCCACCCGTAGAGGCACAGGTAGGAGTTGCCGGACGGGTTGTACGAGGCTGAGTAGTCCACGCTTCTGCGCGCGCCGGTTTCCCAGCCCTTGCCGCAGACGAAGTTGCCCGTGTCGTTCCACTCGACGCTGTAGTTGCCGCCGTCTCCCAGTTCCATTGAGACCGTCCCTTCGGAGTCGGTCCAGAACGAGTAGAAGTATCCGCCGTCGTTGCCGGTCTGATTCTCGGTGACGGCGGCGGCAGCCGGGGTTGCCACGGCTCCGACGCCGAGGCCAGCGACCGCGGTGGTGGCCGCCGCTTTCATGTAGTTGCGCCGGTCCATCGAGCCCGGTCCCTCGTCGGATTCGGTCGGCTGATCGTCGTCCGCCATGAAGTCGGTCACGTTCTTCGCCACCGCGGTGAGATCGTTGCCTTTCTCCGTCGAGTCACCAGTTGCTTCGATACTGTCCAGTTCGTCCGTCGGTGCTTTCATGTCGCGTGTATCGTCGTTCGTCATTGTTCTGTGGCTGATAGTTGCGTAGTCGCGTCGCTATTCGAGCCGACTCTCGTCGATTTCCAGCGGGCTATCGCTGCCCATCGCACGCGCGTAGTCTCGATCCTCAGTCGGCATTCCGCTCATCGGTGGCTGTTTCATTAGCATTCGATCTGCCGATTTCGTTCCTCGTGGTGATCCGCGACCGCGTTCAGTATTATACTTCTAGTATTAATAAAAGTTTAGGAGAGTATCATCATAGTAAAAATCAGTTCGCGTCGTCGGTAGATGACGACCGGCGATATAACGACTGACTCCGGGCGGTCCGTCCGATCGGGTAACGGACGTTCGATGACCGCGCTCGTTCGAGCGATACCCCTCTCATCCGCAAAAACAGTGGTCCGTCCCCCTTGGTTGAGAGCGTCAGGAGTCTCACTCGAGGCCGGACCGACGGATCCGCCACTGACGGAGGACTTCCGTACTGTACGTGAGGGAGTAGATGGCGACGTACCCGATCACGCAGACGATGAGCGCGACCATTGCGTACAGCGCCAGGAATCCCGCCACGGTGTGGATCTCGGCGACTTCGGCGACTGCCGACAGCGCGAGCAGAAGTCCGGCAACCGGAACGAGCGAAAGCAGGTACGGGTGTTCGAACCGCTCGGTGTATGCTTCGAGCATAGAACGAAGTGACGTTGGCACGGATTATCAATCATGCGGTCCCTCATCGGTTCCGATAGCTCCGCCTCGGCCGAAGTCGGTGGGTCCATCCCGCACGTTTATCTACGCCGCTCCGGTACCCTCTCACGATGACAACCCGTCCGCCGGCCCGATCGTCCAGTTTCAGTAATCAGCTCTGGATCTGGCTGCTCGCGCTGTCGACCGCGATGTTGCTGTTGCTCGGCTGGTCGTTTCTGTATCTCGAGCCGGGAACGGCCTCGTACGTGATCGGGCAGGTCGGCGCGATCGTGCTGGTCGTCACGATACTCGGCGCGTTCGTGGCGCTGCGATCGGACTGGGAACCGTTCTGAACCGAATCGCGGAAAGTCGGGATCTCGATCGGATCGATCAGGAAGAGGCTTCGTTGGTTGCGGAGGCGTCGTCGACCGTCGACTCTACGGGCTCGTCGTCGGAGATCTCCTCGCTCCGCCAGTACTCGTGGTCTTCGACCTCGCGGAAACACTTCGTCCGGTGGGGTTCGTCGCTATCGCTCTCGTAGAGCGCCGGCGACTGCTGGCGGCAGGTCTCTCGGGCCTCCGGACAGCGGGTGTGGAACCGACAGCCCGCCGGCGGGTTGGTCGCGTCCGGGATGTCGATCTTCCTGACGGGCGGGGACTCGCGCATCGCCTGTTCGGCTTGCTCGGGATCGAGTTTCGGCGTCGCCCACTGGAGCACCTTGGTGTAGGGGTGTTGCGGGTTGTTGATGATCTCGTCGGCCGTGCCGATCTCGACGATCTCGCCGAGGTACATCACCGCGATCTTGCCGCCGGATTTCCCGGCCAGGTAGCGGGCGTTCGCGAGGTCGTGGCTGATGAAGACGAACGAGGTGTCGAAGATTTCCTGCATCTCGAGGAAGAGATCCATCACGCCGATTCGAAGCGAGACGTCGAGCGCGCTGACCGCCTCGTCGGCGAGGATGACCTCCGGTTCGACGAGCAGCGCACGGATGAGCGCGACGCGCTGTTGTTCGCCGCCGGAGAGCTGGTGGACGTACCGCTCCGCGTAGTCCTCCGGCGGGCTGACCCCCGTCCGTTTCAGCATCGAGAGGATGCGCCCGCGCCGTTCCGCGTAGTTGAGGTGGGGATGCCAGCGCTTCAGCGGCACCTCGAGGTTCTCGAGGACGGACCGGTACGGATTGAGCGCGGAGCCGGGGTCCTGGTGGATGATCTGGAGCGAGCGGCGGATCTCCTCGAAGGTGATGCCGTCGTCGTCGCCGTCGCGGACCTCCCAGATGTCGTGGCCGCGGTACTTCACCGAGCCGCGGGTCGGTCGGGTGAGGCCGACCATCGTCTTTCCGAGCGTCGTCTTCCCGCAGCCGCTCTCGCCAACGAGCGCGAGCACGTCGTTCTCGCCCAGATCCAGATCGACGTTGTCGACGGCTCTGACGGTCGGGTCCGTTTCCAGCCCGATTCTGTCACGAAGCCACGACGGCGCGACCGAGTGCATCAGCGACGAGTCCTCGAAGTGCACCTCGAGATCACGGATCGAAACCACCGGCTGCTCGTCGCGGCTCATTCCTCCTCACCTCCGAACGCGAGCGAAACGGCTTCGTCCGCGTTCTTCCAGTAGTGACAGCGCACCTCGTGGGCGTCCGAGACTTGCTCGAACGCCGGGTCGTCGACCTCGCACTTTCCGTCGCCGAGCGGACACCGCGGGTGGTACGAACAGCCCGGCGGGTGGCTGACCGGGTCGGGGCTCTCGCCCTCGATCGGTCGCATCTCCTCGAGCGAGATGTCCAGGTTCGGCGTGGATTTGAGCAGCGCTCGCGTGTACGGGTGGGAGGCGTTCCCGAGGATCTCGGTCGCTTCGCCGACCTCGACGAACTCGAAGGCGTAGAGGACGGCCAGCCGGTCGGCGAAGCCGGAGACGATCGGGAGGTCGTGGCTGATGAACACGAGCGTGAGGTCGTACTTGTCCTTGATGTCGTACAACAGGTTGAGGATCGATCGCTGCATCAGGAGGTCGAGCGCGGCCGTCGGCTCGTCCATGACGAGCACCTCCGGCTCCAGGATCAGGCTCAGCGCGATCAGCGCCCGTTGCTTCTGCCCGCCGGAAAGCTCGTGGGGGAACGAGGAGAGCATTCGATCCGAATCGAGGTGCAGGTCGACGAACAGCTGTCGAGCGCGCTCGAGTCCCTTCGCTTCGTCCCAGCCGTGGGCGTCGAGGGTCTCCTCGAAGTGTTCGCCGATGCTCATCGTCGGATTGAACGCGCTCATCGCCCCCTGGAACACCATCGAAATGTCCTCCCAGCGCACCTCGCGAAGCTCCCAGGGCTGGAGACCCAGAAGGTCTATCGGTCCCCCGTCCGCCGGGTAGTACGTGATCTCCCCGGTCAGGATGCCGGGGTCGACGACGGCGTCGAGCAGCGCGTCGGCGAACATCGACTTCCCGCTGCCGCTCTCGCCGACGACCCCGAGCGTTTCGCCCCGATAGATGTCCATGGTAACGTCGTTGAGCACCTTCGACGTTCCCTTGTCCATGTCGAAGCGGACGTTCGCGTTTCGAACCGTGATGATCGGGTCGTCCGAGACTCGGCGATTCGTCCTCGCCGACTTCGCTGTGTTACTTGACATCTGTGGTCACTCCGTGCGGTCCGCTCGTTCGATCGCAACACCTGGCAATGAGACTCAGTGAACCGAACACACGTGGCATCGAATCACACGTTCGGGCTTGCAATATATATATCATTTCATCACGAAAACGCCTCTCGTCGCGACTAACCGGGACGATGAACGGTGATTCCATCGTCCACGCGTCGTTCGCCGTGCGTTCCCGGGCCGTCCGTCGACGCCGTAATCGACGTGATTTATAGTCGTGAGTCGGGAATCCCCGCGTATGGAACCCGTAGACTTCAGCGAGTACCTCGAGTCGTTCACGCACCGCGAGTGGCAGGAATCGACGGCCGACGACGGTCCCGTTCGGTTCGCCCTGATCGGCCTCGGCTGGTGGACCACCGACAGGGCGATGCCAGCGATCGAGGACTCGACACTCTGTGAGACGACCGTCGTCGTCAGCCGGTCGAAAGAAAAGGCGGATCGGGTCGCGACCGACCACGAGTCGGTCGAGGTCGGTCTCTCGTCCGAGGAGTTCCACGACGGGGCCGCCACCGACGCCTACGACGCGGTCTACGTCTGCACGCCCAACGCTCGCCACCTCGAGTTCGTCGAGAGCGCGGCGGCACACGGCAAGGCGATCCTGTGCGAGAAGCCGATGGAGGCGACTCTCGAGCGGGCACGGCGGCTCGCGGACGCCTGCGAATCCGCGGACGTAACGGCGATGATCGCCTACCGAATGCACACGGAGCCCGCGGTCAGACGCGCGAGAGAACTCGTCCGGGTCGGGGCGATCGGCGAGCCGCGATTCGTCCACGGCTCGATGTCCCAGTCCATCACCGGCTGGGGCCGCGACCAGTGGCGACTGGACGGCGACCTCGTCGGCTACGGGGCGAGCGTCTCGGATCTCGGCATCTACCCGATCAACACGACGCGCTTCATCCTCGACCGCGAGCCGGTGGCCGTCCAGTCGATGATGGACTCGACTCACGACTATTTCGACGACGTGCCGGACGAGGTCGCCGCCTTCACCGTCGAACTCGAGGGCGGGGTGTACGCGAGCTGTACGGCGAGCCAGCACTCGAAACTGGACAGCTTCCTCGAGATCGTTGGCAGCGAGGGAACCGTCACGATCGAGCCGGCGTTCCACATGGAGAGCGGGCTCACCGCGTCGATCGGGAAGACGACCGTCGACGTGGAGACGCCGCAGGTCGATCAGATGGAAGAAGAGTTCGACTACTTCGCCGATCGTCTCCTCGCCGGGCGGGAGCCGGTGGCGACGCCCGACCACGGCCTCGTCGACATGCGAACGCTCGAGTCGATCTACGACGCGGCCGAGCGAGACGAGACCGTTTCGATCTGACCGGTCTGTCGGCGGACGACCAAACGCGGACTGCCCCAGATCCACCGATCGGTAATCCGTACCCCGGGTGTGGGATGGTATCCCGAAACATTTATGATGTATGATAATACATATCACGTCGATGCCAGTGAAGAACCATCGCCAGGAGTATCTGTCACGCCGACGGGTTCTGGCTGCGACCGGTGTAACGGGTGCAGCAGCACTCGCGGGCTGTTTCGGTGAGGACGACGACGCGTCGGACCTGCTGGGCGGGGATTTCGACGAAGTCGACATCGATTACCCCGAAGACTACGAAGACGAGATGAACCAAGCCGTTCCGTCGGGTGCCGTCAACCCGTTCAACGGCGAGTACATCTTCAACCCCTACCACCACTCGTGGAACTCGGGAGACGCCCAGGAGACGATGTGCGAGTACCTCGCCGTCTACAATACGGAAGACGGCGAGTTCATCCCGCGCGTCGCCGAGAACTGGGAAATCGACGATGAAACGCGCCTCACGACGGTCGAGATCAGCGACGAGTACGGCTGGTCCGACGGCACCCCCGTCACCGCCGGCGACTTCGTGACCGCGCTCAAGCTTCAGGCGTACATGCAGATGGGGCTCGAGAAGTACGTCGACCCCGAGGACGGTATTCGGCTCGTCGACGACCACACGTTCGAGATCGAACCGCGGGAGGACTACGTCGGTCTCGAGGAGGAACTCTGGTTGAACCAGTGGATCGAGACGCTCCTCGATGTCTCCGAGACGCAGTTCGGTCCCGTCGTCGGGGAGTTCGAGAACGCGGAGTCCGACGACGAGATCGAAGACGTCCAGCGAGACCTCGTCTCGCTCGAGCCCTACTGGGATCAGATCCTGGTGTCGGGTCCGTTCGCGTTCGTCGAGGCGAACGAGCAGTACGCCGACCAGGTACCCAATCAGCACCACCCGATCGCACAGGATTTTGACTTCTACCTCCGTCACGGCATGTTCGAGGGCGAACAGGGCCTGAAGGCGGGCGAAGTCGACTGGGAACACAACGATCCGACCATCGAGGGGCTCCCCGACAAGTACGGCGAGCCGCCGGTGTCGTTTTCCGGCCAGACGTTTGCGATCATCTTCGGCAGGGACGACGAGTACATCCGGGACTACCCGGCGGTTCGGAAGGCGCTCGCCTACGCCGTCGACATGGAACACCTCGTCAGCGTCGCCACCCCGGAGACGCCGGTCGACGAGTACTCCGCCGGAATCGATATCGGCTACATCGAGCACTTCGTCGAGGAGGACGTGCTGGACGCGATGCCCAACTACGCGCCGCAGGACATCGACACCGCGCAGGCGCTGCTCGAGGACGTCGGCTTCAGCTACGACGACGGCGCGTGGTACACGCCCGACGACGACGAGTGGACGCTGCACTTCCCCGTCGGCGACTGGTTCAGAACGGCGTCCCAGATCGTCTCCGACAACCTCTCCGAGTTCGGCATCGACATGGATCACTACGTCAGCGAGATGCCGACCTGGCAGTCCGAACACGAGGCCAACCTCGACTACGATCTGACCGTCCACCTGAACTACGGGATGGCCCGCCAGTACCACGCCCACGCCGATCTGTACGAGGAGATGTACAACCCCGATCGGGGGATCCTCACCGAACGGAACCTCTTCGGCGAGGAAGTCGAGGTTCCTGAAGTCGGCAACCCGGACGGCGACACGGTGACGATCAGCATCCCCGACGCGCTCGACGGACTCGCGACGGCGAACGACGAGGACGAAGCGATGGAGCACGCGACCCAACTCGCGTGGGCGCACAACCAGCTCTTGCCCGCCGCGATGGTCCACCCGTGGAGCGAACACTACTGGGTGAACGCCGGCGACTGGGACTTCGACCTCGAGTCGGACGCCTGGCTCACCTCGAACCGGATCACGCACTACCTGCTCGAGCACGGCCTGTCGCCGCAGTAGTCGTTCGTCCGCACAGTCGCCGACCGCCTCGAGTCGATCCGACAGATTCGTTTTCGACGACTGATCAGTACCCGATACGGTGCCTATCGCGGCGCTGTAACCCGGACCGATCGACGATCGTTCTCCTCATAACGGTGCCCGTCGTCGAGCGCTACTCGGTGCTCGACTCACGCTCGCGAAATCGTGAACGGACCGACCGCCGCAATCCACGATCCGAGAAGCGGACTCGCCCGGTCAGACTTCGACGACTGTGTTCGAGAGCGTTCCGACCCCCTCGGGGTCGATTCCGACCTCGTCGCCTTCGTGGAGCGCGAACCCCTGCTCGGGGACCAGCGACGCCCCGGGCAGGAGAACTGAGACATCCGGAACGGCGTTGTGCATGACATAACAGCCGACCAGTTCCTCGACGGAGCGCCCCATCTTGCTCGTGCTCGTCGACTCGTCGTACGAGACGTCGTCACCGCTGCTGCCGACCCCCTCGTCCGGACCGACGGTCCGATCCGGTGTTGCCTTGAAGAACACCTCCGGACGATCGCTCTCGTAGACGTCGAGGTACGTGTCCGGCATGGAGCTCACAGCTTTGCGCGCCTCCTCGCTGATGTGGTTAGTCTCGATAGTCTCGATGCGGAGATTCCTGTGTCGATCACAAGAATTCTATATCCGGTCCACCATGTCTCCGTTGTGACCGCACGCTACCAGAACTACGTGAGCGGAGAATGGACCGAGTCCGAAACGAACGAGACGTTCGAAACGACCGATCCGGCCGCGCCGGCGGAAGTCGTCGCCGAGTATCAACGCTCGAGCGCCGACGACGCGAACGCCGCCGTCGAAGCCGCCGCGGCCGCACAGGACGAGTGGGCGGAGACACCCGCGCCCGAACGCGGTGCGATTTTGCGCAAGGCGGCCTCGATCTTGGCCGACCGGAAAGACGAACTCACCGAGCTCCTCACGCAAGAGGAGGGCAAGACCCACGCCGAAGCCGGCGGTGAGGTCCAACGGGCCATCGACATCTTCTACTACTACGCGGAGAAGACGCGCGACCTCGGCGGGTCGGTAAAGTCCGCGAGCGGACCGCGAACGAACCTCTACACCGTCAACGAACCGGTCGGCGTCACCGCGCTGATCACGCCGTGGAACTACCCGATCGCCATCCCGGCCTGGAAGCTCGCACCCGCACTCGCCACCGGAAACGCGGTCGTCCTCAACCCGGCCTCGGTCGCTCCCGGCGTCGCCATCGAACTCTTCGATGCGCTCGACGAAGCGGGACTCCCCGACGGCGCGGCGAACGTCGTCACCGGTCCCGGCAGCACCGTCGGCGACGCGATCATCACCCACGAAGCCGTCGACGCCGTCTCCTTTACCGGCTCCGGTCAGGTCGGTCACATGGTCTACGACAAGGCAACCGACGACGGCAAGCGCGTCCAGACCGAACTCGGCGGGAAGAACCCGACCGTCGTCTCCGACAGCGCCGACGTCGAGGAGGCGGCCGAGATCGTCGCTTCGGGCGCGTTCGGCGTCACCGGTCAGGCCTGTACCGCCTGCTCTCGAGCGATCGTCCACACCGACGTCTACGACGAGTTCGTCGACGCGGTCGTCGCGGAGGCCGAGTCGATCGAGATCGGCCCCGGCGACGAGTACGACATGGGGCCCCAGGTCACCGAGAGCGAACTCGAGGGCACGCTCGAGTACATCGAGATCGCCGAGGAGGAGGGCGCGACGCTCGCGACGGGTGGCGGCCAACCCGAGGGCGAGCGCTTCGGCGACGGCTACTACGTCGAACCGACGGTCTTTACCGACGTCGACAACGATTTCCGACTCGCACAGGAGGAGGTGTTCGGACCCGTCCTTGCCGTGATCGAAGTCGAGAACTACGAGGACGGCCTCGAGACGGCCAACGACGTCGACTTCGGACTCTCGGCGAGTATCGTCACGGACGATCACACTGAGGCCGAGCGGTTCGTCCGCGAGGTCGAAGCCGGTGTCGCCAAGGTCAACGCGAAGACGACCGGTCTCGAGTTGCACGTGCCCTTCGGCGGGTTCAAGCAGTCCTCGAGCGAGACCTGGCGCGAGCAGGGTGACGCCGGGATCGACTTCTACACGATCGAGAAGACGGTCTACGACGGTTTCTGATAGCGACGACGACGAGCGGTAGAACCGCGGTCTTTTTTGGAGACGGTCACTCGCGAGCGAACGGTCCGTATACGATTCGAGGCCGGATCGACACCGAACGGCCACCGAACCGGACGCGACGCGATCCGGGACAGCGGAAACGATGCGCGCTCAACGACGAAACGGGTGACCGCCGACCGCGGGCCGACGGTGTAGAAGCCACTCGCGGGTACGGGATCGATAGTAGCGCGAAACTCGATTCTCCATTACAGAATCTCCACCACCTCTTCAGAACATCGTATATGAAGCACACATTCTCCCACGGTACTCCTTCCCAAGAACGTGTTCTGTCAACGCACTCCCGAAAACGAGGTACGAAGCGCTACCGAGCCGGAGACGGTGCTCGAGGCGGACGGAAACCGGTCGCGATCCTCGAGTCGCCGCCGATTCCAGAGATATTTACAATAGTACAGGCGTAATTCCACGCGCCGAAAGGCGGTTGTTGCTCCCGAGGGCGAGCGATATCCATCCGGGGACTGAGTTCAGGGGACTGCCCGACTACAGAGAATCCGTATGAATTTTCCTTACCATATGTTCTGCGATAGTGAATGATGTTCTCTGTGAGTGTGCGACCCGAGGGAGACGTTCGTCGGTCGAGTCGAATAGCGTAGCGCGCGAGCGTTTTTCCGCACGGGCGAAACGTATCGCTCGAGGGCACCGTCAGTACTCGATCGGTTCGCTCGGCCGGAGCGGTTCACCCGTCGGTGCCGAAACCCGCAGCTTACGGAAGCACCTCATCCGCCGTCCCGGAGAACGATACCGTCCGGTTCTTGATCGCGACGCCGCTGTCGCCGTCGAAAAGGTGGATCGCCGCCTCGGGGAACTCGACGCCGATCCGATCGCCAGCGTCGACGCTCGGGATCCCCTCGGTCGTCGCGAGGAACTCCTCGCCGTCCGTCGCGCCGTCGAACCGAAGGTGGATGATGTTCTCGTTGCCCATCGGCTCGACGATGACGACCTCGGCCTCGAATCGGCCTGGGAGGAGTTCCTCGGCGAGTCGAACGTCTTCCGGACGGATCCCAAGCAGGAGATCGGTTCCCGCCTCGATATCGCGCCGTGAATCCGCGGACAGCGGGTACTCGAACGAGTCGGTCACCGCTGCGTTCTCCTCGAGACGTCCGTCGAAGACGTTCATCGACGGCTCACCGATGAACCCCGCGACGAACAGGTTGTTCGGCTCGTGGTAACACTCGAGCGGCGTCCCGACCTGCTGGAGTCGCCCCTCGTGTAACACGGCGATCCGATCGCCCATCGTCATCGCCTCCGTCTGATCGTGGGTGACGTAGACCGACGTGACGTCGAGTTGTTCCTGGAGGTGCTGGAGTTCGCTTCGCATCTCCGCGCGGAGTTTCGCGTCGAGGTTCGACAGCGGCTCGTCCAGCAAGAAGACGTCGGGATCGCGAACGATCGCTCGCCCGAGCGCGACCCGCTGTTGCTGGCCGCCCGAGAGTTCGCCGGGCTTGCGATCCAGCAGGTCCTCGATACCCATCATCGCCGCCGTCTCTTCGACCGTCTCGGCGATCGCCGCGTCGGAGAGATCCGTCGACTCCTCGAGACCGAAGGACATGTTCGCCCGGACGGTTTTGTGGGGATACAGCGCGTACGACTGGAACACCATCGCGATGTCTCGCTCCTGCGCGGGGACATCGTTGATCGATCGCTCGCCGAGTCTGATCTCGCCGTCGGTGACCTCCTCGAGGCCGGCGATCATGCGTAACGTCGTCGACTTCCCACAGCCGGAGGGACCGACGAGGACGAGGAAGTCCCCGTCGGGAACGTCGACGGAAACGTCTTCGACCGCAACGACGCTCATTTCTCCGTCCCGGTACTCCTTGGTTACGTCGTCGAGTGCTAAGCGTGCCATGTTAGATCGTGAGCTCCTGTGTGGTTTCGAGCCGGCGGTTACAGAGCGCGTCGCCGGTTTCTCCGTCGAAGAGGTGGACCGTCTCCGGATCGATAGTGACGACGACCGATTCGCCCACGGCGACGATCTGCATGCCGTCGGTTACCGCGCGTACGGCGTCGTGGTCGGCCGCGTCGTCGGCGTGTGTGAGGGAGACGACGTTCTGGTCCCCGTGCGTTTCGGTGACGGTCACGGTCATCCGGAACTCGTACGGCCCGAGACTCTCCGCCGACGTCTCGTCGGCGCGGCGAACGTCGATCGCCTCGGGACGGACGCCGAAGACGAGTTCGTCGGCGTCGCCGACGGTCCGCTCGAGGCGCTCGTCGAACGGGTACTCGATGTGTCCGCTGTCGAACCCGGTCTCTGATCGACGCCCGTGGAGGAAGTTCATCATGGGTTCGCCGATGAATCCGGCGACGAACTGATTTGCGGGCTCGTGATAGATCTCGAGCGGTTCCCCCACCTGCTGGAGTCGACCGCCGTCCAGCACGGCGATCCGATCGCCCATCGTCATCGCCTCCGTCTGATTGTGGGTGACGTAGACCGTCGTCACGTCCAGGTCGGCCTGCAAACGCTGGAGTTCCGTCCGCATCTGGGTCCGGAGTTTGGCATCGAGGTTGGCCAGTGGCTCGTCCATCAGGAACACCTCGGGATCGCGAACGATCGCTCGCCCGAGCGCGACCCGCTGTTGCTGGCCGCCCGAGAGTTCGCCGGGCTTGCGGTCCAGCAAGTCGTCGATGCCGAGGGTTTCGGCGACGTCCGCGACTCGCTCGTCCCGCTCGCTGTCGGTGTACCCCGCCTCCTCCTCCAGACCGAACCGCATGTTCTCCCGAACGGTCATGTGCGGATAGAGGGCGTAATCCTGAAAGACCATCGCGATGTCTCGGTTCTGGGGGACGCGATAGTTCATGTGATCGCCGGCGATGTAGAGGTCCCCCGACGTCGGCGTCTCGAGACCGGCCATCATGCGGAGCGTCGTCGACTTTCCACACCCCGAGGGACCGACCAACACGAGGAACTCGCTGTCCTCGACGTCGAGCGTCACGTCCTCGACGGCAACCGTCTCTCCGAATCGCTTCGTCAGGTGATCGAGTTGAATTCGTCCCATTGGTTATGCACTCTCCGTTTCCAGTCCCTTTGCGAACTGTTCGGCGAAGGCAACGTACAGGATGATCGTCGGTAGTGCCGCGAGGAACGCCGCCGACATCCGGATCCCGAAGTCGATTCCCGACGTCGACGTGCCGATGGCCGGGATGATCAGCGTGACCGGCGATTCCGGCGAGTTCGCACTCGAGATGAGGGTAAACGAGAACAGGAACTCGTTGTAGATCTGGGTGAACTGGTAGATGAAGACGACGCCGAACATCGGTTTCGATATCGGGAGGATGATGCGGCGGTAGATCTTCGTAACGCTCGCGCCGTCGATTTTGGCCGCCTCGACCAGCGAGTTCGGCAGGCTCTGGTAGTACGATCGGAAGAGGATCATACAGATCGGAATCCCGTAGGCGACGTGGGTGATGATCAGCGGTACGAGATCGGCGTGATACCCCTGAAGCAGCGGTACCGTCACGAACAGCGGCGAGAGCATATCCGCAAGCGGAAACGTGTTGTTCCAGAACCGAGCCAGCGGAACCAACACGGCCTGGTACGGCACGAAGATCCCGATGAGAAACAGGACCAAGATCCCGAGTTGGCCGCGCCATTTGACCATCGTCAGACCGAACGCCGCCATGCTCGCGAGCAACACGTTGATGATCGTCGCTGGAATCGCCATCAGCAGCGAGTTGAAGAACCCGCTCGAAAGCCGGTCAAACGCGTACTCGAGGTTCTCGAGCGTGAACCCCTCGCCCAGTGGCGGCATGAACGGGACCGTCCGAGCGATGGCCTGGTTCGTTTTCAGTGCCGTCATGATCCCCGTCACCAGCGGGAGGAGGAAGAACCCGAGGAAGAGGACGATCAGCGTGTAGTGGCCGATCCGCCTGAGGTTGACGTCTTCGACGACCGATGCAACGTCGAGGTTCGTATCGGATGTTGACTGTGACATTGTTAGAGACTCCCCTGTCGGTACTGGAAGACGAGATACGGTGCGATGACGGCGAGCGAGAGCAACAACAGCAACGTTGCGATCGCCGCACCGTACGCCCACTGACCGTACTGGAACGCCTCGCGAACCATCAGCGTCGCCAGGATGTCGGTTCCGTTCGGCGGCCGATAGTCACCGGAGATGGCATAGAGGAAGTCAAACGCCTTGAGAGCGAACAACATCAGGACGACGGCGGCACCGACGGACGCCTGCTTGAGCTGTGGAATAATGATTCGAAGATACGTCTTGGTCGGACTCGCGCCGTCGACTTTCGCTGCCTCGAACTGATCTGACGGAAGCGACTGGAGTCCGGCCAGGAAGACGACCATCGCGTAGCCGCTGAACTGCCACACCAGGGCGAAGATAACCGCCGCGAGCGCGAGTCGGGGATTGCCCAGCCAGTTGATCGATTCGAACCCGAGCGTCGTCACGAATACGTTCAACACCCCGTTGTCCCCGGAGCTGTACATCCATAACCAGAGCTGGGCCGTCACGACGAACGAAAGGGCCATCGGCAGGAGATAGATCGTCTGGATCGTCTCCCTGTATCTGATCCCGTGATCGATGAGGACCGCGAGGAACAGTCCGAGCCCCAGGGAAATCGACGTGAACCCGACGAGCAACACGAAGTTCTGGAACGCGGCCTGCCGGAACGATTCGTCCGCGAGCGCCGTTCGATACATCTCGAGGTTTAAATCGGTGAACTCCGGACGGCCGATTCCCGCGTAGTCCGTAAAGGAAACCGCGAGGTTGTAGCCGATCCCGCCGTACACCGCGAATCCCATGAGAAGGAAGGGGATTCCCCAGTACGGCGACGACCGAACGAAGTCGCTGTTGAGGAAATATCTGAGTTTCGTCTTCCAGTCCACCGCCTCTTCGGTCGCCCCCGTCGTCGAGTCCGTGGTTTCAGTTGTGTCGTGCGTTGCCATCTAACTACCAGATTATGTCTATCATCTTAACTGATTTGTTGGTTGTAGTGTGATATCGGACAACATGCTTGGGCGCGAGTCCGCCGCTACTGGGACACGGCGTCGAGCAGGGTATCCGCCGCCGCTTCGGCGTCGTAGGGGCCCATGAAGTGGTCTCCGATCGCACCCTCGCAGTCGTTTTGCTGCTGGGGTTCGACGGCGAGTCCGTGCGCGAGCGTCGGCGGATACTGCTCCGAGTCGAGGAGTTCTTCGTAGGTCATCGCCAGGAAATCCGTCAGTTCGCCCGAGTCGATATCCGTTCGCAGCGGCACCGATCCCTTGAGGTTGTTGAACTCGATTTGGGCCTCCTTCGTTCCGACGAACTTCTGCCACTCGACCGTCTCGTCCGGACTCGGATTGTCGCCCGGCGTGACGAACGCGTCGAGGTGGTAGAAGTACACGCCCTCGGTACCGGGGAAGGGAATCCAGTCCCACTCCTCCCCGTAGTTGAACTCGTCGTCGGCCCGGTACATCCCGTACTGCCAGTTCCCGCCGTGAATGCACGCGGCCTCGTCGGCGATTAGTTTCTGTGCGGCCTGCGTGTACCCGATCGACGACGCGTCGCCGTTGATGTAGTTCTCCTGAATCTCCTGGAGCGTTTCTAACGCGTCGATTATCGCGCCCCTGTCGCCGTTGCCTTCGATGAAGTCCATGTAGGCGTCGACGCCGGATTGGCTCGAGAGAATCTGGACCCACGTCTGCAACCCGAGGAACGCCGACCGCATTCCGTGGGCGAACGGAACGTAATCGGTCTCCTGATCGATCGTCTCGAGGGCGTCGAGGAGGGCGGACATGCTCCCGAGACTCTCCGCGTCGATGCCCGCCTCGTCGAAGGCGGCCGTATTGTAAAACAGGTTGTTCATCCGGTGTGAACCGATTGGCACCGCCGGCATCTTCCCGTTGAACGTACAGAGTTCGACGGCTCGGTCCTGTATGTTCTCCTTTAATCCCTCGGCCTCCCAGACGTCCTCCTCGAGGTCCATGAGCACCCCTTCGTACCGTTTGAGGTTGTTTCCCGGCCAGTTGGCGAACGAACTCATCGGATTCTCGTTCGTCAATCGCTGCAGGATGGCCGTATTCAGTTCGACGTTCCCGTCCCCACCGACAGGTTCGAAGGTCGCGTCGATATCGGGGTGTTCCTCCTCGAACGCGTCCGTGAGCGTGTTGATCGCGTCCGCACCGTCGCCGCCGGTCCAGCCGTGGAGCACCTCGAATCCGCCATCCTCGCTACCGCCGGTGCAGCCCGCTATCCCGGCCGCAGCCCCCGCTGCGATACCGCCGAGATACGTTCGTCTGTCTATCTCACCCACTGGTTTGTCATTGTCAACCATACTGATTGGACGGTAATCCTACATCTTTATAAAATTATCGGTCAGCACGATCTCGCTGTAGATTCGCGGGGCGCGACGGGTAGTCCGAGAACGCTTCGCGTCGGGGTTCGATCGATCACCGTCGCCGTCTCACCGAATCGTATCCCCAGCGGCCCGTGGAGACCGCTCGAAACCGGTCGAGAAACGAATGGGTGGGCCCTCAGACCGGATCGAAGGTCCACTTCTGGTTGTCGCTGTCCCGCCAACTCCACTGGATGACGTCGGCACCGTCGTCGCTCGACGCATCCAGCACGTCCGCGACGTACCCGTTCGCGTTGTTCTCGAGGCGATACGTGCCGTCACCGTTGTCGATCACGGCCCAGCGCTGGTCGGCATCGTCGCTCCAGGAGCGTTGGACCAGGCTCGCGCCTTCGCTCGTCGAGCCATCCGCCGCCGACAGCACGTACCCGGAGTTGACGTTCTCGAGTCGAGAGGTCCCGTCGCCGTTCTTGATCACATTCCATTCCTGACACGGATGGCCGGTGTCCGACCACTGGTTGACGTTCGCGCCTTCGCTGGTGTCTGCGTCCCCGACCTCCAGATACAGGCCGCTGTTGACGTTCGAGAGCCGGTACGTTCCCGCGGTGATCGGGCCGCCGTTGTCACCGTCATCGTGACAGTGCGTGCCGCTGCCGGGAACCGCGGCTACGTCGCTCGGCGTTCCATCGCAGCCGATCACCGGCCAGTCGTCCTCCCAGTCGATGCGATCCATCATGAGCACGCGGCGCGGCACGCCGTCGATGAACTCCGGTTCATCAGCGTTGTAGGCGTGGTAGATCATCCACTCCGACCCGTCGTCGTAGGTCGTGATGTCGCCGTGAGCGGCTCCCGGGAACTGGGCGCTGCCGGTGAGGACCGGGACGCCCTCGTTGTGGTCGTCGTAGTCCAGCAGATCGACGCCGTTCTGGTCGACGTACGGTCCGAAGAAGTCAGTCGACCGCCCGACCTCGTACTCGTACGTACTGCTGTGGCCGTCACAGCAGGTGCCCGTCGAAACGAACAGATAGTGATACCCGTTCCGTTCGTAGTGAATCGTCCCCTCGTAGGCGTCGCCGGCGAGTTGCGTGGCCGTCGACATGTCGACGTCTTGGAGGTCTGACGTGAGCTCCGCGACGTAGATGCCCTGAAAACTCCCCCAGAAGAGGTAGGGCGTCCCCTGGTGTTCGACGAAGTAGGCATCGATGGTTCCGCCGCCCGTATCGCCGTCGCCGATAACCTGTCCATGGTCGGTAAACGGCCCGTCGGGTGTGTCAGACGTCGCGAGGCCGATGCCGAACTCGCCGCTCTCCCACGGGCGCGGCTCGAGCGAGTAGAACATGACCCACTCGCCGTCGAAGTAGTGAACGTTCGGTGCCCAGATCGACCCGTACGTCCAGCCGGGACGCGTGTCGAACGCTTCCCCCTCGAAGGTCCAGTTCACCAGATCCGTCGAGGAGAGGATCGTCACGAGCAACTCGTCACTGTCGTTCTCTCGGTCCATGTTCGTGCCGTACGCCCACCACGTGCCGTCGTCGGCACGGTGAATTTCCGGATCGGGGAAATGTGGCTCGTACAGTGAGTTAGTGTAGTGGTCTCCACCGTGATCGGCGACCGCTGACCCGCTCGATCCGAGGACACCCGTAGTTCCGACCGCTCCGACTCCGATCGCTTTCAGAACGGTACGTCTGTTCGTCTCGTTGCAGTCATGACTGTCTGCCAACGGATGAATGTCACATACAGACACACTTATAAATATTTATAATTTGTAATATATATATATATGGAAATAATCAGTGGATATCCGTCAGAGACCCCTCGAACTACGGTTCGCTGAAATACCGGTCTGGTCTTCGCCAGTCCACTAACCCCACTGAAGAACGTCGGCACCGTCGGCACGCCGGCGTCGGTCCGTTCAGAACGTCGCTCTCTCACTGATCACCCGGTCAGTGTACCGGCACGAAACGGACCCTGATGTGGATCGGCACCTCGCTATCAACAGCCTTTGTGGCGGACGGTGGAGTCCGCACCGCCGTTAGTGAACCTCCCCAAAGAATATTAACTCCTCCCTTCGAACGTCTTCGTAATGAGTTCGATCGACTTCGCTAGCGTCAGAAAGGTGTATGACGAGAATATCGTCGCCGTCGATGGGTTCGATCTCACGATCAACAGCGGCGAGTTCCTGACACTCGTGGGTCCGAGCGGCTCCGGGAAGTCGACGCTGCTGCGAATGGTCGCCGGCCTCGAGGATATTACCGACGGGACGATATCGATCGGCGGCGAAACCGTCAACAAGCTTCCGCCGCGTCATCGCGACATCGCGATGGTGTTTCAGAGCTACGCGCTGTATCCTCACCTGAGCGTCCGCGAGAACATGGCGTTCGGTCTCAAACGCTCGACCGACCTACCCGACGAGGAGATCTACGGACGCGTCGAGGATGTCGCCCAACTCATGGGGATCCCGGAGTTGCTCGACGACCGACCGAAACAGCTCTCGGGCGGCCAGCAACAGCGGGTCGCGACCGGACGTGCGATCGTCAGAGAACCGGCCGTCTTCCTGTTCGACGAGCCGCTGTCGAACCTCGACGCGAAACTCCGAAAGCACATGCGAACCGAACTCCAGCGAATCCAGCAGGAACTCGACACCACGGCGATCTACGTCACGCACGATCAGGAGGAAGCGATGACGATGTCCGACCGGATCGCCATCCTCAACCACGGCGAACTTCAGCAAGTTGGGACGCCTCGAGACGTCTACAACCACCCGCAAAACCTGTTCGTCGCACAGTTCATCGGGAGCCCGTCGATGAACGTCTTCGACGTGCAGTACGAACCCGGTGACGAAAACGGACGACTCGTTGGAGACGTGACGCTCGAGATCGGCCCGGAGCAAGCGGCCCGGATCGAGAACGCGACCACCGACGAACTGAAACTCGGTATCCGGCCCGAAGACATCAGCGTCAGCCAAACCAGCAGCGAGGAACACATCGCCGCGTACGTCGACATCATCGAACCGCTGGGCGGCCACGACTTGTTGTACTTCGAGTTAGAAGAGACGGATAACTTCGTCTCGTCGGATGCCTCCACTCTCGGCGACGATACGGCGCCGGAAGCGGAGGTCAACGAGCGCAAAGCGTTCATCGAGCCCGAATCGATCTCTGAAGACGCTCACGAAGTGTTCCTGAACCTCAACCTCGAACAAGCACACGTGTTCGACGCCGAAACCGGCCTCAACGTCGTCTACATCGACGAACAGGAGCAGGAAGTCGCCCCGTCGGTGTAGGCAGACGAGCGGTACCTTTTTGCCGAGTTGGGAACTGGAGCACGTATGAGCCACCGCGGAGATTCTGACCACCGAACCTCGGACTGGACGGTAATTCGGCCGTGGCGTAAACTCTTGCAGTCGAGCGATACTGACGGGATGATACGCGTAGTTCGCCGATACGGATGGCTGCCGGCGTTGTTCGGACTCGCGCTCCACTCGATCGCCCGCGGCGCGTTCGAATATCTCAGCGAACCGTTCATTATCGTCGAGGGGTACGTTTTCCCCGGTTGGCCCGCGGCACTCGTCGTCAACGTCCTCTTCGGGTCGTTCGTCGTCATCTTCTCCTGGTTTTGCTACTTCGGGCTTATCGGTGTCATCGCCGGTTTTCTCTCGACGGAGTACGATATGGTCGGAGACATCTTCAAATTCGGCGGGTATCTGACAGTCCTATTCGCACCGGTCTTTCTCGTCGGCTCCGTGCTGATCGCTACTGTCACCGCCCCCGACGGCGTGAGCACGGAAGTGGTTGCGGAAAACAGCGACGGTACTGCCGAGTTCGCGACGACGGCGTACTCGTTCGTCTACGATACGCCACAGATGCACGCGATTCGCATCCTCAAGGCCGTCGCCTGGGTTGTAACTGGCTTTCTGCTGTTACCGATCGTACAGCACCTGTACGAACTCGACGAGAAACGAAGCGTCATGAGCGTACTGCCGGTTACACTCGTGGGCGTGATCACTGCGTTCTTGCTCTAGCTATCGCCTGATCTCGTCCGGATCAATCGGTGGCGACGTATCGAACACGACGTTGTCGACCCTGAACAGCGAATTTGCGAACTCGACGCTCCAGGCCAGGTTGTTCGTCCGAATAAGTTGCGCATCGAGGCCGTCACTGGCTGCAACGACATCTTCGACGATCCGTCCGGAGGCGTCGATTCCTGCACGCGCGTGCCCGGCGTCATGGAGCACGCGAAGGTCCGTTATCGCGTCGATCGGGTCGGCACCCGCATTGCGAGCCAACGTCCGCGGAATCGACTCGAGGACGGTCGCGAACTCCTCGACTGCCAGTTGCTCGCGCCCGTCGAACCTCGGAGCCAACTGCCGGACGGCCCGCGCCGCTTCGACCTCGGCTGCGCCGCCGCCGGGAAGCGCCACGGGGCGCTTGATCGCGGCGCGAACCGCGTTGAGTCCGCCCGTAATTCGTCGTTTCGCCTCGTCGGCGGCGCTCTCGGTGCCGCCGCGGACGACCAGCCCGACGGTCCGCGGGTCGGCGCCGTCCGGAGCCGTAACTTCCAGCCACGTCTTGTCGTTTTGCGCCTCGCGTACCCTGATCGTTCCGCGTCCGAGATCGCCGGGGCTCGCGGGTTCACCCGGCGTGACCGGTCCGCGGATCGTAGCGCCGGTCACCCGCGACAGAACGTCGATGGACGAGTCCTTGACGTTTCGGAAACACACAACGCCTCGCGCGGCCAACTGCTGGCCGATCTCGTCGGTGACATCGCCGGTAACGAAGACCGCCGTACAGTTCGAGTCGGTGACCGCCGCTGCGATCCGCTCACTCTCTGTCTCGCGGTCGCCGGACCTGTCCACGTAGTCGGTGTCGACCGTCACGGAACTGGCGCTGATCTCGCGGGGTTGTAACGAGCCGTCGACGAGGAGCACGGTTCCGTCGACGGGGAGGTCTCCTGGGATCATCGGCTCGTACGTCAGGAGCGCCCCGGGGATCACCGACGACGACGTGACGTTACCCCCCGGAATCGCTTCGATGGAAACGTACCCGATGTGAACGCGCCCTCGCCGGGGCTCCCACGCTCGAAAGACGGCGTCGACGACGTCGTCGGTGAGTTCTTCGAGCGGCCACGCGCCGAGGCGACCGTTGGTCATCCCGCTGTGCGCGACCCGCTCGAGTCGCGAGCCGTCGAATTCGGCTCGCGTCGTCGGACGGTCAGTACTGGCCACCGGGATTCCGATCTCGTCCCAGACCTCGAGCGTCCGCTGGGCGCCGATCGAGAACCCTTCGACGACGGAGACGGGGGGAACACCCGATTCGATCAGGTCGATCCCGCTCGTCAACAGTTCACTGGCCAGTAGAACCGTCGTAGTCGACCCGTCACCGAGTGCATCTTCGTGGTCTTCCGCGAGGGCGATAAACCGGTTCGCGATCGGATGGTCCGTCTCGCCCTCGAACTCCTCGAGAATCGCAACGCCGTTGTTGGTGACGAACGCGCGTAGCGTATCGTCTCCCATTCGGCGGACGATCATCTTGTCGGCGCCTAACGGTCCGAGCGTGCTTCGGACGAGTTCGCCCATCTCGCCGGCGGCCTGTCGTATTCCTCGTCTCGTTTCCTCCGGAGACAGCTGTTCCCAGCTGACGGCTGCAGTCTCGTTATGTGTTGCCATTTGACTTGTACGGTTCGGCGGTGATGATAGCTGCGTCCATCCTCGATCACTTGCTCTCGAGCATTACCGAATGAACAGCCGATCGGCGACGATTCCGAATACGATCAGCAGGATCAGGAGGTACGTGAGTTCGAATATCAGACCCCAACTCTGCGTGAGTATGTATCGAATGCCAACGAAGGCGAGGGCCAGAAACGCAACCACGAGACCCACGCCGACGCCTGCCGTTCGCGACGAAATGTTACCTACTGCCATAATCGTTCGACGAATTGGTTCGGGGCCTAATAAAAGATTGCCCCTCCGCTCGCCTCTCGTGCGTGGGAGACGATCGGCTTGCTGGCGGGCTCTCACTGACGAACAACTCGTGCAACTACCACCCGGACCCGGGAAGATCGACCGACGGACGTTTCGGCATCGACACGCAGCCATCGTGATAGCTATGCGAAGTTATTTATGAGATCGTCAGTATCTATGCTGTATGTCAGGGAAAGCCACGGCTGGTAGTGACAGTGATATTGACCGGACGCGGGATGCGAGTGCGTCGAATGCCGATCCGCGCGAAGACGAAGACGAGTACTCGCGTCGCGGGTTCATCGAGACCGCGGGCACGATGGCTGCGGCAGGGGCAACCGCCGGGTTAGCGGGCTGTACGGGCGGGACGAGCGAGGGCGACTTCCTCTGGTGGACGATGCGCGGCTACATCCCAGAGGAGGAGGAAGCGATCAAGGACACCGCGGCGGAGTTCGAGGACTGGTATGACGGCGAAGTCAACCTCACCACCAAGGTCGTGACGTGGAACCAGGTCTTCGAACAGTGGATGTCCGCCATCCAGGGCCGGAACACGCCCAACGTCAGCGAGATGGCCAACGAACACGCCGTCGACTACGGCTCCTCCGGCGTCGTCCAACCGAACACGGAACTCTTCGAGGAGTACGACGACTGGTACGATACGCCGTCGTTCTGGGGACAGTACGAGGACGAAATCTGGGGGTTCCCCTGGTTCATCGAGGTTCGTAACCTCTATGCGAACATGGACGTTCTCGATGACGCCGGTCACGATAGCGTCCCCGAAACGTGGGAAGAGATGGTCACCATGGCGATGGACGTCGGCGACGAAACCGATAACGTCGGCTTCGTATCCAGTGGCTCGCAGGATACGGGAACCGGACAGGCGCTCTACGGCGTGACCGTTCAATCCGGCGGCTCGTTCTTCGATCACGACGGGGACCAGTGGTCCGTCGAGCTGGACTCCCCGACGTCGTTGTTTAGCCACCTCTGGATGGCGAGTTTTCAGGAGGAGTGGGATATCGGCCCCGGCGGGTGGGCCGGAATGAACGGGACTGACGCCGAACAGTTGTACCGCGGCGGCGATGTCGCGTTCATGATCAACTCCGGCGACACCGCCAACGAAATGGCTAGCGAGGGCGAGGAAGTCGGCGACGTTACGGAGCTCACACCCATCCCAGCGGGGCCGATGGGGACCAACACCGCCTTCATGGGCGGCAGCTGTTTATCCGCGTTCGAGTCGGACTATACCCAACACGACGTCGACGACGAAAAATCGATGGCGTTCATCGAGTACATGACGCTCCCTGACACGATGGAGGGATACTTCCCGGAAGCAGCACCGAACTTCCTGCCCGTCCGGGAAGCACAGGAGGAGATCCAACCGTTCACCGAGAACTCGACGGACATCCCCGACGAGTGGATCGACGCTCGACTCGAGCAAGCCGAGGACACCGCCCGCTACGGGATCACCGGACCCCAGCGGAACGCGCCGTTCCTCGGCGATCTGGAGGGGACCATGGACGCGTATTCGGTCGCGATTTCTGCGATCCTCGGCGCGGACGAGGATCCACAGGAAGCGGTCGTCAGCCAGGCGAATAAGGTTCGAGAGACGATCAGCGACGAAGTGGAGTACGACCTCGGAGAAAACACCGATCCGCCGGACCTCGACGACGCGCCGGACGAACTGCAGGCCTGGATTCAGGGCGACGGAAGCACGCCCCAGATCTGGGATCCGTCCGAATAAGACCGATCTACGGGCAACCACCATACTAGAAATTCACTGAGTTTAGCAAAACATGTCAACAAATTTAGAAAAACTACGACAGGTCGAACTTCCGAGGGAGTACTATCACTGGCTCTCGAAAGAGAGCGTCTGGGGATGGCTGTTCCTTCTCCCCTCGTTGCTCGCACTCGGAATCGTCAGCGTCTATCCGCTCACTCGAGGCGTCTATCTCAGCTTCTTCGAGTACGACGGGATCGCCGATCCCGAGTGGGTCGGACTCGATCACTACGCGCACATCATCGGCTGGACCGAGTTCTGGATCGTCATGCGGAACACGCTGGTGTGGGCGTTCGCAGCGGTCGTGATCATGGCCCTGATCGGACTCGGTTTCGCGATCATGCTCAACCGCGAGTTTCGCGGCCGGTCGATCGCGACGACGCTACTGTTGCTCCCCTGGGCAGTGCCGTTCATCTCGATCGCACTGAACTGGCGACTGATGTATAACTTCGAACTGGGGCCACTCAACGGCTTCCTCCGACTGACCGGGATCAGTGAGGGGCTCCCGTGGATCGCGAGTTCGCGGTACGCGCTGTTTTCGGTGATGCTCGCCTGGGTTTGGCGTAACTTTCCCTTCTTCATGCTCACCTTCTTGGCGGGCATGAAGGGGATCCCGGGTGATCTCTACGAGGCGGCCCGTGTCGACGGCTCCTCGAGGCTGGATTCGTTCCGACACATCACGTTGCCGTTCCTGCAGCCGATCGTGGTCGTGATGACGCTGCTGATGAGCCTCTGGTCACTCAATCACTTCACACTGATTTACGTGATGACCAGCGGCGGCCCCGGCAACTCCTCGATGGTGTTGCCCGTGTACATCTACGAGCACGCGTTCCATTACGGCAATATGGGGTTAGCCAGCGCGATCGCCGTCGTGATGTTACTGGTCATGCTGACGTACGGCCTGATCTACCTCCGACTATACCGGGAAGACATCGGTGCAAAATAACAATGGCAACAGATACACAAGCGACCCTTGACGAGGAATCGGACACCGGCTTCCTAGGGTTGAGCGAGCGACAGGTCGAGAGCGGTAAGCGCATCGGCTTCCACGCGGTGTTGTGGTCGCTGATCGCGCTCATCCTGTTCCCGGTGTTCTGGATGTTCGTCGTCTCGGTCAATCAGACCGGGTTCGCGGCGTTTATCGACGATCCCATCGGCTGGGCGACGAACGCCGATCTCTCCGGCTACTACCAGGTCTGGAACGAGTCGGACTTCCGGTACTGGTTCCAGAACAGTCTGATCGTCAGTATCGGCGCGACCGTTCTGAGTACCGCTGTCTGTACGCTCGGTGCGTACAGTATCGGTCGCCTCCGGTACCGCGGACGCACGGCGATGGCGACGTTCCTGCTCATCACCCAGATGTTCCCGGCGATTCTGATCGCGATTCCATTGTTCCTGGTCTTTCGGGACTTCGGACTGTTCAACACGTTGACCGGGCTCGTGATCGCGTACGTCGCGTTCACGCTTCCGTTCGCGATATGGATGCTGCGCGGGTTCTACGAAAACCTGCCCGAATCGCTCGAGGAGGCGGCGATGATCGACGGAAGTACCCGCTTCGGTGCCGTCATCCGAGTCATCCTTCCCCTGTCGGCACCAGCGATCGCAACGACAGCGATCTTCACGTGGGTGCTCGCGTGGAACGAGTTCGTCTTCGCGTTGGTCCTGATCAACGATTCCGAAAAGCAGACGCTCCCGCCCGGAATGGGCCAGTGGATCGGTAAGCAAGCGCTCAACTGGGATATGATCATGGCCGGTGCACTCGGTGCGACGATCCCGATGTTGGTCGTCTTCTTCCTGCTCCAGAGCTACATCGTCAAAGGATTGGCTGAAGGCGCTGTCAAGTCGTAACTGACGGCGGCAACAACCCAGCATTCGTCACAACAACTCCCTTCTCACATCGGTTTACAAGACGAGGAGCGATCTACAAAGAGGAGCCGTCTCTCGGGATCTATTCTGTATACCTCAGCAGCCAACCGCGACAACCGATACGGTCGCCAGAGCACGAAACCGGGGATCGGTCGACAACACCACTCGGAAGGACGTCGATTCTAACCGTGCTGTGAGAGAGGTCACGTCCGACAACGCCGACGCGTTCACCGCCGCGGAGCTGCACGCGATCAGGAGTAGTTGTGCTCGAGTTCGATCACGTTCGCCGCGCCGAGGACCGACTCCGGCAGATCTTCGTAGAAGCGTTCGTCACCCACGCGGTGAACGGGACAGGCGACGCTGATCGACGCGATGCTCCGGTCCGCGTCGTCGGTGATCGGTGCCGCGATACACCGCAATCCGTTGAGACGCTCCTCCCGGTCGATCGCGTAGCGCTGGTCCCGGACCTCCTCGAGTTCCGCGTGAAACTCCTCCCGGTCGGTGATCGTCTGGCTGGTAAGCGCCGGTAATCCGTGTTCGGTGAGGATCTCGTCGACCTCCTCGCGGGGACGAAAACCGAGGATCGCCTTTCCGAGCCCCGTACAGTGGAGTCGGACCCGTTTTCCCTCGTGCGTATCGAGTTCGACCGCGTTCTCCCCTTTCGCCTGGTAGAGGTAGATCCCCATCCCGTTCTTTTCGACGAGGAGGTTCACCAGTTCGCCGGTCTCGTCGGCGAGTTCGTCGGCCTGTGACTGGGCGGCGTCGTAGATCGGCGTCCGGTTTCGCGCGTACGCGCCCAGTCCGAGAAACGAGAGCCCGATGTGGTACTCGTCGCCGTCTTTGTCGACGTACTCGTGATTCGCGAGCGTCATCAGGTGGTTGTGCACCGCGCTCTTCCCGATATCGACTCGTTCGGCGATCTCCGAGACGCCGGCCCCGTCGAGTTCCTGGATTACCTCGAGGATCTCGAACGTTCTGCCGACGGTTCGGACCGGGTGTTTTGGTTCTGTCATGCTCCTATGTTACACCGGACTCACATATAAATCGTTCTGAAACAGTGAATCTGGTTTTGTCCTTCTCGGAAAGCACAGCCAGGCACAGAACGGGGCGAACCGCTTCGGGACGAACGAACGCGAAAAACCGCCGCAGCGAGCGTCAGATCCCCCTTCAGGCATTCGGCGGTATTAACGACGGCCACTGTCTCTCGGTGCGCGTTCTGAATCGCGGTAGATCAGACTTCGACGACCGTGTTCGATAGCGTTCCGATCTCCTCGAGGCCGATTTCGACCTCGTCGCCTTCGTGGAGCGTGAACCCCTCCTCGGGGACCAGCGACGTCCCGGTCAGCAGGACCGAAACGTCGGGGACGGCATTGTGCTCCACGTAGCAGTCGACCAGTTCCTCGACCGAGCGGACCATCTTGCCCGTGTTCGTCGACTCGTCGTACAGTACCTCGCCGTCGCGACTGATCGTCATCCACATCTCGAGGTCGTGTGGGTCCTCGAGCGAGTCGGCCGAGCGGACGCAGGGACCGATCGCACAGCACCGGTCGTACACCTTTGCCTGCGGAAGGTAGAGCGGATTTTCTCCTTCGATCGAGCGACTGCTCATGTCGTTGCCGATGGTGTAGCCGACGATGTCGCCCTCGAAGAGGACGACCCCGAGTTCCGGTTCGGGGACGTCCCACTCGGAGTCGGCGCGGATGCCGACGCCTTCGTTCGGACCGACGGTCCGGTTCGGCGTCGCCTTGAAGAAGACTTCCGGCCGGTCGCTCTCGTAGACGTCGAGATACATGTCCGGCATGGAGCTCTCGGCTTTGCGCGCCTCCTCGCTGATCCGATAGGTGACTCCCGCCGCCCACACCTCTCCCGACGAAACGGGCGCTTCGGGGGCGTCTTCCTCCAGAGCGTCGTTTGGGAGCACGGACGCGTCCTCGAGCAACCGATCGGCGATACGATCGACGGTGTGGTCGGTGATCGTGGACGCGCGAAGCAGGTCTTCGAACGTCCGTAGTTGCGGCGTTGCTGCGGTGAGATCGTACAGCGATCCCGCCGTTTCCACTGCGAGACGAGGGGATTTCCCCTCGCGGAGCTGGTAGTAACGCATGTAGGTACCCCCGTCTTTCTTCCCAACCGTATTAGCTCTGGTGCTCAACGGACCCGAGGCGTAGCCGACAGAGAGTAGCGGCCGGCCCGCGCGGTACGGGCGGTCAGGAGTCGCGGGCGGCCCAGCGAATCCCCCGTGCGAGCACCGATTGTACCCCGTCGGTTACGAGCGCCGGGATATCGTGTCCGAGCGAACAATAGAACACGCGACCGTCGCCGAAGGACGTAACCCACGCAACTGGAACGTCGCCGTTCTTCGGATGATCCATTCGCGCGAGCACTCGAACGTCGTCGTCGTACTCGAGTACGTACGGTTCGTCCCAGACTGAAAACCCGTTCAGGTCGGCCGAGATGGGATGATAGCTATCGACGACGGTTACGTCGAACATCGTCTGCTCGGGATGGGCGAGAAAGTGACCGCCGAGTAGCTCTCTGAGTTCGGGAACGGGTTCGTCGCGGCTCCCGTCGACGGTCGTCGTCAGGTCCGCTGCACCGTGGACGCCGACGTAGCCACCGCCGCTGTCGACGAACGAACACAATCCTGCTAGCTGCTCGTCCGTGAACGTGCTGTCGGTCGTATAATCGACGAGCACGTCGTACGCCGAAATTCGGTCCTCACGGAGGACGTCACGGTCAGCGGTGACGTCGACGTCGATCCCACGTCGTTCCAGCTGTCGTGCGATGGTCGGTCCCGCTCGTTCGATCCGATGAAACGGAAACCGATTCCCGCCGAGTATGACTGCTGTTGGCCTGGCCATCGGTTCGGCTAACGAGCGAGAGACGGTAAAACCCACCGTCGCGCCTCCCGACTCGAGTCGGGATCTCCGAATCGCTACGCGCTTTCGTTTCGGTCGGGTGGACGAGTTGCAACCGTCCAGACTGTTACCGTCGTTCGAGCGACCGCCGCGAGTAACCGACATGCGAAACGTGATATACCATGAGGAGTAAACGGCAGTCGTATGCCGAACTACCGGACGTTACGCGATCCGAACGCAGAGTATACGATGCGTGATCTCTCATCGGAAACGATGCAGCTGACCGCGGACCGCGGGCCGCGCGATGTCGAGATCACCGACGTACAGACCACGATGGTCGACGGAAACTACCCGTGGATCCTCGTCCGCGTCTACACGGACGCCGGACTCGTCGGAACCGGTGAATCCTACTGGGGCGGCGGTGACGACGCGATCATCGAGCGGATGGCGCCGTTCCTCGTCGGCGAGAACCCCCTCGATATCGACCGGCTGTACGAACATCTCATCCAGAAGATGTCCGGCGAAGGCTCGATCTCCGGAAAGGTCATCTCGGCCATCTCGGGCATCGAGATCGCTCTCCACGACGTGGCGGGTAAGATCCTCGACGTCCCGGCCTACCAGCTGGTCGGCGGGAAGTACCGCGACGACGTCCGCATCTACTGCGACCTTCACACCGAAGACGAGGCCAATCCCGTCGCCTGTGCCGACGAAGGCGAACGCGTCGTCGAGGAGCTCGGATACGACGCCATCAAGTTCGACCTCGACGTTCCCTCGGGCCACGAGAAAGACCGTGCAAACCGCCACCTGCGCGGCCCCGAGATCGACCACAAGGTCGACATCGTCCGCGAGGTCACCGAACGCGTCGGCGACAGAGCCGACGTCGCCTTCGACTGCCACTGGTCGTTCTCCGCGGGCTCCGCGAAGCGCCTCGCGCGCGAACTCGAGGAGTACGACGTCTGGTGGCTCGAGGACCCCGTGCCGCCGGAGAACCACGACGTCCAGCGGGAGGTCACCCAGAGTACGACGACGCCGATCACCGTCGGCGAGAACGTCTACCGAACCCACGGACAGCGCCGGCTGCTCGAGGAGCAGGCGATCGACATCATCGCGCCGGACCTGCCGCGCGTCGGCGGGATGCGCGAAACGCGAAAGATTGCCCAGCTCGCGGATCTCTACTACGTGCCGGTCGCGATGCACAACGTCTCCTCGCCGATCGGGACGATGGCGTCGGCACAGGTCGCGGCGGCGATCCCGAACTCGCTGGCCGTCGAGTACCACTCCTACGAACTCGGCTGGTGGGAGGACCTCGTCGAAGAGGACGACCTCATCGAGAACGGGCGCATGGAAGTTCCCGAGAAGCCCGGACTCGGACTCACGCTCGATCTCGACGCGGTAGCGGAGCATATGGTCGACGGCGAAGAGCTGTTCGACGAGGCATAAGCTCCGTCGAACTCGCGGAGCGGGTTGTTCGCTGAACGGGATCCCGTTGAGGCCGGTGCTGCGGTGGTTCGTGCTGTGTGGACGGACCGAACTGCACTGGCCGGTTCACTTTTCGACCAGAGAGGGTCTGGATACGATGTGTCGAATGCCGATTAGCCGCCGCGCCGAAACGCGGACACGTCCGCCTGGAACCCGACGAACGCCTCGAACACCCAGTCGCGCGTTGTACCCGGCTGCACATCGTTCTCGCCGGTCGTTGATTCGCGTCCGACACATACACGGCGATGTTGACTGCTCAGGCCGGACAGCCCCACTCCGGTGAGAGTCTCGTGCCGTCCCCGCTTGTGGTCAGTTCGTGTTTGTACTGAAAGAAAGGAGGGGATGGAGCACGAAAGAATAGTCTCTCTTAGAGAAGGATGTTCATTTACTCAGAACACCAGATGGGACACACACAACATGGAATGGTAACTACTACCAACCTCGGCGGGGTAGGGTTCACCGTTACCCCGTCGGTCACTAGCGTTCTCAGTGGTTCCGTTCCGGCCGTTACGGGGAGTGTCCGGAACCCGCTACACTCCTCGAACAGCACTCGGAGCGTCGCCATCTGGCCGATGTGTACAGTGCACTCGCGTACATCGCGCCTCTCGTCACGGCCGCCAATGTATTACATTCGTATGAATGTAATATCGAGTGCGAAACGGGATAACCGGGACCGAGTCGCGCTCAACTACGGTCGTATCCGCGTGAGACCGCGGGTTCGGCCGCGCTCGGAACTGTAGTTGACACTTGCACCCCATCCGTTCTGTGTTACAGAACATCACCTCCAGATGGCCTCATCCGGAGACGGTAAGGGGATCGGTTCGACCATGTTGCCGGCCCACCGAACGATTTTATCCCCCACGCTCGAAACGGTGCCTATGGACACACTTTCGGTGATTGATCGGTTCGCGGAGCGCGATTGGGAGACGACAGCGGACGGCACCGTCCGATTCGCACTGGTCGGCCTCGGCTGGTGGACCGTCGACGTCGTCGTGCCCGCAATCGAACAGTCGTCACACTGTGAGACGAGCGTCCTCGTCAGTTCCTCCCAGGAGAAAGCGGACCGACTGGCGGAGCGCCACGGCGTCGAACGGGGGCTCACCTACGACGATTTCCACGACGGCGACGCGACCGACGCCTACGACGCCGTCTACGTCGGCACGCCCAACGCCTTCCACCTCGAGTACGTCGAAACCGCCGCCGAACTGGGGAAGGCGGTGCTCTGTGAGAAGCCGCTCGAGGCCACGGTCGAGCGCGCCGAGCGGCTCGTCGAGGCCGCCGAGGCTGCCGACATTCCGTTGATGACGGCCTACCGAATGCACACCGAACCCGCCGTTCGACGGGCGAAAGAACTCATCGACGACGGCTTCATCGGCGAGCCGACCCACGTCTACGGCAACAACACCCAGCCCATCCTCGAGATGAATCCGGATCCCGACCAGTGGCGGCTCGATTCCGACGTCACCGGCTACGGCACCTCCGTGATGGATCTGGGTATCTACCCGATCAACACCGCTCGCTTCCTCCTCGAGCGCGACCCCGTGCGAGCGAGTGCGCGGATGGACTCGTCTCACGACGCGTTCGACGACGTTCCCGACCAGAACGCGACGGTCACGCTCACGCTCGAGGGCGATCTGCCGCTGGTCTGTACGACCAGCCAGCACGCCCAGCAGGATACCCAACTCAAAATCATCGGCACCGAAGGGACGATCGAACTCGCGCCCGCGTTCCACGGCGAGGCGACGTTGCACCTCTCGTCCGGTAGCCTTCGGGCGACGGTCGAAGACACGGAGTACACCGCGGTCGAGGAGATGCGCGAGGAGTTCGATTACTTCGCCGACCGGGTGCTCGGCGGCGAACCGATCCTCCCCGACGGCCGCCACGGACTCGAGGACATGCGAACGATTCGGGCGATACACGAGGCCGCCGAGCGCGACGAACCCGTCGACATCGAATAGGGGCCGCCCGTCCACGCCGCCGAATCGTCCCAACAGAATTATAATCGCCGGGGAAGGATTCGGCGTATGCGCGGACTTGCCAAAACGAGCCGAGAGTACGGTGAAATGGAACTCGTCGACCTCGAGCGGCCGGAGCCGGCGGCCGGAGAGGCGCTGATCGAAGTCGACTACGCCGGACTCTGTGGGAGCGACGCGGGAATCTACAAGTTCAAATCGGCCTTCGAACGGATGACGATGCCGACCGTCATCGGTCACGAGTACACCGGTAGGGTCGTCGAAGTCGGCGACGGCGTTTCCGACTTCGCCGTCGGCGACCGCGTCGTCGAACGACCGATCCGCGGCTGCGGTTCCTGTTATCAGTGTCGACTCGGCGAGGAGAACGTCTGTCAAGATTCGGTCATTACCGGCGTCGATCACGACGGCGCGTACGCGGGATACATTTCCGTTCCGGAAACCGCGCTTCAACACGTTCCCGACGGCGTCGACCCCAAGCACGCCGCTCTCGTCGAACCGACGAGCATCGGCGCTCGAGCCGTGATCCAGAACTCGCGCGTCGGTGCCGGCTCGCGCGTCATGGTCGCCGGCCCGGGGCCGATCGGGCTCCTGACGGCCCAGATCGCCGATTCGCAGGGCGGTGACGTCGTCGTCGCCGGCGTCGGTAGCGACACGAGTTACCGGCTCCCGCTGGCCGAAGAACTCGGCTTCCGGACCCTCAACGTCGAGGAGCACGATCTCGAGACGGCTCGCGAGGAACTGACCGACGGAGCCGGTTACGACGTCGTGTTCGACACGACGGGTCATCCCTCCGGCCTGACGATGGCCGTCGACGAGGTGCGAAAGGGTGGCCAGATCGTGCTGGTCGGACAAACTGGCGAAACCACGATGGCGTACTCGCCGCTCGTCCGCGCCGAAATCGATCTTCAGTGTTCCTACGCCTCGACCTGGGAGGACTTCGAACGATCGCTCCGGTTGATCGAATCCGGCGACGTCGACCTCGAAACGTTCCTCGACGATCGCTACTCGCTGCTCGAGGCCGACGAGGCGTTCGAATCCTTCTTGGCCGGAGAAACCTGCAAGCCCGTCTTCGACGTGAGCGTGGTCCGGGAGTAGGGGTCGGTGAAGCCGTCCGATGCGTCCGACACTTCGAAGAGATACTCGAGAGCTAGCCGGATTTATTATATCTAACAAGATTATTGCTCCAATCTAACATTCACCAAAGATTATTTGAGAGGTGGTTGTATAGGTGCGGGTATGGCGCTGGAGAGTCCGGTAGTCGTATTCGGTATTGGATTGATCGCTGTTATCGCACTGTTGGTCTGGTTACGCGTTCCAGCCTTCATCGGACTGGTCCTCGCATCGTTGATCGTCGGCGCGGCGACGGCCGAAGTGCCGATGGCCGACGTTCCCAGCGAGACGGCGACCGCGTTCGGTGAGACGATGATCGGGGTCGGTATTCCGATCCTGATGGCAGCGGTGATCGGGAAGACAATGATGGAGAGCGGGGCCGCCGAGCGGATCGTTCGCTGGTTCCAGTCGCTCACCGGCGAGGATTACTCGTATCTCGCCCTGGGCGGCTCGAGCGGCGTGCTCGCGATACCCGTCTTCTTCGACAACGTCTTCTTCCTGCTCGCACCGCTGGCCCGGTCGATGCGCGCGCGGACCGGCCGCGACTACGCGCTGTTCATCACCATCGTCGGTGCCGCCGGGGTGACCGCACACGGGTTCGTCCCGCCAACGCCCGGACCGCTCGCGGTCTCACTGGAACTCGGTGTCGACCTCGGGTTGACCATGCTGGTCGGCCTCTTCGTCGCGATTCCGATCGTGATCGTGTCGGGAGTTCTCTACGGGAAGTGGATCAACCGACACGTCAACGTACCGCTTCGCGAGACGATGGGATCGTCCGTCGAACGCGTCGAGGAACTGGCCAACCGACCGCTCTCCGACCTACCGGGGATGTTCGAGGCGATGCTGCCGATCCTGCTCGCGGTGTTCCTGGTCGCGTCGAACACGACACTCGATTACCTCATCGATATGGCCGAAGAGGGCTCCCTCGGACTCGGCGCGTTTCAGGAAACGCTCGAGGCGCTCACGCCGGCGACCGCCTTTATCGGCGATCCGAACTTCGCGCTGACCGCCGCCGCGCTCGCGTCCGCGGTGACCTTCTACCGAATGGAGTCGCTGACGCGAGAGGCGTGGTCCGACGAACTCGTCGACGCGCTCCAGAGCGGCGGTCACATCGCGGCGATCACGGCCGCCGGCGGCGCGTTCGGTGCGATGCTGGCGGCGTCGGGCATCGGCGACTACATCGCCACCACCCTCGAGGGGCTCGGCATTCCGCTCTTGGTCGCCGGTTTCGTCATCGCGGCGACGATTCGCATCGCACAGGGATCGGCGACGGTCGCCCTGCTCACGACCGCGGGGATCATGGCACCGCTCGTAGGCGATCTGACGGTTCATCCGGTCTACCTGGTCATGATCATCGGCGCGGGCGGATCGATCTTCTCGTGGTACAACGATAGCGGCTTCTGGATCGTCAAGGAGATCGGCGGCTTGACGCAGGCGGAGACGTTCAAGATCTGGACGGCACTGACGACGATCGTTTCGCTGACCGGCTTCGTCGTCGTCATGGTCCTCTCGACGCTGTTCCCGCTCATATAGCGGGCTCGAGTACTACGTCTCTCGGGAGAGTGAAACCGGACCAACCGTTCCGGAATGCGAGACAATATATTTACGTGAGCCGCCCGATCACGTATGTATGGTCGTCGTAACAGCAATCGACGGAGAAAACGGGTCGGAACGCGTTCTCAGAGAAGGCTGGAAGCTGGCGTCGCAGTTCGACGAACCGCTTCACGTCATTCTCGTCTACGAGGAATCGGATCACAAGTACCTCATTAACAAGTCACTCAACATCGACGATGAGGTGTCGCCGGAGCAGGCGGAGGAACTCGCCGCCACGGTTATCGAGCAGGTTTCCGAGGGCGTGACCGACGAATACGAACCGGTCGGGCGCACCGGGAACCCGCCGGAGGAGATCATCTCCCACGCCAACGACGTCGATGCGAGCTACATCGTCGTCGGCGGTCGCTCTCGATCACCGGTCGGAAAGGCGCTGTTCGGAAGCGTCACCCAGTCGGTACTACTCGACGCCGACTGTCCCGTCGTCGCCGTCATGGCCGAACAATAATCGGGACGCGGTCTACAGCGCTGACCGGACGAGTCGTCCGGTGGCGCTCTCGAACGCACGACACGCACGACATCGCGCACCCGAGAGCGGGAAACACTTATGCAACTGACGACCACTGTCCATCGATATGGAACATCCCGCGCTCGTCAAGCGCCGGCGAGTCGCCGACGCGCTCGCACAGCGGTCGCTCGAAGAACTGTGGCTCTGCCGGCCGGAGAACGTCGCCTGGCTCGGTGGCGGCGACGTGGTCGTCGACGCGGCGAGCGAGATCGGCGTCGCCGCACTCGGCGTTCCCGCCGACGGCGGTGCCGTACGCCTCCTCGCGCCGAACAACGAACTCGATCGGATCCGCGAAGAGGAAGTACCCGCGCTCGAGGCGGCCGGAATCGACGTCGAGGTGGACCTGTACGAGTGGCACGAGTCGTCGCTTCCGGCGGCCGTCGCGGACCGACGTCAGGAGGCTTCCGGAGCCGACGTTCCGATCGAGGGAGTGGCCGAAGTCGATCCGGCGACGCTTCGGACGCCACTGCCCGCGGGCGAACTCGAGCGCTACGAGACGGCGTCTCTCGGGACGGCTCAGGCCGTCGAAACCGTCGCCAGCGAGCTCACGGGCGAGACGACCGAACGGGAGGCGGCAGCGGCGCTTCGCCGCGAACTCACCGAGCGCGGGTTCGCCGCGCCCGTCGTGCTCGTCGGCGGTTCGGAACGATCGCTCCGCCACCGACACTTCACTCCGACGACGGCCCCGCTGGACCGGTTCGGCCACCTGACGGTCGTCGCCGAACGCGGCGGTCACAACGTCGCCGTCACCCGAACGGTCGCGTTCGACCCGCCCGAGTGGCTTCGCGAGCGCCACGACGCGGCGTGTCGGGTCGCCGCGACGGCAGCGGCGGCGACACTGGACGCGGCGCGAACCGGTGGCACCGCCGCCGACGTCTTCGATGCGATCCGGACTGCCTACGACGAACTCGGCTACCGCGGCGAGTGGCGCTCCCACCACCAGGGCGGGGCGATCGGCTACGAGAGCCGAGAGTGGACTGCGGATCCCGCGTCGACGGCTCCCGTGCTCGAGCCGCTTCCCTACGCGTGGAATCCGACGGTACAGGGTGCCAAGTGTGAGGACACGATCCTCGTCGACGCCGAGCGCGGCGTGGACGTGCTCACGTCGACCGGCGACTGGCCGACGACGCGTTACGATCCCGTCGGCTTCGACGACGCGGTCGCCTTTCACGATCCGCTCGAGGCGGATCCGTAACGTACTCGATGGACCGCCGCCGGTGGTCGCACCCGAATCAGTCATTGTGAACGGCACTCATTGTGGAAGGCTTTGCCGAGTTGCGAATGCCCATTGAGGGCGGTCCGAAACGAAGAGTGCCCTCGTGTCCACGTATCCTAATCCGCTCCGTCTCCCGATTCTCGCTATCGGGCTCGCCCTCGCACGACTCGGACTGATCGACCGGGAGCGCGCCGTCCAGACGACCGCACTCGCGTGGCCGCGCATCGTCACCGGACTCGCGCGCATGTCGAAGAGCGCGGTCGACGTCGCGATGGTCGGCGTCGCGGTCGGCATGAGCGCAGTCGCGGGCGTCGGGTTCGCGGGGCCGTTCTGGGGGCTCGCGTTCGCCATCGGCGGCGGCGTCGCCGGCGGCACCATCGCGCTCGTCTCACAGCGCTACGGCGCGGACGCACACGACGAACTGGGGGTTGCCGTCCGCTCGAGCACGCTCCTCGTCGTTGCGATCAGTGTCCCTGTGGTGGTCGTCTTCTGGTTCGTGCCGTACGAACTCATCTCGCTGCTCAGCAGCAACGAGCGGGCCATCGACTACGGGGCGACCTACCTGCAGGTCGTCGGACTCGGCATTCCTTTCGCCGGGCTCAACCTCGTCGGCAGCCGAGCGCTCGTCGGTGCCGACGACGCCTACACTGCGATGCAGGTCCGCGCCGGCGGTGCCGTCGCCAACATCGGCCTGAGCGCGGCGTTCATCTTCGTCCTCGAGTTGGGCGTCGCCGGCGCGGCGCTCGGGACCGTCCTCTCGAACGTCGCCGTCACCGCGGCCTTCGCGATCGGCATCGCTCGCGGTCGATTTCCCGGGATGGGCGAGTTTCCCATTCAGGTCGACCCGTTCGGAACGTACGTCGACCCCGAAACGGTGCGCGACCTGTGGGAGATCGGACTCCCGATCGGCGCTCGAAACCTCGTCTGGACGATCGCCGAGTTTCCGATGCTCGGCATCCTCGATATCTTCGGGGAGACCACCCTCGCCGCGTTCGTCATCGCCCGTCGGATCTGGGGGCTGATGAACACGCCGGGATGGGGATTCGGGCTGGCGTCCTCGAGCCTGGTGGGCCAGGCCCTCGGGCAGAACGACGAGGCGACGGCGGAGGCCTACGGGCGGGACATCATTCGATTTTCCGTGGCGACGTACGTCGTGTTCGCGGTCTGTATCGCGATGTTCGCCGAGCGGATCGTCGTCCTGTTCGCTGACGATCCGACGAACCCGGAGATACCCATCGCCGTCACCCTCGTCTACGCCGCCTGCGTCGCCGTGTTGTTCCAGGGCGTGACGGCCGCCGCGTCCGGACCGCTCGACACCAGCGGGGATACGCGAATCCCGTTCCTGAGTCAGTGCGTCGGCATCTTCTGTGGGGCGATCCCGCTCGCGTATCTCGGTGCGACGACGGCGCTTGGCTACTGGGGGCTGTATCTCGCCTTCCTCGCCGAGACGAGTATTCCCGCCGCCATCAATTACTGGCGGTTTCGAACGAACAAGTGGAAGGCCATCAGCGAGAGCTACCGTCCCGACGTCGCAGTCTCGGACGATTGAGACGCGTGATCGGTTCGACCCGCCTATCTCGACGGCTCCGCGAGTACGACGATTGTCGTAGTAAGGTTTTAGTGATCAGCGATAGTCCTCGAGTCCATGGAGTACGAGTGTCCGCAGTGTGGGCAGACGGTAGCAGTACAACGCCATCCCTCGAGTTGCCCGGACTGTGGCTACACGCCGAAACACGGCGCTGACTAGGGGCGAAAACCGGACGGCCTCAATCGGTTCCCGCCACTACTGCAAGATCGGGTCGATTAGTCATTACAGACGGACGTCAGGCGACGCGGTGACGAGCCGCTCGAGCTAGAGGATCTGATAGCCTCCGTCCACGTAGAGGAGGTGGCCGGTGACGTAGCTGGCCTCGTCGGAGGCCAAAAACAGGTACGATCCGGCGAGTTCCTCGGGCGATCCCATCCGCCCCATCGGAACGTCCGTCTCGATCTCCTGCTCGGTGAGGTCGGGCATCGGCGCTTCGACGTCGGGTAACCGGTCGTCGACGCGCGATTCGGGAGCCGGGTTCCCGGTCCCGAACGTGGTTTCGATGACGCCCGGTGCGACGGCGTTGACCCGGATTTCGTGTCGTGCCAGCTCGAGCGCGGCGACGCGAGTGAGCATCATCACCGCGCCTTTCGAGGCGTCGTACATCGAGTGGCCGATCTGGGCGTACTCCGAACTGATCGACGCCGTGTTGAGGATACAGCCGGACTCCTCCCTGTCGAGCATATCTCTGGCGGCCGCACGACAGCCGGCGAAGACCCCGCGGACGTTGATCGCGAACACCTGATCGAACGCGTCGACATCGGTCTCGAGCAGGGACCCGTGGCGATAGATGCCGGCGTTGTTCACCATCACGTCGACGCCGCCGAATGCTCGAGCGGCTTCGACGACCGACGCCACGTCGTCGGGGTCGGAAACGTCCGTTTCGACGAACGTCGCGCGGCCGCCGTCGTCCTCGATGCGTTCGTGAGTCGGCATCGATTCGCCGTCGTCCTTCGGTTCCTCGCGGATATCTGCGACGACGACCGTGGCACCGGCTTCGCCGAACCGACGAGCGACCTCGCGGCCGATTCCCGACGTGCCGCCGGTCACGATCACCGTCTCCTCGGAGAAGTTGTAAGCGACTTCGCCCATGGCGCTACTGTTTGGACCGATTACTTAGTTGTTGCCTCGCTGACTTCGATCGATGGTACCGGTTGCGGGTTCGATATCGCAAGTAACTCGTCTTCGAGAACGGTCCGCAAATATCGACACGTCTCCCCAAGATCTCACCCTCTCATATATTTTGGTATACTGGTATTATGGAGAGCAAAGACTTGCAAAATCGGACCGAAACTGGACCTGCAGATGGGGTCGGCACCCAATCAGCAGTGAACGTTCGAATCACGGTGTGCTCGATACGATCGTGATTCGGATCGACGGTCAACGATATTGTCCGGATCTCGCTGCCGATGAGCCATCGCATGGCCGGCCGTCTCCGACTGTCACCGTATTTTTCACGAGAACTCTGCTGGAAAAACCAATCGAGAGACGCGATACCGCTGGGAGGACGGGTCTTGTCGTTGCTAACCCTCCTCGGAGGACACACCATCACCGAGGGCCACGATTTCGAGACGACCCTCAAAGAATCTCGATCGTAAACGCGTATATCTTAGAAGAGGGAAAAGTCCATACCCCTCTGATTTCAAATGTTTCATTCATACGGGATCAGCAGCTGCAGAATTTCGCAGTTAGTATTGAATCCGATCTGTATGCGTCCGTGAAACACGATCGATGTTCGCAGCACGACTTTTATAACGAAGCCGCGATCAGCTAGACCATGCACACCGTTCGATCCCGCAGGTCTCGGAGAACGGCCGTCGACGACGGGGGCTCGCTCACAACTCGCGTTCGCGGAAGAACGGCCAACCCAGCACCGTCACCGACGGCCATCCGGTCGGACGGCGCTGAAACCGCTCGAGCCCCAAACGTCGACGGCGTCCTCGTCCACGGTCGCGCTGCGCTCGAGCCAGATACTGAGAGACGCTTTTTATGAACGTTGAGATCCGTCTGTTCGCGATGTACCGAGACGCCATCGGCGAGAAACGACTCGCGCTGTCCGTGTCCGACGAAGCAACCGTCCGCGAGGTGCTTCGAACGCTCGAAGCGACGTATCCGGAACTCGCGGACCGGTTCCTGACGGCCGCGGGAGAGACCAAGCCGGCCGTCACCGTCCTGGTGAACGGTCAGCTTGTCGGGAACGAACGGGGAACTGCAACCGCCCTCGAGGACGGCGATGCCCTCAGCATTATGCCTCCGGTAACCGGTGGCGAGTGCGCCTGACGCCGCCCACCCGTCTCCACCGACGGTGTGATCGCGTGTTCGTGCTCGCGGCTCGCTTCATTCAGTCGTCGAACGAGGCGGGCCAGACGGTCAGCCGACTCGACCGGATCGTACGCCTCGAGTTACGACGAATCACCCGTGAACTCCCGTCGATGTCCCGAGCCCTCCTCTTTACACGAATACACCTGTAACGCACTCTCCGCCGTCTATCGACCTGTTCGACGGCGCTTCGGCGATTTGGTCCGCAAATTACGCCGACGGTGTCCTCCCTGATACGTCTCCGGTAGCCCTCGACGCGATATCGTCGTGTCGAAAACGACCGATGGTCACGAACTCGAGCCCGAGCGGTACCGCGATCGTGGGTAACGTATAAGGACGTTTCACCCAACGTCATCGTATGGAACCGGTTAGATCCGCGCTGTTCGTCCCGGGGAACCGCGAAGAGTGGGTCGCAAACGCCCACACGAACGACGCCGACGTCGTGATCCTCGATCTCGAGGATTCGGTCCCGCCGGGCGACAAGGACGCGGCGAGGGAGATCGTCGCCGACAACGTCCCGGCGCTCATCGAAGCGGGCCAGCGAATCCACGTTCGCGTCAACGCGCACCCGAACGCGAGTCAGGGGTTCGCCGAACACGACTTCGAAGCGGTCGTTCGCGCCGGGGTCGAGGCGATCACCGTTCCGAAAGTCAGGAACCCGGCGGACGTCGAACGACTCGATTCGGTGTTGACACACATCGAGCGACGCGAGGGACTGCCGGAAAACGGCGTCGAGTTGATGGTCAGCATCGAGACGGCACAGGCGATGCGTCAGGTGTACGAACTCTGTACGGCCGCCGAGCGCGTCGCGACGATCGGCTGTGGCGCGGTGAAAGGAACCGACACCAATCGAGCGCTCGGATTCGAGTGGACCGGTCCCGGACGGGAGGGACTGGAGACGGTCCACCTCCGCCAGCAGGCGCTGATGGACGCTCGAGCGGCGGATATCGAACACCCGCTCGCCGGCCCGTACGTCGACGTCGACGATATCGAGGGGCTTCGGAAGGACATGCAGTTCTCGCGGGAGATGGGCTATACGGGCTACATCGTTATCCACCCGTCGCACGTCGAACACGCGAACGAACTGTTCCTTCCCGACGTCGAGACCGTCGAGTACTGGATCGGTGCGCTCGAGGCGCTGCAGCGCGCGGAGCGAGACGACAAGAGCGCGGTCACGTACGAGGGGGAGATGATCGACATCGCGAACGTTTCGACCGCCGAACGCTACCTCGAGTACGCGAAAGCCTTCGAAGACGAACTCGAGATCGATATCGATCTCGACGAGTACTGACCGGACTGAGCCAACACGCCAGGATCGAACGTGACCACCGCAGACTGAAGCGGCGCTCGACCGCCTCGTACCGCGGGTCCGTCCGAAACCTGGATTCCGCGATCGATCTCGACACCCGGATCGAGTTCCGACCTTCGTCGTCCGGGTGCTGTCACGGTACCAGCAGTAGTGAGAACCCTTAATATTGCTTGCCAGGTGAGTATACCAATGACGGGGATCGCAAACGTTCTTCTGGATCAAGAACACCAACTGTTTCGCGACGAGACGAAACGGTTCGTCGAGAACGAAGTGCTGCCGGAGGCGAGCGAACGGGATCCGGAAAAAAAGGAGATGTCGCCCGAACTCATCGATAACCTCCGCGAGATGGGCTTTTTCGGCATCCTCATCGATGAAGAGTACGACGGACTCGGGTTGGATCTCAAAGCCTACGCGGTGATCGCCGAGGAACTCTCGCGCGGCTGGCTCAGCGTCGGAAGCATCATCGCTCGAGGTCAGAGTCTCGCCGGCGCAACCGAAGCACAGAAGCAGGAATACCTCCCGAAGATGGCGAGGGGAGAACTGCTCAAGAGCATCGCGATCAGCGAACCAGACGCCGGGAGCGACGTCTCGAACATGCGACTGCGAGCGGAGCGAGACGGCGACGAGTACGTCCTCAACGGCCAGAAGATGTGGTGTACGTTCGCGAAAGGGTCGGATTTCATCCTGACGTACGCCGTCACCGATCCCGATGCGGATCCGTCGTACCGCGGGATCTCCGGGTTCATCGTCGAGAAGCCGTCCGGAACGTTCGATCGCGATGGCCTGAGCGGGACCGCGATCGACAAGATCGGGTACCACGGCTGGAAGACGTGGGAGGTGAACTTCGACGACGTCCGCGTCAGCGCGGACAAACTCGTCGGCGACGAGGAGGGACAGGGGTTCTATCAGATCATGGAGTTCTTCGAAGAGGGGCGGGTTCACACGGCGGCCCGAGCGGTCGGTCTCGCTCGCGGCGCGCTCGAGGACTCCCTGAGCTACGCGGAAGAACGAGTGCAGTTCGACGAACCGATTTCGGAGTTTCAGGCGATTCGGTTCAAACTGGCCGAGATGGCGACCGAGGTCGAAGCCGCTCGAGCGCTGACGTTCCTCGTCGCCGACGCCGTCGACGCCGGAGAGGGAGCGGCCGCCGAGGCCGCGATGGCGAAGCTGTTCGCGAGCGAAGTCGCAGAGCGCGTCACGAGCGAGGGCATTCAGGTCCACGGCGGATACGGATACACGACCGATTTCGACGTCGAACGGTACTGGCGAGACGCTCGACTCACCCGCATCTTCGAGGGGACGAGCGAGATCCAGAAGAAGATCATCGCTGACGAACTGCTCCCCTCGTAGTCCCGTCCGATTCTGGTTTGGTACCTTATATATTCTCAGAGATACCTCCTCCAATATATTTCTGTGGAAGTGTTTGACTGTAATGGATACTCCGATCACGGCACTTTCTGTCCATCTGTGGTCAACTATCGTATTCGAGTAGGAACGCTCCACATCAAAACGAGACTATACGGTCGAATACAGTACAGATATTGCAGAAAGATCCATCATTCGGCTATCGGTGTTTCTGAGCGATCTATTCTGGACATCCGTTTCTTACTCGAGACATGAGGCAGAGTAGATTCGAGTAGACGCCCATATCTGGCTTGTAGCTGCGGTATACGGTATGATTTGATTGGTGCCCGAATGGAAGTACAGTTGATGGAACGTCGGTTTCCCGCGTCGAAACAGACCGGTGTACTGTTCGGTGCCGATGAAATTTCGGACTTCTCGAGGCGAAGATACCTGTTCTTTGAGTAGTTCTGAATATGGATAGCTTTGGAAAAATAACGTCGAACGGCGAGTACGATCGGTGGGTCTGCCCGTGGTTCAACCGTCCGCGTCGATTCGGTCGCGATCTCAGTCCCACCGAGCGGACGACGCGTTCCGCGAACGCCCACGGTTCACGCTCCTCCACTGCTTCGTCCGCACCGAACTATCGCCGAGTCGGACGACCGAGAACGAACGATTTAGGCGTCCGAGGACAGTAGCCTCGAGCGATGCCCGTTCCAAAATCCGAGTTCGACAGTCTCCCGCCCTGTGATTTCTACACGCCAGAGGAGCTCTTCGAGGACGACCAGATGTACACCGTCTACGAAATCGCCCGCCTCCTCCAGGGTATCGAGACCGACGCGGACCTCGACCGAGAAACCGAGGACGTCTTGCTGGACTGGGCGATTCCCTGGGTGATGACCAACGCCGACGACCTCGTGGTCGCCGAGCCGCGAGACGAGGACGAACCCGGCTACTACGGCCTGAAGGAATGATCCTCCTCGTGGTCGGTGCCGACCGCGTCGACGCCGGCAAGACCACGTTCTCAACCGGCCTGCTGGAGCGAACCGGCGCGGTCGGCTACAAACCCCGTGCGGGAAACGACTACTGGTTCGACCACGACGACTGTCGAGGAGCACTGGCCGACGGACGGCTCTACGGCAAGGACGCGAAGCATCTCGCGGCCGCTGAGGGGCGCGGCCGCGAACCCGAACGACTCAACCCGGTCCACCGGCTGTGGCGGCCCGCGCCCGACGGCGGAACCGGGCTGCTCGGCAAGTCGGATCGAGAATTTCTCGTCGACCGCGTTGGTCGTCCGAGCAACGAACGTGCGGAACGCGATGGGGCCCCCACGTTCGTCCGTAACGCCACCGCCGACGTGCCGGACGCGGTCGCCGACGCGCTCCCGCTCGAGGACGCGATCCCCGTCGAGACCGTCGACGAGGTGAACGAGATCGCCGCACGGCGGTACATTCCCGCCTTCGAGGAGCTGGCGACCGAGGTCGAACGGAGAGCGGACGCCGTCGTCGAATCCTACGGTGACATCGCACGACCCCTCCGGTCGGTGGAGCCGGCGGCGATCAGCGCCGTTGCAGCCGTCGAGCCCGGCCGGGCGCGGATCTATCCCGGCGACCGCTACTGCCACGCCTGCGAGATCGCCAGTTCGAGCCCGAAAGACGGGGCGCTCGAGAAACGCGTTCCCGACGTGCTCGGCTATCTCGATCCGATCGAACGGGTCCGTCTGCCGCCGCTCGGGAGCGACGAGCGGACGGACCCGGCGCGGATCGCTCGAGCGTATTCGGACGCCAACGATGCGCTTCTCGAGGCGGCCGGAGTTAACGGGGATATCTGAGTTCGACCTGATTTTCCGCTCGCGTATTCGATCGAAATCGGGCGAGCCCCCGGTGAGTTTCCGTCTCTTTCTCGATCAGAGGGATTAAGACCACTCGGTGGAACCACCGTGTAATGAGACGACGCACGTTTCTCGCTACCGTCGGAAGCGGATCGGCGCTCGGCCTGGCGGGCTGTCTGACCCAAGACGATCAGGGATCGGACGACGACGGCTCGAACGGAGATCCGGAGCCCGAGGAGTTGGATCTCGAGGGGACGCTCGAGGTCGTCACCTACGAGTCGATGATCGACGGCGAGAATCCCGCGGGGCCGTGGCTCAAGGAGGCGTTCGAGGACGAGTATCCCGACGCCGAACTCGAGTGGACGAGGCTCCCGGACCAGGGTCTCAACCAGTACATCAATCGGGCGGACAAAGGCCTCGAGATCGATCCCGATGTCTACCTCGGCGTGAATATCGACGATCTCGTCGGTATCGACGACAACCTCGAGGCGGGCGGGCTGTTCCGCGAACTCAATCGGGATCGAATCGAGCGAGCGAGTCGCATCCGCGACGGGCTGGACATGGGCGACCCGCACGGTCGCGTCGTCGCGTACGATACGGGCTACATCAGCCTCGTTTACGACGAGAACGAGATCGACGAACCGGAGACGTTCGACGACCTGACCGAGCCGGCGTACGAGGACGCGCTCATCGCACAGAACGCCCAGACGTCCGACCCCGGCCAGGCGTTCTTGCTGTGGACGATCGACGCCTTCGGCGAGGACGGCTACCTCGAGTACTGGCGGGAACTCGACGAGAACGGAGTGCGTCGCATAGAGGACTGGGCTGAATCGTACTACGGCGCGTACATGAACGAAGAGCGGCCGATGGTCGTCTCCTACTCGACCGACCAGGTGTTCGCGAGCATGGAAGGACACGATCTCGGCCGCCATCAGATCGCCTTTCTCGACGGCCAGGGCTACGCGAACCCCGAAGGGATGGGGATCTTCGAGGGCGCAGCGGAGGTCGATCTCGCCTACGAGTTCCTCGATTTCGCGCTTTCGAACGACGCACAGGCCGAGATCGCCCAGCGAAACGTTCAGTTCCCCGCGGTCGAGGACGAGTACGTCGACCTGGCCGACGAATTCGACCGGTACGCGCACGTCCCGCCGGAAGCGGTGACGGTCGGCTACGACGACCTCCGCGGGAACCTCGACGAGTGGGTCGACGACTGGGCGCGGGAGTTCGCCGGCCAGTAACGCTCGACCGTGTCGCTCGAAGATCGTCCCGTCGTCGACCGATTCTCGTCCGGCGTCATCAGCGCGTGGCTCGAGCGCCACGCCCTCTTGCTCGCCGCACTCGTGACGGCCGGCGTCCTCGCCGTCATGCTGTACCTCCCCATCGGCGTCGTCTTCCTCGAGGCCGTCCTCGATGACGGTGCGCCCACACTGGGCCACTTCGCCGATGTGCTGACGGACCCGTTCTACTTCGGGGCACTCGCGGACGTCTTCGCGGAGCCGCTGGCGATCGGCACGCACCTCGGCTCGCTCGCGGGCTGGCTCGCCGCGGTCTCGATCTCGCTGACCCTCGAGTACCCGATCCCCGGCGTCGATCTGCCGGTACCGTGGATCGGCCTCGAGACGCCCGGCGTTCGGAAAGGACTGTTCGGCTTTACGGCCTACCAGGCCGGGCTTTCGACGATTGCGAGCGTCGCGCTCGGCTTGCCCGCCGCCTACGTCCTCGCGAACTACGAGTTCTACGGCCGCCGAACGCTCCGATCGCTGACGATCCTCCCGTTCGTCATGCCGGGGATCATGGTCGCGGTCGGCTTCTACGCGATGTTCGGACGGTCGGGGACGCTCAACTCCGTCCTCGGGGTAGTCGGGTTCGGCCCGTTCGCGTTCATCGAGACCAGCCCGCTCGCGATCGTGATCCTCGCCCACGCGTTCTACAACGCGCCGCTGGTCGCGCGGCTCACCGTCGCCGCCTGGGAGTCCGTCGACGAACGAACCGTCGAAACCGCCCGCAGCCTCGGTGCGAACAAACGGCGGGCCTTTCGGGACGTCGTCGCGCCACAGCTCACACCGGCAGTGCTCACGGGTGCGCTGCTGACGTTCATCTTCACGTTCATGACGTTCCCGATCGTGCTCGCGCTCGGCGGGCTCCAGTTGGCGACGGTCGAAGTATGGATCTACGACCGCATCCAGCGGCTCGACTACGCCGAAGCCGCCACGCTCGCGATCCTCGAGACGATGCTCTCGCTGGGGCTGACGTACGCCTACCTCCGGTACGAGTCGTCCCAGGCGGGGTTCTCACAGGCGTCGTCGTCGCCGTCGACGGAAGCGCTCTTTCCCGATCTTCGGACGGCGCTCTCGCCGCGACGGCTCGCGATCCTCGGCTACGGACTCGTCGCACTGATCCTCTTCGTCGGCCCGCTGGCAAGTCTCGTCGTCGGGGGGTTCACCGACGGCTCCGGGTTGACGCTCGGGAACTACGCCTTTTTGCTCGAGCGCCAACTCGAGGGCGCGAGTTTCCAGACCCTCCCGCTGCCCGCCATCCGCAACTCGCTCCTGTTCGGGGGTGCCACGCTCCTGATCGCGGTCCCGATGGGTGTCGTGATCTCGGTCTTGACGGTCCGCGCCGGCCGGAGCGGGGCGATCGTCGACACCCTCGCGATGGTTCCCCTCGCCGTCAGCGGCGTCGTCTTCGGGATCGGGCTCCTGCAGGGACTGGTGTTCGGACTGTCCTTGCCGGGCGGCTGGCGACTCCGGGTTACGGGCGCGGTGGCGATCGTCGTCGCCCACGCGGTCGCAGCGTATCCGTTCGTGACGCGAAACGTCTCGCCGCTGCTCGCGAATCTCGACTCGGCGATGGTCGAATCTGCTCGCGCGCTGGGGGCCTCGCGGGTCCGCGCGCTGCTCGACGTCGAACTCCCGCTGGTCGCGAACGGGATCGTCGCGGGCGCGGCGTTCGCCTTCGCCATCTCGATCGGCGAGTTCTCTTCTACGGTCATTTTGGCCGGCGGGAGCGAGAGCTACACCATGCCCGTCGCCGTCGAACGCTACCTGGGTCGGCGATCCGGACCGGCGATCGCCATGGGAACCGTGCTGTTGCTCATGACGGCGGCGAGTTTCGTCGTCATCGACCGCGTCGGCGGGAGGTACGAACTGTGACCGACCTTCGGCTCGAGGGCGTCTCGAAGCGCTACGGCGGGGACGCGGACGGGACCGCCGCACTGCGGGACGTGGATCTGGCCGTTCGAGAGGGCGAGTTCTTCACCCTCGTCGGCCCGTCTGGCTGTGGAAAGACGACCACGCTCCGAACGATCGCGGGCTTCGAGGATCCCACCGACGGCACCGTCGCGTTCGACGACGAGCCGGTGATCGGCGTGCCGCCCGAAGCGCGCGACGTCGGCGTCGTCTTCCAGAGCTACGGCCTCTTTCCGCACATGAGCGTCGCCGAGAACGTCGGCTACGGACTCAAGTTCCGGGAGCCCCCGGAGGGTGCGAGCGTCGACGGCCGGATCGGTGAGATGCTCGAGTTAGTCGATCTCGAGGGACTGGAGGATCGAACTCCCGATCAGCTGTCGGGCGGCCAGCAACAGCGGGTTGCACTCGCTCGCGCGCTCGCGCCGGCACCCGATCTACTCCTGCTCGACGAGCCGATGAGCGCCCTCGACGCCCGCCTCAGGGAGTCGCTGCGCCGCCAACTCAAACGGATCCAGTCGACGCTCGAGATCACGACCGTCTACGTCACCCACGATCAGGAGGAGGCGCTGGCGCTCTCGGATCGCCTCGCGGTGATGAACGACGGCGGGATCGAACAGGTCGCGACGCCGCGGGAGATCTACCACGAACCGGCGACGCGGTTCGTCGCCGAGTTCGTCGGCGACAACAACGTCTTCGACGGGACCGTCGTCGCTCGAGACGGTGATCGGACGCGGGTCGCCGTCGGCGAGACCGAACTCGAGCTTACGGGCGTTCCCGCCGATACAACGCGGGTGAGCGTTTGCATCCGGGCGGCTGCGCTGGCTCGAGACGCCGAGGAGAACCCACTTTCCGTCAGCGTCGAAACGAGCGAGTTCCGCGGCGAGCACGTCCACGCCTACGGTCGATGGAACGACGTTCCGATCGTGTTACGACTCGAGGACGTCCCCGACGACAGCGTAACCGTCGGGTTCGCGCCGGAGGACGCACACGTACTGGAGTCGACGTGACGGCCGCACGGATACGCAACCGCTACTCCCGAAACGGTCCCCGATCAGGCCTGTCGAGCCATCCGCGCGGAGAGTTCGACGTGGTCGTACGGGTTGCTCGAGACGCTCGGACCGTGGCCGGTGTGCATCTCCGCGAGGTCCTCGTCGATCCGCTCGAGGACGCGATCGATGCTCTCGATGAGCGCGTCTCGGTCGCCCTCCTCGAGATCGGTTCGGCCGAAACTTCCGTTCTGGAAGACGAGATCCCCCGCAAAGAGTACGCCGGCATCGGCCGAGTAGAAACAGAGGTGGTCGTTCTTGTGTCCCGGCGTGTGGAGAGCGACGTATTCGTGATCCCCGAGTTGGACAGTCTCCTCGTCCTCGATCGCGTGGTCGACGCCGTCGATCGTGGTATCGTAGCCCCAGGCGTCGACGTCGAACGCGTCTTTCACCGCCTCGAGGTTGCCGACGTGATCCCGGTGCGTGTGGGTGAGGACGACGGCGTCGAGATCGTCGACCCGGTCGCGGACGGCTGCCACGACGTCGAAGTTCGCTCCCGTATCGACGAGAACGGTTCGCTCACCGTCGACGAGCGCGACGTTGCTGGTGAATGCCTGCACGCCCTGTGCGAGATTGGCGATCATGGGTGGCGATACACTGTCGATCGGTTTGTGCGTATCGACACGCCACGATGACCCGCTCGGGACGATCGACTCGGACGGCGCAGGCCGATCGCGGGTTCCCGTATTCACAAGCATTTTTAGCTCCGGCACGTAGTGATAGACGAATGAATCGGTCGGTCTCCGTCGGCGTTGTCCTTCTCGTCGTCGTCGTTTCCATCGCCGGTCTCGGCGTTCCGATGGCGATGACCGCCACGGGAGGGACTGGCCCGCACCAGTCCGCGGAGACGACTCCGGGGACGCCAACACAGACGGACGCTGCCACGCAACTCGAGTCGTCTCAACCCTCGAATCAAATCGATTCGATCGCAGTCGAGTCGCAGGATTTCGATAAGACGACGTTCGAGATTACCGTCCACGAAAACGGGAGTGCGACGTGGACGTTCCAGCACGAGCAGCGCTTTGGCACCGATAACCAGACCGAGGCCGAGGACCGAGAGGCGTTCGAGGAGTTCGCCGACGAGTTCGAATCGGAAGAGACCGACTTGTACGATCGGTTTACGGAGTCGGCGCAGTCCATGACCGACAGCGGTGCCGACCTGACCGGGCGAGAGATGGAGGCGACGAACTTCGAGCGATCCACGACGGTCGAAGACCAGTTCGGATCGCGAGGCTTCGTCGAGATGTCGTTCACCTGGGAGGGATTCGCTGCGGTCGAGGGTAACACCGTGACGGTCGGCGACGTCTTTCAGAACATCTATCTCGGTCCCGATCAGGCGATGGTTATCGAGACCGGTGATGGACTCCGGTTCGATCGCGTTACACCGGAAGAGGACGCCCAGTACCCTCGCGAGTCGATAGAAGACGCGAACTCGGTACGCTGGAGCGGCGAACAACAGTTCCTCGACGGCAACCCCCGCGTCGTCTTCGTTCAGGAGGGGGCGGGGGACGGTCTCGGGAACGAAAACCCGGTTTCGGCGGTCGTCAACGGCGACGACACGACGTGGTATCTCGGTCTCGGAGCCATCGCCGTCCTCGGAATCGTCGGCAGCATCATCTGGTATCGACGGCAAGGGGGGACTGCTGGCGGCGGTGGCGGAGCGAACGCCGCGGCCGTCCACCCCGACGGCCAGGAGCCGTCCGCCGCGACAGCGGCGGCCGGAGTAGACGACCGCAACCCAGATGCTGCGTCCGAATCCGGCGCGCTCACCGACGAGGAACTGCTCACCGACGACGACCGCGTCGTCAAACTCATCCGCGAGAACGGCGGCCGGATGAAACAGGTCAAAATCGTCGAGGAAACCGGCTGGTCGAAGTCCAAAGTGAGCATGCTCCTCTCCGATATGGAAGAAGACGGCACCATCAGTAAACTTCGGGTCGGCCGCGAGAACATCATCAGCCTCGAGGGATTCGAACCCGAGGCGACGAAATCGCCCTTCGACGAGTGATCGTGTCACATTTCGAAAGCGTGGTACGACGCGACATTCCCGCGTCGAAACGGAATGCTTAAACATCGTTCTGCGCAACGATTGAGTGTAGTCGAAGCCCGCTCCGATGGTGTAGTCCGGCCAATCATATTACCCTCTCACGGTAATGACCTGGGTTCAAATCCCAGTCGGAGCACTTTTTCGAAACCAACGTCTGACTGGTGGGTGTGGTTCCGATTCGAAGCGGCGAGACGCGAGGGTAGTGAGCGTCTCGCGGCGGACGTGTCGACGAGACCAACCGCGAAACCCTCCTCGAGCGAACGCTGACGTGGGTGCTCGGTCGAACCCAGAACCGTTTACTTCGGGAAGGGTGTCGTCTCGAGCATGGCCGAACTCAATCCGATCGGAAAGCGGATCCACAACATCTCTCCGGATCCCGTCAAGCTCACGCTCGAGGACGGAACCGACGCCGTGTTTCACGTCTCGGGGGCGGAGTTCTTCCAGCAGGAGTTTCAAGCGGAGGGAACTCGAGAGGGCGACGAGGGAGCCGCCTATCGCTTCGTCTCCAGCGAGGATCAAGCGTCGATTCTCGTCGGTCGAAAGGGGCCGGACGAGGAGGGCTGGTCGATGATCGGCGAGGTCGTTGCGGCGGAGTCGGCGGACTCGGAGTGAGAGCGGGCGACCCCTGCCGTGGACGAACGCCGTTTCGGACTGATCGCCGTCTCGGTCGACGACCGCGCCGTCCGACATCCTTCAGGAGTTGGTGACCACGAGACAGTTTTCGGGGAGTAACTCGAGGTGCAAGCAGTGCGCGCGAGCAGTATCGGTCCGCGCAGCAGGCGTCGAGTGACTATCTCACCCACGAGAAACGGTGACAATAATTATGAAATTGAATGCTGCTGTTTCGCACGTGAATCCCGAGCGCGCCGATATTCGAAACCATACTCACAATAGTAGTAAACGTTTCAAGCGGTATGCGCGCGATGAACGCGGGACGGGCGATACAGTATCGACATCGAGTGAGTCTGCGTTTGCATCAATGGCATAACCATTATATTTCGACCGACAGTAACTATCACAGAAAACCATCCACGTGTAACTGGCGTCGCTGCATGGGGATTTTTACCGTCGAACACGTACGGACGACAATATGACACTCCATAACAGGGACGTGCGACAGGACGTCCGGGAGCTGGGTGCGTTACTCGGTGACGTACTCGAGGAACAGACCTCGCGGCGGGCGTTCGAAACGGTGGAATCGTGTCGACGGGCCGCGATCGACTACCGATCGGGCGATCTCGAATCGCGCGAGCCCCTTACCTCGGAGCTCCGGGGGCTGTCGCCACACCAACAGCGGATCGTCGCCCGCGGGTTCACGACCTACTTCGAACTGATCAATCTCGCCGAAGAGCGCGAGCGGGTCCGAACGATCCGGACGGCGTCCCAGGACGGAACGCTCGAGGACAGCCTCGAGACGGCGGCCGAAGAGCTGGGCGAGCGGGACGTCGACACAGTCGCAGAAATCCTCGACGACGTGCTGATCGAGCCGACGTTTACCGCCCACCCGACGGAGGCCCGACGGAAGACGGTCAAATCGAAACTCCGGACGATATCGACGGAACTCGAGACCCTAGACGAGCGCCTGCTGACCGACAAGGAAACCGGCCAGATCTGGCGGGATATCGACGCCGAGGTGACGAGCCTCTGGCAGACCCCGCAGGTGCGAAATCGTCAGCCGGAACCCGAAGACGAGGCCCGAAACGTGCAGTGGTACCTCGAGAACACGCTGTTCGACGTCGTCGGCGAGGTATACGACGAACTCGCCGACGCGGTCGACGACGAAGTGGCGGGCGATCTCGACATTCCGAAACTGTTCGAGTTCCGGTCGTGGGCGGGCAGCGACCGCGACGGCAACCCCTACGTTACGCCCGACGTGACCGCGAACACGCTCGAGCGCCAGCGTGAAGTCGTCCTCGAGCGGTACCGGGACCAGCTCAAGCGCCTCTCGGGCGTCCTGAGTCAGGACGGCAGTCGAATCGACGCGGGCTCGGTGTTCCAACGCTCGCTCGAGGAGGATCGAGAGCGGCTGGCCGGCAGCGCCCGCACCGCCGAGAAACGGTACCCCGGCGAGCCCTACCGGCAGAAACTCAAGCTCATGCGCGAGCGCCTCCTCCGGGTCGGAGACGTTCGCCCGGGCGGGTACGAGGACGTCGACGGCCTGCTCGACGATCTCGACGTCATCGCCGAGAGCCTCCAGAACAACGGGGCCGAGAGTGTCGTCGAAGCGCATGTCGATCCGATTCGACGGCAGGTCGCGACCTTCGGCTTCTCGCTTGCGAGTCTGGATCTGCGCGAACACCAGCAAAACCACACCGACGCCATCGCGGAAGCGCTCGAGAGCGAGGACATCGACTACCACACCCTGAACGAGACGGAACGCGCCGACCTCTTGACCGACGCGATCTTGCAGGACGACCCCATCATCGATCTCTCCGAAACCGAGGAGCTATCGGAAGAGTCGACCCGTGTGCTCCAGCTGTTCGAGGATCTCGGCGACTGGCAGACCGAGTACGGGATCGAGGCCATCGACACCTACTGCATCTCGATGACCGAGGAACCGAGCCACGTCCTCGAGGTGCTGTTCCTCGCCGATCAGGCCGGCGTCGTCGCCCTCCCCGAACACTGCGGGCTCGACATCGTCCCGCTGCTCGAGACCGAGTACGCCCTCTCGGGCGCTCGCCGAATCATGGGATCGCTGTTCGAGAACGAGGCCTACGCGCAGGCGCTCGAGGCCCGCGGACGCACCCAGGAGATCATGCTCGGGTACTCGGACTCGAACAAGGAGAACGGATTCCTCGCGGCGAACTGGTCGCTGTACGAGAACCAACACCACCTGGGCAACATCTGTCGCGACCACGACGTGACGATGCGACTGTTCCACGGTCGCGGCGGCTCCATCTCCCGTGGCGGCGGCCCGATGAACGAAGCGCTGCTCGCGCTACCGAACAGCACCGTCACGGGACAGGTCAAGTTCACCGAGCAGGGCGAGGCGATCGCCGAGAAGTACGCCAACCCTCGCATCGCCGAGCGCAACATCGAGCAGATGCTCAACGCACAGCTTCGGTCCCGACTGTACGCGATGGAACAACCCGAAGAGGAGGTTCACGAGGAGTGGACCGACGCCATGGAGATCATGGCCGACGCCGCACGACGGGAGTATCGCGACCTTCTGGAGAGCGACGGCTTCGTCCAGTACTTCGAGCAGGCGACGCCGATCACGGTCATCGAGGATCTCGATCTCGGATCGCGTCCCGCCTCCCGCAGCGGCGAGCGGACCGTCGAGGACCTGCGCGCGATTCCGTGGGTGTTCTCCTGGACCCAATCGCGGTGTATCCTCCCCGGCTGGTACGCCCTCGCGACGGGGATCGAAGCGTACCTGGACGACGGCGGTTCGATGGAGACCCTCCGGGAGATGTACGATGAGTGGTCGTTCTTCCGAACCACGCTCGATAACGCCGCCCTCTCGCTCTCTCGGACCGAACTCGAGATCGCCGAGCAGTACGCTGACTTAGCGGACGACGACCTCCGGAGTCGATTCTTCCCGCGCGTGACCGACGAGTACGAGCGAGCGACCGAGCTGATCACCGAGATCGGCCAGCGAGACCGCTTGCACACGCGCGATTGGCTCGGCGAGAACTTGGCGCGGCGCAACCCCTACGTCGACCCGCTGAACCTGTTGCAGGTCTACCTGCTCAACCGGACCCACCGAACGGACATCGAGGAGCGAACGCTCCGGCTGACGGTCAAGGGAATCGCGGCCGGGATGAAGAACACGGGCTGAGCGGACGGACAGGGGTCTATTGTCGACCGCCGTCGTCCTCGCCGTATCGCTCCGCGGCCGATTCGAATCCCAGTTCCTCGTGCTCTCGGCTTCGACGACCCTCGAGAGCGGCCGTCGCCTCCGGGTCCGGCGCTGCGTCGTCGGTGATCCGCGCCCACGAACGGTGGACTTTCGCGTGACACCACCGACAGAGATAGACCGTGATCTCGTGGGTTAGCTCCGCCTCGTCGCGGGCGTAAGAGAGGTGGTGTTCCTCGAGCAGCGGGCGCTCGTCGTCGTGGGCCATCCGCTTTTCTGCGAGCCCGCAGCGAACGCACTCGCGGTCGTGGTTTCGCGAGCGAAAGTGCGGACAGTCGGCCCACGTCTCGTCGGTTTCGGGATCGACGACGGGGCAGACGTAGTCGTCATCCGCGCGTTCGCGGGCGAACTCGGGGTCGTGTCCGTAGTGATCGAGGGCGTAGCGACACCGGCCCTCGCCGGTGAGGTGGTCACAGAGGCCCGCGAACTCGTAAGGGTCGTCGACGCCGACCGACGTCCCCCGTGGCGTTTTTTCCATGCGCGAGTTACCGCCCGTTCGAGCGGCGAGCAGTTGAATCTCACGGACGCCGCGCTCGGTCCCGGCGGGAAGGTTTTTGCTCCCGGCCTGCCGACTCGAGAGCGTGCGTCTGGTTCACCATCGTGCGACCGGGAGTGAGAGTGGGTCGGGAGCGAGCGCGGCGGACGCGAGCGGCGGTGACGCCGATCGAAACGCGTTGGCGACGAACGTCGACATCGCCGACTCACTACTGAGCCAGACCTGCGGGCTGATGTTCCGTCGCTCCGTGCCCGACGACTACGCGCTCGTCTTCCAGTTCGAGACGGCCAAGACTCGCGACGTCCACATGTTGTTCGTCCGCTTCCCGGTCGACGCCGTCTGGGTCGTCGACAACGTCGTCCAGCGCGTCGAACGATTGCGGCCGTGGCGCAGTTTCGCCCGCGAGGAGTGTGACCTGATCGTCGAACTGCCCGCCGGCACCGCGGCGGCCGTCGAGCCCGGCGATCGGCTCGTCCTCGAATCGGCGTGAGCCGGGGCGCGACCGGTCAGGTGATTATTCGAGGTCGTCGAAGCCGAGGACCTCGACCGCGCCGTCTCGAACCCGAACGTCGAGCAGGCTCGTCACGTCTCGAGCGGCGTCCTCGTGATCGGCATCGACTCGGCGGAGGACGACGACGATGTCGACGACCTCGGCTTCGACGGCCTCGAGCGCGTCACAGACCGCCTCGATCGTTCCGCCGGAAGAGCGCACGTCGTCGATCAACACGACGCGGTCGCCCGCATCGACGCCGTTCAGATAGAGTTCGCTCTCGCCGTAGCTGGTCTCCTGGTGGACGGCGACCTCTTCCGGAAATCCGTACGAGCGCTTGCGAACGACGACCAGCGGAATGCCGGTCGCGAGCGAAAGCGCCGTGCCGTGGTGAATGCCCATCGCTTCCGGCGCGACGAGCGTGTCGATATCATCGAGGTCGATCCGTTCGCGGATGCCGTCGGCGACCGCCTGCAACACCGCAGGATCGACCGGCGGAATGCCATCAGTGACGCCGTGGACGAAGTACTCGTATCCGTCACGGTCGACGACCGGGGCCTCGCGAAGCGACCGCGCGAGCGGCTCCAGGGTAGAGTCCATACTCGAGCGGCGATACGGGGGGAGGGAGAAAGGGCGTTTGGGTCGGCGACCGCGATTCGATCGCGCACACGGCCACGAGACGCCTCGCAGATCGTACCGTGACCAGCGGAGTTAAGTTGCCGTGATTCGATAGGGAGAGATACAATGGTACGAGATACCTTCTCAACGCCGGAGTCCGAGGATAGAGGAAGTCGGGGCAACCCGGCTGGGCGTGAAATTACGCGACGAAACTAATCGCAGTTCATCACTCTTGCCTGTAACTCACTCCGCCGAGCAGACGATTCAATCCGACCGTACAGTCCGCCTTCTCGATACGACGCTTCGCGACGGCGAGCAAGCACCGGGCGTCTCGCTGTCGCCCGACGAAAAAGTCGAGATCGCCCGCGCGCTAGAACGTGCCGGCGTCTCCGTCATCGAGGCTGGCAGCGCCTGTACCGGGGCGGGTGAACGCCAGGCCATCTCGCGGGTCACCGACCTCGATCTCGACGCCCGCGTGACCAGTTTCTGTCGCGGGATCGCGACCGACATCGACCTCGCGCTCGAGTGCGACGTCGACGGGATCCACCTCGTCGTCCCCTCGAGCGACCGCCACGTCGAGGGAAAGGTCGGCACGTCTCGGGCGGACAACCTCCGGAAAACCGCCGAACTCGTCGAGTACGCGACCGAACACGACCTCTGGGTCGAAGTCATCGGCGAGGACGGCTCTCGAGCCGACCTCGACTACCTCGAGGAGTTGGCCCGGACCTCCCTCGATGCGGGCGCAGAACGGTTCTGTTTCGCCGACACGGTCGGTCACACGGGACCCGAACACACCGCCGAAGCGGTCTCTCGACTCGCCGAAATCGGTCCGGTCAGCGCCCACACCCACGACGATCTCGGATTGGGTGTCGCGAACGCGCTGTCGGCCGTTTCGGCCGGTGCCGACCTCGTTCACTGTACCGTAAACGGCCTCGGCGAACGCGCCGGGAACGTCGCCCTCGAGGAGGTCGCAATCGCGCTCTCGCACGTCTACGACGTCGAGACCCTCGATCTCGAGGAAAGCTACGATCTCGCACAGACCGTTTCCCGGGCGACCGGAATCCAACTCCCGCCGAACAAGGCCGTCATCGGCGAGAACGCCTTCACTCACGAGAGCGGCATCCACACCGACGGGACGCTCAAGGACGACAAGATGTACGAACCGTACGCGCCCGAGACGGTCGGCCGCGAGCGCCGACTCGCCCTCGGCAAGCACACGGGCCGAGCGGGCGTCCAGGCGACGCTCGAGGAACACGACGTCGAGGCGAGCGACGACGAGGTGGCCGAAATCGCAACCCGCGTGACGGAACTCGGCGACCGCGGCCGTCGGGTCACGGACGCCGACCTGCTGGCCATCGCCGAGGACGTCACCGGCGACGACCGCGAGCGCGTGGTCGAACTGCTCGATCTCACCGCCACGAGCGGTGGGGCGGTTCCGACCGCGAGCATCCGCCTCGCCGTCGTCGGCGAGGAACGTGTCGCCAGCGGAACCGGGTCCGGACCCGTCGACGCCGCCGTCTCCGCCATCCGCGAGGCGCTCGGGTCGATAGCCGACGCCGAACTCGACTCCTACCACGTCGACGCCGTGACCGGCGGTACCGACGCCGTCGTTACCGTCGAGGTGACGATGGTCCGCAACGACCGCTCGGTTACCGTCGCCCGAAGCGAGGCCGACATCACCCGCGCGAGCGTCGAGGCGATGGTCGACGCGCTCGACCGACTCCTCGCGACCGACCAGCAGCCGCTCACGCCGGCGGACGACTGACGAGCGTCCGCGGCGAACCCGACCGCCAGCGGTTTCTTCGCTCACTGTTCAACGCACCGTTAGCGGGACACGTGACGTTCTCCAGTCATATTTTCCAGTCGGTTCAGTGCATTGTCGGCTTTTCGTGGTATGTTCAGTACCACAACTGGTTTCGTAACTCGATCGTATTCGACGGTGTTAGGCGGCGGAACGGTCGGTAATGAGATGACTTTTGAATATGGAACGGTGCCACGGACCATTACAGATCTGCAACTGGCCCGCCCGTAACCACTTCGTCGCGGTAGCGGTCTCGTAACAAACTATCAAATACAATGATGGTGGAGGTGCAATGAACGGCAACCAACGACAAAATCAATCGCGTAGAGAGGATCCAGGAGTAACGCGACGCTCGTACGTTCGACTGCTCGGCGCGCTCGGCGTCGGGAGCGGGCTCACCGCGTCGCAGGCAGCGGCGTCGAACGGAAACGATGTCGGTACAGCGACTCCAGACGGGCGAACTTCCCAGCACGGCATTACCGTGACCGACTCGGGGGCGGACGTCAGCGAGGAAGTCACCCACCTCGACTTCGGTGGCTCGCTCTCACCGGTCAGCTCCGAAGACGGCGGGGAGACTCACAGCGTACAGGTGCAGCCCCAAGACACGCCGTCGAATCCGCAGATCGTTAACGTTCGGAGCGACCTCGGTGTCGAGCGCCAATCGGACGACGTTTGGGGTGCGATCTACGAACACTACCAATCGTTCAGTCCGACTAATCGGAATCACCGATACGTGATCCCACCCGGCACCTGGTCCGTCGAGACCAACGACGCTCACTTTGACGCACATGAGTACCTCGGCATCGTCGGCGACCCGTACGCAACCCTCAAAGTCACCGACCAAGACGTCGATCTACTGATGACCGTCGGACGGGCCGACGACTCGCTTCCGCATGCACAGCGAACGGTACTGACGGACCTTCAGGTGGATATCCGCGGGAACTACGATGCCGGTCTCTGTCGCTGGTACACCTACACGTACGGGCGCATGGAGAACGTCTCGATGCGGGGACGACGCGACAGGCTCAATCCGAACTACGGTGGCGACCGGCACACGGTCTTGATCAACGGCGTTCGATCAACGACAACGAACATCATCAGAGGGTGCCATCTCACCAACGGCGACACGCCGTACGACCGATCGACTCACGTCGGACACGCCATCCCGTTCAGTTCGGAGCCCCCAAACCGCGGAACGAACATCTGGGAAGGGTGCCAAGTGCGTGGCTACATCGACAACGGATTCTACGTCTCGACTAACTCCGGACGGAACATTCTCTCTGGGTGTCACGCTCGTGACTGCGCCGGATCAGGCTTCCGAATCGGTGCCAACGATAGCGTACAAAACTGCCAGATTACGATGACCGAGCAACCGAACTACCCGTGGTCCGGGCTCTGGCTTGAGAACGGCGGCGGACAGGTCGTCAACCGCCTGCACGTTCAAAACAACGTCCGAAAGAACACGGAGATCATCCGGCTCACACAGGACGGACCGGCTCGGCTGTCGAATATCCACATCACCGACGAGGGAACAGACGGTCGTGCGATTCGCATCGCCGACAATGACCAGACGCAGACGGTCTTCGAAGGGTGTACGATCACTGATCGAACGAGTCCGAGTACGTCCGATTACGCGGTTTACGTCCGGTCGTCGAACGTCACCTTCCGCGACTGCGAGTACGACTTCAAGTCGCAGTCGAATCAGGACCGTCACGGCATCTTCATCAGCAGACAGGGAACGAACGTCAATCAGGTCACCATGAACAATACCGACATCGACGCCGACGGTGCCAGCCTCCGGTTCGGTGAAAGCGGTCGGGACCACAATATCGAGAGCTCGGACTTCGACGGCCTCGTGATGAGCAATGCCAACGCGACGCTTCAGGACGTGCTGTGGGTCGGTAACCGCCACCGCGGATCCACCATTTTCCACGGGAACCGATCGAACTGGAAAGGGGATTTCAACTTCGGGTTCACCGTTTGACCGCGACCTAACCGTCGGTGACGCGCTTCCGCCCGCGTCTCGCCGTGGTCTCGGTGTGAGCGATGGGGCGAGAAAACTTTTCACTGAAAATTGTTGGTTTAACTCCGAACGCTTTATTCCTCAAGCCGCACACGATACGATGAATGTCGCGCAAAACGAGACGAACGCTCCTAAAAACGGGCGGCGTACTGGGACTGATGGCCAGTGCAACTATGACGGGAGCAGGCAGCAGCCAAACTGAATCACAAACTGACACCGCGTCGAACACTGACGACTCGCTACTCGGAGTTCTCTCGCAACTGGGTCCGCGTCACACTCTGATGGCGAACACCCGCTACGAAAGCGGAGTGTACGTCGTCGAGGGTCGATCGGGTTCCGACGAGGGACCAACGGTGGTCATCGTTGCGGGCCAACACGGGATCGAACCGGCGGGATGGCTCACCGCGATGCAACTCACTGCGCTCTCGATCGACGTCGGGAAACTGGTCATCATTCCGTTCGCGAACCCGCCAGCAATCATCCAGGGCGTCTACCAGACGAGCGACGGCAACATGAATCGGCACTTTCCGCCCGAGGAAGCGCCGACGTTGGATGCAGCGGCGGCGGTCTGGCGCGAAATTCAGCGGAACGATCCCGACGTCGTATTGGACCTCCATTCGTCACACGGGATCTATCAGTCGGGAATGGACAACGGCGTCGGGCAAGCGGTCTTTCCGACCGCGGCGGGCCTCGAAACTGTGGTCGGTGCTACCGAGTGGGTGAACGACGAACTCATCGCTCCGTCGACGTTCGGTTCCGAATACGAACTCACGATCGGGACCGTCCAGGGCAATGCGGATCAACCGCTGCTCACGCATAAAGTGGGTCACGATCTCGACGTCCCGGGCTACCTGGTCGAGGTTACGCGCTACGGCACCACACTTCCGGATCGACTCACCTGGCAGACCGCGATAGCGATTAAATTACTGGACGAGCACGGTATTACGGTTTCCGTCTAGGGAACCCGCTACTACCGACCGCACCGAAGGCCAGATCGCGGTCGGGATCGTCACGAAGTCACTTTCCGCTCAGTGGAACGGCTGTCGACTGAGGAGGCCCCACGGGTTGAACACGTAGATGATCGCGAGAAACAGTGCAACGATAACGACGAACAGTCGAGCGATTTCGCCGACCGTCGACGGAACGCCCGGTTCGATGGTAATCGCCATCACCGCTGCGACCCCGATCCAGAGACTCCCGACGATCAGCCGTTGACGAACGTCCATACGTACGAGTCTGGCTCGGTGATAATGAAAACGGCGAGTTGCCTCGACGTGGCGACCAATTAGAGGGAGAGTCCGTCGAATTTGACGGTTCCGTCCTCGAGAACGGTTTTTCGGTTATTCGTCTGGCCGACGTCCTCGTACGAGACCGGTCCCGGGACCTGTTCGGCGTCGGGACCGGGTTCGTTACCGAGGTAGACGACGTTCGGATCCGTGCCGATGTTGTCGAGGAGTTTGAACGTCGATTCGGTAGCGCCGGCGAACGCATCGAGTCGTTCCTGTGCGAGGTTCTCGCTCGGACCCGCGAACTCCTCGCCCTCGCCGGGTTCTTCGGCGAGTTCGAGTTCGACGAGCACCTCCTCGTCCTCGAGGTCCAGTCCGTGGTCCTCGAGAATTTCGACGAGCTCGATGGCGGCCGCCTCCTGTTCGACTAACGTGCTGTCCTCCTCGCTTTCGGGTTGGCCGTCCTCGCTGAGAATGTCGATCGCCTTCAGCAGGGCGATCGTCTCCTCGTCGAGGTCTTCGACGGCGCTGACGACGGCATCCAGATCCTCGCCTTCACCCTCGAGGGACTCCTCGACGTCCTCCGGAGACGGGATGTCACCCGCGGTCCGGACGAGCGTTCGGCTCTTGGCCGTGTTGTCGATGTACCGCTGTGGATCACTGTTCGGGTTGTTCATGTTCCCGAACTGGATCACTTCGGGCGGACAGGCGTCCTCACAGGCGGTCGAACCGACCAACTCTTCGCCCTTCGAGCCGTCCTGACGGGTCGCACAGAACGTACACTTCTCCATGACGCCCCTCGGCCCGCGGCTGCCGACCGGCCGGCCACGCTCGTCGTAGACGTGGTCCTCGTCGAGTTCGTCCGCGTCGACTTCGGGTTCCTCCCACTGGAAGTAGTTGACGCCGTACGGACAGGCGACCTGACAGTACCGACAGCCGATACAGACGTCGTAGTCGGTCAGGACGAGGCCGTCCGAAGCCCGGGTGTGGCGGGCCGTCGTCGGACAGACCTTCTCGCAGGGAGCGTCGGTACAGTGTTGGCACGGCCGAATGAGTCGATTGTTGGCCTCGCCCGGCGTGTCGTCCTCGAAGTCGAGGATGTACATCCAGTTCGCCCCCTGCTCCCAGTTGTGTTCCTCGGCGCAGGCGACGACACAGGAGAGACAGCCGTCACAGTGCTCGAGGTCCAGTGCCATTCCCCACTGGATACCCGACTCGTCGCCGTCGTCGTGTTCGTCCGATTCCTGAGCGGGGCTGCCCTCCGACCCGCCGCCACCGCCCGCCGTCGTTCCCCACGCGCCGAGTCCCACGGCCCCGGCACCTCCCATCTTCTTCATCACGTCGCGGCGCGACTCCCCGTCGAGTCCGAACCGCGAGAGCGTTCCCTCGAGTCGTCCGTCCGCTCCGTCCGCCTCGATATCCTCGGCCATCGGCCGGTCGTCCTCGCCGAACTCCTCGACGACGTCCTCGTGGTAGCGGTCGTAAAACGCTTCCTCCGAGAGGTCGCCCTCCGTCACGCGCATGGCGTCCCGCGCCATCTCCATCCCCAGTTCCGAGTCGTATTCGGTCTCCTCGAGCGCTTCCTCGAGGCCGTCCTGCCACTCTTCGCCGAGCGGATGAAACGCGTCGTCGCGTTCCTCGTCGTCGGGACTCATCGTGTGCCGACCCCCCCACAAGCCGTGATTTGCGTCTCTTCCGGAACCATTGGTACCTACTGGCAATGATGATCAGGGCGAAGTCGATAAACAGTATGCTTGCTACTGTCATGCCGCGTCGGACTCCACGCCCGATTCTGTGGCTGTTCGCTCGACCGATGATCACGAGCGGAATTGAAATCGTTGCGATTAGACACCGGACGGCCGCGTTCTCGGACACCGTCCGTCGGGTCGGCTACTGCTCGAGCGGTTCGTAAACGTACGATCGACGGATCGTCACATCGTACATGAGCGTCTCTCGAGGCATACGTTGGAGCCGCCACGTCGCGTACAGATCGCCGATCGCGCCGGACGTATTGAGTATCAGTACGAAGGCCGCGGTGATCGAAACGATCGGGACTGGAACGGCCAGCAACGGTACACACGCCGCCGTGATGAGAACGAGCGGGGCGAGGCAGACGCGGAGTAGCTCGTTCCGATTCTGAAACTGACCGAAGGCTGCTGCGTAGAACGCACCCATCGCCGGAACGGCGCCGTACGTCACGTCGTACCCGTAGTACCTGAAGACGACGCCGTGGACGAACTCGTGACCGACGACCGTAACGAGGAGTGCGGTGAGGAACGGGACGACGATCACCGTCAAATCCATCGCGTACGTCGTCGTGTCTCCATCAACCGTCACGTCGTAGAACGTCGCGAACAGTTCCGGCCCGTGGAGCAGCGAGAGGAGGGCCACCACAACGATAGATAGCGCGACCGCGATCACACCTGACCCGACGAGCAACACCGCCATCGGGTACGAAAACGCGTAGGGATCAGCGTACCCGTCCGGTGGGAGGGGTGGATCCGGCGATCGCGTCACATCTGCGTTCATCGAACTGTCTTCGGACACGGACTCAACTACTGAGTACCAGTATAAGTACCCACCTCTGCCTGTTAGAGGCGTCTCTGGTCAGTCGTTCGTCGGTGTTGGTCGTCGAAAAACGCCGAGAGGGAGATTTGAACAACGCGAAGAGGCTTCCGCTCACGTCGTTCGCGAACTTCCTCTTCTCTCGTTCAAACTCCCCGTTCGAATTTTGACGACGTGGCGACTCGCTACGCTCGTCGATGCTGTTCTCGGAAAACGCCGAGAGGGAGATTTGAACCACGGTCGTTCCACTCGCTTCGCTCGTTTCACTCTCTGATTTAAATTCCCTGCCATCTTCCGACGAACGACTCGCTTCGCTCGTCGATATTGTTCGTCTGAAAACGCCGAGAGGGAGATTTGAACTCCCGAGTCCGTGGGGACAGTAGATTTCGAATCTACCGCCTTGGCCGGGCTAGGCTATCTCGGCTCACTTCCCTCTACCCGTGTAACGTTTTTACCCGTTTCGATTCTTCTCCCGGATTGTGACTCGCTCTCGTCCCTCGAGCGAAAGGGATTTGACACGAGCGTTCGACCGCGTGTCTATGAACGGGACTCAGGCCACCGCCGACTGCGAAGCCGTCCTCGAGACGATCGGCGAGGCCGTCATCTGCGATCGATCGTTCCTTGAGGAGATCCTCGTCGGCGTCGTCGGCCGCGGCCACGTCCTCCTCGAGGACGTCCCCGGGACCGGCAAAACACTGACGGCGCGGACCGTTGCGACCGCGCTCGGTCTCTCGTTTTCGCGCATCCAGTTCACGCCGGACCTGTTGCCCGCCGACGTGACCGGGACGCACATCTTCAACGAGCAGGATCGCGAGTTCGAGTTCAGCGAAGGTCCCATCTTCGCCAACATCGTGCTGGCGGACGAGATCAACCGCGCGCCGCCGAAAACGCAGGCCGCACTGCTCGAGGCCATGGAAGAGGGGCAGGTAACGGTCGACGGAGCGACCCGACAGCTTCCGGACCCCTTCTTCGTCATCGCGACGCAGAATCCGGTCGAACAGGAGGGGACGTTCCCGCTGCCGGAGGCCCAGATCGACCGCTTCCTCGTCAAGACCGAAATGGGCTATCCGGACGAAGCGGGCGAAGTCGAACTCCTCCGACGGCGCGCGGGCCGCGAGACGACCAGCCCCTCCGTCGAATCGATCCTCGAACCCGAACAGGTGGCGACACTGCGACGCGTCCCCGAGACGATCCGCGTCGACGACGACCTCCTCGAGTACATCGCGGCGCTGTCTCGGGGGACCCGAACGGACGGCCGCGTCGAGACCGGCGTCTCCCCGCGCGGCACGCAGCGACTGTTCGAGGCGGCCCGGGCGTACGCCGTCATCGTCGGCCGGGAGTACGTCACGCCGGACGATATCAAGCGCGTCGCGAAGCCGGTGTTGGCCCACCGACTGGTGTTGACCCCCGACGCGACGGTCAACGGGGTCGAAAAGGAACGAATTATCGAAAGCGTACTCGAGTCGGTGCCGGTGCCGACCATAGAGTAACGCGCCGTCGTCTCAGTCGAGAATATCGCCGACCCGTCGCGGTTCGCCCTGTAGATTCGGCTGTTCGGCGACGATTTTGAGCACTTCGTGGTCCGTCACGTCGTAGTAGGATTTCTCCGTCGCCTCCTCGATGAGCGCTTTCTCGAGGTGGAATTCGGTGCCTTCGTAAACGACGTCGACGCCGTCGTCGCCGAACGCGAGCGTTGTCATGGGCGGACGTACGCGACGGGGAAGTAAAAGCGAGGCGAATGGGGCCGAGATTCCGGATCGCAAGACAGGCGTCAGACGAGCGGCAGACGACGCGCGAGGTTTATTAATGGATAACCCCTTTGGGGCGAAGTGTGGACTTCAGCAGGGACCCGCTCGACGAACTGGTCGTGCCCGACGGCACGGAAGCCAGAGAAGTCGACCTCGTAACCGACGGTGACGTCCTCATCGGCGGTCGGTCCACCGTCGACTTCGGCGTCCGCGGCCGAAACGTTCTCGCCGGCGAGAGCGTCGAATTCGGCGGTGCCATCGAAGCCGAGGGCGATTGCCGGCTCGACATGTGGTGTGACGTCGCCGAGAACGTTCTCGTCGGGAAGGACGCCTACATCGGCGAGCGCGTCCACGTCGCCGGGGAGATGAAAGTCGCCGGAGACCTCGATATCGGCGACGACGTCGAGATCGAGGAGGGGTTCGAGGCGAACGGGTGGATCGTCATCCGAAACCCGATGCCGACGATCGTCTTTCTGTTCGTCTACCTCAAACACCTCCTGCTTCTCGGCGAGGAAGATACGGCGCAGCGGCTCGTCTCCGAACTCGTCGACGAGGAACAGGACGCCGATACCGACCCGCTCGTCATCCCCGGGAACGCGACGGTCAGCGACGACGCCTGGCGAGTTTCGACGCCCGCATCGATCGGTGACGACTGCCGCCTCCACGGCAACGTTCGCGCCGAAACGATCGACGTCGGCACCGAGACCACCATCTTCGGAAGCCTTCGGGCTCGCGGCGACATCTCCATCGGCGAGGGGACCAACATCCACGGGGACCTGACCACCCGCGACGGTAACGTTACTATCGACGCCGACGCCCGCATTCTCGGCGACGTCTCGTGTGCCGACCTCGAGCTCGGTCCGAACGCCGAAGTCGACGGGACGATCCGTGCCAACGGCGAAGTCACGATGGGGACGACCGAACGCGACCCCGAGTGAGTAGCGTCCGGACGCGAGCGCTCGTGCTCGTCGCTGCTCTGATACGACGTCCACTCGAACCGATAGCTCGTACGGCCTACTGTAACGATTTGTCGGCACGAACGCCGGACGGTTCGCGGTTGTACCGGAACCGACTCACAGCAGTTCGTATCGGCGTTTGCGAAATCTCCCGGCTAGACTACGCGCCCCTACTGTCGTATTACCGTCATTATTCTGTCGGATGGTCGGTCAGGGCATCCGACGATTTCTCCCGTTGATTCTACCCCCTATTCTTAATACTGACAATTGCGATAGAGAAATACAGGCATGATTGTTAGACGCACGCACATAGGACGGAGGGATCCATGCGATCCGTCGTCCTGACCAAAGGGGTGCCGGACTTTTCGGAGGGAGCGGTATCGTTCGACGAAGACGGCCACCTAGAGCGGGGAAAAACCCCGACGGTGATGAACCCGAACGACGAGTTCGCGGTTCAGGCGGCCCTTCAGACGAAGGTTCGCCACGGCGGGCACGTTAGCGGGATGAGCATGGGTCCGCCGGGGTACGCAGACGTCCTGCAGGAGGCGATGGAGTCGGTGTACACCGACGATAGCTATCTGCTCTCCGACCGGGAACTGGCGGCTTCTGACACGTGGGCGACGGCGATCACGATCAGCGCCGGCCTCGAGACCTACCAAGAGGAGGTCGGAGAGATCGACCTCGTCTTCGCCGGCTTCAAATCGGCCGACGGCGAGACGGGACAGACGGGTCCCCAGGCCTGCTGGGCGATGGACTGGCCGATCGTTACCCACGTGCTCGCGCTGGATATCGATCCCGAGGAGCGGACCCTTCGAGCGAAGCGACTCGTCGAGGGCGACGTCGACGAGATCGAGACCGTCGAGGTGTCGCTACCCTGCTTCGTCGTCACCGATCCCGAGTTCGAACCGACCTACCGCAAGGCGTCCCACCGGCTGACGCACAAACGGCTCCGAGGGGAGACCGAGGAACGAGCGGCCGATCACGAGGCGCACCTGACGACGTGGAATCACGAGGATCTGAACCTCGATCCCGACTATATCGGGCTCGACGGCTCGCCCACGATCGTCTCCTCGGTGGACCCGATCCCCAAAGCGCCGTCCGAGCGTGAGGCGACGATGATCGATCCCGCCGACGAGGCCGGCATGGGTGACATCCTCGAGGAAATGCAGCCGTACGCGACGGGAGCAGGTGATTGAGATGGCGAATGTAGATCCAAACGACCACACGGTCGACGAGCTAACGGACCGCCTTGAGACGATCGACGACGCGGACGAACTTCAGACGATCCTCGAGGCCGAACAGGCGGGACAGGATCGGAAAACGGCCCGCGAGGCGGTACATCGTCGCCTCGAGGCGATCGGCGAGATCGACGCGGACGAGACGAGCGACGGCAACGGCGTCGAGGAGGGAACGGAGACCGAAGGCGAGTACGAAGAGACGAAAGAAGACACCGGCGACGAAGCCGAGGGCGAGGAAATCAGCGACGAAGAAATGGACGAATCGGAATCGGAGCCCGACGAGGCCGATGAGGAAGAAGACGACGGTCTCTCACACCCGACGCGCGACAAGCGCCACGTCAGAGCCCTCGCGAACGGCGAGTACGCGGACATGTGGGTGTTCTGTGAAACCCAGGGAGGGGAGTTGCTCGACGTGTCTCGAGAGATGCTGGGGAAGGCCCGACGGCTGATGGATCAGTTCGAAGCGGACTATACCGACGACGAACGGGTCGTCGCGTTCCTGATGGGCGACGACTGCGAGGGACTCGCCGAGGAGTGCGTTGCCTACGGGGCCGATGTCGCGGTCTATCACGACGACAACCGACTGGAACGGTTCCTCCACAAACCCTACACCGAAATCACGGCGCACATGGCCCGCGGCGAGGGAACCGCCGAGAGCACCGACTGGCGCGAGTACGACAAGCCGCGGTACATCCTCTTCCCGGCGACGAACAACGGCCGCGACCTCTCGGCCGAGGTACAGGCGGAACTCGACTCCGGACTCGCCTCGGACTGCTCGGATCTCTACATCGAGGAGAACGAGGTGTCGAATCCGGTCAAGACGGGCGAACCCGGCGTCAAGAAGACCTTCGAGAAGGTCTTGCACATGAAGCGGCCCGATTTCTCGGGCTTCGAGTACTCGACCATTCTCTGTCTGGACAATCCCGGGCGGGAGTTCCACCCGCAGGGGGCGTCGATTATTCCGGGCAGTTTCGACCCGATCGAACGCGACCCCGACCGCGAAGGACTGGTCGTCGAACACGACATGGAACTGGACGAGGACTGGTTCCGCGTCGAAATCACCGAACACGACCGACTCGAGGCCGGGATCGACCTCACCGGTCACGACGTAATCGTCTGTCTCGGCCGCGGCATCGCCGACGACCCCACCGAAGGGATGGAGCTCGGACTCGACCTCGTCGACGCCTTCGAGGACGCCGAACTCGGCATTACGCGAGGGATCGTCACCTCCTCCTATCAGTTCGAGGGCCACGTCGAGCGGTACTCGAAGGAAGAGCGCCAGATCGGCGAGACCGGGCAGGTCGTCGCGCCGGACCTGTACATCGCCGCCGGCGTGTCGGGTGCGGTTCAGCACAAAGTCGGCATGGACGAGTCGGACACGATCGTCACGATCAACACGGATACGGACGCCCGGATCAGGGACTTCTCGGACTACTTCATCGAGGGCGATCTCTTCGAGATCCTCCCGCGGCTGACTGCAGCCGTCGAATCGGGGGATCTACAACCCGAGGCGGTCGCGGACGGCAGCGGAGGTGAGGACGATGACTGAGCACGAACACTACGAAGCCGTCGTCGTCGGCTGCGGTCCCGGCGGGGCCGCAGCCGCCGCACGATTGGCCGATCACGGCGTCGAAACGCTCGTCTTAGAGCGCGGCACGGAAGCGGGGGCAAAGAACGTCTCCGGCGGACTGATCTACGCCGAAGAGTCGGCCGCCTACACGATCGACGATCTCTTCGACGGCTTCCGCGACGAGGCTGCCGAACGGCCTGTCACGGACTATCAGATCCACAATATCGCGGGAAATACGGTCAAGACGTTCGACCTGACCGACCTCCACGAACACGACACCGACTGGTGCGACGCCGTGCTCCGCCGGCCGATGGACTCGTGGCTCGAGCGACGGGTTCACGAGAAAACCAGCGAGACCGGCGGCGGCGTCCTGACTGACGTTCGGGTGAACGGCCTGCTCCGCGAGAACGGAGAAATCGTGGGCGTCACCTGCGACGAACTCGACCCCATCAAAGCGGATCTGATCGTCGGCGCGGACGGCGTCAACTCCGAACTCGCCCGCGACGCCGGGCTGATGGACTGGGAGGATCCCGACGAGTGGTTCCAGGGCGTCAAGGCCGTCGTCGACATGGAACCCGACGTCATCGACGATCGGTTCGATATCGACCCGGACGAGGGGGTCGCCCACCTGTTCTCGGGCGATCTCTTCGAGGACGTCCGCGGCGGCGGATTCCTCTACACCAACGAGGACTCGCTGTCGATCGGGACCGTCTTCCACCTCGACAGCCTCGTCGAGGAGCAGGCCGAACCGCACGAACTGCTCGACGCGTTGCTCACGCACCCGCTGCTCGCCCAGTGGGTCCGCGGCGAGTACCACGAACGCGAGTACGCCGCCAAACTCGTTCCCGATTCGAAGAAGGTCGCTCACAGATCGCCCTACCGCGACCGGCTCGTCCTCGTCGGTGACGCCGCCGGTCAGATGCAGGCCCAGGGGCCGATCATCAAGGGGATGAATCACGCAGTCACCGCGGGTGCGCTCGCGGCCGACGCGTTCGCCGTCACTCGCGGCAACGCCCACTCCGAAGCCGCCGGCCGGCGATACGCACAGATGCTCGAGAAATCGGGCACGATGGACAAACTCCGACCCCGACGGTACGAACTCTCTCGAACCGTCGGCGAACACGAGACGGTCACGAACGTTGTCGAGCGAGTCCTCGAGTCGCCGGTCGGCTCGATCGCGGTCGGTAACCCGCTGGCCGAACGCGTGCTCGAGCGGGCGTACAACTCGCCGTTCATGGTGTCGATGCTCCCCGACACGAAGACGGGCTACGTCACGCTGCCGTCGATCATCGGCGAGGAGCACGGGCAGACGATCCGGTGGGAAAACGAGATCGAACCGCCGACGCTCGAGGAGCGCATCGGTGACCTCACCTACGACACGGACGTCGGAAATCCCCACATCGAACTCAGAGACGAGTCCGCTGCAGCCAGCGGAGCGGCCGTCGCGGCCTGTCCGGTCAGCGCGGAGGACTTCGGCGGCGGCTGTTATCGTTCGGAACGCGTCGAGACGAACGGCACCGAAGAGACGCTGATCAGCCTCGACACCCAGCCCTGCATCGAGTGTGGGACCTGCGCGATCGTCGCCGATACCGAGTGGGAACACCCGCGCGGCGGCAAGGGCGTCGAGTATCGCGAGGGGTGACCGTGAGTCGATACGGCTCGCGTATCGCCGCCCTCGAGCGCCGGGCGGAACGGGATCGAACGGCCGTCGAGAGGGCTATCGACGGCACAGCCGCGGCCCCGGACGCCGCCGAGGGCTACCTTCGAGACGGTGCCGGCCGAGCCATCTGGCTCTACGTCGAGGCCCGTACCGGCGACCGACTGGTCCCGTTTTCGCCGTTCGAACTCGCCGCCCTCGAGCGCGCGATGAACCGCTGGCTCGAGTGTTACACCCGCTGTTACGGCGTCGAGTTCGACGCCGAGTTCACCGTCCGGGAGGCCGCGGAACTCCTCGTGCAAACGCGAAACATCGACGACGTCGGCCAGTTGCTCACCGGGGTACCACCGCGCGATCACGGAGCGGCGGGCGACTCACAGCATCGCCTCGAGCAGGAGCGATAGCGTCTTCGATCGCACCGTCGCGTGCGAGTACGCGGGACGCCGTGTCACAGTCGGCGGCTCCGGCCGGTTCGAACACACTCCCACGGAGTATCGGTGTCGTTGAACGCCACTCCCGGTGCTGTCGTGCGGTTAGGTACAAACCGTCTCGGCGAAGACGGTACCGAAACGGAGAGCGGATCGACGGTCGTCTCAGTAGATCAGTTCGTCGTCGTTCTCGACCATGTACAGCGTCCGTGCGGCGATATTCACGGAGTGGTCACCGACCCGCTCGAGATCGCGGATCGTCAGCAGGAGCCGCGACACGTCTTGTAGGAGGAGTTCGACTTCCTCGGTCGACTCGAGTTCGCGCTCGATCAGATCTCGGACGACGATCTCGCTCGCCCGCTCGGCGAAGTGGTCGAGATCGTCGTCGCGGGCGGCGAGTTCCCGGCAGGCGTCCGTGTCCTCGACGTCGTAGGCGATCATCGCGTCCTCGATCATATCGAGGGTCAGTTCGCCCATCTCCTGGACGTCGACGTCGGGAAAGAGGTTCTCCTCGGCATCGAGGGTGTACTCCCCGAGGTTGACCGCGAGGTCGGCGATCCGTTCCAGGTCGGTGATGATCTTGAAGGAGGCGGCGATAAACCGAAGATCGCTCGCGACCGGTTGCTGAAGGGCCAGCAGGTCGATACAGTCTTGCTCCAGGTCGAGGTACATCCGGTTGATCTCCCCGTCGCCCTCGATCACTTCGCGAGCGAGTTCGTCGTCTTTCTGTTCGAGTGCGTCGAGACCCATGCGAAGACGTTCCATGACGACCTCGCTCATGTAGAGGATGTCCTCGCGGAGTTCCGCGAGTTTCTCCTGATACGATTTTCTAGCCATGATTCACGCACCCGTCCGGGCGAAGATATAGCTTGCGCTCACTGCGGGGATTTCGGGGGACGAAGTGACACACGACCTGCCGGTCCCGTACGGTCGCTGCCATCGATTTGCCACCGCTCGAGGGGGCGCGTACGGCTGGCGAACGAGCACAAACCGATTCCGGCCGGGCCGTTACGAAACGTTGCCCGAGTGTATGATATTATGTATACGTCCTCCTACACGTTCTATCAGGAGACATTCGATGGAGAATACGATAATAATCCCGACGGACGGGAGCGAATATGCCGAAAAAGCTGCCGAAACCGGATTCGGACTCGCCGAAAAGCTCGACGCGACCGTCCACGCGCTCGCTGTCGGTAACGTGAACCTCGCGGAAATCTCGTCGACCGGGGGTGCACCGCCACGAACCACAGACGACGTGACCGAGATCGCCGCCCGCTGGGCCGACGAACTCGTACAGAAGGCAGCCGCACGCGGTCTCGAGGCGAAAGCGGTCGTTCGAACCGGCGTTCCTGCCGAAGAAATCGCCGACTACGCGGCCGAACTTGACGCCGACATGATCGTCATCGGCACGGCCGGTCGAACCGGACTAGAAAAGCGGATCCTCGGGAGCGTTACGGACACGGTCGTCCGAACGGCACCCGTCCCGGTCGTGACGGTTCGTCCGGACGGGAGCGTCGACGCGGCCTAACCGCCGACCACGTCGTCTCGACGCCGTACGGGCCTGATCCGCGACGACCATCCCCGAGGACTCACGTAAGCCCCACCGGCGCTGTCGCCGGTACTCGGTACAATTGCGCCGACACGGTGTGATCCGCACCCGTCGTCGATGCGTTTCGCCGACCGGAACCGCCGGCGAACTACCCGAATTTGCCGGTGATGTAGTCCTCGACGCGGTCGTGCTCGGGGTTCTCGAAGATGGTGCTGGTATCGTCGAACTCGACGAGTTCGCCGCCGGTGAGGAAGACGGCGGTCTTGTCCGAGATGCGGGCCGCCTGCTGCATGTTGTGCGTGACGATGACGACCGTGTACTCTTCGGCCAGATCCTCGATCAGATCTTCGATCTTCGAGGTCGCGACGGGGTCCAGCGCCGACGCCGGCTCGTCCATGAGGATCACTTCCGGATCGGGAGCGATGGCGCGAGCGATGCAGAGGCGCTGCTGTTGACCGCCCGAGAGGTCGAGGCCCGACGACTCGAGTTGGTCCTCGACCTCCTCGAGCAGGGCCGCCCGCTCGAGGGCAGTGTGGACCTTCTCGTCGATGTCGTCGTCCGTGCCCTGGACCCGCAGTCCGTAGGCGACGTTGTCGAAGATGCTCTTGGGGAACGGGTTGGGTTTCTGGAAGACCATGCCGATCTTCCGGCGCAGGGCGACGGGATCGACGTCGTCGTCGTAAACGTTCTTCTCGCGGTAGTAGAGGTCGCCGTCGACGCGAGCGACGTCGATGAGGTCGTTCATGCGGTTGATCGAGCGTAGGAACGTCGATTTCCCACAACCCGAGGGACCGATCAGCGCCGTCACCTGCTGTTCGGGAATCGCCATGTCGATCCCCCGAAGCGCCTGGTCGTCGCCGTAGTAGACGTCGAGATCCCGCGCCTCGAGGAGCGTTCGATCGGTCGTCCCCTCGCCCCCATCGGCGCTGTCAGTCAAGCCGTCGGTTCCCGGCGTCGGGGATAGCTGGTCGTCGGTCGGTTCGGCTTCCGAGGAAGTCATCTGTTTGTTAGTCATTGTCAGGTGCGCTGTTGATATCGGTTCCGAATGATGATCGCGATCGAGTTGATCGACAGGAGGACGACGAGTAGCGTAACGACGCCGGCGGCCACGACGCCGTACTGGAACTCGGTGTTGGGGTAGGACGCCCAGTTGTAGATTTGCAGGGGCATGGCGCTGACTTTGCTGAAGAGGCTGTTTGGAACCCCGAAGACGGTCGTCGGCGCGGCGATCATGATCAGCGGTGCCGTCTCGCCGATCGCGCGGCCGAGCGCCAGTATCGTCCCGGTCATGATACCGGGCATCGCCCGCGGGAGGACGACGTTCCGGATCGTCTGCCACTTCGTCGCACCCATCCCGTAGGACGCCTGGCGCTGGGAGTCCGGCACCGCCCGGATCGCCTCTTGCGCCGAGATGATCACGATCGGCAAGACGAGCAGCGAAACCGTGAACCCGGCGACGATCACCGTCCCGTAGCCAATGTTCAGGAGGCCGATAAACAGCCCCAGTCCCAACAGCCCGTAGACGACCGAGGGGACGCCCGCGAGGTTGGCGATATTGAGTTGGATGAACCGGGTGAGGTAGCCGTCGTTGGCGTACTCCTCGAGGTAGACCGCGGCCCCGACGCCGAGCGGGAACGTGATCAGTGCGATCAGGAGCATGATCGCGATGGAGCCGATCAGCGCGGGGAAGAACCCGGCCTCGTAGGGATCGGGGTGGGGCGGGTTCGTGAGGAACTGCCAGTCGAGCCAGCCGACGGCGTCGACGGTGACGTTCGCCAGCAACACCGCGAGCGAGACGATCCCGATGAGGGTCGCCGCCAGCGCGAGCAGGCGGAACGCGACGTCTTTCGTTCGGCTGATCTTCCCGAACCCGGAGTCGGCGGGCGCGTCGGTGGTGTCGGCCGCCATTAGCGATACACCTCTCGATAGCGCGATGCGACGAATTCACTGATCAGGTTCATGACGAAGGTGATGACGAACAGGGTTAATCCGACCGCGAAGAGGCTCTTGTAGGCGACGCCCTGCCCGACGATGTCGCCGGTCCCGATCTGGACCATCGCGGCGGTCATCGTCTGGACCGAGTTCAGGAACAACCCGGCGGGATCCGTCACGTCGGCCAACCGCGGGGTCTGTCCCGCCGCGATGGCGACGATCATGGTCTCGCCGATCGCTCGCGACAGCGCGAGGATGAACGACGAGAAGATGCCCGACAGCGCCGCCGGAACGACGACGGACGTCGAAACGGTGAACTTCGTCGCGCCGAGGCCGTAACTGGCCTGTCGAAGCGAGTCAGGCACCGCGCTCATCGCGTCCTCACTGATCGAGGAGACCATCGGGATGATCATGATACCGACCATGATCGACGCCGACAGCGCGTTGAACGTCGACAGCGGCAAGAACGTGTCCAGCGCCGGCGTGACGTAGACGAGCGCGAAGTAGCCGTAGACGACCGTCGGCACGCCCGCCAGCACCTCGAGCGCCGGCTTGAGGTACGCTCGTCGGCGCTCGGACGCGTACTCGCTCAGGTAGATCGCGGTCAGCAGACCGATCGGGAGCGCGACCATCGCCGCGCCGACGGTGATGATCAGCGTCCCGGAAATCAGCGGCAGGACGCCGAACGCGATCGGATCGTTCGTCGGGCTCCACCGCGTCCCCGTGAGGAACTCGACGGGCGATACCTGCGCGAAGAAATCAGCCGAGTCGACGAGCAGCGTCAGCACGATCGCGACGGTCGTCAGGATCGACAGGAGCGCACAGAGCATGAAGAGGTACCGGAACGCCGTACCACGCGCCGTGCGGATCCCGTCGTGGGAGAAGTCCGGTTGGCTCATTCGGTCACCTCCTCGATCGCGGTCTCGAGTTTCTCGAGGTTCTCGTCGCGTTGATCCTCGGTGATCGGTACGTAGCCGACCTCGGAGACGACATCCGTTGCGGCCTGTTCTATGTAGAAACGCACGAAGTCCCGCACCGCGGGTTCGGTGAGCGATTCCTTGGCGACGTAGATGAACAGGGGGCGCGAAAGGGGCGTGTATTCGCCGGACATGGCCGTCTCGATCGACGGCTCGACGCAGCCGTCACCGTTGTCGATCGAGACCGCCTTGATCGAGTCCGGGTTCTCGCTGTAGTAAGCGAAGCCGAAGTAGCCCATCGCAACCTCCGAGCCGCGGACCCCCTGAACGATCGTTCGGTCGCGCTCGGTCCCGTAGTAGTCGCTTCGGTGGTTCAACTCCTCGCCGAGCACCGCCTCGTTGAAGTAGTCGAACGTGCCCGAAGTGGTCGCGGCACCGTACAGTTCGAACTCCTCGTCGGGCCACTCCTCGTCGATATCGCTCCAGCGCTCTGCACCGTCGGCGCGCCAGATCTCGCGGAGTTGTTCGACGGTGAGACAGTCGGCCCAGTCGGCGTCCGGGTTCATAACGACCGTCAGCGCGTCGGTTGCGACCGTGAACTCGATCGGTGTCACGTTACTGTCCCCGCACTGTTCGACTTCGGCGTCGGCGATCTCCCGACTCGCGTTGTTAATATCGGTCCGTCCCGCACAGAAGAAATTTCCGAACCCGCCGCCGGTCCCGGTCTTACTCATCGAGATGTTGACGGTGGGGTTTTCTTCGGAAAACGCAGAGGCGATCGCCTCGGTCACGGGAAAGACCGTACTACTTCCCGCGATGTTTACTTGATTGCCCTCCGCAGCGAAGACGCCGCTACAACCGGCTAAACCGCCGGAAAGGACAACGCTCGCCGCGGCGAGAAAATCGCGCCGACCGGAGCCGGTCGGCAGTGACGCCGTGGTATCTCTCGACATCATCGAATCGAAGCCACACTGTAGATAAGTAGACTACTATGATTGCTATATAGTGATATGTACTTCTCGCAGTAACTGTCAGCTCGGTAGTCAATAGCGCGGCTGGCCCGTTACGCCATATGTGTGCCAACGGCTGCCACAGAGGTCCGTCGATTCGAACGAACGTGACGCGGCCTCGAGCGTATTGTCAGTAGTCGAACGAACATATATAGACGAAACTGCGTCGATCCGCCGATCAACCCGCGGTGGCGTCTACGATCGTGGGTTCTCGGGGACGGTCACCCGAACTTACCGGTAATGTAATCCTCGACGCGGTCGCTTTCGGGGTTCTCGAAGATTTTGTTCGTATCGTCGAACTCGACGAGTTCGCCGCCGGTGAGGAAGACGGCGGTCTTGTCCGAGATACGGGCCGCCTGCTGCATGTTGTGCGTGACGATGACGACCGTGTACTCTTCGGCCAGATCCTCGATCAGATCTTCGATCTTCGAGGTCGCGACGGGGTCTAGCGCCGACGCCGGCTCGTCCATGAGGACGACCTCCGGATCGGGAGCGATGGCGCGAGCGATGCAGAGCCGTTGTTGTTGACCGCCCGAGAGGTCGAGGCCCGACGACTCGAGTTGGTCCTCGACCTCCTCGAGCAGGGCCGCCCGCTCGAGCGCGGTGGTAACCTGTTCTTCGACGTCGCCGTCTGCACCCTGGACCCGCAGTCCGTAGGCGACGTTGTCGAAGATGCTCTTGGGGAACGGGTTTGGTTTCTGGAAGACCATGCCGATCTTCCGGCGCAGGGCGACGGGATCGACGTCGTCGTCGTAGACGTTCTTCCCGTGGAAGTAGAGGTCACCCTCGACGCGAGCGGCGTCGATGAGGTCGTTCATGCGGTTGATCGAGCGCAGGAACGTCGACTTCCCACAGCCCGAGGGGCCGATCAACGCCGTCACCTTGTGCTCGGGGATGTCCATGTCGATCCCCCGGAGCGCCTGGTCGTCGCCGTAGTAGACGTCGAGATCGCGGGATTCGATGACGGCGTCATCGACGTGCGGCGATCCAAGGGGTGGGTCGGCCGACGCCACGTCCGAACGGGAGCCGTCCGCTTCGGACGTCGATGCGGTTCGTGATCCGCCACCGTTCGCGGTCATATGGGGTAGTTAGTCCTCGTGCTTCGCACAGTTACTTGTTGTGGACCGTCCAACGATCCGGTTGCAACCGCGTTGTGTCCCGCTCGTCGTTCGATCCCGAATCGGTACCCTGCTGTCATTAGTAGCGTCGAACACCTGACTGGATAAATAGCGTACTATGTCTCCGCTATTGCACTTCGTACGTCTCCGTACTGCTATCGAGGACTATATAAACACGACACGGTCGTGAGCGACCGCGTTCGCCAGTAGTATCAGCGATATCCGGCTCCCGAGCGTGGCCTCGTGGGAACTCGAGCACGACCGTCGCGCCGTTGAAGGAGTCTCGCCGTCGCTTTCGGATCCGTTTGCAGCCACGTCGACGGCGTCTCTCGCGGAAGCGCCGCCGTTGCTCGAGTCACCCATCCGACCGGTCATCGGTTCGTCCCCACCCGAGATCCGGTAGCGGAGAACTCCCGCGACGTTGCCTATATAGGTCTCCGTTCGGGACCGCCCATCGGCGGAGAACGGCGACCGAAATCTGTCACCGATATAATGTCATATGCGCGGCAGTACTCCTCTTCGAAGGGAATCGCTGAGAACTATTGAGGTGGATGGATTTATCAGTATCCGATCGCAACCGCTCCGTATGGAAACGCGAAAAGTACAGGTGACTGGCGGGTCGACGTACACGGTCTCGCTGCCAAAAACCTGGGCGACCGACAACGACGTCAGCGCCGGGACAACGGTCGAGTTCTACCCCGAGGAGGATTCCCTCCTGTTGACGCCGCAGAGCGAAACCGATCGACAGGAAGGGACCCTCGAGATCACCGACCTCGAGGGCGAACGGCTCACCCGGGCCGTCTTGACGATGTACGTCAGCGGCTTCGACATCATCCGACTCGAGGCGAGTCGCATCACCACCGATCAGCGTGGCGCGATCCGAAGCGCAACGCGAAGTCTCGTCGGCGTGGAGGTACTGGAGGAGACGAGCGATAGCGTCGTTATTCAGGATTTGCTCGACTCCTCGGAGCTATCGATCGTCAACGCCGTCTCGCGGATGCGACTGATCGCGCGCTCGATGCTCGAGGACGCCGTGACCGCGCTGATCGAGAACGACGACGACATCGCCCAGGACGTGATCGAGCGCGACGACGACGTCGACCGGCTCTGGCTCGTCGTCTCGCGCATCTTCCGGGCGACACTGCGCTCGCCCCGCGCTGCGGAGGAACTCGGCGTTCCCAGGGAGGACTGTTTCGACTACCACTCGAGCGCTCGCCAGCTCGAACGGGTCGCCGATCACGCCGCCAAGATCAGCAATCTCGCGCTCAAACTCGGGGCGGTTCCCGAGGCGGTCGCCGACGCCCTGATCGGGCTCCGCACTGACGCCTCGGACGTCCTCGAGAAGTCGATGGACGCGCTGGTGGCCGACGATTCCGAAGAGGCGAACCGACTGGGTCACGCCGCCCGCGAGGCCGTCCTCGAGATCGACGAACACACGCGACAGATCGACGACATGCTTCGCGACCTCGAACCCGCACAGGCCCAGTTACTCGGACTGATCGTCGACTCGCTGTCACGCAGCGCCGACTACGGCGGAAACATCGCCGAGACGGCGCTCCAGAAGGCCGCGCCGCGGCCCTGAATCGGGTCTCGAGTCCACACAGAGAGAACGCCATAGCTGGAGGCGATAGCGGGTTGAAAACGGCGATTTCGATCAGTTACGGTTTCTACTCGAGGAGGACGGCGTTGACCTGGCCGGTCTGGCCGGGTCGGGACATGACGCGTGCCTGTCCCTCCGAGGTCTCGATGATAGCGCCCTTCGTGATGATGTTTCGGCGGACGTAGTTCGGGTTCGCGTCGTTCTCGATGACATCCTCGATGTCGGCGGAGATCGTCTCGTCGCCCTTGTTGACGCTCACGACGTTCGTCGACAGCGCGCGCGTCTTCGTTTCGTTCCCGCGGGCGTCGACGGTCCGGAATCGGGGCTCGCCGACCTGCGTTTCCGTGGGCAGTCGGCCGAGTTCGTCCTTTCGGCGCTTTCGGACGTTCTTCAGTCGACCACCGGTTCGCTTGCGTGTAGAGCCTCCCTGGTCTTGCATACTCGACTCAATTGCTGGCGTATACTTGAATGCACTGCTACGACCTTTGGATCGAGTAGCGGGCCGTTGGTACCGCTTCGGCCGGTTCTCGCCACCAGATACGTCTCTCCGACGGAACACTCGAGCGAGCGGTGACGGCCACGGCCGTTCGAGACTCGGGCGAGGTGGTTCACTTTCACTCCGATGGCCCAACCCTCTTACACGCTGGCCGCGCAGAGCACACTAATGGACGGGAACGACGGTCTCGAGTTGCCGCTTACTGACGACTCCCTGCCCTTCGACCCGGAGTCCGTCACCATCGAGGACCGAGACGTCTTCGACCTCCTCGAGCCAGCGGTGCAGGAGTGGTGGCTCGAGGAATTCGGTGAGTTCGTCCCGGAGAACGACGGCTTTTTTACGCCGCCGCAGGTCGACGCGATTCCGAATATTCACGAGGGGAGAAATACGCTGATCTGTGCGCCGACGGGCAGCGGAAAGACGCTCGCCTCCTTCTGTGCGATCATCAACGAACTCTACAGGCGGGACCACAGTGCCGACGGTACCGGCGACACCGAACCCCAGCCGTCCGCACAATCCGGCGCGGCGCTCGAGAACTCCGTCTACTGCCTCTACGTCTCGCCGCTCAAGTCGCTCGCGAACGACATCCACCGCAACCTCGAGGTGCCGCTCGAGGGGATCGAGTCGATCGTCGAGCGACGAACCGGCGACGAGTCGATGGGCGAGATCCGTCACGCGATCCGCCACGGCGACACCTCCTCGCACGACCGCCAGAAGATGCTCGAGACGACGCCGCACATTCTCAATACGACACCCGAAACGCTCGCGATCCTGCTCAACTCACCCAAGTTCCGCGAGAAGCTTCGCACCGTGGAGTACGTCATCGTCGACGAGATCCACTCCCTGGCGGAAGGTAAGCGAGGAACGCACCTCTCGGTGAGCCTCGAGCGACTGGAGGCGATGGTCGATCACGACATCACCCGAATCGGCTGTTCGGCGACGATCGAACCTCTCTCGGACGTAGCGGGGTTCCTGGTCGGGCAGGAAGAACCCGGCGGCGAACGCAGCGAGGCGCCACGCGCCTCGGAAGAGCGAGCGGGGACCGAAGCGACCCGCGAGCCCCGCCCGTACGACATCGTCGACGCTCGCTTCGCCCGCGAGTTCGACATGCAACTCGAATGTCCGACCGACGACCTGATCAACACGTCTCGAGAGGTCGTCCAGGATCGGTTCTACCGGATGCTCCACGAGCACATTCAGGACCACACGAACACGCTCGTCTTTACGAACACTCGATCGGGTGCCGAGCGGGTGCTGCACAACCTCCGCGAGAATTTCGACGCCTACGACGAGGACAACTCGGGCTGTCACCACGGGAGCCTCTCGAAGGAAGTTCGCCAGCGGACCGAACAGCGGCTGAAGGACGGCGACCTCGACGTCGTCACCTCCTCGACGAGCCTCGAACTCGGAATCGACATGCCCCACGTCGATCTCGTGGTGCAAGTCGGCTCGCCCAAGTCCGTCGCCGCCTTGCTCCAGCGCGTCGGCCGCGCGGGCCACCGCGTCGGCCAGACCGTGACCGGGCGGGTGATCGCCCTGGACCGGGACGAACTGCTCGAGTGTGCGGTCATGCTCAAAAAGGCCGAGGAGGGCTTCGTCGACTCGGTATCGATCCCCGAAAACGCCCAGGACGTCGCCGCCCAGCACGTCTACGGAATGGCCATCGCCGAGATTCGTCCGGAGTCCGAGTTGAAGGATATTCTCCGTCGGGCGTACCCCTACCGGAACTACACCGAAGACGAGTACGAGTCGCTCATGCGGTATCTCACCGCCGAGTACGCCGGACTCGAGGATCGGAACGTCTACGCGAAGGTCTGGCGCGACGAGAACGACCCGCCCGACGGCGAGCACCACTACGAGGAGTACCCCGTCGGCGAGACGCTGATCGGCAAACGGGGCCGCCTCGCCCGCGTTATCTACATGACCAACATCGGGACGATTCCGGACTCGTTTACCTGCGACGTGTCGACGCGCGGGGGCGACGAGTGGGTCGGTCAACTGGACGAGAGCTACCTCGACACCCTGGAGAAAGGCGACGTCTTCGTCCTCGGCGGCGACCACTTCGAGTACCGCTACCGACGCGGCTCGAAGGTCTACGTCGATCGCACGAGCGCGCGCCCGACCGTCCCCTCGTGGTACTCCGAACGGCTGCCGCTGTCGTACGATCTGGGCCGCGAGATCCTCGACTTTCAGGGCGAACTCCTCGCCCATTTCGAGGCGGGCGGCTCCCCGCGAGTCCGCGCGTGGCTGCGCGAGTTCTCCCTCGACGACGACAGCGTGCGAGCGATCGCCCGACTCTTCGAACACCAGTTCCGCTACGCCGGCCGTGAAAGCGTGAGCACCGACGGCCAGCTCGCCATCGAGGTCGTGCGCGACCGCGACGAGTACGAACGCCACTACTACGTCCACTCGATGTACGGCCGAAAGGTCAACGACGGACTCTCGCGGCTGTTCGCCTACCGCTGTGCACAGGAGGCGACCGCCAATGTCCGCGTCGCCGTCGCCGACAACGGCTTCGTGCTCTCGATGCCGCTCAATCGAAAGGTCGACATCGAGGGCGTCATCGACGACCTCGAGCCCGAGCAGGTGCGCGAGGACCTTCGGGCGGCGCTATCGGGAACCGACCTCCTGCAGCGCTACTTCCGGATCAACGCGACCCGCTCGCTGATGATCCTCAAACGCTACAAGGGCTACGAGAAATCCGCCAGCGAACAGCAGGTCTCGAGCGAGATGCTGCTCGGCTTCGCCGAAGACCTCGAGGAGTTCGCGGTCATCGAGGAGACCTACCGCGAGATCTTAGAGGACAAACTCAACGTCGAGAAAATCGAGGCGATCGTCGGCACGATCGCGGACGGAGAACTCGCCGTCGAACGGCAACTACACGATTCGCCGACGCCGCGAGCCTTCGGTCTGGCGACCCTCTCCGCCAGCGACGTCGTCCTCGCGGAAGACGAGAGCGCGGCGCTGCAGGCGTTTCACGAGCACGTCCTCAACGAGATCGGCGAGGAGTCGCTGCAAGGGCTCTCCTCGGAGTGAGTTGGCGATCGACGGTCGACGATGGAGTCGGAGTCGCGTGTACGCTCGAGCAGTCTCGACGCGGTCGTGGGGCCATCTCCGCGAACGGTCGCCCAGTTGTGCCTCACACACGAACACAACCACTACACTCTGGCGATAATGTATAGATTCATATATAGACCGTTATAATATGTTTGCCAACGATAATTTTTCGCTGGTAACGGAGTGCTGTGCAGATGTTTGGCCACTCATACCCAATTACACCAGATAATTACTCTCACACCGGTCGATCCGAGATTCTCGGATCGATTTCGACTGTTGAACCCACATACTGACATTCATACGACTCTAATCGCCAGATTCACCTTCACAGATTTTCGTAGGACGTTCCCGGATGGTTTAGTCCGGGTCCTGCTATTTTAGCAACCATGTATCTTTTCCGATGATTCTATCGAGCATGGCCCGACCAGTTTCATCCTCGCGCCGAACGGTACCCACTCGAGCCGTGTAGCGACGTTGCCGGTCGGAAGAACATACATATACTGTCACCCCATCGCACATCGTATGGGTTTGCCCACAGTGCTCGACGAGTCGCGCGCAATCGACACGCACGCTCACCAGCCGACGAGCGAGTTTCTCCACGATGCGGGCGGACAGATGATGAAAGACGCGGCCGATCGGTTCGGTGCCGACCTCGAGACGGATACGTACGAGAACATGATCGAGGAGTATCGGGACGCCGGCGTCGGTCGCGCCGTCTTGCTCGGGTGGGATGCGGAAACGAACACGGGAAATCCGCCCGTTCCGAACGACTACGTCGCCGAGGTTCGCGACGAGTACGCCGACTTCTTCGTCGGCTTCGGCTCCGTCGATCCGCTCAAAGACGACTGCGTCGAGGAGGCGGTCCGCTGCGTCGAGGGTCTGGACCTCTCCGGATTCAAGTTCCAGCAGATCGCCCAGGGGTTCGATCCGTCCGATCCCGAACACGAGGACCTCTGGGCGACGATCGAAGACCTCGGGGTCCCCGTCGTCTTCCACGGCGGAAACTCCACCCTGGGTGCGTGTTCGCCGGGTGGACGCGGATTGAAAATCAAGTACGGGAATCCGATGCTGATCGACGACGTTGCGGCCGACCACCCCGACCTACAGATTCTCATCGCCCATCCCGCCTACCCCTGGGAGAAAGAACAGCTCGCGATCTGCCAGCAGAAGGGCAACGTCTACATGGACCTCTCCGGGTGGATGCCGAGGTACATCGACGATCAGGTGCTCCACTACGCGAAATCTCTGCTCTCGGACAAGGTCATGTTCGGGACCGACTACCCGATGCTCGAGCCGGAGCCGTGGCTCGAGCAGTTCGCCGAACTCGACTTCGACGAATCGGTCCAGCGCAAGATCCTCTGGGAGAACGCCGAGGAGTTCCTCGGATTGTAACCCTCGTCGACCGCCCGGATCCGATCGAACGGACGCCTGTACGCCTGTGTTCAAACTATGGGAACAGCAATTGATCGTGTACGCGACACGGCCTCGTCGGAGTCTGTACCGATTGTTCCGAGGATTCTCCGGTAGCGCGAACGGGATTACAACCATACGGCTGTAATTATCTTCTCGACCGAACACCACCTGTTCCACGCCGATCGCACACCATGTACAGGTGACTCGAGGGAGGAACCGTCCCGCTCGCGCCGAATGTCCGGCGCTCGAGCGGGGAGTTCGGCTGTGACGACGGGGAATTACGGCACCGTTCGAGTAGCTCGAACAGCCTGACGGCGTGATCAGCAGTCACGAGATCATCACAGTTGACAACGCCCGTTCTCCGGAGAGTACACGGGTATGACGAACGCGGACCGAGCGCCTCGAGGTCGCGCCCGGGTTAGGAGTGAGCGAGGTTGATCTCCACTTCGTTCGTCGCACCGAGCAGGAGATCGGGGAGTTCGTCGGTCAGCAACTCGCCGCGCAGCCGATTCGCCGGGCCGGCGACACTGATCGCCCCGATCGCGGTGCCCGACTCGTCTCTGATCGGCGCGCCGACGGCGTGGACGCCGGTAACCGATTCCTCGTGGTTGAACGCGTATCCCCGATCGCGGATCGTCTCGAGGTGGTCGCGGAGTTCGTCGCGATCGGTGATCGTCCGTTCGGTCTGTGCGGTCAGCCCGGAGTCGTCCAGAATCGTCTCGATCCGTTCGTCGGGGAGGTGCGCGAGAATCGCCTTGCCCGCGGCGAACTGGTGGAGGTGCGTCCGCTGACCGATCCGGGCGTGGGTTTTCACGGAGTGTCGTCCTTCGGCACCGTAGACGTGGACGCCGATTCCCTGCTCTTCGATCACGCACCAGACCTTCTCGTCGGTTTCGGCGGCGAGTTCGTCCACTTTCGGTCTGGCGACGTCCAGCAGCCGATGGCGATTGCGTACGTGAATCCCGTAATCCAGGAACCACATGCTGATGCGGTAGGTGTCCCCCTCTCGAACGAGCAGTCCCCGCGACTCGAGGGTCTTCACGTGGCGGTGAACCGTACTCTTCGCGAGTCCGAGTTCCGCGGCGATCTCGGTAATTCCCGCACCGTCGGCGCGTTTGACGACGTCGACGATGTCGAACGCCGTTTCGACGGTTTCGACCGGCCTGTGTCGCGAGTCGGCTGTCATGTGTTCACACTCGAGAAGCGCCCTCAAAAAGCTGTTCCCGTTACTCGAACGACCGACGGTTTCGTTCGCATCGTTCGAACCCCGTCAGCGTCGGTGCGCTGTCACGGTCGATCCGGCTACGAGGTCTGGGAGTAGGTTTCGACCCACTCCTGTAGCGTGATCCCCATCGTCGCCTGCGTGATGGCGTTCGACGAGGCGGAGTTCGCGCTCTTGACGAGTTCGGCCTCGAGCGTCCGTTTGGGAACTTCCCCGAGGAAATGCGGGATCGCCCGCTGGACGGCCAGCGGACAGCCGACCTCGTGGGCGAGCGCGTAGCCGGAGATGGAGTGGGGGATCTCCTCGCTGACGTAGCGCGGGTCGGGGTCGGCGAGCGCGTCGTCGTCCACGAAGTCGGGGTACTCGTAGCACTTGCCCACGTCGTGGAGGAGGCACGCGGCCGCGATCGTATCGGTGTCCGGGTCGGCACCGTGAAATTCCCGTTGTTCGCGGGCCGACTCGAGCGCGATGCGGGTGACGCCGCGGACGTGCTCGACGTTCGTGACCTCGTGGATGTTCCAGGCGTAGGGAACGTCCTCGACGTCCCGCCAGCCGCCGCGTGTTAGTCCGAGGGTCCACGCCTCGACGACGCGGTCGCGCAGGTCGTCGTCCTCGATGCGCTCGAGTTCCGGAAAGGCGTCGCGGACCTGGCCGTTGAAATCGATATCTGGCTCCGACATGGCGATCAGCGCTCGTCCGTGACGAGGCGTTCCCGGCCGATGAGTCGCGGCCGTTCGTCGATCGCGAGGAAGTTATCCACGTCCTCGCGGGCCTCCTTCGCCTTGCCCTTCTCGGGATCGTAGTCGCGGGAGCCTTCGCTACCGAGCGCGTCGTACAGCTTCTCGAGGTCCTCGAAGTACAGTTCGGCGACACCGTCGAACTCCGCGTGTTCGGGGTCGGTCGGCAGGATCGTGTTGTACTTTACGACGCCCTCGATCTCGCGGGCGATCGGCGTGTGATTGGTCTGCCAGTGGTCGACGAACTCCTCGTGACTCATCCCCTCCTTTCGGACGAGAAACACCGAGTGTTTGTACAGGCCGTCGGTGTCGCCGTCGACGTCGTCCTTTTGAACGATCTCCTCGCCGATGAATCGGGGTCGCTCCTCGATCGCGAGGAAGTTATCCACGTCCTCGCGGGCCTCCTTCGCTTTCCCCTTCTCGGGGTCGTAGTCGCGGGAGCCTTCACTACCGAGCGCGTCGTGGAGCGCCTCGAGGTCCTCGAAGTAGAGTTCGGCCAGGCCGTCGAACTCGGCGTGGTCAGGTTCCGTCGGCAACACCTGCTGGTAGCGAACCACCCCCTCGATCTCGCGGGCGATCGGGGTGTGATTCTCGTGCCAGTAGTCCACGAACTCGTCGTGGGACAGCCCGTCCTGACGAACCAGTAACGCGACGTGTTTGTACATCACCGGCGTGTTTTCCGTACAGCGGCATAAATGGTGAGGCCCGTGTGCAGTGTGCACGATATCGGGAGTCGGATGGGGCACTCGAGTGCGGAATCACCGCCTCAGAGCGACTCGCCGCCGACGAACAGCCGGTGGCCCGCCTCCCGGTGCTCCGCGTAGCCATCGCGGTACTCCATGAGTTGAAACAACGCACCGGTCGGGTTCGACGGCGGGACGAACGCCTCGCTCCAGTGGTCGAACTCGGCGTAGTCGGCGACCGGGACGTCGTGTTCCTCCAGAACGCCGACCGCTCGCTCGAGGTCGTCGACCTCGAGCGTGACGTGGTGGAGGCCGGGACCCTGGCGCTCGAGGTAATCCGTCAGGAACGACTCCGAGCCGGGAGCAGGGGCGATGAGCTCGAGTCGGGAGGCGTCGCCGAGGACGTACGTCGCCCAGGTAAACTCGCCGTACTCGCTCGCCTCCTGGTGGATCTTCTCGCAGCCGAGGGCGAACAGCAGCGCTTCGGCGTCGTCGATCGATTCGACGGCGATGCCGACGTGGTCGACGCGCATCGCTGGCAGCTTGGACATACCGCAGACACTTCGATCCGCGCACATAGCTGTTTGGTACGCGCACACGATTACCGCGACCACTGTGGACACACCGCACCGATAGAACAAAGTCGGCGGGTGCCAACAGTGGCGATGTATGATAACACTGGTCGAGTTCCTCGTCCGGGACGACGAGTACAGCCACGACGAGTTCGCCGAACGGTGGCAGGGCGACCACGCCGAGATCGCCCGCGACCTGCCCGGCCTGAAACGCTACAGCACGTCGGTTCCGGTAAACCCCGACGACGCCGAGTACGACGGCGTGCTCCAACTGAGGTTCGAGGACGGCCGCGCGCTGAACGACGCGTTCGACTCCGGCGTAGGCGAGGAGGTCGTGGCCGACGCGGCCGAGTTCACCGACCCCGGCGCGGGGCCGCGAATGGTCGTCGAAGAGACGGTTCACCTGGACGCCGACGAATGACCTCGACAGCGTCCGCACTCGTCGAGATCCTCGATGACCTCGGCGTCGAGTACGTCTTCGGTTACCCGGGCGGCCGGGTCATCGAACTGCTCGAGGCCCTCCCCGACTCCGACGTCGACCTCGTCCGGCCGCGGGACGAACGCGAGGCGAGCGTCATGGCCGAAATGCACGGTCGACTCACCGGAAAACCGGGGGTACTCGCCGGACAGGGACCCTGGATCGGCAGCCTCGGACTGATCGGCCAGATGGAGGCGCGGCTGTCCTCGTCGCCGATGGTCGTGCTCACCGAGGCCTCCGAGCGCGGCGAGTACTCGACGCTCGCGCCGTACCAGCAGGCCCGAGGCGATTACGGCGGGTTCAGCCTGCCGAAGATCCTCGACGGCGTCACGAAGGAGTGGTGGTTCCCGCGCACGCCGGTCGAGACGCTGCGCTCGACGCAGCTGGCGTTCAAGCACGCCGTCGCCGGCCGGCCCGGCCCCACCGCGGTGATCCTGGACGGGAACGCGATCACCGAGGACGTGCCGGACGATCCCACGCCGTCCGCGTGGGACGCGCGGGAGCAAACGCGAACGTGGAACGCCGCGCCGACCGCGAGCGACGTCGCGGCGGCCGCGGAGGCGCTCCAGGCAGCCGAACGCCCGGTTATCGTCGCGGGTAACGGAGTTCATGCCGCGGAGGCGTACGACGAACTCGAGGCGGTCGCCGACGCCTACGACTGCGCCGTCGTCACCTCCTACCTCGGGAAGTCGACCTACCCCGAGACCGGCGAGCGCGCCGCCGGGGTCATGGGCTCGTTCGGCCACGAAGGGGCGAACCGGGTCGTCAGCGAGGCCGACGCGCTGCTCGTCGTCGGTTGCCGGATGAACCCGATGGACACCAACTGGCAAGCGCCGGAGTTCATCCGACCCGACGAGCAGACGATCATCCATGCCGACGTCGACACCCGCAACGCGGGGTGGGTCTACCCCGCCGACGTGGGGCTGATCGGCGACGCGGCGGAGAGTCTGGCCGCGCTCGTCGACGCGGCCTCGAGCGACGCGTCCAACGGCTGGGCGAAAGAGCGAGCGGCCGAGGCTCGAGAGTGGTTCGACGTCCCCGAGTGCGAGGACGACTCCGCGCCGATCAAACCCCAGCGCGCCGCAAAGGAGATACAGGCCGTCGTCGACGAAGAGACGATCGTTACGGCCGACTCCGGGAACAACCGGTTCTGGCTGCTGTACTACCTCCAGACGCCGGCGGTGCGGACGTACTTCGGGAGCGGCGGCGTCGGCGGGATGGGGTGGGCGAACCCGGCCGCGGTGTCGGCGGCGCTGACGACCGACAGGGACGTGATCGCGGTTGCCGGCGACGGCGGGTTCTCGATGACGATGAACAGCGTCGAGACCGCCGTCGAGGAAGGCGTCGCACCGACGTTCGTCGTCCTGAACGACACCAGCCTCGGGATGGTCCGCCAGATGCAAGCCGAGGACGGCGACATCGCCGGCGTCGAGTTCCACGACACGGACTTCGTCAAGATCGCCGACGCGTTCGGCGCGGTCGGCCGACGCGTAGCCGATCCCGGCGATTTAGCCGGCGCACTCGAGGCGGGCAAAGCGGCCGACGTTCCCCACGTGATCGACGTGCGAATCGACCGCGAGGAGGACATGGCCGCCACGCTGGCTTCCTCGTTCTACGAGTCGGTCGGAGGACTGCATGAGTAGCGAGTCCCGGTGGAGAGACTGGACGGAAACGAATCGGATCAGCGCGGATCGAACGATCACCAATCTATACATGACCGAGTCGAATACGAGGAACACATGACCGACGAAACGACGGTACTGGTAACCGGCGGAACAGGCTTTATCGGTTCCTACGTGGTACAGGACTTGCTCGAGCACGGCCATGACGTAGTCGCATACGATCTCTCGACGGACACGGAGATCCTCGAGAAACTCGGCGTGGCCGACGACGTCGAGGTGCGACGCGGCGACGTCTCCGAGCCGACCGACGTGATTCGGGCGATCAAGGAAACCGGAACGACCCGCATCGTTCACCTCGCCGCGCTGTTGACGACGACGGCGCGCGAGAACCCGCGTGCGGCGGCCGACGTGAACGTCATGGGGACGAACAACGTCTTCGAGGCGGCCCGCACGCTTGACGACCAGATCGAACGCGTCGCATGGGCCTCCTCGGCGGCGGTGTACGCGCCGCCCCACAACTACGACGCGGAGTGGGTCGACGAGACGGAACTCGTCTATCCCGACACGCTCTACGGTGCGACGAAGGAGTACAACGAACACCAGGCGCGGGTCTACCACGAGGACTACGGCCTCGATCACGTCGCGCTCCGGCCGACGGTCGCCTACGGCCCGTACCGCGAAACCGGCGGCTCGGCGTTCCTCGCGAACATCATCGAGAAGCCCGCGCTCGGCGAGCCCTACAGCGTCGAGTACGGCGATCAGGCGATCGACTGGCAACACGTCGAGGATATCGCCCAGGCGTTCCGCAAGGCGGCGTTCGCTCCTGCGGACGATCTCAGCCAGCGCGTCTACAATGTCCGTGGCGTGCTCGCGACCGTCCGCGAGGCCGCGGAGGCCGTCGAGAGCGTGCTACCCGACGCCGACATCGACGTCTCCGACGAGGGGGAACTCCCCTGGACCCAGAACCTCGATATGACGAAGGCCCAGGCGGACCTCGGCTACGAGCCCGAGTACGACCTCGAGACCGGCTTCCGGAAGTACATCAACGTGTTGCGGGCGGAGGCGGGCCTCGAGCCGGTGTAGCGTCGCATCTGTCGTCGAATGCCGTTTGACATCGCGGTAGATCGGACCGACTGGGCGCTCGAGCAACTGTCAGTGTTGAGAAGTTTCTTATAGCGAGTCGTGCAGTAATGTACCATGGTAACGGAAACCATTCCCGAGGCCGACCACCCGCTCGATCCGCTCGCACCCGCGGAGATCGAATCGACGTACGAAATCCTGACCGACGAGCGCGACGTCGGCACAGAGAGTCTCTGCATCAAGATCGAACTGGCCGAGCCGACGAAGGACGCGCTGGCGGCGTACGATAGTGGCGGCGACGCGCCCGACCGGCAGGCGCGGATCGTCATCCGGAACGGTACGGATCGGAAGACGATCGAGGCGGTCGTCTCGCTTCGGGACGAAACCGTGGTCTCCTGGGAGCACGTCGAGGGCGCACAGCCGTCGATCGCCATCGAGGAGTTCGTCGCCTGCGAGGAGACGGTGAAGGCCAACGCGGAGTGGCAGGAAGCGGTCGAGCGACGCGGCGTCGAAAACACCGACCGGGCGATGGTCGATCCGTGGTCGGTCGGCCACGACTTCGTGCCGGAGGACGTGGACCGGTCGAAACGGCTGGCTCACGGACTAACGTTTCTTCGTCCGAGCGAGGAGGCCGGCGACGAGGGGTACGCGAAGCCGCTGACGGGTATCCACACGTTCGTCGACCTCGACCGGATGGAGGTCGTGAAGGTCGTCGACTACGGTCCACCTGACGAGGACGAGCCGCTTCCACCGAAGGGGATGGCCTATCGCGAGGACGACGTCGACCTCCGTGACGACCTGACGCCGTACAACGTGAATCAGCCCGACGGTCCGAGCTGGAGCGTCGACGGCCGGAAACTCGAGTGGCAGGGGTGGCACATGCGCGTGGGCTGGACCCAGCGCGAGGGACTCGTGCTCTACGATATCGGCTACGAGGACGACGAGGAGGTCCGCTCGATCATCGACCGCGCCTCCTGCGCCGAGATGGCGGTTCCGTACGGCACGACCGATATCAACGATCGGTTCAAGAACGCGATGGACGTCGGCGAGTACAACATCGGCCGCCTCGCCAAGTCGCTGACGAACGGCTGTGACTGCCTCGGGCACATGCACTACTGGGACGCCGTGATGAACACCGCGGAGGGCGATCCGAACGTGCTCGAAAACGCCATCTGTCTCCACGAGGAGGACAACGGCACGCTCTGGGAGCGCAGCGACTGGCGGACGGAGAGCGACGAGGTCCGGCGGCGGCGTCGGCTCGTCGTCTCCTTCGTCGCCGCCGTGGGCAACTACGACTACATCTTCAACTGGTACTTCTACCAGGACGCCTCGATCGAAGTCGAGGTTCGCCTGACCGGGATCGACAGCGTCTCCGCGGTCGGATCGGACGAGGATCCGTCGGGGTACGGAGAACTCGTCGCGCCGCAACTCGCCGCACCGATCCACCAGCACTTCTTCAACTTCCGGCTCGATATGAACGTCGACGACGGCCCGAACACGCTGTACCGCGTCGAAAATCAGCAGGTTCCGTCGGGTCCAGACGGACTCGATCCGATGGGCGAGGCCGACGACCGAACGCACAATCCCGGCGGCAACGCCTTCTACGCGAAGCGCGAGAAACTGACCAGCGAGACGCAAGCGAAGGATCTGATCGACTCGCTCAAGGGCCGATACTGGAAAGTCGAGAATCCGACCGCGGAGAACGGCCTCGGCAAACCGACCGGCTACCGGCTCGTGCCCGGTGACAACGTCGAGGCGGCGGTGCAGTCTGACTCGAGCGTGATGAACCGCTCCGGATTCATCGAGTACCACCTGTGGGCGACGCCGTTCCGCGAGGACGAGCGGTATCCGTCGGGGCGGTACCCGAACCAGCACCCCGGCGGCGCGGGACTGCCGGCCTGGACCGAGCAGGATCGCGACCTCGAGCGCGAGGACCTCGTGTGCTGGTACACGCTCGGCGTGAATCACGTGACGCGACCCGAAGACTGGCCGATTCTCCCGGTGCAGGTCTACAGCTTCAAGCTCCAGCCGGCGAACTTCTTCGACGAGAGCCCGGCGATCGACGTCCCGCCCCAGAACGCGATCGAGGGCCAGAACGTGCCGGGTCACGGCGGCTGCGAGGCGGACGCCGACGACGACTGATCGTCGGCGGATCGACGCTCTCCCCGCGATTTCCATTCCCGTGGTGGCGCGCGCTGAGCCGTGGTGAGTGAGTAGCGAACCACGGCTCGACAGCGCGCGAGGGATGAGTGAGCGAGCGCAGCGAGCGAACGAATCGGTTGGGGAGGACGTGGTGCTCATCGTTGCCAGCAACTGCAGTACGTCCTGTTCTCTCACTTCCAACTCGAGCAGTTCCCACCCGGAACTCGAGCGAGCCGTCCGCTCGCGTTCGTACCGCAGCGGACAGATACGCTACTATCGACCGAGGATCCGCTCGATCTCGTCCCCGTCAAGGAAGTCGATCAGATTCGCGTCGCCGTCACGGTACGCTTTGAGCTCCGAGTCGGTCAGCTTCCGTTCGATCTCTCCGTCGTCCAGGCGCGACTCGAGCTGTTCGTCGATGTCTTCGGGATCGTAGCCGGGAATGGGCATGCGTATTCGTAGCATTCGGGCGGCCTTATAGTCCGGTGTCCGTCGCCGGTCGCCGCCAGCGGTACGATTTAGTGGGTTGCAGTGATACGTCAGCGCATGACGTTCTACGAGCGGGAATTTATGGAAGGCACGCGCGGCACGCAGGCCGTCGACTGGGAGCAGCGGATCGACACCCGACGGCTTCGCGAGGAACGAAAAGAGAAGGCCCTCGAGCGCCTGCGGGAGACCGACCTCGGTGCGATACTCCTCGTCTCGGACCCCAACATCCGCTACGTGACGGGGCTGGCGATGACGGGCGGCAGCGGCGCGGACCACTACACTCTCCTGACCGAAACCGGCGATATCGTCCACTGGGACACCGCGGACCACGCGAGCAACCAGCGGTTCAACTGTCCCTGGCTGCACGACGTCCGTTACGCCTGTCCCGGACTCGGAAACGTCCCGCGGGCGTCCGGCCGCGACTCGGCTCGCGACTTCCTGCTCTCGACGATGGCCGAGGGCGTCGCCGAGGCGGCCGAGGAGTACGGCGTCGCCGACGAGACGCTCGGCGTCGACGTCGGCAACCGAGGGCTGCTCGCCGCGCTCGAGGATCAGGGCCTCGAGACCGACGTCGAGGCCTGCAACGCGATCATGGAGGACGCCCGAAAGGTCAAGACCGAAGACGAGATCGAGTGCTTGCGGATGGTCGCCTCGATCTGCGAAGCCGGCTTTCAGACCATCAAGAACGCCGCGGAGCCGGGGAAACGCGAGACTGAGGTCTGGGGCGAGGCCGTCCGCGAACTGTGGCGTCACGGCGCGTTCGTCGGGGGCGGCTACCTCACGTCCGGACCGAACACGTGGCCGAAACACCAGGCCAACACCACCGATCGGGCAATCCGGCCGGGCGACCTGGTCTACGCCGACTTCTACAACGTCGGCTACCTCGGCTACCGGTCGTGTTACTACCGCACCTTCTCGATGGGCGAGCCGACTCAGGAGCAGCGAGAGGCCTACGAGACGGCTCGAGACAACCTCTACGACGTGCTCGAGCGCATCGAACCCGGGGCGACGACGGACGAAATCGCTCGAGGGTTCCCCGACATGGAAGGCGAACACGCCGACTACTACGACGCCGACGAACACTGGCAGATGACCACGAACCACTGGGCGCACGGGCTCGGGCTCCAGCTGTACGAGGTGCCGCTGATCTGGCGCGGCCTCTCGCCCGATCACCCGATCGAGATCGAGGAGGGGATGACGATGGCCGTCGAGACCCAGGAGCCGGCCGGTCGGCAGGGCGTCCGCGTCGAGGAGATGGTCGTCGTGCGAGAGCACGGCGTCGAAATCCTGAGCCAGTGGCCCGTCGAGGAAATCACCGTTATTGACCATTAGCGTCGCTCGTACGACTCGACTTGATTTGACCCCCCTCGATATCACACGAGTCAACGACACCACGAAAGCCCCTGGCACTCTCGCTGGTTGCGACTCGCTGCGGTCCTCGCCCTTCGGGCTGCGGTCCTTATGTCGTCTCACACAGCGAGAGTGCCAGCCCCTTTCATTCCCACCCGCGGTGGCTTGCCCGACCAGCCGGTATGGGTGGGAATGAAAGGGGCTGGAACCGTCCGGGAAGACGGACGACGTAAGCACGCGACCGAAGGGAGCGCGCGCAGCGAGTCCATCGACCGGACGGTTCCAGGGGCTTTCGTGGTGTTCTCAACGGCGATGCGTACCACCAAACCGAGTCCTGTGACTGATAATCGACGTACCAACAATTAAGCCGGTCACACTGAATAATACGAGTATGAAACTCGGGACGGGCCTGTTCACCGCCCAACGGCGGCCCGACGACGATCGCGACTCGAGCGAGCTGTACGACGAGATTCTGACGCTGACCCGCGAAATCGAAAACGCGGGGCTCGACAGCGCGTGGGTGTCGGAGCACCACTTCGCCGCCGACGGGTATCTCTCCGGGACGATGCCGACCCTGGGGGCGATGGCCGCCGAGACGACCGCCCTCGAGATCGGCAGCTGCGTCGCGCTCGGCCCGCTGTACGATCCGATTCGTCTCGCGGAGGACGCCGCGACCGTCGACCTGCTCGCGGACGGACGACTAACGCTCGGGCTGGCGATCGGATCGAATCCGCGGGAGTTCGATGTCTTCGGCGTTCCGCGGGACGAGCGAGCCGATCGCCTCGAGGATCTCGTCCCCTTCCTCCGGGCCGGCTGGAGCGCGGGCGACCTCGAGTACGACTCGTCGTTTCACGACGTGCCGACGGACGTCTCGATCACGCCCAAGCCGCCCGGCGAGTCGGTGCCGATCGTGCTCGGCGGCGGCGCGAAACCGGCGGTCCGGCGCGCCGCGCGAACGGCTGACGGCTGGTGTGCCCCGTCATCGCTCTCCGTCGAGGGCGTCCGCAAGCGCGTCGAGGATATCCGTCGGGTGCGCGAGCAAGAGCGCATTCCGAGCGACTGTACGATCTACGCCCTCCAACACGGCTGGGTCGGCGACTCCCGCGAGGACGCCTGGGAGACGATGCGCGACGGCTACTTCTACATCCAGCGGCGCTATCAGGAGATCTTCTCCGGCGAGTCCGTCGACGAACTCGAGGCCGAACGCAAGGCGGAACTGAAAGAACAGGCGATCTTCGGCACCCCGGAACAGGTGGTCGACGAACTCGAGCGCTATCGCGACGCCCTCGGCGACGAGAGCCACTTCATCTTCCGGACCTACTATCCGGGCGTCGGGACCGACGAACTGATCGACTGCGTCCATCGGCTCGGAAACGACGTCGCTCCGGAGCTCGAGTGAGCGAGGTGGCGGTCCGATCTAGACGACGATAACGCGGAGCGGGAGCAGTACGCGACGATAAAAACGGCGTCGAAGGGGACACGACGGATGTTACCCGGTCTTGTAGACGCCACGGGCGTCCGCGATGTGGGTATCGTCGTCTTCCGCGTAAACGTCGACGTCGACGACGCCGACGTCGCTGCCACAGCGAACGACGTCCGCTTCCGCGTAGAGGTCGCCCGTTCCGGCCGACAGGTAGTCGATTCGCATGTCGATCGTCGGCACGGGCTGGTCGACCATCGAGACCAGCGCCGCGCCGCCGACGGTATCCGCGAGCGTGAACGTGACGCCGCCGTGGGCCATCAACTGGTCTTCGTTCCACGAGAGTTCGTCACTCATCTCAAGGCGGCCCTCGGCGTGGCCGTCGGCGCAGTCGGTCACGTCGATTCCGAGCAGGGATGCGAAAGGCATCCCTTCGAAGAAGGCTTCGATATCCATACCAACAGTGGCTCACGAAGGGTAATAAATGTGGGAGATGGCACCGACGGACGCGACGCGCGGACCGCTCAGCGGTGATCGTAGACTCGTTTGACCTTCCCGACTTCGGTGCGTTCGATCGTGCCGTACTCGGCTAACTCGAGATCGTCGGGCGTAAACGAGAGCGCGTTCCCCAACCGGTCGAGGATCTCACTTCGAAGTCGGTCCCGGTCGCCGTCGAACTCGTCTTCCAGTTCGATCGTGAGCTCGAGGCGATCCAGGTTGTCGTCGCGATAGAGGTCGATGCGGTAGTAGGGGGCAACCGCGTCGAACTCGAGGACGACGGATTCGATTTGACTCGGATAGCAGTTGACGCCGCGGACGATGAGCAGGTCGTCGGCCCGGCCGGTGACGCCGTCCATGCGCGCCACCGTTCGTCCGCACGCGCACTGTTCGGACGTGAGCGTCGTGAGATCGCCAGTGCGGTACCGAAGCACGGGCAGCGCCTCCTTCGTCAGCGACGTCAGGACGAGTTCGCCCTCTTCGCCTTCGGGAACCGGCTCGCCGGTGTGGGGATCGATCACTTCGGGGTAGAAGTGGTCCTCCCAGATGTGCAATCCCTCCTGGGCCGCGCATTCGACGGCGACGCCGGGACCGATCAGTTCGGAGAGCCCGTAGTTCTCGTACCCTCTGACGCCGAGTCGCTCCTCGATCGCCTCGCGCATCGGTTCCGTACAGGGTTCGGCTCCGTAGAGCACCGTCGAGAGCGGGAGTTCGCGCGGATCGACGCCCATCTCTTCGGCCGTCTCGGCAAAGTAGAGGGCGTACGACGGCGTACAGCAGAGCGCGTCGCTCTCGAGATCGCGCGCGAGTTCGACCTGCCGCTGGGTGTTACCGCTCCCGGTCGGAATCACCGTCGCGCCGAGCGCCTCGGCTCCGGCGTGAAACCCCAGCCCGCCCGTGAACAGGCCGTAGCCGTAGGCGTTCTGTACCGTATCGCTCGAGTCGAGTCCCGCCGCGGCCAACGAGCGGGCCATCACCTCGTTCCACAGCTCGAGGTCGGCGTCGGTGTAGGAAACGATCTTGGGTTTCCCGGTCGTCCCCGAGGAGGCGTGGATCCGCCGGAGTTCGGCGTCGTCGACGGCGAACAGACCGTCGGGGTACGTCTCGCGGAAGTCGGCTTTCGTCGTAAACGGCAGGGACCGGATGTCCTCGATCGAGTCGACGTCCGCGGGAGATATCCCGGCGTCGTCGAGCGTCTCGCGGTAGAACGGCACGTTCTCGCGGGCGTACTCGACGATGTCACGAAGTCGGTCCGACTGCAACTCCCGCAGTTCGTCGCGAGATCTGTGCTGGGTAGTGTCTGCCATGTGCCCGTACTCGAGCCACGGTATCGAGTACCAAAGGTATTGGTTTTTCGCCGGGTTGGCCGTCAAGTGTCGGCTCCGAGAGCGGTAATCCGTTCGACCGCTCGCCGAACGTCGTCACAACGGAGCGCGACGGCAGGCGGTCGCCTCACTCGAACTTTTCGAACGGCTGGTCGCAACTGTTGCAGTAGTGCATCGACCGACAGAGCGACGGTCCCTTCGGGTGTTCGCGGACGGTATCGGTCGACTCGCAGTAGGGACACTCGGCACCCGTCGCGTCCCCGCTCGTCGTGACGCTCGGATCGAGAGTCCGTCTCATATGCTGAGCCCGAACTCCCGCAGGTCGTCTTTGCCTTGTTCGGTCACCATGTCGACGGTCCACTCCGGACTCCAGACGAGTCGCAACGCGGCGTCCTTCACGCCGTCGACGGCGGCGACCGCGTCTTCGACGTCCGTCGTGAGCATGTCTCGAGCGGGACACCCCGAGTAGGTGAGCGTCATGTCGACGGTCACGACGCCGTCGTCGACGCCGACGCCATAGATCAGGCCGAGATCGACGATGCTGATCGGCATCTCCGGGTCTTCGATCCCGTAGAGGGCGTCCCACACGTCGGCCGCGAGGCCGGTCGCGTCGTCGCCGGTCGCGGGGAGGTCGTCGCTCGCCTCGCCCGCGCGGTAGTCGGTGTACGCACAGGGCGTGGCGTCGGTGTCGTCGGATATGTTGCTACTCATTACGGTTACTCCGGTTTGTCCATGATTCTGGTCGTCTCAGTGCGCCCGAGGTCGCTGTAGGTGTGCGTGAACTCGTCGTAGAGGTCGACCCACGCGTCCGTGTGGGTGCCGTCGCGACCGCGCTCCTCGGGGAGCATTTCCTCGGTCACTTCGAACTCGAACTCGTCGTCTTCGTCGTCCACCCGGCCGTCCACCGGCACCTCGAGGCCGAGCGACTCGAGGTACGGAACGACGATCGAGAGCCACTCCTCGCCCATCTCCTCGAGGGTCGCGTCGCGGAGGCCGAGGTCGACGATGTCTTCCTCGACATCGTGATCGACGGGCTCGAACAAGGTGAGTGCGTGCGGGAACAGCCGATCGAGTGCCTTCTGGAGGCGCTCGTGACTCTCGCCCTCGTCGGCGAGCCGTTCGAGCCAATTCTGGGCGTGCTCGAGGTGGTACTCCTCCTCACTCTGGATCTTGCCGACGCGATCGGCGATCTTCGGGTGGGTGGAGTCGACGAGCGCCTCGAGTCGGATCTCTTCGGCGACGTCGTACAGGTACGACCGGAGGATCGCGTCGGCCCAGTTACCCTCCTCGAAGGGCAGTTCGACGAGCGTGCTGTGCCGGAAGTCCGCGGGATCGCGCTCGTACACCAACTCCCGCTCCTCGAGGCCGACGTCGCCGAGGACGTCGTACCACAGGCGGGCGTGGCCGAGTTCGTCCTGGGCGATGTTCGCCAGCGCGAGGTCGGACTCGAGGCTCGGCGCGCGCACTTGCCATTCGGTGTAGCGCTCGGCCAGCACGAACTCGTCGTCGGCCAGCCGTTTCAGCAGCGTCTCGAGGGCGACCCGCTCGCGCTCGTTCAGTTCCTCGGGGTTCTCGAGGTTCGTCGCCATCAGTCGTCACCCCGCTGTCTCTCGGCGGTCGCCTGCTCGCCTTCGGATTCGACGACCTCGCGGGCGTCCTGGCCGGTCGTGTTGTACGCCGTCGCCCAGCGGTAGGCCTTGTCGGTCGTGCCGCCGAACGCGACGTCCTCGCTGTCGATCTCGCCGACCTCGTCCCGCGGGACGACCCAGAGGCTGTTGGTCGGCTTGCGTCGGCCGTGCTGGATGGCGGCGAACTGCTTTGCCATCTCGCGGTCCGGCGCGTGGACGTTGCCGCAGTGGGTGTGGTAGCCGCCGGTTTTCTCCTGACGGAAGACTTCCCAGATCATGATCAGTCGGCCGCCTGCGGCGCGTGGCCGCCGGCGGCGGTGGCGTCGCTCTCGATCGTGTCGCGGACCCACTGGACGGCCTCCTGTGCGGCCTTGCGGCCGTTGATCTGGCCGAGCCCGGGTTCGTAATCGTTCTTCGCGATCGTGAAGAACTCGTCCCAGTCGAGGTCGCCCTCTTCGACCTCGTAGGTGCCGTCGTCGCGCTCGCGGATGCGTGGCTCGTCGGGGATCTCGAGGCCGTACTTTCGCGCTTTGGGGATGTACTGATCAAGGAAGGCGTTGCGAAGTTCGTCGTTGGACTGCTGTTTCAGGCCGACGGCCGACGCGAAGTCGTGGTGCGTGCTCTTGTCGTCGGTCGGGCCGAAGAACTGGATGATTCGGGGCCACCACTCCTCGAAAGCGTCCTGGGTCATCTCCTGTTCTTTTTTCGATCCCGACATGAGTTCCCGGAGGATGTCCTCGCCGTGTTTGACGTGGAACCCTTCCTCGAAGCACACCTTGTCCATCGCGTGGGCGTAGGGTTCCCAACTCGTCCGTCGGAGCGTCGCCTGCCGGCGCATCGCGGCCCCGTCGACGAAGAAGGCGATCATCGGCGTCTCGACCCACTCCTCCATGGGGTAGTGAAAGCAGTTGAGGAACTTCCCGTCGCCATTGGCGAGGTCGTCCAGCATCTCCTCGCGGGTCTTGATGCCCAGCGACTCCGCGGCGCGGTAGAGCAACTGCCCGTGGCCGATCTCGTCCTGAACCTTCGCGGAGCACGCCAGTTTTCGGTCGATACTCGGGGCTTGCCGGATGAACGGACGCTCCAGGTACGCGCCCATGATCTCGCTGTTCGCGTGGAACTCGATCATCCGAGTCGCCGCCTTCCGGTACTCCTCGGGAAGGTCGTCGGCGGGGCTGAACTCCCGGGGCCCCGCTCGGTCTTTGACTGTGTCCAGATCCATTGTTTCATCCGAATGAACGGTGGATACGCCCTTAGGGGTTAACCGCCATATAACGAGGTTTTAAATAGTGGTGGCTGGTAACGAGGACCATATACGCCGTATGATCGACGAATGTCTCGCGGTCGAATTCCGGGTTCAGAACGACGATTGCCCGCTTTCGGAGGCGACACGAGCGGTCGACGTCGAGATCGGTGCCCAGCCGCCACAACACCGCAGCGACGGCTACGATCTCCTCCAGTTCGGGTCGCCGAAGAGCGACCGGCTCACGCGCATCCTCGACGACGACGATCGGATCTCGTACCTGCACGTCTCGAAAACCGACGGTCGCTACCGGTATCGCTGTCTGTCCAAGGAGCCGTGCGTCGTCCACCGACTGATCGACGGCGGCCTCATCGTCGAGACGCTGCGGTACCGCGACGGCGCGGCGATGATCTTCGGCGCGGTGGTCGGCCGCGACGTCCTCAAAGGCGTCATGGAGGCGGCCGGCGAAACCGTCGGGGTCAAACTCGAGCGCGTGTACCCCCTCCAGTCCGAAGCGAAGGAATCGCCCAGCCATCGGTGGGATCTCACGCCGGCCCAGGAGGAGTGCATCCGCGCGGCCCTCGAACTGGGCTACTTCTCGATTCCGCGAGAGACCACGTCGGAGGCGGTCGCCGACGAACTCGGCATCAGCAAATCGGCGTTTCTCGAGCGACTCCGTCGCGGCGAGGCGGCCCTGTTCCGACAGCTATTCAGCTAGCGTGTCGGCTCCGACAGATACTTTTACTCGCAGGGAGGTGTGGTATCGCATGGCAGACACCGAGACCGTTCGACGGCGCATCGAGAGCGACGCCTACTGCGAGACGCTCGGGATCGACCTCGTCTCCCTCGAGCAGGGTTTCGCGGAGACCAGCCTCGAGGTCACCGACGACCTGACGAACTTTCACGGGACGCCCCACGGCGGAGCGATCTACTCGCTCGCCGACGCGGCCTTCGCCGCCGCCTCGAACGCCGAGGGTGAGACGGCGGTCGCACTCGAGACGAACATCTCGTATCTCGAGGCCGTCGACGTCGGGACCGTGCTGACCGCGACGGCCGAGGAGACCCACGGCGGCGAGCGAACCGCCGAGTACGAAGTCGTCGTCGCCAACGAGGGCGACGACCGGATCGCGACCTTCCGCGGACGGGTGTACAAGCCGTAGCGTTCGCGGCGAACGAGCGTGAAAAACAGGGCGGACCCGTCGACCCACTCCCTACGCGGTGACGCCGAGGTACTTGTCGAGGATCTCCTCGTCGTTTCGGAGCGCTTCGGAGGTTCCCTCGTAGACGACCTCGCCCTGATTGATGACGTAGTTTCGATCGGCGAGTTCGAGACAGACGTGGACGTTCTGTTCGACCAGCAAGACGGTGATCCCCCGTTCGTTGAGTTCCCGGACGATGTCCATCACGTCCCGGACGATGTAGGGGGCGAGCCCCTCGGTCGGTTCGTCGAGCAAGATGAGATCGGCGCCGCCGACGAGGGCGCGAGCGATCGCGAGCATCTGCTGTTCGCCGCCCGACAGCGACGAGCCAGCGTTTCCCGCCCGCGCCTGGAGGTTCTCGAACATCTCGAGCGCCTCGCCGACCGAGATCGAGTCGCTGTCCGGTGAGCCGCCGTAATCGGCGAGCTCGAGGTTTTCTCGGACGGTTAGCTCAGGGAAGATCTGGCGTCCCTCCGGGACGAACGCGAGTCCCCGTTTGGCCGTTTCCGTGGCGTCGAGGGCCGAGATATCCTCCCCGCGGTAGCCGATGTGGCCGTTCGTCGGGGTGAGAATACCCATGATCGTCCGGAGCGTCGTCGTCTTGCCCGCACCGTTGCGGCCGACGAGCGAGACGATTTCGCCCTCGTCGATCGACAGGGACAGCTCTCGCAACACCTGCGTCTCGCCGTATCCCGAGTCGATCCCGTCGACGTCGAGCAGCGGGTACGCACTCATTCGATCATCCCCCCGAGGTAGGCGTCCTGAACGTCCTCGTTCCCGGCGATCTCCGCCGGCGCGCCCTCCGCGAGGACTTCGCCCCGATTCAACACGGTGATGCGGTCGGAGAGTTCCATGACGAGTTCGATGTCGTGTTCGATGAGCAACAGCGTCTGATCGACCAGCACCTCCTCGATCAGGTCGATCGTCGCCCGGGTTTCCTCGACGCTCATGCCCGCCGTCGGTTCGTCGAACAGGACGAGGTCGGGTTCGGTCGCGAGGACGACGCCGATCTCGAGGCGACGCTTGTCGCCGTAGGGGAGCACGTCCGCCGTCTCGTCGGCGACGTCCGCCAGCCCGATGCGCTCGAGAACGCGGTCGGTTCGATCGTTCATCCCGTCGTACCGCCCGACCGGTTTGAACAGCGACTCGAGGAAGTTGTACTGGTCGCGGTCGAACGACTGGGCCGCCAGCCGAACGTTCTCGCGGACGGTGAGTCCGCCGAAGATGTTCGAGATCTGGAACGAGCGGCCGATGCCGCGGCGGACCCGTTCGGACGACGAGAGCGACGTGATATCCTCGCCGTCGAAGTGGATCGCGCCCTCGGTGACGGGGAGCGCGCCGGTGATGAGGTTGAACAGCGTGGTCTTGCCGGCGCCGTTCGGGCCGATGATGCTCCGGAACTCGCCGCGTTCGACCGTCAGATCGATCCGATCCGTCGCGGTGAACTGGCCGAACCGCTTGACCAGGTTTTCCGTCCGAAGAATCGGTTCTCCTGCGGTTCGCTGTCGCGTTTCGGTCGTTTCCATAGCCATTAATCGTCACCTCTGACGCCCGATTCTTCCGGCGTTCGGTCCGGCCCTGGTCCGGAGCCGCCCGTTACGTACGGGGCGAGTTCGGCCGGCAGCGAGACCAGACCCCGCGGGAGGAAGATCACGAACAGAACGAAGATCGTTCCGAGAACCAGCCGCCACCGAGCCGTAAAGTCGGTGAGAATCTCCTCGAGGCCGAAGAAGACGCCCGCGCCGATGATCGGTCCGTACAGCGTTCCCATGCCGCCGAGGATGACCATCACGATCACCTCGCCGGAGTGGAGCCAGTAGGCGAACGACGGCGTCGCGTAACCCGAGTTGAGGGTGAAGAGTCCGCCGGCCAGGCCGGCCAGCGCGCCGCTGATCACGAACGCGCGACGCTTGTAGACGTTCGTCTCGTAGCCGACGAACGTGGCTCGCTGTTCGTTCTCCCGGATCGATTTGAGCACGGACCCGAACGGCGAATCGAGCATCCGGCGAGTCAACAGGAACGAGGCGACGAGCGCCCCCAGCGCGATGTAGTAGAATAGCGACTGGCCGGTCAGCGCAACCGGACCGACGAAGACGCCGATGTCGTTGAGATCGATCCCCACTCCGGCGACCCCGTAGTACGTCGAGACGCCGAACAGCCCCTCGGAGCCGCCGGTGATCTCGAGGCGGGACAACATGTTGTAGAACAACTCGGCGAACGCGAGCGTGATCATCGCGAAGTAGACCCCGCCGACCCGGATCGAGAGGAAGCCGACGAACCACGCGATGGCCGCCGAGATGACGATCGCGAGCGCAATTGCGACGAAGGCGGACTGGCTCACGTGCAACAGCGCGATCGCGACGGCGTACGCGCCGAGGCCGTAGAACAGCGCGTGACCGAGCGAGACCAGTCCCGTGTAGCCCATCACGAAGTCCAGACTGAGCGCGAACAGCCCCCAGATGATGATCTCGACAACCAGCGTGACGGCGTACGGCGAGTACAGCGTCCCCACGCCGAGCGGCACCAGCGCCAACAGGCCGATCATGGCGATCCCCAGCCGTTTACGGGTCCGATTGTCGAGGAGTCCGCCGTCGGTACCGGTCAGCAAGTCGCCACCCTCCTCTTCCGTTTCGACGCCGAACAGTCCGCGGGGCCGGAGGAGGAGGACGCCGATCATCAGCAGGAAGATCACCGTCCCCTCGAATATCGGCGCGTACGTCCGCAAGAGCGTCTGGATGATGCCGACGGCGAGACCGCCGACGACGGCGCCCTTGAAGCTGCCCAGACCGCCGAGGACGACGATGACGAACGCCGGAATGATGACTGACATGCCCATCGAGGGGCTGACCATCTGGTAGCCGCCGAGGATGATCCCGGCGACGGCGGCGAGCGCCGCGCCCACGCCGAAGACCAGCGAGTAGTACCGGTCGATGTCGATCCCGAGGTTCCGGACCATCTGGCGATCCTGCGAACCGGCGCGAATAATCAGTCCGTACTTCGTGTACTCGAGGGACGCCCAGACGGCGAACGCCATCACACCGCCGAAGACGATGATGAACGCGTTGTACACGCTGGCGTTGACTCCGAGCACGGTGATCGACCCCGTAAGAACCGCCGGAATGGGGAGACTGACGCTCCCCGGTCCCCAGACGAGGTAGATCAGGTCGTTTATCACCAACACCAGTCCGAACGTGAGCAGGATGTGATACAGCGGGTTTCGCCCGTACAGCGGCCGCACCGTGTAGCGTTCGATCGCGACGCCGACGATACCGACGAGCAGCGGCGCGACGAACAGGGCGGCGAAGAACGCCATCCCGCCGAACGGGGCGATCATCGCCAGCGCGAAGTACGCCCCCAGCGCGAACAGTTCGCCGTGTGCGAAGTTGATGACGTGCATGACGCCGAAAATGACGGAGAGCCCGGCGGCTAACAGGACGTACACGACGCCGATCGTCAGTCCGTCGACGAGTGGTTGTAAGAACGCGGTAGTCATTGATTTCGGACCTGGAGATCGATATCGGTACTACAGTTCACAGCCCGTTTCCTCACAGTCGGGTGCGGCTTCTTCGCCGGACAGCTCCGTGAGGAGTTGGACGTCGGCGAGTTCGCCAGAGTCGGGTTCGACGCACTCGCCCATCCAGACCGGGTTCATCGCCTGGTGATCGCACTCGCGGAACTCGTTCGGGCCGAAGATCGTGTCGTGGTCCATCCCCGAGAGCGTCTCGGCGACCGTCGTCGGGTTCCGAGAGCCGGCTTCGCGGATGCCGTTTGCGACCATTCTGATCGACTCGTAGCCGACGCGCGAGAAGTTGTCGGGCGGATCGCCGTACTCGCTCTCGTAGGCCTCGACGAACTCCTGATTGCTGCCGGTATCGAGATCCGGAACGTACCGGACGCCGCTGTAGGTGTTGTAGGCCCCAGTGCCGGCACCCCCCAGGACGGCGCGGAACGATCCGGTCGTCGTCACGATCGGAATCTCGTCCTGTAATCCGCGCGAGCCGGCCTGCGAGAGGAAGATGGCGAGGTCAGCGCCGGTCATCCCCACGACGAGCGCGTCGGCCTCGTCGCTGACGTCCGCGATCTGGCTGATGAACGCCTCGAAGTTCGTCGACCCCGGATCCGACCGCGTCACGCCGACCTGCTCGTAGGAGTCGCTGATCGACTCCATTCGCGTCTCGACCTCGTCGAGGACCGAGTCGCCGTACGCGTAGTCGGCGACGTGGTAGACGATCCGGTCGCCCAACTCGTCGGCGGTCCACTGAGCCATCACTTCCGCGATCTGTGCGGTGCTCGTCTCGAATCGGAACACGTACTCGTTGCAGCTCTCTCCCGTGATCGACGTGTCCGCCGCTCCCGGCGTGTAGACGACTTCGTTCTCGAGGGCGAAGTCGTTGATCGCGAGCGCGACCGAACTCGAGATGCAGCCGGTGATGAACTGCGCTCCGTCCGACTCCACCGCCTGTCGGGCTCGCTGGGTCGCCGTCGCCGGATCGAGTTGGGTATCGTACTCGTTGTACTCGATCGTAAAGTCGTACTCGTCACTCTCGTTGATCTCCTGAATCGCGAGTTTGGTCCCCTGGTTTCGTTCCGTGGCCAGTTCGGTGAACTCTCCCGTAGTTGGCTCGAGGACTCCGAACTGCACCGTATCGAAATCCTCGTCGTCTCCGCCACCCACCTCGTCGGGATCGCCGATACAGCCGGCTAATCCGGTAATTCCAGCAACACCACCGACGGTAATCGCTTTGAGAAGCTCGCGTCTCCGACCCTGTGATTTGCCACCTCGACTCATACCCCCAGTAGAGTGTACCCGACCATAAAAATCGACCCCGTTTTATGGCGGTTTTATAATATAATACTGGCAACAGACCGACGTACCGTCGCCTCTGCCTGTGGGTTTGTGACAACAGTTATGAATTACTCGGATCGAGTTGACGACTCCGTCCGCATCCGGCGGAGAGCGGTTCGGTTCTCGACCGACGGGTCGGATCTCGAGTCGGTCGTTCGGAGCGGTTCCTCGAATTCGATCTCGATCGCGTTCTTTCGATCCGGATGGCGGTCAGTGATACGTGTACACACCCCATGATTTTTATCGAGGCACTCCGGATTGGTGGACGAGGATGAGCGATACGCCAATAGAGACAGCCCCTCGGACGGAGATTCGAGAGCTGCAAAACGAACGGCTCCGTGAAACGGTCCGCAACGCCTACGAGAACGTCGACTACTATCGGGCGGAACTCGATGCTGCGGGAATCGAACCCGAGGACATCCAGACTGTCGACGACGTACAGAAGCTGCCGTTCACGACGAAAGAGGACTTTCGGTCCGAGTATCCCGACGGCCTCTTCGCCGTTGATGACGCCGATATCCGCCGAATCCACGCCTCCTCCGGCACGACCGGCAAGCCCAAGATCGTCGCCTACACCGAGAACGACCTCGACGTCTGGAGCGAGGTCGTCGCGCGCTGTCTCGCCGCCTCCGGGGTGGAACCGGGCGATACGGTGCAGAACGGCTACGGCTACGGGTTGTTCACGGGCGGCCTCGGCCTCCACTACGGGATCGAAGAACTCGGCGCGACGGTGATTCCGATCGGCGGCGGGCAAACGCAACGACAGGTGGAACTGCTACAGGACCTAGAGAGCGACGTCCTCACGTGTACCCCGTCGTACTCGCTGTATCTCGCGGAGACGGCCGAGGAGATGGGTATCGACATCACGGACCTTCCGGTGTCGACGGTGATCTTCGGCGCGGAACCCTGTACGGATCCGATGCGCGAGGAGATCGAAGAACGCCTCGACGTCACCGGTATCGACATTTACGGGCTCTCGGAGATCATCGGTCCCGGCGTCTCCAACGAGTGCCACGAGGCCCAGGAGGGATTACACATCTGGGAGGATCACTTCTACCCCGAAGTGATCGATCCGCGGACCGACGAGCCGGTTCCCGAGGGCGAAGAGGGCGAACTCGTCCTGACGTCGCTCACGAAAGAAGCCCTGCCGGTGTTCCGGTACCGCACCGGCGACCTCACGACGCTCACGTACGAGGAGTGCGAGTGCGGGCGAACGATGGCGCGAATGGACAACGTCACCGGTCGGGCCGACGACCTGCTCATCGTCCGCGGCGTCAACTGCTACCCCAGCGAGATCGAGGCCGTCGTCCTCGAGTTCGACGCGGTCGCCCCCTACTACCGCATCGACCTCTATCGCGAAGATAACCTGGATCGCCTCGAGCTCACGATCGAGCGCGAACCCGGCTTCGACGGTGACACCGCGGACCTCCGAGACCGCATCCGGACCCGGCTATCGAACGTCCTCTCGTTTACGCCGGACGAACTGGAGATCGTCGGCCCGGACAGCATCGAGCGGACGGAAGTCGGGAAGGTAAAGCGGGTCTACGACCACCGGTAATCGCTTCGCACCCGCGAGGGGTCACCCGCGGCGATCAGAGAGGGATATCCTCGTTGCAACTCAGTCACCTCTCCGTCTCCGATTCTCGGAGGCGAGGTAAACTATTTGTATCACCATTGGGATGTTCACGTATGGCATACAGCTACGAGCCACATTACTTCGAGGACTTCGAAGCGGGACAGGAGTTCGAGAGCGTCGGCCGAACCGTCACCGAATCCGATTTCGTCATGCACTCCGCGCTGAGCGGCGACTGGACGGAACTGCACACGAACAAGGAGTACGCCGAGGACGGTCCCTTCGACGGGCGAATCGCCCACGGCCCGATGACGTTCGTCCAGGCGACCGGCTTCGTCTACCGGACCGGGATCGTCGAGCGGACGGCGTACGCCTTCCTCGGAATGAACTACATGGATCTTCCCAACCCCGTCTACATCGGCGACACCCTCTCGCTCGAGATAACGGTGAGCGAAACCAAGGACATCGACCGCGAGGACTCGGCGATCGTCGTCCTCGACACGGAGATGACGAATCAGGACGACACGGTCGTTTTCCAGGGCGATATGAAGTTCCTGATCAAACGGCGCGAGTAGCGCGGGGATCGAAACGGTTCCGACGAGCGTCGGACGGTTCGTCGCGTTCCCGGAGAGCCGTCGGTGTCGGATCCGACTCCGTCGATTCGCTGTGATGATCGGCCGCGTCTTCGGTGCAACACGGGGCCGCTCGGATCGTCGCTCGAGACCGGTTGTCTCCTCTCCAGAAATTAGCAGTAGCCATAGATACCAATGTTGGTGACAGGATTTCGGATTTCTCCGTGGTTTGTACCGATGATGACCCAGCGTGTACCGTTATCCCGACCACGACGGCCGGTGAGTAGAAATCGTCAAAATGAGTATCGACATTGTGTGTCTCCAGGAACTCTATCTGTAACGATATATCGCGTATTTCCACACAAAGTATCGGTATCTCCGATACGCGTCCCTCTTGGCGCGTGACTTGATCACAAACTGTTCTCGTCGTTCCGAGCGTAAATCGGGATAAGTCCGGAACGGCCATAAATATCAGATATAATAGATTAGGGTGCACAGTTCAGCGATCAGATGGTTATACTGGTCGCCTCCTGTGCGAGGAATCGTCTCGGTACTCCCTCGCCGCTCGGAACACCTTCCCAAACAGACTTTACATTGGAAACTAAATCCGAGGCATGGCTCGGGTGGAACCGCAGTGGGTGCTCACTGATTACCGCGATCCGGAACCGCGTCGCGACCGTGCGATCGGACGCCTCTCTCGACGAACGACCGCTCTGCAATCCGGTGAGAGGAACGCCGATCGGTCATCGGCCGTCCGGAACGCGGACGGAGGTGCCTAGATGGTCAGCCACGACACCTGGAGCAACCAACAGTCGAGCACGGCGGTCATCGTCGACGGTCACGACCTCGAGGTCGCCTATCACGAAGCGGGTCCCGACGATGACGACGCCGGCGGCGACCCGCCGGTCGTCTTCCTGCACGGCATTCCGACCTGGTCGTTCCTCTGGCGGGACATCGTTCCCCCGGTCGCCGAAGAGCATCGGACCATCGCGCCCGACCTGCTGGGCTACGGCAACTCCGCGATGCACGACGGGTTCGATCGGTCGATCCGCGCCCAAGAGCGGCTTCTCGAGGCGCTCCTCGAAGACCTCGGGTGCGAGACGATCGCGCTCGTCGCCCACGATATCGGCGGCGGCATCGCCCTGCGATACGCCGCGCACAACCCCGAGTCCGTCGAACAACTCGTCCTTTCGAACGCCGTCTGTTACGACTCGTGGCCGGTGGAGTTCATTTCGACCCTCGGGCTTCCGAAGACCGCCGCTCTCGAGCGATCGGAACTCGAGGCGCGCCTCGAGTCGGCGTTCGTCGACGGTGCGTTCGGCGAGGCCGATCCCGAGTTCGTCGAGGGAATGAAAGCGCCGTGGCTGACCGACGAGGGCCACGTCTCGCTCGTCCGGAACGCGGTTGCGACGAACACGAACCACACGACCGAACTCGACTACGAATCGATCGCCGCGGAGACGTTGTTGCTGTGGGGCGAAGACGACGTCATGCAGCCGTATCGGTACGCCGAGCGGTTGGCGGACGACGTTTCCGAAGCCGAACTCGCCCCGCTATCGGACGCCTACCACTGGGTCCCCGAGGACCGACCGGGCGTCTACAGCGATCGGCTGCTCGAATTTCTAGAATAAACAGATGCAAACCACTGAACCACAGAGAGAGACGAGACCATGACTACCGATAAATCACCGAACTGGGACTTCAAGGATCGCGATATCGCGATTCTGTGCGAGCTGTCGAACGATCCACAGCTTTCCTCGCGGGAGTTGACGGGCGTTCTCAAATCCGAGTACGACATCGACGTCTCGCACGTGACCGTCAGCGAATCGATCAGGCGAATGCGCGACGAGGGCGTCTTTCGGGAGGCGATCATCCCCAACGAGGAGTACTACACGTTCGCGCTGTTCGAGTTCAAGTTCAACACCGAACACTTCGCCGACAACTGGCGAGAGACGATGGAGTACATCAAGGGAGACAAACACACCCTGTTTTTCTTCCTCTCGGACGGGGAGTACCAGTGGAAGACCGTCATGATGTTTCGAGACCGCCAGCGGATCTCGAGGTGGATCCACGACTGTTACAAGGAACACGGCAGCGTCATCGCGAACATCCGCAACTCGGCGGTCCACAACGTCCTGAAGTTCCAGACCGATCCGCGAATCTACGAGGATCTGCGGGACGAACAAACCGAGTAGCCCCGCGTTCGGTACCGACGCTCGAGCGATCGGAACTGTGCCGGAGAGACGCCGGCAATGAGCCGGCTACGTCCCGGTATCGTCGTCCGCACCGCCCGTCCGAAACAGCCGGTAGGTGGTGCGGCCGACGGCTGCCTCGCCGTCGGCCCCGACGACGCTGACCTCAGTAACGCCGGTCGTTCCGCCGGCCCGAACGACCTCCGCTTCGGCGCGGAGATCACCCGTCGCCGGCCGGAGGTACGAGACGTTGAGATCCGTCGTCGTCAGCCGAGCGGCGGCCGGGTCGTCGAACGTGGTCCGAAGCGCAAAGGCGCTCGAGGTATCGATCAAGGTCGCGACGATGCCGCCGTGAACCGGATCGTAGCCGTCGTTGCCGACCGGATTCTCGAACTCCTCGCTGCGCTCGATCGCGATGACCGCACGGCCATCCTCGAGGTGGGCGACCTCGAGATCGAGCCACGAGAGGTAGCCGTGACGGTCCACGAACGTCGTCCACTCGGGCCAGTCGGTCGACGCATCCGGTTCCGATACCATCTTACTCGCCTTCGAACTCCGGCTCTCGGTCCTCGGCGAAGGCCGCGGTTCCCTCGAGCACGTCGTCCGTGCTCGTCAGAAGGCCGAATCCCTGGCTCTCTATGGTCAGCGCGGCCTCGAGGCTCGCGTCCTCGCCTTCGTTCATGACTTTCTTGGCGATCTCGAGGGCGATCGGCGGGCCGTTACGAAGGTCGTCGACGAATTCGTCGACGGTCTCGTCGAAGTCGTCACGCTCGACAGCACGGTTGATCAGGCCCCAGTCTTCGGCGCGGTCGGCGTCGATGTGTTCGCCGCGGAAGACCAGTTCCTTCGCGCGGGTCTCGCCGAGGACGCGGAGGAGTCGCTGGGTGCCGCCGCCGCCGGGGATCAGGCCGAGGTTGATCTCGGGAGCGCCGAACGCCGAGCGCTCCGTCGCGATCCGCAGATCGCAGGCGAGTGCGAGTTCGAGCCCGGCACCGAGACAGTAGCCGTCGACTTTCGCGAGGACCGGCCGCGGGAAGTCGTTGACCGTCTCGAAGGCGGGCGTGACGTCCATCAGGTCGGTGGGTTCGACGCCGCTGAAGCCGGAGATGTCCGCGCCGGCGCTGAACGCGCGGTCGCCCGCACCCTCGATCGTCGCACACCGAACCTCGTCGGTGTCGACCGACGAGAACAGGTCGTCGATTTCGGCGAGCAGGTCGCCCGAGAGGGCGTTCATACGGGACGGTCGGTCGAGTTCGACTCGCAGCACGCCGTCTTCGAGGGAGACGTTGAGGTCGTGATAGGAGTCGAGTCCGCCCTCGTCGCCGTCGTACTCGTAGAAGCCGACGCCGGCTTCCTCGCCGGTCTTGCCCGCTTCGACGAGTTCCTCGAGGTACGGGTGTGGCTCGAAGCGGTCGGAGCCGGTCTCCTCGGAGAGCGTCTCGAGTTTCTCGAGGACCGCGTCGAGACCGATCTTGTCCGCGCGTCGGCAGATGCCTTCGGGGAAGCCCAGCCCCAGTTGGACGCCGGTGTCGACCTCCTCGGGCGTGGCGACGTCGTCGCCGACGAGGAACGCCGCGCGGTTGATCATGCGGGCTTCGACGCGCAGCCAGTCGAACTCCCCCGCATCGTCGGGCGTGTAATCCGCGCCGTTGCCGTCTTCGTAATCGTAGTACCCCTTCCCGGTCTTCTGGCCGAGTTCTTCGGCCTCGACCTTCTCCTCGATGATGGGCGGAACTTTGGTCCCGCCCTCTTTCCGGACGTGGTAGCCGACGTCGATGCCGGTCAGATCGGCGAGTTCGAACGGCCCCATCGGGTAGCCCCGTTCGTGGGCCATGGTCGCGTCGGCCTGTTCGATCGTCGCCTCGCCCTCCGAGACCATCCAGGCGGGTTCGCCGCCGAAGGGGCCGACGATGGTGTTGACGACGAAGCCGCGGACGTCCTTGCGGACGTAGATCGGCGTCTTGCCGATCGATTCGACCCACTCGTAGCCGGCTTCGGCCGCCTCGTCGCTCGTCTCCTCGCCGTAGATGACCTCGACCAAGTCCATCTTGACCGGCGGGTTGAAAAAGTGCAGGCCGAGTACGCGTTCGGGCGTGTCGACGGCCTCCGCGATGTCCGAAATGGGAAGGCTCGAGGTGTTCGTCGCGAGCAGCGTCTCCTCGTCGCAGTACTCCTCGAGGTCGCCGAAGATGTCGTGTTTCAGGTCGAGGTTCTCGGGTGCGGCCTCGATGACGAGATCGGCGTCGGCGACGGCTTCCTCGAGGTCGGTGGTGACGTCGATCCGGTCGAGGACGTCCTCGGCGGATTCGTCGATCAGGTCCTTCTCCGCGAGTTTCTCGAGGCTCCACTCGATCGACTCGTAGCCGTCTCCGACGAACTCGTCTTTGATGTCGCGCATCGTAACATCGTAGCCGCCCATCGCGGTTACCTCGGTGATCCCGTGACCCATGTTCCCCGCGCCCAGCACGGCGACGCGGTCGATGGTTTCTAGTGACATGGTCGTGTGGTCTACCGGGACCGTCTTAATACCACCGACGCCAGTTTAGCAATGTTAAGCACTTCGTTCTCGGTTGTACCGCTCGTACGCCTATTCGGGGTTGGTGTGAACTTCGGTAACGGTCGCTCGAGTGTATTGTTGGGAACGACAACCAAGATGACTCGATGTTTCAGTGTACTCGGCTTCGTCCGTCGGATTAGCCCGATCGGCATCGCCCACTACGACAAATACGGTCCAACGAACGAGTACGGTGTAGTATCAAGTGACAGGACAGTATCCATTTCGCTAAATTCGAGGTTTGTAACGACTCTACGAGATATTATCGCCCAACACCGTTATCTCAATACGGAGACAATATGGGAAACATGACCCGGGCATTCGAGCAGCAATTGACGGAGCGCGCTGATTTTCACGAGTTCATCGATCAGTTCGATAGCGTCGCCGTCTGGTCGGGAGACGCATCCGGATTCGATTCCATGAGCACCGCCTTCGAGGATATCTACGGCCGTCCCGTCGAAGACGTACTCGAGGATATGTTCGTTGTTATCGAGGCCACCCACCCCGACGATCGCGCCCCGGTCATGGACATGATGGCGGATCGAGACGGCCGCATCGAAACCGGAGACGCCAAGCAGATGGAGCATCGCGTCATCAAGCCCGACGGCGACGTTCGATGGGTTGAGACCCGCGTGTTCCCGCTCCCCAGTGCCCCCGGTGATACGCCGCAGGTGGTCGGCGTGACGATCGACATCACGGAGCGAAAACGCACCGAACTCGAACTCGAGCGACAGAACGAACGACTCGAACGGTTCGCCAACATTCTCTCTCACGACCTTCGCAACCCCCTGACCACCGCGAAGGGCTACCTCGACCTCGCCACGGACAAATACAGTCACAAGTACCTCGACGTAGTCGACCAGGCGCTCACCCGAATCGAGGAGATCATCACGGACGTCCTGACGCTCTCTCGGATCGGAAAAGCGGCTGAAACGACCGAAACCGTCGATCTCGAGGCGGCGGCTAAAGAGGCGTGGCTGATCGTGGACGAAGATCGGGGCCACCTCGAGACGATGGACGATCTCGGCGCGATCGAGGCCGATCGGAGTCTCGTCGGGCAACTGTTCGAGAACGCGTTTCGGAACGCGATCGAACACGGTTCGACCGGCAGTCGGCCCGTAGCCGACGACAGTGTCGAACACGGTTCCCAGGACGTTACGGTCCGGGTCGGACCGCTCGAGGAGGCGAACGGGTTTTACGTCGCCGATGACGGGGTCGGCATCCCCGAATCCGAACACGAACAGGTGTTCGAGGCCGGCTACTCGACCTCCGAGAAAGGAACCGGCTACGGCCTCTTGATCATCAAGGAGATCGTCGACGCCCACGGCTGGAACGTTCGCATTACGGACTCGGAAACCGACGGCGTCCGTCTCGAGGTCACGAACGTCACCACGAACGCCTAACACGTCCCCGTTCGTCGCGGCCGAAAACGGGACTCTGAATCGGCGTCCTCCTACAGCGGTTCGTCGCCGTCGATGATCCGCTTTGCGCGGTCGGCCAGCGCCGGCACTCGGTCCTCCATCTTCGGATACATCGGGTTGTCGCTGTTGCCCTCGAGATAGCGTCGGTAGAACATCTCGCCGAGGCCGGCCAGTTTGTAGACGGCGAGAGCGCGGTAGAAGCGCTCGTGTTCGAACTCGAGACCGGTGCGGTCCTCCCAGCGGGCGACGAGTTCGGTCCGTGAGGAATAGCCCTCCCGTTCCATGAACCGGGTGGTGAGTTCGGGAATCGACGGCTCGGGGTCTTTCGCGTCGCGCCAGTAAGAGAGCATCCAGCCCAGGTCCGCACGCGGATCGCCGAGCGTGGCCATCTCCCAGTCGAAGACGGCGATGAGCTCCGGCGGCTGCTCGCGGCCGTCGCCCGCTCGCCCGTTCGGGGACTCGCGTCCCCCGCTCGGGCCGAACATCACGTTGTCGAGTTTGTAATCGCCGTGGACGAGCGCGTGGGGGTGATCCTCGGGGACGGTCTCCTGAAGCCAGTCGCCGACCTCGCGGAGGACGGGCACCTCGCGCTCGTCCTCGGTGACCTCGAACGCCCACGAGAGCTGTTTGCCCCAGCGGTCGACCTGGCGCTGCGTGTAGCCGGCGGGGCGGCCGAACTCTCCCAGCCCGACCGCCTCGTAGTCGACGTCGTGGATCTTCGCGAGCGTGTCGACGAGTTCCTCGCCGATTTTCTCGCGGTGTTCGGGGGCGGCGAATCGCTCGGGTTCGCCCTCCCGGAGGACGTCGCCCTCGAGTCGCTCCATGACGTAGAAGTCGCTGCCGATGACGTCGTGGTCGTCACAGGCGAGCACCGTCTCTGGGACGGGAACGTCGGTGTCAGCCAGCGCCGCGGTCACTCGATGCTCCCGTAGCACGTCGTGGGCGGTATCGGCGGTCTCTCCCGGTGGCGGCCGGCGGATGACCAGTTCCCGTCCGCCCCAGCTAACGAACAGCGTTTCGTTCGAGTGACCTTCCTGATGACGCTCGATCTCGTAGTCGTCGACTGCTCCGAGGTGATCCTCGAGATGCGCGACAAGGGCATCCTCGTCGACGAGGCGTTCGTAGTAGTTCTCGCTCATAGGTGGGTAGTGAAACCGCCGTCCGATCGGACGACCGTAGCGTCGCCTCTCGAACGCTGGTCCGTGTTCGATACGATGGTGTACAGTACCATTACATCTATGCTTAACGAAAATAGTTTTGTACCGTTCTGATTTTCCATCGTTGTGCTCTCTGGGACGAAACCTCCGCAAACAGTTTCTTGTAAACCAACCGTCTTTTCCGCGAGTATCGATCTGCTACCACTCCAGAACTTGTTGTGAACGCAGCGGCGAGAATCATCGAACGGAGTGGATCGCTCATCCGCTGGGTCGTTCGCACATCGATGAGGTGCGTTATATTTCGCTCCCCCGTATAGTTACGCTACGGGCACGGAAGCACCGTCAATCGGACCACACCCATGGAACCGCGAATCACCGTCATCACGGCCGGCGTCGACGACCTCGAAACATCACTCGGCTTTTACCGTGACGGACTGGGCTGGCCGACGGAAGGCATCGTCGGCACCGAGTTCGAAGGCGGAGCTGTAGCGTTTTTCCCGTTACACGACGGCTTACGACTGGCCCTCTACCCGAAAGCACAGATTGCAGAAGACGCGAACGTCGACGAAACTGCAACGAGTTCCGCCGAGTTCACCTTCGGCCACAACGTCGCGTCGAAGGAGGCAGTTGACGACGTGATCGAGACGGCGGAAAACGCAGGGGCGGAGATCACCGACCCCCCGCGCGACCGTGAATGGGGCGGATACTCGGGCCACTTCAAAGACCCCGACGAGCACCTGTGGGAGGTCGTTTGGAACCCGGAGTTCGAAGAGTAATCGCCCGCGACACCCGGTTACTCGAGCTTCGCCGTCTCGGCGAAGGTTCCCGGTGATCGATTCCGCAGGCCCTCAGTTCCGCAGCTCGCGCAGTTTCTCCCGACCCGGCGCGATCAGTTCGTCGAGGTAGCTCGCGAGCGTCCCCTTCGCGTCGGCGGGGTGGAGTTCGCCGGACTCGAGGTCGTCGGCCAGATCCTCGTAGTCCTCGTAGGTGAGGTCGCCGCCGTACTTGTCGGGCCGTTCGACGACGATCTCCTCGAAACGCGGGAAGACGTGGTACTCGAAGAGTTCGAGGACGGGGTTCTCGAGGTCGCCCTCGGGATCCCGCGTCGGCGGGCAGAACGCGGAGTTGACCTTCTCCTCGAGTTCCTCGGTCGAGTCCTCCATCGAGATGGTGACGCCCTCGCTCGAGGACATCTTGCCCTCGCCGCTCGTGAGGTCAGCGACGATGGGGGTGTGGAGGGCCGGTCGGACGTCGTAGCCGAGTTCCGGTAGCTCCTCGCGGGCGAGCATGTGGACCTTGCGCTGATCGAGGCCACCGACGGCGAGGTCGAGGTCGAGGTACTCGATATCCAGACACTGCATGAGCGGGTAGACGACGTGGCTCACCTTCGCGGTCTCGCCGCCCTGGATCTCGGCCATCGCGCGCTGGGCGCGGTTGAGCGTCGTCGAGAGCTCGAGTTCGTGTAAGTCGAGCGTGTAGTCCTCGTCGAGTTGGAACTCCGAGCCGTAGACGAACTCGGTGTTCTCCTCGTCGAGCCCGTAGGCGACGAACTGGGCTTTCATCTGTTCGGCCGTCTCGCGGATCTCCTCGAACGTCCCCTTCCCGTTGAGGTAGGCGTGAACGTCCGCCAGCAAGACGACGACCTCCATGCCCGCCTCCTGGAGATCGATGAGTTTGTTCGCCGTCAGCAGATGGCCGAGATGGAGCACGCCGGAGGGCTCGTATCCGACGTAGACGCGCTTGTCCGCCGGATCGTCGGCGAGTGCGCGTACTTCCTCGTCGGTGACGACCTCCTCGGCGTTTCGCGTGATCAGGTCGTAAGCGTCCATACGTGAGGAAATCGGAGGAAGAATTTATACCCGATGAAAGGATCTCGCCGGGTAGACGGATCCGGTGGAAATGCTTGCCCAACGCTCTTCTCGCTGGCTCGCCTAGCTCCCCCGATTCCATGGGTTACTCAGAGGACTTCGTCAACGCCGTCCGCCGCAGCTTCCTTCCCCAAATTCACTATCTGCTGCAGGGGCGCTTCGACGGCTACGCCGTCAGCCACACCACGGCCGACGAGTACGCGCTGACGACCAACTGCACCGAGGCGACCATCGAGGAGATTCTCGAGGAACTCGGCTTCTCGCGAAACCCGATCGCGTCGCTGAAGGTCCGGACGGACGGCAACACCTCCGAGGGATCGTGGGTCTGGCGAGCGTCGCCACTGGCCGACATGCAACTGCACATCGTGCTCCACGAGGTCGAAAACGCCGACAAAGTCGACGTCTACGCCCACTGGGAGTGTTCGTGGATCCGCCATCCATACAAACACTACGTCGCCCGCGGCTACGACGCCGAGAAGGGGGTCGAGTTGGCCCGTCGCTGGCTCGTCAACTACGACGAGGAGTGTCTCAACGGCTCCGACGGGATCGACTACGAGATCGACGACTCGCTGTCGCGAACGGCGAGCGAGTACCTCTCGGTCTCGTACTACCGGGTCGAGGAGGCGATCGCGGGACTCAGGTCGCGACTCCCGTTCGTCGATGGTGGCGGCTCCCTCGAGATCGATCGAGAAGGCGAACGGAACGCCGTCTCCCCGCGGATCGTCGACCGGTCGTAACGGGAGACAGACGATCGTGCCGTTTTGCTGCTCAGCGCGTCCGGGGACGGACCCGAACGGCCAGTAGCGTTTCAGTCAGTACGACTGCGTACAGCAGGGAGCGTAAACGAGAAGGTCGTCCCGTCACCCGAATCGGAATCGACCCAGATCTCGCCGTCGTGGCGTTCGACGATCCGCCGGCACAGCGCGAGGCCGATCCCGGTTCCGGCGTGTTCCTCGTGGCTGTGAAGTCGCTCGAACACCTCGAAAACCCGGTCTTCGTCCGCCGAGTCGATGCCGATTCCCTCGTCGCTGACCGAGATCAGCCACTCGTCGCCCTCGCGCGTTGCGGAAATCGCCACTCGAGGCGGCCCCTCGCCGCTGTACTCGATGGCGTTATCCACCAGATTCTGGAACAGTTGGCGAAGTTGGCTGGCGTCTCCCGCGACGGTTGGCAACGACTCGCTGGTAATTTCGGCGTCGGCCTCCTCGATCCGCATCTCGAGATCGATCAGTACGTCGTCAAGCACTGCCTCGAGATCGACTGAACCGATAGAATTTCCCTGTGTATCGATCCGAGAGTAGCTGAGGAGTCCCTCGATCATCGCCTCCATCCGCTCGGCACCGTCGACCGCGAACTCGATGAAATCGTCGGCGTCCTCGTCGAGTTCGTCGGTATACCGGTACTCGAGCAGTTGCAGGTAGCTCGTGATCATTCGGAGTGGCTCCTGTAAGTCGTGGGAGACGGCGTAGGCGAACTGTTCGAGGCGCTCGTTGGACGCCTCCAGCCGACGCTGGTACTCGTGACGCTCGGTGATGTCGAAGTGTGCGACGGCGACGTATCTTCGATCGCCGTCGGTGAACGGGGCCGCCCGCATGAGGAACCACCGTTGCTCGTCGGGGGAGTGGCACGGATATTCGAATTCGAATAGCTCCCGTTCGCCCGCGAGAATCTCAGCTAATCCGACGGCGGCAGTCCGTGCGGTCTCCGTCTCCGCCTGGGCGGTGATATCGAGATAGTTGGTGCCGATCGTATCCGGTCGAAGTTCGATATCGTTCGCTTCTCCGAACTCCTGCCACGCGCGGTTCGTATGCAGGATCGTTCCCTCGCCGTCGAGGATCGCAAAGTTGATCGGGAGTGTGTCGACGGCTGCGGGAACGAGAGTCGCTGGCTCCCGGGAATCCATGAACGATCTCAGTTGGCCGACGGAGAAAACGTTGTTCCCGTTCGTCGAAACCCCGTCCAGTCGTTACGTCTGCTCGTCCGAACGGAACCCGGCGAGAAACGCACCGGAACTCCGGTAGAGGACGGCGACGGCGGTGATGGCGACGAGGAGACCGAGAACGACGATCGGGGATCCGTACCCGCCCAGCGCAGCCGAGAGTGCGAGCCGGGTGATGAACGCGAGACCGATGCAGGCGACTGCTGCGAATCCGAGGTGGCGGACGAGTGCGAGCCGCGGGGACCCCCGCTGGAGCGCCTCCGCGCCGCCGAGTTGCAATGCGGCAACTTCGGCGGCGAGTTGAAGGCCGAGGAAGAACGACGCGACGAGGACGAGCAGGGATCCCCTGATCCGAGACCTTGCCCCCAGCCGAGGGCCCCGAGCGCCGACCCGAACGCACTCGAGAGGAGCGCGATAGCGGGGAAGCCGACGAGGATGACCGCGCCGAGATAGACGGCAGTAGCGATCAGCAGGGACCGGGGCGGAGACGACATTACTCTCTCCTTACTGGACAGTCGGATAACTGTTTTGACGGCACTACGTCCTGTCACTGAACGCCCATCGAGACGCATCTCCGCTCACTACGGCTCGCACGGTCCAGTTCAGAACCCGTTTCGAATCCGCTCTTCAGCTTCCTCGAGCGCTCGTTCCCGGTCGAAATCGTCGATGATTTCTCGAAGTTCGTCTTCGTCCGCGTCGGCGAGATCGCGGGCGTGTTCGGTGATGTTGGGCACCGCACGAATGATGTTGTCGACGATCGGCACGTCCGCGACCCGTGGCGAGCGCGAGAGCGGGTTCAGATCGATCACGATCTCGGTCTTGCCCATCTCGTCGAGGGCTTCCGCACGGTCGCCGTCCTCGAGCGGGACGAGGACGACGTCAGCGGCGTAGATCCCGTCTTCGTCGACCTTTCCCCGCTGGTGATCCAGGTTCGGGATTCGGGCGTCGGCCTCGAGTCCCTTGACAGTCGCCGCGCCGTGCTCGCGGAGGTGTTCGGCGATGGCCTCGATCCGTTCCGGGGTGCGATTGAAGAGGTTGACCTCGAGATCCGCACCGGTCGCCGCGGCCAGTTCGGCCATCTCGCCGGGGACCAGCGCCGCGACGTTGCCGTTGATCGAGAGGACGGGACGGTCGGCCAACAGGAGGTGAGCCGCTGCGGCCCGTTCGGCCGCGTCGGCGCTGGGAATCGTCTCCTCGCCCAGCAGGTAGTCGAACGCGCTACCCCGCCCTTCGGCGTGCATCCCCTGTAAGTGCGTAATCCCCTTCTCGACGCCCGTCTCGATCCGGTGGCGCGTGAGCAGGTCCTGGTATCTGGGGTGGTCCTCCGGAATCTCCTCTTCGTGCTCGACGTCGGCGGAGACGGTGTCGTAATCGGTCACGGTCGATCACTGGATTCGACCGATAAAAAGCGACCCGATCGGTCGGCGAACGGTGGCCGGATACCGCGGGTCGCTCCGGTCACGGTCGGACGAATCGATCCGCTATCGATCTCGGTATAAAGACGCGATATGCTTCGCGCGAGTATATTCGCTCGCGTCCGTCCAAGCGTGAGTATGGCGACTGAACGCCGGGATCGCGATCCCGCATGCGAAACGTCCGGTTCGCACGACGGAGCGTACGACGAACACCTCGAGCGCAGTCGAACCGTCTGGGATCGGTGGAGCGACTGGTACGGCATGAGCGAGCGGGACTTCGAACCGATGCGGGAGGCGGCCATCGACCGATTGGCCCTCCAACCGGGCGACCGCGTGCTGGAGATCGGCTGCGGTCCGGGCGTCAATCTCGAGCGGATCCGCGACGACGTCGACGAGTCCGGCGAACTCGTCGCCGTCGACTACAGCCCGGCGATGATCGCGAACGCGCGGGAGCGGATCGACGCCCACGGCTGGGAGAACGTTGAGGTTCGGCGCGCCGACGCGACGACGGCCACGTTCGACGAGCCGTTCGATGCGGCGCTCGCGACGCTCTCGCTCTCCGTCATGCCCGATATCCCTCGGGCGGTCGAAACCGTCTACCGGTCGTTGGTCCCCGACTCGACGTTCGTCGTGTTCGACGTCAGACCGTTTCCGGATGGTCCCGCTCGAGTCCTGAATCCGTTCGTCCGGCGCTTCCTGCGCTGGTACGCGAACTGGAATCCGGACGGGGACGTCGTGGCGTCGCTCGAAGCCGTCTTCGACGAGAGTGAAGTCGTCGACACCTACACGCACGGCACCACGTACGCCGTCGTCTGTGAGAAACGCGACGCGGACTGACCGAACCGGCTCTGTCGAACTCTGTAGCGGTCGATATGGCACCCACCTCTCCGGTACGTACAGGCTGCGGCGTCACCAGTCGGTTTGTCTTAGTATCATCTTCTGATAGATGGTGGAATACAGAGAGAACGTGGCAACACCACCTCGAAAGTCCCCGCCCCTTTCAGTCCACCCGTTGGCTCGTCCTCCCCAGCCGACTCGCTCGCTGCGCTCGCTACCGCTCGCGACGACCTCGCCGGCACGCCTCGCAACTGCTCGGCACACCGTCAGCGCGCGCCACGTGGCCGGGAGTGCGGCCGGCCCTGGCGGACTGAAAGGGCGACGCGGGCTCGCGCTGAAAGAGCGTCGCTGCGGTGGCGCTATCCGCCGCAGCGGCCGCGAGCCCGCTGAGGGCTTTCGAAACCGTATCCGAGACGAGAGGACAGAGAAGACAGCAGCCAGTCGATTACCGAACCCTACGGGCCGTTATCCAGAACTCGCGCTACGGCGTTCGCCTCGCCGCGACGGACCAGTTCCGACGCCGTCGAGACGGCACACTCGAGTTCGTCGGCGACCGCTTCGATACCGCCCTCGCGCGGAACCTCGTAGAACCCGACGTCCCAGGCGGCCTGCAGTGCGGTCGCCTGTCGATCTGACACTGCCGTGTCGGTGATCGCGACGTCCTGACTGACCCAGCGGACGTCCAGTCCCACCCCGTCGGGAACCTCGTCCACGACGGCGGTGAGCGCTGGCGGGTGGCCGACGACGGTCAGCCGGATCGTTCGGTCGGAACGGATCTCGATCGGCGGCACGACCACCACGGTCTCCTGTGCGAGCGCGTCCAACAGCGACATCCCTTCCGGTCCGAGATCCCGGCGAAGGTACAGAAAGAATCCGTCGTCAGACGGCGTGATCTCGTACTCGAGGACCCTCTCGAGGTCGCACAACAGCGACTCGTAGGCCTCGGGGTCGCCGTAGACGAACGACGTGATCGTTTCGACGCCGTCCACCGTCTGCCCGCCGACGATGATCTCCCGGTCGATATCCGGCGAGTCGCAGATCCCGGCGTGTATCGGCGGAATCGCCTCCGGGCCGTACTCGAGTTCGATGCGCACCGACTTCATCGGTCGACGATACGGACGGAACGGTAAAATACCGACAGGTGTCGGCCGGCGACCCGCACAGCGGAGCGACGGGACGTCGAAAAATCGTTTGCGGCCGCGTTCGATCCGGTCGCTACTCGGTGAAGGTGATCCAGCCGTCGGGCGCGTGAGCCTTCACGTCGTTCATCGCCTCGCGGGCCTCCGTTCGGTTCTCGTAGGTCTGGGTACTCTCTGCCATCGTCGAGCCGTACTCGTCGACCAGCCGCCACACCCAGCCGTCGTCGGCGGTGTGCAGTTCGAAGGAGATGCTGTCGATCTCGAGGATGCTCGCCTCCTCGATCAGCGACCGAACGTTCTCGAGCGCCTCGCGTGCGGCCTCGCTCGAGGGATGGGTTTCGGTGCCGCTGGCGATCGTGCGACCGTCCTCGTCGATGAGCCGCCAGCGCCAGCGATCCTCGTCGTTTGCGACCAGTTCGAACGAGGCGACGTCGAAGTCGACGCGACCCGCCATCGGCGCGAGTTGACGGATGTCCTCGATCTCGTCCATTACGGCTGCCTTGGACGAGACGGACCCGACCGCGCTTGCGCTCACGTCGCGGTCGCGGTCGATGAGCTCCCACGTCCAGCCGTCGCTGTCGGACAGGCGAATCACCGCGTCCTCGATCGCGAAGATCGGTGCGTCGGCGACGTGCGTTTGCAGGGTTTTGGCACCGTCCATCGCCTCGTCGCGATTCCCGTAGGAGACGGTCGAATCGGCGAGCTCCTCGCGGTCGCGATCGAGCAGTCGCCAGTGCCAACCGCCGCTGTCGTACAGCTGTACGGCAACGTCACCGATCGTGTGACCGCGTGCCGACGCAGCGGACTCTCGGACGTCGTCCAGGCTGTCGACGAGTTCGTCCCGGGTCGGGTAGGCCTCGTCGTCTTCCGCGACGATCTCGCCCGACGGGAGCACGAATCGCCAGTGCCAGTCCGCCGCCGCGTACGTCTGGAACACCGCTCGGTCCATGGTCCGGATATTGGAATCCAGGTGCTCGAGAAGTCGGTCCATCGCCTGCCGTGCGGCACCGCGGGTCGGATGTGTAGCTGGGTCTTCGGCGACGAGTTTGCCGGCCTCGTCGATGAGTCGCCAGCCCCACTCGTCGTCCTCGTTGACGAACAGTTCGAACGCCGCGGTTTCGATCTCCAGGAGTTCGGCGTCGGGCGCTTGCTCTTTCAGCGTCATCATCGCTTCGGCGGCCTCCCCGCGGGAGGTGTGCTCCTGACCGCTGTCGGCGAGCACGTTGCCGTCCTCGTCGATGAGCCGCCAGCGCCACTCGCCGGAATCGGCCTCGTAAACCTGGAACGCCGCGTGCTCGAACTCGATGAGTTCGGCCTCGCTGGCCTGTTCGCGAACTCGCCGGATCGCGTCCGACGCCGTCTCGGCGTCGGGATGCGGTTCGGTGCTCCCGGCGACGATCTCGCGGTCGTCCGTGACGAGTCGCCAGTGCCAGTCGGGGCCGGCGTCGGCTTCGTACGCCAGTTCGGTCCCGCCGTCGGGTTTCGCCGCGGGATCGTCGACCGTCGCCGGGAGGTCGTCGTCCTCCCCGGTCGCCGTCGCATCATCCGCCGGATAGACTTCGTACTCCGCGTCCTCGATCTCGATGATGTCGGCCTCGAGTGCGTTCTCGCGGAACTGCTTGGTACCGGCTTCGACGGCGTTCCGGGTCGTCACATCGCTCGGATTCCGAGCGACGACGTGCTCGCTCTCGTCGACGAGCCGCCAGCGCCACTGTTCGCCCGACTGGTACAGTTCGTACGTCGGCTCGCCGGCCACGGTCACCGACGCCGACTCGAGTGCGGGCAACAGTGCTTCGGCGGCTTCCTCGGCATCGCGCCGGGTCTCGAACGTGTCCGAACAGCTGGCGACGACGTCGTCTCCGTCGTCGACGAACCGCCACGTCCAGCCGTCGAGTTGCTCGACGAGTTCGACGCCGACGTGCCCGATGTCGAGTACGCGTGCGCGATCGAAGCGCTGGGCGAACGTCTGGGCGGCGTTCTCGGCCTCCTCCTGGGTCCGGTGACCCGTCTCGCTCGAAGCCAGCGGGGTCCGATCGTCGTCGACCAGTTGCCAGTACCACTGGTCACGTTTCTCGGCGTAGGTGAACGCGGCCCCCTCGATCTCGATGACGTCCGCGTCGGGGCCGCGATCCTTCAGGAAGCTCACTGAGTTTTCGGCCTCGTCGCGCTGGCCAAATTCGCCGGTGCTCGAGCCGACGACGCTGCCGTCGTCGCGTGCGAGCGTCCACTGCCACGTGCCGTCGCGAGCCTCGTAGAGTCTGAACGCGGAGGTGGTCAGCTCCATCAATCCGGCGGAGCTGATCTGGGATTGAACGCGTTCGATGCCCTCGGTCGCGTCGGGCCGCGTAACCGCACTCTCGTTGCTCGCGGCGAGCGCCTCGAGATGTAGAACGTGCCACTTCCAGTCGCCGTTCTCGTCCCGGAAGACGGCGAACTGGGCGCTCTCCATCGCGTCGCCGGTCAGGATAGCCGGATCGTCGGTCGCGCCTTCCTCCTCGACGAACATGCCCTTCTGGCCGGTGAGAACGGGGACCAGGGCGGTAACGCCCGCGATAATTCCGACGCCGAGCGTGTAGACGGTGATCACCTGCACGCTGTAGTCGGTTCCGAGCTCTCGCCAGTTGTAGGGATACGCCCAGCCGAAAAAGACGACGCCGCCGAGTGCAACGAGTAATCCGAAAATACTCGCGTAAATTCCGATCCGACGGACCGGAAGCATGAGGACGATTCCGAACAGACAGAACGCGAGACCCGTTGCTGCTGCAACCCCCGATACCCTGGTCAGGGTATAGAAGTCCGCACTCCCCCCGCTCCCCGCGTAGCCGGCAACGAAGGTAAACACCCCGGCGGCACCGAGGACGTAGCCGAAGATGAACAGCCAGTAGCCGTAGACGTCCTTGCTCGAGTCGGGTTCACCGACGTAGTGTTCGTACAGGCGAAACAGTTTTTGGTGAATTTCAGTTGCCGAAGACATTCGTAAACTTAACCGGATAACTGAAACCCATCATAATAAAGCTCCGGCCATTGATACGGAGGTAGACATATTCTCAGAGTCACACGACCGACCGATACGGCGTAGTCGGCGGGTTCAATTTGTCTCGAGACGCCCGATTTCGGACGGTACCGGCATCGTCCCTGTGAAGATGTTGCACACCGTCTGAATCGAGATGGAGTGATACTCTAATAGTGTGTGAACGTCCGGCCGTGTGAGGCGATCGGCGTTGATCGTTCCGTGTCACGCAGCCCGGTGATCCGAAACCGATCGTTTTCAGAAGAAGACGGGAACGGTGAGGGGAGAACTCACCGCAACATCGCGCCCGCCGGATGCGTCGCACAAACCGCCGGCTCGTAGCCGGCGTCGGATAATCCCGTGCCGAGCGCGAAGACGGTCTCGCCGAGCATGGCCATCGAGGCCTGACCGTCGGCCTCCGTCACGTCGCCGATCGTCCGCGCCACCTGCTCGGTCAACAGCTCCGCTTCGCGAGCGAATAACCGGGAGGCGTACATAAAGGAGAGCAGCGTCGGTTCCTTGACGACGCGGGAAAGCGCCTGCGCTCCGGCAGCCGATAGCTGGTCCGTCTCGCCCGAGAGCACGTCAGCCGTGGAGAGCTCGCCGAACGAAACGTACTCTACGCGCGCCCGCTCGGGTATCGCATCGAGTTTGTTCTCCTGCGGCCCGCCGGGTTCGAGTCGAATCGGGATACCGCCACAGGCCTGTGCGACCACGTCTCCCAGTCCGGTTCCCGCCCGTACTTCGGCACCGTGGGCGATCGTCACGACCTCGTTTTTCGAGAGCTTTCGCTCGAACACGTGATTGGCCGCGAGCGCCGTTCCGAGCGCCATCGCTCCCGAGACGCCGAAGCCGGAGCCGAGCGGGAGGGCCGACTCGGCTTCGACGCGAGCCGATACCTCGAGTGTCTCGAGGACGGTATCGACGGGATCGATCTGGAGTTCCTCGCCGTCCAAGACGATCGTCGACTCCGCGTCGTCGGTGGGTTCGACCGTTACGTCGACGCCGTCGGTGAGCGTCAATCCGGCACCGCGAGAGCCCGCTTTCGTCGGATCGTCAGCTGGATGTGCACTGAAAAAGCCCGTGATGTGTCCCGGAACGAACGCCGTCGCCTCCTCGCGCATTGGCAGGTCTTACGACTCGGATGATATAACAGTGAAGATTCGATCTCGAGATACCGGCATCCACGCCACTATTACTGATGGAATTAACTTCCCTGTTTTATCCAAACATCTTGTTCAAAATTCCCTGTTCTAATTATCTGTGTAATTTATTATGCCGGCATGAGTTAACAACCATGGCCAACACTATATAAATAAATTCGTTACTGAGCAAGTAAAATGATGGCTTATACGAGATATTAGAATAGTGTCGATGACAGACAACGACACGCCGCACGAAACCGAGGAATCGATCACTGCAAACCGGCGGACGATGCTGAAAGGAACCGGAGCCGCAATCGTCGGCACTGCGGGACTGGCTGCGTCGTCCGGGTCGGCCACCGCCGTCTCGAGCTACGAGATCGAAGTGCTCGAGGTCGGCGACAGCGTCTTCGGTATCGGTCCGACGCCGTCGATTCCCGTCGGCGACGAAGTGTTCATCTTCGCCCACGGCTGGTTCGGCGACACGACGGTCGCGAGCCAAGCGGCGGACGTCGCGACCTCGATGGAAGACGTCGGCTACGAGGCGGACGAGTACGTCGCCATCCAGTGGGACGCCACGACGATCAACTTCCCGGCCGCGGAGAGCGAGACCGAGGACGTCGGCGAAGAGCTCGCCGAGATGCTCGAGGAGTTCTACGACGATGGCGGCGGGAACGTCCGCCTCGTCGGCCACTCGCTGGGCGGCCGCGTCGTCCTCGAGACCGTCACCCACATCGACGACTCGTACGAAGTCGAGACCGTCGCACCGATCGGTGCGGCTGCCGACGGCGATATGGTCTGTGGTGGCGGTCTCTCTCCCGGCGAGTGGTACGACGGTATCGCGAACAACGCAGACGAAGTCCGAAACTACCACTCCGAGAACGACTCGACCGTCGGATCGGCGTACGGCGGATTCTTCGGCGCTGCGCTCGGTACCGACGGGGCGGGCTGTCCGGGTGAGACGGCGGACAATTACACGGACGTCGACGTAACCGATAGCGTCGGCAGCCACCTGGGGTATCTGGGCGACGCCGCGGTCGGTGCCGACCTCGCCGAAGCGGCCGGCGTCGACGTCGACGACGGCGGCTGGTGGTAAGTACGAGCACCGGAAACGAACGACGCAGCGACACGGATCCGTTCAGGCCTATCGCCTACGGTGATAGACGCTGACGATCCGGCAAGACGCGAACAGCGTGAGCGTCTTGCTGGCTCCCAGGTTCGTCGCTTACGGCGACAAACGCTGGCGATCCCGAGGGAACACGGTCGGAGCAAAGCTCCTCCCTGCTCCCGATCGACGAACAGCGACCTCGCCTACGGCGAGAGTCGCTGTCGGTCTCTCGGGAACAGAACTGCTTCCCGAATGTTGTCCAGGCCGAGAATCGTCATGACCAGACGCTCGCCGCCGAGTCCGAAGCCGGCGTGGGGCGGCATGCCGTACTTGAACATCTTCGTGTAGTACTCGAACTGGTCGGGATCGAGTCCCTGCTGTTCGAAGCCTTCGATGAGCTTCTCGTGGCGGTGTTCGCGCTGACCGCCGGAGACCAGTTCCATCCGTGGGTGCATCAGGTCGAAGCCCGTCGAAAGCTGCTCGTCGTCGTCGTGGTCTTTGATGTAGAACGGCTTGATCTCGCTCGGCCAATCGGTGATGAAGTAGTGTCCGCCGACGTCCTGTCCGAGCGCCTTCTCGGCTTCCGTCGACAGGTCGTCGCCCCAGACGAGTTGCTCGTCGAGTTCGCCTGTCGCGTTGATTCGCTCGAGGGCGTCCTCGTAGCTAATACGCGGGAACGCCTCATCCGGGAGTCCGAACTCCTCCTCGAGGCCGAGGGTCTCGAGTTCGTCGCTGCAGTTCTCGGCGACTGCCTCGTATGCGGCCGTGACGACGCCCTCGACGACGTCCATCGCGTCGCTTTCGTCGCAGAACGCGCCCTCGAAGTCGATCGAGGTCGCTTCGTTGAGGTGTCGCGGCGTGTTGTGCTCTTCGGCGCGGAAGATCGGTCCGATCTCGAAGACGCGCTCGACGTTCGAGCCGGCGATCAGCTGCTTGAACAGCTGTGGCGACTGGTTCATGAAGGCCTCCTCGCCGAAGTACGTGATCGGGAAGAGTTCGGTGCCGCCCTCGGTCCCCGTGGCGACGATCTTCGGCGTGTTGATCTCCGTGCAGTCGAACGCGCGGAACTGCTCGCGGACGGCGCGGAGGATCTCGGCGCGAATCTCGAAGACCGCCTGAACCTCCTCCTTGCGGAGGTCGAGCGTGCGGTTGTCGAGTCGCGTCGAAAGCTCGGCGTCGACCTTGCCCGAGGGATCGAGGGGGAGTTCGGGATCGGCTGGCGCGACGACCTCGAGCGAGTCGGGCGTGATCTCGACGCCCGTCGGCGCGCGCGGTTCCTCTTCGACTGTGCCGGAGACCTTGATAACGCTCTCTCGAGAGACGTCGAGGCCGGTTTCGACGAGGTCGTCGTCCATCTCGTCTTTCTCGAATTTGATCTGGATCTTGCCCGAGCTGTCTCGGAGGATCAGGAAAGCGATGCCGCCGAGGTCGCGAGTTTCGTGAACCCAGCCGGCGACCGTCGCGTCGTCGCCCGGCTCGGCGTCGGCAGTATGAATTCTGTTCTGCATACCACCCGGTTCACGCACGCGGAACTTAAGCGCAATCTTTCGCGGCCGGGAGCAATCACGGTGGTCAGTAGGGTGTTACCGAGGCGCGTGTCCGTTGAAATTCATCGATGTTTCTGGTGACAACGGATTTGTTCGCCTCGACTGCTGTCGCCGCGATCATCACATCGATAGCGCCGATCTGTGCACCTTGTTTTCGGAGGAGATGCTGCTCTGCCATCGCTCGTTGCGACTCCGCGAGTCCATACGGAAGGACGTCTACTCGCTGAACGATCGTCTCGAACCGTTCTCGATCGCCGTCCGACAGTCCGAACCCCACTTCTGAAACGGAGAGCGTAGAAATCGATGCTTCGCGCCAGCCGAACTCGTCTAGTTTCGCGATTGCAGCAGCGTCTTCTGCGAAGAGGTCAATAAGGAAACAGCTGTCCAGTAAAACCATTTACCGGTCCTCGCTGGATCGTTCGGTTTCATTGAACCGGTCGTCCACATCTGCACGAAACTTATCCGACCGGTTCCGAACAGTTTCGAGTTCGTCTTCGTCGACGAGCCCAATCAACTCTCGAAGCGGGTTCGTGTCGTCTTCGGCGAGCAGGCGGTCGATTGCATCACTAAAGCTTTCGTCGTCCCGTTTTTTCCTGCTGAGCCGCCGATACGTTTCGTCCTTGATGCTCACCGTCTTGCTCCCCATCTGTGTATCTACATTATTCATCCTGTGTATATGTGTTTTTCGCACGTTGCCACCGCGACGAGTTTTAGGCCTTCGGCCCAACGATCCGATATGGACGGTCTCGAGCGACTCGCCGACGATATCTGCAGTGCAGCGACCGCCGTCGCCTTCACTGGCGCGGGGATCTCGGCCCCCTCCGGCGTCCCGACGTTCCGCGGCGACGACGGCGTCTGGGACAAGTTCGACGAAGGACAGTTCACGTACGGCCGGTTCCGGAGCGACCCCGAGGGGTTCTGGGAGGACCGGGTCGACCTCCAGCGGGAGATGTTCGACGAGGCGTACGAACCCAACGCGGCCCACGAAGCCCTGGCCGCGATGGGTCGGGGTGGCGATCTCGAGGCGATTCTCACGCAAAACACGGACGGGTTGCACGGGGACGCCCTCGAGTCAGTACTCGCCGGGTCCGCTACCGAAGAGACGAACGAACCGACGATCCTCGAACTCCACGGCACCTCCCGGCGAGTACGGTGTACCGACTGCGGGAAGCGAACCGCCGCCGATCCGATCTTCGAGCGCGCCGCCGACGGCGAACGGCCGCCGACCTGCGACTGCGGCGGCGTCTACAAACCCGACGTCGTCCTCTTCGGCGAGCAGTTGCCCGAGGCGGTCGTCCAGCGCGCCCGTTCGCTCGCCCGCGAGAGCGACGTCTTCCTCGCGATCGGCTCCTCGCTGGTGGTCGAACCCGCCGCGTCGCTGCCCCGACTCGCCGCCTCGTCGGGGTCGACCGTCGGAATCGTCAACCTCGAGTCAACGCCGGTCGACAGTGACGCCGACGTGGTCCTGCGTGAGGACGTCACCGAAGTGCTGCCGCGGATTCGCGACCTCGTCGAAACGTAGTATCGCTTTTCAGGCTTCGTTCGCCGCCTCGACCGTCTCGCGGACGGCGTCGACCCCCTCGTCGTGGGCGAGGTCGCCGACGACGACGACGTCGGCGTGTCGGGCCATCGTCGCGGCCGAGTCGTAGTCGTGGATGCCGCCGCCGTAGAATAGCGTCGACTCGTCGGTGGCGTCGCTCGCCGCCGCGACGACGTCCTCGTCGCCGAACGTTCCGGAGTACTCGAGGTAGACGATCTCCTGGCCGAACATTCGTTCGGCGACCTCGGCGTAGGCGGCGACGTCGTCCGCGTCGAGGTCGCAGTCGGCCTCGGTGTACGTCGCGACGTCCGCGTCGGGGTTCATCACGATGTAGGCTTCCGTCCAGGTGCGGTCCCAGTCCATATCGCCGTCGAGTCGAACCCACTCCTTGTGCGCGCCCGTGATCCAGAACGGCGAGCCGGCGTTGAAGACGGTGGGAATGAGATACCCCTCGAGCGCTCGGTTATCGATGACGACGTCGGGACTCGAGGGCTCCTGATAGAGCGGCACGTCGTGTTCGGCGCAGGCGTCGACGACGGCGGCCATCTTCTCCTCGGTGATGCCCATCGTGCCGCCGACCTCGATCGCATCGGTGCCGGTCGCACAGAGATCGCCGTACGTGACGCCCTCGGGAAGCTCCTTGTCGGGATCGATTTTGAGAACGTGGTTCCAATCGTCCCAGGGGCAAGTAGTCATACCCCGTCGTTTCCCGACAACCGGCAAAAACGCTACGAAAGCGACGGCTATCCGGAAACGCGCTTGATTGGCCGGACACGACCCACAGCGTCCGGCTTCAGTTCAGGCGGTTCGCTCCTGAACGCGCTCGGAGACCGCGAGGAGGTCCTGGATCGACTCGAGTGCAGCGTCGACCGCCGCGTCCACGTCCGCGCCGCCGGAGTCCACCGCTGGCAGCGACTGGCGAAGGACGAGCGTCTCGCCGGACTCGAGGAACGACGTCGACGGCGGGATCACGGACACGTACCGAGCGGCGAACGCTTGGAGGTGCGGTGCGGCGCCCGGAATCGACAGATCGACGGTACCCGCGTCCAACTCGTGGACGAGTCGGTGATTCGGTGCGAGCGAGGCCGCCTCGAGTTCGACCGTGGTTCCGGTGTCGCCGCCCGATGCGGTCGGCGGGCGTTCGAGACTGAGTTCGATATCCGGGTTTCGCTCCGCGACCGCCGACCGATACTCTCGGACGAGCGCGTCGTCCTGGCGGCGGCCGCCGTCGAGAACGGCTTCGATCAGCGCCGTGTGGAAGTCTCCGCGGTCGGTTTCTCGAGCAGCAAATCGGTCTCGGATCGACTCGAGGGCGACCGTCGCGTCAACCGGCGATGTGCCGTCGGCATCTCGGCGTTCGATCAACGCCGCGGGCGCGAGTAGAACCGTCCGGACGTCGTCCCAGTCCTCGCCAAGGGCGCGTTCCCGGCGGGTTCGAGAGCCCTCGCGGCGGTCGCCCGGGCGAGATCGCGGATCGTCGGCCTCGAGAACCGCCGTGACGGCGACGAGAAGCCGTTCACCGTCGATCTCGAGCCCGCACTCGACGCCGGGTTGATCGGAGTCACCCGTCTCGCTACCGAGCGAGTCTCGAGTGCGAATCAGCGGCGCGGATTCGGTTTCGAGTGCCAACGCCTCGCACAGCCACGAGCGAAACGTCGACGAGACCGTCAGCTCCTCGAGGACGAGCAGTTCGATATCTCGAGGGCGGACCGAGTCGAATCGGACGGAGACCGAGGACATAGTTCGGTGCTGGCGGGCCGATCACAAGAGCGTTTTCTGTCGTAATTCTGTGAGCAGTATCGGACGAGTAGGTAACGAAGCGACGACTAATCTATCCGGGGATATCAGAAGCTGCGTGCTACATCCAGAGGATGTAGTCAGCCAACCCACCGCTCTTTGTTTCGCAGTTGAGGGGTTGAAAGAGTACCGGTCACAAACCAAGAGGGACTCGAGACGCGCTAAGAAGCGATCCGAGAAGCAAAACGACCTCCCGACAGAAAGAAACCAATTCGTCAGCTCAGACGTAGTCGAACCACTCGTCGTACTCGTCGGTTCTGCGCTCGACGACGTCGAAGAATTTCTGCTGAACGTCCTCGGTGACGGGACCTCGGGAGCCGTCGCCGATGACCACGTTGTCGACCTTCCGGATCGGCGTGACCTCAGCCGCGGAGCCGGTGAAGAACAACTCGTCGGCGGTGTTGAGTTCGCCGCGAGAGATCGACACGCTGTCGTTGACCGTATACCCCAGATCCTCCGCGAGCTGGATCACGGTATCGCGCGTGATGCCGTCGAGGATCGACTCCGAGAGCCCGGGCGTGTAGATCTCGTCGTCGCGCACGAGGAAGACGTTCTCGCCGGGACCCTCCGCGATGTTCCCCTCCTTGTTCAGGACGATGGCTTCCGCGTAGCCGTTGCGGCGGGCTTCCTCGCCCGCGAGCATGCTGTTGACGTACAGCCCCGTCGTCTTCGCGTTGGTCGGGATCTGACTCGAGGCGTGCTTGCGCCACGAGGAGATCATCACGTCGATCCCCTCCTCGAGCGCCTCCTCGCCGAGGTACGCGCCCCACGGCCAGACGGCGATCGCCGTCTTGGTCGGACAGTCCTTCGGGCTCACGCCCAGCGAGTTGTAGCCGTAGAACGCGATCGGTCGAATGTAACAGGACTCGAGGTCCTGGCGTTGGATCAGCTCCTTCGTCGCTTCGGTCAGTTCCTCCTTCGTGTGGTCGATCTCCATCTCGTACGGCTTTCCGGACTGGAAGAGCCGCTCCAGGTGTTCCTCCCAGCGGAAGATCGCGGGGCCTTCCTCGGTATCGTAACAACGCGCGCCCTCGAAGACGCCGCTGCCGTAATGAAGCCCGTGCGTGAGGACGTGGACCTGCGCGTCGTCCCAGTCGACGAACTCGCCGTCCATCCAGATCGTGTCAACATCCATCTCGTCGAATCCCATAACCGAGAGTGAGGAAACCCACTCTACTAAGTATTCGTGATTTGTCGGGCGAACCGTCGGTGCGAAAGATGATCGATGGACGACAGGATCCACCGGATGTACGAGTTACCGCGAGTCGTGGCCGTTCTCGAGCAGTCCGTCGACGAGACGGGTGAAGCGATCGACCAGTCGGTCGGGAACCGTCGGGGTTACCTCCGAGAGCAGCGGAGCGGTTCGATCGGGGTTCGAAAGCGAGAGCGTCACTCGATTTCGCTCGTCGTAACGTTTGTCGACGATGTCACGCTCGACCAGATGATCGAGGTGGTACTCGAGCGTGCTCCGGGCGATCCCGATATCGTCCGCGACCGCGGTGGGTCGGCTCGGTTCGTGTTCGATCAGGTAAACGACGACCGCTCGAGCCGTTTCGCGACGGAACAGTGCTAACGCGGACCGTTCCCACTCGTCGTACCGCGGCGGATAGTAGTGGGTCTGTCCGTAGCGTTCCTCGCGGACGACTTCCTCGGCGTCGATCAGCCGGCGGACGTGATACTGGATCTGTCCGGGTGCGAACTCCGACAGTCGGACGAGTTCGTTGAAGTGGATACCGGCGTTCGTCTGGACGTGTGCCTTGATCTGTTGTCGAGTGTCGCTCATTGGTATCGATTGCCATCTGCGAGTCGTGCTCCCGGGCAATCGGGAACTGGCTGTTACCACGAGCTAGCACTGCGATCCTGATAACGACTTCCGATCGTTCCCGACAGGTGGGAACGGGTCGTCCGACCCGTCGTCAGTACGGCGTCTCGCTCGCCACGGCACGCTCGAGGCCCGTCCCGCGGACTCGAGGTCGTTCCCACGGCGGCGTTAACGTACGCGACCGAAGCACATACGTAACTCTCCACCCGATGGAGAGTAAGCGCCGATGGATCACACGAACCCCTTCGATATCCCGTGGCTGGACCCGCAACTGGCTCCGGTTCTCCTCGCCGTGATCATCCTCGCAGTCATCGGGACGGCGATCCTCTTTTGCTGTGGAGCCGTCGCATACGCCCGACGTCGGTCGACTCGCTACCTGCTGATCACGATCGTGCTCGGACTGCTCGTCTCGCGTTCGATCGTCGGTCTCGGCACCGTTTTCGGAGCCGTGCCGATGACCGTACACCACCTCGTCGAACACAGTTCCGACTTCGCGATCGCCGTGCTGGTTCTGTATGCGGTCTATCGAAACGGACCGATTACCGGCGAGACGACGTCTGAGACCGAAACCGTCTCGTCGAGTTCCGACGGGGAGTAGTGCCGGTTCCGATGGGGAAGCCGGTTCCGTCGGCTGATGGAAACGGGTTACTCGGAGCGGTTCAAACGGCTATCCCAGCCGTTCGAGGACGTCGCTCCCCTCGAGGTACACGAATCCGTGGCGATCCGCGTACGCGCGGGCGTCGGCGGGAGTCAACGCCTCGCCGGTTTCGTCGTCCAGCATCTCACAGACGACGACGGCGGGCGAGAGATCGGCGGCCTCGGCGAGGGCGACGCCGAGTTCGGTGTGGCCCTCCCGCTGCTCGAGAAGGCCGGGTGCGGCTTTCAGCAGGTGGACGTGGCCGGGAACGCGAAACTCGTCGGCGAACGTCGTCTCGTCGACCGCGGCGGCGGCCTCGCCGAGCGCCCGGATCGTCGTCGAGCGATCGTTGTCCGTGATGCCGGTGTAGGTGTCCCGGTGGTTGACCGTCAACGAGAACGACGAGCGTTCGTCGTAGCCGAGTTCGTGGTCGCCGGTCGCGGGGTGGTCGACCTCCTCGGTGTAAAAGGGCAGGTCGAACGCGTCGGCGGTGTCGTGATCGAGTGCGACGCAGACGAGTCCACCGGCGTCGTTTCGAAGTCGGGCGACGGCGTCGGAATCGACGGCGTCGGCGTGATAGATCAGATCCGTCTCGCCCTCGCGGTCGGCCGCGTCGTGTACGAGAACGGGATCGCCGGCTCGCAGCGACTCGAGGGCGCTGTCGACGGTGCCCGCCGCGTCCGTCGCGCTCCGCTCGCTGGGCGCGCTCGCGTTCGATCGCGCCCCGGCGTGGTGGCCCGTCATTGGCGATCACCGACGTAGACGGTGACGTGATCGTCGTCCTCGAGGCCGAGTTCCGCCCGGAGTTTGTCCGGCGCGATGACCTCGAGTTGATCCTCGTCGTGGTGTGTCCGTTCGGGGGCGATGATGTGGGCGCTCTCGTAGCGGTCGCCCTCGACCGTCTCGATCGTGGCGCGATGACAGACTGCGGGGCCGTAGGTGCGTTCCTCGTCCTCCCAGCCGTCGATCGGAACCGGCTCGAGGGAGGCGATCGCGCTCCGGCGACGGACGCTGTCGTCCCGCAGGTCCACGTTCAGGGTGCCGGGGAACGGCTCGTAGCCGAGTCGGTCCTCGAACTGGCGTTTGTAGCCCGGCAGCGAGATGTAGTGACGCCCTTCACCCATGCCGCTGGTGACGGTGCCGTCGAGTTCGATCTCCGACTTCGTCTCGAAGATGCGACGGTAGTCCTCGTACTCGGCGTGGAGCGTGTGCTCGCCGTCGTCGGTGATCGCCACCCACTGGCCGTCGCTGACCGTATCTCGCTCGAGTAACCCCGCGCTCTCGAGCCGCTGGAGTCGCCGCGAGGCGGTCTGGTTCGATGCGTTGAGTCGCTCCGCAAGGTGAGAACAGGAGATCTTGACGTCGCCCTCGAGTCCCCCCTCGAGTGCGAGCAGTTTGAGCACGGCGAGTTCGTCGTGCCCGACGGCGGACTCAGCTAGTACTGACATACCACTCGGTAGGAGGAGGTAACCTAAAAGCATGCCGAATGTGGAACGCGTAACGGAACTGGAATGGGGTTTCCGAGCGTTTATCGTCTGTACCACGACGTTGGGGAGTCGGTGCAAAAAGGCATCGGTCACACCATCGGCAGGTCGTGCCCGCCGCTCAGAGTTCGCGAGCGATCGCGTCGTCGATCGCCGCGACGCGGTCCGGGCCGGTGGTCCAGAACCCGTCCCAGACTCGCGACTCGGTCTCGAGACAGAGCAGCGCCGCTGCGTCGCCAGCAGCCGACTCCGCCGGCCGATTCACGACGAACCAGGTATTCCGATAGGCCGCACTCGTGCCGGCGTGTACTGCGACGTCGAGGTCGACTGACGCTCCGTCGTCGAGGCCGTAGACGTGAACGTCGACATCGATCGCCGCGAGCGTTTCGTAGACCGCTCGCGTCCCGTCTTCGTCGTTGATCCGCGAGAATCGCTGAAACGAACTTCGTACCGTCCCGTTGTCCGCGTTCCAGGCCAGTTGCTCGATGTACCGAGAGACGAGGATCAACAGCAACTTCTCCTTGTGTGCGAGCGGATAGCCCCGAAGTCGCAGGCGCGTGTCCTCGAGCGTCGCGAGCACGTCCGGCAACTCGATCTCGCCGAGTCCGCGTGCGCCCGTCACGAACAGGTCCGAGTTGATCGCGAGAATCGAGTCGTACAACTCCGCCATCGGCGAGACGGCGACGGGAACGCCGTCCTCGAACAGGACGACCATATCGCCGTCGCCGGCGTCGTACCCCTCGAGGCCGTCCCAGCCCTCGAGACCGTCGAAGTCGTCCACGGTTCCGGTCTCGACGTCGATCGACTGGGTCTCGAGCGTCTCGGCGAGCATCGCCTCGAGCGGTCCGGAGCCGTCGACGCTAATAACGGCGATCGTCACCGCCGCAGGGTCGACCTCCTCGATGAACGATCGGAGGGTCATTTAGACGCGTAGTATCGAGTCAGCCTTACGTATTCTGCCTGACGTCGGCGCGGCCGTCTCGAGAGTCCCATCGCTATCGCCGATACAGACGGTTTCCAGGGATCGCGAGACGATCACCGGCGGGTTCGATCACGCGTAACTCAATCACCAGTGACCGGGTCGCGCTCCCAGAACTCGCTCCCTTTCTTCAGTTTCGGCACCCACGTATCCTTCGTCTTCGAGAGCAACGACACGCGGGAGGCCGGCACCTCCTTGAGTTCCGTAAACTCGGGCATGTACTCGCCGATCTCCTCGGTGAACTCGACGACCTCTTCGTGGTCGGGCATCGCCGAGCGGTCGAGTCGGCCCCGCGAGTGGCCGACGTGCATGTACGCCTTCATCTCGATGAAGTCGGGGTCGGCCTGCTGGTAGAAGCCGGCGTACCAGTCGGGATGGTGCATGTTCTCGCCCTTGACGAGCGTCGTTCGGAGCACGGTTCGGGTCTCGTCCTTGTCGGCGAGGACGTCCATCGTCTCGAGCAGTTTCTCCCAGGCGTCGTCCTCCATCGCGCCGACGACCTGATCGAACGTGTGGCGTTCGGCAGCGTCGACGCTGACGTACAGTTGCGTCGGGTCGCACTCTCGAAGCACCTCGGGTCGCGTGCCGTTCGAGACGAGGAAGGTCGTAATGTCGCGGTCGTGGAAGGCGTCGATGAGTTCGGGCAGGTACGGGTACAGCGACGGTTCGCCGTCGAGGGAGATGGCGACGTGACGGGGCTCCATCGCCTGGTCGAACGCCTCGCGCGGGACCTCGTCGTTGCCGCCGAAGCCCGAGAGAAGCCGCTTTTGCAGTTTGAGAGAGGCGTCGACGACCGCCTCGGGGTCGTCCCACTCGACGTCGTCCATCTCGTAGGAGTGGCCCTGGTGGTCGCGCCAGCAGAAGACGCAGCGCTCGTTACACCGCACGACGGGCGTCATCTGGATGCAGCGGTGGGACTCGATCCCGTAGTAGATGTTCTTGTAACACTTGCCCTCGCCGCGCAGGGCGTTGGCCGTCCAGCCGCACGTCTGGGCGGCCGTGTGATTCTCGCTGTGGTAGTCCGGGCTCGAGACCTGCATCGGACCGCCGTCGCCCTCGTCCTGGTCCTGGTCGGCGTCGGTCCCAGCATCGACGCCCGACTCGGCGGAGTTGCTCATGTTGCCCTCGCTTGGACCGGGGCGGTCAAAAGGCGTGTGGTGTCGTGCAGGTCGAACACGGACGATCCGGCGGCCGGCGTCACGGCTCGAGTTCCGCTCGAAAGAACGCGTTCGTGTCGCTGCGCTATTCGTGGGGCAGTTCGCCCGGATCGGCGGGTTCGTCGTCTTCGATCGTCACTTCGCGTTCGAAGCCGTACAGGACGATCCCGGTGTTGGCGGTCATGATGACGCCGGTCATCGGTGCCGCCGGGACGAACAGGTACAATCCGATCCCGACCGCGAAGGGGGCCGCGACGATGGCGGCCCACAGCAGCGGGCGCGAGAACTCGACGCGGCTCGCGTCCCAGCGGGCCACGGCGAAGAGCGCGACCGTCCCCACGAGTCCGAAGGCGGCGACGAGCGTGTCTACGACCATACGTAACGGTTCGTCGGCCGGAAGAAAAGCGTTCTGAGTGAGACGGTCGAGCGCGCTCGAGATTCCGTCACGACGGCGACGTCTCGCTCGAGTACTCACACTGCGGCGGCATGAGCTACCCCACGCGTGGGTTCCGCAGGGATCACCCGGAGCCGCGAACCTGCTCGAGCGCGGCCAGCGTCCCATCCGCGTGGGCCTCCTCCAGAACCTCGTCCGCCGCCGCTTTCGCCGTCTCGTCGGCGTTCGCCACGGCGAAGCTTCGGCCGGCGACTTCGAACGTCGAGACGTCGTTGATCGAGTCGCCGACGGCGACGGCCGCCTCCGGGTCGAAACCGACGTGCTCGGCGACCGTCTCGAGACCGTCGCCCTTGTTCGGATCGGTATCCTTGACGTGGTAGGCGTAGCCGGTGTCGACCACCTCGAGGCCGTGTGCGGCGGCGATCTCGCGTAAGGGCTCGATCGGCTGCTCTAAATTGACGGCGATCTCGGTCTCTCGCCACCGATTCACCGTGTTCTCGGGTCCCCAACCAGTCGAGTAGCCGGCGGCGCGGTAGTCCTCGAGGACGGCCTGGGCGGCCGCCCGGTCGGCGGTGAAGAAGACGTCGTCGCCGGTGTAGACGACGCCCCCGTTTTCGGCGACGACGAGTTCCGGGATGCCGACGAAGTGACAGAGCGCGACGGGGTAGGGGAAAGCCTTCCCGGTCGCGATAACGACGGGAGCCTCCCAGTCGCGGATGGGATCGAAAACGCGGGGGTCGATGCCCCACCCTTCGGGGCGGGTGAGTGTGCCGTCGATATCGAGAACCAGCGGCGGATCGGCGGTCATAGCCGTCACTCGAGGGCTGCGTGACCTAAAGGAGTCGGTTCGGGTGTGCTCGAGACGGACGGTTTGCCGGCGACACGTCCCGGTCCCCCGGTCGAAAATCCGTTCAGAAGCCCTACCGAGATTCGGACCGTCGAATCGTTTCTTCGCGGAACGCGCGTTCGCTGCACGTGCGTAGTTACCGCTGGCTTCCTACCGGTTACGGATACCGTGCGTAGCCTCGCACAAGAGATACGGCGCGAACGTGACACTCGGTGGCTGTCGATCACGAGGGGGAGTGAGCGTTCGGTGAAGTAAATCTCGAGATGCGTCAGGCCTCCTGACCTCTATCAGAACGAGATGGCAAACGGAGACTCGTTTTGGGGACGAGAAGAGGGATTTGAGAGACGCTACTCCTGAGCGGCAGGGTCGTCTCGTGGGTGGGCTTTCTTGAACAACGGCCACGCGAGTACCATCAAACTGGAAAAAAGGACGATGAACGCGACCCCGATGACTCCACCTGAGGCTCCGAGAAGAGAGATACCGAGCGTTCCACCGATAGCCAGTACGACTACACCCATAACCACCGCCTGTATGCCGCTATATCCGCCGGTAGCGACCGAATCACCGACCATGAGCGAATAATCTATCTATAGTAACGAATACGTTCTGTCGCCGAAGTACGTGCTGCGTTCGCGCGTTCGCAGTTCTACCGAACAGTTAGTTCACTGACTTCGATGTGGAATAAGCGGAGCCTTGTGCTGAACTCAGCCGCTATATCTCGCACGCCGTTCTTGACAAGTATCGTGTAGCTCGACGCGATGAGTGGTGTATGAACTTCCCATACGTGCCGCTTGGGCGGCACTCGTCTCTTTCGTCGAGTTCTACTAGCGCCGGAAACTGAAGGTGCCAACAGGAGATCGGAAAAACGGACCGCAGTCGGAGTCCGAGTTCCTTCAGAGCCCGAGATAGCCCGCGTTCGGAAGGACCCCGACCAGATAGAGGACCCCGATGACGAACATGAATATCGCGATCGCCATCGCCGGCGGGTCGACGTGCGTCCCGGAGTGCGAGTAGAACATCCGCTGGGTTACCTCACCGAGGAGGCCGCTGATCGCGCCGAACACACCGGCGACGAGTAACACGACCGGCTCGCTTCCGATGACGGGCATGGCGATTACCGCGCCCACGGCACCCAGCAGGCTGATGTGATGAGTGACCGGGATCTTCTCGACGCCGAGGTTGAGAAACAGCAGGCTCATCGCGGAGATCGCATAGCCCAGGAAGATGCTCCCGGTCTCGAGCCAGATGTAGCCGCCGAGGACACCGGCGACGAGGCCGATGGCGATAACCCCGGACCACTTGTACTGGTGTGGCAGCCAGGGTTCGGTCGCCAGCCGGTTCGTCTCGGTGCCGCCGTCGGCCGACACGCGTTTCTCCTCCCGTTCGAACGGCGACATGTCGAGGATGTTCGAGCCGCCGACCTTGCCGACGAGCGGGTAGCCGAACACCAGTCGGGCCAGGAAGGCCGTCGCCACGACCGAGAGCGCGATGTTGTCGGTCGGGAATCCGAGCTCGCCCATCGCCTGCGTGAAGAGCATCCCGATTGCGCCGAAGATCGCCCCGACCGCGAGGATGTCGGGTTTGGTCCCGAACGCGTACAGGATGTCCTTTCCGAAGTGGTAGTCCCAACCGGCGGGCTCCATTTCGGGATAGCGCTTCCCGGCGTACGCCGTGGCAGCGACACCGCCGGCGAAGGCGATGTGCGGGCCGGTAACCGCGCCGAAGCCGATGACGTCGGTAATGCCGGTCGCGAGGTCCCCCGACGGGATGCCTTCGACGTCACTGATCGTTCCCTCGAGGATCGCGATTCCTTCGCCGAGGAAGACGACGAAGCCCGTGAAGATGAACGAGGGCAGTGCGCCGAGCGCCGCGCCGAAGGCACCCCCGGCGAGGGCGGCGATAATCAGGATGACGAGCGGTTCGGCCTCCAGGCCGAAGACGGGAAGTTGAAGGAGCGCTCCGGTCATGGATTACTCCCCACCGTCCCGCGCCCAGTCGAGCGATCGATCGATCGCGTCGCCCCACCGGTCGTACATCTCGTCGGCGTCGTCGCCGTCCATCTCGGGCGCGAACTCGCGATCGATCTGCCAGTTGTCGCGCAGGCTGTCGACGTCGTCCCAGTAGCCGACGGCGAGACCGGCGGCGTACGCCGATCCGAGCGCCGTCGTCTCGTCGACGACCGGCCGGACGATCTCCGAGCCGATGATATCCGACTGGAGCTGACAGAGGTAGTTGTTCTTGACCGCGCCGCCGTCGACCTTCAGGGAGGTCATCTCGATCCCCGAATCGGCCTCCATCGCCTCCGCGACGTCCCGCGTCTGGTAGGCGATCGACTCGAGGGTCGCCCGAACGATGTGTTCCTTGCGCGTGCCGCGGGTCATCCCGACGATGGTCCCGCGTGCGCGCTGGTCCCAGTGGGGCGCACCCAGTCCCGTGAAGGCGGGGACGACGTAGACGCCGTCCGTCGAGTCGACGCTGCGGGCGAGCTCCGCCGTCTCCGCGGGATCGTCGATCAGCGACAGGTCCTCGAGCCACTCGATCGCCGCGCCGGTGATGAAGATCGATCCCTCGAGGGCGTACTGGACGTCCTCGCCCGATTTCTGGAACCCGATCGTCGTCAGGAGGCCGTGATCGCTCTCGACGGCCTCGTTGCCGGTGTTCATCAGGAAGAACGAGCCCGTTCCGTAGGTGTTCTTCGCGTCGCCGGCGTCGAAACAGGTCTGACCGAACAGGGCCGCCTGCTGGTCGCCGAGCGCGCCCGCGACGGGGATCTCGGCCTCGAGGAAGCCCTCCTCATCGGTCGTCCCGTACGTTTCGTCGTCGCTCGACGGACGGACCTCCGGCAACATCGCCTCGGAAACCGAGAACTCGGAGAGGAGTTCGTCGTCCCACTCGAGGTCGTGGATGTTGTACAACATCGTGCGCGAGGCGTTCGTGACCTCGGTGATGTGGTTGCCCGTGAGGTTGTAGATCAGCCACGTGTCGATCGTTCCGAAGAGGATCTCGCCCCGTTCCGCGCGGTCGCTGATGTCGTCGGGGCGCGCGCGTTCCATCTTGATCGGATCCGCGTTCTCGAGCAGCCACTCGGCTTTCGTCGCCGAGAAGTAGGCGTCGGCCTCGAGGCCGGTCTTCTCGCGGATGGGGCCGACCAGTCCGTCCTCCTCGAGTTGCTCGACGCGGTCGGTCGTGCGCCGATCCTGCCAGACGATGGCGTTGTGGACCGGCTGACCGGAGTCCGCGTCCCACAACAGCGTCGTTTCGCGCTGGTTGGTCACGCCGATGGCCTCGAGTTGGTCGGCGCTGATACCCGCCTGCTCGAGCGCCTGCGTGATGACGTGCTTTGTATTTTCCCAGATCTCTCGCGGGTCGTGTTCGACCCAGCCGGGTTCTGGATAAATCTGTTCGTGTTTTTCGTATGCGTTCGCGACAACCTGCCCGCCGTGATCGAACACGATGAAGCGCGTACCGGTCGTCCCTTGGTCTACCGCACCGACGTACGTATTGTCTGTCACTGGTGGTCACCCCTTATTGTACCGCTCGCACGATGTATTTATCGACGGTCACGTGCTACTGGTAAACAATTCCGACAATCATTATAAATGTTGCTGAAGACCTAACACAATATTCATAAGTATACTGCCATTATATCGGTTAGTTTACCAGTATCTCACGTCATTAGCCGATATCACGGTTCTCGTTAGTATCGCCAGTCGAAAGACGATCGGAAACAGCGCAACCGGTTTCGGCGATTACTGGTTGTTATGGGCGTTCGGCAAGCGCCGATAAAATAAAGAGTGGTGGGGTCGAGGTACGAACGAAGGGATGGCAGACGACACAGAGGTCCTCGTCCTCGGGGGCGGTTCGACGGGCTGTGGTATCGCCAGAGACCTGGCGATGCGCGGCCTCGAGGTAACTCTCGTCGAACGGGGCAATCTGACGGATGGGACGACCGGTCGTATGCATGGGCTCTTACACAGCGGCGGCCGCTACGCCGTGTCAGACCAGGCCAGTGCGACCGAGTGCATCGAGGAGAACGAAATTCTGCGGGATATTGCGGGCCACTGCGTCGAGATGACCGGCGGGTTGTTCGTCCAGCGGCCCGAGGATTCGAACGACTACTTCCGGGAGAAACTCGAGGGCTGCCGCGAGTGCGGAATTCCCGCGCGCGTCCTCTCGGGGCGGGAGGCCCGCGACGTCGAGCCCTACCTCGCGAAAGACGTGAAACGAGCGATCGAGGTACCCGACGGCGCGGTCGATCCGTTCCGGCTCTGCGTCGCGAACGCGATCGACGCCGAGAACCACGGTGCGCGCGTCGAGACGCACGCCGAGGTGGTCGATCTCCTGCGCGACGGCGACGATATCTACGGCGTGAAGGTGCGCCACGAGTCCGGACCGGGCAAGCACATGCACGCGGCGGCCGCCGGAACGGAGGAGATCACGGCCGACTACGTCGTCAACGCGACGGGCGCGTGGGCCGGACAGATCGGTGCGATGGCGGACCTCGAGGTCGAGGTTCGTCCCTCGAAGGGCGTCATGACGATCATGAACGTCCGGCAGGTCGACACCGTCATCAACCGCTGTCGGCCGAAAGGTGACGCCGACATCGTCGTTCCCCACGAGACGACGGCGATCCTCGGCACGACCGACGAGGAGGTGTCGGACCCGGACGACTACCCCGAGGACGGCTGGGAGGTCGACCAGATGATCGACACCCTCTCCGAACTCGTCCCGATCCTCGAGGAGGCCCGGACGATCCGCTCGTTCTGGGGCGTTCGCCCGCTGTACGAACCGCCGGGAACCGGCACGCAGGACCCGACGGATATCACTCGGGATTTCTTCCTGTTGGATCACGACGACCGCGACGGTGTCACCGGGATGTCCAGCATCGTCGGCGGCAAGTTCACCACCTATCGAGCGATGGCCGAGGAGATTTCGGATCACGTCTGTGAAAAGCTGGGCGTGAGCGCGTCGTGTGCGACGGCCGACGAGCCGTTACCCGGAAGCGAGAACATCGAGACGCTCGAGGCAGGCATGGACGACTTCGGGCTTCGGTCGCCCATCGCCCGCCGGAGTAAACAGCGCCTCGGGAGCCGAGCGAGCGAGGTGCTCGAGACGGACGCGGCGAATCCCGTCATCTGCCAGTGCGAAGGCGTCACGCGGGCGGAAATCTGCGACGCGATCTCCCAGTCGGGATCGGACTTGAACGCGGTACGGATTCGGACGCGCGCGTCGATGGGGAACTGCCAGGGCGGCTTTTGCTGTCAGACCATGGCCAACGAACTCCACCCGGAGTACGACGAGGAGACGGTTCGTGCGGCCCTCGACGAACTCTTTCAGGAGCGCTGGAAGGGTGAACGCCACGCGCTGTGGGGCGAACAGCTCTCGCAGGCGATGCTCAACTACGCCCTGCACGCGACGACGATGAACCGGGACCGCGATCCGGCGAACGCGGGCGAGTCGAACTCGCTTGAGTACGCGGCGTTCGACGGCGGCCGATCGACGACGGAGCCCCGCGCCGACGGAGGGCGGTGAGATGGCCATCGAAGACGACGTCCTCGTCATCGGCGGCGGTCTGGCCGGCGTGACCGCGGCGCTGGCCGCCGCGGAACAGAGTGGACGGGTTCGACTCGTCACGTACAAACAGAGCACGCTGCGCCACGCGAGCGGATTGATCGACGTCCTGGGGTATACGCCGGACGGAGCGGGACCGCTCGTCGACCCCTTCGACGCGCTCGAGGCGCTACCCGAGGGCCACCCCTACGAGCGCGTCGGGGTCGAGGCGGTTCGCGAGGCGCTCGCCTTTTTCGACGAGATCGCAGGCAACGCCTACAGCGGCTCCCACACGGACGCGAACGCGCTCGTTCCGACTCACGGCGGCACCGTAAAGCCGACCGCACGGTACCCCGTCTCGACGGCCGCCGGGCTGGCGAGCGATCCGCAGGAGACCCTGCTCGTGGGCTTTGAGACCCTGCCGGACTTCGAAGCCCCGCTGGCGGCCGCCCATCTCGAGGCCGCCGGCGCGCCGTTTTCGGCCCGCGGCGTCACCCTCTCGTTTCCCGGCATCGCCCGGGACGATGCGAAGGTCACGCGCTACGCGCACCTGCTCGATCACGACGAGTCCGTCGCGACGAAGGCGGGTGAGATCGGGGCGCGCGAGGCCCTGGCCGCGGCCGTCGAGCCCCACCTCGAGAACGAATCCAGAGTCGGTTTTCCCGCAATTCTGGGCGACGACCGCGCGGACGAAGTTCGGGCGGATCTCGTGGCCGCGCTCGGCGCCGACGTCTTCGAGATCCCGATGGGGCCGCCGAGCTTACCGGGGATGCGCCTCGAGGACCTGCTCTACCGTGCGCTCGAGGACGCGGGCGTCCGAGTGACGTCGGGCGTACCGGTGATCGAGTACGAAACGCACGCGGACGACGGTGACCGAATCGATCACGTCGTCGTCGACCGCAACGGCACGGAAATCCCGTATCGGGCCGATCAGTACGTCCTCGCGACGGGCGGGCTGGTCGGCAAGGGCGTCCGCTCCGAGCGCGAGCGCGTGTTCGAACCGATCTTCAACTGCCACGTATCCCACGCCACGGATCGCTACGACTGGTTCGTCGAGGACGTTTTCGGCGACCAGCCCTACGCGCGATTCGGCCTCGCACCCGACCGCGACCTCCGCCCGCTCGGTGCCGACGGCGAACCGGAGTTTTCGAACCTGCGGGCGGCGGGCGCAGTTCTGGGCGGCTACGACTTCGCGGCCGAGAAGTCCGGGGCCGGCGTCTCGCTCGCGACGGGTTACGTCGCCGGTACGCGGGCCGGCGAGGAGGGCGAGCGATGATCGACTCGAGCGACGAGCGACTGATGGTGGAGATGTTACGCTTATGAGCGACGCAGAACAACCGACCGACGACCACGTACCGGGCGACGACGAGTTCGAACCGATTCAGGTCTTCCCCGAAGCCGAGGAGATGGACCTTCGACCGGGCGCGGACAACTGCTACAAGTGTTCGACGTGCGACACGAACTGTCCCGTCGCCGAGGTCGACGACGAGTTCCCCGGGCCGAAGTTCCAGGGACCCGAACAGTGGCGGCTCAAGCGCCAGGACGACCAGGACATCGACGACTCCGTGATGAAGTGTTCGAACTGTATGCGCTGTGATAGCGCCTGCCCCTCCGAGGTCCCCCTCTCCCAGATGCACAACACGGCTCGAGGGGAGTACGTCGAGGAGAACATGAGCAAATTCTCTCGAGAGTACGTTCGAAACCGAATCCTCTCGAACTACCGGCGGCTGGCTCCGCTGGCGTCGGCGTTCCCCCGGACGGCGAACTTCGTCATGGGGCTCTCCGTGACCAAGTGGATGGGCGAGAAGACCCTCGGAATCACGAGCGAGCGGGAGTTTCCCGAGTTCGCGACGGAGACGTTCCGGGAGTGGTGGGCAAAGCGAGGTGGCAACGCCACCTCGAAAACGCGAGCGCGGGAGGCGCGAGTAGCGAGGGATGCGCAGGTCGAAAATCCCGACAAACGCATCGCCTACTTCCACGGCTGCTATTCGAACTACAACACGCCCGAAGTCGCGAAGGCGCTCGTCCGCGTCTACGAGCACTTCGGCTACGAGATCATGGTTCCCGACCAGTCCTGTTCGGGGACGCCGATGTTCGCCAACGGCATGTTAGACGACGCCCGCCGGGCCGCCGAGACGAACGTCAGCGAACTCCGGGACGCGCTCGAGGACGGGGCCGACATCGTCGCCTCGTGTAGCTCCTGTTCGATGTCGCTTCGCCAGGAGTACCCCGAACTGTTCGATTTCGAGGGAACCGAGGACGTCGCTTCGAACACCTGGGACGCCGTCGAATACCTCCGCGTTCACGAGGACTTAGAGGCCGAACTCGAGGGGACGTCGGTCGAAGACGAGGAGTTCGCCTATCACGCACCGTGTCATTCACGTAACCAGGGCCTCGATGGACAGACGATCGAAGTGGTGGACGCAATCGACGGTATCGAGGCCCACGACGTGGGCGACTCCTGTTCGGGGATCTCCGGAACGTACGGCTGGAAGGAAGAACACTACGAGACATCGATGAAGATCGGCGAGGAAATGTTCGAGCACATGGACGACGCGCCCGCCGAGACCGGCCTGACGGAGTGTCCGACCTGCTCGATGCAGATGGAACACGGCACGGGCTACGAGATCAAACACACGCTCGAGGTTCTCGAGGCGGCGCTCGTGGGAACGGATCGCGGCGCGGACGGACGCCGGCACCAGGAGGCGGGGTAATGGATCTGCAAGAGCGCATCGCTCGACGACGGTCCGCACATCAGGGTCGAGAAATAGTCGTCGATCGCGATCACCTCAGTCCGGTGGTCCACCGCGCGGAACCCGTCGGACGTGGCCCCGTGTTAGAGCGACTGCTCGACGAGTTCGAACCCGTGTTCGACAGCGAACTGCCGCCGCCGATCGCCGTCGACGGTCCGGCGGGGTCGGGAACGTCGGCGATCGTCACCGCGCTGTTCGACGCGCTGAACGAGCGACTCGGCGAATCGACCCGGACGATCGGCACGACGACGCGCGCCGGGAGCATGGGTCCGATCACGTGGTTCGTCTACGTCGACGGCCGACGCGTCGAGAGCGCCTTCGCCTTCTATCGGACCGTGCTATCGGTGCTGTCCACCGAATCCGTTCCCGCGAGCGGCGTCGGTACCGACGAGTTTCGAGAGCGGCTTCGCGATCGACTCGATCGACCGAACCACCGCGCCGTGATCGCTCTCGATCACCACGACGAGCCCGAAACCCTCTCCTACGGACGGGTCCGTGACCTGCTCGAGCCGGTCGACGGGAGCGTCTCGACCGTCGCAGTCGGGCAGACCGTCCCCGATCGGTGGGACGACGAACAGCCCACCGTTTCCGTTCCGGACTACCGCCATCACGAACTCGTCGACATCGTTACCGATCGCGCCTCGACCGGCCTCGCGGCGGGCGCGCTGGCCCACGAATCGGCCCGTGAGCTGGCGACCTGGGCCGAGGGTAACGCTCACGACGCGCTCGCGGCCCTGTTCGGTGCCGGCGTGCTCGCGAACGCAGAGGGAAGCGATCGGCTCGAATCACACCACCTCGAGACGGCTCGAGCCGACGTCCCCGACAACGGCGTACACCTCGATCGGGCGCTCGCCCTCTCGGAAACGCGCCAGCGAGTCCTGCTGGATCTCATCGCCGTCGACTCGACCGACACGCCCATCCGTGACGTCGCGACGAAGATCGCCGATCGCTCCTCGCTGACGACGGGGACGGTCAAACGGTTTCTCTACGAACTCGCTGATCGCGGCGTCATCGAGCGCGTTCCGCTGCCCGCAAACGGGAGCGGCCGGCGGCCCAGCGCTGTCGTCCCGCGATTTCCGACGATCGCGTTTCGCGCGCTGGGACCGGATTCGAACGGAGACGAAACCGAGGCCGACGGTGCGAGCGAGGGCGAAGCGGCGGAGACGCCTCACGGCGACCTTCCAGATTCGTCGCCCTGATCGGGACTCGAGGTTCGAAGAACGTGTTTTTCAGCAGGCGGGCGAATCGGATTCGAGAGTCGAAGAATCCGGTATTCAGTACTCGAGATCGTCGGTGTACCAGTCGACGACGAAGACGGCTCCGGCACCGATAACACCGGCGATGACGGCGACGATCGGCGTCCCCAGTGCGGTCTCGTCGAAATTCCGGCCGACTTCTGCGACCGGGAGCCGAAGCGACCCGACCATCAAACTCACCAGAAAGGCGAGCGTCGCCGATCGGTAGTGCTCGAGGGCGTAGCCCACCGCGTGGGCCATCGTGAACAGGCCGATCAGCGCGCCGACGCCGAAGACGGAGACGACCGTCCCCGCCTCGATCACGGGTGCGAACGCGTCGCCGTTGACCAGTCCGATCAGCCCGTCGACGAACTCGCTCAGGATCCCGGTCATGTACTCGTACTGACCGAGAATGAGGAGGAAGAAGGCACCTGAGACGCCCGGCAAGATCATCGCACAGATCGCGACCGCGCCGGCGATAAAGACGATGAGCATTCCGTGTGAGGTCCCGTTGGTAGTTACGCCCGTGACGAGAAAGGCGATGGCGATTGCGGCGATCGAGATGAGGACGCGCTGGGGCGTCCAGGTCTCGACTTCGCCGTAGAGCACGATCGCCGACGCCGCGATCAAGCCGAAGAAAAAGCCGTAGGTCGGCACCGGATACGTCGTCGCCGCCTCGTGCATCACCCGCGAGAGGATCACGATCGCCGTTGCAACCCCTAATCCGAGCGCGATCAGGAACGGAATATCCATTCGTTCGAGTTCGGTCCGAAGGGCCGCTCGAGCCTCGGGATCGTGAACCCGCAGGGCCGGTCGAAAGGCCCGGGGATCGACCGCCGTGATCGCACGGATCAGTCGATCGTAGATGCCGACGATCAGCGCGATCGTCCCACCCGATACGCCGGGGACGACGTCGGCCGCCCCCATCGAGAATCCTTTCAGATAGACGGCGAGAAATTCACGCATTGCACGAGCGTATTCCGGACGGGAGCAAAAGGCTTCTCACTTGTGTAGCGGACTGCATCGTGTCGGGTGACAGATCGAAGCCGAACGTGGAATTCGTCGGTGCGATCACCGCGGATCGCGGCGCGAAGCGCGGGTACCGATCTCAGTTCTCTTCGGCGGCGGCTTCGTCGGTTTCGTTGCCGGCGGTTTCGTTGCCGGCGGTCTCGTTGCCGGCGGACTCGTTCCCATCGGACTCGTTTCCGGTAGACTCGTTCCCGTCGGATCCGTTCTCGTCCGTCCCGTCGTCCGGAACCTCCGATTCGGATTCGTTGTCCGCCGGCTCCTCGAGTTGGGTCTGTTCGAACTCGATGTCGTCGATCGTCTCGCCCTGGACCACCGCCGTCTCGGGAACGGATAGCTGTCCCTCGTAGCCCTCTTCGCCGGGCACGCCGACGGAAACGGTGTAGTCACCGAGCGCCTCGACGCTGCTGTTCGTGTAGCCGTCCTCGACGCCCAGTTCATCGTTCGTCGCGTACGGAACGGTCACCTCGAAGGAGCCGTCCGCGGCGAGTTCGACCTCCTGCGTGTAGTTGAACGTCCGATCGGCGTTCGTCTCGAGTTCGAGTTCGACGTGAACCGTTGCGTCGTCGCCGAGCAAGTCGTCCTCGTCGTCGACGGTGCCGGCGATAGTCGCCCCCTCGACGCGCTCGAAGGTCTTTACCGCAGCACTTCGTTGAGCATCGAAAAGGACGGTGGACGGATTCTGTTGGAGCCGGAGCGCCCCCTGCTGGCTCTCCGGTCGGTTGATCCGGACCGCGGGATTGCCCTCTCCGGGCGGAGCCAGCTGGCCACCCGAAACGTAGAGGACGTCGCCGTTCTCGTACCCCATCGATTCTAACTGCTGGGCCGTCTGTGGTTGGAACGCCTGCTCGTGGTACACTTCCGCGTAGCTGACGAAGAAGGCCGTTCCGGCATCTTCGTTCTCGTGGACGGTCCGGTAGTGTTCCATCCCCGATGCGTCGTCGAAGTACAGCTTGGACAACATCGTGTTGTCGTAGGGCACCTCGCCGAACGCCTCCGAGAGATTATCCGCGTGAAGCGGCTCGTCCCCGAGATCCTCCGCCGTCACGAAGTGGCTGTAGTCCGGCTCCGTCCACTCCGTGATCGCGTGGAACTTGCCGCCGGCCATCGCGTGGTCGATCATCACGTACCGAATCTCCTCGTGAGTCGCGTCCTCGGCCATCGCCTCGAGTTCCTCGTTCGAGCGCAGGGCGTTCTCGTCGTCGAGCGGCGACTCGCCGGCGGCGATCGTATCGAGGACCAACTCGCCTTGCTCTTCGGACTCGGCGGTCAGGAACGCCGAGGACGAACGGGCGTTTTGCTGGAACGGGTTCGAGTGGGGGATCCGCTCGCCCTGGGTCGTTATCAGGTGACCGTAGTCCCACCACGACATCACGCCGTAGGCCCCCTGGGGATAGTCGTAATCACCACCGTCGGGATACTCGTAGGTGCCGAAGTAGTCGAGCTCGCTGGCGTTGTCCGCGCCGCCCCAGTTACCCGGTTCGGGCGTGTTTTCGGCGAGCCAGTGGTTCGATTCCTGCCAGTGCATGGCGTCTTGACTCGGACCGACGTTCTCGCCGCGGTCCCACGCCGTCGCGTTTTCGCCGGCCATCGGCGGCAGCAACGGCGCGAACAGGAGCAAGACGACCATCAACAGGACGATGACCTGGTAGGTTTCGACCTGCCGGAGCGAGTCGACGCCGCCCTCGAGGTCGAGGTCGAAAAGGCGGACCACGTCGGCGATGAAGGCGGCGTTGACGACGGCGACCGCCAGGACGAGGTAGTAGCTGAACCGGACCTGGGTTGCCGTCATGCTGATCAGGAACAGCGACCAGACGATGACCAGCGTGTACTCGGCGCGGTAGTCGCGACCGAAGAACGGTCGCGCGACGAGGAGCGCGAGTCCCAAGAGCATCGTGAAGAACGCCGCACCGAACTCGTCGGAGACGTAACTCGTGAAGTCGTCCGGCGGCTGGGCTTCCGAGATCGTGAGCGTGCTCGTGCTCGGATCGATCGGCAGCAGTCGGCCCGTGAGGTTCCCGATCAGGGTACTGTACAGGTCGGGCAGCGCGAGCCACATGACGAGCATCGCGACGCCGGCGATGCCGCCGATCGCGAGGGGGTAGTACCGGCGGTCGAGGTCGCGCTCGTTCCAGGTGCGGGCGAGCCAGGCCATGAACAGACAACCGACGGCGACGAGGGCCGCGGTCAGCGGCTGGAGAACGCCGAAACTCGAGACGCTGAATCCGATTTCTTCGATCAGGAGCAGCGTAATGATTGTGGTCACGCCGAGGCTGACCGCGCCGACGAAGGCGACGTGGTCCGGGGAGATACCGCGGAGGTAGTCGAGACAGAGCTGGATCGCAAAGAAGACGCCGAAGATGCCGATGAGAACGATTGCAGACGGCCACGCCCAGACGTACAGCGACAGGGCGAACCCCGCGAGGACGCTGTAGATCGTCGGCGTGCGGAGCGCGTCCCAGTCCCGGTCGACGACCAGTTCGTAGATCGGCTGTTCCCGCTCGGCCACGCGGAGGGCGACCATCATCCCGAGGACGGCGATCGCCATAAAGAGCACCTCGCCGACGTGGTGGTCGAGCTGCCCGACCGTCGATCGCGAAAGGAACGACCCGGGTGCGAGCGCGAGGACGATGATCGCGCTGATTCCGCCGATCGTGCCGCCGAGTCGACGCCCCATGTAGAACACGGGGACCGCGACCAGCGCGGCCATCGCCGGAATCGCGAGCAACGCGACGGTGTACAGGGTTTCCGCCGACGGATCGCCGAGGCCGACGATCATCGCAACGGTGACGATAAGCTGGTCGAACAGCGTACCGAACTGGCCGACGTAGTTGCCCGTCGGGAACCCGGTCCAGATCTCGTAGGGCATCGTATTCGGGTAGTTCTCGGCGGTCCACTCGAGCGTTCGCCAGTGGTACCACGAGTCGACGCCGGCGAGGGCAGGCGTTCCGTCGTCGGTGACGAATCGGTCGTACGACTGGGTTCGTACCCAGAACATAAACAGCATCACGGCCCCGAGAACGGGGATGTGATACCACTTGGCCCACGTCTCGAGGAAGGACGAGGACGTTTCGGCCCCTTCCTCAGCGCGTTCGGTGTCCGTACTCATTAGGTTTCAACAGACACAAGTCAAGAATAAGCCTTGTCATCTATTCGCGGTGTTTCATGTCGAATTCGATGACAGTCAGGACGATCGCTGTGGTATCCATAACACTGACGGCGAACGCTCTGGTACGGACGCTTCATGTACGTCTCGGTCGTGCTCTGTACCTACGCCCTCGATGCGTACGACGACTTCCGTGAAGCCGCGACGAGCATCCTCGAGCAGACGTACGACGAGGTCGAACTCGTCGTCGTCGTCGACGGCGTGGAGGCAGTCTACGAGCGCGCACTCGAGGACTTCGACGGGCGTGAGGACGTCCTCGTCCACTGCAACGACGAGAATCGCGGGCTGCTGGCGAGCCGAAATCGCGGCGTCGAACTCGCGAGCGGCGACGTGGTGGCGTTCCTCGACGACGACGCCGTCGCCGACGAGACGTGGCTCGAGTCGCTCGTCGACGCCTACGAGGAGGAGCACGCGATCGCGGCGGGCGGGAAGATGACGCCCCGATGGCTCGCCGGAACGCCGGAGTTCCTCCCCGAAGAGTTCTACTGGCTCGTCGGCGTGACCCACCGCGGATTCGCCGACGGCGAGGGCGAGGTTCGAAACACGTTCGGCTCGAACCTCTCCTTCCGTCGCGACGTGTTCCGGAACCTCGGCGGGTTCGATACGGACATCGGCGGCCGAAAGGGCGAGAAAAACCTGCAGGGCGGGGAGACGGAGCTGTGCGCGCGGATGCAACGCGAGTACGGCCGCGGCGTCTGGTACGTTCCCGACGCGACGGTCGAACACAAGGTCTTCGAGTACCGAACCGATCCGAGCTGGCTGCTCGAGCGCGCGTTCTGGCAGGGCTACTCGAAGCGGGCGATGGCGACGCTCGTGCCGGACTCGAGCGACGAGGAGAGCGAATTTCTCGGTCAACTCCTCTTCGACTCCGTCCCCGACCGAACGCGGGGCCTCGTAACCGAGCCGCGCGGCGAACGGGCGAAGCAACTGTTCGCGCTGTTCGCCTTCACCGCCGCCGTGGGAGTCGGCTATCTGTACGGGCTCGTCCGATACCGATGACCGCCGCGAGGGCCCCGCCGACGGTGCTCTGGCTCACCCCCGACAAACCGGCGGATATCAGCGTCGGGCGCCGGCGTATCGCCGACCACCTTGCGAACGAGGGCTTCGCGGTGACCGTGCGCGGAACGACGCCGAAGACGGTGTTGCGATCGCTTCGAGAGGGCGGACGCTACGACATCGTCGTCGGGACGACGCGCGCGGGCGCTATCGCCGGCGCGGTCCTGAAACTCGCGACCGGGACGCCCCTGGTCGTCGACCACGTCGATCCGATCAGACAGTTCGAGGAGAACAATCCCCGCTGGCTCGCCGAAATCGTCCGCCGCCTCGAGAACGCGGCGTTTCGCGTCTCGGACCACACGCTGTACGTCTATGCCGAAGAGCGCGAGCGCGTCGGTCGCTTCGCAGCCGCGACGAAGACGGATCTCGGCGTCGAGTTCGACCGGTTCGCGAATCCGTCACCGGAGGCGCTCTCGAGGGCCGAATCGACGCTCGACGCGCACGGTGCGGAACGCGTCGCGATCTACGTCGGCGGACTCGAGCCGATCTACCGCATCCGGGAACTGCTCGCCGCGGCGAGGGAGCTCGCGGACGACGAGTGGACGCTCGTCGTCCTCGGCGCGGGATCGCTCTCGGACCTCGTCGAGCGAACGGCGGCGGCGCACGAGAACGTCGTCTTCCCGGGGACGGTTCCGCACGAGGACGTGCCGGGGTATCTCCGCGCCGCCGACGTCGGCGTCTGTCTCGTCGACGACCCGCACACGCTGAAGGTCCTCGAGTACGGCGCTGCCGGACTGCCGACCGTGCAGGTTCGCGGTCGCGCCGAGGATCGGTTCGACGGACTCGTCGAGTTCTGCGACGCGACGCCGACGGGAATCGCCCGCGCCGTCGAGCGCGCCGCGGGGACCGACCCGGAGCCGCTTCGGTCGTTCGCTCGAGGCTTCGAGTGGTCGAATATCGCCGAAACATATAAGAAAGTCATCACAACCGTGAAATGATGCGACATTGGAGTTGTCGACATGGACGATATCCTTCTCGTGACCGTCGACTCCCTCCGCGCGGATCACGTCGGCTGGCACGGCTACGCGCGGAACACGACGCCGAACCTGGACGACCTCGCGGACCGCGGACACACCTGTACCAACGCGTTCGCCCACGCCTGCAGCACTCGACCCTCGTTCCCGTCGATCCTCACGTCGTCGTACGCGCTCATGTACGGCGGCTACGAGCGGCTCTCCGAGGATCGGACGCTGGTCTCGGAGGCGTTCGACGACGCCGGCTACCGGACGGCCGGGTTTCACTCGAACCTCTACCTGAGCGCCGATTTCGGGTACGACCGCGGCTTCGACGAGTTCTACGATTCCAAGACGGACCCCTCGGCGACCGCGCGACTCCGACAACTCGTCAAAGATCAGTTGGACTCGGACGGGATGCTGTACCGGACGCTCGCTCGAGCCTTCGAGACCGCCGAGCGAACCGCGGGCGCGAACGTCGGCTCGGCGTACGTGAGCGCGGACGAAATCACCGACCGCGCGCTCGAGTGGGCGAACGCCGTCGAAGGCGACGGTCCCCGGTTCATGTGGGTCCACTACATGGACGTCCACCATCCGTACGTCCCGCCCGAGCGCCATCAGCGCGCCTTCCGCGACGAGCCGATCGGCGACCGGCGGGCGATCAAACTCCGCCGGAAGATGATCGAGTCGCCCGGCGAGGTTACCGACGGGGAACTCGCGGACATCGTCGACCTCTACGACGCGGAGATCCGCTTTACCGACGAGCAGATCGGCCGCCTGATCGAAACCGTTCGAGACTCGTGGGACGGCGCGACGGTGACGGTCACGGCCGACCACGGGGAGGAGTTCCTCGACCACGGACAGTTCAGCCACTACGCGACGTTTTACGACGAGGTGCTTCACGTCCCGCTGCTGTACGACGACGGCTCCGGCGACGGCGGGGAACACGACGACCTCGTCGGCCTCCTCGACGTCGCGCCGACGCTGGTCGACGGTGCGGGGCTCGAGCAGCCCCCGACCTTCCGCGGGGAGAGCCTGCGGTCGCTGTTCGACGGCGGCGGGTGGTCCAGAGACCGCGTCGTCGGCGACTGGGAGAACACGAATTCGGGAGAGCGACGCTTCTCCTACCGCGACCGCGAGTGGAAGTACATCCGCACCGCCGAGGGCGAGGAACTGTACGACCTGCGGGCCGATCCCGACGAGCGGGAGAACGTCGTCGACGCGGAACCGGAAGCCCTCGAGCGCGCCCGGGCCGCGATCGACGAGCACGAACGGGCGGTCGACGAGACCGAAACCGACCTCGGCGACGTCGAGATGGACGAAGACGTCAAAGAACGACTGCGCGACCTCGGCTACCAGGAGTGAGATGACCGACCGATCGCCGCTCGTGAGCGTCGTCGTCCCGACGTACAACCGGCCCGAGCGACTGGTCCGATCCCTCGAGAGCGTGGCCGAACAGACCTACGAACGCCTCGAGATCGTCGTCGTCGACGACGGATCGGAGACGCCCGCCGAAGCGGCCCTCGAGCCGCTTCGCGGGGACTTTCCGCACGAACTCGTCGTCATCAGGCACGACGAAAACCGCGGGGCGAACGCGGCCCGCAATACGGGCCTCAGCGCGGCGTCGGGCGAGTTCCTCGCGTTTCTCGACGACGACGACGAGTGGGCACCCTCGAAGGTGGCTCGACAGGTGGAGGCGTTTCGACGCGCGCCCGACGACGTCGGACTGGTGTACACCGCCCTTCGGATCGTAGGCGACGACGGGGCGGTCGTCCGAACGACCGACGCGTCCGCCGCCGGGGACGTGACGCGAACGCTCCTCTGTCGGAACGTTATCGGCTCGTTCTCCTGCGTGATGGTTCGGGCCGTAGCGGCCGCCGACGCCGGCCCCCTCGACGAGGCGTTCCCGAGCTGGCAGGATCTGGACTGGTACATCCGAATCTCCGAGAACTGGCGCGTCCGGCCGATCGCCGACCCGCTCGTCACGAACCACGCGGGAGGACACGACCGGATCACCGACGATCTCGAGTCGCTGGTCGGGGAGACGTATCCGCGGTTCGTCCGGAAACACCGCCCTCGAGCGGCGACGTACGGGCGCGTGTTCGAGCGCAAAATGCGCGGCTGGGCCGCGTTCCGGGTCGGCGCGTGGTATGCGCTTCCGGCCGGGCGGTACGGAACGGCGCGTCGATTCCTCCGGCGGGCGATCGCGCTGTATCCCCTGGAGCCGCAGTTCCTCCTCTACGCCGCGATCGCTGCTGGTGGAGAACCGGCGCAATCGGCGTTCGAACGGGCGAAACGGACGGTCCTCCGCGATCGATCGTGATCCGGTTTCGAGTCGCTACTCCTCGCGCACCGCCGTTCGTTTCGGTCCCGTCGAAGAGACGAGTGCCGGACGACCGAACGGATAATAACTTGACAATGCATCGGATTCGGTTAAACCGCACGCCGTGGTAGACCGGTACTATGCGACAGGTAGGCGCAGTCCTCTCATCGTCAACGTTCCCCGCGCTCGAGCAGAGATCGTCGTCCGGTCGCGTCGCGTCCGTACCCGAACTCACGCCGGTTCCGACGCGAACCGATCGACGGAAAAACGCGAGGGAGTGGCAACGATGACCGACGGCGGAAGCGATACGCACGTCGACGACGCCGCTGGTGACGGCGGACGCGTCAAACGCGAAGCGCGGGTGACCGAGACGCCCGAGTCCCCGTATCCGACGGACGATCCGGTGCTAGCCCGCATCGGCGACACCCCGCTCATCGAATATCCCGAGTCGACGGACGGCGGGGACCTCTTTCTCAAACTCGAGTCTGACAATCCCACCGGGTCGATGAAGGACCGGCTCGCGCTCGGCATCGTCCGCGAACTCGAGGCGGACGGCCGGTTGACGGACGGCGACGTCGTGGTCGAAGCGTCGTCGGGGAACACCGCCGGCGCGATCTCGCTGGTGACGAACCGGCTCGGCTACGACAGCGTGTTGACCGTCCCGGCCGGGACGAGTCCGCAGAAGATCGGCTACGTTCGATCGTTCGGGAGCGAAATCGCCGAGTGCCCGAACGTCGACGCCGACGACGAGCGACACTACCGGAAGACTGCGGAGCGGATCGCGGCGGAGCGAGACGGAATCTGGATCGACCAGTACTCGAACCAGTTGAACCCGACCGTTCACTACGAGTGGACCGGCCCCGAGCTGTGGGATCAGGCTGCGGGTGATCTGACCCACGTCGTCTGTCCGATGGGGACCGGCGGCACGGCCTCCGGCATCGCCAAGTTCCTCACGGAGCGGAAGCCGGACGTGCGCGTCGTCGGCGTCGACGCCGAGGAATCGAACATCTCGACCGCGTTTTACGGAACCGAGTCCGGGGCGTACGACACCGAGGTCGAGGGGCTCGGGAAGGGCCACGAACTCCCGACGATGTGGTTCGAGTACGTCGACGAGGTGCGAAGCGTCGACGACGAACGGGCGTTCGTCCAGGCCCGGCGCGCCGCCGCCGAGTGCGGGGTTCTCGTCGGCGGCTCGTCCGGAGCCGCGATCGCCGTCGCTCGAGACATCGCGCGCGATCGCCCGGACGCGAAAATCGTCGTGATCGGCTGCGACAGCGGCGACCAGTACTTCGACACCGTCTTCGACGACGCGTGGATGCGAGAGCGGGGCTACCCGACGGACGATCGCTGAGCGCTATCCGCACGATTCTCTCGAATTCGAACGCTCCAGTACCCTTTTCTCGCTCTCCGGACAACGACGCACCTATGGTCGGCATCTGCGGGGTTCTGGGCGATCCACAGCACGATATCGACGCGATCGCGTCCACTGTCGAGTGGAGTGTCGACGAGAACACCGCCGATTACGGGGACGACGATGCCCGGATACACCTGTCGGCACATCTCGAAACGGACGCACAGCAGCCCGCGACGGCTCGAGGGGCGGAAGGATCGGAGCGGTTGCTCTGGATCTGGGGCGACGTCATCGGATTCGAGGACGCGACGGGGTACGCGCCAAGGCGGGACCGCGAGACGGCCGACGCATCCTACTGTGCGGCGTTGCTGGCCGACCACGGTTCGTCGTTCGTCGACGGCTTGAACAGCGAATTCGCCGGCCTGATACTCGACCGCGATCGGTCGGAGGCGACGCTGTTCACGGACCGCCTCGGCGCTCGGCCGATCTACTTCACGGAGAGACTCGACGGTCGCGTCCTGTTCTCGACGAACCTGAACACCGTGCTGGCGCATCCGGACTTCCCCACCGCCGTCGACGACGAACTCATGTCGGAGTACCTCAAACTCGAGCGCGCGTTCGGCGTCTGTACGCCGTTCGAGGGCGTGTCGCAGCTCCATCCCGGTTCGAAACTCACCGTCGACCTCGAGAGCGGCGAAACCTCCCTCGAGACGTACTGGATGCCGCGATACCAACCGGCCGACAAGCCGTACGACGCGTTCGTCGAGGAGTTCGCCGCCATCATTCGAGACAGCGTCGACGAGCGCAGGGAGCCGTCGGCCGAGGAGGGACTGTTCATCAGCGGCGGGAGCGACTCGAGGCTCCTCCTGTCGCTGTTCGAGGATCGCGACGTGACCGGCTACCACCTGAACGACTCGATGAACGACGAGGCGAAGATCGCGCGGCGGGTGTGTGATACCGCCGGCGTCGAGTTCGAATTTCTTCGGCGCGAGCCGGACTATCTAACGGACGTTCTGGAGCGGGTGGCCGACTCGCACGTGTTCTCGTCGTTCTTCGATCAGGCGCACTTCACGGGATTCGAGGACGAACTCACGGCCGACGTCGACGCCGTGTTCGCCGGCCACACGGCCGACACGGTGCTCGAGGGGTTTTACATGCCGACGCTCGAGGTGCCCGTCCCTCGCCTCGGGTGGACGATTCCGTTGCCGATCCTCGATCCCGTCGACGACGTCGACGCCTACGCCGAGCACATCGTCCGCAACTACCAGTACCACCGCGGGCCGTCGACGAACGCACAACCCGAGTACGTGACACTCGAGAAGCGCCCGATCGAAGTGTTGCGCGACCGTATGACGGAATCGGACGGCACCATCACCCACCACGGCGTGACGTATCCGTCCCTCGAGGCGCTCACGCACGCCGGCGGCTTCTACCCGCTGACGAACAACAAAGCGTACCTCATGTACTACACCACGAACCAGATGCTGCCGACGCACTATCCGTTCTTGGACAACCGCGTGATCGATTTCTCGCTGTCGGTTCCCCACCGCCACCACGTGCGTCGGAGCGTCGTCAATCGCGCTCTCACGGCTCGAAATCGGACGCTGGCGGAGATCCCGAAGTCGAGCGTCGGTCTCCCGCTGACCTATCCGAGGACGGTGTACCGCGCGGCGCGACTCTGGCGAAGCTTCAGTAACAAGTTCGGCTCCGATTCTGACTCAGAGAGCGGGAGCGGCTCGTGGAGCGATCCCGACCGCGTGTTGCGCGAGACCGACATCGCCGAAACGCACCTGTTCACCCCGGAAAACCCCGATCAGTGCCCCGATATCGTCGACTGGGAGACGGTCGAGGAGCTGTACCGACGCCACCTCGAGGGCGAGAACAACGCCTTCGATCTCTACGGCGTCCTCTCGCTCTGTAACTCGTATCCGGCTCGAAACGGACTGTTTACCCGCTGAGAACTCGCCGGTGACGGACCGCGCGACTGTGCCGCGCGATCGATCCGCCGACCCGCCCGACGCTCGCGCTGAGCGAAAGCGGTGGCCAGTATAATGTGCCCCTCCGTCGTACGACCGGACAGATGTGCGCCATTCACGAACGAGCGGAAACGCTGTTGTCCTCGCTCTATACGGGACCGATCCGGCGCATCTCCGAACGGACCGGTCTCCACCCGTTCGTCTTCGAGATCCACCGTCGAATCCAGACGGGCACGAAGAGGATCGATCATCGTCGCGCCCCGAACCCGTATCCGGTCGACGTCGCCGGCCACACGGTTCGGTTCGATGTGTCGACCCTCGCGGAGTACAACCGCGTCTCGAGTTTCCTCGAGGAGGAAGCGCTCATCGACGAAATCGTCGACGAGGTGAGCGCCGGCGACGTCTACTGGGACGTGGGCGCGAATATCGGGACGCACGCGTTCCTCCCGGCGGCGGCGAACCCGGAGGCTCGCGTCATCGCCGTCGAACCCCACCACCGGAACGTCGCAAAGCTCATTCGGAACAAGACGCTGAACGATCTGGACACCGTTTCCATTCTCCCGGTCGCGCTGAGCGACCGGAACGGGACGGCCGCGTTACACGGCGAGGAGAACCAGCCCGGCTACGGGTCGTTCTCGCTGGTGAACGAATCGGCGGACGCGGTCGCCGACGTCCCCGTGCGGCCGGGGGACGACGTGATCGGAGACGGCGTCCCGACACCGTCGGTCATCAAGATCGACGTCGAAGGCGGTGAGCTCGCGGTTCTCGACGGACTGGACGGGACGCTGTCCACGGACGCGGTGCGAACCGTGTTCTGCGAGGTCCATCAGCAGGAAGGGATCAGCGAGGCTGCGGTCGAACGCCGGCTTCGGGGATTCGGGTACGACGTCCGCCGCATCGCGGAGCGCGGACCGATGGTGTTCCTGCGAGCGGATCGTGGTTAGGGTTCAACAACGTTTTTTCGCGAGAGCCCGTTGGTCGAGGGACGTTCACGCCGGAGTCAAAGTATGAAGCTAGGCCAGATCTCGTTCATCAACTTCGCGTCCCAGATCGCGTCGTCGGTATTCGGGTTTCTCGCGACGATCTACCTCGCTCGCACGCTCGGTGCGGGCGTGTTGGGGACGTACTTCCTCGTCGTGGCGCTCGTGATCTGGCTGAAAGTGATCGCGTTCGGCGGCGTCCAGTCGGCGCTGACGAAACGCCTGAGCGAAGGCGGGGACAGCGGGGCGTACGTCACCGCCGGGATGGGGTTGTTTCTCGGGGTTTACGCGGTACTGCTCGTCGGCTTGTTCCTCGCGCGGGATCTCCTCGCCGCGTACATCGGACGGCCCGTAGCGCTCCCGATCGCCGTCGTCCTCTTCGCGACGCTGCTGCTCATGTTCGTCTCGGGCGCACTCCAGGGACAACACCGCGTCCACATCTCCGGCGCGCTCGAGCCCGTGGACACGTTCTCCCGCAGCACGCTCCAGATCGCCGCCGTCGTCATCGGGTTCGGGCTGTACGGGCTGCTCGCTGGATACGCGATCGCCAGCGCCGTCGCGGGGCTCGTCGGGGCGATATTCGTCACCTGGAAGGTGGGTCTGCCCGGTCGTCGCCACCTGTGGAGCCTGTTCGACTACGCCCGATACTCGTGGCTCGGAAGACTGAGTTCGCGCACGTTCTCGTCCATGGACACGCTCGTCCTCGGCGTCTTCGTCGCGCCCGATCTCATCGGCGTCTACGAGATTTCCTGGAACCTCGCGTCGCTGCTCGCGGTCTTCAGCCTCGCGATTCAGCAGACGCTGTTCCCCGAAATCAGTAGCGTCGCCGCGGACGACGAGCGCGACCGGATCGTCAACCTTCTGGACGACGCGTTCGCGTACGCCGGGCTGTTTCTCATTCCCGGCCTGGTCGGCAGCGCGCTCATCGGGGATTTCGTCCTCCGGATCTACGGCCCCGAGTTCGGCGTCGGCCACGTCGTGCTCGTGATACTCGTCGGCTCGAGGCTCGCCTACGCGTACGGCGAGCAGTTCCTCAACGCGCTCAACGGACTCGACAGACCCGACCTTTCGTTTCGAATCAACGGAATCTTCTTCGTCACCAACATCACCCTCAATGTCGTGCTCGTCTCCGCGTACGGCTGGGTGGGGGCCGCCGTCGCGACCGCGGTATCCGCGCTAGTAACGCTGGTGATCGGCTACCGGGTTCTCGATCGGTTCATCACGATCTCGTTCCCGTACCGGGAGGTCGGAACGCAGATGCTCGCCACGGTACCGATGGCCGCCGCCGTCGGTGCCGGACGCCTAGTTCTCGAGCCGAGTGCGCTGGCGGCCCTGACGCTGGTCACCCTCGGTGCGGCGACGTACTTCGCAGCCCTGTTCCTCCTGTCCGGCCGGTTCCGAGCGACGGTGATTCGCAACTTGCCGACGGGGTACGGCGGTTCGTAGGGTTCGCCAGTCGTCCGGTCGCGACGGTCGATTAGCTCGACGGCCGCGCCTCGAGGCTCTCGTACTCCCAGATCAGGTCGAAATACCGTAGCATTCCGGCGACGAACGATCCGTTTTCCGTGATCGCAGCCTGCCGCCGGTGGTCGGGCACGTCGGTCTCCTCGACGAGGAAGATCGCCTTCCCCGAGTCGTACGCCATGCTGGGATCGACGAACGTCCCGCGCCACGGGAGTCGCTCCTCGCTGAACCGGTAGTCGATCGCCGGAAACTCGGCCTCGAGTCGGTCGACGACGTCCGCCTGCACGGCGGCTTTCTCCTGCGGGAGCGTTCGCGGGTCGAGGAAGAGTATCGAAACGTCGACGCCGTTCTCGAGCGCGCCGTTTACGGCCGGTTCGACGTCGTCGAAGTAGGCGAAGCTGTTGGTGATGACGAAGACCTCGTCCGTCGCGTTCCGGTAGAGCTGTCGGGTCTCCGTCTCGCTCGGCGTTCCGACGTCGACCACGTGAAACAGTTCGGCCGTCGGCGTCACGTCCTCGTCCGCCCGCTCGTACAACGGGCCGAACTCCTCGATGAACGCCTCGCGGAGATCCTCGACCTCGGTGCAGTAGTCCTCGTATCGCTGTCGCCGGTTCTCCTTCGCTCGCTCGAGGATCTCCGCGGGCGATTTCGGCTGGTACTGCTTCGGTCGGCCCGGAATCACCTTGATGAAGCCGTAATCGGCCAGCGAATCGAGGACGCCGTACACCCGCGCCTGCGGGATGCCCGTCGCCTCGGAGATATCCGGAGCCGTCGTCCGACCGGCGCTCAGCAAGTGGGCGAGCGCCGTGGCCTCGTACTCCTTCAGGTTCAGTTGCTGAAGCAGTTCCGTCGAACCGGTTCGCGGACCCATTGTCGTTCGATTGACCGCGAACGACCGTAAATCCGAGTGGTTGCATACCTCGAGCGCTCTCCGAAACGGTTCGTGGATCTCGGGAACGGTCCGCGAGTCGCCTACGCGCGCCGTCGCAGTAGCTCTCGGACCGATTCCTCGACCGAGTGGTGCACCTCCCACCCGAGCGTCTCGGTCGCTCTCGAGGTGTCGACCGCGAACTCCTCGACCATCGTCTCGGCGCTCCGCGGGTTCTCGACGAGTTCGACGTCGACCGTCTCGCCGAGTTCGTCGCGAGCGAGGTCGCGGACCGTTTTCGCGACCGCCATCACGGACGGATCCTCGTCGCCGGCGATCTCGTACGTCTCGGTGCCCGTTTCCCCGTCCGCGAGCTGTTCGAGCAGCCGCTCCGCGCTCCGGACGTAGGCCCTCGCGACGTCTTTGACGTGGACGAAGTTGCGCGACTGCGTCCCCGGTTCGTACACCGTCAGCGTCTCGCCCGCCGCCGCCCGCTCGACGAAGAAATTAATCACGGTCGGTTTCGAGACGACGGTCCCGTCGATGACGTGATCCCCGTAGAGGTTCGACTTCAAGAGCAGGTGTGCGGGGAACGAGCCGTCGGCGAACGCCTCGATCGCCCGTTCGCCGAGGAGCTTCGTCCGCCCGTACCAGTTCATCGGATCGCGCGCCAGATCCGCGGTGATCGGGAACGTCTCGGGATCGCCGAGGACGGCCATGCTGTACGGGAACACGAGCGCCGCGCCGGTCTTCCGACAGAACCAGGCGACGTTGTTCGTCCCCGTGACGTTGACTTCGTACGCCAGATCGGCGTTCTCGTCGCAGTCGTCGACCCCGCTGACCGCCGCGAGGTGGAAGACGATGTCCGCCCCCTCGAAGCGTTCCTCGAGCCGGTATCGATCTCGAACGTCCACGTGGTCGATGTCCACGTCCTCGACGGAGTCAACCTGCCCGCGGTACTGGTTGTCGAGCGTGAGCACGTTCCACTCGGGATGCGTCGCCCGGAGTTGCTGTACGACGCGGCTGCCGATGAACCCGGACGCGCCGGTGATCGCGATCGTCGGTTCGTCGCGAGCGGTCGTCGGTCCGGTCACGCCTCGATCACTCGCGTTCGTGTTCGTCGCAGTCGGTCCGCGAGTTCGCGAACGCCCCGTCGAACCGTCCACTCGGTCTCGAATCCCGTCTCGGCCAGCCGATCGAAGTTCACGTGGTAGGACGGTCCGGGATGTTCGTCCCCGAGGTAGGTGATCTCGAGGTCGCGGTCGAGTTCGTCGCGGACGATTCTGGCGATGTCGGCGATCCGGTAGTTCTCGTCGTTCGAGCCGACGTTGTAGACCAGTTGTGGCCACGACTCGGGCTCGAGGGCGGCGTGTGCGTACGCCCGCGCGGCGTCCTCGACGTGGATGAACGGCCGCCAGTTGCGGCCGTCGCCGTACACCGTCAGCGGGCGGTCGGTCAGCCCGCGGAAGACGAAGTGGTTCACGACCAGGTTGAAGCGGACGCCCGGCGACCAGCCGTAGTTCGTACTCATCCGCAACGCCGTGCCGTCGATGCCGTGGTCATCGATCGCTTCGGCGAGCAGCTCCTCCGACTCGACTTTCGACGCCGCGTAGGGGTTGATCGGATCCTGCTCGGACGTCTCCTCGAGGTTCCTACTGGCCGCCTGCCCGTAGTTGTTACACGACGACGCGAACACGACGGATTCGACATCGAGCTTCCCGGCGGCGGTGAGCACGTTCTCCGTCCCGTCGCGATTGACCGCGAAGGTCTCGTCACGGCGGTCGTGGGTCGAGGCCGCGCCCGTGATCGCCGCCAGGTGGATGACGCTGTCGACGCCGCGCATCGCGCGTTCGACGTCGCCGTATTCGCGAACGTCGCCCCGGTGGAACCGTAGCGAACCGTCGATACACCCGCGGAGGGTTTCCGGGGAACCCGACGCGAGCGAGTCGAGGACGACGACCTCCTCAACCCGCTCGTCCTCGAGTAACTGCGGGACGAGCGCGCTCCCGATGTAGCCACAGCCCCCCGTTACGAGGACGCGCATGCTACTCGGCCTCTGTATCGACCGGCTGTGTTTCATCGGACGACGATTCCTCGGCGTCGGAAGCCGTTTTGGCCGCCTCGTCTCCGGTCAACACGTCCGGCAGGAACCGGTCTTCGTGCGCCTCGATCGTGTCGTCGTACTCGCCTATCGTTCCGAGGACCTCCCTGACCCCCTCCTCGAACGTGGTCGACTGACCGTCGATCAGGTCGACGTACCGATCGTTCTCGATCTCCATCTTGTGGGTTTCGTCCTCCTCGCGGGGGTTTTCGAAGTGTTCGACGTCGACGTCGAGATCGAATTCACCGGCGACGTCGGCGATCGTCTCCGCGACTTCGACGATGCTGATCGCCCGCGTCACCTGATTGTAGACGACGTGATCGTCGGGTCTCTCCGCGGGATCGGAGAGGGCCAGTCGCGCCAACCCTTCGACGGCGTCCTCGAGCGCGATGAAGGGTTTGCGCTGCTCGCCCCGTCCGTAGACGGTCATCGGGTACTCGGCGACCGCCTGGGCGCAAAACCGGTGGGCGACCACGCCGAAGTAGTAGTCGAAGTCGAACCGGGTTGCCAGGCGCGGATCCGCGGCCGTCTCCTCGGTTTCGCTCCCGTACGTGATCGCCGTCCGAACGTCCGAGATCGGAATGTCGAACTGCGTGTGCGCGAGACGCATGTTGGCCGCGTCGTGGCTCTTGGTGAGGTGGTACCAGCTCCCGGCCATCGCGGGGAACGGAACCTCGTCGCGTTCGCCCTCGTGCTCCATCGTCGCCCCGCCTTCGGGGATCGGAAACTCGGGCGCGCCGTAGACGCCGGTCGTCGTCGTCTCGATGAAGTGCGTGTCCGTGAGTCCGTGTTCCTCGAGACCCCACAGCAGGTTCCGCGTCGCCTGCATGTTGTTGTGCTGGGTGTAGTTCGCTCGCTCGCCGTTGATCTGTGAGTACGGTGCCGACGGCTGTGCGGCGGTGTGGACGATCACCGACGGTTCGTGGATCGACAGCAAGCGGTCGACGGTCTCCGTATCGGTCAGGTCTCCCTCGATGAACGAGAGGTTCGCGCATCCGTGTACCTCCTCGGCCGCCGCGAGACGCTCGGCCATCTCGGCCGCGGGCACGGCGCTCGTCGAACCGACGGAGTCGACCCACTCTCGTCTGGCGAGGGTGTCGACGAGAACCACCCGATCGGTCGTCCGCGTCGCGATTCGAAGTGCCGTCGGCCATCCGATGTATCCATCGGCTCCCGTAACGAGTACGGTCATGGTATAGTGACTCGAGTCGTGAGTAAGTAACAAAAGTCCCCTGTTCGTTCAGCGATTGTACGGGAACCGTACTTTCGGCGGCGAAGTTTTCCGTCAGGTACAATCCGATTACCCGGCCCGTAACGCCTTCGACGAACGGAGTCGTTCGGTCGCCGGCGGACGCCACACGGCGGACCCTATTTGCGCTCGCCGACACCGTTTACAGAATGAAAACTGTTGACTCGAGGCGACCGATCACGGCCGAGCGCAACTCACGACGGTGCTACGAGGGCTTACTTCATGCCAATATACGGAACACTTGGCGACAACCGAACGTTTCTCCGAGGGGTTAATATTCGATACCGAGTTACTCAGAACTCGAGTACCATGGGTACAGAGAAACAGCAGAGTGAAGACGGAGACCGACAACACTCCGACCACCTCTCGAATGTCGACGACGGATGCGGCTGCACCGAAATCTGGGAACGCCTCAGCGAGATCCGGGCGTCCGAGTAGTCAGTCTCCGGAGTTGGAACTGGTCTCGAACCATCGAACGTCGCGCCGAGGTCGGCCTCGATGTCGCCGTTGAACGCGGCTTATTCACCAGGACGTCGCACACTCCGTTTCGAAGCTCTCAGTTCCGTTCCGCGCCGAGTTCCGATCCGCGTCGGTCGCTTGTCGCACGAGCAACAGCCGCCCCACCGTGAGCGTCCGTTCGTGATAGCGGTAGCCCACGACGAACGACGCGCCGTTTTCGAGCGCGCGACGGCGTTCGATCCGCGGGTTCGACCACCCCGATAACAAGGGATTATTCGCGAGTTTCGCGTTCGACAACCGTCGCTAACGAGCCGTCCCAAACACATCGGAACGAAAAAGTTTATTCTTCGATCACAGAAATCAGATCGCGATGAAGGTCTCCGTCGTCATCTGTACCTACGCAATGGATCGCTACGACGTGTTCTCCAAATGCGTCGACAGCGTCCTCGCCCAGACGTACGATCCACTCGAGGTCGTCATCGTGGTCGACGGGAACGACGACGTCTTCGATCGTGTCCGTACCGATTACGCCGCTCACGACACGGTGAACGTACACTGTAACGATGTGAATCAGGGCATCTCCTACAGTCGGACTCGAGGCGCCGAACTCGCGACCGGCGACGTCGTGGCGTTCATCGACGACGACGCCGTCGCCGAGGACGACTGGGTGGCACAACTGGCTCGAATGTACGACGAAACCGATGCGGTCGCCGTCGGCGGCCACGCCAAACCGGATTGGGTTACCGAAAAACCGGACTTTTTCCCCGAAGAGTTCTACTGGCTCGTCGGCTGCGACGAACGCGGGATGGGCGAGCACATGGAGGAGTTGCGGAACACGTACGGCTCGAACATCTCGTTTCGCCGGGAGGTGTTCTTGAACGTCGGCGGCTACGACGAGAACACGGGTCGACACGGCGATCGACACATCCAGGCCCACGAAGCGCCGGTCTGTATCCGGATGGCGAACAAGTACGGGAAGGGCGTGGTGTACAACACGGAGGCCGTGGTACACCACAAACTGTTCGACTATCGCGGCGACTTCCGGTGGCTCGTGTTCCGGTCGTTCTGGCAGGGCTACTCGAAGCGGATCATGGACCTGCTGCTGCCCGAGGCGTCGGGTGATAAAAACCAGTATCTGAAACGACTCATGCTCGAGTTCGTTCCGTCTCGCTTGTCGGATCTCGTGCGGAAGCCGTCGGGACCGAAGGCGAAACAGTTGGTGTCGATTCTGGTCTTCACCGCGGCGGTCGGGTTTGGGTATCTATACGGGCTTCTCGAGGTGGAGCGCTCGGAGTTGACCGCCGATCGTGAGGCTGTGGCAGAGGTCTAATGGTCTCGGATTGTCGTCGCGGTGAGTGGGCTTCGCTTACTGCTCGAGTCGCGGGATCCCATCTTCGAGGTCCGGCTCTCGATTGCCGATGAGGTACTCTCGGTAGTAGCCCAGGCCGCGGACGCCGGTGAGGGTTCTCGAGAGCGCGCCGAACGCGAGACGCTCACCGCGCGGGAGGTTGTGATCTGGGGACTTGATACCGCTCGGTCGAGGCGGAATGCTGGGTGTACCGTAGCGGGCGGGATGATAGCGCTGGAGCTGGCAGAGGCCGCGACCGACACGGAGATCTTTCTTGACGAGCGCTTGCAGCGAGTTTCGCGTCGGGTGAAACATGGTGACGTCCTCGGCGAAGTGCATGTCGTAGCTCGCCTCGTGGACCCGATTGCCGAACTCCTTGTCACCGCCGGAGACGAGTCGATAGTCGAACAGACCGACATCCTCGAAGACTTCGCGGCGGACGAAGAGACAGCAGGTCGGGGCGAAGTGCTGGCGCTCGATGTATTGTTCGATGGGGAAGCCAGTGTGGTGATCGTAGCGGGCCGCGAGTGTCGGGCTTTCTGGGAGGATGAGGTCGACGTTGCAGCCCATGTAGTCGGCGTCTGTGGTTTGGAAGGTTTCGAGGGCGGACTCGAGCCAGTCTTCGGGGACGGTCATATCCGCGTCGACGAACGCGAGGATATCACCGGTTGACGTCTGAATGCCAGTGTTTCGAGCGGCGTACGAGCCCTGCCGCTTGGCCTCGACCAGTACCCGTGCATTGTCGACGTCATCAAGACGTTCCTCAACAACCGTTTGCGTCCGGTCTGACGAGCCGTTGTCTACGACCAGTAGTTCGTACTCGTCTCCGGGAAGCGACTGCGAGCGCAACGATGCGATCGTTGTCGCAACTCCGTCTGGATCGTTGTAGACGGGAACGATAAGTGAGATTTCGGCCGATGAGGGATTCATACGCTTCATTCGGCGGAATGGTCTGAAAAAATCACCGTTACTGCGGGTATACGGGAAGCGAGTTCATACCGACTGCGTTCCACGGACTAGTCGGGATACCTCAATAGTATCGTTCCGGCCGGAAATAACCGTCAACAGATCAGCAGCGGCCAATCTGCAAGTTTTCGTGATCCTAGGGATACGTCAAATCGATACATACTTTCCTGTCGAACGGAATTCTTACCGTTATATGTCCTCTCCGAACGTGCTCTTGATTGTTCTTGATAGCGTTCGTGCCCGAAACACCAGTCTTCACGGGCATCACTGCGAGACGACACCTGTTCTCGACCGCTTCGCAGAGGGGGCGACTCGGTATACGCAGGCTCGCGCACCCGGAATTCACAGTATTACCAGTCACATCAGTCTGTTCACCGGCCACGCCGTTGCACAGCATCGAGCGACCGACCACGGCGTCTCGCTCAAGTCGGGCCACACTGTCTGGGAGACGCTGGTCGAACAGTACGACTACGAAACCGGACTCTTCACGCCGAATTCGATCGTCTCTGAATCGTCGAATCTCGCGGAGTTCTTCGAACATTTAGTTGGCCCGAAACGCCGGATCGAGGCATTCCCCGAAGCGATCTCGCCCCAGGACGTTTCGGGTAATCCGTCCTACGTCGAATACGTCGCTGAGTGTCTCCGTGATGACCGACCGCTCCGATCGATCTGGAACGGGCTTGCTCGCTTGACCGAATCCGGATCGCTCGCGCACTCACCGTCCAAAGAACACGGCGGTATCTATACGGACGAATTGCTCGAGTGGATCGATAATCGGACCGGACCGTGGGCGGCCTGTCTTAACCTGATGGATGCTCACTATCCCTATGTTCCGGACGACAAGTACAATCGATGGGGGGGACAGAAACTCCGGGCAATTCAAGACGACATTCCAGATGGTCCGCTCGTCAACGCCGGCTTCTTCGAGGACAGGCCGTGGTGGCAACTCGCGGTCCTCGAGACGATGTACGACGGCTGTATCAGACAGGCTGATGCACATATCGGCAAGTTGTTGACGGGACTTCACGATCGCAACGCGTTCGATGATACCCTGATCGTTGTGACAAGTGATCACGGTGAAGGGTTCGGCGAGTTGAGCGTCGTCTCGCCCGGCGTGCGACTCGTCGATCATAACTGGGGGATTGATGAAGCGTTAACACACGTCCCGTTGGTCGTCAAGCACCCTGATCAACGGAACGGCGAGGAAATCACTGACCCAGTTTCGCTCGCCGCGTTCCCGTCGGTCGCCGAGCGGATGGTCGAGGGTGAGAGTAGACCATCATTTGTATCCGACAGGCCGGTCCTGACGACTTGCTATCGCCTCAAGGAACCCGACGAGTCGCTATCGATCCCTCGAGAGGACCAAGAGACGTACCTCGGTCCGTGGCACGCCCGCTATCGGACGGCTGACCAAGGAGTCGAGAAAGACGTTCATCACCGGGGAGCCGAGATGACCGTTCACGCACCCGATTCACGGTCGTCCTACAAGCGTTCACGCGAACCGGCGACCGACACCGTCGAATCGACGATTGCCTCTCTTGAACAGATAGATATCGTGGCTGGCGAGCAAGATATTTCGGACGACGTCGAAACCCGTCTCGAAGAACTCGGTTACCGATAAGTCATGATTTCGAACACGACCCGGACTATCATCAAGCGAGCGGGTGGCGAGGTGGTGCGTGGATGAGAGTCGGTCAACAGTCATTCGTCTACTTCCTTGCGAAGAACGCTGCGTACGTCGTCTCATTTCTGGCAGTGGTCTATTTCGCACGGCTCGTCGATCCGAGTACGCTCGGCATCTACTACGTCGTCATCGGACTCCTCTCCTGGTTACAGCTCCCCGGAAACATGGGAATCTCGTCAGCTATCAAAAAGCGGGTCAGCGAGGGGACCGACGCCAACGAACACATCACGGCAGGCATCATCGTCATCGGTACGCTGTTCGTCGTTACGGCGGGATTGCTGTTCGCGTTTAGTGAGTACGTAACGGCGTACATCGGTGCCGACGTGACGGAATATCTCGTCTTGTTACTATTCGCGGGCCTCAGTTATTCGATCGTTCAGGCCGTGCTTGAGGGCAGACAACTTGTTCACGTCTCTGGACTGCTCTTCCCGGTCAAAGTCGGCGGTAGAAGTCTTTTGCAGATTTCATTCGTGATCGCCGGATTCGGACTCGTCGGAATGCTTGCCGGATTCGCCATCGGCGTCCTCGCGGCCGCCGTGCTGGGAGCGACTGTATTGACGCTCCGACTCCGGCGACCAGCCAGACGACACTTCAAAAATATTGGCTCCTTCGCCAAGTACTCGTGGCTCGGTTCGGTTCAATCGCGGACATTCAACTGGATCGACATACTCCTCCTGAACGTCTTCGTCTCCAGCGCACTCGTCGGTTCGTACTCCGTCGCATGGAACGTCGCCGCGTTTCTCAATACGTTCGGCGTGTCGGTCAGCAGATCTATTTTTCCGGAGATCAGTAAATTATCGACTGACAACAGTATTGATTCGACGACCCACTTGATCGAAGACGCGCTCTCGTACGCGGGACTGATGCTAATCCCCGGATTTATCGGCGGACTACTCATCGGTGACCGGGTAATACGATTGTACGGGGCAGAGTACGTCACTGGAACGGCAGTTCTCGGGATCCTGATCGCAGCCTGTCTGGTTAACGGCTACCAGCGACAACTTCTGACGACATTCAACGCGCTTGATCGCCCCAATCTGGCATTTCGCGTCAACGCGGTCTTCGTCGCGAGCAACGTCGTACTCAATGTCGTGTTCATCACCCAGTTCGGATGGATCGGAGCGGCGTACGCAACATTGCTCACCGTTTCCGTCGCAACGTGTGCGTCGTTCATGCTCCTCTCTCGGCTCGTTACATTCTCCGTTCCAGTCACAGAAATCGCACGCCAGTGGATCGCTGCGATCGCAATGGGCATCGTCATCTACGTCGTGGAGCCGATGGTTTCCCCGCTCGAGGGAGCAATCCCATTCGGTACTACCGTCGGGACGATCATTCTCGTAGCGATCGGTGCGTCCATCTATTTCCTCACACTGATCGGAATCTCGAGAGAATTTCGGACGACCGTCGAACAGAACCTACCCGTAGACGAACCGTGATAAGAAACATTCCGATACATATTACTCATCGTCGCCGGATATCCCCAGCGTGAACCTGCTTCGACGCGCGTTTCGGAAGTACCGGATATCGGGTATCAGACCCGTCATCTCGGAGGCACAGACACTCATCTATCGCGACCGGATTCTGTCCGACCTGTTCGTCGAACGCTGGTTCGACCGGCTCAAGGCGGAGGGACGACTACTCACGAGGCCGGCACTTCGTGATCAAGCCGAGTGGACAGTGGGCCCGGCACCGCCGAACTCGGAAATCGTCCAGAAAGGGAGCTTGAATATCGGAGAGCCGTTCGCGAACAAGGAGACGAAAGCACTCACCGAACCGGCCGTGGCATCGTTCCCTAACGGTCGACTACTCGGTCCAGTAGGACTGGGAATGACTGAGGACGGAAACCTAATTACGGACACGATCGCACGACCGGAGAATACGGTTCGTCGAATCACCATCGGAATCGGGTCTCTCGCGGCCGAGAACGGGGTTCGTCAGACCCGGTCGACGTTGTTCGGAACCGGTCCCGAACCGACACGGCAGGTCGAGCGAGCGAGCGCAATTCTCCCCCTTTGGAACAACTACTACCACTGGACGGTCGAGTGTCTCCCCCGGCTCCGCTCACTCGAACAGTATGCAGCCGAGACCGGAACGAGACCGACCGTCTTCGTTCCGTCAGATATGTCTGGGTGGATGCTCGAGTGGCTCTCGATTCTCGGCTGGGAAACGCACATCGAACCGCTCCCGAACGAGACCGTCGAAGCGGAGCAGTTAGTCGTAACGTCACACCCTGAACCGATCCCGGCAGACTGCATGTGGCTTCGTGAACGCGGATTCGAGGCCGCCGACTGGGACGATGACGGTTCGAGCTCACGCCGGGTTTATATATCGCGGGCCGACGCGACCAGACGTCGAGTGAGCAATCGCTCTCGACTGGACCCGCTTCTCGAGGAGTTTGGGTTCGAATCCTACGTCCTCGGAGAGCTCACGGTTGCCGAACAGATTGGCCTGTTTTCCGAGGCCGAAATCGTTCTCGCACCACACGGTGCGGGTCTCACGAACGTCGTCTTTGGTAGGGACCTCTCCGTCGTCGAATTGTTCGGACCGAAGAAGAACACGACATTCTACCGGCTCTCGGACCTGTGCGGTCACGAGTATCGATCGCTCGAGTGCCCCTCAGACGGACTCGATATCGACGTCGATCTGGATGTACTACGAACAGTACTGGAGGACGTTACGGCATAAGTATGGAGAACACATGGCCCACGAACGACCTTCGACCGATGACGAACCGGTAGCTCCGTTAGCGTTATACTACCCGGCTAAAGAGAGGACCGCATGACCTCGCCCAACGTTCTCCTCGTCATTCTCGACAGCGTCCGAGCGGCGAACACGAGTCTTCACGGACATTACAACGAGACGACGCCGGAACTCGAGGCGTTCGCCTCGGAGGCGACGGTGTATACGCAGGCCCACTCGCCCGGCATCCATAGTATCGCAAGCCACGTGAGTATTTTTACCGGTTACGAAGTCGCCGAACACCGTGCAGTAGATCACACAGCAGAAATCGAACCGGGAACAACTATCTGGGAGGAACTCTCCGAGATTGGGTATCAGACGGGGCTCTTCACGTCGAACAGCGTCATCGCCGACGCATCATCGCTCGCTCAGTCGTTCGATGATGTGGATGGGCCATCAGCCTCTGCATACCCCTTTCCTGACGCACTATCACCCGATGAGTTGAGCGGTGAAACCGGAAAGTGGGAGTTTCTCAGGGCTGCACTCGGTAGCAATCAACCGGTCAGATCACTTTCCAATGGTGTCAGTGACCAACTCCGACGAATTCGCGGACCGTTGGTCGATCACGACGAGAGTCGCCAACATATCGACTCGTTTCTCGAGTGGACAGACGAGCGGACCCGGCCGTGGGCCGCGTGTCTCAACCTCATGGACGCCCACTATCCGTACCTCCCTGCGCCGAGATACGATCGATGGGGTGGATCTCGACTCCGAGAACTTCACGAGGAGATTAGGGAGCCACTGTTACGCGAATTTCTGGGTGGCCGACCCTGGTGGCAACTGGGTGCGTTCGAATCGCTGTACGACGGGTGTATTCGTCAGGCCGATGCGATTGTCCATGAGTTGCTCGACGCTTTGCGCGCCCGGGACGAACTATCGAACACTTTACTCGTCATTACGTCCGACCACGGCGAAGGATTTGGCGAACCGTGTGAGCTTGGAACCCCAGTTAGACTAATCGATCACAACTTCGGAGTCAACGAACAGTTGACACACGTTCCACTCATCGTGAGCCATCCCGGTCACGATCAGGGAGAGACAGTCGACAAACCGGTTTCGCTGGCCCAGTTCCCTGCTGTCGTGCATGCACAACTCGAGGGGCGCCATCGGACGTTCAAACGGGCTGATCCGGTACTCACCACAACGTATCGAATTCAGGAGCCCGGTGACGAACTCCCGCTGGAGGCGACCGATCGTTCTCCGTACTTCGGGCCGTGGCACGCGATATACGAAACTCGAGACGGCGTCGTTCGAAAGGACGCACTTCATAACGAGTACGATGCACAGATGGCGATTCCGAACGCCTGCGAGCGATCCGTCGTCGGCCGCGCCGATCGAACGCGTATCGAGGAAACTATTTCGTCTCTCGAGCCGGCGACAATCGTTTCCGGGCAGCAGCAGGTCTCGGACTCGATTGAACAACGGCTGAACGATCTCGGCTACATCCAATAACCCGCTGATTTCGTTCGAACACCGGTCAATCACTCGTGCATTCGTCAAGTATTCGCGAGCCGCAGTCAAGTGCGTTTTCCGAGATCGTGGACTATTAGACAGAGGCTAGAACGACGAGTCAGAACCCCGAAAACATATAATGTTCAAGAATAATCGGTAGAAACATGCAAGCAGTCGTCTTAGCCGCCGGAAAGGGCACCCGCCTCCGGCCGCTCACGGAAGACAAACCGAAGGTTCTCGTCGAGGTCGACGACACGCCCCTCATCGAGGACGTCTTCGATAGCCTCCTCGAGATCGGCGTCACCGAACTGGTAGTTGTCGTCGGCTACATGAAAGAAAAGATCATCGAGCGCTACGGCGACGAGTACGAAGGCGTGCCGATCACCTACGCCCACCAGCGCGAACAACTCGGACTCGCACACGCCATTCTCCAGGCCGAACCACACATCGACGGTGATTTCGTGCTCATGCTCGGGGACAACGTTTTCCGCGGGAACCTCGGCGACGTGATCAATCGCCAGCAGGAGGATCGCGCTGACGCAGCCTTTCTCGTCGAGGAAGTCCCCTACGAGGAGGCCTCCCGGTACGGCGTCCTCGACACCAACGAGTACGGCGAGATCGTCGAGGTCGTCGAAAAGCCGGACGATCCGCCGTCGAACCTCGTCATGACCGGGTTCTACACCTTCACACCGGCGATCTTCCACGCCTGTCACCTCGTACAGCCCTCGGACCGCGGCGAGTACGAGCTTCCGGACGCGATCGATCTGCTCATCCAGTCGGGGAGAACCATCGACGCGATCCGAATGGACGGGTGGCGGATCGACGTCGGCTATCCCGAGGACCGCGAGACGGCGGAAGAGCGGATCCGGGACCAGCGAGAAGCGCTCTCGGAGCAGTAGGCTCGTTTCGGTCGATCGAACGCTGGCTTCGAAAACGACTAACGATTCCGGACCGTTCGGGATGATATGAACGTCCTCGTGACCGGCGGTGCAGGGTTTATCGGCTCCCACATCGCCGAGGGACTCCTCGAGGCGGGCCACGACGTCACCGCCCTCGACGTCCTCGATCCCTACTACGACCTCGGCATCAAGGAACGAAACATCGACATCTGTCGCGATATCGCCCCCGACAGCTTCGAGTTCGTCGAGGGGTCGATCACCGACGAGGAACTGGTTCGAGAGCTCGTCTCGAGTCGCGATATCCAGTTCATCTACCATCAGGCCGCCCAGGCGGGGGTCAGGACCAGCGTCGAGAACCCGAAAAAGCCCCACGAGATCAACACGACCGGGCTTCTCAATCTCTTGCTCGCAGCCGACGATCACGGCGTGACCCGATTCGTCAACGCATCTCCTCGTCCGTCTACGGCGAGGTCGAGTATCTGCCGTACGACGAGGATCACCAGAACGTGCCACAGAGCCCCTACGGCGTCACCAAACTCGCCGCCGAACACTACTGTCGAGTCTGGGACGAGGTCTACGACCTGCCGACGGTCAGCCTCCGGTACTTTACGGTGTACGGTCCCCGGATGCGGCCGAACATGGCGATTACGAACTTCACCTCCCGCTGTCTGAACGGAACCGCACCCGAGATCTACGGGGACGGCCAGCAGACCCGGGACTTCACCTACATCGACGACATCGTCGGGGCGAACCTCGCGCTCCTCGAGACCGGCGCTGCGGACGGTGAGGTGATGAACATCGGGTCGACGGGGAACATCACGATCGAGGAACTCGCGGAATACATCATCGACGAGACCGGGGCCGACGTGGACATCGAGTACACCGATGCGAAGGAGGCCGACGCTCGCCACACGCACTCCGACGTGACGAAAGCCAGCGAGTTGATCGACTACGAGCCGTCGACGACGATCCGCGAGGGCGTCTCGCAGTTCGTCGGCTGGTACCGCGAGAACCGCGAGTGGTACGAGCCGCTCGTGTTGAACTCCTAGCGGTCGCGAACGGCGGCGATCGGACTCGAGGACGGACTTTCGACCGTCCGATTCGTGGAAAAAACGCCTCGAGTCCGATTCGCCGAACCCAACTACCAGGGTTCGTTCTTCAGCCCGAGTTTGTAGGCGATCACGTTGGTCGTGACGTGTAGAATCGGCGTTAGAATCACGACGACGGCAACGACCTCCCACGTGAATACGTCGAAGAACCACTCGCTGGCCAACAGCGCGGTCAGGGGCAGCGAGACGACGACGAAGTCGAGTTGGTCGAGTCCGGGAAACATCGCGCCGCGCTGGCGGCCGGAACGGCGTTTCAGGAACGACGCCAGGATATCGCCGAGCATCGCCCCGGCAGCGAGGCCGAGCGCGGCGAACGGCGTGAACTCCGGTACGTCCACACCGGTCGCGCTGTTGACGTCGGGCGCGAAGAGGCTCAAAATACCCGCGAGAGCGAGGCCAGCAATGATTCCGGCAGCGGTTCCACGCCACGTTTTCCCGTCGCCCAACATCCGCTTGTCACCCCACGTCCGACCGCCGTCGATCGGTCGTCCGCCGCCAGCCAACACCGCGGCATTGTTGGGGACGTAGGCGGGCAACATCGCCCAGAACGCGATCACGATCGTCTCGAGGATTGCCATATCCGCGGGAACGAACCGCCGTGTCTTAATCGGCGGTGGTTCGCACCCGAGTTATCGCGGGGACTTCGAGTCGCCCGACCCCAGCGGAATGAGACCCCGCACCTTACCCAGCGGAGTGAGATCCCGCTCCGTCCCCGACCGACCGCCACACGAACCACAGATGTACACAGTATCTGTAACACCTATACACGAAAAACTTTTAGCACTCCTGATCGATCCACCTCCTAGAGGCCCTGTTATCGTGTCACGAGATATCTTCGACGAGGCGGAGTACGAACGGCGGGTGAATCGGACGAAAGAACGGTTACGCGAGGAGGAACTCGACGCCATCGTCGTTTCCGACCCGGCCAACATGAACTACCTCACGGGGTACGACGGCTGGTCGTTCTACGTCCATCAGGCCGTCATCGTCACGCCGGACCACGAGGAACCGGTCTGGGTCGGCCGCGAGATGGACGCGGGCGGCGCGCGCGCGACGACCCACCTGTCCGAACCCAACGTTCTCACCTACAGCGACGATCACGTCCACTCGCCGCACGACCTCCATCCGATGGACTACGTCGCGGGCGTCCTCGAGGACCTCGACGTCGAAGACGGGCGTATCGGGCTCGAGATGGACGCCTCCTACTTCACCGCGAAGTCCTACACCCGACTCCAGCAAAACCTCCCCGACGCCGAGTTCGAGGACGCGACGCTACTGGTCGGCTGGGTCCGAATCAAGAAGTCCGAGCGGGAACTCGAGTACATGCGCGAGGCGGCCCGCATCTCGGAGAACGCGATGCGGGCCGGCCTCGATACGATCGAGGAGGGCGTTCCGGAGTACGAAGCCGCGGCCGAGATCTACGAGGCGCTGATCACCGGCACCGACGAGTACGGCGGCGACTACCCCTCGATCGTCCCGCTGATGCCCTCGGGCGACCACACGGACACCCCGCACCTCACGTGGACCGACCGTCCGTTCGAGGACGGCGACCCGGTCATCATCGAACTCTCGGGCTGTCGCCACCGATACCACTCCCCGCTCGCGCGGACGATGTTCGTCGGCGACCCGCCCGAGGAACTCGAGCGAACCGCCGATATCGTCGTCGAGGGGATCGAAACCGCCCTCGACGTCGCCGAACCGGGCGTCACCTGCGAAGCCGTCGAAACGGCCTGGCGCGAAACCATCGCGCAGTACGGTCTCGAGAAGGAGGATCGAATCGGCTACTCGATGGGGCTTGGCTACCCGCCGGACTGGGGCGAACACACCGCGAGCATCCGGCCCGGCGACGAGACGGTACTCGAGGAGAACATGACGTTCCACATGATCCCCGGCATCTGGACGGAAGCGGTCGGCATGGAGATCAGCGAAACGTTCCGCGTCACGTCCGACGGGGCGGAAACGCTCGCCGACTTCCCGCGACGACTGTTCACGACATAACGACCACTTCGCACTCACCCTACCAATGACTACGACACCAACGCAACAGGAGGCAGAACCGGACGACGATCTCGATTCGGCGCTCGTCACCGCCCGCCGACAGCTCGAGCGCGCGGCGACGCACGTCGATGTCGACCCCGGCGTTATCGAGCGCCTGAAACACCCGACCAAGGTCCAGCAGGTCTCGGTTCCCCTCGAGCGCGATGACGGCTCCGTCGACGTCTTCACCGGATACCGCGCCCAGCACGACGACGTCCGCGGGCCCTACAAGGGCGGACTGCGATACCATCCCGAGGTATCCGCCGAGGAGTGTACCGGCCTCTCGATGTGGATGACCTGGAAGTGCGCCGTGATGGATCTCCCCTTCGGCGGCGGAAAGGGCGGTATTTCCGTCGATCCCAAAGCGCTGACCGAGGACGAGACCGAACGGCTCACGCGCCGGTTCGCCGAAGAGCTGCGCGACGTCGTCGGGCCGACGAAGGACGTTCCGGCACCGGACATGGGTACCGACGCCCAGACGATGGCCTGGTTCATGGACGCCTACTCGATGCAACAGGGCGAGACCATTCCCGGCGTCGTCACCGGTAAGCCGCCCGTCGTCGGCGGCTCCTACGGCCGCGAGGAGGCACCGGGACGCTCGACAGCGATCGCCGCTCGAGAGGCCGTCGACTACTACGACCGCGACCTCTCGAACACGACGGTCGCCGTCCAGGGATTCGGGAGCGTCGGCGCTAACGCCGCTCGCCTGCTCGAGGACTGGGGTGCGACAGTCGTCGCCGTCAGCGACGTCAACGGCGCGATCTACGACCCCGGCGGCCTCGCGATCCACGAGATCCCGACCCACGAGGAGGAACCCGAAGCCGTCCTCGCACAGGACGCACCGGAAACGATCTCGAACGCGGAGATCCTCGAACTCGACGTCGACGTGTTGATCCCGGCCGCCGTCGGGAACGTCATCACGGCGGACAACGCGGACGCCATCGCGGCCGACATCGTCGTCGAGGGTGCGAACGGCCCGACCACGTTCGCCGCCGACACCATCCTCGAGGAACGCGATGTCGCCGTGATTCCCGACATTCTCGCCAACGCCGGCGGGGTGACGGTGAGTTACTTCGAGTGGCTCCAGGACATCAACCGCCGCCAGTGGTCGCTCGAGCGCGTCAACACGGAACTCGAAGAACACATGCTCGAGGCCTGGGCGGACGTCCGCGAGGAAGTCGAGGAGAAGGACCTGGCGTGGCGCGACGCCGCCTACGTCGTGGCGCTGTCGCGGATCGCCGAGGCGAAGGCGACGCGCGGGCTCTGGCCGTAATTTCCGCCGGCCGGCTATCGTCACCCCGTTCTCTCGACACCCGTCTACGCGACCGACCGGGGGAATTGCGCGTTCGTCTTCGAGAGTCGCTTGCTCGAGGAACACCGTCGGTACCGACGACAGACGGTCACTCGATCGAAGTTTGTGGTCAGCGTCGCTCGATACCGATATACGCACCGAGCTGTCCAACGACATCGTCGACGAGCGACTCGTCGAGCGTGCCGAGCTCACGATCGATTCGAGTCGTCTCGACCGATGCGACCGCCCACGGGAGAATGGAACTGTCCTTCGGGAGACCACCGCCGATGATATCGTCGTCGTCGATCGGAACGCGCTCGTCGTACCACATTTTCGTCGAGAGCGTGAGTGCGATGTACTGGTCGCCGTGAAACGGCCGCATCCGTTCCGATAATCAGCCACGGTCGACTCGCATCGTCGCCCTTAAACGGATCATCCGCGAAGACGATCGTCCCTCGCTCGTGCGTCATTCGCTCGCTTCGATCCACTCGTCGCGATCCTCGTCGCCGTAGAGTTCGTTGAACCGCTGGATCGTCCGATGGAACTGGTGTGCACGACGAAGCCGTTCCGTGTCGTCCGTAATGGCCCAGTACGAACCCTTGTGTCGAACGAGATCCTGTTCCTTCAGCCGGTTGAGTACCGCCGAGATCGAGTTCTCGTTGACGTCCGATCGTTCGGCGATCGTCGACGCCTTCCACGCCTTGTCCCTGTGTTCGTAGAGGAACCGGAGCACTCGTTCGGCGTTACTCGGCTCTTCGAGTTCCGCGGACGTCCGCTCTTCGAAATCTTCGATATCGATCGGCATATCTGGAATAACGAGCTGCATCAATAAAAACGTATTCGAGCTATTATCAATATGGCGTGTATCATAGTATCCGATGTATCCTCTATATTTTACGTCGGCCGTCGACGGATAGGTCTACCCGAGAAATTAACGCGAAACTCGAGCCACACCATCGTCTCACAACCGTTACTCCGCCGACAGCGCCGCCGAAACCTTCTCGATCGGATGCGGTGGATCGCCGCAGCCGTCGTACGTCGACAGCTGCGACCGACAGGAAGCTCCGGGCGCGACGACAGTTTCGCCGTCGCTCGAGTCGATCTGATCGAACAGCACCTCTCCGATGGCTCGACTCAGCGAGTAGTGTTCGGCCTCGTAGCCGAAGGAGCCGGCCATGCCGCAACAGCCCGAATCGAGCGCGTCGACCTCGTAGCCGACGGTCTCGAGGACCGTCGCCGCGTGGCCGTCCTTCTTCGTCGCCTTCTGGTGGCAGTGGCCGTGGTAGGTCAGGCGCTCCTCGAGTCCGCCGTCCCCGGTCGGCAGTCGATCAGCCAGATCGAACCGCTCTACGTACTCCATGACGCCGTAGGTGTTCGCCGAGATCCGTTCCACGTCGCGCCCGGAAAGCAGGTCCAGGTAGTCCGACTGGAGCATTACGGCGTCCGAGGGCTCGACCAGGACGACCTCCCAGCCGTCCTCGACGGCCGGCGTCAGCGCGTCGACGTTCGTCCGAGCGCGCTCCCGGGAAACGTCGAGGAAGCCCTTCGAGTGCGCCGGCCGGCCGGTCGACGTCACGCCCTCGGGAATCCGGACGTGGACGCCCGCCGTCTCGAGGACCTGCACGGCAGCCTTCCCGGCTCGCGGGTGGTTGTAGTTCGTGTACGTATCCGGGAAGAGCAACACCTTCCGGTCGGCGTCCGCTTCCGAAACCTTCGGCCCGCGCTTTGCGAACCAGTCCTCGAAGCTCTCGCTCGCGAACGTCGGCAGGTCGCGCTCGCGGGCGATCCCGACCGTTTTTTCGGCGATCGTTCCGACACCCGGCAGCGAGGCCGCCCAGTTCGAGAGCGGTGCGAGCGCGGAGCCGACGGCGTTCAGTCGGTCGACGTTCGCGAACAGCTTGTCCCGGAGGCTCGAGCCGTGTTCGCGGTGGTGGGCGTGTTCGACTTCGGCCTTGAGCTTCGCCATGTCGACCTCGCTCGGACAGTCCCGCGCACAGCCCTTGCAGCCGATACAGAGGTCCATCACCTCGGCGACGAACTCCTCGTCGGTGGGGTCGACCTCGAGTTCGCCGTCCATCGCCCCCCGGAGCATGTTCGCCCGGCCGCGGGTGCTCAGACTCTCCTCTTCGGCCGCGCGATACGTCGGACACATCACGCCGCCGGTCGTCGCCTGGTCGCCGCGGCAACCGCCACAGCCGTGACAGAGTTCGACCATGCCCTGCATGCCGTTGTCGGTGTCCCACTCGAGGGCGGGTTCGAACCCCGCGTCGAACTCGTAGTTGGGCGAGAACCGGAGGTGCTCCGTCATGTCGTGGTCGCCACAGACGTTCCCCGGGTTCAACAGCCAGTCCGGATCGAACGCCGTCTTGAGGTCGCAAAAGAGCGACCAGACGTCGTCGCCGTACAGTTTCCGATTCCACTGCGTTCGGGCGCGGCCGTCGCCGTGCTCGCCCGACACGCTCCCGCCGTACTCGACGACGAGGTCGGTCACCGCGTCCGAAATCGCCTCGAACTGGTTCAGCCCGGCCGGACTCTTGGTGTCGACCAGCGGTCGCATGTGCATACAGCCCGGTCCGGCGTGGGCGTAGAAGCTCGCGAACGTGTCCTGTTCCTCGAGGACCGCTTGAAAGTCGGCGACGTAGTCCGCGAGGTTCTCGGTCGGGACGGCCGTGTCCTCGATGAAGGAGATGTGCTTCGCGTCGGACGTCCGCGACAGAAGGATTGGCGCGGCGCTCTTCCGAAGTTTCCAGAGTTCCGCCTTCCCCTCGGCGTCGTGGGCCTCGAGGGCGTCGAAAGCGCGGACGGGGTCGCGCCCGGCGGTCACGTTTCCGTCGCCGTCCGCGTCGCTCGCATCGGCCGTCGGATCGGGCACGTCCTCGTCTGGGAGCCGATCCCGGAGCAGTTCCGCGACCTGCTCGCGGCCGTTTTCGTCGCCGTCGCCGTAGAACTCGACCAGCAGTGCCGTCTCGGTATCGGCGGGAAGCCGGTCGGCCACGGCGGCGAACTCCTCCGTCTCTCGAGCGAGATCGAGCAACACGTCGTCGATCGCCTCGATCGCCGCCGGATCGTGCGTCCGGACGATGGTGTCGACGTCCGCCATCGCCTCGAGCAGGTCGTGGTAGGTCAGGAGGGCGACGGAGGTGGTCTCGGGGACGGTCTCGAGCGAGAGGGTCGCCGCCGTCACGATGCCGAGGGTCCCTTCGCTGCCGGCGAAGACGCGCGCGAGGTTGACCGTCGCGTCGGGATCGGGTTCGTCGTCGGTCACGACCGATTCGTCGGTGTTTTCGTCGAACCCGGTCGGATTGCCGTAGGCCTCCGCAACCAGTCGGTCGAGGTTGTACCCCGACACGTTGCGCTTCAGTTGCGGGAACACCTCCCGGATCGCGTCGGCTTCCTCGTCGATCACGCGACGCAGGGCCTCGTGGATCCGCTCGAGCAAGTCGCCCTCCGGATCGGCCCGTTCGCGAAGCTCCGCGACCGATAGCTCGCCGAAGCGCTCGACGGAGCCGTCGGCGAGGACGACTTCGACCGCTTCGACGTACGCATCCGTCTTGCCATACTGCAGCGAGTGCGCGCCGGTGGAGTTGTTGCCGATCGCCCCGCCAACGGTACTACGGTTCCCGGCGGCGGGATCGGGCGCGAACTTCAGATCGTGGGGGGCGAGCGCGTCGTTGAGATCGGCGAGAATCGTACCCGCCTGGACGGTCGCTCGTCGCTCGCCAGGGTTGAGCGAGCACAACTCGTCCATGTGCGTCGTGAGATCGAGAACGACGGCCTCGTTGACCGCCTGTCCGGCGAGACTGGTCCCGCCGCCGCGCGGGAGGACCGGAACCCCGTGCTCGGCGCAGTACTCGACGACGTTCGCGATGTCGGCCGTCGATCGCGGCAACACGACGCCGACGGGCGTCATCTCGTAGGCGCTGGCGTCGGTCGCGTACAGCCGTCGGCTGTACTCGTCGAACCGGACCTCGCCGTCGACGCGCTCGCGCAGCGCCGACACGAGTTCGGGTCGGTCGATGTCGCCGCCGACGTAGTCGTAGTTCGCCCGAGCGTCCGCCGCCGGATCGCCCTCGCGCGGATCGTCCGGCGGCCCGAGATGGCTCTCGTCCGGGGTCGACGTCTGGTCGCTGTGGTCGGTCGTCGACGGCGAGTTATCGGTAGCCATTCGCTTAGCTCGAGTCCGGTTGGTAGACCGCGTTCTCGAGGTCGTCGCCCTCGCCGGCCTCGAGCGCGCTCACGTTGTTCGCGACGATGTCGGCCAACCGCTCCCAGTGTTTGGGCGTGTGGCCGCCCGTGTGGGGGGAGATCAGGCAGTTCTCGAGGTCCCAGAGCTCGTGGTCGTTGGGCAGGGGCTCGGGATCGGTGACGTCGAGGGCTGCGCCGCGAATCCCGTCGAACTGCAGCGCCGAGACGAGCGCGTCGGTGTCGATGATGCCGCCGCGGGCCGCGTTGACGACGACCGCGTTCGGCGGCAGCGTCGCCAGCGCGTCTTCGTCGACGAGGTTGCGCGTCAGATCGTTGAGCGGGCACGCGAGCACGACGTACTCGCTTCGCGAAAAGGCCTCGTGGATATCCTCCGCCTCGAAGCTCAGCACTTCGTCGGTCGGTCCGCCCTTCGACGGCGTGTAGCGGATCCCGATCGTCTCGACCTCGAACCCCTCGAGTCGCTGGACGATCTCCTGACCGATCGAGCCGAGACCGACGACCGTCACGGTGCTGTCCGTGAACTCGTGGGACTGGAAGTGGCGCCACTCGTTGTTCGCCTTGCGTCGCCAGCCCTCGTGGAGGTTCCGCGCGAAGACGAGCATGTTGGCGATCGACTGTTCGGCGATGCCGGGGGCGTGGATGCCACCCGCGTTGGTGACGGCGACACCGTGGTCGGCCAGCGCGTCCATCGGGACGTGGTCGGTGCCGGCGAACGTACACGCGAACAGTTCGAGCCGGTTCGCGCGCTCGAGAAGATCTTCCTCGATCGTGATGCCCGTCACGACCCGCGCCCGGGGCACGAGTTCGCGCTCTTCGGCGGGCGTTCGCGCGAGCGCGACGGTGTGGTTCGGCAGGCGCTCGCGCAAGGTTTCGGCGTACGACTCCATCGACAGACCTTCCGTCCCCTCTCGGAGGACGACGACGTCTGGGTTCGTGCTCATATGGGATGGTGTGGCGTCTCGAGGACGCGTTGCCCTATGATTGTCATCGCTTGCCTTATCCCTTTTGTGTATCCGTCGTAAACACTGATTGTGTATAATTAAGTCGCTGGGGCGCGTCAGTGACCCGCATGAACGAGCCGATACGCGACCGCCTCGTGACCCTCCGTCGGAGTTTGCACCGCCACCCCGAGCCGGCGTGGCGCGAGTTCTACACGACGGCCCAACTCGTCGAGGAGATCCGAGCCATCGGCGTCGACGAACTCGCCGTCGGGCCGGACGCCTACGACCCCGCCGATCGGATGGCCGTTCCCGAGGACCACCGACTCGCATCGTGGGACCGCCGCGCTCGCGAGCGCGGCGCCGATCCAGATCTGCTCGAACGAATGGCCGGCGGCAACACCGGTGCCGTCGCCGTCCTCGAGCGCGGCGAGGGACCCGCCATCGGCCTCCGGGTCGATATCGACGCGCTGTTCATCGAGGAGTCTGACGAAACGGGACACGATCCGGCCACCGAGGGCTTTCGCTCGGAGATCGAGGGGACGATGCACGCCTGCGGCCACGACGCCCACATGACCTGGGGGCTGGCCGCCCTCGAGGCGATCGCGGAGAGCGACTTTTCCGGGCAACTGGTCGTCTTCTTTCAGCCCGCCGAGGAGACGAGCGGCGGGGGGTGTCCGATGGCGAGGAGCGAGTTCGCCGAGGACTTGGACTACCTGCTGGCGATCCACGTCGGCCTCGATCATCCGACGGGCGAAGTCGTGGCGGGCATCGAGAAACCACTCGCCATGTGCCACGTCGACGCCACGATCACGGGGACCTCCGCGCACGCGGGGAAGGCACCGAACGAAGGCGATAACGCGATGCACGCCATGGGGACGGCGATCGAGAACGCCTACGGTATCCCCCGCCACAGCGACGGGATGACCCGGGTGAACATCGGCTACGCCGAGGCCGGCTCCGCGAGCAACGTCATCGCCGAGGAAGCCCACATGGAGGCCGAAGCGCGCGGCGAGACCACCGAACTGATGGAGTACATGAAGGACCGACTCGAGCGAACGGTCACATCCGCCGCGACGATGCACGGCTGTCGGGCCGACGTCGAGGTCGTCAGCGAGTCGCCGCGAGCCGACAGCGATCCCGAACTCCAGACCCTCGTCAGCGAGGTCGCGAGCGGCGTCGACGGAATCGATCGCGTGGTGCCGGCCGCCGACTTCGGCGCGAGCGAGGACGCGACGTTCCTGATGGAGCGCGTACAGCGAGACGGCGGGCTGACGACGTACATGATCGTCGGCACCGACCACCCGACGAGTCACCACACGCCGACGTTCGACGTGGACGAGGCGAGCCTCGAGCACGGCGTCGACGTTCTCGTCGAATCGATCCGCGAACTCGAGCGGCGGCACCCGGTTCCACGCGTCGAGGACTCGGAGCACGCGGAGGGCGATAGATGAGTCGCCGACTCGTCACCCCCGAGGACGTCGAGACGGCTCGAAAGCGGATCGACGACGTCGTCCACCGCACGCCCCTCGACACCTCGCGAACCTTCGCCGAACTGAGCGGTGCCGACTCCCTGGGGCTCAAACTCGAGAACGTCCAGCGAACGGGCTCGTTCAAGATCCGCGGCGCGTACAACACGATGGCCCAGCTCGCTCCCGAGGAGCGCGAGGCGGGCGTCATCTCCTCGAGCGCGGGCAACCACGCGCAGGGGGTCGCACTGGCCGGTAACCTGCTCGATATCGACACGACGATCGTCGTTCCGGCGGTGACGCCCGCGGCGAAGATCGAGGCCACCCGCGGCTACGGTGCCGAGGTCGTCGTCGAGGGCGACATCTACGAGCGCTCCTACGAGTACGCCCTCGAGCGCGCCGAGGAAACGGGCGAGACGTTCGTCCACCCCTTCGACGACGAGGCGATCATCGCCGGGCAGGGGACCATCGGCCTGGAGTTGCTAGAGCAATATCCCAGCATCGACACCGTCCTCGTCGCCATCGGCGGCGGCGGGCTGATCTCGGGTATCGGGACGGTGTTGAAGGCTCGCGATCCGAATACTCGCGTGATCGGCGTCCAGCCGGCGGGTGCGTCTCACGCGAAGCCGTCGCTCGAGGCCGGCGAGATTCGGGAACTCGAGGACGTCGACACCGTCGCGGAGGGGATCGCCGATACGCGCATGCTCGAGACCACGTTCGCGAACGCTCGCGAGGTCGTCGACGACGTGGTGAGCGTCAGCGACCGCGAGATCGCCGCCGCCGTGACGCTGCTCGCGGAACGCGCGAAGACCGTCGCCGAGAGCGCCGGTGCGGCACCGCTTGCGGCCGCGCTGTCGGATTCGGTCGGACTGGACCTCGGGGGCGAGCACGTCGGCGTCGTGATCTCGGGGGGGAACGTGAACCTCACCGAACACGCCGAACTGACCCGGACCGGACTGTACGAACTCGAGCGCTACGCCGAGGCGAGGCTGGCCGTCGCGGGGTGGCCGACGACCGTCGGTGCCATCGTCGAGGCCGTCGAAGCCGAGGGTGCCGAACTGGACGTCCTCGAGCGCGCCCGACGCGGCGCGGTCGACGAGCCGAATCGAGTTCCGGTGACCGTGGGACTCGAGGGCAGCGGCCCGGAGCATTTGGACGGCGTGCTCGAGACACTTTCCGAACTCGAGGGGGTTTCCGTGGTCGAACGCTCGCTCGCATAACCACCCGGAGCACACTGTTGGCGCGCTGAACCGCGACGAGCGAAAGCGAGGCGCGGTTCGAATACCGCGAGGTCATCACGAACGGAGTGAGTGATGGTTCGGAAGGCGCGAAGCGTCTTCCGGTGGATGAGTGAGTGAACGGGGTGAACGAACGAATCGGCTGGGGAGGACGTGGGAATCCCCGTTGCCACGATTCGAGAGTATTTGTTGGCAGTGGTGGCGGAAACAAGACAGAGTGTCCTGCTCACACTGGCAACTAGGGTTTCCACGTCCTCCCCAGCCGATTCGTTCAGTCGCTCCCTCCTTCACTCACCCCTCGCACGCCTTCGGACCGCGCCTCGCACCGCTCGTCGCGGCCCAGCGCGCGCCACCGCACGTGGATAGTCCGAACTGGGCGAACAGCGGACCAAAAACCAACTCGAGAATACAAAACCCGATTACGCGGCCTTCGCGCTCGGGCCGACGGCGTCGATCGCCTCGAGGAAAATATCGATCCCGAACGCGATTTCGCGCTCGCTCGAGTCCAGCGGCGGGAGCAGCCGGATCGTCTTTTTCCCGCAGCCGAGCGTCAGCAGGCCGCGCTCGAGCGACGCCTGAACGACGGCGGTCCGTCGCTCGGGGGTGTCGAACTCGACGGCGAGCATGAGCCCTTTTCCGCGCACGTCCTCGACGTACTCCGGCGAGTCGTCGCGCAGCAGTTCCTTCGCCTGTTCGCCGCGCGTCGTGGCGTTGTCGAGCAGGTCGTACTCGTCGATGGCCTCGAGAGTGAACGTGCCCATCATCGAACCGAGCAGGTCGCCGCCGCCGAAGGTCGACCCGAGCCGGTTCTTCTCGCTGGGGAAGATCTCGGAGCGCGAAATCGTCGCGCCGACGCGCAGGGCCTTCGCGCTGGCGATGACGTCGGGTTCGATCGGGTAATGATCCGAGGCCCAGATCTCGCCGGTGCGACCGACGCCGGACTGGATCTCGTCGACGACGAGCGGAATGTCGTACTCGTCGGTCACGTCCGCCACCTCCTGCATGAACGCCTCGCTGGGGAAGCGGTAGCCGCCGACGCCCTGAATCGGCTCGAGGGTGAGGAACGCGATTTCCTCGGGGTTGATGTGGCCGCCTTCGGGCGACAGCGAGTTGCGAAGCTGCGAGCCACCGTCGGTGAAGAAACCGCAGTCACAACTCGCGGGGTCACAGCCGCGGTCCGCACAGAACGGCACCGTCTCGATCCCGGCGATTTCGGGGTAGTGGCGCGTGTAGACCTCCTTGGACTTCGTGATCGAGAGCGTGCCGAAGGTTCGGCCGTGGAAGCTTCCCGCGAAGGCGATGCCGTACTTCGAGGGCGCGCGGTAGTCGTTCGTGATCTTCATCGCGTTCTCCATGGCCTCCGCCCCGGAGTTCGAGAGGAAGACCGTGTCCATCCCGTACTGGCTCGAGACGTCGGTCAGTTTCTCCATGAGGTGACTCGAGCCGGGAACGGTCGTGTCCTCGGGGCTCGGACCGGCGCCGAAGTACATGTCCTGACCGGCGATCTTCATCGGTTCGACGAGATCGAACTCCCGGAACTTCTCGAGGATCTTCTCGTTGTTGTAGCCGAGCGGCGCGGCACCGATGTGACAGGTGAAATCGAGCAAGACGTTTCCATCGACGTCCGTGACGAAGGGGCCGTCGGCCTCGCGGGTGATGTCCCAGACGAACTCGTGGGAGTACTCGCTCGGCGCGGCGTTCTTCCCGTGAAACGCGACCCATTCGCGAGCGTTGGGGCCGGGGAAGGCGTCCACGCTCGGTTCGGCAGTGTCCCTATCCATACACAGATAATGTGTACGTCGTACATTAAATGTTATTATGGATCGGCGCGACAGTCGGCAGAAAACGAGGTCGGGTATCGAGGCTCAGTCGTCGTCGCCCGGCTCCGCGGTCGTCGTCGGCTCGTCGGATTTGCTTTTCGCCGATCCGTAGATGACCGTCTCCTCCTGGAACAGCACCCGTCCGTTGGTGCCGCTCAAGTTCTTGATCAGCGAGAGCATCGCGAGGAAGCAGACGATCGCGAACGGCGCGCCGGTGATGACGACCGCTTGCTCGAGCGCGCCGGTGCCGTCCTGACCGCCGAGGATCATCAGGATCGCGGCGGTCAGGCCGAGGACGATACCCCAGAAGACCCGGTTGATCGTCGACGGCGACTCCTTGCCGCCGGTGGTCATCATCGAGACGGCGAGCGTCGAGGAGTCCGCCGACGTGATGAAGAACGTCGTCACGAGGACGAGGAACGCGACCATGAGTATCGCACCGAACGGCAGGGCGTCGAACAGGATGAAACCGGAGACTTCCGCACCCGCGTCTCCGGCGATGACCGCGCCGAAGTCCGCAGCAGCCGTGTCCTGCAGGTAGACGGCGGTACCGCCGACGAACGTGAACCACGGGATCGTCGCCGCGGAGGTCGCCACGATGCCGGTGAAAGCGACCTCGCGGATGGTTCGTCCCTTCGAGATGCGGGCGATGAACAGCCCGGCGAACGGGGACCACGAGAGCGCCCACGCCCAGTAGAAGACGGTCCAGTCTTCGACCCAGGTGGTGCCGCCCTCGCCGGCGCCGGTGTAGAGGCTCATCGTCACGAAGTCGCCGATCATCCCGCCCATCGCCTGCGAACCGAGCAGCAAGAGGAACATCGACGGACCGAGGATGAACGTCGCGAGCATGAGCACGACGAACAGGCCCATGTTGAAGTTCGAGAGGCGGCGGATCCCCCTGTCGACTCCCAACACCATCGAGAACGTAAACAGGATCGTCATCGTCGTCACCACGACCAGCACCCCGATATCACCGAAGTTGAGTCCCCACTGGTACTCGAGGCCGCTGATGAACTGACTCCCGATGAAGCCGAGCGAGGTCGCGACGCCGCCGATCGTCGCGAACACGGCGAGGATGTCGATGACTTTCGCGACCGGCCCATCGAGGTTCTCCTTCCCGAGAATCGGCGTCAGGGCCGACGAGACGCGCAGTGGCACGCCGTCGTAGTTGTACGCGAAGTAGCCGATCGCGATGCCCATGATCGTAAACACCGCGAGCTGGGGCAGCGCCCAGTGGAACAGCGTCTGCTGGATCGCGTACGGTACCGCTTCGCTCGTGCTCCCTTCGACGCCGAACAGTGGATTGGGATCGGCGTAGTAGAACAGTCCTTCGGTCGGCCCCCAGAACACGACGCCCGCGGCGAATCCGGCCGAGTACAACATCGAGAAAAACGAGATGAAGCTGTACTCCGGATCCTCGTCGCCCAGCTTGAGTCGTCCCCACGGACCGACGATCAAGTACAACAGGAAGACGACGATCAGGAACACGATCACCAGCAACGCCCAGCTCATGTAGCTGAGCATCTCCCCGTGCACGGTATCGATTCCGCTGGCGACGAAATCGCGATCGATGAAGAACGCGACGATCACGCCGATCGTCAACAACGCTCCGAACAGGAAGACGACCGGATCGAGTTCGTCGAAGAAACGACGGACCATCCCCTGTTCGCTGTTACTCATCCACCCTCACCCCTAAAATCGGATGACGGCCAGCCGTTCGTACCCACCGTCCTCGGTTGAGACGTACCATGCTGCGCAATGGCATACCGAACCAATTATCAGTATATCGTATAAGTATTTTCTTTTCGTACCCGTCATACACAGATTGCGTTTATTAGACGAGCGGGCCGCTGGCGGCCTACACGATGACCGTTATTGAACGTTCATCCAAAAAAACCCGGAAACAATCGATACACGGATTCAAAGATGATCTTCGCAACCGCTATCTGGAACTGGTGTCTCCGGCGATTGCAGGAGTAGCGAAAGTTACTGCCTGCGTACTCGTTCACATACTGTAGTCGATCCGCGCTCACAACCTGAGCCAACAGACGATCCGATTGCCGGCGGAAATCGGTCGCCACACGGCGGCCGTCTCAGTTCGTGATGTCCTCGAGTTGCCGGTCGCGCTCCGCGGCGCTCTCGGTTACCCGTTCGCCGAACTCGTCGACGCGGTCTTTGATCTCCTCGCGCGTCGCCTCGGGCGAGAACGTCTCCGACATCGTCAACAGCCGAACGAACGCGCGGAGTTCCTCGTCCGTAAGCTGGGCGAACTCCTCGTTCTCGAGTTTCTCGACGACCTCGTCGACGTCGATCTGGCCGACCGGTTTGACGTTGAACTCGACGTTCACCATCCGATAGTTCGAACCGGCGAGTTGCTGTTCGGCCTTCCCGACGCCCTCCGAGAGCATGTCCTTGAACGGCGTGTGATAGCCCATCGTTCCGAGATGGAGGAAGGCGAGCATGTCGGTGATTCCCTGCGTGTAGGCGTCGCGCCCCTCGTCGTCGGGGTCGAAGACCGTATTCAGGTCACGTTCTTCCAGATACTCGAAGAGGATGCTGAAATCGAGAACCGCGTTGCGAACCCGGCGTCGAATCCGGTTTCGCTTCTGTTTTTTCGAATGATCCGTGTAGTCCGTTTTCCGGCCGAGCAGGAAATCACGGTCGGAGGGCGTGAGAATTCCGCGCGGTCGATCCGAGTCCGCCGCCGTTCGTAACGACTCCGGCACGTCATCCTGGCTCATATCTGGTACACAGGGAGCACGCGAATTAACGTTTCTGATCCGCCGAACGTGATGGTTGTCAAACAGATCGGCGCTCCGAAGAGCCCTGCTAGGGCCGCCGTCGGGAGAGTTCGACCGCGGTATCGGCGAGCACCGACACGCCGATCTCGAGGCTCTCTTCGTCGATATCGAACGTCGGCGTGTGGTGGCTCGTCGGGTGGTCCGACCCGACGAGGACGTACGACGCCAACCCGTTGTCACTTTGGACGCGCTCCATCAGGTAGGTGACGTCTTCGCTCGCGCCGAAGTCGGTCGTCGGAACCACCGACTCGACCCCCGAAATCTCCCAGGCTACGTCGCCGACGAGCGCCCGGAGCGCCGGATGGCTGTCGACGCGCGGCGACTCCCCGAGGACCCGCGGCGTGACGTCGCAATCGTGCATCTCGGCGGCGGCGTACAGAACGCGCTCGAGTTCCGTCCGAGTGTACTCCATCAGCGCCGTCGTCTCGCCGCGGACTTCGGCCTCGAGCGACACCTCCTCGGCGATGACGTTGCTCGCGGTGCCGCCTTCGATCTGCCCGACGTTCACGCGGGTCATCCCGTCGCTGTGACGGGGAATCGCGTACGCGTTCTGGATCGACGTCGCAGCCGCCTGCATCGCGTTCGCGCCCGCGTTCGGCGCTTTGCCGGCGTGGGCGCTCGCCCCTTCGAACGTCGCGGTGAGGTGCGCCATCGCCAGTGGCTTTTCGATCCCGGCGACGATCTCGCCGGTCGGATGGTCCAGACCGAGGTGGACCGCGAGGAGGTAGTCGACGTCGTCGAGATAGCCGCCCGCGGCCATCGCCTTGCCGCCGCCGGAGATCTCCTCTGCGGGCTGGAAGAACACCTTCAACGTCCCCGTAAAGTCGCTGTGTTTGACGGTCTCTATGGTTCCGAGCCCCATCGCGACGTGAGCGTCGTGGCCGCAGGCGTGCATGTAGCCGTCGTGTTCGGATCGAAAGCCTTCGGCGGCCGGTCGGTGGTCGTCGGCAGCCGATTCCGTCATCGAGATCGCATCGAGATCGACGCGCAACCCGATACAGGGGCCCGAGCCCTGCTCGAGGACCGCCACGACGCCCGTGTGACCCCCGTCGGTGCGCTCGAGAATGTCCGACCGAACCCCCGCCTCGCGCGCTCGCTCGAGCCACGGCTCGAGTTCCGTCTCCGACGGGACGGCCATGCGCTCGTCGGTCGCCAGCGACTCGCGACCGACGGCGATCTCGTCGACGCCGAGCCGCTCGAGTTCGTCGACGACCCGAGCCGTCGTCTGGAACTCGCGCCAGCCGGGTTCCGGGTGACGGTGGAACGCCCGCCGTAAGTCGCGCAATCTGGTGGGCAGATCGTAGGACATTGTTGCCGCATCTAGGCGGAGGAGCTACTTAGTCGTGATCAATAATCGGATAGAGACGATCGCCGTGAGAGTGCTTATAGCTGGTAGGATAGCCTAGAAGGGAGCCGTCGATCGCTCTTTCAAGAGCCCACAGAAGTCGATTCGTGGGCGCAAATTCCCGTTTGGTGCCCGCCAAATTCTCACGGGGGTTTACTTCGGTCTCACGCCATGCCCGAAACAGCGATGACGACCCTCCCCGTGTGGATCGAGGACCGAATCGACCCCACGCTCGAGAAAAAACTCACGCAGCGCCACGTCGTCGAGGTCATGCTCGAGGCCGAGCGACCGTTCTTCTCCATCCAGCAACTGCAGGCGCTGGTGGGGCCGACGGTGAGCAAGGAAACTATTCGAAACCGGCTCAACGAACTCCGCGAGATCGACGTCGTGGCCGCCGAGACCTATCCCGAGACGATCACGCTCTACTACGTGAACCATCCCGAATCCAACTGGCCGCTCTCGCCTGAGGGCCGGCAGGCGCTCGCGTACGACTCGCCGCTCGAGACGCTCTCGCTGGGCGACTTCCTCCGACTCCGGAACCCTGCCGGTATCAGAACGCTAGTCCTCGCGGGGTTTCAGCTCACGCTCGTGCTGTTCAGTACCGGCGTCCTCCTGTGGGCGCTCGGACTCGACGCGCCGGTCTCGGCAACCTCGGCGATGGCGGAAGCCGCTGGAAACCTCTTCGTCGTCTGTCTGGTGTTGCTCGTCGCCGAACGCATTGCCCGAGCGGTTCGCGACGGCGGCCGCGATAGTGCCGTCTCGGCTACCGAGCGGTCCACGCCGAAGTGACGAGTCGAGAGTGCCACCCACGAGAACACGACAGTAGATTACAACGATACGATGTCCACGAATACGTCACCGACCGACTCGCCGTCGAACGAACCGTCTCCGTCCGAACAGTCGTCGACGCCGCCCGGCCCGGCACTCTTGGCCGAGCGATCGCTGCTCGGCATCTTCGTCCACTTCTTCGCGATCGTTCCGTTGTGGGGCGTTCTCGTCGCCGGACTGGTGTACCGGTTCTCGAGTCACGAGTTCACTCGAGCCAACGCGCGAAACGCCTTCAACTGGCAACTGCTCGTCACGGGATCGATCGCGGCGACGTTGCTCGGGGTGTTCGGCCTGTCGGCACTGGTCGACCGAGTCGCTCTGCCCGGATTGATCGAAACCCTCGTCTTCCTTCCAGTGCTCGCTGTCATGATCCTCATGTTCGCGCTCACGTGGCTGAACTTCATCTTCCCGTTCGTCGCGATGGGAAAGGCGATCTTCGGTGGCGCGTGGAACTACCTGTTCGTCCCCGATTTCCTCCGACTCGTCGCGACACGCACGCGATTCGGGCAGAAATATAGTAACAACTGAAACGATTTACACACTGATCGTACAGCTGTCGTGCGATCAGCTGTGCATTGACGTTCAGTGGCTACTATAGTGTGCGAGGTGAGTCTTAGCCGAGGTACGCGATCGCGTCCAACTCGACGCGAACGTCCTCGGGCAGCCGCGAGACCTCCACGCAGACGCGCGCTGGCGGTTCCTCGTCGAACTTCGCGCCGTAGGCCTCGTTGACCGCGTCGTAGTCCTCGAGATCGGTCAGATAGACGGTGACTTTGACGACGTCGGCGAGGCCGTCGCCGCCGGCTTCGTCGACGACGGTCGCGATGTTCTCGAGTACCCGATCGGTTTGCTCTTGAACATTGCCGTCGACGACCTCGCCGGTTTCGGGATCGACGGGGCCGTAGCCGGAGACGTAGCACGTGTCGCCGGCGCGGACGCCCTGCGAATAGGGGTTGTCGTTGCTCGGTGCGCCGTCGGTTTCGATGGGGTCTGTGTCGGACATGGTGAACTCGAAATTCGGATCCGAGACCGAGACGACCGGTTCAGGCCGCCTGAGTCGCGTCGGTAGTCGCGTGTTCGATCGCCTCGACCACGATATCGAGCGCCGTTTCCGCCAGATCGTGCGTGAGCACGAGCGGCGGCAGGAATCGAAGGACGTTGCCGTGTCGGCCGGCCGTCCAGATCAGGACGCCGCGCTCGAAGCAGTACTGCTGGATCGCGTCGACGACGTCGCCGTCGGGCGCACCGGTTTCGTCGACGAACTCGGCCCCGATGAACAGCCCCTCGCCGCGGATCTCGGCGAGGCGGTCGGTTTCGTCGGCGGCATCGCGAAGCCGGCCCCGAATGTATTCGCCGAGTTCGCGCGCGTGTTCGAGCAGGTCGTGTTCCTGAATGTACTCGATGGCGCGGGTGCCGGCTCGCATGCCGACGACGTGGCCGCGGTAGGTGCCGGCGTGGTCGCCCGGACCCCACGTGTCGAGGTCCTCGTGGTACATCGTCGCCGACAGCGGGAAGCCGACGCCGCCGAGCGCCTTGGCGGAGGTCATCACGTCCGGCGTAACGCCCGCCCAGTCACTGGCCCACCACTCGCCGGTGCGGCCGAGCCCGCTTTGAATCTCGTCGAAAACGAGGACGACGTCGTTGTCGGTCGCGATCTCGCGAAGCCCGCGGAGGAACCCGTCCGGCGGGGTGATGATCCCGCCCTCGCCCTGGATCGGTTCGACGATGATCCCCGCCGGGTTAGCCAGCCCGCCGTAGGGATCTTCCACGATGGCCCGAACCTCCTCGAGCGCGTGATCGACGGCCTCCTGGGGCGTCTTGTCCTGCCGGAACGGGTACGGATACGGCGCGTGAACGACGTCCGAAAGCAGCGGCGTGTAGTGGCCCTTGAACTTCTTGTTCGAGGTGACGCTCATCGCGCCCGTCGTCGCGCCGTGATAGGCACCGCGGAACGCGATGAGGCCGTCGCCGCCCGTGTTGTATTTCGCCAACTTGATCGACGCCTCGATGGCGTCGCTGCCGGTCGGGCCGCCGAAGACGACCTTGTTCCGGTCCCGTAGCCCGGCGGGCGCGATCTCGTTGAGTTTCTCGATCAACTCGAGGCGCGCTTCCGTCGGAAAGTCGACCGTGTGGACGAACTTGTCCGCCTGCTCGTGGACGGCCTCGAGCACGTAGGGGTTCGAGTGCCCGACGTTGAGCACGCCGATCCCCGCAAAGAGATCGATGAAGGTGTTTCCGTCGGCGTCGCGAACCGTCGCGCCCTTCCCTTCCTCGAAGGCGATGGGAATATCGTCCGGGTACGCGACCGCGTTGCTGTCGATTTCGTCCTGTTTCTCGAGCAGCGCTCGGGTGTTCGGCCCGGGGACGGAGTCGACGTTCGGTGCGTCGTCGAAGTGAATGTCGTCGATCGGCGGTCCTGCCGTCATAGGTCACCTCAGGTGAAACAGATATTAATAACTTGTCCACAGTATCCATAGAACGTGTATACAAATATTGAATGGTTCCGCGTTACCGAAGCGCAGCGTCGGCCACGGTGAGTTCGAATCGCACGCCGTCGGGCAGCGGTCAGTGCTCCTCGGATGGAGGTCAGTACTTCTCGGACGGAGATCAGCGATCAGCTTCGACCTCGGCCGGTCCCGTCCGTTCGCGACGCGGCGAACGATCCGGTCCGAGAGACGTACAAACTCCCTTATAATTGGCGACCAAACTGCCGAGCATGATCCCTCCGATCGCGAACCGCTTCGTCGCGGGAGAGGGGCCGGCACAGGCCCTCGAGCACGTACAACGACTCAACGAGCGAAACGTCGCGGCGATCGTCAACCTGCTGGGCGAACACTACGACGAGCGCCCGCCCGTTCGATCCGACGCGGGGGAGTACCGGGCGCTTGCCGGCGACATCGCGAACTCCGATCTCGAGGCCTGCATCTCGGTCAAACCCTCACAGCTGGGGCTCGATCTGGGCGAAGACGTCTTTCGCGAGGAACTCTGGGGCGTGGTCGACGCGGCGGCCGAACACGGCGTCTTCGTCTGGATCGATATGGAGGACTACACGACGACCGACGCGACGCTGGACGCCTTCGAGGAGCTCGCCCGCGAGTACGGCGAAACCGGGCGATCCTCGTCGGATCAGGGATCCGACGCCGGTGTCGGGCTCTGCGTCCAGGCGAATCTCAAACGCACTCGCGCGGACGTCGAACGACTCGCGGACGTGCCCGGAAAGGTTCGGTTCGTCAAAGGGGCATACAACGAACCGGCCGACGTCGCCTACCAGGACTCGGAACGGATCAACCGAGAGTACGAAACCCTTCTCGAGTACGCGTTCGAACACTACGACGGCGGAATCGCGGTCGGGAGTCACGACCCGGCGATGATCGACCGCGCGATCGAACTTCACGAGCAACACGGTACCGACTTCGAGATCCAGATGCTCATGGGGGTTCGCGAGACGGCCCAGTACGACCTCGCCGAGGAGTATTCCGTCTATCAGTACGTTCCCTACGGCGATCGGTGGAAATCGTACTTCTATCGCCGCGTCACCGAACGGAAGGAAAACGTCTGGTTCGCCCTCAGGGCGATCCTCGGACGCTAAAGGGAAGGGCTCATTAGCCCCTAGTGTGAGGTGGCGTACATGGCTTCGTGGAAACGGGATTTCGCGAGCGGGCTGATCGTTCTCGGTCCCATTCTCGTTACCCTTTACGTTATCTACTGGCTCTACGGAATCGTCGCCGGGATCACTCCCGGTCTCATCCTCGATTCGGGGGCCCTGAGACCGCTCATTCCCGGGGACGGCTCGCAGGCCGTGCAGACTCGCGAGCAACTCGCACAGTTCCTCCGCGTCATCGTCGCCCTGACCGTCTTCGTCATCCTCACCTTCTCGGTCGGATACCTCATGCGGACCACCGTCGGCGGACTCGTCGAACGGGTCGTCGACAACGTGGCGAACCGCGTCCCCGTGATACGGGTCGTCTACAACGCGTCGAAGATGGCCGCCGAAACCGCGTTCGGCGAGCAAGAATCCCTCCAGAAACCCGTCAAACTCGAGACCTGGAACGGGTTATGGATGACGGCGTTCAAGACCGGGAAGACCACCGAGGACGGCCGCGAAGTGCTCTTCTTGCCGACGTCGCCGAACATCACGACGGGATTCGTCGTCGAGGTCGAACCCGAGCGGATCATCGAACTCGACGAGGACGTCGAGGACGCTCTCACCCGCGTCCTGAGCGCCGGGTTCGGCGACGCGAACCGAAACCGCGGGATGGAAGCCGGCGTCTCGATCGACGTCGTCGACGAGGCGAGAACCGACTCCCTCGAGAACTCGAAGAAGGGACACGGTGACGGCGCGGCGGCGGAGAACGACGACGATTGAGACCACACTGACGTCGCGGCCGTCGATCGCGGTACACCTATCAGTTGGACGGCTGTCATCCCTCACTAGCGATGTTTCCGGTAACCTCCACCGAATCGATATTCAGCGGTGACATGAACCCGCTCACCTATCGAGACGTCGTCATCTACGACGAGGGCGGTCGACTCCTCTCGCCGAGTGCGGTCCATCACATCGACATCTACGACGATATTGACGAGAGCGGGGACCGGAACGCCGACGAGCGGAATGCTGACGACGACACTGGCGACGGCTATCGGACCGGCCGATTCAGCCCTCGCTGACGTTCGGTGAGTACCAGTAGTCGGTAATGCGGTTTCGATATTAGAGATTAGATTTAGAAATAAAACACCCGGTTCGGTAACTGCATCTGCGGACTGACCGCTGGGATTCTTACTACCTATGGATGATGTTCGTAGCGTCGTGCAAGCCCCGAGGCGCATATTCAGCAGCGAAGCGATTACAGTTCCGGGTTACTTGTCATGATCATCAGTGATCTGCTCGAGAAATTGACGCACCTCGTCGAATCTCAGTCCTCGCCGTACCTCGTCTTCGAACCTGTCGAACTCGACAAGTCTCATATCCGCTAATTCGGGGAGTAGAACGTGATGGAGTTCGTAACAGATCGTGAGGTACTCCTCGGCGTCAAGAGTTTCCTCCTTCCGAAGAATCGGATCTGCAGACATCGCACTCTCATCCAGTAGCGCACGTAATACTCGCCACTGTTGTGCTGAGAGCACACGTTCGATGCGATCATCGTTACAGCGTTTCTCTCTCACGGACCTGTTATCTGCGACGACCGGTAACCCTCGTCGTCGGTCACTCCGAATGCTCGTTCTTTTCGACTTCCGTGACGATCACGTCCCAGTCAGGATGTTCAACCCCATTCCGACATTCGAATCCACCTTCCACATCGATTTCATTCTCGTAGGCCCTGCGAAGGAGGGCTTTCAGCTCCGCGTTTAATCCCTCCTTCGACGTAAGCGAGGTCGCCTCAGAAGTCATCTTCCCGCGCCCCGTTCGTATTTCTCCGCTGTGAGTTCGTGTTCTGGTGTGATGGTAATCACACCGTAGCTGTGTGCGGTTATCGCGTGCCCCTCGTGCGTGAATGCAACGTGGGAATCTCCGTTCGTCCCGTTTCGAACGCGGACAAGCGCATCTAATTCGTCGGGGTCAATAGTAGAATAGAGCGGGTCGAGTTCAACAGGATCAGTCCCCAGTAGGTCCGCCAGCGTTGCGATAACAGCCATGCTCGCGGGTGTCTTCTCCTGATCAAATCTGGTGCGAACGGTCCCAGATTCCTGAGCGTACTCGACCGCTTCGACTCCAACCCCAGATACCTTCGTGTCCATCGCTACTGATTCTAGGCGTTTGAGTCGATTCAATAGGGTTACTGATTATACAGTGGGTTTAATAGGGGGCGACTATCCGAACGGTCACGACGAACTGCTGAGCGTCGCTCCAATGAGGCGTCGATGCCCGCGACGGAGGCGTGATGAAAGCGACTGTTGGGTGATGCCGATCTCGTCTGCGATCTCTTCAAGCGATGTTTCGCGCGGGGTGTCGAAATAGCCTCGTTCGTAGGCCAGTATCAGTGCCTCGCGTTGGGTCTCGGTCAACTCGTAGCCCTCTCCCTGGATCGGAAGCATGGCGTGGACGGCAGTGATCGCTATCGAGATATCGTTTTCTTGGGAGTACTCTCGAAACTCGGCGATCGCCTCCTGACTCTCGGCACGCACCTCGAACCGCCACTCGTCTTTCGTGCCGATTCCAGTGAGTACGACGACGTTGGCCTCGGCAAGCGCACTCAGGATGCCGAAGTACTCTTGCTCCCACTCGGCACGCATGAGATACTCATCTTCGACGCTATCGACCACTCGGATGTTACTCACACCAGCATGTTGTTCGAACGACGCTTCGATGTCCTCCGTTTCTGCACCACGCACCCAGAAGTACGGAATAATCAGCGTCTCGTGTGGAATCAGTCGCTCCAGTTCGACGGTCACACCCGGTAAATTCTCGAACACACTTCCCAACGGAAACTCCGCTACCGGACTCGTAAACTCCATCACAGTCGCCATGAGGAACCTTCGTCTAGCAGACAAATAACCAGTATGGGTGGTGTATCATGGCTTCGAGAAGAGACAACACACAGGTGTTGGCCTGTATAGTGTGCGCTGCGAGCGGGGGAGCCTGTTTGATATCCGGGCAGACATGGTGCACCATGCCTCCTCCTTTTGTACGACCGAACAATCTAGTCTCACAAGCGAGCATGAGTGTGATAACGGAGATTCGCATCCCGTCCGATGATTTTGAACTTGGACAAATTCTCAGTCTAGAGCAAGCGTCGGCAATCGAACTCGAAACGCTCGTCCCGAGTGGGGACGTTACCGTACCGCTCTTCTGGGTCTACGAACCGGTCAAAAACGGCTTCCTCGAGACCGTCGAACGCTATCCAACTGTCAACAGCGCCACGGAGGTGGACGTGTTCGACGACCGGACGCTGTTCAGGCTCGACTGGGATGCGAGCCAGGACCACCTTTTTCAGTGTATCTTGAGTCACGAGGGGCAAATATTGAGTGCTACTGGATCACCGGACGGGTGGAATTTCGAGATACGATTCTCAGACCGCGAGGCATTGAGTCATTGCCAGGACTGTTGTGAAGACGCGCACATCTCCCTGGATCTAACCCGTATATACAACCCAACGGACCCCGAGGCTGGTCCGTGGTACGGCCTGAGTGAGCCCCAACGAGAAGCACTTACGCTTGCCGTTCGAATGGGATACTACGACATTCCACGCGGCTGTACGACCGCAGAGTTAGCTGACGAGATCGGGATTTCCGATCAGGCAGTGACGGAGCGACTGCGTCGTGCCATCGGTACCTTCGGGAGGTACGCACTTCTCACTCCCGAGTCAACGGCGCACGTGGACTGACCGTTTCCATTATACATCATGGAACAGAAGTAGGCAGTTGGGCCTACGCTGTGTGGGTATGGATGAGAGTCGAGAGCTGGGGACACGTGGTCTCCAGTCAATTGATGAGAGTTTCGATCCTTCGGGGCGTGAAAGACCGATCTCCCCCGATACAATTCTGTCGGTAGTAGCGAACGAACACCGACGTGCCATTCTCAACGCGTTGGACAACGCATCCGAGAAGACACTGGCATACGATTCGCTCGTAGATCGCGTTGCAGACCGGGTTCAAGACGAAGACGCGGACCGGGTATCTGACGAACAACGACAACGCGTCCGAATCGCACTTCACCATACCCATCTCCCAAAGATGGAAGAGGCCCGGATCATCGACTACGAGGCTGAAACGGGGTACGTCCAGTTTGTTGGCGGTAAACTGGAACGGGATATCCTGACGTTTGTCGAATCGTACGACGTCCACGAGTGAGAGGTGTGATCGAGTAGCTCCAGTTTCAAACACATTTCACTCGCCCAACGTGGTGATGTTATTCACCAAGTGAAGAGGAGTGGCTCCATTCAGCACGTCGCTGCAATTCAAGATAGGTGGGAATGGGGGGAGGTCGTATTTCCTGACTTTGCAACAACGCGTGGTTTTTTCGAAAGTCTCCCGGACCAGACTATCGATTTCGGTATTTTTAATTATAATGATTGGAACTGACTCAATGGGTCACCAGAGCGTTCAAAGATCGATCAAAACGGCTTGAAACAATCGAAGCCAAACGCTGAACTCATGCTCTGCATGCAATTCCTATCAGGTACCAGTCAGATCGCAATCTATTGCGTTACATCCTTTACCTGTACATACCGTGAGTTTCACGGATAGCTTGGAATACCGAAGCCGTACTCCCATCGAACCGAGTTCCGGGGAACAGCGAACCGTCGCCGGACGCCCCCTCGAGCGCCCTATGTCCGTCGCTACACGCCCTGGCTCATCAGGTGACTTCGCAACACGTCCCCTTCCTTGTTCCCCGAGGCGGTGTTGACGATGACGACCGTTTCGTCGCCGTCGAACTCGCCGCGCTCGGCGAGTTCCCACACGCCGCTCGCGGCCGCCGCCGGACTCGGCGCCATCTCGAGTCCCTCGTGTTGGGCGACCTGTACCGCAGCCGCGAGGATGTCCCGGTCCTCGGTGGCGACCGCGCCGCCGTCGGTCTCGCGAAGCGCCTCGAGAACCCGCGAACTCGCCAGCGGATCCGCGATCTCGATCTCGCCGCAGATGGTGTCGGGCGTCTCGACCGGTTCGTGTGCGTCGCCGCCGGCATCGAACGCCTCGATGATGGGGGCACAGCCCTCCGCCTGTGCGGCGTACAGCCCAGGCAACTCGTCGACCAACCCGAGCTCTCGAAGCTCCGTCGCGGCCTTGTACGCGCCGACGAGACCGACGCCGACGCCGGTCGGATACGCGATGGCGTCCGGAACCGACCACTCGAGTTGTTCGATGATTTCGTAGAGCGTCGTCTTCGCGCCCTCGTGACGGTAGGGCGTGTGGAACGGGTGCACCGAGTGCCAGGACTCGTGTTCGGCGAGTCCCTCTTCGTACGCGCCGACGGCGTCGTCGTACCGGCCGCCGACGACGTTCATGTCGCCGCCGTGGACGTTGACCATCGCCTTCGTGGTGAAACTCGAGCGCGAGGGGACGTAGGCGTGCGACTCGAGACCGGCCCGTCCCGCGTACGCGGCGGCCGCCTGCCCGCCGTTGCCCGTCGTGGCGAGTGCGACGTCGGTTGCGCCGCGCTGGCTGGCCGCCGTCAGGGCGACGGACTGCCCGCGGTCCGTGGTCGATCCGGTCGGGTTTCGTCCGTCGTCCTTGATAAGCATGCGCTCGACGCCCAGTTCGGCGGCCAGATCGGGACAGTCGACCAGCGCCGTCGCCCCCTCGTTCGTCGTCACCGCCGACTCACGGGGGAACGGCAGCAGTTCCTCGTAGCGCCATTGCGAGTCGAACGGTCGCGACTCGAGCGTTTCGCGGTCGAGGTCGATCGCGTCGTAGTCGTACGTCGGATCGAGCGCGCCGCCGCAGTCGGGACACTGCTGGGATCCGTCTACGTCGAAGATCCCGCCGCAGTCGACACACTCGAGGCCGGCAAAGGCGTCCGTCGTTTTCATGGCTGAGTGTTCGCGGGCCCGAACTATAGTAGCCATTGAAAGTCATTGCACACCTGATCGCACGGTCCGCGGTTCTCGCTCACTCCGTTCGCTCACGGCTCGCAGGGCTCGCCGTCTGCTCACGGGCGCTGTGCGCCCGTTCGCATGGTCCGCGGGATCTCCGATCCCGCGCTATTCGCGTTCCCGCGGTTCTTACTCACTTCGTTCGCTCCGAACCGCGCTGCCGTCGTGCGATGGGTGTGTAACTCGTTTCAGTTGTTACGATAATGGCTGTCTATCGCCCGTTTCGACGGACGGGGGCGGGCGCTCGGCGGTCTCGCCGTGAGGCGAACGCGGACGACGCGAAAATCGGTGCCAGAGCGGTCGTTATCGCGGTTTTGCGAGAACTGAACGGGCGGTGGTCGTCACTCGAGGTCGTTGAAAGCAGAGAGCGAAGACGGCAGAATCGTCGGCAATCAGTTGTCGCCGGTCTTCGACTGCCACTCGTAGCTGCGGCGCTTGGCGGATTTGCCAAAGCCACACGACGAGCAGACTTTCTTCTTGGTGTGGTAAGACTTCTCTCCGCAACGGCGACACTTGGTGTGTGTCGTCGTGTTCTTCTTTCCTTGGCTTGGGGTTCCTGCGCCAGTCATGGAGTGATCGAAACGACGTTATCGCCGCGTATAATGGTTGTGTCTTCGACCGGCGTCTCTTCCTCGACGCTTCCTTCGACCGGAATCGTCGCGTCCTCAAGGACGAGGTTCATGTGCTGGTCGTAACCAGCGAGGTCGCCGACGTACTCGTCACCACTCTTGAGTCGTACCCTAACACGTTCGCCAAGTGACGCCTCGAGGACGTCAAGCGGTCGTCCACTCATACGAAAGAGCGCAGGTGACGGACACTTAATCGTACCGGTCCTGTGTCCGGTAGCGGGGAAAACGGACGTTTGTATCCGCTCCCTTTCGATGTGAACGGCTGATTTATCGCGAAACGGAGTAACGCGAACCGTGTCGATCACGGAGCGCAGTGGCGTTCGGTAGGTACGCAAGCGACAACTGAAAAACCCCACACAGATCACACAGCTGTCGTGCGGCCGGGTGTGCACGACGCTCAGTGGCTACTGTAAACCCAACGGCTAAGTGTTCGCTCGTTGAGCGTCCGATCATGGGAGAAAAGAAATTTACCCTCATCGAGTTGCATCTCGACGGCGACCCCCAGTTCGGACCGCGAACCATCGGCGAAGGGCTGCCGTTCGGCGAGACGGACGACACGGCCGACCGCGAGACCGAAACCGACGACGAGGCCGCCGCGGCCGACGACGAAGACGGCTCCGGCGGCAAGGCCATCGGTGCCCTGATCGCGCTCGTCGTCCTCGTCGGTATCGCCGCCGCCGCGAAAAAGTTCCGCGGCGACGACGAACCGGAACTCGAGGAAGAAGAACAGCCGGACGTTATCGTTAACTGATACCCGGCCGTGGATTGTTTTCGGAAGCGGGTTGGACGCGTTCGCTGACTCGCCCGCCAACTCATTTAGCGACTGACAACAACCCCGATTCGTGCGGCCGAACGCTTTTGCGCGTGCCTCCCGTACCCGTCTCTGTGAATCTCTATCGTAGCGCTCAGGCCGTTGCCGGGGCGTCCGGTGACGATATGATCGACTGGCAGTCGGCTGCCGACGCTGCGAAGGCAGCGACTGACCCGGGCTCGCTCGACCTCGCGCCCGGCGAGCGTGAGGCCTACGCGCGTGACGTTCGAGACGCTCGAGAGGCCATCCGAACGGTGTCCGGCGCGGAGTTCGACGTTCCCGACACCGTCGAGATCCAGAACCGTCACCACTGGATCGACGCCAACATCGCGACCTTCGAACGCGTCATGGGCACCCTCGAGGACCAGGTCCCCACCGGTGCCTTCCCCGCTGTTTCCCGGACGATCAACACGGGAACGATGACCGTGCTCCTCTCGTTTCTCGGCCGGAACGTCCTCGGTCAGTACGACCCGCTGTTGCTCGCCGAGACGCCCGAGGACGACCACGCGCTGTACTTCGTCCGGCCGAACATCCTGAACGCCGCCGAGAAACTCGACGTCGACGCCGATCGGTTCCGCCGCTGGATCGCCTTCCACGAGGTGACCCACGCCGCCGAGTTCGGAGCCGCGCCGTGGCTGTCGGACCACCTCGAGGCCCGGATGCAACAGGGTATCGCAGCGCTGTCGGACGGCTCGTTCGATCGGGACGCGTTCCGCGACCTCGACGCGGCGATGACCGTCGTCGAGGGCTACGCGGAGCTCCTGATGGACCACGCCTTCGACGACGAGTACGCGGACCTGCGCCGGAAACTCGACGCGCGACGGCAGGGTCGCGGCCCGCTTCAGAAGCTGTTCCGTCGGCTGCTCGGCCTCGGTCTCAAAGAGCGACAGTACGAGCGCGGAAAGAACTTCTTCGAAACGGTCGTCACCGCTCGAGACCTCGAGACGGCGAGTCTCGTCTGGGAGGGTCCCGAGAACCTCCCGACGCACGACGAACTCGACCAGCCGGGGCTGTGGATTCGACGCGTCGATCGGTGATCTATCCCCTGGCGATTCGCCCCTCGTCAGCGCTACTCGGCAATCCGGAGCACGTACCACAGCAACGCGACGCCGGCGACGAGGCCGCCGACTACTGCCAGCCCGATGACGATCGGCGAGGCCCCGCCCTGAAGCGCTATCATGCCGCCGGAGAACGCGACGAGAGCGACGAATCCTCCCTTTAGCTGGTCGGACGCGCTCGTCAACGCACTGTTCCGCGAGCGACCATCACGTTCGGAGTCCCGGTCGGGACCGCGACTCATAGCTCGCGGGCCGTGCTGACGTGCATCGTCGCGAACAGCCAGTCCTGCTCGTCGTCAGCGCGCTCCACCGCAGATCGAACCAGCGTCCCGCTCCATCGCGTCTCGAAGCGTCGGTCCTCGCCGGACTCGGTGTCGGTCCACGCCATCGTCACTTCGTCGGCGAACGTGGCGAACGCGTCCCGCTCGGCGACTTCGAGGCGATCGCTCTCGACGGTCCAATCGGCGGTCGTTTCGGTCTGTTTTCGCAGGGCCTCGCGCACCCTCTCGAAACCGAACAGTTCCTCGCTGATGCCGAACTTGACCGTCGATTCGTCTTCGAGGAAGTACGGCTCGAGGAGGTCGCCGTTCCGGAGGGCGTCGTAGTAGTCGCGGACGGTAGCCTGGGCGGTGGTGCTCATTTCTAGCCCGTTCGGAGCCCGGTTGCAAAGGCTCACCGGACGCAGACGCAGGTCGTCGAGAGCGCTCGTCGTTTCAGTGAGGATCGCGCGACCGTCGCCTCAGTCGAGGGGAAGGGCTGCCTCAATCGGTCGGCTGCTCGTCCGACCGCTCGAGCGACCAGCCCGACTGCGGAGTACGTTTCCGCGGGGGATCGACGTTCGTCCTGGTACCGGACGCCCTATTCACACCGCTCCCGGCCTCGGGGCCGCTCGAGAGCGACTCGACGCCCACCCGCGCCCGGCCGCTGGTTTCGTCGAAGACGTGGTGGGTGTGCGGATACGCGATCTCGACGTCTTCGTCCTCGAAGGCATCGAACGCTCGGCGGTGAACGGCAGAGCGGACCTTCAGCGGGAGGTACGGGGCTTCGATTCAGCACTTGAGGTCGATCAGGATCCCGTGATCGGCGAACTCTCGAACGAACGCCGTCGGGCCCGCGGGGAACTTCGAACGGCCGACGCGGATCGGGGGGCCGCCCGAAATGACGCCGTCGACCGGTCTGGCGGCGCGCTCGAGGAGTTCACACGCCCGTTCGAGGTCGCCCTCGTAGGTGACGCAGACCTCGATCGAGAGCCTGCTGCGTTCGTCCTGGGACGAGAGGTTGCGCACGTCGCGTTCGGAACGACGAGAAACGAGTTCTCGAGGGTGTAGATCCGCGTGTACCCCAGCGTGATGTCGTCGACGTGCCCCGTTCCTCGCGATCGACGAGTTCGATCATGTCGCCGACCTCGTAGGGGCGGTGAACGATGATGAACAGGCCGCTGATGTAGCTGCGCCCGATCGGAGCTAACACCGCACCGACCACGAGTGAGAGGACGGTAAACGAGAGCAGGACGTTCTCCGGCCGGAAGCCGAGCAGACCGGCGAACGGGACGAGCGCGTAGCAGACGATCGCGACTCGACCGGCCAGTAAAACCGCGTTCGCGGTCGTCGGCCGGAGGACGCGCTCCTCGAGTCGTGGGCGGAGCCGCTCGGTCAGCAGCTTCGACCCGTACCAGACCACGATCACCGCGAGGACGGCGAACACCCACGAGAGCTCGAGGCCGTCGACGACGTCCCCGAGTTGCGCTACCCTGTCAGCTCCGTCGGACGACGACAGTGAGGGCGACACTGGGTGGCTCTTCCGCCGGCGTCAGAAAAAGGCTCTTCGTGGCAACAGCCGGGTCGCCTCGAGCGGGGAGCAACGGCGATTTTCGGATCGTCACATGAAGCCGCGGTCGACCTCGTCGTCCTCGATCAGGTCCTCGAGTTCCGCGCTCAACAGTTCCTCGGCCTCCTCGAAGCGCTCGGCGAGATCCTCGAGTTCGTCTGGTCGGTCGTACTGATCGTACTCCATCGGGCCGAACGCGGGGCTCTCGACGGCGTCCATGATGTCGTCGAAGAGATCCTGCGGTCGAGTCGGCGCGTCCGCGTGCGTCTCGAGGACCGTCTCGAGGCGCTTCGAGACGGTTTCGGCCTGTGCTTCGTCCTCGGGCGGGGACTGGACGGCGAAGCGACCGCCCGAGTCCCCCGTCGGCATGAACGAGCCGATTTCGTCGTCGAGACTGCGGGCGACCCGGGTGCCGACGCCGCGAACCTCGAAGGGGTTCTTCGCGTACGTTTTCAGGAAGAAGACCCCGGCGCGAGGGTGCGCGAGGTACATGTCTTCGCCGACGCCGCCGGCGCGGTCACCGGCGACCGCGCGCCAGTTTTCGGGATCGACGTTCCGCTCGGTGACGTCCTCGAGTATGTCCTGCCAGTCGCGAATCCGCATACTCGTCCGTTACGACGCGGGCAGAATGAACGTATCGGTCGTGGCGAACAGTGAGAGACGCCGACTGGAAGCGATCGGTTCCGGATCCCCGGCCGCGGCGCGATCGAACCGAAAGGGATACGACGGCCCCGCCGACAGGGCGAGTAATCGACGTTTGACCATGTCCGGCCGTCACTCACTCTCGCTCGTCGAACTGTTTCGCGCGACACCAGCCAAAACCTCGCTTCTCGCGTTCGGCCCGCTCGTACTGGCGCTCGGACAGTTAGGGAACAGTTACGCCAACAACATCTCGCCCGCCGTCTCGATCGGGTTCGCGGTCGTGATGGTCGCGTTCGCCGTCATCGCGACGCGCCACCACGCGGCCGAGCATCGACTGCGACGACTCGAGGGCGAGATCGACGCCGATCGCGAGTCGCCGTTCGATGCGACCCGGTGATCAGGCCCGCGCGGAATCGGTCGCGACGCTCCGTGCGTCTCGAGCGTCGTAGGCGTTGTAACCGGCCAGCCCCGCGATGAGTAGGCCGGAGGCGAGCGTGCTCCAGAACGGGCTCTCCGTCAGCCCGATCCCGGCCGGCATCTCGAAGAGCGCCGGCGCGATGATCAACCAGACCCCGAGCAGTGCGACCAGCCCCGAAACCCCGACGCTGAGGGGGATGTCGTTGGCGAGTCGATAGGAGTTGTAGCTGCCGGCGACGAAGACGACGGCACCGACGAGGACGTTGTTCCAGAACGCGGCCTGCGAGACGTCGTAGACGATCACGACCGACAGGGCGACCCACGCGCCGATGATGGCGACGATCGCGCTGATGACCGAGAGCTTACGCCGGCGTTCCTCGTTTGCGATCTGCGTCGAGTCGTCGCGATTGTCGCGCCCGGGATCGTCCCGATCGCCGACGCCGGTTCCCGAGTCGACATCGTCGGACGGCGATCGTGCTCGCTCTTCCCGTCCGACTCCACCCTCGGTTCCGCTCGCCGTCTCCGGGTTGCGGTCGTCTCCGTTCGAATCACTCATGGCGAAGACGAGTTCATCGCAGTCGGCCAAAAACGGCCCCGACCGTTCCACGACACGGTGACGAAATCCGCGAGTAATCAGCGATTACGCTGACCCGTTTCGATCGGTGACACGGAAATGGCGCTCAGCGCCGATCCGCTTCCCTCGAGCGCGCCACCCCGAACGCGACCGATAGCGTTTTTGACCGCTCGCCCGTGACGAATACTCGTGTACGTACGCGGAAGCGTCGCGGGCGAGGTGGAACTGCGTTCGGTGTCGACCAGTTACGGCGAGAGCGACCTCGCCGAGGTGCCGTTGCGCCTCGCGGCCGACAGCGGGGACGATCGGTCGACACAACGGACGCTCGCCGGAGCCGGCGCGGAGCCGGAACTCGAGGACGACCGCGAGACCACGACGGTAACGCTCTGGAACAAGTGGGCCGAGTCGGCCGACTACCTCGAGCCGGGGATGGAACTGCTCGTCACCGACGCCAAAGAAGACGAGTATCAGGGGGAGACCCGGTACGCGACGACGGGCGACTCCTACGTCGTCGTCGAGCCGAGCTTTCTGGTCAACGTGACGTCGATCCGCAACTGGGTGCAGTGTCCCCGACTGTATTATCTGAACAAGCTCTCCGGCGTGCCGCTGAACTACCCCGTCGTGAAGGGGACGCTCGTCCACGAGGTCTTCGGGGATCTGCTGCGCGATCGAGACCTGGAGGAGTCGATCGACGCCCGCGTGGACGAACGCGGGCTCGAGCTCGGCCTGCTCGGCGAAACGGCCGAGTCCGTCGCCGAGGACGTTCGGGAGAACGCGACGGCCATCGAAGGCTGGCTCGAGCAGGGCCGACTCACCGAGGAGGACAGCTGGCGCTCGGAACAGCTACTCATCAGCGAGACGTTCGGGATCCGCGGGCGCGCCGACGCCATCCGACGCGGCGCGCCGGTCGAACTCAAGACGGGCAAGAACCTCAAGAAAGAGCCCCGGTTCAAGGACAAGGTCCAGGCCGCCTGTTACGCGCTCTTGCTCGAGGAACACGGCGGCGAGGTCGATACCGGAACGCTGCTCTACACGAAGAACTCGGTGCTCGATCGCAACGAGGAGACCGGCGATCTCACTCCCGCGAAGGACTTCTCGATGGGCGACGGGCTGTTGAAGTTCGTCGTCCGGGAGCGCAACGAACTCGCTGCGATGGAGATCGCGGGCGACGTTCCGACCGGATACGAGGGGTCAGCGAAGTGCGAGTACTGCTTCGAACAGGACACCTGCATGGTCGTCTCGGGCCGACTCGACCAGGAGTCCAAGGCCGGCCAGATCGGCACCCCCCTTCCCGAGGACGAACGCGACTACTTCGATCGGTTCTACCGGGCGATCGAGGAAGAGCGCCGGGAGGTCCACCGCGAGTACGCCAAGCTCTGGGAACAGAGCGCACAGGAGCGAGCCGACGACGACCGCGCGCTGATCGACCTCGAGTTCGTCGAAAAACGACCGCTCGAGGGGGGACGGTGGGAGCTTCGGGCGCGGCGGACGAGCGGGGCGAACTCGAAGCTCCGCGAGGGCGATCTGGTGCTCGCGAGCGACGGACACCCGATCCGGGGCGACTCCGAGCTCGCGAGGATCGAGCGATTAGACGACGAGGTCGTCCTGACGACCGACGAACCCGTCGAGGTCACTCGCCTCGACGTCTATCCGTCGGAGCTGACGACCGATCGGCTGCTCGTCGCGATGCACGACGCACTTCTGAAGGGCGACGAGCGTCGCAAGGACATCCTGTTCGGGCGGGCCGAGCCGGAGTTCGAGACGCTCGAGGAGACCTTCATCGACAACAACGCGGCCCAGAACGAGGCCGTGACGAACGCCGTCGGGGCGAACGACTGCGCGCTGATCCACGGCCCGCCGGGGACCGGGAAGACGTACACCATCGCCCGCGCGATCCGCGCGATGGTCGAACGCGGCGAGCGCGTTCTGCTCTCGGCCTTTACGAATCGCGCGGTGGACAACGCCCTCGAGGCGCTGCTCGAGCAGTTGGAAGACGTCGTCGAAGCCGAACGGGTCGTCCGCGTCGGCTCCGAGAGCGGCATCCGCGACGATATGGAGCCGTACCGTCTCGAGCGCGCTGGCGACCCCGAGGACCGCGTCGCCGAGTTGCAGAACGCGCAGGTGGTCGCGGCGACGACGGCGACCTGCGGCTCGCGGGTGATGAAAGAGCAGGCGTTCGACGTCGCGCTGGTCGACGAGGCCGCCCAGTTGACGGAACCGGGAACCTGCGCGGCGATCAACCTGGCCGAGCGGTTCGTCCTCGTCGGCGACCACGAGCAACTGCCGCCGGTCGTCCGCGCCGAGAACGACCTCACCGAGTCGCTGTTCGAACGCCTCGTCGACCTCCACCCCGACGCCGGCGTCATGCTCGACCGCCAGTACCGGATGAACCAGCGGATTCAGGTCTTCGCCTCGACCGAGTTCTACGACGGCGAGCTTCGACCCGCGACGCCCGAGGTTGCGGGTCGGACACTGGACGACCTCGAGGGGGTTTCCCGGAACGACCTTCCCGACGCCCTGCAGGACCCCGTCACGTTCGTCGATGTCGAGGGCGACGGCGGCCGGTACACCGACAGCGAGGAGGCCGCGCGGATCGCCGACCTCATCGAGACCTACGAAGCCGCGGGCCTCGGCCGAACCGATATCGGCGTCATCGCTCCCTTCCGCGCCCAGGTGTCCGAAATCTCGAGTCACGTTCCCGACGACGTCTCCGTGGACACCGTCGACCGCTTCCAGGGCTCGAGCCAGGAGGTCATCATCGTCTCCTTTACGGCGACGGGAACGCTCGAGGGGCCGATCTTCGAGGACTACCGGCGGATCAACGTCGCGCTGACGCGGCCGAAGCGCGCGCTCGTCCTCGTCGGCGACTCGGCCGCGTTAGCGTCCGATCCCGTCTACGAGCGGATGCTCGAGTGGGCGAGCGCGTAGGATCGCCGCCCGGCGGCCAGCGCTCACCCGATCTTCCAGGGCCGAGGTCGCGATCACTTTTCCCGCCCGCCGCCGAATCGACCGCATGGAGATTCCACTGGGCACCGGAGCGCTCGACCTCACGCGCCCGGACTGTGAGCTAACGGTCGCTACAGCGCCCGGCGGCGAACCAGTCGACGTCCGGGCGGCCGCCGAACGCGCGCTCGAGGAGCCGCTCGGCCCGTCCCTCGAGTCCCGCGTCGATCCCGACGGTGACGTTGCGATCGTCGTCACGGATATCACCCGCAAAGCGCCGGACGACGTGCTTCTGGACGTGTTACTCGAGCGCTTGGCAGAGTGTGGCGTCGCACGCGAGCAGGTGACCGTCGTCGTCGGCCTCGGTCTCCACCGACCGATGACCGACGCGGAACTCGAGGACATGCTCGGTCCCCACGCCGATCTGGCGGTCAACCACGATCCCGAGTCGGTCGTCGAAGTCGGGACGGTCGCCTCGGGTTCGAGCGGCGAAGCCGCGACCGGGGCCGAGATTCCCGTCGAAATCGGCGAACCCGTCGCGAACGCCGGGACGGTGCTCTCGACCGGCGTGGTCGAGCCCCACCAGTACGCTGGATTCAGCGGGGGCGCGAAGACCGTCGTCATCGGCGCGGGCAGCGAGTCCCTGATCCGCTACACGCACGGGCCGGAGATGCTCGCCCGCGAGGGCGTCCGACTCGGCCGCGTCGAGGGGAACCCCTTCCGGGAAACCGTCGACGAGGCCGGCGACCTCGCCGGCGTCGACTTCTCGGTGAACCTGACCCACGGCCCCGCGGGCGTCCTCGGCGTCCGCGCCGGGGAGGGGAGACGGGTCGTCCGGGAACTCGCTGCAGTCGCTCGAGGGGCCCTCTCGGTGCCGATCGATCGCGAGTTCGACGCCGTCGTCTGCGGCGTCGGCGCGCCGAAAGACGCGACTCTCTACCAGGCGACGCGCGCGGCGACGTACGTCGCGCTCGGCGACCGAAACCCGCTCCGGGACGGCGGTCGACTCGTCGTTCCCGCCGAGCTTTCGGAGGGTGCCGGCGACGGAACCGGCGAAGAGCGGTTCTACCGACGGTTACGTGAGGCGAGCGACGCCGAATCGTTGTACCGCGAGATGCGGTCGGGCTACGCGGCCGGTGCCCAGCGCGCGTTCGTCGTCGCTCGAGTGCTCCGGGATCACGACCTGTACGTGACGAACAGCGAGGTTCCCGACGTCGTCGAGACGTGTCTCATGCACGCCGCAGACGACGTTGCGGACGCGCTCGAGGCGGGGAGCGAGGTGCTCGTGGTGCCGGACGCGCTACACACGCTGCTCGTCGACGGCTGAACGGTATCGAGCGGCCGCGTTCGGGACGCAAAACTGCGGGCGAAACGGCCGGTCAGCGTGACGGAGTTAGCGCTCGTGCCGTGCCGCCGCCGGAAGCGTAAACGAAAACGTCGCTCCCTCGCCGGGTTCGGCGTCGACCCAGATCTCGCCGCCGTGGCGCTCGACGACCCGCCGACAGAGCGCGAGTCCGATACCGGTTCCGCGGTACTCCGTGCGGCTGTGAAGACGCTGAAACACCTCGAACACGCGCTCTTGATCCTCGGGATCGATGCCGATGCCCTCGTCGCGGACCGATACGCTCCATCGGTTCCCGCGACGCTCGGCTCCAACGTGAATACGGGGCGGATCGTCTCCACTGTACGTGATCGCGTTACTCAGGAGGTTCTGGAAGACCTGTCGCAACTGACCGGCATCGCCCTCGACGCGGGGGAGTTCGTCGGTCGTAACCTCCGCGTCGGTCTCCTCGACCTGAAGACGGAGGGTCTCGAGGACGTCCTCGAGCACGCGATCGAGATCGACCGGCTCGAACGGTTCGCCCTGCGTTTCCACGCGCGAGTACTCGAGAAGGCCCTCGATCATCTCGCGCATTCGATCCGCGCCGTCGATGGCGAACTCGAGGAACTCCTCGCCGTCCGAATCGAGTGCATCGGCGTACCGTCTCTCGATGAGTTGCAGGTAACTGGAGACCATCCGGAGGGGTTCCTGGAGGTCGTGGCTGGCGGCGTAGGCGAACTGCTCTAACCGTTCGTTCGACGCCTCCAGTTTGCGTTCGCGCTTTCGGCGGTTCGTAATATCGCGAGCGATGCCGATCATATACTCTCGATCCAATTCGACGTGGGCGACGTTGACCTCTACCGGAAAGGTCGTCCCGTCCTTCCGTTCGTGTTCTCCGGTGATGGTGACCGCGCCTTCGGTCTTGACGTCCTCGACGTGGGGTCCCCACGCTTCGAGGTCGTCGAACCGCCGCTCGATATCCGGAACCGATAACTCGAGCAGTTCCGCTCGATCGTAGCCGAGGCGACGGCAAGCCGTCTCGTTGACGTCGATGAACGCCCCCGACTGCGGATCGATGACCAACACGCTGTCGTGGGAGTAATTGACCAGGGTTCGAAACAGTTCGCGCTCTCGTTCGCGCTCCTTGCGCTCGGTGACGTCCCGGAAGTAGACCGACAGTCCCGTCTTCGAGGGATAGGCTCGCACCTCGAACCAGCTGTCGAGCGGGTCCGGATAGTACCCCTCGAACGAGACGGTTTCCTGTCTGTACATCGCCCGTTCGTACTGCGGTTTGAGCTGCTGGTGGGTCGCCTCGGGAAACACGTCCCACACGTTCTTTTTGACCAGCGTTCGGTTCTCGGGATTGATCAACTCGTGGGCGTGCTCGTTGAGGTACGTGAAGTTCCACGTCTCGTCGAGTGCGAAGAACGCGTCCGAGATGCGGCCGTAGCTCTCCTCGAGTTCGTGTTTGGTCCGTTCGTTCTCGATCGCCGTCGCGAGGATGTTCGCAACGCTCTGGACGAACGTCGCGTCGTGTTCCGTGAACGTCCGTTGCTCCGTGGCGTAGCTTCCCAGGACGCCCCACGGATCCGTAACCGAGCCGATGATCACGCTGATCCCGCTGACGACGCCGTGATCCGCGAGCAACGCCGGTTCGGAAAGTCGCTCTTCGGCCTCCAGATCGTCGACGATGATCGGCTGTTCGGTGAGCAGCGTATAACCTGCCTGAGAGTCGCGATTTGCGGGTACCGTCGCCGCCTCGATCTCCTCGTCGCGCCATCCGTCGCCCGCTCTGAGGAGGAGTTCGTCACCGCCGGGAAGCAACTCGAGAACCTCCGTGTACTCGTTGTCGAGCGTTTCGGTAACGGCAACCGAGGCGTCGGATAGTACTCGATCGAGCGCATCGGTTTCGAGCGCTCGCTGCCCGAGTTCAGCAACGACTTCCTGCTGGCGAACCCGCCGGTGGAGTTCCGCGTTGGCGTCGGAAGTCGAATCCATTCTATGGCTGCTAATAGAGATCGACGTGTAAAGCCTTCTGTGTGGCATCATCGATATGTTATAGATTTGACCCCGATCGATTGAATTCGAGGTGGCCACCCGTGCGGTTCGCTACGGACGGCTACGCAACCGCTCGAGGGAGACGTCCCGTGATCGGGTGGCACTGCGTGTAATCGCGCTGAACCGTCCGAACGCCACCGATGACAGCGAGACACGATCGAAACCGCGAACTCGTCGCTTCGCCGACCTCGGGCCGCGATCGTATCCGCGAAACCGTCGACCGACGCGGCGAGCTACGCCGACGAATAGTCCGCCTTCCCTTCGTCGTCGCTCGTTCGGATCCAGTACACTCGAGCGGCGGGCGGGTGCATGTCCCCCTCGTCCTCGAGGTTGCTCCGAAGTCCCCGAACCTCGCCCGAGTCTTATCGACTCGTGCGAGCGAATACGTCCACTGTCTCCGGTTACCGGCTCCGACGACCTCGTGGGTCGGTTCGCGTCAGTTCTCGGTATCTGCTCGCTCCCAGAGCGGATAGAGATCGTCCTCGACGGGATCGGTGATCGACCCTCCGCCGACGGCCAGTTCTGGCTCGCCCGCAGACACCGTGCCGATTTTGGCCCCCTCGAACCCCGCACACTCGAGCGCCGCGAGGCAGTCGGCGACCGCGTCGCCGGGGACGGTCGCGAGCAACGCCCCGGAGCCGAAGATCCGGAGCGGATCGACGCCGGCAGCCTCGCACAGCGCTCGCGTTTCCTCGCGCACCGGAACCGAGTCGCGGTCGACCTCGAGCCGAACGCCCGACGCGCGGGCGATCTCGAGCAGTCCGGCCAGAACGCCGCCCTCCGTCGGGTCGTGCATCGCGGTCGCGTGCTCCCTGATCGCGCGGGCGTCGGGGACGACGCTGATCTCCTCGACGAACGCCTCGGCGCGCTCGCAGACGGCGTCGTCGACCGCGAGTTCGTCGCCGAAGTCGGTCGCGAGGATGGCCGTCCCCTCGATACCCGCGGCCTTCGTCACGAGCACGCTGTCGCCGGGTTCCGCACCGCCCGTCGGGACGAACGACTCGGCCGTGCCCATCGCCGTCAGCGAGAGCAGCGGCCGCTCGAGCTGATCGACGTACTCCGAGTGGCCGCCGACGATCGACGCGCCGACGTCTCGAGCGGCCACGTCGAGGTCGCGCGTGATCTCCTCGAGGGGTGCGTCCTCGCCGGGGAGCATGATGACGACCGTCAGCCAGCGCGGGTCGGCTCCGGACGCGGCGATGTCGTTACAGGCGACGGGGACGCCGAGGGTGCCGACCTGCGAGGCCGCGAGCGAGATCGGATCGGAGCTGACGACGAGCGTTTCGTCGCTCCCGGGGAACGCGATCGCGGCAGCGTCCTCGCCGTTCGCCGGCCCCTGCAGCACTGTCTCGTCTTCAGCAGCCGTTCCCGTCCGGCCGAAGACGTGTGCGAGCAACTCGTCCGGACTCACCTTGCCGGGCATATCACGAACTGGGACGGTTTGGGGTTTGTAGCTGTCGGGGACGGCTCGAGGGACGTGTCGGAAACCCTACGGCCTCTCGACCGATCCGTTCCACGAGCGACTCTGTCGCTACAGACTACTGGAGTTCTGCGGTGCCACGGCGTCCATCGTCCGGCGAATTTCGCCCCCGTCGGCCCCGCGAGGGAAACTGACGGCGATGGCGTCGAGGCCGTCGACGGCTTCGTAGCGCTCGAGTTGCTCGCGTGCGGTTTCCGGATCGCCGACGGCACAGAGGTCGTCGAGGATGTTCTCGTCGACCAGCTCGAGGGCGCGTCCGCGGTCCCCCGCTTGCCAGGCGTCGTGGATCTCGACGGCCTCGTCGTAGCCCTGTCGCTCGAGCGCGTCGCGGTAGAACGTTCCCATCCCGCCGACGTAGAAGCCGACGTGCTGGCGCGTGAGTTCGCGGGCGCGCTCGGTATCGTCCAGCGCACAGCAGGTGACGCCGGCCGTGACTGCCACGTCGTCGGGGTCACGGTCACCCAGCTCGGCACCGCGTTCGATATCCTCGAGACGGTCTTCCATCCCTTCGGGAGTGAGCATGATGCCGTGCCAGCCGTCGGCGAAGCGACCGGCGAGTTCGACGGCCTTCGGTCCCATGCCGGTAACCTCGACGGGCGGCTGCGGGTCCGGGGCCGCACAGCGCAGGCGGAAGCCCGAGAGCTGGAAGTCCTCGCCGTCGTAGTCGACGGGGTCGCCCGACAGCACCTTGCGGACGATTTCGACGGTCTCGCGCGTCCGCCGGAGCGGGTTGCCATACGCCATCCCGTGCCAGTTCTCGATGACGACGGGGCCACTCGGCCCAAGTCCGAGACGGAATCGGCCGTCGGAGACCTCCTGCAGCGTCGCCGCCGTCTGGCCCAGCAGGGCCGGCGAGCGTGAGTAGGTGTTGAGGATGCTCGAGCCGATATCGATCGAGTCGGTGCGCTCGGCCATCGCCGTCAGGACGGTCACGCCGTCTCGACCCCACGTTTCGGGGAGCCACGCGCAGTCGTAGCCGCCGGCTTCCGCGCGTCGCGTGTAGTCGGCGATCGCGTCGATCGTCGGCTGTGCGGCGACCGGCAGGTGGACGTCTCGGTCTGTCATCGTTGTTTATAGTGGAAACGAACCCTTTTGGGTGTATGGAAACTGGGGGCACGGTTTCGTCCGTTGTCGGATCCGTGAACTCATTTTCCAGACTGTTTAAATGCCGGTCATGACGGATCACCAGTCGTCGGCCGATTGGATCGGCGAACAGCCCGGACTGACCGCTATCGCAGTGGTGAGCGGCCTCCTCGCGCTGGTCGTTCTCCTGCCGTACCTCCAGTACGTCCTGTTCGGCATCGTGCTCGCGTACGTGCTCTTTCCGGTCCAGCAACGCCTCGAGTGGTATCTCAGCCCGACGCCCGCGGCGTTCGCCGTCGTGGTGGCGACGCTCCTGATCGTCCTCATCCCGCTCGTCTACGTGATTACGGTGGCGGTTCGACAGGCTCTCGAGGTCGTTCCCGCGATCAGGCAGGGCCGGATCGACGTCGGAACGATCGAAAACGTCCTCGAGACCAACGGGCTCTCCGTCGATCTCGTCGCCCTGTACGAGGCTAACCAGGACCGAATCGCGACGGCGCTTCAGGAAGTCGCGATGGGGGTGCTCGATCTCGTCGGTAGCTTACCGAGAGCGTTCATGGGGCAGACCGTCACGCTGTTCGTCCTCTTCGCCCTGTTGCGAGACGGGGAACGCCTCGTCGCGTGGGTCCAGTGGGCGTTGCCCGTCGACGACCGCATTCTTGACGAACTCCGCACGGGAGTAGATGGGCTCATGTGGGCCTCGGTCGTCGGGAACGTCGCCGTCGCCACCGTGCAGGCGGTGTTGCTCGGGGTCGGACTGGCGGTCGCCGGCGTCCCCGCGATCGTCTTTCTCACCGTCGCCACGTTCGTGCTGACGCTGCTCCCGCTCGTCGGCGCGTTCGGCGTCTGGATCCCCGCCGCGGCCTACCTCGTCGCGGTCGGCCGGCCGGGTGCCGGCGCGGCCATGACCGTTTACGGGCTGTTCGTCACCTTCTCCGACTCGTACCTTCGGCCGGCGCTGATCGGCCAGACCGAGGCCTACAACTCCGCGACCGTCATCGTCGGCATCTTCGGCGGCCTCATCGTCTTCGGTGCCGTCGGACTGTTCATCGGCCCCGTCGTCCTCGGGGGCGCGAAACTCGTCGTCGACTGCTTCGCTCGAGAGCACGCCGGTGAGCGGGCGGAGTAGCTCGTTCAGTTCGTAGAGACGTCGCCGTCTTCGCTCGAGCGAGCACGTCGGCGCTGCCGTCCCGGTCTCCACCCGCACGAGAAGGGCGGGAGCGATCGCCGAGCCTCCGCGGCCGGCGCTCAGATGTCGCGCTCTTCGCTGATCTGTGGAACGCCCTGGACGGTGATGGTCTCGCCGACGACGTACGACGCGGCGGGGCTCGCGAGGAACTGCGTGACGTCGGCGATTTCCTCGACGGTACCGATGCGGCGAGCGACCGCCTCGCGGTCGATGTTCTCGACCGACACGCCCATCTGGCTCTCGACGCCCGGCGTCGCGACGAAGCCGGGGGCAATGCAGTTGACGCGGACGCCGTCGTCGGCCCACTCGTAGGAGAGCGTCGTGGTGAGGTTGATGACGGCCGCCTTGGCGGCGCCGTAGGGGCTCATCAGCGGCGAGCCGCGCTGGCCGGCGACGCTCGCGAAGTTGACGACGGTGCCGCCGTCCGCTTTGAGGTACTCCGCAGCGGCGTGCGTACAGTTGTACGTGCCGTGGAGATTGATGTCCACGATGGTCTTCCAGCCGTTCTCCGAGACGTCCTCGAAGTCGGCCATGAACGACGCGCCGGCGTTGTTGACCAGCACGTCCAGCCCGCCGAACTCCTCGACGGTCGCCTCGACGAGCGCCTCGACGGCCTCGCGGTCGGTCACGTCGCACTCGACCGCCAGCGCTCGACCGGGACCGTCGCTCGCGTTGATCTCCGCCGCGACGGGATCGACGTTCTCCTGTTCGCGCGAACAGACGACGACGTCGACGCCGTCGGCGGCGAACCGTTTTGCGATTCCGCGACCGATCCCGCTCGAGGAGCCGGTGACGATGGCGGTTTCGCCGTCGATGCTAAATCGTTCGGTACTCATCCGCGATCACCGACGCACTGCCGCGCTGTCTTTACCATTGTTAGTTACAAACAGATATAGAGAATGGTTGTTAATAAATATGGGTGTGTGAGTCGTCAACCGTATCGTTAAGTGATTGGCAGGTAGTGGCATAGATACCCGGATAGCGACGGATTCACCGTCCCGTTATCGGACCAGCCATGACAGACGACACTCCACAGGACGCCCCCCAGTACGGACCGAACCGACAAGAGGAGGTCTATCGCAGCGGCATGCTCGAGGGCGAGCCGCCCGAATACCCCGTCTCCTACGAGGCCCTCCTCGAGCGCGCTCGCAGAGAACTCAGCGACGAGGCGTTCGCCTACGTCGCGGGCGGCGCGGGCTCGGAGTCGACGGTCGAGGCGAACAGCCGGGCGTTCGACGACTGGCGGATCGTCCCCCGAATGATGCGGGACGTCTCGACCCGCGACCTCTCGATCGAACTCTTCGGGGAGGAGTACCCGGCACCCGTCATGCTCGCGCCGGTCGGCGTGCAGGGAATCCTCCACGGCGACGCCGAACTCGCCGTCGCCCGCGCGGCCAGCGAGTTCGACGTTCCGATGATCTGTAGCTCCGTCGCCTCGTACACGTTCGAAGAGATTGCCGACGAACTCGGCGAGAGTCCCGGCTGGTTCCAACTCTACTGGAGTTCCGACCGGAACGTCGCCGCCAGCTTCCTCGAGCGGGCCGAAGACGCGGGCTATGAGGCCGTCGTCGTCACGCTCGACACGCCGAAGATGGGCTGGCGCGAGCGCGACATCGAACTCGGCTACCTCCCCTTCCTGCAGGGACAGGGCCTGAAGAACTACTTCGAGGACCCCGCCTTCTGCGACCGACTCGAGGGCGACGATCCGTGGGCCGACCCCGAAGCGTCGATCGAATCCTGGAACGACTGCTTCGGCGACGCCTCGCTCACCTGGGACGACCTCGAGTGGCTCACCGAGCGGACCGACCTGCCGATCGTCGTCAAAGGAGTCCTCCATCCGGACGACGCTCGCACGGCGATCGATCACGGCGTCGACGGTCTGGTCGTCTCGAACCACGGCGGCCGACAGGTCGACGGCGCGATTCCGGCGCTCGAGGCCCTGCCGGACGTCGTCGAGGCCGTCGAGGACGCCACCGACGCGGACGACGAAGACGCCGAGGACGTTCCGGTGCTCTTCGACAGCGGGGTTCGCCGCGGAAGCGACGTCTTCCGCGCGGTCGCGCTGGGCGCCGACGCGGTTTTGCTGGGACGACCCTACGCGCTGGGACTCGGTATCGGCGGTGAAGACGGCGTTCGGGCCGTCCTCGGAAATCTGCTCGCCGACGTCGACCTGACGGTCGGCCTCTCGGGCTGTGCGAGTATCGACGAGGTCGACCGTTCGAAAGTCCGGAGGGCGGATCGGTGATCGGCGACGAGCCGAGCGTCGAAACCGTCGAGACGACGGAGTGGGAGGCCGTCTTCTGGGACATCGGCGGCGTCATCCTCGAACTCGAGTCAGTCCAGAGCGCTCACGCCGCGTTCGTCGAGGGGATCGTCGAGGAATGCGACCTCGAGATGACGGTCGAAGCGGCGGTCGATACGTGGCGGACGGCCGTCGGGGATCACTTCCGCGAGCGCGAGGGGACCGAGTTCCAGTCGGCCCGCGAGGCCTACGCGAAGGGCGTCGAGGCGCTCGTCGGCGAACCCCTGCCGCGAGAGCGGTGGGAACCGGCGTTCGAGGACGCCGTCCGATCGTCGATCGAACCCGTCCCGGGTGCCGTCGAAACGATCGCGGACCTCGCCGAGCGGGACCTCCACGTCGGCGTCATCAGCGACGTCGACGATGCGGCCGGCAAGGAAATGCTCGAGGCGTTCGGCGTCCGCGAGCACTTCGACTCGATCACCACCTCCGAGGCGGTCGGCCGGACGAAACCGGATCCCGCGATGTTCGAGACGGCACTCGAGAAGTCAGGCGTCGACCCCCAACGATCGCTCATGATCGGCGACCGCTACGACCACGACGTGAAGGGGGCCGACGAGATGGGCATGCGCGGCGTCGCCTTCGGTGCCGAGGACGGCCCGGCCGTCTCCTTCCGGATCGAGTCAGCCGAGGACGTGCTCGAGATCGTCGAAGACGCGGATCCTGGCGCGTAAGCCGTACTCCCTTGTCGACGTTTTGTGACGGGAGCGACGAGACGACCGGGGACGCCGAATGGTCCCGGAATCCCGCCGATTCAAGTGCGAGCGCCCCCCTCTCGAATCCATGAACGAGACGCGACGAACGATCCTCGAGGCGCTCGCGGACGGACCGGTATCGGGACCGGAGCTGGCCGAGTCGCTGGACATCTCGCGGGCGGCCGTCTGGAAACACATCGACGCGCTTCGCGACGCCGACTTCGAGATCGAGAGCGGGGCCAACGGCTACGAACTGGTCGCCGTCGCGGCGTACAACGGCCCCGCCGTCGAGTACGAACTCGAGGCACCGTTTTCGATCGACTACCACGACTCGTTGGGGAGCACGAACGATCGCGCGCGCGAGTTAGCGAACGAGGGAGCGTCGGACGTGGTCGTCCTCGCGGACGAACAGGTCGGCGGCCGGGGACGGCTCGATCGCGAGTGGTCGTCGCCGTCGGGCGGGGTGTGGCTGAGTGTCGTTACGCGGCCCGAAATCGCGCCCGCGCAAGCGCCGCTGTACACCCTCGCGGTGTCGGTCGCGACGGCGCGAGCGGCCCGCGAGGCGGGCGTCGATGCCCGGATCAAGTGGCCGAACGACGTGGTCGTTCCCGTCGGTGAGGACGGCGACTACCGGAAGCTCTCGGGCATCCTGACGGAGATGGAAGGCGAGACCGATCGTGTCGACTGGATCATCGTCGGCCCGGGGATCAACGCGAACATCGACGCCGACGCGCTGCCCGAGGGAGCGACGAGTATTCGTGACGAAGCGGGCGACGTCGACCGGCGGCGGTTCGTCCAGCGGCTGTTGGAGGAGTTCGAGCGCTACAGGACCGATCTCGAGGCGGTCGTACCGGCGTGGCGCGAACTCACGCTGACGCTCGGCCAGCGGGTCAGAGTCGAACGTCCAGCGGGAGAACTCGTCGGCGAGGCGGTCGACGTCACCGAGTCGGGTGCGCTCGTAATCGAGACCGCGGACGGACGGGAAACCGTCTCGGCGGGCGACTGCGAGCATCTGCGACCCGTTTGAGAGCCGGTCGAACGCGGTCCGAACGGTGCCCGTTGCTCACTCGACGGCCACGCGGTTTCGATCCGGCTGTCGCTCCATGTCCGGCGAATCGACCTGCACCGTCAACACCGGAACCGGCGCGTGCCGGACGACGCGCTCCGTAACGCTGCCGAGCAGGAGCCGATTGATTCCGCCGCGACCGTGAGTCCCCATCACGACGAGTTCACACTCACCGGGCTGGGCGTGTTCAACGATGACGCGACTGGGTGACCCCTCGAGAACCGCCGTTTCGACCTCGATGTCGTCCGGCGCGAGCTCCTCGGCTCGAGCGACGGCCGCCTCTCCCTCTTTGCGAAGCGCATCGCTGATCCCCTCCAGCGCGGTTTCCATGGGGAGGCCGCCGTAGCCCGCAACGTTGACGACGTAGATCACCCGGATCGTCGCGTCGTGGGCTCGCGCCAGATCGAACGCGTACTCGAGCGCGTGCTCGACCTCCGGTGACCCATCAGTCGGAACGAGGATGCAGTCGTACATATGTTATATGATAACATAGGGCTTTTGTGTATAATAGCGTTGTCGTGGACAGATCGAACCGTCATTCGAGGGAACAGAAACTCGAGCGGGCGACGGTGGAGGCGACCGGTTCTCCTCAGCTCCCGACGACCTCGCGCACGTCTCCGACGCCGGCCCGGCGAACCACGGCTCGCACGGGGTCTCGTGCGCCCGTGAGATTGTTCGAATCGCCGTCGAGAACCAGCAATCGAGCCGCCCGCCCCGGCTCGACGAGTCCGTACTCGAGGCCGGCGATGTCGGCCCCGTTGATCGTCGCCATCCGGAGGATTTCGTCGGCCGGCAGGTCCGAGAGCTTCGCGAGGAACTCCATCTCTCGGAACATCGACGGCGAGTTGAGCATCACGTTGTCCGTCCCGAGGGCGAGCGTCGTTCGCTCGTCGAGCTCCGCATACGGTGAGAGCCCCACGTCCGTCACGAGGTTCGAGCGCGGACAGACGACGACCGGCACCGCTTGCTCGGCGATGCGCTCGAGGTGGTCCGACTCGGGGTGGACGACGTGGACCAGAAACTCCGGCTCGAGGTCCAGTGCGGGGTGAATATCGCTCGCGTCGACCTCGCCCGCGTGGATGCCGAAGGGTTTCCCGGCCGCGCGCGTCGCTTCCCGTTCGTCGCCGAACTCGGCGTCGTTGGCACCGCTCGCGCCGAACCCGTGGCCCGCGTGCATCGCGTCGATCGAGCCGCGAGCGAAGGAGCGGGCGTCGATTTCGAGGCCGTCGGCGGCGGCTGCGAGCATTCGAACGCCCTCGACGCCACCTTCGCGAAAGTCGAGACAGGCCGCGGTACCGGCCTCCTGCATGAATCGTAGCGACCGAGTCATCGCGTCGACGAGGTCGTCGCGCGAGGCGTCCCTGAGCAGCCGGTGTTTCAGCCCGTCCGGGGGCGCGACCAGTTCCTCGAGCGAGAGTCCGCGGCCCGCCTCCTTCGCGATCGAATCGCCGATATGGGTGTGTGCGTTGACGAACGCCGGGAGGATGATGTCGGTGCTCTCGACCGACTCCTCCTCGATCGCCTCGATCCGGCCGTCGTCGTCGATTACGACTCGTCCTTCGACGGGGGCGAACTCGCGACCCCGCAGAATCGTTCCCGTTCGTTCCATACCCCCGTGTTCGTCGTCCGCGCCTTCAACGGTTCGGGGTTGGCCGAACAGACCAAACGTGGATGGTGCTCGGGACGCTATACGTTAGCATGAACCAGATCGAAGTGTTCGAGGAGATCGACGCCCCGCCGCCGGTCGTCTGGGACGTCCTTCTCGAGTTCGAGAGCTATCCCGAGTGGAACCCCTTCGTGCGGGCGATCGAAGGCGTGCCGAGCGAGGGCGAACAGCTCCGGGTGCGGATCGAACCCCCGGGCGCTCGAGGGATGACCTTCAGGCCGGAGGTTGTCGCCGTCGAGGAAAACCGACGGCTCGTGTGGCTCGGACGGCTGGTCGTCCCCTTCGCGTTCGACGGCTACCACGAGTTCCACCTCGAGCCGATCGACGAAGGAGAGCGGACCCGACTGCTCCACCGCGAGACGTTTCGCGGCGCGCTCGTCCCCCTGTTGGCCGATCTGGAATCGCTCGAGGCAGGGTTCGCGGCGATGAACAGCGCCGTCAAAGCACGCGCCGAGAGTCGGGTCGGCGCGGCGGAACCCGACTCATAACAGTCCGGAGATCGCCTCGAGATCCTCGATTTCGTACGTCGGCGCTCGCTCGAGTTCGTATCCTTTGCGGTGATTTCGGCGAACAAAGGCCACGTCGACTCCAGCAGCGTCGGCCGCCTCGATATCGACCCAGCTATCGCCCACGTACAGCGCGTTTTCCGTGCCGAGTTCCTCGAGTGCGAGCACCAGGTAGTACGGCGTCGGCTTCTTGCGATCGATTCCCTGAACGGTCGGTTCGCGGCCGTACCAGGCGTCGAACCAGTCGAGATCGCAGTGGTCCACGATGTTGCCGATCGTCTCGTGTTGATTGTTGCTCACGATGGCCGTCGCCGCCTCGAGATCCGCGAGCGCGTCCACGTCGTCGTAGAGCCGTTTGCGCCCGGTCTCGATCTCCTCGAGTTGGGCCTCGATCGCGGCGTGTTCGCGCGCCGTCCAGAGTTCGTGGGGATCTACCCCGTGCGTGTCCGCAACTGTGCGGAGCGACTCGACGCTCGGCCCCATCAGGGTCCGTCTGTGTTCGTCCGTCGGGTTACCGACGCCGACGGTCGCGAAGGCGTCGGACATCGCCTCGAGCAGCACGTCGCGATCCGTCGGCGTCGTCAGTACGCCGTCGTTGTCGAAAACGACCGCATCGTATCCTGTATTCATCTCCGGTTGTACGGTCGTAGGTCTCGAGGCGATATCGGCGTTGTGCCTCGTCGTCGCGTTCTCGAGGCCGTGCCGGCGGTCCGCTGTGACCGCCCTTCGACGGCGATTCGGAACGCAGAACGGCGGTTCGCCCAGCCGAGGTGTCGGTTACGATGACGGGACGTGTAGACCGCGACGACAGGATGTATCGACCGCGACGGTGGACTCGAGCCGAGCCGGCACCCGTCCGGAGGTTCAAGTAGGGAAAAGCGGCCAGCACCGCCGATGCCCCCGCAGCCAGTTCAGTTCGTCTCGAGACGCGATCACCGTCCACCCTGCTCCGAGGCCGATGGGACATAGAGCGCTCGTCGCCTACCGGCGACCGAATCAGCGTTACGACCTGCGATACAGCCACTGGGGCGGCGAAGACGTCTCTTTCGCCGATCGAATCAGCGCCGAAACGCCCCTCGCCGACGGGGCGATCGACGCCGACCTGCTGGCGGGTCCGATCACTCGAGAGCGAATTCTCGGGGAACACCTCGATCCCTGTATCCACGAGGTGTTGTACCTCGTCGAGCCCGGGGCCGACTACCGCGTGTCCGCCTACCGCGTCTGCTGGCTCGAGTGGGGCGACGGTCGCGACGGCGGCCGCGGAGCGATCATCGCCGTCGACAGCACCGCCGCCGATCGGACGGTACGAACGTGGTTTCGCGCGACCAAGACCGCCCTCGCCGACATCATCGAGATGGGCGCGCTCTCGCGCCGCGCGGCACAGGCGTACCTCGAGGCGCGGGTCTGCGAGGACGAGGACGGAACGGTCTACACGTACGACGCCGCCGACGGACTGGAGCCGAACGAGTCGACGTACACGCCGACGCCGGATCGGTGGCTCGAAGCGGACGAAAACCGGAACGCGGACCCGGAGGACGGAAGCGACGCGGGATGATCAGTCGCGTTCGCTCCAGCGGGCGTCGGCCAGCGTCCGCTGGACGATCTCGTTACCGACCGCCTCCGCGAGCGTCTCGAATCCGGCTCGCTCGCTTCGGTCGTCGGCGTTCGCGACGAGCCGCGAGACGATGAACTCCGGCGTCGACCGGCCGACGGTGTCGAAGCGCGGCTGGTAATCGACCAGCAGCTCGAGGTCCGGATTCAACCCTTCGGCGAAGATGCCGTCCACGCGCGCTTCCGAGGGCAGCGGCTCCAGATCGTCCGCGAGGTGCGTGACGAATACCGCGAGCGCGTCGCGGGTAACCGAGAGCGTCACGAGGCCGTGGAGCAGGTTCGCCGCGCTGCCCGGTTCGGTGATCGCCTCGAACTCGTCGACCAGCATCAGGGTGCGCCCGTCCGCGGACAGCGGCGGCACGATCGAGCGCAGCGTCGACTCGAGCACGCCGGCGTTGAAACTCGCGTGCCGCCGGTGGAAGACCAGCGAGTCGACGGGCGTCACCTCGGCCCGCTCGGCGGGGACGGGCAGCCCCATCGTCGCCAGCAGGACGACCTGACAGAGCGTCTCGAGTAAGGTCGTCTTCCCGCCGCTGTTCGCGCCGGTGAGGACGGACACGCGTTCCGTCCCGGGGACCGAGTTCACGTCATCGGGAACGTCGACCACGCCGTGATCGCCGAGGGCGTAGGTGACTGGCTGGACCGATTCGTCGTCGTGAGCCGCAAGCGTCAGGTTCCGCGCCTCGAGGACGGAGACGGCGGCCGCCTGGCCGCCCGCTCGCGCACTCCGTGCGCTCGCGTTTGCCGGTGACTCGCTATCCACGAACACTGGTCGCGTGCAGTCGTACGCGAGCGCAAAGCGCGCCAGCGAGAGGTGCAAGGCGATGTCGTCGACCGCCGAGACCGCCTGCTCGACGGCCTCGCGGGACTCGTCCAGGGTGCCCTCGAACGCTCCTGCGACGGCGTCCTCGCGCTCGTCGATCGCCGCGGTGAGATCGCTCCGGAGCGCTCGCAACGTAGTCCCGACGAAGTCCGTCGCGTCGGCCGCATCGGTCGCCATCGCGTCTCGAACCCGATCGATCGTCACGTCCGTCTCCGTCAGGAGACAATCCTCGAACGCTTCGCGGAACTGACCGACGTCGCGGACGCCGTCCGAACGAAGCTCCTCGATCACCTCGAGCACGTTGGCGTCCATATCCTCGATCGCACCAAGCGCGTCCCGAAGCCGGTCGAGTTCGTCGTCCGCGCCCCGCGTGACGCGACCGTCGTCGAGCGCCGCGAGGGCCTCGGCGGCCTCCGCGAGCGTACCCCGCTCGAGGTCGGCGATAGCCGCGAACGGCCCCGAGTCCACGCCGGCCTCGAGCAGCGCGAGCGCGGCCTCGACGGCTGCATGCGTGCTTTCGTCGCGCTCGTCGTAGCGCTCGTAGGCGGCGAGGACCGCTTCCCGGTCGTTGTCCTCGAGCGTCGCCCACGCGTCGCAGGCGGCGAGCACGTCGTCCACGCGACTCTCCATGGCCTCGCGGGACGTCAACGGCGTGAGCACCCGGATTCGGTCGGCCGCGCGCTCGGTGACGGCGTGTTCGACCGCCAGGTCGAGCAGTTCCTTGTACGCTGACCGAGCGTCGCTGGTCGCGAGGGTGTCCATCCCGTCGCCGCCGGTCGCTCGGCGGAGGATACGCGTCGCCCGTCCGCGGGCGAGGCCGGCGTCCGAGAGCGCGCGCACGTCGCCGCTCTCGATCGCCTGAATCGCGCGCTCCCTGCCCAGTTGCTCAACCAGCGTCTCCCGCGTCTTCGGACCGACCCCCCAGTACTCCTCGAGTCGCATACTCGTGGAGTTCGAGGCAACTGCCTTGAACACTGTGCCATCGACCGGAGTGATGGCGTCTATCGTCGGTTCGCGCGCTCGTCGTCCCGGAGTCGAGTCGCCACGGTGACGCGTCGTCACCGTTCACGTTCGCGCCACTCGCCCGGAATGGCCCGAACGGTGGAGATGAGGCCGCTACGCGTCCAGCGAGGAAGTGTGCAAGAACGTGGATATTCTGTGAGCCGATAGCCGGCGGCGCTGCACAAACACGAGGATTTTTATCGACTCGAGCGCCTACTGACTCCCATGACTGATGGGCGGGGCGAAACTCCCCGGCGAACAGGAATGACCGAGAAGTGCGGCGTCGTCGGCGTCTCACTGAACGGTCGAGACGCGGCACGACCGTTGTACTACGCGCTCTATGCACTCCAGCACCGCGGCCAGGAGTCCGCCGGAATCGTCACGCACGACGGCTTCCAGCAACACAGCCACGTCAAGATGGGGCTCGTGGGCGACGCCTTCGGCGAGGACGACCTCGACGCGCTCAACGGGTCCGCGGGGATCGGCCACGTCCGCTATCCGACGGCCGGCTCGGTCGACTCCTCCTGTGCACAGCCCTTCTCTGTCTCGTTCAAGAGCGGTTCGCTCGGGCTCTCCCACAACGGCAACCTCGTCAACGCCGACGAGATTCGGGACGAACTCGCGGCGGTGGGTCACGCCTTCACCAGCGACGGCGACACCGAGGTCATCGCCCACGACCTCGCGCGCAACCTGCTCGAGGAGGACCTCGTCCGGGCGGTCAAGCGCACGATGGGGCGGATCCACGGCTCCTACGCGCTGACGATCAGCCACGACGATACGATCCTCGGCGTCCGCGATCCGCAGGGAAACCGCCCGCTCTGTATCGGGGAACTCGAGGACGGCTACATTCTCGCCTCGGAGTCGGCGGCGATCGACACGCTCGACGGGGAACTCGTTCGCGACGTTCGGCCGGGCGAACTCGTCGTCCTCACCGAAGGCGGCGAAGGGTTCGACTCCTACCAGCTCGTCGAACAGGAGAACACCGCCCACTGTTTCTTCGAACACGTCTACTTCGCGCGGCCGGACAGCGTTATCGACGAAACGCTAGTCTACGAGGCGCGTCGGAATCTCGGACGCGAACTCTGGGACGAAAGCGGCGTCGAGACCGACGTCGTGATGCCGGTTCCCGACTCCGGGCGCGCGTTCGCCTCGGGTTACGCCGACGCGGCGAGCGAGACGACCGCCGACGGCGAGCCCCGCGACGAGGACGACGACGGCGTCGAGTTCGCCGAGGGACTGATGAAAAACCGCTACGTCGGCCGCACGTTCATCATGCCGACTCAGGACGAGCGCGAGCGCGCCGTTCGACTGAAGCTCAACCCGATCAAGTCCACCATCGAGGGCAAGACCGTCACGGTTATCGACGACAGCATCGTCCGCGGAACCACCTCGACGCAGCTTGTCCAGTTGCTCAAAGACTGCGGTGCCGAGGCGGTCCACGTTCGAATCGGCGCGCCGAAGATCGTCGCCCCGTGTTACATGGGGATCAACATGGCCACCCGCGAGGAACTCATCGCTTCGGATAAGACAACCGAAGAGATCCGCGATACCATCGACGCCGACAGTCTCGCGTACCTCTCGACCGATTCCGTCGCCGAGGTCCTCGGAAAGGAGCGCCTCGACCTCTGTCTGGGCTGCGTGACCGGAGAGTACCCCTACGATATCGACGGCGAGGAGACCGATCGCGACGTCACCCGCCCCGAACTCGGTGGCCAGGCGCTGCACGCCGACGACTAACGACCTCTGCTCTTTCTGTAGGTGCGTCGGGCTACGTACCTCTGTCGCGGCTCCACGGTGGTCCGCCGTTTCCGGGATCGTCTCGAGAGCACGGGATTTCGGTCAGTACGCGACGTGCAACAGCGCGTAGACGACGATCCCGAGCGAGAACGAGATCAGCCAGAGGGACGCCGCGATCCGGCCGAAGCGGGCGTGACTGGTCCGGCGAAGTTCCGCGACCGGGTACGCGAAGGCCAGCAGGAGCGCGTAGTAGACCAGCGGCACGCAGACGATCGCGAGAAAGATGTGGATCGCGAGCACCGGCAGGTAGACGAACTGGTAGACAGCGTCGGGCCCGGGAAACGGCTGCGGGCCGCCGGTCGCTACCAGCCGGTAGAGATAGAGCGTCAGGAAGGCCGCGAACAGGCAGAACGAGGTGAGCATCGCGACGCGGTGTCTGTCGACCTGCCCGCGACGGATGGCTCGCCAACCCAGCGCGATCGTTCCGATCGCCGCCGCGCTGATCACCACGTTGAGGTGCGGAATCAGGTCGAGGAACCACTCGGGCGCGGCCGGCACCGTCGAGGGCGGAATCCGGCCGCCCGCCGCCGCGAAGACCACCGCGAGGGAGACGACGCTCAGGACTGCCGCGATCGGGGTGACGCGCTCTCGAGGGACGTACTCCATGTCTCGAGGTTCGCGCGGAACGGGAAAGTGGTTACCGTCTTCGGCCACGCCCCCGAATCGGAGAACGTGGAGCGATCTACCGAGTCGCAGATAGTGTCGCTCTCGGCCCCCCGTAGCTGTCGTCCCCGTTTCCGATGCCGCTCCGAACGGGCCATCTCGAGCAGCACTCTCAGATGTTTCAGAACGTAAACTTTTATCGGAAGTAACCACGAGAAACGGTCATGACGAACATCCGACGAACGCCGTTCAGTACCGAAAATCCGGTGTCGTTCATCGTCCTCGTCGGACTGGTAGCGACGATCGGCGGCCTGACGATCCGTGATTCCGCCGGGATATCCACGATCGTCGCCGCGGTCGGTATCGGGCTGCTCGTCACCGGCAGCACGTACACGCTCACCACCGGCTCCACGCTGCAACGATTGACGACCTCGTTCGTCGCACTCGTGTCCGTCCAACTGGTCGCCATCGCCGGCATCGTTAGGTGGCTGGGTGCGGTCGGCCTGCTGCTGGTACTCGCGGGAATTTGCTACGGCCGACGGGTCCGGCTGCACCGATCGCTCGCTCGCCGGTAGATACCTGCAGAACGACGCTGGCCGCTCGAGGGCTCGAGAGGACGAAACGTCGTCAAACAGCGCGCTTGCTATCGAACGTAGTTTTCTGAAGGATTATGCGTGGGTGATGTCCTCGAAGGAGATCACCTGCATCGTTGGTCGCGGCGCGTAGCGCCGCGCATTTGGTGGACATCGTCCACCCATGCGATGCGTGGGACCGGATTTGAACCGGCGGACCCCTACGGGACAGCGCCCTCAACGCTGCGCCGTTGGCCTGGCTTGGCTACCCACGCCCGCGTCGTCTTTGTCTTTCTGCACTCAATCGTACCCATCGGGGTTACAAAAGCCCTTTCTTTTCACTCGGTGTCTGCGGCGGGGTCACACGGAAGCATTCGGAGCGGTGATTTGAAATGCGCCAGTTGCGAAAAGGTACCATGGCTAAGTATTCGACTGGTTCGTCCTCCGGCAGCGGCGCGACGAACTGCGAACTCTGCGGTGCCGAGAGCGACTCGCTTCGCCTCGCGAGCGTCGCCGGTGCCGAACTCGAGGTCTGTCCCGACTGTGCACCCCACGACGACAATCAGAAACGCTCGCGATCGTCCCAGCGGAGTTCCCAGGGGCAGGACAGTGCCTCGAGCGACGAGTTGAATCGCAAGAAGAAGGCGGCCCGGAACGTCGCCAAGGCGAACCCGGTCTGGGACGGCGACTCCAAACACTGGGAGAAAGAGGGGACGAACTACGACGACGATCAACTCCCGTACCTCGTCTCCGACTACGGAGAGGTGCTGGTCGAGGCCCGCCGGGACGCCGGCCTCCAGCGCGAGGAACTCGCGGAGGAACTCGGCGCGCGCGAGAAGGCGATTCTCGCCGTCGAGCAGGGCCGGGCGACCCAGGCCGGCGTCGGTGGCGGGTTGATCGAGGCGCTCGAGGAGCGCCTGGACGTCACGCTGGCGGAGTAACGAGACGGGTTCGATACGGTTCCGTTAGACGGCAGTCTACGCGTTCGATGTCGACGCCGGCGGGCGATGCTCGGCAAGCAGACTTTTCATTGCGGAGGATAGACTCCACCTCATGACGCAACGGGCGGCAAGAGAGCCGTACACCACGCGATTCGAGACCGAGGTGACGGCCGTCGACGGGCGATCGGTCTGGCTCGAGACGAGCTACTTCTTCGGGGCGAGCGGCGGTCAGCCGGCCGATCACGGCACGGTCGGCGACATCGCCGTCACCGACGTGCAACTGGACGGCGGCGAGCAGGTCCACGTGCTCGCCGAGGAGCCGTCGTTCAAGTCCGGCCACCGCGTGCTGTGCTCTATCGACTGGTCGTTTCGCATGTACTGCATGCGAGCCCACACGGCCAGTCACGTCCTCTACGGTGCCGCCGTACGATCGCTCGAGGAGGAGCCGGCGTACGCCGGCCTCGAGATCAGCGAGGAGACGGTCGGCGTCACGCTCGAGACGGAGTCGATCGACGACGGGACGCTGATCGAACTGGACGAACTGCTCAACCGAGTGGTCTGGGAGTCTCGGCCGGTGTCGTGGGAGGACGTGCCGATCTCGAGTGCGCGCGAGCGCGACGAAATCGGATTCGACGAAGAGCGAACGCCGGACGCGATCGAGAAGGGGCGAGTGCGAGTCGTCTCGATCGGGGACAACAACGACAACGGGAACGGCGGTGCGCTGCCGAGTGCACGGGATACGTGGGACGTCACGGCCTGTAGCGGGACGCACGTCCGGAACACGCGCGAGGTGGGACCGGTGACGGTGCTCGGCCGGTCGGCTACCGAGGAGGGGCTGACGCGGATCGAACTCGCCGTCGGCCCGCGGGCGATCGAACGGCGGACGGCCGAAAAGCGCGCAGTGTTCGCCGCGACGCGGGCGCTCGACGTCGATATCGACGGCATTCACGACGAACTCGACCGGCTGGACGCGCGCTGACGAGATGGCAGAGACTGCCTCGAGAGCGCTTGTAATCGTTGAGAGCGCCGTGTAGTTCCATCGACCGTACAGAGCAGCCGCGCGCCAATGAAAATTGTTGAAATATATGTTCTAACTTTTTAACTGTGAGGGCCCGAGTCGATATCGGCCGTCGATTGCGGATCTCGTCCGCGATGGGACTCGAGAGCCGTCGGACCGGGAATATTTTACCGTGACCGACCAATCCGTGAGGTACTGAACACCCATGGAACACGCGGATCTCGCCGAACTGCTCGAGCGGTTCGGCCTCTCGGCAAAGGAGATCGACACCTATCTCGCGATTCTCGAACACGGAGAGTCGAAGGCGAGCACCATCGCCGATGCTGCCGACGTATCCAAACGCTACGTCTACAGCATCAGCGAAGAACTCGAGGAACGCGGGTTCGTCGAGGTCGACGACCACTCGGTGCCGGCGGTGATTCGCCCCGTCCAGCCCGAGACGGTCATCGAACGGCTGTCACAGAGCGTCGAAGCGATCGAACCGGAGCTGCGCTCGCGCTACACCTCGACCGAACGCACGGGCGAGGAGTTCGAGGTGATCAAGTCCCGCCAGACGGTACTCAAGCGCATCGAGAGCCTGCTGGTGCGCGCCGAGACGGAAGTCACGCTCTCGCTGCCCGCCGAGATGCTGCCACGGGTCCGGTCGACGCTCGAGGAGACCGTCGACCGGGGCGTCCTCGTGTTGCTCCTGCTGGGCGGGACCGACGAAGAACAGGACATCGCGTCGCTGGCGGGCACGGCGAGTACGGTCCGCACGTGGGACGCGCTCGTGCCGACGATGCTCACGGTCGACGGCCGCCACGGACTGCTCGCCCCCTCGCAGATGCTCACGACGTCGACGAGCGAGACGCGCGCGATCGCCATCTCGCAGCTGCAGCTCGCACCCGTCTTCGTGGGTTCGTTTCTGGCGAACTACTGGCCGACCGCCGAGGAACGGTACATCACCGCACCCGGTGAACTGCCCAGTACGTTCGAGGGATTCCGCAACGCGGTCTTCCAGATCGCCCTGCACCGCGCCACCGATAGCCGGATCGAAGTGACCGTCACGGGTTCGCCGGTCGGCGACCGGGTCCTTCCGTCGACGCTCTCCGGCGAGGTCGTCGCCGTCCGACAAAGTCTCGTCCGCCCGGCCACGTCGACGGTTCCGATCGAGAACGCGTTCGAACTCGACGTCGACGGCGAGCGCTACACCATCGGCGGCACCGGCGCGTTCCTCGAGGATTTCGAGGCCGAGTCGGTGACGGTTAAACCGCTCGAGGACTGAGCCCGCTTCGACCGGCTTATTTCTCGCCCATGAGTAAATTTCTTGAGCGAGGGCCGCAAACGTCGTGTCGTGATGACCTGTCACCAGCCTGCGGCCGGAGGAAGGCATGACTGACGCGCGGACGATCAGGGACCGAATCGTCGACGGCGGCGTGGTCGCCGTTCTCCGCGGGATCGACGAGGACCGGATCGTCCCCGTCGCTCGAGCGATCCACGAAGGGGGCGTCGACGCGCTCGAGATCACCGCGGACGGAACGCGCGCGAGCGAGCAGATCGCCGCCGTCGACCGCGAACTCGCGGATACCGACGCGATCGTCGGTGCGGGGACCGTCCTCGACGCGCCGACGGCGCAGTCGCTGATCGACGCAGGAGCCGAGTTCGTCGTCTCGCCGAACACCGACGTCGAGACCGTCAGACTCTGCAATCGCCAGGGAATCCTCTCGGCACCCGGCGTCATGACGCCGACGGAGGCCGTCACCGCCATGGAGGCCGGGGCGGACGTCCTCAAACTGTTCCCCGCCTCGACCGTCGGACCGGGACACATCGGCGCGATCCGAGGCCCGCTCGGCGACGTCGACGTGATCCCGACCGGCGGCGTTGCGCCCGACAACGTCGGCGACTTCTTCGACGCGGGTGCCGTCGCCGTCGGCGCTGGCGGTGCGATCGTCGACTACGACGCGATCGCCGACGACGACATGGACCGCGTCCGCGAGACCGCCGCTGCGTTCGTCGACGCCGTCGAATCCGCCCGGAGCGAGTGAGTTCGTTCGCCGGTACCCTTCTTTTACATCGTTTCGTCGACCGCCGCTTTCGCCGTCCGCCACCGCGTTTCGTCGTCGTCTTACGAGCCGTTTCCCCGGGCGAGCGACGGCCGACGCTACGCCCGCCCGTCGATCGCGATAGTTACTACCGATAGCCGACCGCCGTTCAAAATAATTTACTACGGATACGGTAAATATTTATCAGACGCGTCCCTGCTTCGAGATATGAACGCGATCGCTGTCGAGCCCGGCACCGGGGAACCCGCCCTCGTCGAGATGCCACGACCGGATCCGGCACCCGGCGAAGCGCTCGTTCGCACGCTTCGCGTCGGCGTCGACGGAACCGATCACGAAGTCATCGCCGGTCGTCACGGCGCGCTTCCCGAGGGTGCGACGCGACTCGTCCTCGGCCACGAAGCCGTCGGCGTCGTCGAAGATTCGAACGGAACGGACCTCGAGGAGGGCGAGTTCGTCGTCCCGACGGTTCGACGGCCGCCAGCCGTCTCCAACGAGTACTTCGACCGCGGCGAACCCGATATGGCACCCGACGACGAGTACGTCGAACGCGGTATCGTCGGCGCACACGGCTTCATGGCGGAGTACTTCACCAGCCCCGAGGAGTACCTCGTCTCGATTCCCGAACGGTTCGCGCCGCTCGGTTTCCTCGTCGAACCGATCAGCATCACCGAGAAGGCCATCGAGCACGCAGTCGCCTCCCGATCCGCGTTCGATTGGGAGCCGGAATCGGCGCTCGTCCTCGGGAACGGTGCGCTCGGACTCGTCACCCTCGCGATGTTCGAGGCGGTACTCGACGTCGATCGCACGTACTGCCTCGGCCGGAGCGACCGACCCGATCCGACGATCGATCTCATCGACGAACTGGGCGCGACGTACGTCGACTCCCGCGAAACCCCCGTCCCTGAGATTCCCGAAGTCCACGAGTCGGTGGATCTCGTCTACGAGGCGACCGGACACGCCAAACACGCCTTCGAGACGATCGACGCGCTCGCGCCTAACGGCGTCGGCGTCCTGCTGGGCGTCCCCGAACCCTGGGAGTTCGAGGTCGACGGCGGCAGCCTGCACCGAGAACTCGTCCTCCACAACAAGGCGCTGTTGGGAACCGTCAACTCCCACCGCGGCCACTTCGAGTCCGCGGTGGACACCCTCTCGCAGCTGCCGACGTGGTTCACCGACGAGTTCGTCACCGGCGTCTACGGGCTCGAGGAGTTCGAAGACGCGTTCGAAACCGGCGACAACGTTATCAAGACGGCCGTCGAATTCGGCACCACCTGATTCCGTTCGGACGTGACCGTCCGCTTTCAATTCGACCGCCTCGAGACGGACCCGAACGGTTGTCGGCAGTCCGCGAATAGAAACTATTACTATTTTCGAAGTAAGAATTTTACCCATGGGAGTCGACTACTCACAGCTACACGACCCGAACGCCGAGTACACGATGCGGGAGCTCTCGGCGGAGACGATGAACGTGACGCGCGAACGCGGGGGTGGCCGCGACGTCGAGATCACGGACATCCAGACGACGATGGTCGACGGCAACTTCCCGTGGACGCTCGTGCGCATCTACACGGACGCGGGGATCGTCGGGACCGGCGAGGCCTACTGGGGCGCGGGCGTGCCGGAACTGATCGAACGAATGACGCCCTTTTTGGAGGGCGAGAACCCGCTCGACATCGATCGCCTGACCGAACATCTCGTCCAGAAGATGTCCGGCGAGGGCTCGATCGGCGGCGTCACCGTCACGGCGATCGCCGGCGTCGAGGTCGCCCTCCACGACCTGGCGGGCAAGATCCTCGAGGTCCCCGCCTACCAGTTGCTCGGCGGGAAGTACCGCGACGAGGTCCGCGTCTACTGTGACTGTCACACCGAAGACGAGGCCGATCCGACCGCCTGCGCCGACGAGGCCGAACGCGTCGTCGAAGAACTTGGCTACGATGCGCTGAAGTTCGACCTCGACGTGCCATCGGGTCACGAGAAGGATCGCGCGAACCGCCACCTGCGGGGCCCCGAGATCGAACACAAGGCGTCGATCGTCGAGGCGATCACCGAACGCGTCGGGGACAAAGCCGACGTCGCCTTCGACTGCCACTGGACGTTCTCGGGCGGCAGCGCGAAGCGACTCGCGAAGCGACTCGAGGAGTACGACATCTGGTGGCTCGAGGACCCCGTGCCGCCGGAGAACCACGACGTCCAGCGGGAGGTCACCCAGAGTACGACGACGCCGATCACCGTCGGCGAGAACGTCTACCGAACCCACGGACAGCGCCGGCTGCTCGAGGAGCAAGCGGTTGACATCATCGCGCCCGACATGCCCAAAGTCGGCGGGATGCGCGAGACCCGGAAGATCGCGGATATGGCCGACCTCTACTACGTGCCGGTCGCGATGCACAACGTCGCCTCGCCGATCGCAACGTTGGGCAGCGCCCACGTCGGCGCGGCGATCCCGAACTCGCTGGCCGTCGAGTACCACTCCTACGAACTCGGCTGGTGGGAGGATCTAGTCGAGGAGGACGTCATCGAGGACGGTTCCATCGAAATCCCGGAAAAGCCGGGTCTCGGCGTCACGCTGGATATGGACACCGTCGAGGAGCACATGGTCGACGGCGAAGACCTCTTCGACGAGGAATAGCGCTCGCGACTGATTCCCGACCGCCACCGCTTACCGGTCGGGCGAGTCACCGCGCCGGAACGGCGTCTCGATGCGTTCCGGATCGAAACGGTCGGGAGTCGCGTCCCCGTCGGCCTCGAGCGCCCGCGCGAGATACAATTCGATCGGCGTTCGTCGGGCGAGGGATCGAAACGCTATCGGTCAACCCGAGGTGGAAGACGGCCTGCGGGAAGTTACCCAGCTACTGTCCGTTTTCGAGAGACCGTCACCGAATCCGAGGAGATGGCCGTGCTGGTGGGCATTTTATTGCACTCGTCGGGGTGACAGGGAACATGTCGCCAGAGAAGACACGAGTTACGCGCCGTCAACTCCTGCGCGTGAGCGCCGGAACTGCCGCGATGCTCGGGATCGGCGGCTCCGCGGCGGCGAGTGCCGACCCGCGCGTCATCGACGCCTCGAGCGGAACGCTCCAGGACGAGACGGCCGAGGGATCGGGCCGGTACACGGACATCTACGAGGAAACCATCGACGACGTCGTTCTCGTCAACGTCTTCGGCACCGACGAGCAGGATCCGGGCGGCCTCGGATCCGGATTCGTCGTCGACGACTACGTCGTGACGAACAACCACGTCGTCCGCCAAGCGTCCGAGGCCGAACTCCAGTTTCGCGACGAACAGTGGCGAACGGGGGAGGTCGTGGGCACCGACGTCCAGAGCGACATCGCCGTGCTGTCCGTCGACGATATGCCCGACGGATCCGACGGGCTCTCGTTCGCCGACGGGACGCCGGAGGTCGGCACCGAAGTCCTCGCGCTGGGTAACCCGCTCGGTCTCGACGCGTCGATCTCGCAGGGCATCGTCAGTGGCATCAACCGATCGCTCCCGAGCCCGTCCGGGTTCTCGATTCCCGCCGCGATACAGACCGACGCGCCGGTCAACCCCGGCAACAGCGGCGGCCCGCTGGTCAATCTCGACGGGGACGTGATCGGCATCGTCTTCGCCGGCGCCGGCCAGACGATCGGCTTCGCGATCTCCGCGGAACTCGCCGAGCGCGTCGCTCCCGCGCTCGTCGAGGACGGCGAGTACGAACACCCCTACCTGGGCGTGGGCGTTCTCCCCGTCAGTCCGCTGGTCGCCGAGGCCAACGATCTCGAGGATCCACAGGGCGTCTTGGTCACCGAAGTCGTTCCGGACGCACCCGCCGACGGCGTTCTCGAACCCGCGGACGATGAAACCACCGTCGACGGCGACGCCGTTCCCGTCGGCGGCGACGTGATCGTCGCTATCGGTGATCGGGAAATTCCGAATCAGGAACTCCTCGCGTCGACGCTCGCCCTCGATACGTCTCCCGGTGAAACGGTTTCCATCGAAGTCATCCGCGACGGCGATCGGGAGACCGTCGACGTGACGCTCGAGTCGCGACCGGAGACCGACCTGCCCTGACGAATCGGTTTTCGTTCGCGAGTTCGATCGGATACACCCTTCCCGAAGCGCGGCCGCCGATTTCGATCACGTCGCCGTCCACCAGATCGGCTCGATCACTCCGCTCCTGTCTCTTCTACGTCCTCCGCCTCTTCTATATCCTCGAGTTCGTCCGCGTCCTCGCGGGGTGCGTTCTGTGTCCCGAGGTCGCCGCTCCCGTCGTCGACCTGGTCGGGATCCTGGTCGACGCGCTCGAGTTCGTCCTCGATTTCAGCCTCCCGTTCCGCCTCGTACTCGTTCGCTCTGTCGGCATCGTCTTCGGCCATGACATGTGAGGTTCGTCGCGAAGGAGTTTGACCGCCGGGCCGTCAAGTGCAACGTCGGCCCCGTTTTCGCTCACTTTCGGCGGTGATCGCGATCCGGTACGTCTCCGGACACGAAAGACAGATAAAAGACGCCGCGTTGTAAACAGACATACATGGACGTTCCGTACGACCTGACCTCGTACGTTCGGGTGTTAAAGATGGCAACGACACCCACGACTGAGGAGTTCCTTCAGGTGTCAAAGATCGCCGGCGCAGGAATCCTGCTGATCGGGCTCATCGGCTTCCTTATTGGAGTCGTCATGCTCTTCCTGACTGGTGGTTTCTAATGGGTATTCACGCAGTGAAGACGACGGCGAGCCAGGAGCGCACCGTCGCGGACATGATTATCAACCGCGAGGAGCCGGAGATCCACGCCGCGCTCGCCCCGGACTCGCTGACCTCCTACGTGATGGTCGAGGCGGACGGCAGCGCCGTCTTAGAGCGCGTGCTCGAGGATATCCCTCACGCCCGGAGCATCGTGCCCGGCAACTCCGACATCTCGGAGGTCGAACACTTCCTCTCACCCAAGCCGGACGTCGAGGGGATCGCCGAGGGGGACATCGTCGAACTCATCGCCGGCCCGTTCAAAGGCGAGAAGGCGCAGGTCCAGCGCATCGACGAGGGCAAGGATCAGGTGACCGTCGAACTGTACGAAGCGACGGTCCCGATTCCGGTGACGGTGCGCGGAGACCAGATTCGCGTGCTGGACAGTGACGAGCGCTAACGCGCTCGTCAAGCAGTCAGCGCGGCTCCGCCGCGCTGAATATAGCGACGAACGATAGTTCGTCGGATCATGCGAACGGCGCGGTGCGCCGTGAGCAGACAGTGCCCGCGAGCCGCCGGCTGTCGGACCGCAGACGATCCCCGATGTTATACTGTCGTTCGTAAAACGGAGCGACGCGCGGGCAGTCCGTGACGGCGATCTTCGAGACGGCTATCGTCGGAGTTCCGTCGCGATCGTCTGCATGTCCGCGACGTCTTCGATCTCCTCGAGGAGTTCCTCTCGTTGGCGGACGTCCTCGGAACTCGCGCCGTAGGCGCGGACGTACTCGGCGCGACTGTGCTCGGTGAATGCGTGTCGAATCGCGAGGTACCCGTCGGGAACGACGGTCCCGCAGACGCTACACTCTCGTCGCTCGTGCTCCGTCGCCTGATGAACGACGGTCGACTCGACGTCCTCGAACACTGCCCCACAGCCGTCGATTCCGCATTCCCAAGCCATTCACTCTCACTACGGGAGTCGAGTGGCTAGCCTAATGATACTTTCGCAGCCGGTGGTGGCGGTGATCGGTACCCGTCGAGTGGAGATCGAATCAGAATTCATAACTCGGATCTCTCGAAAGAGGGGGTCGTGAGCGACGGTAGAGCAAGGGAAACTCGAGTGGACTGTCACGTGAAGGTGCTCGACGACGCGGTCGTCGAGCGAGGCAAGGCCGCGGGGCTCGATGCGATCGTCTACGCACCTCACTTCACTCGACTCCCGGAAATTCAGCGACGGGCGGCCCGCTACTCGAGCGAGGATCTGCTGGTCTTCCCCGCGCGAGAGGTGTTTACCGGATCGTGGCGCGAGCGAAAGCACGTACTGGCGATCGGTCTCGAGGAGCCGGTGCCGGATTTCATCCCGCTCGAGACCGCGATGGCGGAGTTCGAACGACAGGGAGCAGCGGTTCTCGTCCCTCACCCCGAGTTCGCGACGGTGAGCCTCGCCGAAGCGGATCTCCGAGCGTACGGGGACGTCGTCGACGCCGTCGAAATTTTCAACTCGAAACACCTTCCATCGCACAACCGGCGGGCGAGAGAGCTCGCCGAGACGCTGGGGTACCCGCCCTTTACGTCGTCGTACGCGCACCTTCCGAGTTCGGTCGGTGTGGCCTACACCGCGTTCGAAACGGCGATCGAAACCGAAGCGGATCTCGTGAGCGCGCTCGAGGACGGCGTCGCGCGTCGCGTCGTCCACCACAACGGCGGTAGGCGGTGGCGAACGATGGCTCGCGAACTCGTCCATCTCGGGTACGAGAACACGTGGGAGAAGGTCGATCGACTCTTCCTGTCCGGGATCGAGCCGACGCACCCACACCACATCGCCTACGACGGCCGGTTCGACGACGTCTCCGTCTACTGACCGACCGCGAGACGTCGGCTACTGCGTCTCCTCGAGCGCGTCGGCGATCCGCTCGAGTTGCAAGCCGACGTAACAGAGCGCCTGCGTCTGCATGATCGCGGGGTCGTTGCTCCACTCGTTGGTGATGTAGGCCGCCTGTTTTCCTGCGCGATCGAGGTACTGGTTATCGCTCGACATGGTCTCTGCACGGTTCGCTATCGAAATACGAAACGGTTTGGGTCGGTAAGTCGACGCCGTCGGCTTGCGGTCAGTGTACTAATTCGTCGGACCGTCCGCTCGAGACCCGTACGAACAGCGCTAACCGGCACGGGATTTCGGCTATGGTCAGTCAGATACCGTCCAGAGGCGGCATTCTCACGCCCAACGACTACCACGTTCCGCGGTATCCGTTATCACTGGACGATGGGTGAAACAGTCAAAGTCATCACACTGACCGGCAACTCGACAGAATCGTGGGAAGACGCCGCACAGAACGCGATCGACGATGCGGACCAGACGCTCGAGAACATCACCGGAGTCGAGATCGAATCGCAGACGGCGGAAGTCGACGATGGAACGATCGAACAGTATCGGACGACCCTCGACGTCGCGTTCGTACTGAACAGATAACCCAGACGACGGTTGCAGAGGACGCAACCGTCCGATTAGCGGTCCTCGATCGGCTCTTCAGCGACCTCGTCGATTTTCGAGAGGGTCGTTTCGACTCGTTCCCAGTGACTGCCGCGCCAGAAGTGCTGATCACAAGATCGACAGCGCCAGACGTCGGTGCCGGCGGGGTCGGGTGCGTACCCGGGCGTCGATGCTGACCGGTCGACGCGCTCGAGCGACCCGTTGCATCGCCCGCAGAACGCCGGCTCGTCCGCGAGCGTGAGGTCGAGCCCTGCAGCCGCGAGTTCCGCCAGTTGCGCCTCGACGTCGCGCGACTCGAGCAAGATCGCGTGTTCCCCACGAGACGCGAGCGCGAGAAGGTTGTCGTCGGATTCGACGCCGCGGTCGCCGGCGTAGGCGGTGTCGGAGCCGCACATCCGCAGGTACGAGCGGATCCCACCGCACATGAGATCGAGGAAAGTGACATAGCGGGGAAGCGGCGATCGGTGCGGGCGGTCAGTGCAGGAACTCGCGCAGTTCCTCGAGTTCCCACGTGTTGATCACGTCCGTGGGTTCGGCCCAGCCGCGACGGGCCGTGTGGACGCCCCAGCGCATGTACTCGAGGGTCGACGGCTGGTGTGCGTCGGTGTTGATCGAGATCGGTGCGCCGTTCTCGAGGGCGGCCTGGACGGCGCTGCCCCAGAGGTCGAGTCGCCGCGGGTTGGCGTTGATCTCCAGGGCCGTCTCGTGTTCGGCGGCGGCCGCTCCGAGCGCGGTGGCGTCGAAGTCCAGCCCGGAGCGTTCGTTGAGCAGTCGACCACTGGGATGGCCGAGCACGTCGATCGCCGGGTTCTCAACGGCGCGGACGAGCCGCTCGGTGGCCGTCTCCGCGTCCTGATCCAGCGCGCTGTGGGGCGACGCGACGACGACGTCCAGCGCCTCGAGCACCTCCGCGGAGAGGCCGATTTCTCCGTCGGCGGTAACGTTCGCCTCGATGCCCGCAAAGACCGCGATATCGCTCGCGGCGGCGACCTCGCGGATGGCCTCGATCTGCTCTATGATTTCGGTGTCCGAAAGGCCCATTCCGCCGACGATACCCGGCCCTTCGGCGTGGTCGGCGACGCCGTAGTATTCGTAGCCCATCTCCGCCGCGGCCTCGACCATCGCCTCGATGGAGGTGTTGCCGTCGGACCACTCGGTGTGGCTGTGGAGGTCGCCGCGGACGTCCTCGCGCGTGATCAGGTCCGGGAGGTCGCCGTTCTCGGCGGCGGCGATCTCGCCGCGATCCGTGCGGAGCTCCGGCGGGATCCACGGGAGGCCGAGCGAACTGTACATGCCCTCCTCGGTTTCGCCCGCGACGCGCTCGCCGACGCGCTGTCCCGAATCCGGATCGTCGACCGCCGACACGTCGAACGCGCCGTACTCGTTCAGCTTCATGTCGCGGGCGATCGCGTAATTCCGAAGCCGAACGTTGTGGTCCTTGCTTCCCGTGAAATACTGCAACGCGGAGCCGAACTCCGCGGGAACGACGACTCGCAGATCGACCCGGATCTCGCCGACGCGCACGCTCGCCTTCTCCGGACCGGACTCGATCTCGCTGTCGACCGAGTCCCAGCCGACGAAGGCCTCGATAACGTCCTCGCCCGCCTCGGTCGCGACGAGGACGTCCACGTCGCCGATCGTCTCGCGCCAGCGTCGAATCGAGCCGGCGACCTCGCAGCGTTCGACCGCCTCGACTCCCTCGAGGAACTCGAGGACGTCGTCCGCGAGCGGTCGCGCTTCCCCCAGAAGCTGGCGCTGGCCGACCTCGCGGGCGAACTCGATGTTGTCCCGAATGTTCTCCTCGGTTTTCGGGCCGAAACCGGAGATCTCCTGAATCTCGCCGGCCTCGGCGACCGCCTCGAGGTCGTCGAGCGTCCGGACGCCGAGTTCCCGGTAGAGCGTCCCCGCGGTCTTCGGGCCGACGCCCTCGATGCGCGTGATGTCGGCGATATTGATGGGGAGTTCCGCGCGCAGTTCCTCGAGTTCCTCGATTTCGCCGGTGTCGACGTACTCGACGATCTTCGATGAGATGGCGTCGCCGACGCCGTCGATCTCCTCGAGGACCTCCTCGTCGCCCGCCTCGACCCGATCGGCGATCGGGACGGGGTGGGCGCGGATGTTCTCGGCCGCGCGCCGGTAAGCTCGCGGTTTGTACTCGACGTCGTCGGCCTCGAGCAAGTCGGCGAACTCCTCGAAGCGGCCGGCGATTTCGGCGTTGGTCGCCATTATCGCCCCCTCCGAGCGCTTCCGCCGTCGTCGCCGAGGGCTTTCTTCAGGAACGACATCCAGCGCTTTCGATCGGCCGCCTGTTTGGCCTGCTGCTCGCGCTCGAGATCCGTCGGCCCGAGGCTCTCCAGGGCGTTCAGCGCGCGATCGATCCCAATGATGCTCTGGGCGAGTTCCTCGCCCGTCTCGCGAGAGATGTCGTCCGCCTCGATTCGTTCGAGGCGGTCGTTCCGTTCGCGGCGCAGGTTCTTCTTCGCTCGCTCGACGCGGTCGCGCTCGCCGGCCGGCACCGTCTCGCGGCGCTTGATCTCGAAGACGAACGTCCGGAGGTCGATCGCCTCGCCCTGGACGGTGATCGTCTCGGGGATGTCCGCGCCGACGGTCGCGCCATCGCGCTCGACTCGCTCGAGCAGCTGCTTGCGCTCGTATGCTTGCACGTCTCGATATCCGGGTTGGGAGGGCAAAAATGTACAGTCCGCACTCGGGGTTCAGTCGGGACGGACGTCTCGAGACCGTTCGATCACGGAGTAGCGAGACAGCGGGTCCGGTCGTACCGGTGCTCGAGAACGTCGGTAAGATCGAAATACCGCCCAGTATGATCGGTTAGCAACACGAAAGACGCGTCTAGACGGCCGTAATCCTCCCATTCGACCCGCCATTCAGTCGGAGGAACGAACCCCAAATCCCTTAGCGGTGCCACCCCTACCCCCGTACAATGGCCAAGTGCGACGTGTGTGGGAAAGACGAAAGCATGCCCTACAACTGTCGGCACTGCGGGGGAACATACTGCTCCGACCACCGCCTCCCGGAGAACCACGACTGTACGGGACTGCGAAACTGGAACGACCCCCAGGGGGTCTTCGACAGCGGCTTCGACGACTCCGTCAACGGCGGCGGAAGTACGTCCAGAGCCTCGAGTCTCACCGACAGGTTACCGTTCAATACGGGAGCGGGCGGGCCGCTCGCGTACTTCCGCGGGAACATGACGTACACGTTCCTCGCGCTGATGTGGATCACCTTCCTCGCCCAGTTGGTCGTGAGCGCGGTACTCGGCCCCGAAACGATGCGGTCGCTGTTCGTCCTGACGCCCCAGAATCCGGAGTACGTCTGGACGTGGGTTACGTCGATCTTCGCTCACGGCGACTTCATGCACATCGTGTTCAACAGCATCGTGATATTCTTCTTCGGACCGCTCGTCGAGCGCTACATCGGTTCGAACAAGTTCGCGGTTCTGTTCGTCGTGAGCGGTGCGCTCGCCGGTCTCGGGCAGATCGGCATTCAGATCTTGCAGGGCGGTGTCACGGCAACCACGCCCGGCGTTCTCGGAGCCAGCGGCGCTGCACTCGCGATTATGGGCGTGCTGACGATCCTGAACCCGAACCTCACCGTGTACATCTACTTCATCATCCCCGCCCCGATCTGGGCGCTGACCGGGTTCACGGCGCTCATCAGCGTCTTCTTCATCGGCACCGGTGGCGGCGGGAACATCGCCCACATGGCCCACCTCGTCGGCCTCGTGATCGGCCTCGGCTACGGCGAGTACGTCAAACGCACCCAGAACGTCCGCACGACGAGTCAGTTCCAACTCGGCGGCGGCGGTCCCGGCGGACCGGGCGGCCCTGGCGGTCCCGGCGGCCGTCGTCGGTTCTGATTTCCCGCTGAGAGACGAGCGCAACCCCGACACTGATTTTCACCCGTTGCCAATGTCCGTTCGATGACCGCACCCCGCCCCGACCTCGCCCCCGACGCGTCGCTCTCGCGCGACGACATGGAAGCCCTACAGCGCGAAATCGCCGACGCGGCCGTCTTCGAGGACGACTTCGCGTTCGACCCCGCGACGCTCGGCGATCCGCTCGCAACGGCGACGAGCGACGCCGATCCGCCCATCGTCGTCGGCGTCGACCAGTCGTTCCTGCGAAACGAGGAGGGAGACTTCGACCGGGCGCTTTCCGCCGTCGTCGCAATGCAGGGCGGCGAGGTGATCGAGCGCGTCCACGCGGTGACGCCCCTCGAGATCCCCTACATTCCCGGCCTCCTGTCGTTCCGCGAGGGACGGCCGATACTGGACGCGCTCGAGGCGCTGACGGTCGACCCCGACCTCGTCCTCTTCGACGGCAGCGGGCGGATCCACTTCCGGCAGGCCGGAATCGCGACCCACATGGGCGTCGTCCGGGACGTCCCGAGTATCGGCGTCGCGAAGAGCCTCCTCTGTGGCGCTCCCGACGGGGAGACCGAGAACCTGCCCGCCGGATCGCGAGTTCCCATCGAGGCGAACTCGAGGGTCGACGCGCCCGACGGCACCCTGATCGGATACGCTGTCCAGACGCGGCAGTACGACTCGCCGGATCGCTACATCAACCCGCTGTACGTAAGCCCCGGCCATCGCGTCGGCCCGGAAACCGCGGCCGACGTCGCGCTCGCACTCGCTTCGTCCTACAAACTTCCCGACCCCGTCCGACTGGCCGACCAGTACGCCACCGAGGCCAAGCGATCGGTCGCCGAGTAGCGCGGTCTGCCGGCGGTTGGAACGGACGGTGCCGAGGGCGTGTAGCGTCTTCGAGGACCCGTCCACCACCGGAAACGCACCGATCTCGAAACTACGAGACCCGTTGGGCCGGAAAATTACGATTCGCGCGACAAACCGTCGATACTTAGGTATCGTCTCTCGAACCAGTCACGTATGGCCACCGCTGAGGACGTCGAGGGAACCGACGACGACGGGTTAGACGGCACCGTCGTCGAGGATGAACGTGACTCCGAAACCACCGCAAGTGAAGACGATCGGGACACCGAAACCCCCACGAGTGAGGACGACCGCTACACCCGCAAGCAGAGCGTGCTGATCACCGGCTGCTCGTCGGGAATCGGTCGCGCGACCGCCAACGCCTTCCTGGCGAAAAACTGGCAGGTGTTCGCGACGGCCCGAAACACGGCCGACATCACCGACCTCGAGGAGGCGGGCTGTACGGTCCTCGAACTCGACGTGACCGACCCCGAGCAGGTCGCGCGCGTCGTCGAACGGGTCGTCGATATCGGCGGCGCGATCGACTGCGTCGTCAACAACGCCGGCTACGCCCAGATGGGGCCGATGGAGGACGTCTCGACGGTCGATCTCCACCGGCAGTTCGACGTCAACGTCTACGGCCCCCATCGACTCGTTCGCGCCGCGCTGCCCCACATGCGCGCCCAGGGTGCCGGTCGAATCATCAACGTCTCGAGCATCGTCGGTCGGATTTCGTTCCCCGGGTCGGGAGCGTACGCCGGCTCGAAGCACGCGCTCGAGGCGATGAGCGACTCGCTACGGGCCGAAGTCGAGGAGTTCGACATCGACGTGGTCGTGATCGAACCGGGGCCGGTCGAGACGAACTTCACCGACCGCGTCGACGAGGAACTCCCCGAATCCGAGCGCACGCCGGCCTACGAGACGCTGTACGAACTGTACGACGAGATGCAACTGATCGGCGGCGGCAGCGGCGGCCCCTTCGCCTCCGAACCCGAAGACGTCGCGCGGGCGATTCTCGAGGCGAGTACGGTTTCCGAACCGCCGTCTCGCTACCCGGTCGGGCCGCTGGCGACGTACGGCGTGTACGCTCGCTTCCTGCCGGACAAACTGCGTGACATGGGCTACGGTCTGCTCCGGAAGGTCGTCTGATCGTTCCACGTCACGCTCGAGTGTTCGACGGACGAAATTCGAACGAAAAGCGTTCGGTCAGCGGTGACGAGACGGAAGCCGATCGCGTCGAACCGCGACCCGCGGTTGCGTGACCGGGCGCGTCGACGGTTGGGATCGTTGCTATGGGATGTCCAACCGACGGCGACGCACCCCGAGCAACACCGGTCAGTCAGCGGGGTTCGTCGCCGTGTTCCGTCCACCGTCGGACTCGGCGAGTGTGTACGCTCCGCCCGTACACTGGCGAAGATAGCCGTCTCGCTGGAGGGATCGACAGCGGCGCTCGACGGTCATCGGGTGCGTCTCGAGGGCGGTCGCCAGTTCGACGGCCGTCGCCGAACGGGAACGGTCGAGCGCCTCGAGGATCGCTGCTGCCCGTCGGTGATCTGGGGAATCGTGGGTTGGCATTCCGTCTCACACGAACCATGCTCGAACAGCCGTATCAACCTCGCCGACGGTTCCCAGTTCGTTAGAATGGGATTTCCATCGGCTATCGTCCGAGCGATTACGGCGGATAATCCCCGCGGCGACTGTGCGATCGGTGTCGCGGTCGCCGACGGGGCGACTCGAGTCCGAGTCGCTACGAGTTCCAGGCTTCGACGAACTCCGGCGGAAGCGCCGTGATGTCGATCCCCCAGGCGATCGGCAGCCAGAAGAGTGCGACGGTCGTGATCAGGATGATTCCGATGACGTTGAGTCCGATCCCGACCCGGGCCATCTGTGGCAGCGTGATGTACCCGCTGCCGAAGACGATCGCGTTCGGCGGCGTCGCGACCGGGAGCATGAACGCGAAGGAAGCCGCGGTCGCGCCGGCGATCATCAGACCGAAGGGGTGGACGCCGATGCCGATCGCGACGCCCGCGAGGATCGGCATCAACATCGCCGTCGTCGCCGTGTTCGACGTGACCTCGGTCAGGAAGATGGTCATCACGACCACGGAGAACAGGATGAGCGCCATCGAGACGCCCTCGAGCGTCTGAAGCTGTTCGCCGATCCAGACCGCGAGACCGGTCTCGCCGAAGCCGGCGGCGATCGCGAGTCCGCCGCCGAAGAGGAGGATGACGCCCCACGGGATGTCGACGGCGCTCGACCAGTCGAGCAGGAAGGTGTGGTCGCCGTCTTCGGTCTTGGTCGGCAGCGTAAAGAGGACCATCGCGCCGCCGATGGCGACGATCGTGTCGGCATCCTCGGGAACGGGAACGAGTTCGGCCTGGCCGACCAGGCTTGCGCCGATCCAGGCAAGTGCCATCCCGATAAAGACGACGAGGACCATCCGTTCTTGCGTACTCATCGAACCGAGATCGGCGAGTTGGCGGTCGATTGTATCGGCACCAACGGGTAGCCGATCGAACTCCGGCGACATCGCGAGACGCGTGACGTAGACGTAGACGGCCGCGAGTCCGACGATCGAGATGGGGACGCCGTAGAGCATCCACTGGGCGAAGCTGACGCTCTCGCCGAAGAGTTCCTGCGCCTGGCCCGCAAAGAGGATGTTCGGCGGCGTGCCGATGAGCGTCGAGACCCCGCCGACGGACGCGCCGTAGGCGATACAGAGCATGAGCGCGATACCGAACGAGAAGTTTCCTTCGCTGGTATCGATGTCGAGACCGGTCTCATCGACCAGATCCGCGGTCTGGTAGATGACCGCCAGCGCGATTGGAACCATCATCATCACGGTCGCGCTGTTCGAGACCCACATCGAGAGGAACGCCGTCGCGAGCATGAACCCGAGAATGAGCCTCGAGGGTTCGGTGCCGACGGCCTTGATGGTTCGCAGCGCGATGCGTCGGTGGAGTCCCCACCGCTGCATCGCCATCGCGAGGAAAAAACCGCCCATAAAGAGGAAGATCAGCGGGTTGGCGTAGGAGGGCGTCGTCTCCGCGGCCGGAAGCGCGCCGGTCAGCGGGAACAACACGATCGGGAGCAACGACGTCGCGGGGATCGGAATCGCCTCGGACATCCACCAGACGGCGACCCACGCGGTGACGGCAGCGACGGCCTGTCCGTCCGGCGTGAGCCCCTCCGGCGTCGGCGAGAGAAAGATGAGCGCGAACAGCACCGGTCCGAGTCCGAACCCGACTTTTTGTCGGAGGCCGTACGAACCGCTGACGTCGAACGGACTCCGGTCGTCGTCCGGACCGTTTCCGCCGGCGTCCGCTCCCGCGTTCGGTCCGTTTCCGTCGCCCGGATCGCGGCCACCGTCGGCGAACGCCTTCCGCGCGAGACGTTTCTCCTCCGCGGTCATCTCGTCCATGTCCTCGAGGATGGCCGGCCCATCGAGTCGGAGATACGCCTTCGTCTGGTCGTTAAGCCGCCAGAGGTACGTCCAGACGTTCCGAATAAACTTTTGATGTGTTTTCGGAGTCGTACTGTCCATTTTTCTGTCCGTTCCAGACAGGGCGTATAAACTGTACCGGTCTCTGCATCCTCGATTGTGATTCGCCGCGGACGGATGCTGCTGGTACCGTAATTACTGTTAGAACCGAGATTGTAAACGACGACCCGTTTGTTCTGACACCGATCGATGTCGCGTCGAATCGTCGCGATCGAGAGTGAGGACGAAGCGGGAAGTCCTCATTCATCGAAACGGCCAACCCGGTGGCCGGCCAACTCGAGGTATGCCGCTCTTACAGTTCGAGGCGACGCTCTCGCTGTCGACCGCCGAGAAGACGGCGCTCGCAGACCGAGTGACCGACATCTACACGACGGAGATGGCGACGACCGCGGGCCACGTCGCGGTGTCGATCCGCGAGCGGGACCCGGCGGACCTCCACCTCGGGCGTGCGGTCGACGGTCCGATCGTCTTTCTCGACGCCGAGATACGGCGGGGACGGCCGTTCGAACGCAAGCGCGCGTTCGCCCTCGAGACGTTCGCCGCCCTCGGCGAGACGTTCGACGTTCCCGACGAGAACATGAAAGCCGTCTTCACCGAACATCCCGGCGACCAGATGATGGGCGTCGACCGCGTCGGCGGGGAGTGGGACGGCGAGTAAGGCGACGATCGATCGGTGGGCGACCCGCCGCGTGGTGAACGGCCCGACAAGTAGGGGACGGCCCGACGAGGAGGAATCGAGCGCTCGCAAAAACCGCGTGCAGAAGCCGGTTACGCATCCCGGAACGTCTCTCCGTCACCGGGACAGTAAAGCGCACGCTCGAGAAAGGACGCGACGTTCGATGGATCGGTCGCACTGGCGGACGGTCGCGCTCGTAACGCTGTGGCAGGTGTCGGCCAGTATCTGCTACTACACCGTCTTCGCGGCGACGCCGTTCTTTCGAGACGAGTTCGGGCTGTCCCGACTCTCCGTGGGGTTCGTAGTGACGGCGCTGACGCTCGGATACGCGAGCTTACTGCTCCCCGTGGGCGCGCTGATCGACCGGTACGGCGAGACGCGCTCGCTCACGCTCGGGCTCCTCGGACTGGCGGCCGGCGCGGTGATGGTCGCGGGCGCGCCGACGTACGCCCTGTTGCTCGCGGCCGCCTTCTTCCTCGGCTCGATGTACGCGTCTGCGATCCCTGGAACGAACAAGGCGATCTACGACGGCATCGCGGCGGGCCGTCAGAACTTCGCGATGGGAATCAAGCAGGTCGGAGTCACCGCCGGGAGCGGAATCAGCGCGCTGCTCGTGACCGGGCTCGCGGGAGCCCTCTTTTGGCAGGCTGGGTTCCTGATCGCCGCGGGCGTCGGCCTCGTCGTCGCCCTCGTCTTCGCGATCCTCTACAGCGGCTCGAGCGACGGCGGGCAGGCCGAGTACCCCGATTTTCGCGCTCTCTCGCACAATCGTCCGTACCGGGTGCTCGTCGCGGCCGGGTTCTTCCTCGGCGCGGCGCTGTTCACCACGACAGGGTACACCGTCCTCTACGTCGAGGAGGAAATCGGCACCTCGGTGGCCTTCGGCGGCGCGGTGCTCGCGCTCGTTCAACTGTTCGGCAGCGTCGGTCGCATCGTCACCGGCTGGCTGAGCGATACCCTGCCCGGCGATCCGCAGGTCCGAATCGGCGGAATACTGACTGTTCAGGCGCTCGCGGGAGCCGCCATGTTCTTCGTTGTCGCCGCGACCGACACCGCGGTGAGCGCCGCCGTCGCCTTCTCGCTGTTGGGCTTTTTCGTGCTCGGCAACACCGGGATCTACTACTCCTACATGGCGACGCTGGTCGCGGCCGACGAGATGGGCGGGGCGACCGCCGCCGGACAGCTTTCGCTCGTCGTCGGCTCGGTCGTCGCCCCGCCCGCGTTCGGCTACCTCGCGGACACCGCCGGCTACCGCGGGGCGTGGTGGCTGCTCGCCGCCGGTACGGGTGTCGCCGTTGTCCTCTTGGTGTACGCCGTCCGGCTCGAACCGCCGATCGACGAGCCGGCGATGCGGGAGTGAGGCGGCCGGCGGTCGTCGGCAGGGCGGTAGCGACGCCCGTTTCGTCGCGGGCGACTGGTGCGCGATGGTCAGCGTTCCGCTCGGAAACAGATCGAGCGCGGCGGCCGCCGCAGCAGTTCCGCCGGGATCTCCACCTCGCTCCCGTCGTCGAGGTCTCGGAGGTCGGGTTCGACGAGGTCGCGTACTTCGAAGCCCGCGTCCAGCAGCGGCCGCAGCAGTTCGGTCATCGACCGCCGGTAGTACGTCCCCGGATTCGAACTGTCCGGACCGCCCCAGCGTATCTCGAACGCCTCCGTGTCGTGGTAGGTCGGTTCGTCCGGTTCGGGCCTGACTACCGCGTCCAGGTCCCACCCGTCAATCGCGCTGGTATCCGGGTACTCCCGCTCCCGCACGACGAGGAAATCGTGAACCGGATTGTGCGTAGAGACAACCAGCGTTCCGCCGGGCTCGAGCACGCGAGCGAATTCGGCGTACGGCACCTCGAGATCCGGCAGGTGAGAGAGCACGTGCTGACAGAGCACGAGATCGAAGCGTCGATCGCCGACGTCGTCGAGCGCGTCCGTCAGCTCGGCCCGTCGGAACTCGGCGTGGTCTCCGTGCGCCTCTCGAGCCGCGTCGATCATCGCACGGCTTACGTCGATCCCGACGATGTCGGCGCCTCGGTCCGCGAGCCACCTCGAGTACGTGCCGTCTCCGCACCCGGCGTCGAGAACGCGTTTACCCGCGACCTCCGGCAGGAGCGAACGGACCGTCGGCCAGAGGAGTCGCTGTTTCCACGGGAGTTCGGTGAACGCCTCCCACTGCGTCGCGATCGCGTCGTAGTGGTCGCCGACGGACGGATCGTCTTCTGTCACGAGCCTTATTTGCGCGGAGTACATGATAAAACGGATCTATGTTCCGGCAATCGGCTCGCGTTCGAGGCGTTTCGACGATCTCGTCGAAACGCCTCGGATGCGGTCGCCCTCACACGCGCCGCGAACGCCGGTGAACACCTTTACCGCTCGGAATCGAAGGTCGACGCATGTATCGCGTCTTACTCCCGGTCGACGAGAACGAGTCGCGAGCGCGCGCACAGGTCGAGACCGTCCTCGAACTCCCCGCGACTCCCGGCGACCTCGCGGTCGACGTCGTCCACGTTCACGACGAGGCCACGACACCGGACGTCGAGTGGGCCGCCGGCAGCGGGTTTTCCGAAACGTACGCCGAAGAGATGGCCAAGAGCGTCCGTAAGGCGGATCGACTTCCGGCGTCAGTCGAAGCCGCCGTCGATCGTCTCGAGTCGAGCGATCTCGAGTACGCGGTCCACGAGCGTACCGGTGGGCCGGCGGAGACGATCCTCGCGGTCGCGGACGAACTCGACAGCGACGTGATCGTCCTCGGAGTCAGCAAGCGCTCGCCGGTCGGCAAAGTCCTGTTCGGCAGCGTCGTCCAGGCGGTGATCCTCGATAGCGATCGGCCGGTGACGGTCGTTCCGGAGCAGTGAGCAAACGTCGTTCGATCGGGTGTGCAGCGACGTTCGATGGCAACTATCGGTCCGGGCGTCGACTCTACCAGTCGTCGCCTCCCCAGGAATCGTCTCGAGCCCTGTCGTCCGTCGAACCCCACGAGGACTCGTGGCGGCTAGTGGTATCCGAGTGCGAATCGGAGACGGGGCGATTCTCGAGGTAGACGCGGGCGTACGCGAACTGGACGACCGGGCTGATGAACGCGGTGAAGACCGCTGACACGGCGAGATACGCGAGGTAGAACTCTTCCTCGAGACCGGTAGCTAGCAGCGTAACGACTATCGTGGCGATGGTGAGGAGAAACAACGCGACGGAGATGCCGAACAGTTTGAGCAGGTTTCCCTTCGCGACGGTCCAGCTCGTATCGAGGCTCTCGAACGCGCCCTGATCGTCGATAACGCACGCGGGAAACGCGAGTGAGAGACGAAGGCCGAAGTAGAGTCCGGGAAGAACGAACAAAATGAGTCCGACCGCGACTATCAGTATGTACAACACCATCACGCCGATCAGCGAGAGAAATCGTCTGAGGACGGCGGTCGACGCCCGACCGATGTCGCTGGTCTCACCGGCCGCTTCTTGCGCCCCGATCACGTGGACGAGGCCGTCGATGTAGGGTCCGACGAAAAAACCGAGTAGGGTGAGCACACCGCCGATCGGACCGAACAGTCCGCTGAAAAGGTCGAGGAGACCGTAGAGGAAGAAGACGCCGATGAGGATCGGATTTCGCCGGAGCCATCCGATCGCGTCACCGATCGTTCCGATCGTTCCCTTCCGTCGAAGTGTCCCATTCATACGGTGAAATGGCAGATTGGATATATAAAACGGCAGTCTTATTGTGGTGCCGACAGCTCGATCCGAGCGATCACCGCAGACAGGCCGCGACGACCTCGAGCATCCCCTCCCCGCGAACTTCGTCGGCGAACAGCGGCACTCGCCGCACGTCGGTTCCGCGGAAGAGGTCTTGAGCCTCCGCGAGCGCTTGCTGCTGGACGTCCCAGCGGCGCTGACAGAACGCGCAGTCGTCCAGATTCGGCTGGAGGAACTCGCCGTGAACGTCGTCGGTGACGTTAGAAAGGGGTTCCATCACGCGGTTGACGACCACGGTGCCGACCGGAATTTCGAACTCCCGAAGCTGCTGGCGCAGGCGCTTGGACTCGAAGACGCTCATCTCCTCGGGAACCATGACGATCCGGAAATCCGTTCGGGACGGATCCTGTAGCGCCGCTCGAAGCCGCTCGATCCGCTCGCGAAGCTCGTTCAGGTCCTCGAGATCCGATTCGTCTTCGGGCGGCTCTTGCCCGCCGAACACGCCTTTCATCCCGTCGATCATCCCGCCGATCCGCTGGCGGAACTGGATGATTTTCCCCATCATCGAATCCATCAGTTCGGGCAGTTTGAGCAGCCGGAGGGTGTGGCCCGTCGGTGCGGTGTCGACGATCACGCGCTCGAACCGGGGATCGTCCATGTACTCGAGGAGCAGTTGCATCGCGGCGGCCTCGTCGGCACCGGGCATCCCGCCGCCGAAGAGGGCGTCCATCGGCGACTCGCCGCCGAGCAGTTCGCCGAGCCCGCCGAGATCACCCATTCCGCCCGCGTCGGCGGCTTCGCCACCTCCGCCGAGGCTGCCCTCGCCGCCAGCGCCCGGGAACGCGGCCTGCCCGTCCTCCATGGCAGCCTCCGGATCGATCTCGGCCGCGTAGAGGGGGATATCGTCGCGAATACGGCCGGGTTCGGCCGGGACGTCCGTTTCGAAGGTGTCCGAGAGGGAGTGTGCCGGGTCCGTCGAGACGACGAGCGTGCTGGTCCCACGGCGGGCGCTGTCGAGGGCAGTTGCGGCGGCCATCGTCGTCTTTCCGACGCCGCCTTTTCCGCCGTAGAGGACGTAGTCGGGGCCGTCGACGGGCTCGTCGGACGGCTCCACGTCGATCGTCTCGCGTTCGTCGTCCGCGACGGAATCAGTCGGCGTCACCTCGATGGAGTGTGCGCCGTCGTCGTCCGCTGGTTCCTCCTCGGACGTCTTATCGACCGGCTCGACGTCGATTCCACTCATAACGGCTACTTTCCCGCCCCGACACGAGTATTCGTCGGTCCCGTCCGGATCGCACGGTGTGGCATCTGGCGACCGTAGAAACCGCTCGTCGGAGCTCACCCGTCCAGAATCGTGCGTCGTCCAATTCCGTGCCGCCCGCACGCGAGCAGATGCTGCGTCAGTCGAAGTACGCCGCCAACCGCCGAGCCGCCTCCTCGACTCGCGGCGTCACGAGCGCGAACCGGAGCCAGTCCGCCCGCGAGTCGCCGAACGCCTCGCCGGGCATCCCGGCGACGCCGGCCTCGTCGATCAGCCGTTCGACGTTCTCGAGCGTTCCCGGATAGCCCTCGAAGCGCGCCATCACATAGAACGATCCCTGCGGCGTGGTGTACTCCGCGCCGGCAGCGTCGAGGGCGTCGGTGAACGTCGCGACGCGCTCGCGGAGCAACTCGCGGTTCGCCTCGTAGTAGTCGGGACTCGTCTCCCGTAGTGCCCGCGAGACCGCGTACTGGCCGGGTCGGGTGGTGGCGACGTTGACCAGCATGTGTCGGCTCTTGGCGTTCGCGACGAGGCTCCGCGGAAAGACGGCGTAGCCGACGCGAACGCCGGTGATCGCCATCGACTTCGAGAAGGCGTTGGTGACGATCCGGTGGGCCGAATCGAACTGGAGCGCGCTCGAGAACTCCCCCGAGAGGTCGAAGTGGTCGTAGACCTCGTCGCTGACGAGGATCGCGTCGTACTCCTCCGCAATGGCGACGAGTTCCCGAACCGTTTCCTCGGGGTAGACCGCTCCGGTCGGGTTGTTCGGCGAGTTGACGACGATCGCCGCCGTCTCCTCGTTCGCGGCCTCGCGAACGTCGGCGGGATCGAGCTGCCCCTCGTTGTCCGTCGCCACGAATCGCTGGGTCCCGCCCAACATCGTCGTCTTGCCGGGATAGTACGGGTAGACCGGATCCGTTAGCAGGATCTCCGTCCCGCGGTCGCGCTCGAGCGCCCGCGCCATCGCGAGGTAGTTCGCCTCGCCTGCCCCGTTCGTGACGATCACCTGTTCGGCGTCGACGCCTCGGCGGGCGGCGATCTCCTCGCGAAGCTCGAGCAGCCCCTCGCTCGGCGGATACTGGAACGCGTCCGGCTCGAGATCGGCGTACTCGCGGAGTCCGTCGCGAAGCGCCTCGGGCGGCTCCCAGTCGGGGTTGCCACTGACCATGTCGATAACGTCGCGCTCCGCTCGGTCCGCGTACTGCATCACCTGAAAGAACAGCGGCGTCTCGTACTCCATACCGGTACAGCGTCGGCCGCCACCGTCGTTCTTTCCGTTCGGTCCTCCCCAGTCAGTGGTTCCCAACCCACGCTTTGACGGTCGTCCGTCCCCTTCCCTCGAGTCACGCATGAACGACGATATCGATCGGGACCGTCCCATGGACATCGGCGACGCGCTCCGGGATCGCGAGGAGACGCTCGCCGTCGCCGAGTCCTGTACCGGCGGATTGATCGGCGCGGCGATTACGGCCATTCCGGGCGCGAGCGACTACTTCGATGCGGGGCTGACGACCTACGCGTACGACGCCAAGCGCCGCCACCTCGGGGTCAGCCGCGAGGCGCTCGACGAGCACGGTGCCGTCTCCGAACCCGTCGCCCGCGAGATGGCCCGCGGAGTTCGGGACGTCGCGGACGTCACGTGGGGCGTCGCAACGACGGGTGTCGCCGGCCCGACCGGCGGAACCGAGGCGGACCCGGTCGGCACGGTCTACATCGGCGTCGCCTACGCCGGTCCGTGGGGGAGCGACGCCTCGTTCGCGTCGGTCTCCCGATACGTCTTCGACGGCGACCGGGCAGCCGTTCGGGCGAAGACCGTCGATCGAGCGCTCGAGGACTTGCTCGAGGCGATCGACGAGCAGTGAGCACTTCGCCGTCCGGGCGAATCGCCGAAGGGACCGGATCTGGAAGTCTCGAAACTGGCTCCGTTAAGACCACTAGTTAATGATGTTTTTGGCACCCTCCACGGTAAGTACAGGTGATTCCATCGTCACTCCAAACCGCTCAAATCACGTGCGGTGGCGCGCGCTGGGCCGCGTCGAACGAACAGTGAGACGCGGTTCGTAGTCGTCGCGAGTGAAACGAGCGACTGCGTGGAAGACACAAAGCGCCTTCCTATGGATGAGCGAGTGAGCTTGTGAGCGAGCGTTAGCGCGGAACCGGAGGTTCCGCGAACCATCCGAACGGGTGCTTCGCACCGTGAGGAGAAATCGGCTGGGGAGGACGTGGAAATCACCGCCGCCAGCGGCAGCAATACGCTCGTCTTCGAGTCATCACTGCAAAAACAGAATCGACAAGTACGCACACGTAGCTGCCGTTCAGTAGAGAGGGAGTAGTTACTGGTTCTTCAATAGTGCAGAAATAAGCATAACCACCGCAAAGACAATTGTAAAGACCATTACTCCGACTCCGAAAACGTAGTACGGGTTCGTGAAATCAGGGCTGTTGAGGAACAAGAAGAGGCTAAAACTCGAACCCATCAACAGAATCACTGCAGACGAAACACTTGGATTATACCAGTCCTCAAGTGCGACCCGGACAGACCCATACATATCAGTAGATTGTCTCCTGTATCGTATAGCGTTTGCGGTCGGTGAACTATGGTAAGTTCGCAGCTGTAGTGAACGTGTTTCACACAAAAATACAGCTGAAGAATAGGATTTCAACAGAGCCTTGAAATCGATCCGGAGCGAAGACACTCTTCGAAAGAAAGCTATTCGTCGGTTGACTCTCCAGTAGCAGGTAGATGAACAAGAAGGGACACGTTCTCAACGCCATTCTCTTGAGCCTCGGGCTCGGTTACATCCTCGAACCGGCGGGCGACCTCGAGACGTTTCGGTCCATCATCATGATCGGCGTTCCGGTGACGCTGGGGGCGCTGTTCCCGGACGTCGACACGGAGTTCGGCAAGCACCGGAAGACGCTCCACAGCCTCCCGGTTCTGCTCGGGTTTATCGCCTTTCCGTACGTCTTCGGCAACCTCGAGTACGTCTGGATCGGCGTCCTGACCCACTACGTACTCGACGTCGCGGGCAGCAAGCGCGGCATCGCGCTATTTTATCCGCTCTGGAAGAAGGAGTTCGGCCTTCCGATCGGCGTCGCCGTCAGCAGTAAGCGCGCGGACGTGATGACGGTGTTCATCACGGTTCTCGAACTGGTAGCCGTCGCGCTGGTCATCTACGAAGTCCCCCAGCGGAGTCTCGAGGTCGGACGACAGACCGTCGGCTTCTAGTTGAGCGATCGTCGCTCGATTTCTCCCCTCTCGTTGCAGAACTCGTCTCGGTTACCGGTTGTTCGGCGTCCACTCCTCGCAGGCGTCCATATCGTCCATCGCCGTCTCTTGGAGGGCACAGTAGGGAACCATGCCGCCGGACGAACGAACGTATTCGAAGTGACTGCAGTTCCCACAGTAACGATCCGTGGGTTCGTCCGACGGCGACCGTTCGGATTCCGATTCGACGATTTCCGCGTCGCGCCCGCCACTGGCGTCGTTCGGGGAGGTGAGATCCGAGGCGGCCGTCCCGCCGTCGCTGGTCGCGACACCGGGCGTTCGGGCTCGAGCGGGGCCGGTACCGGTTTCGGAGTCGGAGCTGACTGTCGAACGCCGAACGGATCGGCTCGAATCCGACGGTTCGTCGTCGGGTTCGGTCGTGTTCGTTTGCGTTTCGACGTCGCCGTCCGGTTTTCCGCCGAAGAAGCCGATGCCGCCGAAGCCGCTCGAGGTGTTCGATTCGGCGACCTCGACGACGGTCTGGTTGTGGCGGGTGACGTTCATCTCGAGGGCACCGCCGGGGTCGTTTCGGGTCTTGAAGTTGACGATGGCGGTAAAGAGGCTCCAGACGGCGGTGAAGAGCCCGAGAAGGTAGATCGCGGAGACGCGGAGCGTGTGATCCTCGCCGTAGGTTCGCCAGTCCTGGGGATAGGCGTCCCAGAAGAGGACGACCCCGAGCAGACACAGGCTCACGCTGATCGCGGCGGCGGCGTGGACACGACGGCTGGCCGGCAACACGAGGAAGACGCCGACGAGTGCGGTCGGGACGCCGAGACCGGCGAGGATACCCGCCATGCGAACCGCGGCGAGGTGATCGATTATGCCGGGGGAAAGCGCGGATGCAGTGGCGCTGAAGAGGTCGGTCGTCGCCGTGAGCACGGCTACGACGGCCAAAACCGCGCCGAGCAGGACGAGCGCCGTCCCCGCGTAGAGACGCCCGGGGCTCGCCGTGCCCCCCGCGCTCCCGTCGTAGGCCTCCGTCAGGCTTGTCATGTGCGTGACTTGGGCCTCCCATCACAAAACGCTACGTCAGACACACCTCGCCGGACGGAGAGGTTGGGCTGACCCCGCGAAACGAAAGCTTGAATCGACGGGCTCGCAAACGGAGGACCATGAGCGACGAGGACGACGAAGAGCCGGCCGTTACGCTCGGAGCGCAGACTCCCGTCGAGGGTGCCCCCCTCGCCCGCGTGACCTCCCGGCTGACCTGGCCGAAAGAAAAGAGCGAAATCGAGCGTCTCGAGGGAGACAGCATCGTACGGACGCCGGACGGACCGCGAGCGCTGGCGGCCGTCCTCGAGGACGTCGACGAGACGTACTTCCAGCGCCGTCAGGAGTTCGAGGCCCACGTCCGGGCGGTCGTCGGTACCGGACCGGTCCCGACCGCGGACGAGTAACCGCCTGTGGTACCGTGGTAACAGAGGGTGTGCGCAGCGGCGGTCGCTGGCTTCGAGACCAGTTCGACCGACTCTCCTGGGTTCAGAAGTCCCTGCTAACCGGGGCGATTCTCACGCTGCTGTGGATGCGGTACGTTCCCAGTGAACTCGGACGCCGAGCGGTGGTCGACGCCGTGTTGTTGATCGGCGGACCGCTCGCCCTTGGACTCACTCACGGCAATCACGTCGGCTGGAACGTCGATCGCGTCGCGATTCGCAACGCGGTCTTGCTCTCGCTGTTCGTCCTCCCGTTCTATCTCGTGGGATCAACGCTGCCGACGATCCGGACGTACTACCCCATGTGGCAAACCTCGGCCGCGCTGGGCGAGTTCATCCCGCACGCGATCCAGTTGTTCATCCTCGCGCTGGCGGCCGAGACCTACTACCGCGGGTTGCTCTGCGTCGGCGTCAAGGAGATCGGTTTCAAAGCGGTGTTCATCAGCCCCGTCGTCTACATGATCCACCACTCCGGAAAGCCGCCGATCGAGTTCCTGCTCTCGGGGCCGACGGACATCCTCTTCGGCGCGGTGGACTACGAGTCCGACTCCATTCTCCCCTCCGTTATCGCCCACGGAGCCGGCCTCGTCCTGCTCGACTGGCTCGTCTTGCACGATCCGCTGTTCGATCCGACGGCGGTGCTACGCGCCCTCGAGTGGCTCCCGATCCCGTTGTAACGGTCGCTGGGAGCCGCGGACGGGTCGTCGCGGTCGGAAACCGCGGCCAGGCTGAACCGCGCCGATGACGATGGGGCTTTAGTGAACTCCCGTCGATGGTCCGAGTATGTCGCTGCCAATCGACCCTGCCACGATCGATCCGGAGGCGTACGGCGAGAAACAGGCCGTCCTCGAGATGGACCACGAGGAAGCCATCGAACACGTCCGCGAGGTCTGTGAAGACGTCGGGTTCGGAATCCCGGTCGAGTTCTCGCCGTCGGAACTGTTGAACGAGAAGGTCGATGCCGACCGCGACCCCTACTACGTGCTCGGAGCTTGCAACCCCGAGATCGCGGACCGGGCGCTCGACGAGACGATGCGGATCGGCGGCCTCTTCCCCTGCAACGTGATCGTCTGGGAGGAGGAGCCGGGTCGTCAGCGCGTCTACCACGTTTCGATCATGAAGATCGCCCGACTGCTCGGCACGGCACCCGACAACGACGAGTGGCGCGAGATCGTCGAAACGACCGGCGATCTCACCGAGGACGCCTTCGAGCGATTCGATTCGGTGGAAATCGAGGTCACGGAGTAGGGGCTCGAGGACGACGAGTCGCCGAATAGAGCCTCGAGCGATCACACGCGTCCGAGCGTTTTCCCGCCGATCCGGCGATTGCATCCCCCTCCTTCTTGCCGACCCAGTGATGGAACCCTCGTCGCGACTCGCCGTCGGAAATGACAGTCAAAAATGTCAATATTTATGTAATGAACGGTTTACCGTGACGTATGGACGTTCGAACGACATTTTTCGCCCTCCTGCTCGTCGCCCTCGCCGCGATCGCCGCCTTGCTGGTCGCACCGCTGATACAGTACATCATGGCAGCCGCCCTCCTCGCGTTCGTTCTCTACCCCCTTCAGGCACGACTCGAGACGCGTCTCGGGCCGCGGGTCTCGGCGCTTACTCTCACCGGGTTCGCGATCGTCGCTGCGGTCGCTCCGATACTGTTTCTCTCGGTAATCATCCTCCAGACCGTGTTTTCGTTTCTCAACGGTTTCGACGAACTAGCGACGATCGATGGGATCAGGAACGTTGCACTCGACCTCGGCATCGAAGAGGAGACGCTCCGGTCGATCGAAACCGGAATCGTCGCGGAGATCGAGGGCTCGCTCTCCACCACCGTCGAGATCGTACTGATGGAGTTCGTCGGGCTGTTGAACGCGAGTATCCGAATGAGTGTTGGACTGCTGGTCGTCGTGTTCTTGCTCTACTACCTGCTGGTCGACGGTCCCGAGTTCGTCGCCTGGCTTCGCGACGTCGCACCGCTCGAGGACGAGGTACGTGAGGAACTCTTCGAGGAGGTCGAGGCCGTCACCTGGGCGGTGATTCAGAGCCACGTCCTCGTCGCGCTGGTCGAGGGCGTGCTCGGTGGTCTCGGCTTGTATCTGCTCGGCGTTCCGAACGTCGCGTTCTGGACCGTGGTCATGATCGTCGTCTCGTTCCTTCCGGCGGTCGGCGTCTGGCTGGTGTGGGGACCCGCCGTCGTCTATCTCGGGCTCGCGGCCGACCCGCTCCACGCGGTCGCCCTGTTGCTGTACGGAATCTCGGTTCTCTCGCTCGTGGACAACTACCTGCGGGCGATCTTCGTCGACCGGACGTCGGGGCTCCACCCGGCGGTCGTTCTCGTCGGCGTCATCGGCGGAATCTACCTGCTCGGCATCATGGGACTGTTCCTCGGACCCGTCCTGCTCGCGGTGTTCAAGGCGGGGTTGAACGTCTTCAGCGCGATGAACCTGACCGTGGAAGAACGGTCTCGCCAACCCGGGGCAGAGCCCGGACGCCAACTCGCGGAGTCGAAAGGATCGGAGCGAGTCGGGGGATGACGACCCCTGGCGAACGGAATCAGTCCGCGGTCTGGGCCGCTTCGGAACGGTGCCGCATCGGTACACCGAATCCGGTCAGCACCATCGCGAACAGCACCAGCGGCGACAGGATTCCGAACAGGTAGAAGGGCGCGTACGACAGCGTCGAAACGCCGGTCGCAGAGGCCATGAAGACGCCGCCGGCGTGCCACGGGATGAGCGCCCCGGTCGGCGTCCCGGCCGCTTCGACGGCGCGGGAGAGTTCGTCGCTGTCGAGGCCGAACTCCTCGTAGAGGTTTCGAAGCGTCATTCCCGGAAGCACGATACTCATGTACTGCTGGGCGGTAAGCGCGTTGATGAAGATCGCGGAAATACCGGTGCCGGCGATCAGGGTCCTGGAGCTTCGGACGCCCTGCGAGAGCCGGTGTGCAAGGACCGCGAGGACGCCGGTTTTCTCGAGGAGTCCGCCGAGGGCCAACGCGGCGACGACGACGGTGATCGTCCAGGCCGAACCCGTCAGACCGCCGGTGGCGAGCAGTTCGTCGACCAGTTCCAAACCGGTCCCGGGTTCGGTTCCGTTCAGGAAGACGTTCCACGCGGGAACGAAACCGGATCCCTGGAGGAGTATCGACGTGAAGACGCCGGCGATAGCCCCGGCGACGAGCGTCGGGAGGGCGGGATACCCCCGAAGCGCAAGCGCGAAGGTGAACATCAAGGGGAGAAACACCAACAACGAGACGCTGTACGTGCCGGCGAGTGCGGTCTGAATCTCGGAAACGCGACCGGTCGGGACGGTACCGCTGGTCTGGAGACCGAGGACGGCGAAGATCGCGACCGCGAGTCCGAAGGCGATGACCGTTCCCGTTCGCATCCGGCGAATGTGGTCGTACAGCGGCGTGTTCGTCACGCCGGCCGCGAGGTTCGTCGTGTCCGACAGTGGCGATTGTTTGTCGCCAGCGTACGCGCCGGAGAGGACCGCGCCGACGGTCATCGGCCCGGAGATCCCGAGTCCCGAACCGATACCGACGAACGCGACGCCGAGCGTCCCCACCGTCGTCCACGAGGACCCGATCGAAAACGCGACGGCGGCGGCCAGTACGGCCGTGGCCGGCAGGAACACCGTCGGCGTCAGCAACTCGAGGCCGTAGTACATCATCGCCGGGATCGTGCCGGCGGCGACCCAGGTCGCGATGAGCGCGTAAATGGTAAAGAGGATCAGGATCGCCTGCAGCCCCATCAAAAGCCCGTTAGCGATCCCGTCGTAGAGATCGTCCCACGAGTAGCCCAGGTAGTGGCCGAACGCGCCCGTGACAACGATACTCCAGAGAAGCGGCACGTGGGGATCGAAACCGAGTAGCGCAGATCCCACGCCGAGGAAGAGCACGACTGCGAACACCGGAACGAGCGCGAGCGCGACCGAGGGCCGTCGCTCCGGATCGAGGTCGTCGACCGTCGTCGGAGTGAAATTCAATGACATCGACGGACGTATGCAACCGGAGAATAAAAAATGTCCGTTTTATTCTCGATGGTTATTCATCGAGCGCGGAGTGGGGACCGCACGGCGAAGGTTACGATCGATCTCGAGCGAACGTCGGCGCTATCCGCGCGACTCTGTCCGAGAAAACTGTCGCGAACCGGCCACCGAGAGTTACCGCGGCCCGTCTTCTCGTACCGGAACGTCGCCCTCGTCGGACTCGAACTCCTCGAGTCGCTGCTCGGCGTCGTACTGGATATACCCCGTGACGATCGCGGTTACGGCGATGACGAACAGCGGCATGCCGACGAGCAGCGCGATCATCGCGATCACGATGAGGAATTCGGTGCTGACGAGCGCGAGCCACATACCCTCGTGAACGCGTTCGGACGGTTTAGGCGCTCGGTTTCGGAAAGACCGTCCCGTCGCGCCCGTTCGGCGATCGGCATCGTCTCCGTCGCGGCGCTCAATGCGCTGTTCGAGGGTTGCGACTCGTCGCTCGAGGGTACCGTCAGCACCGTTCGCGGATCGGTGATCGGAGGCTCGTCACATCGCTATTTCGTGCTCGAAAACGCGCTGAGATTCGACTGCAGCCCCGCCGCGAGTTCCGACTTGCGACGGAGTCGGGCGTGGGACACCGGCAACTGCGTCGCGATCTCCGCGACCGCCTCGTGGAACGTTTCCGCCTCGCCGTAGTGGCCCTCGAACGCGTTTCGCACGCTTTCGCGGACCTGCCAGACGCCGACGGGTGCCCAGTAGTCGTCGGAAACCTCTCGCAAGACGAGACACTTCGCCTGCCGACCGATCGACTCGAGGTACTCGAGGACGCCCAACCGGGCCGCGTAGTAGGCGCCCGCGGTCTCCTCGACGTAGCTCGAGCGCCCCTCGAACCCTTCGCTGGCACTCGCGAGCCAGACGTCGTCGTGGGGGTCGGGGTTCCAGATGCTGCCGGGGGCTTTCATCTCGACGAGTTCGAACTCCCAGTTGCCGGGTGCGAGGACCACCCAGTAACGGTTGCCCATGTACTCGTTGGCCCAGACCTGTACCTCGTTGATACTGGGCGCGCTGCGAATGCCGCCGCGCAGGAACTGGCCGACGGTGTCGTCCACCGCGGTGATCGACCAGCGCGTCGGCACGAGTCGCCGCTGTTTGGTCTCGCCCAGCGCGCCGGCCGAGAGTATGGAGTTGATCTCGTAGACGTCGAACCCGCGGCGATAGAGGTAGGTCATCGCGCCCTGGGCCTGCCAGTCGTCGTCCTCGAGGGTCTTCTTGACCGGTTTGGGGACGTACGGGTTCTCCCGCAGCTCCGCGTTCCGGGCGTTGGCGCGCGGCCCGCGCGGCGTCGCGACGTCCGTGCCCGTATCGAGCCCGAGGTCCGGTTTGGCGTCCAGTCCGATCTCGAGATCGACCGGCCGACCGGCGATGGCGACCTCGCGCTGGACGCCGACGAAGCCGTCCCAGGTGTCGTGGACCGAGGGCGTAAACCGGCTCGCGATGCTCGGCGAATCGACGTTCGTGCGCTTACTGGAGTTCAACAGGCCCGTCCGTCGCTGTAGTACGTCCGTGATCCCGTGGCCCTGTTCGTACCAGTTCCCGTCGGTGACGTACTCCTCGGCGGCGTCCTCGTCGCCAACCGGCGAGAGCAGTCCCACGGGAATGTCGGGATAGTTCGACCGCCCGACGAAGATCGACGGGGCCGTCGAACCCACGAGGGAGTCGCCGCTGAGGGCATCGTCGAAGCGCTGTTCGAACTCCTCGAGGTGGTCCGTGATCGCGTAGGACTTCTCCTTCGCGAGTCGCCGTCGCTCGGCTTCCTCGTCCGGCTCGAGATCCTCGATGTAGTCGTCGAGGCGCATTCAGTATCCGTAGGAACGGCTCGGGTTTGAATGTTGAGTTGCCGTCCGGCGTCGCCTCGCGCTCGGTGTCGCCGCGCAGGGATACCGTCCTCGGTCACGGAGAGGCGGTCGAGGCACCCGTGTGCCGGTTTCATCCGCACGATCGAGCTCGTCGCTACGCTCGGAGTCGAGTGACGCCAGAAGTGTCAGAGGCAGAGGTCCGGCCGTGGTCACACCACCAGACCTCACACGTTCGTTTCGGCCCGACCGTAATGTACCTAGAAGCGCGTTCTCAGAGCGAGAAAACGCTCGCACCGATTCGGGGTTACCGAACGGACCGTCTCGAACGTCGCCCACGGGGAATCGGCGACGCTGACGCCGCCTGGTAGTGGTTGTCTGTCGTTCTCGCGGCCGGTTCTCAAAAGAAACCGTTAAAACCGGCGGGCGGAAAGGAAGGGGTATGAGTACGACGGACGATCAACAGAGACGGTCCTGCGTTTCCTGCGGGATCAACATCGCCGGCACGAACGCCGCCGCGTTCAAGTGTCCGGACTGTGGCGCACAGATTTACCGCTGTGCCAAGTGCCGCAAACAGAGCAACCTCTACGAGTGCACCGACTGCGGATTCATGGGCCCATAAGGTGTTCGAACGATGGGAAAAGTAGCCGCGAAAATCAAGGTCATGCCGGACAGCCCCGAAAACGATCTCGACGCCCTCCAAGAGCGCCTCGAGAGCGCCCTCCCCGAGGGTGCGAAGATCAACGGCGTCGAACGTGAAGACGTCGCGTTCGGTCTCATCGCCCTCTACCCCACCGTGATCGTTCCGGACGGTTCGGGCGGGACGGAAACCGTCGAGGAGAACTTCTTAGCCGTCGAGGGCGTCGAGAGCGTCGGCGTCGAGAACGTCGGCCGTATCTGAACTGCCCTTCAGCCGTTTTCGTTCCCTCTCGCCGCTGACGCCGCGAGCGCGTCGTCCGTCGATCGCACCGACGAACCGAGAGACGCATCGACCGCACTCGAGCGGCCGTTACCGCCGGTAACGACGCGAGACGCTCCGTCGAGTGGTCGCCGACCGTCCTCCGACAGTCTAATCCGGCCGGACGCCGCCCACACGATCATGGACGACGACTACCGGATCGAAACTCGATCGATCCACGCCGGACAGGAGCCGAACGAAGAGACGGGGGCGCTGATGACGCCGATCCACGCGAATTCGACGTACGAGCAGGACGCGCCGGGCGATCACCGGGGCTACGAGTACTCTCGAACCGGAAATCCCACACGAACCGACCTCGAGGCGAACCTCGCGAGCCTCGAGAACGGCGAGTACGGCCGCGCGTTCGCCAGCGGGATGGCCTCGATCAACACCGTCCTCAACCTCCTCGAGGCCGGCGACCACGTCGTGACGGGAAACGACGTCTACGGCGGCACCCACCGCATCTTCACGCAGGTGTACGAGGACTACGACGTCGAGTTTTCGTTCATCGATATGACCGACCTCGACGCGATCGAGGCCGCCTTTCGGGAGGAAACGGAACTGCTCTGGCTCGAGACGCCGACGAACCCGCTCATGTCGATCGTCGACATCGAGGGCGCGGCCGAGATCGCCCACGACCACGACGCGCTGTGTGCGATCGACAACACGTTCGCGACGCCGTACCTCCAGCGCCCGCTGGAGCTCGGTGCGGACGTCGTCTCCCACTCCCTGACGAAGTACCTCGGCGGTCACTCGGACGTGGTCGGCGGCGCGCTCGTGACGAACGACGAGGCGATCGACGAACGGTTGGGGTTCTACCAGAACTCGGTCGGCGCGACGCCCGGTCCCTTCGAGTCGTTTCTCGTTCTTCGGGGCACCAAGACGTTGCCCGTCCGCATGGAACGTCACTGCGAGAACGCCCGCGCTATCGCCGAGTGGCTCGACGATCACCGCACCGTCGACCGCGTCTATTATCCCGGCCTCGAGACCCATCCGGGCCACGAAATCGCTTCCCGGCAGATGGACGACTTCGGCGGGATGTTGAGCTTCGAACTCGACGCGAGCCTCGAGGAAGCGAGCGAGGTCGTCTCGAGCACTGACGTCTTCACGCTCGCCGAGAGCCTCGGCGGGGTTGAGAGCTTGATCGAACAGCCCGCCCCGATGACGCACGCCGCAATTCCCCGCGCGGAGCGCATCGAGGCCGGCCTCACGGACGGCCTGATTCGGGTCAGCGTCGGTATCGAGCACGTCGACGACCTGATCGACGACCTCGAGCAAGCGATCGACGCGGCGCTCGCGTAACGCCGCTCGAGGAGGCGTCCGAAGGATTTTCGAGGATTACGATCCGGATGCTCCCTTTGCGAGTTGTGCGCGAAAGACCGTCTCGAATCCCTCGAGGTACGCGCCGATATCGACCGAATCGATCTCGTCGATGAACTGCGCGGCCTCGGTGTACTCGCTGCGCCAGCGATCGACGAAGTACTCTTCGATACCGGACTCGCGGATCTTCGTGACGATCGGTTCGATGGGGGTCTCGGACGAACGCGTTCGGATCGCCCGCAGTTCATCGACCGAGAGGAGGTCGGTCTCGAACGCGCGAACGACGACCCCCGAACTGTAGTCGCCCTCCGCGAGCTCGCGCTCCCAGGTTGCGATCCAGTTGCCGATGCGCGCCATCCGCTGGCAGCGGGCAACCACCCGCCGGACGGCCGAGAGGTCGGTCGAATCGAACGCGGACGCGTTCGCAAGGTCGATCGTGGCGAAGACGAACACCAGCATGTTGTGGGCGTCGTACGTCCAGAGTTCGCGTTCGGAGGCGAGACCCGGGTGGTGGGCCAGCAGTGCGGAGTAGTCGACCGCCTGGAGGGCCTGTCGCAGATCGAATCGGAGCAGGTCCGCGAACTCGTCGGCGCGCGCTCCAGCGTCATAGAGCTCCAGAAACTGCGACCAGAGATCGCGCTGGAATCGGACGTACTCGCCGTCGACGTCGTCTCGAGTCGGATCGGCGTGCTGGTGCTCGAAGGGGACGTTCCGAAGTTCCGCAAACGTCGCGCGGTCGCCGTATCGCTCGGCGACGTCGTCGGCGACGGTGATGAACATCATCGCGAGTATCTTCGCCTCGCAAGCGCGTCGTGTTCGCTCCGGCTCAACGCAGGACAGTCTGATCTCGGGTTCTATCCGGTGGAACCAGTGCCAGAGCGTCCGGTCTCTGTCCGCAATGCGTTCGTCGTACGCATCGGCCAGCGGCACGACGTTCTCGGGAAGCGGTCGGGCAGCGACGTCAGCGAACGGGTTCGTCTTCCCGTCGAGAGCGGGAACGCGGGGATCAGGTCGCGGCATCAAGATGCTAGTTACGCTCCTCAAATTTAAGCAATTATAACTATGTGTTCTGTTATGGTGTTCGCGAGGATTACGTTACCGACAGTTCGCTGACCGTCGACGCCCGCGGACGAACACTGCTTTGGGACTGGCCGCGAATCCCTCGAGTATGCACTCCGACGAGGAACGCGACGCCGGCGTTCATACGCTACCGATCACGGTCGAGTACGGCGACGGAGAGATCACGATTACGCCGACGGTCGTCGAGACCGGGCGCGGACTCGTCCTGATCGACGTCGGGCCGCGAGGGGCGACCGACGCCATCCGAACGCATCTCACCTCGCTCGGGTACGCGCTCGAGGATATCTGGCTCGTCGTCCTGACGCACCACGACGGCGACCACGCCGGCGGCCTCGCGGAATTGCTTGAGCGGGTCGACGCGGTCGTCGCAACACACCGGGACGAAGCGCCGTTTCTCACGGGCGAGCGCGATCCGATCAAGAGCACCGGCGGCGACCGCTATCCGCCGGTCGCCGTGGATCTGGAACTCACCGGCGGCGTTCGAATTCCGACGCTCGCGGGACCGATGGCGGTCGTCGACACGCCGGGGCACGCGCCGGGACACGTTTCGCTCCACTTCCCCGAAAACGGCCTTCTGATCGCCGGCGACGCGCTCGTCGCCGACGGCGACGAGCCGCTGTCCGGTCCGAAACCGGTGTTCACGCCGGATATGGACCGCGCGCTCGAATCGGTCGAGGCACTCGCCGCGCTCGAGATCGAGCACGTCGTCTGCTACCACGGCGGCTACGTCGACAGCGGCACCGAGCGTATTCGAGAGATCGCCGAGACGCGAACCGAGCGGGACCTCGAGTAACCGCCACCCGCTCGTCTCGAGGATATCACCGGTCACGGGCAGAGGGACGGCGTCGCCGCCCGGCGCGTTCCGAACGATCGCACCGACGGCGACGGAAGCGGAATTCTCATCGGTGTTCGGGACCAATCCTCTCCGCATGCGAATCGAACTCCGCGTCTGCCAGCACTGTCTCGACGGCGACGACGGCCACGGGGGTCATGAGAAGGCAGCACTCCTGCAGGATATGGTCGCGTGTGCCGAGACGATCAAAGCGCACAAGGACGTCCTCGAACTCGACTCCGTCCACATCCGGCGGGTTCGAGACGACGAACAGGGAAAGCCCGAAGCGTTACCCGTCGTCGCGGCCACGATCCAGAACAACCAGATCGTCCTCAACGATACGCAACTCGTCGCGGAAGGACAGGACGGAAACATGTTGCTGTACGCGAACCCGGACGACATTCTAACGGTCCTTGCGGGGAACGTCGACGAGATCAGCAAAGCGGTTCACGAAGACGTCACGGTCGACCTCTCACAGCGGGGAGCCGAAATCATCTCCAACGCCGGACTCGGCGCGGATCGAGAGCAGTAACCGCCGACGGACAGCCGTCTGCATCTCCGACGCCGATCGGTCTCCCGTTTCCCTCGAAAGCGCCGTGTACCGCCCACTCGAGCGCTCTCAACTCGGCGTCGGCGATTCGGCAGTCGCGTCGCGAGCGAGCAGCCACAGCGAACACAGGAAGGCGAGACCGACGGTGGCCGCGAGAATGCCGAACGCGATCCGGTAGCCGAACTGGGTGTACGCGACGGTGCCGCCGACGGTTTCGTCCGTCCGGTACGTATCGAGTACCACTCCCATGATCGCCGGGAGTACCGTTGCCCCGACGAACCCCGCCGTATTCACGGTCGCCGTCGCGACGCCGCTGGCTCCGGCCGGATACCGTTCCTTGACGACGGACAGCGAGAGCATGGCGGCACCGAAGAGGAAGCCACAGGCCAGATAGGAGAGTGCGATGACGACGAGCGGTGGTCGGCCGAGAACGGGGATGGTGCTCAGCGTGAGCAGCAACAGCCCGGTCCCGACCGCCATCGGGAGCAATCGCTGCGAGCGGGCGTCGGAGATCCAGCCGATCGTCGGCGGCCCGATCAGGATTCCGACCGAGCCGAGCAGCGTGAAATAAGACGCCGTCGTCACGTCGAATTCGTAGACGACCACGAGGTACGGGACCCCCCACAGCCCCACCAGCGTCAGTATCGAACCGTTGCCCGCGAAGAAGACGACGGACAGGAGCCACTGATCGAGATCCCCGAGGAGCGTCCGCAGGTAGCCGCCGGTCTCCGCGAGCGCAACCGACGGCTGCTCGGGAACGCCGTCTATCGGCTCGAGGCCGGCGGCCGCCGGCGACTGGCGGGCGAGGAAGAACACCGCTCCGGCGGCGATGAAGCCGACGGTCGCCAGCCCGAAGATCGTCTCCCGCCAGCCGAACAGGGCAACGGTAACTGCAAGCGGCGTCGTCGCGAGAATCGCCCCGATTCCGGCGACGCTGCCGGTGAGCCCGGTCATCGTCGCGAACTCGTCGGCGCGGTACCAGTTGGCACAAAAGCGGAGGATCGAGACGAAGATCACGCCGCTGCCGAGGCCGATGAGCGCGCGCGACGCCAGCGCCGCGAGGTAACTATCGCTGAGTGCGAAGCCGACCGCACCGAGGCTCAGAACGATCCCGCCGACCGATCCGACGTACCGGGGACCGACCCGATCGGCGAGCACACCCGTCGGGATCTGAATGGCGGCGTAGATCAGGAAAAACGACGCGTGAAGCGTTCCGAGCTGTGCCGCCGTCGTCTCGAAATCGGCGGTCAATCGCTCCGACAGGACGGCCGTCGAAAGTCGGTGTAAGTTGACGAGCAGAAAAACGGTCGCCAACGCGGCCCACGCGAGCCACCGTCGCTTGGTGGGATCCGACAGTACGTTCACGGGAGACCGGTTTCTCGAGCACCGTGGTAAATATTGTGACACCGGCCATCGCGAACGGCCGTGATCGACAACCGGTGGAGGGGTGGCTGCCGGTCGAACACGAGAGCCCGTCGGCTGCGACTGGTTCGCGTCTCGAGAAGCGAATTCCGTACCGGAGGTGGACGGAAGACGTGCGTTTTATAACGTTCAGCGGACAACAGCGTCGTACGACTATGCCGAACTCTAATGGCCCTCGTCAGGGAACCCGAAGAAAACTCGCGAACAGTCCTCGAGACCGCGGCTCCTCGCCGCCACAGCGAGCGATTCAGGAGTACGAGGAAGGAGAGAAAGTCCACCTGAAGATCGACCCGAGCGTCCCGAAGGGACGTTTCCACCCGCGTTTCGACGGACGAACCGCCGAAGTCACCGGCAAGCAAGGCGACGCGTTCAAGGTGCAGATCAACGACGGCGGCAAGGAAAAGACCCTGATCGTCACCGCAGCGCACCTGCGCGCCCAGAATCAGGAGAAGTCTCGGATCTGAGCCAGGATGACGATCTTCAAAGAGATCGTCGACGAGGAGTTCCTGACGGTCTCGGAAACGAAGGAGCTACTCGCCGACATCGAAGCCGAACGCGCGCTGGACGAGGACCGCGATCTCCGCTACGAGCTCGCTCGAGCGATCGAACACGCCAACCGATTCGCGGTCTTGGATCCCGCGGAGGCCCAGGACCTCGTCGACCAACTCGAGGCGCTCGAGAAGGTCGACGAAGCCACGGCGTACAAGATCGCCAACCTCCTGCCGCGAAACCGGGACGAGCTCCGATCGGTGTACGCACAGCAACGGTACTCGCTGTCGGGGGACGAACTCGACGAGATTCTGAACGTCGTCGCGCAGTACGCCTGATACGGGGCCGACTCTTTAAGTATGCCGTCGCCGTATCGTGAGTCAATGAGCGAAGGCGACAACGACGGGACGGACGTTCGTCACGCAGTCGTGTTGGACTATCTCGCCCACGGACTCTCGGACGACGGCCGCCCGCAGTACGAGAAGTCACCGGCGGGGTACGCACTCAGTATCGACGACTTCCAGCTCTATCAGGTGGCCTTCGACGAAGAGGAGCGGCTCACCATCGGGAGCGAGGTCGTCATCGAACCGCGCGAGGAGCGGTCGGTCGTCACCGAATGCCACCGCGTCGACTACGAGGACCTCTCCTCGGGGGCCCAATCCGAACTCGAGTACGTCGTTGCCGACCTGGTCGAGGAGAACGAACAGCGGTTCGTCGACTTCTACAACGACGCCCAGCCGATCACGCTGCGCCTCCACCAGCTAAACCTCCTCCCGGGGATCGGGAAGAAGCTCCGCAACGGGATCCTCGACGAGCGAAAGCGTAAACCCTTCGAGAGCTTCGACGAACTCTCCGAGCGCGTTTCCGGGCTCCACGACCCCGACGAGATCCTGGTCGAACGGATCCTCGAGGAACTGCGCGACGACGACCTCAAATACCAGACGTTCGTCGGCCGCCGCGAGCAAGAACAGAACCAGTAGCGCGGTCGCTCGAGTTCGATCGCGACTGGTTTTTGCAGCCTCGATGTGATGATGGAGCGACAGGCTCGCATCCGCGGCCGGGAGGAGCCGATGACAATCCGTGAACTGACCGCCGATGGCGAGCGGCAGGACGCGGTCCCGGTCCAGACAGAATGTAATGATACCATCTCGAAAGTCCCATCCGCAGGGCCTCACCCTCCCCAGCCGACTCGTTCACTCGCGCAACGTCGACGGCCCACCCTCGCAATGCTCGGGTGCGCCGTCAGCGCGCGCCACGTGGCCGGGAGCGCGGCTCGAGCGCTGCGAGAGCCGCGTGAGCCGGGGGAGGGCAGGCCTGCGGCCGATCCTGGCGGACTGAAAGGGCGAAGCGGGCTCGCGTCGTAGTAGAGTCGCTGTGACGGCACTATCCGACCGAAGCGAGGATATCCGTTACAGCGACCGTGAGCCCGCTGAGGGCTTTCGAAACCATATTCGAGCCAGGAAAGAGGAGACAGAGGAAACCTGAGTACTATCCGAAGGCTCACTTCGCCGGTCCACGCCTCGGACTGTGTTCTCGAGGAACACTCGAGACGGTCTGAGACGGTGCGTTTACACCCGGCGGCGCGCAAACGCAGCCAATGAGAGATCCAGACGGACTGATCGCCCGGGCGGGCGTCCGCGGCGATCCGGATCGCGACCAGCACTTTCTCGTCGACGACCGCGTGCTGGACCGACTGCCGACCTACGTAGCAGAGATCGACGCCGACACCACCCACATCCTCGAGATCGGAGGCGGAACGGGCGCGCTAACCGACCGGTTGCTCGCGCTCGGCGACACCGACGAGGGAGACCGCGTGACTGTCGTCGAGCGCGACCGCGACCTCGCCGCCTTCCTGCGCCGGGAGTTCGCGGACGAGATCGATGCCGGCCGACTGACGGTGATCGAGGGCGACGCGCTCGAGGTCGACCTCCCCGACTTCACCGCCTCCGTCTCCAACCTCCCCTACGGCGTCTCGAGCGAGATCACGTTCCGACTCCTGCCCGAAAAACGCCCGCTGGTCCTGATGTTCCAACAGGAGTTCGCCGAGCGGATGGTCGCCGAGCCGGACACCCCGGAGTACGGTCGCCTCTCGGTCTCGACTCAGCACTACGCCGACGCCGAACTCGTCGAATCGATCCCGAAGGAGGCGTTCTCGCCGCCGCCGGCGGTACAGAGCGCGGTCGTCCGATTGGTGCCGCGCGACCCGGAGTACGAAATCGACGACGAGGCGTTCTTCCTGCGCTTCGTGAAGGCGCTGTTCACCCAACGCCGGAAGACGATCCGCAACGCGATTCGGAACACGGCACACATCTCGGGCCTCGAGGAACCCGACGCAGTCGTCGAAGCGGCCGACGAGGAGGTCCTTCGGAAGCGCGCGGGCGCGATGGCTCCCGAAGAATTCGCGGCGCTGGCCCGGCTCGCAGCCGACGTCAGCGACCTACACGACGGGCAGTAATTCACGCCGTCGAACAGTGGGACTCGCTCACAGCGCTAGCAGCAACCGACGGATACTCATAGGTGCACGAACCATTCACTCGAGAGACACAAACTGATCTATGTCCGAGATACTGACGGGGTTCGACTGGCTATCGGACGTCTTCGAGACGACCAATCTCAAACTCGCGGTGACGGTCGCGACGGTCGGACTCTTGCTCGTCGTGCTCCTCTCCTATCGCCAGCTTCAGGGCTGGCTCGCCGATCGAATGCGACCGCTGTACAGCGACGTCGTCTCGATGACGGTGTTGATCTCGGCCTGTCTGCTCAGTCTCGCCATCGTCCTCGGCGTCTGGGACCAGACGAGCGGGATCCAGGCGATTTACGCGGACCAAGATCTCGGCAGTGACACCATCGCGCGGGGGGTCTTCACGTTCGTTCTCGTCGTCGGGACGTTCATCCTCACGCGGTTCGCTCGCCGGATCATTCGGGAGGTTCTCGGTTCGGCCTCGACCGTGACGGACCACCAGCGCGAGATCACGCACCGGCTCACGCAGGTGAGCATCTGGTCGGTGTCGCTCGTCATCATTCTCGGCGTCTGGATCGACGACCTCGGCGGCCTGCTCGTCGGGGCCGGATTCCTCGGTATCGTCGTCGGTATGGCCGCCCGGCAGACGCTCGGAACGATCATCGCCGGCTTCGTCCTGATGTTCGACCGGCCGTTCGAGATCGGCGACTGGATCGAGATCGAAGACGAGGAAGGGATCATCACCGACATCTCGATCGTCAACACGCGAGTTCAGTCGTTCGACGGCGAGTACATCATGGTCCCTAACGACGTCATCTCCTCGAGTACGGTGATCAACCGGTCGAAACGGGGCCGACTGCGGATCGAAATCGACGTGGGCGTCGACTACACGACGGACGTCGAACGGGCCGCCGATATCGCGAAAGACGTCGTCACCGAGCTCGACGAATCGCTGACCGGTCCGTCGCCACAGGTCGTCACCAAAAACTTCGCCGACTCGGCGGTCGTTCTCGGCGTTCGCTTCTGGATCGATAAACCGAGCGCGAGGCGGCGCTGGAACGCCCGAACGGCTGCGATTCACGCGATCAAGACCGCCTTCGAGGAGGAGGGGATCAAGATCCCGTATCCGCAGCGCGAACTGTCCGGCCGGGCCGAAACCGGCGGCTTCCGGATCGACGACGACCGGACTCGAGCGGCGACCGACGAGTCGTCGGACGGACAGGAAACGAGTACGAAACCCCTACCGACGGAGGACGACTAGATGACGCTGAGAGATCGACGCGACGTCGAAACGGACGTCTACCAGCCGGCCGAGGACTCACAACTGCTCGCCAAAGTGACTTGCGAGCGCCTCGAGGACGCCGAGAGCGACCGGGTCGTTCTCGAGGTCGGGACGGGATCGGGGTACGTCGCGGGCAGGATCGGTGACGAGACGGACGCCCGCGTGATCGCCTCGGATCTGAACCCGCACGCGGTTCGACAGGCTCGAAGCGAGGGGATCGAAACGGTTCGAGCCGATCTGGTCACCCCGTTCGCGGACGGCGCGTTCGACGCCGTCGTGTTCAACCCGCCCTACCTTCCGACCGATCCCGACAGCGAGTGGGACGACTGGATGGAACGCGCGCTCTCGGGCGGCGAGGACGGTCGGGCGGTCATCGATCCCTTCCTCTCTCGCGTCGGTCGCGTGCTCGCGCCCGGCGGCGTCGTCTACTTGCTCGTCAGCAGTCTCACCGGGGTCGAGGAAGTGGTCGAAGAAGCCGGCGAACACGGGTTCAGCGCCGTCGCCGTGGCTGACGAGTCGTTTCCCTTCGAGACGCTGACGGTGCTCGAGTTGTGTCGGTGACCGACGGAACCTGAGGGTGTCGTCGACCGCTTACGGTTCGCGTCTCGCTGGCTGCGCGTGGAGTACTCCGCCGACTAGCGAGCGATTCTCCAAAACGGAGCAAAACGAGTGGTGTCCGACGCCGATCAGGCTGGCACGTTCGGAATTACCGTCGCCAGCGCCAGAGTGATGATGAACGCCGTCACCGAGATGATCGTGGTCAGTACCGTCCAGATCTTCAGCGTCTCGGTCTCCGTGAGGCCGCCGATCTCCTTGATCAGCCAGAAGCCGCTGTCGTTGAACCACGAGCAGATGTTCCCGCCGGCACCGATGACTAACGCGAGGTAGACCGCGCTCACGCCGAGTTCCGGTACCTGCGGGGCCATGATCCCCGCCGTCGTGATCATCGCGACCGTCGCGGAGCCCTGTGCGATGCGGATCGCCGCCGCGATGACCCACGCCGAGACCAGCACGGAGATACCCGCGCCGCCGACGTTGATGAGGTCGACGATGTACACACCGATGCCGGAGGCCGCGAGCAAGGCGCCGAACGCGCCGCCGGCGGAGGTGATCGCCGCGATGTGGCCGCCGCTTTTCAGCGCCTCGACGAGTTCGTTGTTCCAGGCGTCCTGATCGAGGTCTCGAACGCGCAGGAAGGTCAACGCGGCCACCAGCGCCGCCGCGGTGAGCGCGAAGTTCGGATCGCCGATAAAGGCCGCGGCCGGCTGTGCCGCCTCGAGCGCGGCCTCGAACGTACCGAGACCGAAGAAGCCCTCGGCGGCCAGATCGAGGAGGTAGTCGAGCGTCGTGTTCGACGCGATGAGGACGACTGCGAGGAGGATCGGCAGCGAGGCTTCGAAGACGCCCGGCAGCGCCGACGTCTCCCGTTCCGCGAGTTCGCGTGCGTCTTCGGCGGTCGAGCCAACGGTTTCACGGAGCGGGATGTCGTCGAGTCGGCGGTTGATCCACTTGCCGTAGATGATCCCCGACACGATCGCCGTCGGGATCGCGACGCCCGCACCGATGATCATCGTCCACAGGAGATCGGCACCGAGCTCGAGCGAAACCGCGAGCGGACCCGGCGTCGGCGGGACGAGAACGTGCGTCGTCGCTGCGCCGGCGCCGATGACCGCGATGTACAGCGCGTAGTCGCGACCGGTACGGGCCCGCATCGAGCGCGCGAGCGGGGTCAACAGGAAGAATACGTTGTCGAAGAAGACCGGGATCGACAGCGCGGTACTGCTCCCCCACAGCGCCAGATAGGAGCGCTCCTCGCCGGTCAACGACTGGAACGCTCTAACGATCCGTTCCGCAGCGCCGCTTTCCATCATCGCCTTCCCGATGATGGCGGCCATGAGGATGGGAATACCGACCCCTTCGAACGTGTCACCCAGACCGACGGCCAGTTCCGACGGGACGTCGCCGAGTGGCACCTCAGCGGTCGCGACACCGACGATGAGTCCGGCGATAATAAGACCCAAGACGGCAGGCAATCGTAACCATACGAGTAACGCAATTACAGCAATCAACCCGATTGCGAAGACAATCAAGGGATTTTCAAACGCCATACGGGGTCATATTACACCGGGCAAATAACAATTGGTATTCGGAACCGTGTAAATATTTTCTAACTCGCATAAATGGAATAACGTTACGCGGATAGTCGAACGATGTGCCGAGATGAACTCCGTTTCGAACGAGTAGCGCGGTGGCGAGAACGACCCGGTCGATCGCTCGAGCGGATCGCGGACAATTACTGCCACGTATTTGTTGATATGGAAAATATTAAGCGTCGGTATAGCCTACTCTGGCGTACGATGACTGAGTACGTTTCGACCACGCCGGGGCTGTTTCCGCTCCCGGATTGGGCGAAAGACGATCTCTCGGATCTGAAGGGGCACCAGAAACACGATCTCGTCAGCGGCGACGAGGGTGCGGAGATCTCCTCGGTGTACGAGGAGGCCCGCGAAGAAGTGATCGAGTCCCAACGGGACGCAGGGCTCGACCGCGTCGTCGAGGGACAACTGCGCTGGGACGATATGCTCGCCCACCCGCTCGCCGTCCACGACGCCGTCGAAACCCGCGGCATCGTCCGCTACTACGACAACAACAACTTCTACCGAGAGCCCGTCGTCAGCGGCGACCTCGAGTTCTCCGGTGACGTGGCGAACGAACTCGAGGCCGCAGCCGAACTGACCGGCGACGACGATTTGCAGGCCGTGTTGCCGGGTCCGTACTCGCTGGCCGACCTCGCGACCGACGAACAGTACGGCGACGAGACCGAGTTCCTCGGAGCGATCGCGGAGTTCCTCGCGGGCGAGGTCGACGCCTTCCCGAGCGTCGAAACGCTGTTCCTGCTCGAGCCCTCTCTCGTCGAGAACGCACCCGAAGACGGTGTCGACGAGCGCGCGAGCGAGGCGATCGATCGGGTCGCGAGCGCGACCGACGCCGACGTCGTCGTCCAGCCCTACTGGGGCGCACTCGAGGAGAAGGTGTACGCCCACCTGCTCGACGCCGACATCGACGCGGTCGGCTTCGACTTCGTGGCGAATCAGGACGACAACGTCTACAACATTCAGGAGTACGGCGCGACCGGTGACGTCTCGCTCGGCCTCGCCGACGGCCAGAACACGCTCGTCGAGGATCCCGAGGCGATCCGCGACCGCGTCGACTGGGTCGAAGACCAGCTTCAGGTGACGGAGTTCGAGACGGTCTACCTGACGACGAACACGGAGACGTTCTACCTGCCGTACGCAAAATACCAGGAGAAACTCGAGGTCCTGGCGGAAGCCGCGGACCTCGCGGAGGTGACCGCCGCATGAGCGCGAACGAGAACAAAGACCAGTTCCGACCGGAGAATCACGCGAACGACCACTTCCTGCTGACGACCGTGGTCGGCTCCTACCCCAAACCCAAGTGGCTCAACCGCGCGAAGGAACTCTACCAGGACCCCGATCACGGGTTCGACGAAGACGACTACCAAGAGGCCAAAGACGACGCCTCGAGGCTCATCACGAACGAACACGAACGCGCGGGTCTCGACGTCGTCGTCGACGGCGAGATGCGACGCAACGAGATGGTCGAGTTCTTCGCCCACCGCATCGAGGGCTACGAGTTCAACGGCCCGGTCAAGGTCTGGGGACACAACTACTTCGACAAGCCGAGCGTCGTCAGCGAGGTCGAGTACGACGAAAGCTGGCTCGTCGACGAGTACGAGTTCACCGCCGAAGCGAGCGACCGACCGGTCAAGGTCCCGATCACGGGTCCCTACACGCTGGCCAACTGGTCGTTCAACGAGGCCTACGACGACGACGACGAGCTCACCTTGGAGCTCGCCGACCTCGTCAACGAAGAGATCGAGAAACTCGTCGACGCCGGCGCGCGCTACATCCAGATCGACGAGCCCGCGCTCGCGACCACGCCGGACGACCACGCGATCGTCGGCGAGGCCTTAGAGCACATCGTCGCCGACATCGACGACGACGTTCGCATCGGACTGCACGTCTGTTACGGCGACTACTCCCGTATCTACCCCGAAATCCTCGAGTACCCCGTCGACGAGTTCGACCTGGAACTCGCCAACGGCGACTACGACCAGCTCGACGTCTTCAAAGACCCCGAGTTCACAGCCGATCTCGCACTCGGCGTCACGGACGTCCACGTCGCCGAGGTCGAATCGGTCGAGCAGATCGAGCAGAACATTCTGAAGGGGCTCGAGGTCGTCCCGCCGGAGCAGTTGGTCGTCTCCCCCGACTGCGGCGTGAAACTCCTGCCTCGCGAGGTCGCCTACGGCAAGATGGCGAACATGGTCGAAGCCGCCCGAAACGTCGAGGCGGATCTCGACGCGGGCAACATCGACGTCGAACGCGGTGCGCCGACGCCGGCCGACGACTGAGACCGCTCACGGCGTCCGCCGCGTCGTTTTTCGATCCGAAGCCGCTACCAGCCGTCGCCCCGGTCGTGGATGGATTCCCGAAGCCGTTCCCGTCCGTCGTCCCGCGGCTCGAGGCTGAAAACGAACGAGACGCAGTACCGTTGCTCCGCTGCAACGCGGACTTCTCACGTAGCATTCTCGAGTTATGTTCTACAACCGTGGTGAATGGGGACACGCGGCAGCGACGCGACCGTTACCAGGTAACCCTTCTGTCTAAAAATGTATATCTGTCTCGAGGCGAAACCGGGGAGCAATGTCAGAGAACGCGCCGAAGCGAAGGGAACTCCGCGAGGAAGTTGCCGCTCACCGTAGCCCGGACCACGACATCGATCCGCTGTTCGTCAACCGCTGGTCGCCGCGCGCGATGACCGGCGAGTCGCTCGACGAGGACGAGTACCTTCCCCTGTTCGAGGCCGCCCGCTGGGCACCCTCGGCGTACAACAACCAGCACTGGCGGTTCCTGTACGCCACCCGCGAGGACGACGAGTGGGACACGTTCGCCGACCTGCTGCTCGGGGGCAACGAGGAGTGGGCGACCGACGCCGCCGTCCTCGCCGTTATCGTCTCGAAGACGACGTTCGACCACAACGGCGAACCGGCCCCCGTCCACTCGTTCGACACCGGCGCGGGCTGGCAGAACCTCGCCCTCGAGGGGGCGCGCCGCGGACTGGCCGTCCACGGGATGGCCGGCTTCGACTACGAACGCGCGGCCGAGGAACTCGACGTTCCCGACGAGTACGCGGTCGAGGCCATGGTCGCGATCGGTGAACGCGCACCGCCCGAAACGCTCCCCGAGGAACTCCAGGAGCGCGAACAGCCCAGCGACCGGAAGCCGCTCTCGGAGATCATCCACCGGGGCGGCTTCGAGAAGTAGACCGCTCCGTGCCGGTTCTGGACGATCAGCGCCCGCTCCGTGGGCCGGTATCCGATCGGTAGTCAGCCCGAACGGCACCATTCCGAGTTCGACCGCTTTTCGTCCGGGACCCACCGGTATGGTCGACCCGCTCTCGAGTGACGCGCCCCGGGGGCGAACCGATGTGCGTCGGATCGCTCACTGGCTCTCGCTCGATGCGAACCGGTTCGCTTGGCCCGTTCGACCTCCGCCGCGCGGAACGGACGAATGCGATCGACCGGGAAAACGAACTGTGATCGGGGTTACACCGGCGAGAGATATTGTTCAGAAAGCTACGTTGTTATTATCGGATGATACGTTGAAGCTAGCCGACTACTACCGCCGAATAGTTGCCAAATAGTTATCCTAATCCGAGTTGTGATATGTACCTGAATGACAGAAGATAATTCACTTGGGTCGGCTGACGAAGTCGACGAGTCACGACGGACGTTCATGAAGGCGACCGGTGCAGCGACCGCAGCGACGGCAGCCGGCGTTGGGGTACCGAGCGCGACAGCGGCGGCGACCGGGAAAATCCGGGAACTGATCGACGAGATGACCCTCGAGCAGAAGGTCGGTCAGCTGACGCAGGTCGCACTCGGCGAATCGGGGGAAGGATTCGATCCGAACGACGAGTTCGCGACCCACGACGACGTCGAGACGGTCGGCGAACTGTTCACGGATCTCCACGTCGGCTCGATACTCAACGGCGGCGCCTCGGGGCCGACGTTCGACGGGGAGGAGTTCGTCGCGGGATTGAACGGCCTCCAGCAGTTTGTCGTCGAGAACAACGAACCCGGCGTTCCGTTCATCTGGGGCGGCGACGCCCTCCACGGGAACTGTCTGCTCGACGGCTGTACGAGTTTTCCCCAGCGGCTCAACATGGGCGCGACCCGCGACATCGACCTCGTCGAGCGGGCGGCGACCCACACCGGCGAGTCCGTCGCAGCGATGGGCGGTCACTGGAACTTCGGGCCGACGCTCGACATCCTGAGAGACATGCGCTGGGGCCGCTACTTCGAGGGCCACAGCGAAGACCCGATGTTGTTGGGCGAGATGGGGAGCGCACGGGCACGCGGCTTCGAACGCAACGGTCGCGTCGCCGCGACGGTCAAACACTTCGCCGGCTACGGGACCCCGAACACCGGAAAGGACCGGGCACACGTTCGAACCTCGATGCGGGACCTCCGGACCAGACAGCTGCCGCCGTATCGGCGCGGTCTCGAGGAGGCCAAGACGGTGATGGTCAACAGCGGGGCGGTCAACGGCAAACCAGCACACGGCTCTCCCTGGCTGTTGACGACAGTGCTCCGGAAACGCTACGACTTCGACGGCGTGGTCCTCACCGATTGGGACGACTTCAAGCGGATGCTCACCAACCACGAGTATCGTCCGGACACCGACGAGGGCTGGCGGCAGGCGGTCAAAGAAGGGCTGCAGGCCGGCATCGATATGCACATGTGCGGCGGGGAGACCGCGCCGACCGAGTTCATCGACACGACCGTCGATCTTGTCGAGAGCGGCGAACTGTCCGAAAAGCGCATCGACGAGTCGGTCCGTCGGGTTCTCGAACTCAAACACGAGGTCGGCCTGTTCGAGCAACCGTACGCGCCGGAAGACGAGATCGGCGACATCGTCGGCGGCGCGGCGGACGTCTCCGAACGACTCGCCAAGGAGTCGCTGGTCCTGTTGCAAAACGAGGGCGCGCTCCCGCTCGAGGACGACGGAAACGTGTTACTGACCGGTCCCGGTATCGAGGACGGAACGCCGAACCGGTTCTTGATGCAACACGGCGGCTGGACGCTTGGCTGGCAGGGAGTCGAGGACGGGTTCCTGACGGCGGACGGGCCGCGTCCGCGCCAGACGACCATCGAGGGCGCGCTGGCCGACCGTCTCGGCGACCGACTCACGCACGTCCCGACCGAGTTCGAGCCCGCCGTTTACGAGAGCATCTACGAAAACTTCGACAACGGCTTCTTCGACGTCACCGACGAGCAAGAGGCGGCGGTGCTCGAGGCGGCCGGAACCGCCGACGCCGCTGTCGTCGTGCTCGGCGAAGGGCCGCACAACGAGGGCTTCGGCGACCGAGACAGGATGCGATTCCCCGAGTCCCAGCGGGAACTCGTCGAACTCGTCGACGGGGAAACCGGCGACGACGTTCCCCTCGTGGGCGTGATTCTCGCCGGGAGTCCGCGCGGGACCGCGGAGACGTTCCAGCATCTCGACGCCGTCCTCTTCGCCGGACAGCCGGGTAGCGACGCCGGCGTCGCGATCGCGGATACCCTCTTCGGCGACTACAACCCCTCGGGAAAGCTGCCGTTCACCTGGGAGGGGAACGTCGGTCACGTTCCCCAGTTCTACGACGACTACCCGCCGCGTCAGTCCGTGGACGCGAGCGCGGGGACCGTCCAGTTCGAATTCGGACACGGCCTCTCTTACACCGACTGGGAGTACTCGGAGCTGTCGCTGTCGCCCGACTCGGTGAAAGATCCCGCGACGAACCCCACGGTTACCGCTCGAGTGACCGTCGAAAACACGGGCCGGATGGCCGGCGACCACATCGTCGAGGTGTACAACACGGAGTTCTACGGCTCGGTACTCCAGCCCCACCGCCGACTGATGGGATTCGAACGGGTCCACGTCGAAGCCGGCGGGAGCGAGCGCGTCACGATCGATCTCGACCTCTCCACGCTCGAGGTCGTCCCGGGCGACGTCCCCGGCTGGCGGCCGAAAGTCGTCGAGGCGGGCGAGTACGAGTGTTCCGTCGGCGTGGAGTCGACGACGCTGACCGTCGCAAAGACGGCCTCGATCACCGATCCCGAACCGGCACCCGGCCGCTACGACATCAACGACGACGGCCGCGAGGACTTCGCGGACGTGATGGCGCTCCACCGGCGGCTGAAACGCCGGCGCTGACCGACACGACGGTCAGCGCTCGCTCTCGTCGGCGTCGAAGGTGAAAAAGCGCTCGTTGCAGGCGGAACAGACCAGTTTCTTCGGCGGCGTCCTCCCGATCGGAGTCACCTCGCCACAGCAACTCGAGCGAGAGACGGTCACCGGGCCGTCACAGAGCGGACACCGCTCGAGGAGCGAACGCAGCGGCCGTCCGGCGGCGCGGCGGATCGCGGGAGAATCGACGCGGCCCTCGAGGGCGCGGGTCGCGGCGAGTTCGGCGACGGCGACTCCGCGCGGGAGCGTTACCAGCGCATCGCCACCGTCCAAAACGAGGACGGAGCGCCCCCAGTTCCGGCGCGTTCGCGCGTCGACCGACGAGTCGGTCCGCCGGTCGGCGATTCGCTCCAGCGTCGCGAGATCGGCCTCGCGAAGGGTCCGCATCTCCCGGTGCCACTCCTCGCGAAAGTCGCGCTCGAGGACGATTTCGTCGCCGTCGACTGCAATAGCGCCGGCCTCGAGGAGTTCGGAAAGGACGGTTTCACCGGTCGGGACGGCCGGGTCGGCGCCGTCGGCTGTACTACCGACGTTCGAGAGCGACCCCGTCCCGGCGTCCGGCCTGCCGTGGTCGAACGGGTCGATCGGGAGCGTCCCGACGAGGGTGGGCGCGAACCGCGGCGTGTACGGAACGACGTATCCGCGGAGTGCGATCGCGACGGTGCCGGCGAGCGCGACCACCCCGGCGGTGAGTCGCCGACCGAGTATCGCCAGCCCGCCGACGAGAACCGCGAGCGCGATGCTGTTGGTGATCGTACACGGCCAACAGCGATTCTCGCCGGTGTATTCGGGTCGTCGGATGCGGTCGAGTGGATCGGTCATATGCCGTGCGTTTCGATCGGATCGCCTTCAGTCTACTGCGTTAGCAAGGTTTTTACAACAGGTGTTATAGATAATCATCAATGCAGGAATTTACGACGCGTAACCGACGGGGCGTCTCGATCCGTCGCCGACGGCACCAGGCCCCTATTCGCCACCTCTCGAGCGATCCGCGTTCCGCGGCACGGACGGTGAGTCGCAGTGGACGGTGAGGAACTCACCGAGACGCTCGAGGATGCGGGTCTTTCGCCGTACCAGGCGGACGCGTTCGTGACGCTGCTCGGGCTGGGATCCGCCTCGGCGACCGACATCGCGCAGGCGAGTTCGGTTCCCGACCCGCGAATCTACGACGTCCTGCGCGGACTCGAGGAGCAGGGGTACATCGAAACCTACGAGCAGGACAGTTTGCACGCTCGCGCTCACGACCCGACGGACGTGCTCAGGAATTTGCGGTCCCGCGCCGATCGCTTCGAGGCGGCGGCCGGCGAGATCGAGGACCGCTGGAGCCGTCCCGATCTCGAGGAGCACAAGGTGAGCATCGTCAAACGCCTCGATACGGTCCTGGCGCGAGCCGACGAACTGATTCGCGAGGCCGGGAATCAGGTTCAAATCGGCCTGACGCCCGCGCAGTTTGAGGATCTCTCGGACGCTCTCGCGACTGCCCTCGAAAACGGCGTCGACGTCAAGGTCTGTCTGTTCCCCGAGATCGGGACGGAGTCGGCGCTGCCGTCGACGGACGCGCTGGCCCGCGCCTGTACGGAAGCGCGATACCGCGATCTCTCCTCTCCCTTCCTGGCGCTGATCGACCGCTCGTGGACCTGTTTTTCCCCCCACGGCGACTCGACGAACGAGTACGGCGTGATCGTCAACGACCGGACCCTCGCGTACGTCTTCCACTGGTACTACCTCACCTGTCTCTGGGAGATCCACGAGACGATTTACTCGGATCGCCGCGACGAGCCGCCGATCACGTACGTCGATCTGCGACAGTGTCTCCGGGACGTCGAGCCCTTGCTCGAGGACGGCGTGACGATCGAAGCCACGGTCGTCGGGTTCGAAACCGACACGGGACGCGAGGTGACGAAGCGGGGAACGATCACCGATCTCACGTACGCCGGCGTTTCGGCCAGCGACGAACGGACGACACCGCTCCCCCAGCTCGCGGGCGAAGCCTCGATCACTCTCGAGGTCGGCGGGGAACGATACACGATCGGCGGCTGGGGGGCGATGCTCGAGGACCTCGAGGCGGTCCGGATCACGATCGAGTCGCTCGAGTGACGACGGAACGCCCGTCGTAGCTCCGCAATCTCCCGGCGTCTCGAGCGCGCGGTTTGAATTAACTACACCTGTTGTAACATTCCATCAAATATATATAGTACTGAGTATCATAGTTCTTAATATGAGTGAGAGACACTCACACTGGCGGAGTCGAACTGACTCGAGCGTTTCGCGTCGAACGTTCGTCAAGGCGGCTGGGGCAACTGGTGCGGCGGCCGGTCTCGCGGGCTGTATTTACGGCGATAGTTCCAGTTCCGAGAACGCGATAACGATCGCGATGGGATCGACGACTATCGGCGACGTCAGGGACAACCTCCCGGATCTGCTCCACGAGAACGGAGTCGACGACGAGATCGAGATCGAGTTCAGCGAGCAGTCGGACGACACCGGCGACCAGCGCGACAAGTATATCTCCTTGCTCGAAGCCCAGGAGACGACTCCCGACCTGTTCATGATGGACACCGGCTGGGCGAACGTCCTCATCGAACGGGGGTACATCGCGAACCTGTCCGAGGAACTGGACGACGAGACCCTTAGTCGGATCGACGAGGACTACTTCAACGCGTTCACCAACACGGTCCGCGATACGGAGAGCGGCGACCTCCACGGCGTCCCGCTGTACCCCGACTACGCGGTCATGCTGTACAACAAGGGGTACGCGCGCGAAGCCGGCTACTCCGACGAGGACTTCGATCAGTGGGAATCCGAGCCGATGACCTGGCAGGAGTGGGCCGAGATGGCCGAGGAAATCGTCGCGGCGTCCGACGCCGAGTTCGGCTTTTCGACCCAGTGGGACGTCTACGAGGGAACCGCCTGCTGTACCTTCAACGAGGTCATGACCTCCTTCGGCGGCGCGTACTTCGGCGGCGAGGAGAACCTGGGCGGTCCCGTCGGCGAACGACCGGTAACCATCGACGAACCGGAGTTCATCGAGGCGCTCAGCATGATGTACACGCTCGCCGCCGACGAGGAAGACGAGTACACGCTCGATGACTATCCCACGGGCGTCGCGTCGCCGGACATCACCCAATGGACGGAGAACCCGGCACTCGCACCGTTCACCGAGGGTAAAGCTGCGTTCCACCGGAACTGGCCGTACGCGATCGTCGAGGCCCTCAGCGGCGAGTACGATTTCGAGGACGAGGACGATCTCGGTGTGATGCCGATTCCCTACGCAGTCGAAGAAGGCGAGGGTGAGTATCCCGGAACCGGCGGTTCGACCTCGGCCCAGGGTGGTTGGCACATCGGCCTCAACCCCAACTCCGAGCAAACGGACGAGGCTCTGCAAGTGATCACCGCCATGACGGAAGACGACTTCAACCTCGGGATGCTCGAGGCTATCGCATGGCTGCCGCCGAAACCGGCTCTTTTCGACGCCGACGAAGCGACCGATCCGGACACTATCGGAGACGTTGCCAACTACATGAACACGCTCCGGGTCGCAGGAGAGGGAGCAATGCCGCGGCCAGTCACCACAGAGTGGCCTTCCCAAGCGACGACGATCGCCGAGCAGGCCAACCAGGCCGTCGCCGGCGAGAAGAGTCCCGCAGACGCTGCGGCTGACCTACAGAGCGCGATCGAAGACATCGAATCGCAAGAATGAGTACAGAACGACAGACGGTTGGCAGCGGCCGGGAATCCCGGCGATCGGGACCGGTCGTCGCGGTCACGCGGTGGCTCGAGAACCTGGGTGAAACGGCGTTCGCCTACCTGCTGTTGACGCCGGTGTTCGTCCTGTTGACCGCGATCGCGCTCTATCCGCTGCTGCGGACGTTCGAGCTGTCGATGTACACGGGTATCCTGGGAAACACCGATCCGGAGTTCGTCGGCTTCGAGCACTACGTCGACCTGTTCACCGGTAATGCGAACTCGAGTTTACCCGGTTCGGTCACATTCCTCCCCGAAGTCTACACGGACGGGACCTTCCCGTTCGTTCACGTCGAGGGCTGGGTCCGGAGTACGCTGGTCGTAACGATCCTCTTTGCGGTCGTGAGCGTCTTCTTCGAGACCCTGATCGGGTTCGGGCAGGCGCTCGTGCTCGACAAGGAGTTCCGCGGACGGCGCTGGGTACGTGCGGCGATCATCATCCCGTGGGCGATTCCGCTGGTCATTCAGGGAATGATCTTCTACCTGATGTTCCACCCGAGTACCGGGTTCCTGACCCAGTACCTTTCGACGATGGGGATCGTCGCGGAGACGAACACCCTCAACGATCCGATGAGTGCGTTCCTTATCGTCACCGTCGCGGACATCTGGAAGACGACGGCGTTCATGGCGTTGCTGATCCTCGCCGGACTCCAGAGCATCGATCGAAGCCTCTACGACGTCGCGAAGGTCGCCGGGGCCTCGAAGTGGCAGCAGTTCAAACTGGTCACGTTCCCGCTGGTCCTGCCTTCGCTCGGTATCGCCGTCCTCTTCCGAACGGTCGACGCGATGCGGATCTACGGGCTGATCGACTCCGTCTCGAGTTGTACGACTGTCCCGTCGCTATCGTGTATGGTCATCGAGACGTTCTACTCGAGTCGCGGACTGGCCTCCGCGATCGCGTTCGTGACCGCCGGTATCATCGGCGTGATCGTGACCGGCGTCATCTACCAGCAGTACAAGGAGGGGTTCTGACATGGCAACAGCATCCGACCACGGAACCGACGCGACCGACGCGGACGAGGGGCTGTTGAACAGTTGGGTTCGCGGCGTCCTCGAAGAGGACGGCAAGCGCCAGCGCCTCTACAGGGCGCTGTTCTGGGTCGCGTGTACCTTCTTCCTCGTGACGACGCTGTTCCCGTTCTACTGGCTGCTCGTCCTCGCACTCACGCCGAATAGCCAGATTCTCACGGGCGACTGGAGCCTGCCGATTATCGGGATCGAGTTCCCCCATCCGCAGGGGTTCAACGTCTACGCGTTCGTCGAGGTGTTCCAGCAGGTTCCGTTCCACCTCTACGTCTTCAACAGCTTCGTGCTCGCGACGACGACGACGATCATCGTCCTCGCCGTGGCGACCCTCGCGGGGTACGTGTTCGGACGCCTCGAATTCCCCGGTCGCGGAGCGTTGATGCTCGCGGTGCTGATGATCTCGTACTTTCCGCCGGCGGCGTTTCTCATCCCGCTGTTCGACGCGTTCCTCGGAAACGCGGTCGTCATCCCGTTTTTGGGGATCGAGTTGTTCCAGGCCCCGCGGCTGGTGAACACGCCTGGCTCGATGATCATGCCCTTTAGCGCGCTGTTCCTGCCGCTCGCGATATTCATCCTGACGACGTTCTACGCCCAGATTCCGGACGGGCTCGAAGACGCCGCCAGGGTGGAGGGAACGACCCGGCTCGGCGCGCTGTTCCGGGTCATCATGCCGCTGTCGGCACCCGGCGTCGCGACGGCCGCCGTGTTGACCTTCATCGCCGTCTACAACGAGTATTTCTTCAGTTCGATCATGGCACTGGAGAGCCAGCCCGAGAACTGGTCACCCCTCGTCGGCGGCATCCTGAGCTACCAGACGCAGTACACGACGGACTTCAACTTGATGGCGGCGGCGAGTATCATCGGCGTGTTGCCCATGTTGATCCTCGTGATCGTCGCACAGGAAAAGATTGTCAGCGGCCTGACTGACGGAGCACTCAAAGAGTAACAATGGCACGAGTACGACTCAACGACGTTACGAAACGCTACGAAGACATCACCGCAGTCAACGAGATGAACCTCGAGATCGAGGACGGCGAGTTCATCTGTCTCGTCGGCCCCTCCGGCTGTGGCAAGTCGACGACGATGGAGACCATCGCGGGGCTCACGAAACCGAGCGAGGGAACGGTCCACATCGGCGACACCGACGTTACGAAGCTCCCGCCGAAAGATCGCGGGGTTTCGATGGTCTTCCAGAACATCGCGCTGTTCCCGCACATGGACGTCTACGACAACATCTCCTTCGGCCTCCGACTGCGGAAATACGACAAAGCGGAGATCGACGAGCGGGTCGAGCAGGCGTCCGATATCGTCCAGCTCGAGGGGATGCTCGATCGCATGCCCGACGAGCTCTCGGGCGGCCAGCAACAGCGGGTGGCGATCGCTCGCGCGATCGTTCGTAACCCCGACGTCTTCCTGATGGACGAGCCACTCGCCAACCTGGACGCGAAGCTGCGCGTCCACATGCGCACCGAACTCCAGCGGCTCCACAAGCAACTGGACACGACGATCATCTACGTCACGCACGATCAGGCGGAGGCGATGACCATGTCCGATCGGATTGCCGTCATCAACGCCGGCGAACTCCAGCAGATCGATCCGCCGCTGGTCTGTTACAACGAACCGGTGAACCTGTTCGTCGCCGGCTTCATCGGCTCGCCGTCGATGAACTTCGTCGACGGCGAACTGACCGAGAAGGGACTGGCAACCGATCACTTCGACCTCGAGTTCGACGTCGACGGGCTCGAACTCGCTCCCGGCGACGCCGTCACGATGGGGATTCGGCCGGAGGACATCTATCCGACGGCGCAGTCGTCGTCGCTATCGAGTTCCTCGGCCGGCATCGACGCGACGACCGACGTCCTCGAGCCGATGGGCGACGAAATCTTCGTCTACCTCACGCTCGACGGCTCGAGCGCCGAGACGATGACGAGCACGGAGGCGTCGACCGCCTCGAACCAGCTACAGATGAGCGTCGATCCGGACTCGGCGATCGGCGAGGGCGAAAACATCACCGTCGTGCTCGATCGGTCGAAGATCCACCTGTTCGAGACGGCGTCGGGCGACGCGGTCGCTCACGGAATCGAGACGGTCTCGAAACCGGATGCGGATCGGGCGAGCGCGAAAGTCGAAGCCGAAGCAGAAGCGGACGCGGGTGGGCGACATGAGTAGCCTCGTACCGGTCGTCTACTACGGCGGCGCGACGGTCCTGTTTTTCTTCTGGATCTACGGGATCGTCTCGTTCGCACTGGACGTAAAGAACAAGATCGTTCCCGGAATCCGACAGTATCGTCGCGGCCGAACGCACCCCGATCACCGCCAACACGACAATGAACACACAGCAGACGAAGAGCAGTTGTACTGAGCGCAGAGCCGAAGACGGCCGATTGACAGCCGCGTTCGCGCGGACGACGCCGACGGAGGACCGGTGACCGTGACGGCGACGTCACCATACATCCGAACCGGAATCGTCGGCCTCGGCAACATCGGCCACCACCACGCCGACCGTCTCGTCGAACTCGGCGTGCCGCTGGTCGGCGGCATGGACGTCTCCGAGAAGGCCTGCGAGCGATTCGCTTCCCGGTACGACGTCGAGACCTACACGGACCACCACGCCCTCTACGACGACGTCGACGCCGTCGTGATCACCACGCCGAACAAGTTCCACGAGGAGTACGCCGTCGCCGCGTTCGAGCGGGACTTGCACGTCCTGCTCGAGAAGCCGCTGGCACACTCGATCGGGAGCGCCGAACGGATCGCCGCCGCGGCGGCGAACACCGACGGAACGTGCACGGTCGGGTTCAACAACCGATTCCTGAACGCCGTGAAACTCCTCAGGGATCGGATTGAGCGCGGCGAACTCGGCGAGGTGACCCACGTCGAGGCCAACTACGTCCGTCGACGGGGCGTTCCCGGCCGCGGGTCGTGGTTCACTCGCCGCGAGATTTCCGGCGGCGGCGCGCTCATCGACCTCGGCGTCCACGCGATCGATCTCTCGTTGTACCTGTTGGGCTACCCCGACGCCGAAGAGGTCTCGGGCGTCACCCGCTCGGAGTTCGGCTCTCGCGAGGACTACGCCTACCTCGAGATGTGGGGCGACGACGCGGACTCGGCGACGTTCGACGTCGACGACTCCGCGAGCGCGTTCGTCCGCTGTGCCGACGACAGGACGATCAGCCTCGAGGTCGCGTGGGCGACGAACCGACCGCCGACCCACGAGTTCGTCGTCCGGGGAACCGAGGCCGCCGCTCGGTTCGACCTCCTCACGAACGACCTCACGATTCACTCGGCGGGCGCGGAGGGCACCGACCACCTGTCGGATACGACCATCGAAACCCGCGAGAACGACACGCACGCCGACGAGCAGGCGGCGTTCTTCGACTCGATCACCGACGGGAGAGATGGCGGCTCGAGCATCGACGAGGCCCTGACCGTACAGCGCGTCGTCGACGGCATCTACCGCTCGAGCGACGGCGGGCGAACGGTCGCGCTCGGCGACCGCTGACGCTCGAGTATCGTCCTCGAGCGTAATCCCCTGGATCGCCGTTCACGACGAAAATTCGGCCGACCATCGGGAGACGAGTAGCGTCGCCTGCATTTTTATTTCTAATATTATGATACCGGAATTTATTTCACGACGACGATGCTACCGGGTCGTATGGACATCGGCGTACACACCCCACCGCTGGCGGACGAATCGCTCGAAGACGCGCTCGCGTACCTCTCCGATATCGGTGTCGACGCGATCGAACCCGGCGTCGGCGGCTACCCCGGCGACGACCACCTCGTCCGTCGGGAGTACTTAGACGACGAGGACGCCCGGACCGAACTGCGCGACCTCCTCGAGACCTACGACATGCGAATCAGCGCGCTCGCGACGCACAACAATCCGCTGCACCCCGACGACGAACGAGCCGAAGCGGCCGACACCGAACTCCGCGAAGCGATCCGGCTCGCCGACCAACTCGACGTACGTACGGTCACCTGCTTTTCCGGACTTCCCGCGGGGGGTCCAAACGACGAGGTGCCGAACTGGATCACGGCCCCGTGGCCCTCGGAACACGCCGACGCCCACGAGTACCAGTGGGAGCAGGCGGTGTCGTACTGGGGCGAACTGGCCGCCCACGCCGACGAGCACGGCGTCGATATCGCGATCGAGATGCACCCGAACATGCTGGTCTACGAACCCCACGGGATGGCCCGCCTACGCGCGGAGACGAACGAGCGCGTCGGCGCGAACTTCGATCCCTCGCACCTCTACTGGCAGGGCATCTCGATCACCGACGCGATCCGGTACCTCGGCGAGCGAGACGCCATCCACCACTTCCATGCCAAGGACACCAGGGTCTACGAGGAACAGGCGCGGGAGAAGGGCGTCCTCGACACGACGGCCTACGACGACGAGCCGAACCGCTCGTGGCTCTTCCGATCGGTCGGCTACGGCCACGACGAATCCCACTGGAAGGACCTCGTCTCGACGCTGCGCATGGTCGGCTACGACGGTGCCCTGAGCATCGAACACGAGGACTCGCTGACGAGTTCCCGGGAGGGCCTGGAGAAAGCCGTCGACCTCCTCGAGCGGGCGATCTTCCGGGAACAGCCCGGCGAGGCCTACTGGGCGGAGTAGCGATCACCCCCCGAATCCGCCGCCGGTCCGACTAGACCGGTGCCGTGACGGCAAGTTCTAACTACTCCTGTTGTGAAAGAATACGTATGACGATCGAAATTGGCGTTCTCGGCTATCGGTTCATGGGAAAAGCACACGCAAACGCGCTGGCGCGGCTGCCGATGTTCTTCCCGGACGCGCCGGATGTCGAACGGAGCGTCCTCGTCGGCCGCGACGAGGCGGCGCTCGAGGACGCTGCTGACCGACTCGGCTTCGACTCCATCGCGACCGACTGGGCGGACGTCGTCGACGACGTGGACGCCTTCTACAATCTCGGCCCGAATCACATTCACGCCGAGCCCTCGATCGCCGCCCTCGAGGCCGGTACGCCGGTTTTCTGTGAGAAACCCCTCGCCCCGACGCTCGAAGGGGCCGAGGAGATGGCGACGGCGGCGCGAGAGGCCGGGGACGGCGTTCCCGCCGGCTGCGCCTTCAACTACCGGTTCGTGCCCGCGATCCGGTACGCGAAGCGATTGCTCGACGCGGGCGAACTCGGCGAGATCCGTCACGCTCGCGGGCGCTACCTCCAGGACTGGCTCGTCGATCCCGACGCTCCGTGGTCGTGGCGCAACGACGAGGAACTGGCGGGATCGGGCGCGCTCGGCGACCTCGGCGCGCACACGGTCGACCTGCTCCGATACCTGGTCGGCGACGATGACCTCGCGGGCGAGATGGAACGCATCAGTGGTCAGTTGCAAACGTTCGTCGACGAGCGTCAGGTCGAGGGAAGCGACGGCGAGACGCGCCCCGTCACCGTCGACGACGCCTACTCCGCACAGGTCGCGTTCGAAAACGGCGCGATGGGCACGCTGGAAGCCTCCCGATTCGCGACCGGGCACAAGAACGACCACACGATCGAAATCCACGGCTCCGAGGGTAGTCTCCGATTCTCCCTCGAGCGACTGAACGAACTTGAGGTGATGCGAACGGACGAAAACCGCGGCTACGAGACGGTTCTGGTGACCGACGAGGACGATCCCTACCTCGAGCACTGGTGGCCGCCGGGCCACGTCATCGGCTGGGAGCACACCTTCGTTCACGAGAACTACGAGTTCCTGCAGGCAGTGGAGAGCGGCGGCGAGTTCGAACCGAGTTTCGAGGACGGTCTCGCCGCCCAGCGCGTCCTCGCGGCAATCGAGGAGAGCGACGAGAACGGCGAGTGGGTGTCGATCTAGTCGGGTTGCTCGAGCCGGTCGTGCTCGATTTGGGTCGCTCGAATTGGGTTGTTCGGTCCGGGTTCGAAGTTTGCGACGCTGTTTCTGTGGCGGTGGCGAGCGACTCGAGCGTGCTGTGCACGCTGGCAACGGGGAGTTCCACGTCCTCCCCAGCCGATTCACTCGGTCGTTTCACTCCCTCGCTCATCCCTCACACGGATTCGAGCCGTCGCTCGCTTCGCTCGCCACGGCTCGGCGCGTGCCACCGCACGTGGCTCGAGCGGTTCGAAGTAAGGGTGCCACAGTTCGATTCCGGGACCGCCCATGAGACCGACTGCGCGCTATTCGAACGGTCGAGTGCCGGAACGCTGGCGGTCTCGAGTCGGTGGGGAAATCGGAGTCACTTAGGCGGATCCGCGGGTATCGAACGGGCATGGAACTCGAGCGAAATTCGTGGACGGCGGTCGAGGACTCGGCACCGACGACGGCGCTGCTCCCGGTCGGTAGCACGGAACAGCACGGCCCTCACGCCCCCGTCGGAACCGACACGATCGTCGCGCGGGCGATTGCCGCCGCAGCCGATCGGACGCTCCCGACCGAAACGGTCGTGCTGCCGCCGCTACCGGTCGGCGTCGCGCCCTATCACGGACCCTTCCCCGGAACGCTTTCGGTCTCGCCGGAAACGCTTCGCAGCTACGCCCGCGACGTGGTCACGTCGCTCGAGGGAACGAGCGTCGAGACGGTCGTGTTCGTCAACGGCCACGGCGGCAACGGCGAGACGCTCGGCCACCTCGCGCGGAGCCTGACCAACTCCTCGTCGAACGACCTCGCGGTCTATCTCTGGGAGTGGATGCGCGCCGTCGACGACCACGTCGGTCACGCGGGAGAACTCGAGACGTCCGTTCTGCTCCACGTCTGCCCGGACGACGTCGGCGAACCGGTCGCCGGCGACGCGACGGCGTGGGACAGTACCGTCGACGGCGGCGTCGTCCACCACTTCACGGACGGGTTCAGCGAAAACGGTGCCGTCGGCGACGCGACGGCCGCCTCCGCCGAGCAGGGCGAGGACGTGTTCGAGACCGCCGTCGACGCGCTCGCGTCGTTCGTCACTCGAGTCGATCCAACGGACGACGGTAGTAGCCCGGCCGGTCAAACGGACTGAGCTACCCGAACAGCCAGCGGTCCGCGCCCCTTACTCCTCGAGTTCGACCGACTCGAGACCGTACCGTAATTCGGTCGGATGCGGTTCGTAGCCGTCGACGGCCGTCGACGTCGCGACGACGTTCGTGTAGTTCGTGAGGACGGCGATCGGCGCTTCGTCGACGGTAATCGACTGGACCTCGTAGTAGCGCTGTTTTCGTTCCTCGCGCTCCTCGAGTTCGCGCGCTTCCTCGAGAAGCGTATCGACCCGATCGTTTTCGTAGCCGTGGTGCAACGACGCCGCCGTCGAGTGAACCATCTCCGTGAGTCGATCCGGATCGGGATACCACAGCGTCCCCCACGAGGTCAGGTAGGCGTCGAACGAGCCCCGACCGGCCCGGTCGTCCATCGAACTGAACTCCATCGTCGTCACGTCGACGTCGAACCCGACGTCGGCGAGTTGGTCCTGGATCACCTCGGCGATCAGCGGGAGGCTCCGCGCATCGAACGTCATGAACTCGACGCTGAGCGCCGATCCGTCGCGGGTTCGAACGTCCCCGGCGCCACTCGATCCGCCCGTCCAGCCGGCGTCCGAGAGTAGACTTCGAGCGCGGTCGGGGTCGTAGATCCGGTCGTCTATGTCCGGATTCGCCCACTCCGTAATCGCCGGCGAAAACGGGCCAACCGCGGGCTCTTCGGCACCGTCGAGAACCGACTCGGTGATCGCCGTTCTGTCGACGGCGTAGCTCAGCGCCCGTCGGACGCGCTCGTCGTCGAACGGTTCCGACGTCGTGTCGAACGTGAGGAACCTGATGCGCGGGATTTCCGGGGTGTAGACATCGATGCCATCCGTGGACTCGAGGGACGCGACCATCTCGGTGGGGAGAATTCGCGCCATCTCGAGTTCGTCGTTCTCGAGTTTCATCCGCCGCGTCTGATCGTCTTCGACGACCTCGTAACGAACGGACTCGAGGGCCGGATCGTCCCCGTAGTACTCGTCGTTACGAACGGCGCGAAGCTCGGTGCCGGCCCGGGCCGACTCGAAGACGAACGGTCCGGTGCTCACCGGCTCCGAAACGCCGCCGTCGTCCTCGAGCGCCCCCGGACTGAGGAGCACCGCCTCGTTGCGCGAGAGGTGAGCGGGGAGCGGCGAGAACGGCGTTTCGGTTTCGACGTCGAGGGTCGTCTCGTCGACCGCCTCGATAGTATCGATCGGGACGGCCGCGAACGCCGACGACGCGGCGGTTCGACGAAGCGACTCGACGGCGGCCGTCGCATCGAACGGCTCGCCGTCGTGGAAGGTCACGTCCGCTCGAAGCTCGAACCGCCACCGATTCGCGTCGCGTCGGTCCCAATCGGTGGCCAACTCGGGCATCGGATTCGCGTCGTAATCGACGCCGACCAGGGCCTCGGTGATGCCGAGTCGCCGAAGCAGACTGCCTCCGTCGAGGGGGTCACTCCCCGGTTCCCACGGCCCGCCGATACGCATCTCGGCCGCGTCGGTCTCGCTCGAGAGACAGCCGGCGGCGGCGAGCGTCGCGGTCGCGAGCGTCGTTTTGAGTGCGGTGCGTCGATTCATCGTGCGTGGTGACTCGTCGGTCATCGTGTATCTGGTTCGTGAGTGGTGGTCGTCGCCGGTCGTGTGCGCCGCGTTTCCGGTTCGTCGTCCGGTTCGGTCGCGAACAGACACCGCGATCGAGCGTCGCCGACGGGTTCGAGGGCGGGGTCGGTCCGCGAGCACTCGTCGTCGGCGACCGGACAGCGAGGGTGAAACGCACAGCCGGCCGGCGGTGCCGTCGGGCTCGGCGGCTCGCCCGCCAAGGCGTCGTGATAGTGGTCGCTCGTCGCGTTGGAACGGTCGCCGGGGGTCGCTGCCAGCAGCGTTTCCGTGTAGGGATGGATCGGCTTCGAGAGCGTCCGACTCGCCGGGCCGACCTCGACGAGCTCGCCGAGATACATCACCGCGACGCGGTCAGCGACGTGGCGAACGACGTCCAGATCGTGCGAGACGAACAGGTACGTGAGCCCGAGGTCGTCCTGCAAGTCGGCGAGGAGATTGAGGATCGCGGCCTGAATCGAGACGTCGAGCGCGGCCGTCGGTTCGTCCAGAACGAGCACCGACGGCTCCAGGGCGAGCACTCGAGCGATCGCGACGCGCTGGCGCTGCCCGCCCGACAGCTGTCGGGGGTACCGGTCGGCGTACTCGAGGGAGAGGCCGACGAGCGACAGCACGTCCTCGACGCGGTCGTCCCGGCGCGCGGGCTCCCAACCGGCCTCGACCAGCGGTTCGGCGATCGACTGGCCGACCGTCCGTTTCGGATCGAGGCTCGTGCCGGGGTTCTGGAAGACGAACCCGATCTCGGAGAGTTGGTCGTTCGTCCGCGAGCCGACGGCACCGACCGACTCACCACGTAACCGGACGGTTCCGTCGGTCGGTTCCTCGAGCCCTGCGATCAGCCGCGCGAGCGTCGATTTCCCGCAGCCGCTCTCGCCGACGAGGCCGACGGTCTCCCCGGCTTGCAGGGCGAGGGAGACCCCCCTGACGGCCGGGACCACCGCGTCGGTTCCGAGGAGTCGGTCGAGGAGCGCGTCGGATTCGCGGAAGAACTTGGTGACGGCTTCGAGTTCGACGACGGGTCCGTCGTGTGCCGATCGCTGCGTGCGATCGTCCGCCGCGTCCGTCGCGTGACTACCCGTCGTTCGACGTTCGCGGCCGCGTGCCGATCCCGCGGACGTCGCCGCGCGCATCGACTCGGTCGTCGCGGTACGCGCCGCCGGAACGCCACACCGGACCGTGTGCGTATCCCCGTTGCCTACCGAGACGAGCGGCTGGTCGTCGCGACACTCCTCGGTCGCGAACGGGCAGCGATCCGCGAAGACGCAGCCGGGATTCGGCGGCGAGCCGTCGGGCGGCGTTCCGGCGACCGTCGGCAGTCGAGTCTGTGGTTCCGATCGGTGAGGCAGACAGCCGAGCAACGCTTTCGTGTAGGGGTGACTCGGATTGGCGCGCAGTTCTTCCGCCGGCCCCTGCTCGACGACCGTCCCATCGTACATGACGACGACTCGGTCACAAAGGTCGGAGACGACGCCGAAGTCGTGGCTGATCAGGAGGATGCTCATTCCCCGCGTCTCGTTCAACTCGGCGAGGCGCTCGAGGATCGCCGCCTGGGTCGTCGCGTCCAGCCCCGTCGTCGGTTCGTCGGCGATCAGCACCGACGGCCGGCGGGCGAGCGCGATCGCGAGGAGCGCGCGCTGGCGCATCCCGCCGCTGAACTGGTGGGGGTAGGCGTCGATCCGCTCTTCGGGTCGCGGAATGCCGACCGTCTCCATCAACTCGAGGACCCGCGAACGTGTCCGTCGGGATCGGAGCCGCGAACTCGCGCCGACCGCGAGTTCCCTGAAGACAGATTGGCGTTCCGGACTTCGGTGCACCCGGACGGCTTCGGCGATCTGTTCGCCGACGGGGTAGACCGGATTGAGCGTCGTCGACGGGTCCTGAAACACCATCGCGAGGTCGCGCCCGCGCAGTCGCCGCAGCGTTCGGTCGACGGCCGTCGTGAGGTCGCGACCGTCGTAGCGAACGCTGCCGCCGACGATTTTGCCGGGCTCCTCGAGCCGGACGATCGAGCGAGCGGTGACGGATTTACCGCAGCCGCTCTCGCCGACGAGACCGACGATCTCGCCGGGTTCGATTCCGAAGGAGACGCCGGAAACGGCGTGGACGGTCTCCGACTGCGTCCGGAACTGTACGTGGAGGTCGTCGATTGCGAGTCCATCGCTCATGATCAGGGGTGTCTCCGCTGTCGGTCGTCCAGGTGGTCCGGATCCAGCGCGTCCCGAAGGCCGTCGCCGAGCAGGTTGAATCCGATGACGGTGCCCGCGATGGCGACGCCGGGCGCGGTGATGAGCCACGGTGCCGATCGCAGGTAGATCCGCCCGTTGGCGATCATCGTTCCCCACTCGGCCGTCGGCGGCTGTGCGCCCAGGCCGAGAAAGGAGAGCCCGGCCGCCGCGAGCACGACGGTGCCAAGGTTGAGCGTCGCGAGAACGATGACCGGACTCGCGACGTTCGGCAGCAGGTGTCGCCTGACGATCCGCCGGCGCGGGGTTCCGTAGAGCCGGGCGACCTGAACGAACGGCCGGTCCTTGATCGCGAGAACGCTTCCGCGCACGAGACGCGCGTACGTCGCCCAGCCGACGACCGAGAGCGCGATCACGACGTTCGTCAGGCTCGGCCCGAGGACGCCGGCGACCACGAGCGCGAGCACGAGTCCGGGAAACGCGAGTTGAACGTCCACGAGTCGCATCAATGCGGTATCGGTGAGCGTCCCGCCGGTAGCCGCGACCACCCCGATGGCCGTCCCGATGACGAGCCGAACGAGCGTCGCGACGAGTGCCAGGGCGAGCGAGATTCTGGCACCGTAGACCAGCCGGGTCGCCACGTCGCGGCCGAGCGCGTCGGTGCCGAGCGGATGGGCGAGCGACGGCTCCTGAAGCCGGGCACCCAGCGACTGGGCCGTCGGATCGTAGGGAGTCACTAGCGGTCCGACGATCGCGACGAGCGCGAGGGCGCAGACGATCCACCCGCCGAGACGGATCCGGAAGTTTCGGCGAACGACGACGCCGAGCCCCGATCCCAGGCGAGCGCGGACTCGCTCGCGGAGCGTGGACAACCACGGGATCGCCTCGAGACGGGTATCGGAACGCGGTTTCACGGCCGATCACCCTGTGATCCTCGCCCCCGGTCGATGCGGGGATCGAGTGCGACGTACGCGAGATCCACGAGTTGGTTCGTCACGACGAACGTGAGCGCGGTGACGAGAACGATACCCTGTATGATCGGGTAGTCGCGGGCGAAGACGGCGTCGACGAGTAACGTCCCGAGCCCCGGCCGCTGGAAGACGACCTCGACGACGACCGCACCGTTGAGAACGAACCCGAACTGGAGGCCGACGATCGTCACGACCGGCACCAGAGCGTTCCGGAGCGCGTGTTTGTAGACGACGAGTCGCTCGCGGACGCCCTTCGAACGCGCGGTGTCGATGTACTCCGCCTCGAGGACGTCGAGCATCGACGTCCGGACGAGTCGCGTGATGATCGCGGCCATGCCGGTTCCGAGCGTGATCGCCGGGAGGACGAGGTGACCGAGCGTTCCGACGCCGGAGACGGGCGTCAACCCGAGCCAGAGCGAGAAGACGAGGATCAGCAGGTACCCCAGCCAGAAGTTCGGCATCGAGATCCCCACCAGTGCGGCGATCTGACTCGTGCGATCGATCCAGGTGTCGCGATGGACGGCGCTCAACACGCCCAGCGGAACGGCCAGCAACAGCGAGACCGCCGTCGCCGCCAGCGCGAGTTCGAGCGTGTTCGGCAGGTACTCTAGCAACAGCGTCGTGACGGGTTCCGACCGGTAGTAGGAGGTCCCGAGGTCGCCCTGAAGCGCGTCGGTGAGCCACGAGAGGTACTGAACGAGAAAGGGGTCGTCGAGCCCGTGTTCGGCACGAAACGCCGCGGCTTCGGCCGCCGACGGCGGGCTCTGTCGCTGCTCTCTGAGGATCGTGTACGCCGGGTCGCCGGGCGTCAGAAAAACGAACCCGTACGTGAGGAGCGACACGCCAACCATCACGACGGTGACCGAGGCGAGGCGCTCGAGGAGTGCGCGTATCACGGTCTCACCACCGTCGGGCCGAACCCGCCCGAACGGGACGGCGAATCGGCCGATTACCGCTCGAGACCATCGGATCGGCAACCGATCCGCCTCTCCGATCGTCTCCGTTCGCTCCTCGATACCGCCGTTCGGCCCGGGTACCTGTGGCCTCGAGCGCAGACATAAAACTGAATTGGGGTAGTGAAAGCTTAGTTGTAAAACTTCGGATTTCTGCGGATGGAGTATCGGACCCGACGCGCGCATGTCGATGGTCGGTCTCGGCAGTTCGCCCCATCAATTAACAACTCTAAACATACAGATGATAAACATTGTTATTTCTCTTGGGTATAGTATCAACTATGGAGCGTCGTCCGAAGAACTGTTCTGTGAAGTCGCCGACCGACTTCCGATCAGCACTGGATACGACGGGTCAGTACTGTAGGAACAACTGACACGATTTACACACCCACGGTTCTCGATCGCTTCGTTTGCTCACGGCTTGCAGGACTCGCCGTCTGCTCACGGGCGCTGTGCGCCCGTTCGCATGGTCCGCGGGATCAAAGATCCCGCGCTATTCGCATTCCCGCGGTTCTCGCTCACTCCGTTCGCTCCGAACCGCGCTCGCTCCGAACCGCGCTGCCCTCGTGGATCAGGTGTGCAGCGACGTTCAGTGGCTACGATAGCCGAGCGTGCCGTGAATCCTATGCTTCCTCGACCCTGCTAACGGTCTCGATTTCGTCGTATCGGACGCTTCCTTCGGTGAGCGAGCGTCCGTCGAGTTCGAGATACGCGGGTTCGAATCCCGTCACTTCGCCGGTGAGCTCAGGATCGTCGCCGCCGGTTCGCTCGCGCCCCCAGATCTGGACGACGTCGCCGACGGTAACGTGGTCGCGAACGAGTTCCGCAGCACGATCTTCGCTCGCGTCGGGTGGGACAGTCAGTTCGGTCATAAGCGGTACGGGCAAACGCCAGCCACGCGGGTAAGTGACCCCTCGTCAACTGACGGCCGCTTTTAACTCGCGTGACGCACTCGAGCCGTCGATCGTCGTCTCCCCTCCGGGACGCGCGGGCGATCTACCGGTCCAAACGACAGTTTTTGTGTGATAGCGCCGAAGCAGTCGGTATGAAGACGATCAAGGATAGCGTCCACGATCACATTCGGATCGACGGGGTCGCCCACGCTCTTCTCGATACGCCCGAACTACAACGGCTCCGAAACATCCGACAGCTCGGAACCGTTTCGCTGGTCTATCCGTCGGCCAATCACACGCGTTTCGAGCACAGCCTGGGCGTCTACCACCTCGCCTGCGAAGCCCTCGAGCACCTCGGCGTCGAGGGACGACAGGCCGAACGCGTCCACGCGGCCGCGCTCCTCCACGACGTCGGCCACGGACCGTTCAGCCACAACCTCGAATCGATCACCCACCGACGAACGGGGCGGTACCACGACGACGTCCACGAGTTGCTGGTCGAGGGCGACGTCGGAGCGGTTCTGCGCGAGCACGACCTCGAGCCGACCGCGGTTGCGGACCTCGTGGCGGGCGAGGGCCGGTTCGGACAGCTCGTTTCGGGCGAACTCGACGTCGACCGGATGGATTACCTCGTTCGCGACGCCCACCACACGGGCGTCCCCTACGGAACGATCGACCACGGACGCCTCGTTCGCGAGTTGACGTTCGCCGACGGCGAACTCGTCCTCGACGAGGGCAACGTCCAGAGCGCGGAGAGCCTGTTGGTCGCGCGAGCGCTGATGAACCCCACCGTCTACAGCCACAGCGTCGCCAGGATCAGCAAGGCGATGCTCCGCCGGGCGACCGAACGATTGCTCGAGTCGCCCGCTGCCGATATCGACGCCGCCACCCTCCAGCGGATGGACGATCACGACCTGATCGTCGCCCTCCGCTCGTGTGAGGCGACGGACGAGTTCTCGCGGCGACTGGACCAGCGGGACCTGTTCAAACGGGCGGTGTGGGCCGAGATCGACGACGTTCCCGGCGGAATCATCGAGGCCGACCACGAGACCATTCGGGAGTTCGAACGCGAAATCGCCGACGCTGCCGGCGTCGATCCGGAACGTGTGATCCTCGACGTTCCGGGTCGCCCCTCGATGACGGAGTCGACGACGCGCGTGATGGTCAACGGCGACGTTCGTCGGCTCGGCGAGCAGTCGCCGCTGGTCGAGGCGCTCCGAGCGGCGCAGTACTCCCAGTGGCGACTCGGCGTCTACTCGCCGCCGGAGCTGCGCGACAGGGTCGGCCGGGCCGCCGTCGCCGTCCTCGGATTAGATATCGACGGCGGACTCGTGAGCGAGGTTCGAGACGGTCTCGACGCGACGCTGGACCAGTTCGTCGAGTGACCGTCTCGAGGTCGTCTCGTCCCTCGGTGCTGTACCCTCGTCGCCGAGGGATCGTTTGAAATGGATCCCCGCTCTCCGAGACCGACTCGCTGTTTGCACACCGATTACACAACCGCCGTGCGGTCGGGTGCCTGCTGGCGTTCGGCGACACCCGTGCGCAGACGAAGCCACAACGACAACTGTGGAGCGGGCGACCTGATACATCAGTGACGGTAAAAGACGATATTGACGGACAGTAACGATAGCCATCCGAATCGACGCTTCCTCTCGAGGTGTCAGCGCCGTCGTCCCACCGATCGAAGGCGTCGGGAAACGAGATCGCTGCTGTCGGCCTCGCGGACACCCGCCGTTCGTAACAGGATGGTTTCGCCACCGGGAAACGATCGTTCGGAACCTGTACGGGACCGTTACTCTCCCCCGTAACTGTGTCTCACTCCGACGAGGAGTTTCGATCGGTTCAGCAGAGACGTTCGCGACACCCTGATAGTCGGTCGACGACGAAATACCACTGTACAGGAAAACAACTTAACGTGGTCGTTCATGTTGCTATGAGTTACGAATGGCCCAGACGACCGCAGCAACTATCTCATCGGAGTCATCGAACGGGATCTCGAAGGCCGGGACCGACATCAGCGAGTCGGCCAGGACGGTGCGTACGTCGGCGGCCGGTCTCGAAGTCACCCTCCTCGAGACGATTCGAGCGACGTCGGCGTCACGGTGGAACGCGGTCGTCGAACGAGCGACCTGTGGGAGCATCTTTCACCGCTACGAGTGGCTCGAGGCCATCGAGGACGGGCTCGGATACACGCCGCGGCATCTCGTCGTCGAAAAAGACGGGAACACCATCGGGCTGCTACCGAACTTCGTCGTCGATATCGAAAAGACGCCCTTCCGCCGGCTCTCGTCGGCGTACCCGGGGTTCGGCGGGCCGCTGGTTACGACCGACGCGGGCGATTCGCTGTCGCTGCTCGCCGAGACCGTTCCGGATCTCTGTACCGGTCGGACGGTCGTCCACCAGATCCGCGCCCTCGATACGAAGTACCTCCGGTACAACGATCTCCTGCAATCGGAAGGGTACGAACCGTACCGGCGGGAGTGTCGGTTCGTGCTCGATCTGACGCAGGGGTACGACGAGATCCGCGACGGGATGAGCAAGACCAGACGGAACGGAATCGAACGCGGACGCGACGCCGACTACGAGGTCGTCGAGGAAGAACTCACACCGTCGACCGTCGAGCGATTTTACGCGGCGTACGAGCAGGTGATGGACCGCGTCGGCGGCGACGTCTATCCGCGCTCGTTTTTCGAACGGCTGTCGGCGATGCGCGAGCGACTGCTGTTGATGACGATCCGGATCGACGGCGAATACGCGGGCGGGTTCCTCGAACTCCTCGACGAGCAGCGGTCGTCCATCCACGGCTTTTTCGCCGCGGTCCCGCGGGAGTACTTCGACGATCACGCGTCGGAGTTGCTCTATGACCAGGTGATCCGATGGGGGATCGAGAACGGGTACGAGACGTACGACTTCGGCAGTACGAACTCGAGCTTCGAGAACGGCGTCTTCAGGTTTAAAGAGGGGTTCGGTGGACGGCTCATCCCGATCCTCGTCTGGGAACGCGGCTGTAGTCCGCTCTGGAGGGTGCTCAAAACGGGCCGATCGCTGTACTGGCCCCACCGGTAGCGTTGACGCCTTCGCGTTCGATCGGCATGAACAGCAACGAGAGCGACGGAGGTCCGAGTGCGAGAATCGAACTACGCGTCTCAGTCGAAACTGACTGAAGGATGACCACTACCCCAACCCGGACGCGAGTGCATCCGAATCGACTACGGATCGACAAAAAGGTCTTCTGTCGGCTCTCGGTTCGTGAGATCAATCGGTACCGGAAATCGCCCGAGGAAACGCTACTGTCCCGTTACGTGACGAGTAACAGAGCTCGCGAGTTGGACCGCCAGTTCGGCGACTCGCGTTTCCTCGTCCCTCACCGTCTTTACCCTCGAGACCGACTCCAGAACCGATGCGAGCCGCAGCGTTTACCGATCTGATCGGCCCGGACGGAGTGAGCGTCATCGACCAGTCTGATCCAGCCCCCGGCCCCGGTGAGGCCCTCGTCGATATCGAGGCCTGTGCGATCAACCGCCACGACCTCTGGATTCTCGAGGGCGATTCGGCGATGGTCGACGCGGACGACCTGCCGTTCGTCACGGGGCTCGACGTCGCCGGCGTCGTCAGTGATGTCGGCGCGGACGTCAGGGGCGTTGAACCCGGCGACAGGGTCGTTCTCTGCCCGAATCAGACCTGCGGAACCTGTCGGTTCTGTCGCGAGGGGCCGGAGAACACCTGCGAGCGCTTCTCGCTCTATCACGGCGGCCTCGCGGAGTCGGCTCGCGTACAGGCCGATCGACTCGTCGCGCTGCCCGACGGCGTGGACGCGACCGCCGCAGCCGCGCTGCCGACGGCGTACATGACGGCGTTTCACATGCTCCGACGCGCCGACGTCGGCCCGGGCGACCTCGTCTTCGTCCCAGGCACAACGGGCGGCGTCGGCGTCGCCACCGTCCAGCTCGCGGCCATCCTCGGCGCTCGGACGGTCGGGACGTCTTCCTCGGCGAGCAAACTCGAGCGCATCCGCGAACTCGGCCTCGACCACGGGATCGAGTCGACAGATACCGACGACATCCGCGATGCAGTCGCCGAGGTCGGCGCTCCAGACGCGGTCATCAACCACCTCGGCGGCGAGTACACGAAACTCGGCCAGCACGTGCTGCGCCGCGGCGGGACGATGGTCGTCTGCGGCCGAACGGCCGGCGACGAGTCGACGATCGACGTTGCGAACCTCTTTCTCGGACACAAGTGCGTCGTCGGCTCGACGATGGGGACGCAGGACGATCTGCGGCGGCTCGTGAAGTTGGCGGCTTCGGGAGCGCTGTCGCCGGAAATCGATCGGACGTTCGCGCTCGAGGAGACCGGCGACGCCTTCGCGACCATGCAGGACCGCGAGAGCGTCGGCAAACTCGTCGTCGAACCGTAGTCAGCAGACCCGTTCTCGGATGCGTTTCAGCAGGTCGCCCTCTTCGCCGCCGGGTGGGACTTTCGAGGTGGGATCGCTGCTTTTCGCCGTTGAAGAATTCAGTCGAGTTCGACCACGTCTCCGTACACGAGAACGCCTATAGTAGCCACTGAACGTCACTGCACACCTGATCGCACGACGGGTGTGTAAATCGGTTCAGTTGTTCCGATAGCCGGAACGCGCTGGCCCGACCTATTTCCACTCTCTCGATGTCTACCGCCCATGACCGACATCGCCATCACCGGCGCATCGGGACGGGTCGGCAGGGAGGCTATCGAGGCGTTTCCGGACGCGAATCTCACGCTCTTTTCCCACAGCGAGACCGAGGACCTCGACACGCAGCCCATCGATATCACGGATCGCGACGAGTTCGTCGACGTTCTCGAGGGCCAGGACGTGTTGATCCACCTCGCGGCGAACTCCGGTCCGCGAGCCGAGTGGGACGAGGTCTCGGGCCCGAACGTCGAGGGGCTCTACAACGCCTACGCGGCGGCGGCCGAGAACGACCTCGAGCGGGTCGTCTTCTCGAGTTCGAACCACGCGGTGAATATGTCGAACACCGTCTCGCCGATCCGGCCGGAAACGACGGTCGGAAAACCGGACGTCGTCCGTCCGGACGATGGGATGGATCCGGACACCTACTACGGCGTCACCAAGGTCTTCGGCGAGGCGATGGGCCACTACTACGCGAAGCGCCACGGCATGGACGTGGTCAACCTGCGAATCGGCTGGTTGCTCTCCCCCGACGAACTAACGCGGGAGGTCGAAGAGCGCGACGCACCGGGTGAGCGCTTCGCCCGCGGGATGTGGCTCAGCCCCGCGGACTGCCGTCGGGTGATTCGCGCGGCCGCGACGACGAGTCTCGACGAGAATCCCACGACGGCCCACGGGATTTCGAACAACTCCGAGCGATTCCTCTCGCTCTCGGAGACGATGCTCGAGTTGGCCTATCGACCGCGAGACGACTCGGCCGACGTGCTCGAGGAGTAACCCGCTCTCGAAATCGCGGCTCCGGCCGGCCGAACGGATCACGGACTTCGCACCGCCGCGCGGTCGAACGGATCCTGGAACCGTAAGGTCGAATACCGACAGGGGCCTACTCGGCGATATGTCTACAAAGGTAGCCGACTCGACGGGCTACGCGCCGAACTTCCAAATGTCGGCGTTCGGATACATCATGGCGGGTATTCTCGTGGTCCTCATGTTGCCACTGTTGCCGGTACTCGTCCCCGCATACGTCCTCTGGCGGGTGTTCTTCGGAGAGACGAAGTTCGAACACAGTTTCGAGTCGTGGCGAGAATCGGAGCAGCCACCCGGCGACTCGTAACTCCGGTCGTTCGCTTTCGCGCCGATGGACTCGGTCAGCGACGCGACTCGAGCCCTGCGGGTCACCGCGAATACGATCGGCTCGGTCGGGTTCAACGGCTCAGAGTGCGGTATCCCCGCCGTTGCACCGATTCAGAAGTATCCCGTCACGATGACGACGACGTGATCCACTCTCGAGTCTCTCCGTCAACGACGACTCGACTCCCGACATCGTCGAACGCGACGCCTCCGTAGGCAACGCTACTACCGGGTCCCGAGTAGATTCCCGCAGTGCCACAGTCCGTGGCTCGAGCGGTCGTGAGCGTCACGTCGACGTTTTCTCGGAATCGGAACGCCTGGTGTCTCGCCCCCTTCGCCGTGACCGCGCTCATCTTCAGGTCGTCCATATCGTCGAAAATGATCGCGTTCGTGAACGCGCCGTCGACGACGACGTTCGAGACGGTAGCGCCGTCGAATCCACTCGCATAGAGCCCCGATCCGGCGGCCAACCCGTGATCGTCGGTCCTGATAGTGACGGTATCGATCGTCAACTCTCGCCGTCCGTCCTCGACGTGGCCCAGCGAGATCCCTCTCGCGTTTTCGATGCACGAGACGCAGTCGATCGTGAGGTCCGCGATCAGATCACCGGTATCGGCCCTGATAGCCGAATGCTGGCAGCCGGTGATGTATCCGTCCCTGATGGTGATCGACTCGTTTCCGTCGCGATGGATATGCACGCCGTACTCGGGGCCGTTCGCCGGATCGATCTCGAAGTTCGTGAGGGTGCAGTTTCGGGTCGGGGTATCGTCGTCCGTCACGGTCGTCTGGCGCTTGCCGTCCCACACGCTATTCCAGCCCGTGCCCGCGTTTTGATTGTCGAACTGCACCGGGGCGTCCGAGCCCCCTTCTCCGCCGCGGGTCGCCCAGTATCCGTCCACGACGACGTTTTTCGACGAGACGATGTCGATATGGTGGTGGTAGATGGCGTCGCCGTAGATATTCTCCAACCGGACGTTTTCCGCGTGCGCGGGCATGATCCCGTTCGACTCCGGCGCATCGATTCGGATATTACAGACGCCCCAGTTCGATGCGCCACCGTACTCGGTCGCGTCGTAGCCCCTGTTGGAGAGTAGCGCCTGTCCTTCGTCACTCGACGTGCGTGCCCCGTCGAGGACGGTCGAGCGACCCGCACCCATCAGGATCGTATCGTCACCAACCAGCGGCGTCCGCTCGAGCAGATACCGTCCGGGCGGGACGTACACGATCCCACCGCCAGCCCGGTCGACCGTCTCGAGGAGGTCGTGGATGGCCTGTCCGACCTCGGTAGTCCCGTCGCCCTCGATTCCGTGTGCCTCGACGTTCCACACGGGGGTCTCCTCGGTACGCGCGTGGACGGCACGTGTCACTTCGGAGCGTGTCGACTCGAAGTGACTCGTTCCCGGTACCGGTTGGCCAGGACACCCCTGTCCGCTAAAATAGTCCCAGTCTTCGCTCGAGGCGTCCCAGCGCCAGGTGATCCCCTGATCGATCGCGTAGAAGAGTTCGTCGTCGTACTCGCCCTCCGTCGGGCGCTCAGCGATCGGTCCGTGTACGATCGCGCGCTCGTCGAGCGCCTCGACCGTGTCCGTGTGATCCCAGTTTTCGCCCTGCGCATACGTCCCCAGCCCGAGCCGCGGCGTTTGATCAGCCATACTTAGTCGGTACCGTATCCGTGGCCGTACGCCGTCCCGTACCCCGATCTGACGGGCGCGCTCTCGGTACAACCGGCGAGTGTCATGCAACTGCCCGACACCGCGAGCAGGACATCCCGCCGCCGCTGACCCGAACTGTTCATAACATCAAACGATCCTGGTACTATATAAAAACGATCATGTGTCGGGCGTCCCGGCGGGGTCGCCCGCGGATAGGAGGCGGTCGAGTGAACGACCGACGCGTCAGGACGCTCCGACCGGGTCTCAGTCGTCCGCGCCCGTCGCAGCCAGCGCCGACGGCGGCCCGCCCGGTAACTCGTCGCGGTCGTGTGGAGCCCCGAACTCGAGGTCGGGGCCGCGGGCGATGATCCGGTTCGGATTCACGTCGGGGTGGGTCGTGTAGTAGTGTTCTTTGATGTGATCCATATTCACCGTCTGGGCCACGCCTGGCGTCTGGTACAGATCACGGAGGTACGGCCAGAGGTTCTCGTACTCGCGGACGTACTGTACGTTACACATGAAGTGAGTGTGGTAAACGTTGTCGAACCGAACGAGCGTCGTGAACATGGCGACATCGGCCTCTGTCAGCCGATCTCCGGCGAGATACCGCTGGTCCGCCAGCACGTCGTCCCAGTGGTCCAGCGCGGCAAACAGATCGTCGACCGCATCGTCGTAGGGCTCCTGTCTGGTCGCGAAACCGGCCCGGTAGACGCCGTTGTTGATCGGTTCGTAGATGTCGTCGATGATCCGGTCGACGTCGTCCCGGTAGCCCTCGGGGTAGAGATCGACGTCCCTCGAGGCGACATCTCTGAATTCGGTGTCGAGCATCCGCATGATCTCCTTCGATTCGTTGTTGACGATCGTCTCCTCCGCTCTGTCCCAGAGAACTGGTACCGACACGCGAGAGGTCACGTTCGGGTCCGCCTCGACGTAGAGTTCGCGCAGGTAGTCGGCGTCGTGGATAGGGTCGCGCGTACAGCCCTCCTTTTCGGGCGTGAACTGCCAGCCGTCCTCGTCGCGGTAGGGATCGACGACCGAAACGGAGATGGCGTCCTCGAGTCCCTTCAGCGCCCGAACGACGAGCGTTCGGTGAGCCCACGGGCAGGCGTAGGAGACGTAGAGGTGGTACCGTCCGGCCTCGGGCTGGAACGTCGCGTCGGGGTCGTCGCGGATCCGGTCGCGGAACGTGGTCTCCTGGCGTTCGAACGAGCCGTCGTCGTCGGTGTACGCCCCCGCGTCGGTTCGCCACTCGCCGTCGACGAGCATGTTCATACGCGAACGTACGGGCTCGAGGGTCAAAGGGACTCCCTGACATCCGTGTTACCACCGCCCCGCCGCACCGACCGCGGTCGCGATCAGGGAGACCGGCCCGAACGCGACGGGGACGACGCTCTCGAGCCGCCGGGCACCGTCCAAAGGGGGAACACACCGACGACGGGCAGAGCGAGGATTCCGACGAGAGTGATTCGTGTCCCGCGGGGGATCACCACAAGTGCTGACGAATCGGTGACGTCTCGTCCGGATATCAGTCACCCGCTCCTTGGCAAGATTTATCACTACCAATTTGAGTATACAAATCGTGATTTACAATGAGCGGAGTCAGTGATGATTCGGCTGATGGCGATCCAACTGATTCGTTCGTCCAGGGAACGGACGATGATGAACCACGAATAACATTTTACGGCGGCCGAGGAATGAGCGCGCTACCGATCGTGTTCTTCATCGTCTGGGCCATCGCACAGACGGCACTCTGGCGGATTTCGGATACGGGCGGACTCATCGTGGGGATCCTGATCGGCCTCATCGTCGGGATGTTCTTCGTCCGCGGGAGCTGGAAATCGTACGCGAACACCATTTTCGAGGGAATGACCCAGCCCGTCGCGGTGACGGCTATCGTCGCGTGGGTCTGGGCCGGCATGTTCGCCGAACTGTTACAGGACGGCGGCTTCGTCGACGGTCTCGTCTGGTTCGCCGACGTTGCCGGAATCGGCGCGACGCTGTTCCCGGCGGCCACATTCGTCCTCGCGGCGCTGTTCACGACGGGAATCGGAACGGGGTACGGCGCGGCCATCGCGTTCGTGACCCTGTTCTTCCCGGCCGGAATACTGCTCGGCGCGAACCCGATCTTGCTGTTCGGCGCGATCCTGTCGGGCGCGATCTTCGGCGACAACCTCGCGCCGGTCAGCGACACGACGATCGTCAGCGCCGTCACGCAGGACTCGGACATCGGCGGCGTCGTCGCCTCGCGGTTCAAGTACGTTATCATCGCCGCGATCGTGGCGTTCGTCGGCTACGTCATCGCCGGTCAGTTCATGGCGAGCCCCGAAATCCCGGGCAACGCCGGGGAGATCCTGGTCGCCGAGAGCGAACCTATCGGACTGATCCACCTCGTCTCGATGGGCGTCGTGATCGGCACGGCGGTCGCCGGCCGACACATCGTCGAGGCGATCTCGTGGGGAATCGTCTCCGCGATCACGTTCAGTCTCGCCCTCGGGCTGACGACCGTCGGAGACATCGTTTCGTTCAACGCGCCGACGGACGCACCGCTGGCCGAACCGCTCGAGTTCCTTCCGTTCCTGACGGTCGTCGAAAACCCCGAAGCGGTCGGCGTCAGCGGGAGCCTGATAAACGGTGCGGCGGGCTTTTTCGAACTTGCAATACTCATCCTGTTCATCATCGCCGCAGCCCAGATCATGATCCGGGGCGGCGCGTTCCAAGCGATCCTCGACTGGTCGCTCGAGAACCTCGCGACGAACGTTCGAAACGCCGAACTCACGATGGTCGGCTCCGCGGCGCTGATCAACGCCGTCATCACGATCAACACGGCCGCGGAGGTCGCGATCGGGCCGTACATCTCGAAAATCGGCGAACGGTTCAACCTGAACGGCTACCGACGGGCGAACATTCTGGACGGTCAGACCGCCGCGCTCGGGTACATCTTCCCGTGGTCCGGCGGCGTCCTCGCCGGCTACACGGCGATGCAAGATTTACCCGGAGCGTACGACTGGTTCGACACTGGAATGCTCGTTACACCGATCGACGTCGTTCCGTTCGTGTTCCAGGGCTGGCTGCTGGTGGCGGTGTTCGTTATCGCGGCGATCACCGGGTTCGGCCGCGAGTACGTTACCGACCGCGAAACCGAGGAGGTGGCGCGAATATGAGTTTCTTCCAGAAGTACTTCGGCGGATGGACGTTCCGCAGTACCAAGCCGTCGTTCGAACCGGGCGACGAGATCGACGTGTTCGTCGCCGAGACGAACGGCACCGACGCGGGGCTGGCCTACGTCGGTGACACGAAACTGAGAGTCGAGGGTGCCGGTCCCGAGACCGTCGAGAAGCGCGTCCGGGTCCGGGTCATCGAGTTCGACGAGACGGACGCGACGGGGAACGGCGAGTTCCTCGAGATCGTCGGCGAGAGTTCCTACACCAGCTAACCGCGACCCTCGACTTTTCCGAGGGACCGCTCCATCGACCCTCCATCGCTCGAGCGACGGCGACGAGAGCCACGCCTTTAAGCGATCGCGGTATCCACTCGAGGTATGGCAGATGACGGGGACCGGCATCGACAGAGTCGCCTGTTCACGGACGACGACGGAGAGTTCGACGCCGAACGCGCTCGAGACGAGTCCCTCCCGGTCGAGGACGGCGAGGTGGTGGATACCGACGAACTCGCCGACCACCAACGGTACGTCGAGGGGAGGGGGATCTACGACGAACGAAACCGGGTCAACGACCTCACGGGCAAGGAGTGGAAGTACGCGACGAAGTCGGTGATTCCGGAGGGGTACCCGCCGGCCGTCCAGCACGACCTGCGAAGCGAACACGGCGGCCAGAAACCGCCGCGGCTCTGTGCCGAACTGATCGGCCGGTTCAGCCAGGCCGGCGACACCGTGCTCGACCCGTTCGCCGGCGTCGGCGGAACCCTCCTCGGGGCGAGTTTCTGCGAACACGAGGGGACCGGCCGCCGCGACGCGATCGGCTTCGAACGCACCGAACGCTGGATCGAGATCTACGAGGAGGTCCTCGAGCGCGAAAACGACGACCGACGGGCCCGCGGTGAGCCGCCGCTCGCCGAACAGGACGTTCGTCACGGCGACTGCGCGGACCTGATCGAGGAGATCCCCGACGATTCGGTGGACCTCCTCCTGACCGATGTTCCCTACTGGCACATGGACGAACTCGAGCAGACGCGAAACGAACGTGCGACGCGCGAGAGCAACCTCGGGTCGTTTGATGCGGACGAGTCCGGTTCGGAGGTTGCGGATGACCGCGAGGGAGACGGAGCCGCGACCGACGAGGCCGGTGCAACTGGGACGAGTGCCGATACTGACGGCGACGAACCGGCCACGCAGACGAAAGCGGAGTGGCTGGCCGACATGGCCGAGAAGTTCGACCGGTTTGCCGACGCGGTCGCTCCGGACGGCCACCTGGTCGTCTTTATCGGCGACATGTACCGCGAGCAGTCGTACGAGTTCCTCTCGGCGGATCTCGCTCGAGCCATCGAGTCGACCGCACCGGTAGCGCTCGCGGCGAATCTGATCTGGTACGACCACACAAAAGACCTTCACGTCTACGGCTATCCGTTCTCGTTCGTCCCGTCGATGGTCCATCAGAACGTGCTTGTCTTCCGGCCCGAAACCGACGGCTGAGAGGGTTTCGGAACGGACCGCCGAATTCGGTCTGACCCGCGTCGTTCGGGTGTCTGACGCAGTTTTATTGACTAGTACGGCGTTGTTGTAATCGGCGCGCACTGACGGAAACGCTCCCCATCCCACTTCACACCACCCGCGCGCCACCGCTCCCCTCGCTCCCGTTTTCGCTTTTGCGTGTTCCGAGACGACAGTTCGAACGGAGTCTCTCGTTCGATACCGCCGTCCTTCTCAGGCGCTCACGGATAGCAGCGTCGTCCGGACCGCGTCCGCCTGATCGGTTTCGGTGATGATGGCGACCTCGTCGCCGGCCTCGAGTTCGGTTCCGGGAAGCGGAATCGTCAGCGACTCGCGTTCGCGACCGTGGGCGTAGATCCGCGCCCCGTCGGGGAGTTCGAGTTCGCTCATCCGCTTCCCGACGGCGGGCGAGCCGTCTTTGATCTCGAGGACGGTCAGTTGGAGGTTCGCGGCGAGGTCGGCGACGACGTTGAAGTCGCCGCCGAGCATGGCCGTTTTGGCACCCGCGGCGCCGAGTCGTTCGGGGTAGATGATCTCGTCGACGTCCTGGGCGTACTTCGCGTAGATATCCTCGCGGTAGTCCTCGTCGATCCGGAGAACCGTTCGGCAGTCGTGATGGGTGCCGACCATACAGGCCGCGAAGTTGACGTTCAGATCCGGCGTGAAGGCACCGATCGCGTCGGCGGTGGCGATGCCAGCGTCGACGAGCACCGCTTCGTCGGCACCGTCGCCGTGGATCGTTTCGAACCCGTCGCTGCCCGCCCGCTCGACCCGATCAGGGTCGTTGTCGACGACGATAACTTCGTGACCTTCTTCGGTCAGAATACGCACCGTTCGCGAACCGACTCGACCGTAGCCCACGATAACGAACTTCATGGTACCACGGTACACGCTCCGTGGTCAAATACGTTGGCTCGGTACTCGAGTACCGCGGTCGAGGGGAGGAATCGGGGCGGATACGTTCAGCGCACGTTCTGCGCCGACATTGGGATAGCTATCTCATCGTCTTCCACCAGGTCGTGGAACTGCTCGATTAGTCGACGACCAGCACCCGCAGATCGTTCAGGTTCGTTCCGGACGGGCCGGTGACGATCAGCCCGTCGCGTTCGTCGAGATACGGATAGACGTCGTTAGTCGCGAGCGCCGCGCGAGCCGTCTCGCGGTCTTCGACGGTCGTCGCGTCGACGAGGGCACCCGCCGCATCCGTGGCTCCGTCGATCCCGTCCGTGTCGACGGCGGCGACGGTGATCCGGTCCTCGAGTTCCAGCGCCGCGCTGGTCGCGAACTCCTGGTTCGGCCCGCCCTCCCCGTCGCCGATAACCGTCACGGTCGTCTCGCCGCCGGAGAGAATTACAGCCGGGGGTGAGACCGGCGTCTCCGTGGCCACCATCTCCTCCGCAACGGCGACGTGCATCGTGGCCGCGTCGCGGGCCTCGCCGCGGATCCGGGAGGAGAGCACGAGCGTCTCGTAGCCCCGCTCGACGGCGACGTCGCGGGCCGCCTCGAGCACCGTCATCCCGTCGGCGACGATGTGATTCGACACGGTTTCGAACGCCGGATCGTCCGGTCCCGGCGTCTCGGGGTACTCGCCGGCAGTACCCGCCTCGAGCCGGTCGGAAACGGCCGCCGGGACCTCGATCTCGTATCGCTCGAGGACCGCGAGGGCGTCCGCGAACGTCGACTCGTCGGGAGCCATCGGCCCGCTCGCGATGACGCTCAGATCGTTGCCGACGACGTCGCTCAAAATCAGCGAGACGACGGTCGCCGGGGCGGCGCGACGGGCCAGTTGGCCCCCCTTCAGCGCCGAGCAGTGCTTCCGGACGGCGTTTATCTCGTGGATATCGGCCCCGCTCTCGAGTAAGGCGTTGGTGGTCGCCTGGAGGTCTTCGAGCGAAACGTCCCCCGCGGGCGCGGGCATGAGCGCGCTTCCCCCGCCGGTGATCGCCGCGAGCACGAGCGTCCGCTCGTCCGCCGCGTCGGCGGCCGCGAGTACCTCCCGCGTCCCCTCGACGGCCCGTTCGCTCGGGACCGGATGGTCGCCCTCGTTCACCGTGACGCGGTCGGTTTCGGCGGGATCGTCCGTAACCACGACGCCTCGGTCGATTCGGTTCTCGAGGACCTCCTCGAGCGCCGCGGCGACGTGTGCTGCGGCGTTTCCGCCGCCGATAACGACGACCTCGTCGTACCGCGTGAGGTCGTACGCCGCGTCGGCGATACGGAGGGTATCCCCCTCGAGCGAGAGTGCATCCCGAATCACTCGCCGCGGGTGGCCGGCCTCGATTCCCGCTTCGATGCAGGAGAGGGCGGTGTCGCGCGCGTCGGTCGTCGCCAGCCGATCCCGGTTTTCGATCACCGTCGATCACCCGAGGATGGATTTGCAGTTCGATACGACCCATCGGACGACTCGGCGACGGACGGAACGCCCCCTTCGGTTCCCATACCCGACCGTTCTCCGTGTAGCCGCTAAAACTACCGGCTTTTCGTCGACGACGCTTGTGATCATCCGGAGACAATTCAATAAAAACGGGACAGTGACAGAGTATACACGAATGTGTACACAGATGTGGCGAGCTCGGACGGGAACATTTAACTGAGCGGTCTGGTTATGCTCGATCGTCCAATATGGGACTTTCCGATACGCTCGAGGAGTATTTCGGAGTCGCCGAGCACGGCTCCGACGCTGGCACTGAAGCGATCGCGGGGATCACGACGTTCCTCGCGATGTCGTACATTATCTTGGTCAATCCGTTTATTCTGGCGGACGCGATCGAGATCTCGGGATACGAGTACATCGAGGTCGTCCAGATGATCGCCATCGGGACGATCATCGCCTCGGTCGTCGCGATCTTCGTGATGGCGTTTTACGCGAACCGTCCGTTCGGACTCGCACCGGGGATGGGGCTGAACGTCTTCTTCGCGTACACGGTCGTCCTCGGGATGGGGGTCCCGTGGGAGACGGCGCTCGCAGCGGTGTTCGTCGAAGGGATCGTCTTCATCGCGATCACCGCGGTCGGCGCTCGCGAGTACGTCATCCGGCTGTTTCCGGAGCCGGTGAAGTTCTCCGTGGGAGCCGGGATCGGTATCTTCCTCCTGTTCATCGGACTGCTAGAGATGTCCATCGTCGTCCCCGACCCGGACACGGCAGTCACGCTTGGTAGCCTTGCAACGAACCCGGCGGCGCTGCTCGGCCTGTTCGGCCTCCTGGTGACGTTCATGCTCTGGGCGCGCGGTGTCACCGGCGCGATCATCATCGGAATCGTCGGCACGACGGTCGCCGGGTGGCTCGCGTACCTGTCGGGGATCGCCGGCTCGGCGGTCCTGCCGGCAGCACTCGTCGGCGAAGAGGGTGGACTCTCGTTTGCGGTCGTGTCCTCCCCGCAGTACGACATCTCGCCGCTCCTGTTCGCGTTCGTCGACGGAGTACAGGGCATCGATCCGCTCACGTTCACGCTGGTCGTCTTCACGTTCTTCTTCGTCGACTTCTTCGATACTGCCGGGACGCTCATCGGCGTTTCACAGTTCGGTAATTTCCTCGACGAGGATGGGAACCTTCCGGAGATCAACCGCCCGCTAATGGCGGACGCCGTCGGGACGACCGTCGGCGCGATGGTCGGCACGTCGACCGTGACAACGTACATCGAGTCCTCGACCGGCGTCGAAGAAGGCGGTCGGACGGGCCTGACAGCGCTCGTCGTGGGTCTCCTCTTTCTCGCGACGCTGGTATTCATCCCGCTGATCGCGATGATTCCCGCCTACGCGTCGTTCATCGCGCTGGTCGTCGTCGGGATCATCATGCTCGAGGGCGTCCTCGACGTCGACTGGCACGATCCGGCGTGGGCCGTCTCCGCCGGGCTGACGATTACGATCATGCCGCTGACCTACTCGATCGCGAACGGTCTCGCGGCCGGGATCATCGCCTTCCCGCTGATCAAAGCCGCAACGGGTGAGTTCGACGACGTCCACCCCGGCCAGTGGCTCATGGCGCTGGCGCTCGTGGGCTACTTCTACGTCTACACCAGCGGGATGCTCGGCTAGTTCGGTCGCGGATCGAAGCCGTCGACTCCGTCCGGACCGCCGCAACCACTGCGTTCTTACGACTCGAGGTCTGATCTCTAGCCCAGCATGGCTGACATCACGATGTACGAACTGCCGGGCTGTCCCTACTGCGCGAAAGTCCGTTCGAAACTCGACGAACTCGAACTCGAGTACGACGTTATCGAAGTTCCCCGCTCACACGGCGAGCGAACCGAAGTCGAGAACGTCAGCGGTCAGACCGGCGTCCCCGTTATCGTCGACGAAGCCCAGGGCGTCGAAGGCATGCACGAGAGCGACGACATCGTCGACTACCTCGAGGAGACCTACGGCGAGAGTGGCGCGTAGGCGGGATACTCGTTCCGGACGACCGCCCCCGAGTTGCACGGATTCGCCGCTGGTCCTCGAGCATCCTCTCGAGCCCGTCAGTCCTTCCACAGAAGTCGATCGATCAGCAGATCCATCACCGTGAGCGTGAGGTAGCCGCCGACGAGGAAGATGGCCGCGGCGGCGGCCACATCGGACGCGGTCACGACAAGCGAGCCGTAGTTGAACACGAGTAAGAGGCCCGCGATGAGAACCGTCAGGAGCACGCGCCCGATATCGACGAGGGCGACGGTGGACTGGTCTGGCATCTGAATTACAGTTATAGTTCTGTTCGTCCACTAAAAGCTGTTCCTACGGCTCCTGAGTCGCGAAAATCGGATCTCGGCGCGCGATTCAGGCCGCCTCTTCGTACTCGGCGCGCTCCCGAATGACCTTGCGAAGCTCTGCGGCGTCGTTGAGTTCCGCGAGCTCCTCGCGCTCGACCAGTGCGGTGCCGTCGACCGAGTCCTGCGTTGCGCGGTCGACGACGTAGACGGATCGCGTGTGGGTGACGTGGCCGATCGAACTCATGATCCGAGCGCGCTTTTCGGCGGCTTTCGTGAACTTGGAGTGACCGGTCAGTACGACGTTTTCGTCGTCGTCTTCCTCGTCGCGGCTGACGGCCTTGAACGGCGAGCGAAGCGTCGGGTGGACGTTGTAGCCCGCCTTCGTGAGGACGGTTACGACCTGTTCGTCGTCCGGGTCCGCCTCGGGATCGTCCGGCGTCGCCTCGGTCTCGTGGACTTCATCTGCCCCGTCCAGCACGTCGACGGGGCTCGTCAGCGGCGCGTCGAACAGTTCCTGTAGCGCCATCGCGACCTCGACGGAGGCGTTCATCCCGTCCTCGTACTTCGAAACGGTCCGCCGGGAGACGCCGAGTTCGCTCGCGAGTTGGCCGAGACTCCAGTCTCTGTCCTGGCGCTCGTCGGCGAGCAGGTCGCCGTCGATGCTGACGTAGAGGCCGCCGGGGGCGGCGTAGATCAGCGGCGGAACCTCCTCGATAAACAGGTTGTACGCTGTGTCTGGACTGAGGACGGGGACGCCGTGTCTGAAGTATACGACGTCCGGTTTGAGATCCTCGTCGCGACTTCGCAGGCCGATAACCATCGGCGTCGCCCGGAGATAGGTCCCCAGACGACGCATCTCGTGACCGGTTGCCTGGTTGAACGCGTCGATGTTGCCGAGGATTTTGACCAGAATCAGGTCCTCATCCCGGCGCGCAGCGATATCGAAACTCTTCGGTCGGATCGCACACCGGTCGCTAACCACGAAACCCGCGTCCTCTAACATCGCGGTTACGTTGCCGACCAGTGCGGAACGGGACATAGGGGGATGTAAGCTATTCCTCGTATAAGACGTTTTCCCCAGCATGCCCGGGTGCCGTGTCGCGGTTCGGTTCCGTGCCGGCAGTATACTTATATATCAGCACACGTTCTCCGGCGGCAGTCAGTCCCTGAAACTGCCCGATTCGGTCCGTCCCGAAAGGGGTTACTCGCTCGCAGCCCAAGCGCCGGCGATGACCGTCGTCGGACTCGACGATACCGACTCCCGCGAGCGCGGGATGTGTACGACCTACGTCGCCGCGGAGATCGCGGAGCGACTTCGCCGCGCGAGCGACGGCGACGACCCGGTTTCGCGACTCCTCCTCGTCCGACTGAATCCCGCCGTCGAGTACAAGACGCGGGGGAACGCAGCGCTCGCGATTCACACCGACTGCGAGCCGGACCGGGCCTTCGATATCGCTCGCGACCGCCTCGAGTCGCTCGCCGAAACCGCCGACGAGCGGACGAATCCGGGACTGGTGGTGGCCCCGGGCGAACCCGACGACGTTCCCGCCGCCGTATCGACGTTCACCGGGCGCGCGGTTCGCGACCACCTCGAGATCACCGACGCGACGGCGTTGCTCGAGCGCCACGGCTATCGATCGTGGCACGCCGGCGACGGCCGCGGTCGGATCGGCGCGCTGGCTGCGATCGGCAGCTGGAAGGGGCTCGAAGGATGGACCTACGAACGTATTTCCTACCGCGAATCCGACCGGTGGGGGACGCCGCGCGAGGTCGACCCCGAGAGCGTGTTCGCCGCGGCCGACCGGGGCTATCCCGCCGTCTGGGACACGGTCGACCGCGGCGAGGACGAGACCGTCTGCGTTCCCCACACTCCGGGTCCGATCCTGCACGGCGTTCGCGGTGACGACCCCGAAACCGTTCGCGCCGTCGCCGAGGGCATCGAGGGCGAACCCGTCGCCTCGAGTCAGCTGTTCGTGACCAACCAGGGGACGGACGCCCACTTGCGGGACGGGACGCTCGAGTCGGTCGCGGACGGCCGCGCCTATCGCCTCGACGGTCGCGTCGCGAGTTCGCCTGAGACGCGACGCGGAGGACACGTCTTTTTCGACCTCGAGGGCGTCCGGAGCGGCGATGACGGACGGCCGCCGTCGCTCGAGTGCGCCGCGTTCGAGCCGACGAAACGCTTTCGCGACCGGATTCGGTCGCTTCGCGTCGGCGATCGGATCACCGCCTGCGGCGAGGCGTCACGGGGGACCCTCAAACTCGAGAAGATCGCGATCCGGGACCTCGTGACCACCGAGCGCGTGACACCCATCTGTCCGGACTGCGAGCGAACGATGGAGAGCGCCGGTCGCGATCAGGGGTATCGGTGTCGAGACTGCAAAACGAACGCCGACGGGAAAGCTCAGCGCGACCTCGAGCGCGACCTCGAGGTCGGCTGGTACGAAGTGCCCCCGTGTGCGCGAAGACACATTTCGAAGCCGCTGGTTCGCGGCGGGTTCGACGGGCCGACGCATCCGGAGCGGTAGTCCAGTCGCGGATGTCCGAATACACTCAGGCGAACAGCCCCTCACCGGCGTCCCAGCCGCGGGCCTCGAGTCGGTTCAACAGGTTCGCCACCACCGACAACAGCGGCAACTCGAGCAGCGGGCCGATCACCAGCGCCAGCGCGATCAGGGGCTCGTCGGGGAAGGCGACGACGGCGATGGCGAGCGCAGTCGGCGAGTTTCTCGAGAGGATCGTACAGTTGAAGCAGGCGACCTCACCGTAGGAGAACTCGAGCAGTCGACCGATCGCGAGGCCGAGCGAGAAGTTGATGACGTAGAACGCGAGGACGGGGACGGCGAGCAGGGCCAACACGTCGGGTCGCTCGAGGACGAGGTCGCCCTGCGAGGCGAACATCGCGGCGACCGCGAGCGCGAGAAAGGCGATCTGAACGGGGCCGAGTTTCGGGAGGAATCGATCGGTGAGCCACTCCCGTCCCTTCAATCCCGTGAGCGCGCGGCGCGCGATCCCGGCGAGGACGAGGGGAACGACCAGCACCAGCAGGACGCTCTCGAGGAGGAACCGAAGCCGAAGATCTACGAGCGCATCCGCGAAGACATAGAGATAGACCGGGAGCAAGAGCAGTTGGAAGACGAGGTTGTACGGAAGCAGCGACGTCGCGAGTGACACGTCGCCGTTGGCCAGATCGGTGAAGATCAGGTACCAGTCGGTACAGGGGGTGACGAGCAACATGAGCAGACCGACCCAGAGCGCCGGCTGATCGGCGAGAAAGACCGCCCCGAGACCGACCGCGAGCAGCGGATTCCAGAGGAAGTTCACCGCGAGACTCGAGCCGACGACGCGCCGATTCCCGAAGGCTCGCCGGAGATTCGCGAGGGGGATCCCCGCGAACGCGGCGAACAGCATGACCACCAAGAACGGAAGGATGAGTCGCTCTGCGATGGCGGGAACGCCGTCGATCTGCGACGCCGCGAGACCGATTCCGATCCCCGCCATCACGAACAGCGTCTGGAACCGCTCGAGAACGTTCACTATCGATGTGTTGGGTGATTCGCTTGAGTGGGTGTCGGTCTCGAGTCGGAACCGCCGACGGCCGGTGCCGGCCGGTTTCGAAACCAAGTGAACGGGTCGTCTCTCGTAGAAGCCGCGATGGTACCAGCCGAACTGATTCGCCCAGTGATCACCCTGCAGTCGTGCGGTCAGGAGGTAAATTGGGCCCGGCGTGACTATCTAACGGACCCATATCGTTTCTTCTGAGGAGCGCAACTATCGAGAGCGGCCGGTTCGTCGTCGAACGCACCTAGACGTTTATGAGCGGTGCTGATGGACCGGGGACTATGAGCGAAGTGTTCGCGAAAACGCTTACGGAGAAGTCCGTGGTCGGCGTCGACGGCGTTGAGTTCGGTCTGGTTCACAATATCACGCTGAACCCGGTATCCGGCGAACTCGTCGATCTCGTCGTCGAACCGTCCCAGCGGGAGGAGGCCCGGTCGGTTAATTTCGAAACCAACGAGGATGACCGTCTCCTCGTCCCTATCGACTGTATCCAGGTCGTCAAGGATGCCATCGTCGTCCAGTACCGTCCCAACTATAGTAGCAACTGAAACGATCCACACGCTGATCGCATCTCCGCGGTTCTCGCTCGCTCCGAACCGCGCTGCCGTCGGACGATCAGCCGCGCGACGACGTTTTCGGCTCCGCTCCCCGAAGACTGACGAGCAGCATCCGGAACGAACGCGCTATCGCGGCCGTCTGGCACCTCGTAGCGGCGATCCCCGCACAGCGTGAAGGGGTCGAAAGGGTTTTTCCGCACGACCGGCTGGATACAGACAAATGGGGCTCGAGGACGAAATCGAGGAAATCGAAGATGAAATCGCCAACACGCCCTACAACAAGTCGACGGAGGCCCACATCGGTCGGCTGAAGTCCAAGCTCGCGGAGAAAAAGGAGAAACTCGAGAATCAGAGCTCCTCGGGCGGCGGAACCGGCTACTCCGTCGAGAAACACGGGGACGCGACCGTTGCGCTGGTCGGCTTTCCGAGCGTCGGGAAGTCCTCGCTGTTGAATTCGCTGACCAACGCGGAGAGCGAGACGGGCTCCTACGAGTTCACGACGCTGGACGTCAACCCCGGAATGCTCAACCACCGCGGGGCGAACATCCAGATGCTCGACGTCCCTGGACTGATCGAGGGCGCGGCGACGGGGAAAGGCGACGGCCAGCAGGTGCTCGCGGTGGTCCGCAACGCCGATCTGATCATCTTCATGCTCTCGGTGTTCGAGATTGACCAGTACGAGCGCCTGCAGGAGGAACTCTACGACATCAACATTCGCGTCGATCAGGAACCCCCGCGGGTCACGGTGCGCCCGAAGATCAAAGACGGCATCAAGATCACCTCGAGCGCCGACCAGGACTTGGACGAGGAGACGATCTCCGACGTGCTTCGCGAACACGGTTACGTGAACGCGGTCCTCAACTTACAGGAGAAAGTCACGATCGATCGACTGATCGACGGGCTGATGAAAAACCGGGAGTACATCCCGTCGATCACCTGCGTGAACAAGGTCGATCTGATCGATCCCGACTACAAGGAGACGGTCGACGAGCAACTCCGCGAGCGCGACCTGGATCCCGAGGACGTGACGTTCATCAGCGCCGAGAAAGAGAAGGGACTCGACGTGCTCAAAGATCGCATCTGGGAGAACCTCGGACTCATTCGCGTCTACATGGAAAAACCCGGTCGCGGGATCGACTGGGAGGAACCGCTCGTCGTCGAGCGGGGAACGACCGTCGACGAAGCCATCGAAAAGCTCGGCGGCGAGATGCAAGAGCGGTTCCGCTTCGCTCGCGTCACGGGACCCAGCGCGACCCACGACCAACAGCAGGTCGGAAAGGACCACGTTCTCGAGGACGAGGACGTGTTGAAGCTGATTCTGCGTCGGTAAGACGGTTCCGTCGGCGGGTGTCGCAATCGATGCGGTAGCGTTCGTCGACTACTTGTGAGAAATCTCTCAGATAACGGATGAGTAATATTATTTGAATCCTCGATGAGTATCGACTATGTCCGACTTTGGTGCGCTATCGCTGCTCCCGCCGTTGCTCGCGATCGTTCTCGCGATCGTCACCAGACGCCCGATGCTGTCGTTGTTCCTCGGGATCTGGTCGGGTGCCGTCATCTACACCGAGAGCCTCGGTATCGCACAGACGTTCGACTGGATCGTCGGCGCGATCATCGCCGACGACGGCTTCCACGTCCAGATCCTCCTTTTTACGCTCCTGTTGGGATCCGGCGTCGCGCTCATCTGGCGACTCGGCGGCGCGATGGCCGTTCGGGAGTGGGCGACGGCTCGCCTCGAGACGAGGCGGAACGTCGGTCTGGCGACGTGGATTCTCGGGTTGCTCATGTTCTTCGACGATTACGCCAACACGGCGATCGTCGGCAGTACGATGCGCGAGATCTCGGATCAGATGCGCATTTCCCGCGAGAAGTTATCGTACATCGTCGACTCGACGGCCGCGCCCGTGGCGACGATCGGCCTCTCGAGTTGGGTCGCGTTTCAGCTTTCGTTGATCGCTGACGCGTACGAGGGTCTCGAAGGGGCACCTTCCGCGTTCGAGACGTTCGTCTGGTCGATCCCCTACAATACCTACGCGCTGCTGGCGATCGTCATGGTTGGGATCATCGTCTATACCGGACGGGACTACGGCGAGATGCTCGATGCCGAACACCGCGCGCGGACGACCGGAAAGGTCAACCGCGAGGGTGCACAGCCGTTACAGAAAGTCGAGGAGGATCTCGGCGAACCGATCGGAGATCGGCCGATGCTTCGGACGTTCTTCACACCCGTCGTCGTCCTGATCGCGGTCACGCTGGCGGGTGCGTTCTGGACGGGGTACGAGTCGTGGACCGCCGATCAGGCGGAAGCTGGCGACCCGGCTACGATCGGAGCGGCCGCGGACGAAGTGGGCGCGTTGCAGGTGCTCGTCGACGTCATCGGCGCTGGTGACTTCGCCGGGGCCTTAGTCTGGGGGTCGTTCGCAATGGTCGCGACCGCGATCGCGATCGGCGTCGGTTACGATCTCTTCGATCTCGGCGACGGGATCGAGAGCGTCCTCGACGGGTTCAAACTCATGGTAACGGCCGTGACGATCCTCATCCTCGCGTGGGCGATCAGCGACGTCGCGACGGCGCTCGGGACAGGAGAGTACGTCGCCAGCAGTGTCGGCGATACGATTCCGGTTGCGATCCTCCCTATCGCGATCCTGTTCGTGGCGGCGTTCATCGCGTTCACGATGGGATCGTCGTGGGCGACGATGGGAATCGTGACACCGATCGCGATCGAGATCGCGTACGAACTGACGGGGACGTTCGAACTCATGCCGATCGTCGTCGGAGCCGTCTTCTCGGGTGCGATCTTCGGCGACCACACGTCGCCGATCTCCGACACCTCGGTGCTCTCATCGACGTTCACCGGGGCCGATCTGATCGATCACGTTCGAACCCAGTTACCGTACGCCGGAACGGTCATCTTCGTCGTGGTGATCTGTTACTTGCTCTACGGCTATCTCGGTCTCTCGCCCGCGTTCTTCCTTCCGATCAGCGTCGTTCTACTCGCCGTCCTCGTTCGCGGGCTGTCGGAGTTCGACGGCGCTCGAAAGGGGCTTCATCCGATCGCCTCGAACTCGCTCGAGGAGACCGCCGATCGCGAGCAGCAAGCCGAGTAGACCGCCGCGTTCGCCACGTTTTTGCCGTCCGCTGGTGTGAGTTCCGGGTATGGATGGAACGCTCGATCACACAATGATTCGCGTCGCCGATCTCGAGGAATCGCTCGACTGGTACGGGACCCACCTCGCGTACGAGGAAAAAGATCGCTACGAGGGCGACGACTTCACGATCGTCTACCTCGGCCCGGAGGACATGCACGAGGACGGGGCGATGCTCGAACTTACCCACAACGAGGGCGAGGACGATCTCGAAGTCGGCGACGCGTGGGGGCACATTGCCGTTCGCGTTCCCGAGGGCGAACTCGAGGACCACTACCAAGGGCTCATGGACGAGGGCGTCGCGGACTATCGCGACCCCGAAAGCTGTGGCGGGCGCTACGCGTTCGTGAAAGACCCCGACGGTCACGAGATCGAGATCGTCCAGCGCGATCAGGGTGCGAAGTGGTCGCTCGATCACACCATGATCCGCGTCGAGGACGCCGACGAGGCGCTCGGTTTCTGGACCCGGAAGTTCGGCTACGACGAGGTGGGCCGCTGGGAGTCCGACACCTTCGCGAACTATTTCGTCGAACCGACGGACGCCGCGCCCGAGGCGATGTCCGTCGAACTCACCTACAACTACGACGGGCGCTCGTACACGATGGGCGACGCATGGGGTCACCTCTGTGTCCGCCTCGACGACCTCGAGGAAGACTGGGACCAACTGCAGGTTCGGGAGGCCCCGGATTATCGCGACCCCGAAAGCTGTGACAACATGTACGCGTTCACGAAGGATCAGGACGGCCACGAGATCGAACTGCTAAAGCGAGACGCCGAGGCGGACTCGCTGTTCCCGTTCTAAACGACGTGAGAGCCGGTTTCGTGGTCGCTTTTCTGTAGCGGACCGCCGATACTGCTGGGAGACGTCCGTGGAACGATCCACGACCGGCTTCAGGGACCCGTCGACACGGATTCCCGACACGACGCGACTGCCGATTACTCGAGGATGTCGGCGTCGTCCCAACTCGCAGATGCGGTCAGTCGATCGTCGTCGAACTCGATAGTCACGTCGTCGGCCGAGACGCCGAGCGTATCCTCGAGTTCGGCTTTGGTATCGTCGTCGATGCTCTCGAAGGTCATCGCGTAGTCGGCGCTGAGTCCGCCGCCGTCCTCGACGGAGAGGGAACTGACGAGTCCGGTCGCCGACTCGAATTCGTCGTCTCCGGCTGGATCGTCGAGGTCGTCTTCCGCTGGCCCGTCGGCGTCGTCTTCATCTAATTCGCCAGCCATGCCGATGACCATCTGGCCGTGGCCGGCCGTCTCGAGGAGCCAGCCGAACTCCTCGAGGACGTCCGTCGCACCGTCGCTGTCGCCCTCTCGGACGTCGAGCACCCGTCGGATCCGCTCGGTCGCGTCGGTTTCGTCGGCGTTGCCGGCATAGATGATCGCGTCCTCGCTGACGGCGATCGCGTCGTCCGGTGACGAGATCGCGTACTCGTCGTCGTTCTCGGCCGGTTCGTACAGTTCGTAGTCGGCGTACTCGTCGCTTCGCTCGTAGATCCGCGTCATCGAGACCGCATCGTCAGGTTCCTCGGTGAGTGCGTCGACGATTTCCTCGGTATCGATCTCGCCGGCGAGGACGTAGACGTCGTTGATCCAGAGCAGCTCCTCGACCGTCGTCTCGAAATCGGCTGCCGTGTCGCCGTCATCGTCGCCGTCCGTGGTGATGATTCCGTCCAGTCCGGTACCCCAGAATCCGAAGCCAACGCCGAGGGCGATGATCAACGCGCCCATCGCCGGCATCTCGAGCAACAGGTCGGTCTCGTGGACGAGCGCACCGTCGTCCGCCTCGTCGGACGCCTCGCGGTCGACCTCGTCTTCGAGGGCCTCGAACTCTTCGAGGGCGGCCCACTCGAGGGTGCCGAACTCGATGCTGCCGTCGGTCGCGGCTAGCCAACTTTCGGAGGGCGGATACTCGCTTCCCTCACCGCCGCCACCGAATCCGACGGTATCGAGACAGCCGGCCAGCCCCGCCGTCGAGGCGGCTGCTGTCAGACCGGTGCATTTCAGCACGGTGCGTCGCTCGGGATTCATATGCGCCGGTATTATGAGACGGTCGACAAATCAGTTCTGATTACAGTCAGCTACGGATTACGGAGTGATGTGGCGGAACGACGTGGCCGGTGAACGGAAACGGGGATGTTTACGTCGCTTCGCGTGGCGTGTGCGTCTATGAGTCGCGGTATTGGAGTCACCGAGACGCTCCGGGAGACGCTTCCGGAGTGGACCGCTCCGCTCTTCGAGCTGGCTGCACTCGGTGGCGACCTGCTGTTGATCGTCCCCGTTCTGGGGCTGCTGTACGTGACGAGCGTCTTCGTTTCGTTGCGACGGTCGACGGACGCCGGGGAGGGCCCGCTGTGTTCGGACCGGTCGGCGTTCGTGATCGCGGTCGTCTTCGGCGGATTGGCGCTCATCGTACTCCTGAAGGCGGCGCTCTCGCTGCCGCGCCCGCCCGCGGAACTACACGCCGTCTCACCCAGCGAGTACGGCTTCCCCAGCGGCCACACGATGGCCGCGACGATCTTCTGGGGGGCGATCGCGCTGTGGTCGACGATCGGGCGGCAACGCGCTCGGTTCGCCGTCGCCGCGGCGGTCGTCTCGCTCGTCGGTCTCTCCCGACTCGCCCTCGGCGTCCATTATCTCGTCGACGTCGTCGCATCGATCGCGTTCGGGCTGGTGTACCTCGCAGTGGTCGCGGGGATCGCGAACGGACGTCCCGGTCGAGCGTTCGTCATCGCCATCGCAATCGCAGGAATCGCGGTGCTCGTCGGCGGTGAACACAGCCGGGCACTCCTCGCGCTCGCGGGATCCGTCGGTGTCGGGACCAGCTGGTGGGTCCTCGAGCGAGCATCCGTTCGCCGCCGGCCCGTCCGAACGGTCGAACGGGGGCTGTCGGGATAGCGCTCGTCGGTTTCACAGGAGTACAACGATCGGTCGTCGTCCGAGCGTAGCCATCGTTTGTCAGGACTGTGTCCGGTCGGTCCAACCGCCGTCGCTGGACGTACCGTCGGTGGAACGGCCGGCCGACTCGAGAGCGGATCCGACGTCGGTATCGCCGTTTGTCTCCGCCGGTTCGGTGGTGGCCGGCGGCTCCGGCGGTTCGAACGCCGCCGTGAGGGTGTGCACGATTCGCGTCTCGAGCAGGTCGTCCAGATGTCGAGTCGAGCGGAGTCCGAGCGCGGCCAGCGCAACGAGGAGGAGGTAGACCGCGAGCAACGGTCCGGAGAGTGCACTCGCGAGCCCGGTCGCGAGGAAGGAGCCGAGAACCGCGAGCAGTCCGAACGCGCTCACGGCCCGCAGTGGACGATCGCGGGCGGCCGCGGCGAGTGCGGTTCCAGCGCCGGCGACGGCCGACGACGGTGCGCCCGCCGCGAGTTCGCGAACCGTTCGGTCGATCGTCCGGATGACGGGACCGACGGTTCGGGTCTCGCGGAGATCGACGACGATCACGTCGGGCTCCGGTTCCGCGGTGAGCCATCGATAGCCAGCGGAGGAGTTTGCACACTGCTTGCACCGCGTTACGAAACCGACGAGTCGCGAACTCGACACCGATCGCTGGATTCGCGTTCCGACGTTCGTAACCGGTGCGAGCACTGTTCGGGTCCGAGAGCGAGCGACTCCCCTTTCGAGCGGGCGCACCAGGAACGACGCCGGTCGTGGGTCCGTGGAGTCGCGTAACTGTCTGCCAACCCCGAGCACCCGGGCAAGAGCGGAGCGTTCGGTTGCCGCTCGGACACGCTTGCGTCCTGTGGCTATGAGCCGGCAAACGGCCGATCGCTCGCGTGCGCATTCGAACATCGCTCTCACTCGATTCGAGTGACGTCGCCCTCGAGATATGTCGTGTCGAGATCGAGGACGATGCTGTTGCCTACGCGGAGCGATTCACCGTGGAAGCGCAGCCCGCTCTGAGTATCCTGCGTGCGTAACTCGACCGTCAACGTCACGTCCTTGTTCGTGGGGTGTTCCCGGAGGTGGATCCCGCCGTCCTCGCTCTCGGTGACGATTTCCGCCGGTGTCTGTTCTACCGACGTGACCGTCGCGAGCGTCTCGCCGCGAACGGTCTCCGTCATCCCGGACTCGAGTTCGTTAGCGACCGACGGCCGCACGTTCCGGAGTTCGATTTCGGCGACCGTGGTCGTCGTTTCGCCGGCTTCGACCGTCGCGCCTCGGCGAACGACGTCGCCCGTCAGGTCGTAGTCGGCCGGGTGCAACTCGAGTTCGCTGTCGATGCTGACGGACGTCCCGCCGAACGTCGGCGTCGTCGCGCGCTCGAGGGTGACGAGTTCGACGCCGACGAGCGCACGTCGCTCGTCGGTTCCGTTCGGATACAGCTGCAGGTCGGTTACCGTTGCGACGGTGTGGGAACCGATCTGGACGGCATCTCCCGGTTCGATTTCGCCTGTGGTCGTCCCGGAGACCGTCGCGTCGAGCAACACCGCCGTTTCCGCGATCTGAAGCGAGTCCCCGTCGTGATCGAGGCTCGTCACCTCGCCGTCGGTGACGTACTCCTCGGTCTCGAACTCGAGGGTGCTTCCGCTCCGAAGGCGAGTTCCGGCGAACTCGAAGACCGATCCGTCTCGAGCGTCGTCGACGAGTTCGCCGTTGACGGCCACCCGGACCGTCACGCGGGGCTGGGTACCGTTCTCGCCGTCTCCGGGCGGCGGCGTGACGTAGACGTCGGTGACGGTAGCGTTGTGGCCGGAGCCGTCGACCGTGGTCGTATCGCCCGCAGCGATGCGGTCGACCACGTAATCCGGCTGGGGGCCGAGGTCGACGGTCGCGTACCTGGTCTCCGGTTCGCCGTCGGTACCGAGGACGCCGACGAAAGCAACACCCGCGACGAGAACAGCCACCAGGAGGACGACAGCGAGCGCGTCGATCACGTTGACGACACCGAAGAGATTGCCGTCGTCGTCGATTAGCGGCATAGACGAAGATCACTCGAGCAGGTCATTGTTGGCATGAGGTAACTCCCATAATATAATCGTTTCCTGTCGGATCCTGGCAATATCAATGCTGAGACTCTCGGCGATCGGGAGTGCTACGAGGAGGACGGTGACAGTCACGATCCGGATCGCCGGACGCATTCGTCTCCCTGCTGGACCGTGACTGACTCGATCGTATCGATGACCGTACGGCGATGCGCGCCCGAGCGCTCACCGCGGTACATCACTGATTACCGGGTCCGCCGATTCGGTTTTTCGGGTCGCGCTCGAGTGATCGTGCCCGTCTTCGAGTGCCAACAGCCACAACGGTTAACTGCGTGTTAACTGTCATCTACGGCTCACCACAGTGTTTATATTCGTAGAGTTTCCCCCTCGTATAATGTTGACGGGATGGCGGTATCGGATTATCAGTAGCCTGGGAGCGGTCGTTCTCACCGTCTGTGCAGTGCTCGCCGCGAACCATCCCGTCGCCCAATCGGTGTTTACTACCCACGTTCCGCTGTTCAATCGCCTCGAGGTGACCGTCCTCACCGGGCGGTCGCTCCAGTGGGCGGTGGTGTTGAGCGTGGTAGCGGTCGCCGGGAGTCTGCTCCCGCTGTACAAGCCGCGGCCGCGGCGGATCCTGCAGACGGTCTTTCTGACGCAACAGCGCGTCCTCGCGGGCGGCCTGGCGCTGGCGACGCTCGGCTATTTCAAGTGGTCGCACAGATTGCCCCGCGCGACGCTCGCCATGACGATCGGGATCCTCGCCGTGGTCGTCCCCGTCTGGTTCGTCTGGATCCGGCGGCGACCCGCGGGCGGATCCGAACGGGCGCTGCTCGTGGGGGACGACCTCGAACAGCTCGAGCAGGTCGCGCCCGCCATCGAGGGGCCGGTGGTCGGCTATCTGTGCCCGACGAGCGCACTTTCGGATCCGGCGGCCCGAAGTAATGACCCGGAAGCGGCGATCACAGACGGTGGCGTGGCGATCGAGAACGGCGATCCGAACTCTGACCGGGACGCTGGATCGCGGGATCTCGAGCGCGTCCTCGAGGCAATCGAGACGCGCGGACGACTCGGCGTGCTTGATCGTCTCGGCGGGCTCTCGAGGCTCGAGGACGTCTTGCTCGAGTACGATGTCGATACGGCCGTGCTCGCGTTCGAACGCGCCGATCGCGCGGAGTTCTTCGGCGCGCTGGACGCCTGCCACAGACACGGTGTGAACGTGCAGGTCCACCGGGAGTACGCCGACAGCGTGTTGATCTCGAAAGGGGACGTTGGGGAGCTAGTTGACGTGGATATCGAGCCCTGGGACCCGCTCGATCACCTGTTCAAGCGCCTGTTCGATGTCGCGTTCGCACTGGCTGGTCTCCTCGTTTTCGCGCCGGTGCTGGGCGTGATCGCTGCCGCGATCAAACTCGATAGTCCAGGGCCGGTGTTCTACAACCAGGACCGGACGGCCGGGTTCGGCGAGACCTTCCCCGTGTACAAGTTTCGGTCGATGATTCCCGAGGGGGAGGACGCGACGCCGACGGCGGACGGGGACAACGACCGGATCACGCGCGTCGGGCGAGTGCTTCGGCGAACCCATCTCGACGAACTGCCACAGCTGTGGTCGATATTCGTCGGGGACATGAGCGTCGTCGGGCCGCGGGCCGCCTGGATCGAGGAAGAGGTGTTGCTCGAGGAAGACGCGCCGGCCTGGCGCAAGCGCTGGTTCGTCAAGCCCGGACTGACCGGGTTAGCGCAGATCAACGATATCAAGAGCACCGATCCGAACGCGAAGCTGCGCTACGACCTCGAGTACATCCGAAAACAGTCGTTCTGGTTCGACGTAACGATCGTGATTCGGCAGCTGTGGAAAGTTCTCGAGGACGTGTGGGAAATCGTTCGGTCCCGGTGAACGGACGGCGGTCAACTCAGTTCGAGTCGTCCTCGATCCCGCCGACCTCGATCCGAGAGCCGTTCATCACGTCGGTCTCGCTCACGTCGACGCGCTCGTCACCGACCGAATACGCACCTGCGTACGGCACCGTCACCTCGAGGCGACCGTCTTCCCCGACCGGTACTTCGCGTTCGTACGCGAACGACTCGTCGCCGACGGACACGTCCGTCCGCACGTCGACGGTGTCACCCGGCTCACCCGGAGCGTCGATCGTCGCCCCCGGAACGACGGCGAACGCCGCCGCGGATCGCTCGTCGTCCACGGAGAGCAACTGGTAGTGTGCGAGCGCATCGCCACCGTCGCCGCCGGCACCGAGATCCTCGAGCAATCTCACCTGTGCGCTCTCGGCCGGCGCGTCGCCGTCGACCTCGGTCACGACGACGTATCCGACCCTGTCTTCGAACTGCTCGTAGTGGCCGTCCGGGTCGTCGCCGGAGCGAAAGTCGTCGTAGTTCGACATCGCGTAGTCGTAGCGCTGTGATTCCCCGCTCACGAAGTAGTTGTACATCCGGTTGTCGCCCCACTCGCTCAGGACGAAGCTCTGCGGGTACGCACGGTCCGTCTCCGCCGCGTGTTCCTCGATCGCGACCACGGCTTCGTACTGCCCGTCGTCGTGCGTTATCTGCCCGGAGAGACCTGGAACGTAGAGCAAACTCATCCCGCAGACCAGCAAACCGATCCCGAGGATATACGCCGCCTTTCGCCCGTCGGGAAGCGCGATCGAACGGGTGTCGTTCCCGCCATCGGTCGCGACAGGACGCGCCTGTCCGGTCCCCCCTCGCAGCGGAAGCGGCCGCCGCGCGAGATCGATCACCGAGAGGGCGTAGACGAATCCGAACCCACCCAGCACGGACAGCGGGATCACAAACTGCGCCGCAAAGCGGACCTGTATCGCCGCGAACACCATGAACACCGACGCGTACACCGCCAGCAGTACCCACGCCGGTTCGTACCGGCGGGAGGCGATCCAGACCGCCCAGACGAGGACGGCGAGCCCGAGATAGAAGCCCACTCCGATCTGGATCAACGGCCCGAAAATGACCGCGTAATCGACGGTGAACAGCGAGGCCGTTTCGGTGGCTCCGTCCCGGAAGAGCAGGTCGTCGGCCCGCCCTCGAGCGTCCGCCCAGTTCTCGGGCCGAAGCCGCCGAAGTGCGTACAGCACCAGACCGGCCACGCCGGCCTCGAGCGCGACCAATCCTCCGGTACGGACCTCGAGATGTCGCCACAGATCACCCAGCGCGAGAACGGCAACGGCACCGCCGAGTACGAGCACGGGCGTATAGGCGACGAACGCCAGCCGCCAGCCCCAGTTCGCGTGGAGCCAGACCGACAGTCCGGACCCGATTCCGAGCCCGACCAGCACGGGGAGATTCGCCAGCGTCGGCGAGATCCGCTCGCGGGCGTCGACGGCCGCTCGCAGTCCGATGTATACGGCCAGCGGGATGAACACGAGCGGTGACCCGCCCCAGAGATGCACCGAGACGCCGAGCGCCACGCCCAGTACGACCGCACTAATCCACGTCATTGGCGACCCGAGATGCTCGCGGACGGCCGTCCGGGCATCCATCGATTCGCGCCGTCGAGTCAGATCGACCGCGAGCCACGCGAGCGTCAGCAGCGTGACACCCAGCCAGAAGTACTGGTGCAGTCGGTGCTCGAGAAAGCCGACCTGCGTGTACACCGCGTGCACGGGCGCAACTGCGAGCAACACGACGGATGCGATCCCCACGCGTACGTCCCTCGTGACGACGACGGCGAGCGCGTAGACGACCACGCCGAGTGCGAGCGTCGCAGCGACGGGGAGCCAGGTCGCGACCAGTTCGGCTGCCCACTGATCGCCGCCGAACAGCGTCGCGATCCACCAGTTCAGCGCGTGGGTCAACGGCCGCCGGGAGAGCGCGCCGGGAGGCATCTCCGCGAGCATCCCGATATCGGTCGGACTCGCCGACTCCGCCAGCAGTTCCTCCATCCAGTAGCGATAGAAGTACGGATCGTTCCCCGGGGAGACGACGCGACCGTCCCGAAACACCGACCGAAACTGCGTGATCCGCATGACGAACGCGAGGAACAGTGCGCCGGCCAATCCGGCGAGCGCTCGACGATCACCCCAGATACCGAGTTCGAACGAATCGAGCCCGCCGACGGGACCGGTATCGCTCGACTCCTTGGGAACCTCCTCACCGGCGAGGACGGCCTCGACCGCCCCGACGTCCGCGACACGATACTCGCCGTCCGCCTTCGTGACGATTCCGCGGGAAACGAGTTCGCCGAACGTCCCCGAATCCAGTTCGATGTCGTCGAACGTCCAGGTCGATGACGCCGAATCGGCCTCGAGCACGACCTCGAGCGCACGCTCCCCGTCGTCGCGGTCGTCGAGAAACGCGGTCGTCGCATCCGAAACCGCACTCGAGTCGGCGTCGTCGGTCATTGGACAGTACGTGAGTGTAGAGTGCTATCATATTTTCGTTCCGAACATTCAGGTACGTACACCGGTCGTGATCGATCGATTCGGACGGTAAGTGTCCGATCACTCGCCGGAACCGGGGCTGAAAGTGGCCGATAGAGCGTGCCGAAAACGCGCCCTGCAGCGCCCGTCCACGAAACGAGGTTCGGAGAACGGACCGGACCTCAGTCATCCGAAAACGCCCCCGTCGCTCATTCCACGGTCACGCTTTTGGCCAGGTTCCGCGGTTTGTCGATCGATCGCCCCATGAGGTTCGCGAGCCAGTAGGCGAACAACTGCAACTGCACGTTCGCGACCACGGCGACGTTTAGCTCGTCGGTGGCCGGCACCTCCAGGACGTAATCGGCGTACCGGCCGGCCTCCGATTGGCCGTCGGTCACGACCACGACCGGGGCGTCCCGAGCTTCGACCTCCTTGATGTTCGACAGCGTCTTCCGGGCCGTCGACCCGTCGCCCGTGACGACCGCAACCACCGGCGTGTCCGCGGTTACCAGCGCCAGCGGCCCGTGTTTCAACTCGCCGGCGGCGAACCCCTCCGCGTGCTCGTAGGTGATCTCCTTACACTTGAGTGCGCCCTCGAGCGCGACCGGATACGCCAGGTCCCGGCCGATGAAAAAGAAGGCGTCGGAGCCGACCAGTTCCTCGGCGACGGCCCGTGCACGCGAGGTGTCGAGTACGGATTGGATCTGGTCGGGGACGGCCCGCAAAGATTTGATATCCGCATAGGAGACCGAGTCGCTGAGTTCGCCCGCCAGGAGCGTCAGCGCGAGTTGCTGGCTGGCGAACGTCTTCGTCGCCGCAACGCCGACCTCCGGCCCGGCGCGGATGTACATGGTTTCGTCGCACGCGCGCGTGGCAGAACTCCCGACGGTGTTGGTCACCACCAGCGTCCGGGCACCCGCCTGCCCGGCCTCGCGCAGCGCCCGCAGCGTATCCGCCGTTTCCCCGCTCTGGGTGACGCCGACGACGAGCGTCTCCTCGTCGACGGGGATCCGATCGGTCGTGTACTCGCTCGCGATGTACGCGGTCGCTCCGACGCCGTTGCGCCGACAGAGCGCGGCCCCGTAGAGCGCCGCGTGATACGACGTGCCGCAGGCGACGAACTGGATCCGGCCCGCATCCTCGAGCGAGCACTCCTCGAGCGTCACCTCGCCCCGGAGTTCGTCGACCCGTCCGCGGAGACACTGGCGGAGTGCGGTGGGCTGTTCGTGGATCTCCTTGAGCATGTAGTGGTCGTAGCCGCTCTTTCCGGTGTCTTCGGCGTCCCAGTCGACCGTCTCGACCGACGTCTCGACCGGACGACCGCTCGAGTCGGTCACGCGAACGCCGTCGCCGGTGAGGTGGACGAACTCGCCGTCCTCGAGGTAGACGACGCGGTCGGTCTGTGCGATGAACGCGGGAACGTCGCTGGCCAGATACCGGGTTTCCTCACCGACGCCGAGGACGAGCGGGGACTCGTTTCTGACACCGTAGATCCCCGTCTCCCCCTCGAAAACGGCTGCGATCGCGTAACTTCCCTCGATTCGATCGACGGCCCGTCGGAACGCCGGTTCGGGTTCGGCTCCGGCGTCCAACTGCGACGCGATGAGGTGCGGGACGACCTCGGTGTCGGTGTCGCTCGCGAACTCGACGCCGGCCCCGATGAGTTCGTCCCGGAGCGACTGGTAGTTCTCGATAATGCCGTTGTGGACGACCGCGACCCGCCGGTCGGTGTCTGTGTGGGGATGGGCGTTCGCGTCCGACGGCGGGCCGTGGGTGCTCCAGCGCGTGTGTCCGATTCCTGTCGTTCGCCCGCGAAGCTCGGCCGCCGGCACGGTCGATCGCAACGCCTCGAGTTCCCCCCGTGCCTTGTAGACCTCGAGCGGGCTGTTCGCGAGCGCCACGCCGGCCGAATCGTAGCCGCGGTACTCGAGCGCGGACAGCCCCTCGAAGAGGACGTCGATCGCGTCGGGTCCGCCGTCGGAACCCGCGGCGCCGATGATTCCGCACATCACTGCACCTCCGCCTCGGCGTCGATCGAGCCGCCCACCCTCGCGCCGGCCCGAATCGAGACTTCCGAGCCGACGATCGTGCCCGGTCTGTAAGTCACGCCGCCGCGGTCCGTAGCGCGGTCCGCGATGAGCGCCCCCAGCTTCTCGTTTCGATGGATCGTCTCGCCGACGTGGACATCCCCCGGTCCGCCGACGACCGTCGATCCGGGGCCGACGGCGACACCACGGCCGGCCACGCAGTCGATGACGGTCGCTGCCGTCCCGATTCGGGTATCCGAATCGATGACGCTGTGCTCGACCGTCGCGTTCGCCCCGACGGTCACGTTTTCGCCCAGACAGACGTTCGGTCCGACGACCGCTCCCGGTCCGATCACGCAATCCGGAGCGACGACGACCGGATCCACGACGGTTGCAGCGTCGTGAATCCGGGCGGACGGTGCCCGCTCACACGCGACCGCCCCGGTCTCGAGTAACGTCTCGGCGACCGTGAGAAGATCCCAGGGGAACGTCGCATCGATCCACATACCGTCGGTCGTCACCGCAGCGACCGTCGTCTCCGTTTCGATTAGCGCCGAAAGCCCGTCGACGAGGGAGTACTCGCCGGCCGTGGAGTCGATACCGGTCATGATCTCGATCGCGCGGGGATTGAGGGCGTAGACGCCGGCGTTGAGCCAGTAGCTCCGATCGTCGGTGGGGTTTTCGACGATTTCCGTCACGGAGCCGTCGGTGTCGGTAATGACGCCGCCGTAGTCGGCGACTGCGGCATCGGCGATGACACCGAGCGTCGCGCCGCCGCTGGACTCGTGGCGGTCGATCGTATCGGCGATGATCGATCGATCGACCAACTGATCGCCGTTGACGACCAGCACCGGCTCCTCGATCCTCGACGCCGCCGCGGCGAGCGCGTGGGCGCTTCCGAGTTGTTTCTCCTGCGTGACGTACGCGATCGGCACGCCCCGGTAGGACGGCCCGAAGTGAGACTGGACGGTCGTTCGGCCGTAGCCGACGACGACGGTTAGCTCCGAAATCCCGGCGTCGATGAGGTGGTCGAAGACGTGCTCGAGGATCGGCTTCGTCCCCGCCGGAAGCATCGGTTTCGGCCGGTGTCGCGTCAGCGGCCGCAGTCGAACCCCCTCCCCGGCCGCCAGCACGATCGCGGATCGAATAGTCATTGGTCACAGTGACTGTCTGTCACTGGCTAAAAGCTGCTGGATATCTCGTCTGTTTGCCGACCTGACGTATAGGCCGTCTCGAGGCGGCGTATAGACGAGATAAGACTGTTTTACTGAAGGGGAGTGTCCAAACGCGATCTAGAGTCGCAGTAATAATCACTTCCACCGGTGTTTCATGAACGGGCATCTATCGAGAGTAAAAGCTTGCTTCCCGGTCCCGTCATGCGATTTCACGCAGCAAAATTATCGTTACTGAGTTATTCATTGTTCCAGAAAGCTTATTACGTGATGCTTTATATGTTTGTATACCCCCTACCCGGTGCGAGTCGGTGTGGTTGACACGCTGGTCTCGCTCGCACTCCGGTCGAATCGCCCGCTAACTAACCGAAATACGAAATAACAGAAACTTAATGACAACAAACGAAACTTCATATCGCGAAAAGGGACGCGCCGTGTTCCTGGCCGCGCTTATGGTAATGTCTGTCGTTGCCATGTCCGCAGCGTTTGTGGGCGGGGCGGCAGCGGCAACTAACGATGAATCCGACCTTCACTCAGGAGACACGTACTGGGCAGGTCAAGACGTAGTGTTCACTGACGGCTCCGGAGACGATTCCACCTGGAACGTCTACGGTATCGATGGAGATAGCACGGACTTCCAGACTCAGATTAACATCGACGCTGGCAACGGTAGCCTCGATACGTCCCAGCTGGACACCGAGGACTTCGACGAGTTCGCTATCCGCGACGATAACGGTGACTGGGTCAACTTCGAGAACGGTGACGCAGCACCTGATGAAAACGCTAGCGCCGGCGACGTGAGCTTCACCGTCCTCCAGCAGGATCTGGAAGTCGAGTTCGAAGCCGACACGGTCTCTGATCAGAGCTCCGAAGTCGGTGTTGACGTCACCGATGTCCGTGGTTCGCAGAACCTCATCGTTGAGGCCGACGGTCTCAACGGAGAGAACCTCGAAGACATCTTCGCTGACGATGATGCCTCTAACAACGCAACGGACGATGAGGACACAGCACTCATCGAGGACGTCGAGAACGATCAGACTCTGACCGCGAACTTCACCGGCGTCGACACCGGTAACTTCACGTTCACGTTCACGAGCGAAGACACCGGTGTCTCCGCGTCTGACGACGTCGAAATCGTCGACGGTGGAGACGTCGACGCGCAGTTCGAAGACAGCTCTGTCAGCGAACACCTCGGTGACATCGCAGAGATCACGATCGACCTCGACAACACCGATAGTGCCGAGATCACGATCGGTGGCGAAAGCGACGGCTGGATGGCCAACGCAACCGTTACTGACGAGGACGACTCTGGCAACGCAACTATCCTCTTCAACACGGCTCTTGCAGGCGACGAAAGCGCCAATGACGACGAAGTGCTGTACGCTGCAGATGATGATGATGGCTCCAGTGTCTCGGTCAACGAGCGCGAGAACGTCAGCTCCGGTGTTCTTGCAACGGGCTCCTACGACATGAAACTCGAGACCCAGGGTATGCAGACCGCACGCGGTACGCTGAACCTGCAGGAAGGTTCAGTCGACAGTGCAACGACCTGGAGAGCCAACGGTAACGCTGAGTTCTCGGACGCTGAGGAACTCCGTGACTACCTCGACGACAACAGCGACGTCGCTGAAGGCGACCTCGCCGTTGTTGGCGTCGAAGCAAGCGGTATCTACGGCTACGACTGGGATAACCAGGGTATCAACCTGTCCATCGAGCAGTCGGAACCCGGAATGAACCAGGAACCTGTTTCGCTTGATTCCGATGACTACGACCTGGTAGAAGACAGTAACAGCAACGTCGTCTACTACGTCATCGAAACAGCGGGTCTTCTCGACAACGACAACGTCGAAGACGGTGAGGAGTTCAACTTCTCGCTCGATGTTGACGCAGAAGAGAACGATTACCTGAGCGAAGACGCAGAAGTCTCGAGCACGTTCACCGTGAACGAGCGCTCGATCGAGTTCGCACAGGAAGAGTACGTCGTTGAAAACACTGACGATGTGGAGATCTCCGGCACGTCCAACCTCGCATCCGGTTCCGAGATTGACGTGACCGCTGAGACTGGCGGCGACAACGCGTTCTTCACCCAGGCCACCGCCGAAACCGACGAGAACGGTGACTGGACCGCTACGTTCGACTTCTCCGAGCGCGAACTCGGTACCGAATTCGAACTTACGGCCGAAGATGCCGAGAGCGATGCCACTGCTGAAGCAACTGGTCTCTTCGACGAGACCGACGAAGAGCCTGAGGAAGGCCTCTCCGTGAGTGTCGACGCACCAGACAGTATCGCTCAGGACGAAGAAGGCGACTTCGACGTCACTGTGACGAACGATAACGACGAAGAGGTCAACGAGACCGTCGAACTCGAGATTGGTAACGACACGCAAAGCGAGGAAGTTACCATCGAGGCCGGCGAGGACGCTTCGGTCACCTTCACCGTCTCCGGTGAGGACCTCGGCGTGGGCGACCACGACTGGACCGTCACTGCTGGTAACGCATCCGACGAGGGTACGTTGACCGTCTCTGACGACTCCAGCGGTGAAGACGACGACGACAACGGCTCCGACGACGACAACGGCTCCGACGACGACAACGGTTCCGACGACGACGGTAGCTCCGACGATGACGGGAGCTCCGACGACGACGGCTCCGACGACGATGACGGAACGCCCGGCTTCGGTGTCGCTGTCGCCCTCGTCGCTCTGCTCGCAGCCGCGATGCTCGCACTGCGACGCCAGAACTAAACGTAACTAACTACCGGACTTCGTCCGGCCCTTGACGCACTTTCACTTTCTTTCGCACGCTACACCCGATAGCGACAGCCCTCGAGATCGGCCGTAAAGAGTCGTCGCTATTCCCCTCGAAGCAAAGACGGTCGCGTGTTAAACAGCGTAGACAGCTACGGCTCCATTGGTTTCAGACCCAGTTCGAAACGGTCGCACTCGCGTACGAATTATCCCGCCAGAACTGTTCAATAACTATAAGTAAATCCCGTCAGAAGTATCGCCCGGAAGTCACCTCGCGGGGGCATGCGCTGAAATGCCCCGGGTGCTAGGACACCCGAGACTGGCTTCCAAGCCACAACGGCTTTGTAAGCCATGTTCGACTTACTCCCACCGAGACATAAACGTCTCGCAAGCCAACAGTATCGCTCTCGAATAGCACCGCCGCCGTCCGCCCCTCGAGCCGGTTCGATATCGGCGGATCGAACGGCCCGTGTCGCGGGCTCCGGCAACGACTCCGGCGGGTCGACCGACTTGGAGACGGCCGAATCGGACTCGAGGACGGACGCCGACTCCTCGAGCGCGGCGGACGCCGCAACGACGTGGTCGCCGCCCCGCTGCCCGCGCTGTGACGCGCCGGTCAGGACCGTGACGGCTCTGGGGCCGACCGATCACTACGCCCACCCCTGTGGCTGCCGAGTGTACGCCGGGTTCCTCGAGTAGGGGAGAGCGGCGTAGCCGTAAAATCCGGGAGAACAGTCCTCGGTAATCGGAAAACGCGTCGAACGAGAATCTGAATTCCGCCGACGAGTTCGTCGATCGGATCGGTGCCGCGAAGCGATCCTCGAGTGTGATCGGAAAGAAGTATCCGCCGGTCTCAGTCGTCCGCGGCGATCGCTTCGCCCTCGCTCGTCGACTCCGCGCGCTCGAGATCCTCGAGATACTCGTCGGCGTCCAGCGCGGCCTTCGAGCCCATTCCGGCGGCCGTCACGGCCTGCTGGTAGTGGAAGTCGACGACGTCGCCGGCGCCGAAGATGCCGGGGACGTCGGTCTCCGTCTGTCCGCCGCCGTCGCCGCCCTTGGTTCGCAGGTAGCCCTCGTCGTCCATCTGGACGCCGGTGCCCTCGAGGTAGTCCGTGTTGGGGGTGTGGCCGATGGCGAAGAAGACCGCGCCGACGTCGAACTCGAACTCCTCGGTTTCGGGATCGTCGAGGCGGTCCGTGGGGTGGCCCAGTTCGTTTTCGACGAGGGTGACGTGATCGACGCCCGCCTCCTGCGAGCCGTGGATCTCGGTCACTTCGGTGTTTTTCATGATCTCGATCTCGCCCGCCTCGACCTTTTCGTGGACGCGGTCGATCCAGTAGTCCTCGGCGCGGAACTCCTCGCGCCGGTGGGCGATGTAGACGGTGTCGGCGAACTTGGTGAGGAAGGTGGCTTCCTCCATGGCGGCGTCGCCGCCGCCGACGACGAGCATGTCCTCGTCGCGGAAGAACGCGCCGTCACAGGTCGCACACGTCGAGAGGCCGTAGCCCATGAGTTCGTCCTCGCCGGGGATACCCAGGGTGCGGGCGCTCGCACCGGAGGCCGCGATTACGGCGTCCGCGGTGTAGACGTCGCCGTTCGTCAGTTCGACGCGGAACGGCTGCGTCTCGGCGTCGCCGGAACGCGACGCGTTCTGGTTCGCACTCGAACGCTGTTCGACGCGCTCGAGGGATTCGATGATGCCGTTTTTCAGCTCCGCGCCGAACTGCGTCGCCTGCTCTTTCATGTTGTTGACCAACTCCGGGCCGCTGATTCCCTCGGGGAAGCCCGGATAGTTCGCGACGTCCGTGGTCAGCGTGAGCTGGCCGCCGGGTTCGTCGCCCTCGATGACCAGCGGCTCGTTGTTCGATCGACCGGCGTAGATCGCCGCCGTCAGCCCGGCGATTCCGGTGCCGGCGATGATGAGTTTTCGGTGCTCGAGCACCTCGCCCGCTTCGGTGTCGTCTTCGATCCCGAGTTTCGCGTCCAGTTTGCCCGTCTCGTCTAACGCGGCGGTGTCGTCCCAGCCGCCGATCAGTTCGTCGTCGATGAACACTTCGGGGGCGGTTTTGCGCCCCTCCGCGCGCTCTACCATCTCCTCGAACAGGTCGTCGTCGCCGGTGACGTTGTACGTCTCGTACTCGATGCCTTTCGCATCGAAGAGGTCCTTGGCTTTGTCGCAGTACGGACAGTCCTCCTTGGTATAGATCTCGACTCGAGGCTGCTCGCTCATAGTACACGATTGGGATAGAGCGCCTAAACCGCTTGCGTTCTCAGCAAGTCGAGAAGGGGTACTGTGACGTCCTTAGTCGTCGGTAGATCGCTCTGAGTCGACGAACTCGACGATGACGGAGACCTCTCGATCGGTTCGCTCCTCGAGTCCGCGCTCGAGATCGGCCGCCAAATTCGGATACGGTACGTCCGCGGGTCGCTGGACGACGACGGTGACTTCCGACGGTCCGTCGGTCCCGGCACTGACGAACTCGGTTCGCACCTCGACTATCTCGAGGTCGTCGTACCCCTCGTCATCGAGTACGGTACGGACCTCGCTGTTAACATCGTTCTCGTAGAGGGCGTACTGGCCGAGAACGAGTCCGCCGACGGAGAGGACGATCAGACCCAACACGAGCGCGACGGCTAGCATGTCGAGGCGGTCGTCGGAGATGTTCTCCCGAATCGAGCCGCGAGTCCAGCCGTCGGGCCGATAGTCGAGATACCAGAAGACGGCGAGCCCGGAGAAGAGGATCGACGTGGCGTTGACCGTCACCAGGACGAACGCACCGAGAGCAACGGAGAAGTTTCCCCAGGCCAGTCCGGTGCCGACCGCCGCGGCCGCCGGGATGAGCGCGACGGCGATCATCACGCCGACGAGCGAGACGGGAATCGCCGTGGCGAGACCGAACGCGCCCGCGGCACCGGCGCAGATACCGACGATCAGCGCGAGTAAGCCCGGCGAGATGCGGTTTTGTACCTGCACGATGGCCGTGATGTCGATCGTCGAGGGGACGATCCCGCCGGAGCGAACGAGCCAGGCGAAGACGAACGCGCTGGCGATGGCGACGACGAGGCCGATCGCGAGAGACGTCAGTCCGTCGGCGAGCATCTCGCGATCGTTGAGCACGAGGCCGACCGTTCCGGTCAACGCCGCGCTAACCTGCGGGGCGATTACCATCGAGCCGACGACGATCGCCGGCGAGTCGAGCAGCAGTCCCGCCGTCGCGACGATGGCACTCAGCACGGTCATCGCGTAGTAGGTGGGTCGACCGGGAGTCATGTTCAGCGCCCGAGAGCGGATTTCATCCCGGGCGATACTGTCGTCCTCTTCCTGGCCATTGACGTACCGCTCCTCGAGTTCGTCGATCCCCGGCGTCCGCGCCGTCTCGATCGAGGAGACGACGACGTAGTCGTCGTCGATCCCGACCTCGCGGAGCGACGTGAGCACGTGTTCGACCGCCTGCGGTGGCACCGGAAAGCTAACGAGTTCCCCGTCGGAACCGTCGCTGTTCTCGACGGTCCGAACGTAATCGAGGTCTTCGTCCTCGAGAATCGCCAGCGCGTCGTCGCGTTTGGTGTCCGACACGAACACTTCGATCAGTCGCACACTCGAGAACGAGGCGGCCGATTGAAACCTATGGCATCGTTATCGTGCCGAACCGTGTCCTAAATACCGTTGTTGAGCGCGCAACGGTTACTCGACACACATATCCGAGGACCCGGGAACGGCCCGTACTCGTCGACGCTCGACCGAACCTGCTTCCCACACGACGCACTTACGGTGTCGAGGACCGAGCATCGACTATGGCTGCGGATCTCGAGGAGAAGACGGATCGCTACGGGGAGTTGCTCGCGGAGGCGCTCGAGGCGGCGTCGGTCGCGCCGCCGGAGGGAACCCCGATGGCCGAAGCCGCCGACGAGTGTTACGAGATGGCGTCATCGTACCTCAAGGACGGCTCTCACTTCCGCGACGAGGGCGACCTCGTCAACGCACTGGCGTCGTTTTCCTACGGGCACGCGTGGCTCGACGCGGGTGCGCGCGTCGGATTGTTCGACGTCCCGACGGAAGGTCACCTGTTTACCGTTTGATTTCCGCTCCGGTACCCCAGCCGTTCTCACGCGGGCAGGGACGACAAAGCGATAGTATCTGGGTCCCGAATACGTCGTCGGTGGAGGGCGCTCCGACGGTCGGATCACTGAGCGTACCAACGGCCGAACCGATGGGAACGTCCTGTCCCTATTTCAAACGATTAATGACTATGTAACCGGAACATATATACCAATTATGCCGATTAGCTTATAAAGTAGGCGAAAACTTTATATGCCTTACGGCCTAACTATATGTTAGCCGCGGCGACCGGGTTTCTTCTGGTTACCCCACCCGGGAGCCCCGAGTAACTCACCCGATACACCATGACAGACACCACAATCAGAACCTATACGAACGAGACGGAGGAGGAAGAAACGACGGAGCGGTCGGGAGAGCAAGAGCGCTGTCCCGAGTGTGGCGGCCGACTCGTTTCCGACGACGAACACGCCGAGACCGTCTGTACCGACTGCGGGCTCGTCGTCGAGGAAGACGAGATCGACCGCGGTCCAGAGTGGCGAGCGTTCGACTCCGCCGAAAAGGACGAGAAATCCCGCGTCGGAGCGCCGACGACGAACATGATGCACGACCAGGGCCTGTCGACGAACATCGGCTGGCAGGACAAAGACGCCTACGGTCGCGCGCTCTCGAGTCGTCAGCGCCAGAAGATGCAACGGCTGCGCACCTGGAACGAGCGCTTCCGCACTCGCGACTCCAAGGAGCGCAACCTCAAGCAGGCCCTCGGCGAAATCGACCGGATGGCCAGCGCGCTCGGTCTCCCGGAGAACGTCCGCGAGACCGCCAGCGTGATCTACCGCCGCGCGCTCGAGGAGGATCTCCTCCCCGGGCGATCGATCGAGGGCGTCGCGACGGCATCGCTGTACGCCGCCGCCCGTCAGGCCGGCACGCCGCGCAGCCTCGACGAGATCTCGGCCGTCAGCCGCGTCGAGAAGATGGAACTGACCCGAACGTACCGCTACATCATCCGGGAACTCGGCCTCGAGGTCAAACCGGCCGACCCCGAACACTACGTGCCGCGGTTCGTCAGCGACCTCGACCTCTCGGACGAGACCGAACGCATGGCCCGCGAACTGCTCGAGTCCGCGCGCCAGGAAGGCGTCCACAGCGGCAAGTCACCGGTCGGCCTCGCCGCCGCCTCGGTGTACGCCGCCGCCCTGTTGACCAACGAGAAGGTCACCCAGAACGACGTCAGCGAGGTCGCCAGCATCTCCGAGGTCACCATCCGCAACCGCTACAAGGAACTGCTCGAGGCCTCCGATACGGCAGCCCCCGCGTAAACACGAGATTTCGGGTGCTGTCATCGGCGAGCGTCGTCTGACATCGGGGCGGTCGATCGATCGACCGACGATCGAACGTGCGGCAACACTTTTGGCGAATGGTGTGTAATACCGTGACATGGACGAAACGACTGTGAAACTCTTGTGTCCAGAATGTACGAAAAATTGGCAGCATTCTCCCAACGACCTCCCCGCGGCGGCGAATATGTTCCACTGTCCGAACTGCCACGCATCCAGACGCCTATCCGAGTTCATGCAAACGGATCGCGATCTCCGGACGTTGAAACAACTCGGCTAGAAGCAGCGCAATCGCGGCCTCACCACATCACCGAACCCGGAGTAGGAACGAATTAACACACCGGAAGAGTACCCATGAAAATTGAAATAACGGGCGTAGTCTTTCGGTAACAACCTCTTATAACCGCTCTCACCGGGTGGTTTTCGGCCAGTAGGTGGTTCCTTCGATCGCACCGGTATCGTGACAGACAACATATCGAACACGGGTTGCGTGTTAACGCGACTCAAGATAATAATATAACCCTGCAGTGGGTAGGACTGCATGGTTATGAAGAAGCAGGAGCTCATTCACCTTCACGGCCTTCTCGCGGAGGTATCGAACCAGTGCGCGGCGTGGGAAGACTGTAAGATCGACCTCGAGGAGTACGAATCACTTGGCATTCGGCCAACATCAATTCACAAGTCAAAAACAGATCACAAAGCGGCTGTTTTTGCAATTGCTGGGGGAATTACGAAGAATATGCGTGAAGAAGAGCAGGAAGCAGTCGCCGCTACCGCGGACTGAGAGAGACGTCGTCTCCTTCGATTAGCAAATACGATCAACTGGCGAGACTCGTCTTCTATCTAACCGTTTCCGTTCCGTTTCGGCCGCGTACGCTGACAGTAGGTACACTGAAAACGAATCGAGACATCGTTCCACCGGGTAACGACCGATGGTCGCTCGAAACTATCAGTCTCTCTCAACTAAGTCTTCGAACTCGGGAAGGATTTCGTCGTCAGCTTGACCGTCGTCGGTGTCGGTTGAGTCGTCCCCGTCGGACGCCGACTCCGATTCGTCTTCATCGGTCGTCGAATCGTCGGTATCCGTCTCCGACTGAGCTTCGTCATCGTCGTCTTCTTCCTCGAGTTCGTCGATCTGGATGACCTCGAGCGGGATATTCTCGAGGCGCTGACCGATCTCCTTGCGGGCGATTCGTGAAGCATGTTCGTCGCGCTCGACGTTGAAGACGGTCATCTCGAGTTCGAGCGCGACGAGTGCTTCGTCGGCCGCGATGAACGCGGGCGGCAGCTCCTCACCCGACGGAGAGGTCCGCGTACCCATGTTGATCTCGACGTAGTTTAGATCAGGGTTCAACATCTCGCCAGTCTTCGAGATGGCGATACGGATCGCCTCGTCCTCCGTCTCGACGTCGAACACCGGCACGGCGGCTTCGACGACAACCCTGCAGTGCATACCAAGATATTGTGTCGCCTGCAGTATGAAAGTTCGCCCCCACACCGGAGGAAACCCGCTCTCGGCAGTAACGGCGGTCGGACTACCGGAGGGTCGCCGTGAGCGCGCCGGTTCGAAAGGCAAAAGCCCGCGCTCCCGAAGACTCGGACGGATGAAGACAGGGACGATCCCGCTCGATACCCTCCCCGGCGGCCTCGATCTGTATCGCACGCTCGAGAGCGGCCAGAGCTACCTGTGGCGACGCAGCGACGGCGAGATGTACAGCGGCGCGCCGGCACCCGACGAGTGGTACTACACCGTCGTCGACGGCACCGTCGTTCGCGTCCGACTGTCCGCGGACGCCCTCGAGTGGGAGTCGACGGCCGACGCCGAACCCGTCGTTCGACGGCTGTTACGGCTGGACGACGACCTCGAAGCGATCGTCGCGGCCGCGCCCGACGACCCGCTCTTGGCGGAGGCCTACGAGGCCCACCGCGGGATGCGGCTGGTCGAGGATCCGCCCTTCGGCTGTCTGATCTCGTTTATCTGCTCGGCGCAGATGCGCGTGGGACGGATCCACACGATGGTCTCGACGCTGGCTCGCGAGTACGGCGATGCGGTCGAGTTCGACGGCGAGACGTACCACGCGTTCCCGACGCCGGCGCAACTCGCAGCGGCGACCGAAGCCGACCTTCGAGAGCTCGGACTCGGCTACCGCGCCCCCTACGTCGTTCGAACGGCGGAACTGGTCGCCGACGGCGAAGCGGATCCGGCCGAGGCGCGGGACCTCGAGTACGAATCGGCTCGCGAGTACCTGAAACGGTTCGTCGGCGTCGGCGACAAGGTAGCCGACTGCGTGCTCCTCTTCTCGCTGGAGTTCGACCAGGCCGTTCCGCTGGATACGTGGCTCAAGTCGGCCATCGAGGACTACTACCCCGACTGCGACCGGGGCTCGTACGGGGCGACCTCGCGTGCGATTCGCGAGGAACTGGGCGGCGAGTACGCCGGCTACGCACAGACCTACATCTTCCACCACCTGCGGACCGGGGAGTGAGCCGCTGGGCTCGAGACGGAAACGGCTTTGCGAAACGCTTGTCAATATCGGCGTATGAGCAGTGGTGCCGTCCTCGCCCTACTCGTCGCCGCGGGGTTCGCCGCGACGCTCGGAATCCTGATCAAGTACTTCGGGGTGGTTCAGTTGGTCGCGGGCTACGATCCGGACCGAGTGACCGACGACGAGGGGCTGGCGGATTTTATCGGCACGAACATCCTGTATGTCGCCACGCTGTTGGTGCTCGTCGGCGTCGTCGAGTACACGGAGCCGTTCGACGGTGACGGCACCGAGGCGGTCTGGATCGCGTTCGTCGTCGTCCTTCTGGGACTCACCGCTCGGATGATCGTCGGGAGCCGTCGCTACGAAGCGTCGGAGTGACGCCGGCTGCGGGCCCCGAGCGGTCCGAACCGTTGCTCGTCTCGGTTCCGTCCGCCGACGACTCGTTGAGCCGCCCCATAGCGTCCGTGAGACGATCCCGACGATCGGACGGGGGCTATTGCGTATAGTCGTCGCGTCCGGTGAGCGACCAGTAAGCCTGCGAGACGAACGTGATGGCGAAGATCACCGTCAGGAGTCCCGCGACGGCGAACGCGACCGTCCCGTCGAGCAGAACGTAGGCGAGACCGCTCGCGACGAGGACGAACAGGATCGAACCGGCGAACAACTCGAGTAGCTCCCGAACCGTCGCGCGGCTCCTCGAGACCTCGAGATACTCGTCTTCGAATCGTTCGATGATGCCCATCGGTGGAATACCTCGATCGTTGTCTGGGGTCTCGTACGGGGCCGAGCCTGATATCAGTACGTGATCGCGAGGCGACCGATCGCTCGCGTTGGACCCGGATTTTTGCTTATCGCGGTCGATGGCTCGCGTATGGCAGACCGAACCCGCGCACACGTGTTCGTCTCGGGCACGGTACAGGGCGTCTACTACCGCGCGAACACTCGCGATACGGCCCGCGAGAAGGGCGTCGAGGGCTGGGTGCAAAACCTCGAGGACGGCCGCGTCGAAGCGGTCTTCGAGGGGCCGAACGAGGCCGTCGACTCGATGATCGAATGGTGTCGGACCGGGAGCCCCGCAGCCGAAGTCGACGCTGTCACAGCCGAGCGCGAAGAGCCGCGGGGCGAGGACGGCTTCGAGATTCGGTACTGAGCCGGCGACCGGCCGCCGCCGGGAAAACGACCGTTGCGCCGGCCAATCGATCGAGCGGCCGGCGAGGCGACGGGAGACGCCCGCGTCAGCGCTCGGCCCGCGCCGCCTGCAGCGTAAACGAGAACGTCGACCCCTCGCCGGGTTCGGCGTCGACCCAGATCTCGCCGCCGTGGCGCTCGACGATGCGCTGACAGAGCGCGAGCCCGATTCCCGTCCCGGGATGTTCCTCCCGACTGTGAAGGCGCTGGAACACCTCGAACACGCGCTCTTCGTCGTCGGGATCGATCCCGATACCGTCGTCGCGGACCGATACCGTCCACTTCCAGCCGTTTCGTTCGGCCCCGACGTAAATCCGCGGCGGCCCGTCGCCCGAATATTCGATCGCGTTCGACAGGAGGTTCTGGAAGACCTGCGCGAGTTGGCTCTCGTCGCCGCGGACGCGAGGAAGCGAGTCCGTGGCGATATCGGCGTTTCGCTCCTCGATTTTCACCTGTAGATTGTCGAGAGCGTTCTCGAGTACGCCCTCCAGTTCGATCGGCTCGAGCGGATCGCCCTGCGTATCGACGCGGGAGTATTCTAGAAGGCCGTCGATCATCTCGCGCATCCGCTCGGCACCGTCGACGGCGAACGCGAGGAACTCCGCTGCGTCTTCGTCTAACTCCTCGGCGTACCGGCTCTCGATCAGTTGGAGATAACTCGAGACCATCCGCAGCGGTTCCTGCAGGTCGTGGGAGGCCGCGTAGGCGAACTGCTCGAGGCGCTCGTTGGATTCCTCTAGCTCCTCGATCACCGCCTCGAGTTTTTCCTTGCGTTCGACCTGTTCGGTGACGTCCTGGGTGAAACTCAATCCGGCGAAGATGTCGCCGTCGGCGTCCCGGAGCGGTGCCGTCCACACCCGCCAGCTGCGGCCGTCGAACTCGACCGTGACGCTCCCCGTCTCACCCGCTTCGACGGTGGCTCGAAACAGCGACTCGAGATCGTCGACCGTCTGCGGGGGAAACACGTTCGACACCTGCTCGCCTTCGAGGCGGTCCGCGCTGGGGAGTCGTTCGCCGAGAACGTTTCCCCTCGTCAGCGTGTACCGAAGGTCGCGATCGTAGACCCCGACGGCACCGTTCGGGAAGTTCTCCGCGAGGGTGCGGTACCGGCGCTCGCTCTCCTCGAGCTGGCGCTGGATCTCCTTTCGGTCGGTGATGTCGGAGATGATCCCCTCTACGTCGACGAGTTCGCCGCCCTCGTCGAAGATCCCCCGACCGTAATCGCTGACCCACCGTACCTCGCCGTCGGCGGTCTCGATGCGGTAGGTTTCGGAGAACGTCTCTCCCTCGGCTACCGCCCGGTGGACTGCCTCCCACAGCCTCTCGCGGTCTTCCTCGAGCATGATGTCTTCTCCCCATCCGACGTCGCCACGCTCGAGCGCGTCGGGCTCGTAGCCGGTCACGTCCCGGCAGGCGTCGCTGACGAACTCCATGGGCCAGCCGCGGTCGTTCCGACAGCGATAGACCATGCCGGGAACGTTGGCCATCAGCGCCGAGAGCTGACGCTCTCGCTCCTCGAGTTCCCGTTCGCGTTCCCGTCGTTCGGTGACGTCGCGGGCGACGGAAAGGACGTACGCTCGATCCAGTTCGACGTACGTGGCGTTGATCTCTATCGGGTACGTGGTCCCGTCCTTCCGCCGGTGTTCCCCGTCGAACGTCGTTTGCCCGTCGTCTTTGAGATCAGCCACGAACGACCGCCACGCCTCCCGATCGGGGATTTCGGTCTGGAGGTCGGGGACCGAACGCTGCAGGAACTCCGCCCGCGAGTAACCGCGTCGCCGACAGGCGGTCTCGTTGACGTCCAGATACCGCCCCGTCTCGGGGTCGATCACGAGCACGCTATCGGTCGAACGATCGAGCAGGGTCCGAAACAGCTCGAGTTCCCGTTCGCGCTCCGTGCGCTCGGTGATGTCCCGAACGATACCGGTAAAGTACCGCTCGTTCTCGTATTCGATCTCGCTGAACGAGACCGCCAACGGGACGTCCGAGCCGTCGGCGTGTCGTCCCGTGAGTTCGACGTAGTCCCAGTCCAGCGTCCGATCGTCCGTCTCGAGGTACTCCGTGAGCCCGGCCCGGTGGCGCTCTCCGAACCCGTCGGGCATCAGCGTCGTCAGCGACTCGCCCTCCAGTTCGCCGGGTTGGTAGCCGAAAACGTCCTCGACCACCGGATTCACCGACTGGATCGTGCTCGCCTCGTCGATCGTGACGATCACGTCGCTCGCCGCTTCGGTGAGGGCGTGGTACTGCTCGAGTTGCTGCTCGCGGTTCTTCCGGTCGGTGATATCCCGGAAGTAGACCGACAGCTCCGACTCGGTGGGAGCAGCGTGAACCTCGTACCAGCTATCGAGCGGATCGGGATAGTAGAATTCGAACGTGGTGGACACCTGGGTTGCCATCGCCCGTTCGTACTCGTCTCTGAGCTTCGAGTCGGCCGCCCACTCGAACTCCTCCCAGACGTTCTTGCCGAGCAACCCGCCGCCCTCGAAGTCGATCAGCGACTCGGTGCGGTCGTCGACGCGCGTGAACGTCCAGTCATCGTCGAGCGCGTAGGATGCGTGGGTGATCCGGCCGTAACTTTCCTCGAGTTCGCGCCGCGTTCGTCGGTTCTCGATCGCCGACTCGAGAACGTCTGCAACGCGCTGGACGAAGCTTACGTCGTGCTCGGTAAACGCCCGCCGTTCGGTCGTGTGGGTTTCCAAAACGCCCCACGGATCCCCGACGGAACCGATGACGACACTGATCCCGCTGACGACGTCGTGACTGGCGAGCACCTCGGTGCCGGAAAACCGCTCGTCGGCGCGGAGATCGTCGACGGTGATCGCCCCCTCTGAACGCAGCGTATAGCCCGCCAGAGAGTCAATACCGGAGGGGATCGTCGCCGATTCGACGAGGCCATCGCGCCAGCCGACGCCGTGTCTCAGACGGAGGTCGTCCCCGGGATACGACTCGAGGACGGTCGCGTACTCGGTGTCGAGCGTTTCCGCGACGGCAACCGACGCGTCGCGCAGCACCTCCTCGAGATCGTCGGTCTCGAGGGCACGTTGCCCGAGTTCGGCGACGGCCTCCTGCTGGCGGACCCGCGCGCGGAGTTCGGTGTCCGCCTCGGACGTCGAATCCATTCTGCGATTGCTAACAGAGAGCAACAGGTAAAGTCTTCTATCGAAATGTTAGACCCGCGACTCATCCCGCGGACGGTCACTCGAGAGCCGACGAATACGCCGCGAGCCACGACGGTTTCTCTGTGTAGCGCCACTCGGCCCACGAGGCCTTCTCACCGGCGTAATAGGCTCGGTAGGCCCCCACGGGGTCGCCGGGTCGCTTGTACTCGTCGGGCATCGCTTGCGGCCGCGGCGTCGGTTCGGCGGTCGGAAAGTCGATCGCATCCGGATCGATGCGATCGATCACTCGCCAACTGGCGTGGTCGTCGTCCTTCTCGTACCGGTCGACGAACTCCCTGTTGAGCGCTTCGGCGTGCTCGCGCAGGCGCAGCCAGTTCGCTCGAGACGCCGTCGCCCACTTCGTGACCGGATGGTCGACGTGCGTCGGTTTGTAGAGGAAATCGGCGTCGTACCCGTTCCGTCGAGCCGCCGTACACAGGACCTGTGTGGCCTCGAGCAACAGCTTATTGACGTGCTGGTCGCAGTGATAACGCGCCGCGAGGCGCGGGTCCTCGTCGAGCCAGAAGACGTTCACGAACGTTCTCGGGGACGGAGGCGTTTCAGCGTATCGTCCACAATCTTCAACGGCCGGCCCGTCGAACGCCCAGGTATGATCACAGGCGAGCGGATGGCCGCCGTCGACGAGAACGCCGCAGCGCTCGGCGTGGCCCGAAAGCAGTTGATGGAATCGAGCGGACACGCGGTCGCTCGCACGGTTCGAACGGTTGCGGAGCCCGACGACCGGATCGCGATCGTGGCCGGGCGCGGAAACAACGGCGGGGACGCGTTCGTCGCCGCGCGGTTTCTGGACGAGTATTCGGTTAGCATCCTCCTGCTCGGGAAGTCCGAGAACATCGGGACCGGCATCGCTCGAGAGAACTGGGAGGCTCTCGAGCAGTCGGGGTACGACGCTCGCGAGGTGACGGACTCGAGCGAGTTCGACCTCCCCGAGGCGGACGTCGTCGTCGACGCCATGCTCGGCACCGGAATCAGCGGCGACCTCCGCGAGCCCGCGGCGACCGCAGCCGACGCGATCAACGCGTCCGGCGCGACCGTCGTCGCGGTCGACATCCCCTCCGGCTTCGATGCCGACGACGGCGATCACGCGGCGAACGGCGTCGAGGCCGACCACGTCGTCACCTTCCACGACACGAAACCGGGACTGGAGGGACTCGATGCAGCGATCACCGTCGCCGACATCGGGATTCCGGCCGCGGCAGAACGCGACGTCGGCCCCGGCGATATCGCGCTCGCGCGGCCCGATAGCCGCGACGGCCGACCCTACATCATCGGCGGCGGCCCCTACACCGGCGCGCCGGCGCTCGCCGCCCAGGCCGCGCTCCGCGCCGGTGCAGAACTCTCGTTCGTCGCCGCGCCGGAGTCCGTCGCCGGCGAAATCCAGGGTTACGCCGAGGATCTCATCGTCCAGCCCTACGAGAGCGACGTGCTCACGCCCGAACGGGCCGACGAACTGCTCGAGACCGCCCAGCGCTACGACAACGTGATCGTGCTGGGGCCGGGACTGGGCACCGCCGACGAAACGCTCGCGGCCGCCGCCCAGTTCCTCGAGTCCTACGCCGGCCGGGCGGTCGTCGACGCGGACGCGCTGCGGGTCGTGCCCGACCTCGAGACCGAGGCGACGCTGGTCTGTACCCCTAATCGCGGCGAGTTGGCGAGGATGGGCGGGCCGGATGTCGACGATCTGGCCGCTGCAGCCGACGAGATCGAAGCCTTCGCAGCCGATCTAGGACACATCGTCCTCGCGAAGGGTGCAACCGACGTCATCACAGACGGCGAGCGAACCCGGATCAGCCGGTCCGGCACCGTCGGGATGAAAGTCGGCGGCACCGGCGACACGCTCGCCGGTATCGTCGCGGCGCTGATGGAACACGCCGAACCGCTCGACGCCGCCGCAGCGGGTGCACAGGTTAACGGCCTCGCGGGCGAACGCCTGGCGGAAACCCAGGAATTCGGCTTCCTCGCATCCGAAATGCTTGAGGAACTGCCGGCGACACTGTGGGACGAGAGCAATGAGTAAGAATCCCGAAAACCGGGCGGATCGGTCCGGGGACGCCGACGAACTGACCCACACGACGGACGAGGGAGACGTACAGATGGTCGACGTCGGCGACAAACCCGACAGCGAGCGTCGTGCGGTTGCCGTCGGCGAGATCCACCTCCAGCCGTCGACGATCGAGGCGATTCAGGACGATCAGGTCGGCAAGGGCGACGTCCTCGCGACGGCTCGGATCGGTGCGGTCCAGGCCGTCAAACACACCTGGGAAACGATCCCGATGTGCCACCAGATCCCGATCACGAACGTCGACACCGACTTTTCGCTCGCGGACGATCGGATCGAACTCGAGGTCGGCGTCGAAACGACGGGGAAGACGGGCTGCGAGATGGAGGCCCTCGAGGGCGTCACGACGGGGCTCAACGTCGTCTGGGATATGGTCAAGGCCGTCGAGAAGGACGACGAGGGACAGTATCCGGCGACGGGAATCGAGAACGTGCGGGTGCTCGCGAAGGAGAAACACGAGAAGTGATGTAGCGCTGAGGAGAACCGGAACGCGCACGATGACACTCCGGACGCCTCTCTGTGACACCCTCGAGATCGACCACCCGATCGTGCAAGCGCCGATCGGCAGCGCGACGACCCCAGAACTCGCCGCGGCCGTCTCGAACGTCGGCGGCCTCGGCCACCTCGCGGTGACGTGGCGCGACCTTGAGGAGACGTGATTCGTGAGACTCGCGAACGAACCGAGGAGCCGTTCGCGGTCAACCTGGTACTCGACGAGGCGACGACGACCGTCGGGACAGAGGTGCACCTCGAGACGGCCCTCGAGGCGGGCGCACCGATCGTCTCCTTTTCGTTCGGCGACGCGGCTCCCTACGTCGATCGGGTCCACGAGGCGGGCGCGCTCTCGCTCCAGACGGTCGGCAGCGCCGAGGCTGTAGCTGCTGGGGTCGACGTCGTCGTCACGCAGGACCTCGAGGCGGGTGGCCACGTCCAGAGCGAGGTGGCGACGACGGCGCTCGTTCCCAGCGTCGCGGACGCGGTCGGTGACGAGGTACCGATCGTCGCTGCGGGCGGCATCGCCGACGGTCGGGGAGTCGCGGCGGCGCTCGTGCTGGGGGCCGACGGCGCGTGGCTCGGCACCCGCTTCGTCGCGACGACGGAGGCGAACGTCCACGACGAGTACCAGCGCCGCGTTCGAGAGAGCGACGAAACCGACACCAGCTACACGACGGTGTTCGACAAGGGCTGGCCCGGAATGTCCCACCGCGTGTTGGAGAACGAGACGCTCGAGCGATGGGAGGCGGCGGGGCGGCCGACCGCCGGCGAACGGCCGGGCGAGGATGACGTCGTTGCACGGGCCAGCGGTAACGACGGCGACGGTGACGGCCGGCCGATCGAACGCTACGACGAGGCCCTGGCGACGCCGGATGTCGACGGTGGTATCGGGGATATGGCGCTGTACGCGGGCCAGAGTGCCGGGTTGACGGATAACGTTCGGCCGGCGGATGCGGTCCTCGAGACCCTCGTCTCGGAGGCTCGGGAGACGATCACTCGGGTAGGGACGAGCGTCCGCGATGACAGTTGAGATGGAGTCGGGTGCGCTCAACATCTTCACTCGAGAAGCAGGACCGCGGTTGTCTGAGACGAACCGGAAACATCTACATGATGGAATCGTAACTGGACGGTCGGGAATGAACGCCGCAATCGACATCTGGCTGATACCCGCAGCGCTCACGCTACTCCTCGTACCACTGGCCGGCGCTTGTCTCTGTTACGCGATCGGTGCCGACGCGAGTGCCCGCGGCGCGAGCGGCCTCGGTTGGTGCTCGTTCGCGTTCGTGCTTGCGCCGATCGCCGTCCCCGCGTACCTGCTGTACAGACGCCGGCTTCCCGCTCGAGGCGACTCAGCCGGACGGACCGAACGTTGGATCGGCGCGTTCGGGATCGGCGCAATTGCCGCCTACGCCGTGGGAGCGATCGTCGCCCCGCCGGACCCAATAAGTCTCGTGATCTATACGATTCCGCTGATCGCCATTTTCGTTCCGCTGGCGACGCGCGTCTACGCGCCGAAGCGACGGGGAATCAGCACCTGACGCCGATTGCCGGGCGCGGAACGTACTTTTTCCTCGAGCGCCTAGATCAACGACATGTCCGCCGAGGACGTGGACGACGCCGATTCGGTCCCCGAAACCGACTGGACCGAGCAGCTATCCGCGCCCAGCGACGCCTTTCAGGCGCTCGGCAACGAGATCCGGATGGGCATCCTCGAGACGATGCTCGAGCGCGTCGACGGCGACGGACCGTCACGAGTCACCTTTTCGGAGCTCTTCGAGGCTTCGGAGGTCGACACCTCCGCGGGCTTCGCCTACCACCTCGAGCAGCTCGTCGGGCCGTACCTCCGAAAACACGCGGAAGGGGACGAAAACGGCGATTCCGACGTGACTACGGCGGGCTACGAACTCACCTACGCCGGACTGCAGATCGCTCGCGCGATCGCCACCGGCACCTACACCCACCGGGTCGACCACCCGCCGATCGCGCTCGAGGAGGCCTGTCCGTTTTGCGGACGCGAGGCGCTCGAGGCCGAATCGACGGACAATATCGTGACCGTAGCCTGTGCCGGCTGTGAGCGCCGGCTGTTAGCGCTCGGCTTTCCGCCGTCGGGACTCGAGGCCCACGGACGAAGCTTTCCCGAGGCCTTCGACCGCCACCACCGCCATCGGCTCGCGCTCATGCGCGACGGCGTCTGTCCCGCGTGTGCCGGTGCCGTCACCGCTCGAGTCGATACCCCCTCGAGCGCCGTGGCCGACGAATTACCGGCCGACCACATGGGCCACGTCCAGGCCGTCCTCGAGTGTTCCACCTGCGGCACCGAAGCGCGCTGTCCCGTCACGCTGGCGCTGCTCGAGCACGCGGCCGTCGTCTCGTTCTACCGCGACCACGACCGGGACGTCGGCGACCGCCCGATCTGGAACGTCGGCCACGAGTGGGCCGAAACGGTGCTCTCGGAGGACCCGCTCGCGGTTCGGGTCGTCGTCGAACTCGAGGACGACGTGCTCGCGCTGTACGTCAACGAACGACTCGAAGTAGTCGACGTCCAGCGGTCGTCGGACGCGGAAGACGAGTAGTCCATAGTCAGTGGCGGCGATTCACATCCTATTCCGGACCGGCCATACCACGTTGCGGTGGCGCGCGCTGTGCTGCGGCGAGCGAACAGCGAGACGTAGCATGAATTTGCGCGAGGGATGAGTGAGCGATCGAAGAGAGCGAACGAATCGGTTGGGGAGGACGTGGAAATTATCGCCGCCAGCGGTTGCAGAACACACGTTGTCGTCGTCCGTACGGTATCGGCTCGAGCGTTCCATTCGTACGGAGACCATAGTAGCCACTGAAAATCAATGCACACCCCATCGCACGAGGGCAGCGCGGTTCTCGCTCACTCCGTTCGCTCCGAACCGCGGCTGTGCGATGGGTGTGTACATCGTTTCAGTTGTTACTATAAACGGGTCGAGACGTCGATCACTCGAGTGCCGCGAGCACCGCTTCGATCTCGCCGGTCGAGAACTCGTCGACGGTCCCGGTTTCCGAGTCGATCGTCCAGACGTCGAGGCTCTCCGGCTCGAGGGCCGCGTCACCATCGCCTTCAGCCGTCGCTTCGAGCGCCTCGAGCGCCGCCGTCGTTCCCCGACGTCGATCGAGCGGACCACCGCCGTCCAGTCGATCCTCGAAGAACCCGCTGATCTCGTCGGTGCCGTTGCCGATCGAGACGGCGCGCCAGCCGTAGGGCGTGCCGCTGGGATCGACTTCGAACAGTCGCGGCTCGACGTCGCTCCCGCCCGGCCGGTCGGGATCGATGCCGGCGACGAGCAACGCGGCACCGAACGGTCTCGAGCCGCCGGTCTGGGTGTGCTCCTGAACGTGATCCGCGAGGTGGGTCGCGAGCGGTTCCACGCCGATGGGTTCGCCGTATCGCACCCGATGGTGCTGTGCGACGCGCCGGGCGACGTCGACGAGCTGTCGCGCGTCGGCCGCGTGACCCGCGGAGGCGATGGCGAGGTGGTCGTCGACTTCGTGGATCTTCTCGATCGTTTCCGCCTCGAGCAGCGACGAGCGAACCCGCTTTCGCGCCGCGAGGACGACGCCGTCGTCGGTCGCGACGCCCACGCTCGGCGAGCCGCGTTTGACGGCCTCGCGGGCGTACTCGACCTGGTAGAGCCGGCCGTCCGGTGAGAAGATGGTGTTCCCGCGGTCGTAGGCCTGTTGACCGGTCGTCGAATCCATCTTAGACCGCCTCCTCGTCCGTTCGGGTTCCGACCCCCTCGGATCCGTCACCTGTCCTCGCGACGGCGCGGTCGATCGTCTCGAACTGCTCGAGATCAACCCCGTCGTCGGTGATCGTCGCGACCGTCACTCCGTCGCCGCTCGCGGTATCCCGTTCGGTCGCGCTTCGGACGGCGCTCGTCACGATCGACCGCAGCTCCGGGACGGACGTCCCAGGATCGTACGCGTCCTCGAGTGCGCCGTAGGCGAGTTGCATACCGCTGCCGTTGGCCGCGTACGCCGTCTCCATGACGCTGCCACCGCCGCCGATCCGGTAGACGGCCGGCTCATCGTCGACGCCCGCGAGCACGAGCTCGAGAATGTGGTAGGGACCGCGACGCACGAGATCTCCGGTGACCGTCGCCGCCGTTTCCACCGACGCGGGCTCGCCCTGCCGAAGCTCGTACCGACGGAGTTCGGCTCGCAACTGTCGCACGAGCGACTGCGCGTCGCTGACGCTGCCCGCGAAGGTGACGGCCGTTCGATCGGCGACCGGTTCGATCTTTCGGGCGGATCGGTCCGTCACGAACTGACCGCCGAGACTCGCACGCGTGTCCGCGGCGAGGACGGCACCGCCGTCGCCGACAGCACCGATCGTGGTCGTTCCGGTCGTAATAGCGGTCGGTGCGTCCGCCGGAGCGATCCCTTCCTCGTGTCGGTCGACAGTCGCCGCAGTACTGACCGACGAAATTTCGGCCGACTCGAGGCCGTCCGTGCCGGCACTGTCTCTGGAGTACATCATCGAAGAGGACGGGGTTCAGCGGATTAATTGTTAGCTAAAATATATTTTAGCTGCGGGGGCGTACGAACCCGTCTCGAGCGCTGGAAGCGACTGTGAGCGGGAGAGCGAGGGGGTCGGAGGGCCCGGAGCACGATCCTTGCGAACTGAACGCTCGGCGCGGGAACGGGAACGACGCGCCCTGTCTACAGGTCCATTCCGCCGTTGACGTCGATCACTTCGCCCGTCACGTACGACGACTCCTTGCTGGCCAGGAACCGGACGACGGCGGCGACGTCTTCCACTTCCGCCAGTCGCTCGAGCGGGATCCCGGAGATGATGCGCTCTAAGACCGCCTCCGGAACGCTCTCGAGCATGTCGGTCGCCGTGAAACCGGGTGCGACGCAGTTGGCCGTCGACCCGCCCTTGGCGAGTTCGAGCGCGATCGTCCGGGTGAAGCCGAACATGCCGCTTTTGGCGGCGGCGTAGTTGGCCTGTCCGAAGTTCCCCTGTTTACCGACGACGCTCGAGATGTTGATGAGGCGACCCTCGTCGGCGTTCCAGATGTCGTCGAAGAACTCCTGCGTGCAGTTGAACATCCCGCCGAGGTTGACGTCCATAACCCGATCCCACTCCTCGCGGGTCATCTCGGTGAACTGCTCGTCGGCGGTGATCCCGGCGTTGTTCACCAGCACGTCCGCCGGACCGAACGCATCGTGACAGACCTCTCGCATGTGTTCGACGTCCTCGCGGTTCGCAATATCGGCTTTCGCCGTAACGGCCTGGCCGCCCGCCGCTTCGATCGCTTCGACGGCTTCATGTGCCGATCCTTCCGACGATCGGTAGTTAATCACGACGTTTGCGCCCTCTTCCCCGAGGTACTCCGCGATACCTCGCCCGATCCCGCGTGCCGATCCCGTGATAATACAGGTGCGCCCATCCATGGACATATTAGGTGAACGTTACACCGCTGGCGGTAAATAACGGCCTGTTAGATTCGAAACAGGAGGCGGAGAACGCTCGCCTAGTCGGTCGACTCGTCCGTCGGCCGTCGCCTTCGTGGATGCGCCGATGCCGTCCGGCGACCTCACCGCTGCGTGTCCGAGTCGACCACCGGAACGCAAAACGGAACGGAGGAGAGCGCTATCGGGTCTGTGCCTGTTCGATCCAGTCTTCGATTCGGCTGGGTGAGATCCCCGTCTCGGCGGCGAGTTCTGCAACGTCAGCGGACGCGAGTTGATCGAACGTTTCGATTCCGGCGTCGGCCAGATCGTTCGCGTAGGCCTGGCCGACACCGTTCAGGTCGGTCAGATCGTCTGTTTCTGACTCGATCGCCGTCGACGCCGATTCGCTGGCGACCTCTTCGACGACGTCCTCGTCGACGTTCATCTCGCCCGGTTCCGCGGGCTCGTCCTGAACGTCCGCTTCGCCGCGCGCGGCGACTTCCTCGTCCGATCGATCTTCGCCGTGGAAATCGCTCGTCTCGTCGTCTAACTCGTCGGTCTCGAAGCCGCTCTCCGACTCGACGCCCGCTTCACCGTCGGCGAGATCCGCGGGACCGGATTCGTCCCCGGCGACGTCCTCGGCGAGCGCGGCGTCTTCGTCCTTGGGGTCCGGCGTCTCCGGTTCGGAGTCGACATCGGTGTCGTTCGAACGCTCCTCGAACCACTCACAGACCTGCGGCCAGAGTTCGTCGTGGCTGCGCGAGGAAACCGACATCCCGATGTGGCCCGTCGCGAACTCGAGCGTCTCGGTATCCTCGGAGGGGATCGCGTCGTTGAACGGCGTCGAGGCCTCTGGCGGGATGAGGTGGTCGTACTCCGCGACGATCTGGAGGACCGGCATGTCGATGTTTTCGATGTTGACGTGCTTGCCGCCGAGATAGAGTTCGTTCTCGACAAGCTTGTTGTCCTGGTAGATGTCGCCGATGAACTCCTCGTAGGCGACGCCGGCGACGTCGATCCCCTCGTCGAGCCAGCGCTCCATCCGGGCGAAGTTCTCGACGAACTCCTCGTCTTCCACGTTGTCGAAGAACCGGACGTACTTCGTCACGTTGTTCGCGACGGGGTCCATCAGCGCGAAGCCGACGTCGAGGAACTCCGCGGGGACGTTGCCGAACGTGTCGGTGACCGTTTCGGGGTCGTAGTACTCCTCTGCGCCCCAGAGTTCGAGCACCCCGCCCTCCCCGGTGAAACAGAGCCCGGAGGCCATCAGCGCGAGGTTCTCGACCTTCTCGGGGTAGAGCGAGGCGTACATGGCCGACTTCGTGCCGCCCATGCAGTAGCCGAGGATGTTGATGGAATCCTGCCCGGAGCGCTCGCGAACCTCGTCGACGCAGTTGTCGATGTAGCGGTTGACGTAGTCGTCGAGCGACAGCGAGCGGTCCAGCCTCGAGGGTTCGCCCCAGTCGATCAGGTAGACGTCGAAGCCGGCTTCGAGCAGCGTCTGGACTACCGAACGGTTGGGCTGGAGATCGAGGATGTAGGGCTTGTTGATCAGCGCGTAGACGATGAGGATCGGGATGTCGTGTTGCTCCTCCGTCATCGGCTCGTAGTGGAGCAATTTGAGCTTGTTCTCCTCGTAGACGACCTCGCTCGGCGTCTGTCCGACCTCGACGTTCTCGACGGTCTCGGTCCGCTCGGGGGCGACCCGCGTTTTCTCGGCCAGATCCGCCGTCGCCTCCCACGCCTGCCGTTGCATGTCGAGGACGGTTGCGTACGGGTTCTTCATTGTTCGTCTTCGAGGTGTTCGAGGACGCGGTCGAGTTTCTGCTCGACGGCGTGCTGGCGGCGCTCGAGTTCGACGAGGCGGTCACCGACCTCGACGACGTCGTCTCCGGTTGCGAAGCCGAGCGTTCGCAGCGTCTCCTGGGACGCCTCGTCGGCCTGTTGCTGGAGTTCGAGCACGTCGCCGACGCTCTCGCCGGTCATCTTGGCGAACGCGGTCGTCGACATCACGTCTTTGAACGCCTCGTTCGAGGTGTTGAGCCAGATGTCGCGGAACTCCTCGAGGTCGACGTCCTCTCCCTCGAGTTGATCGTTCATCCGGTCGACCATCTGCTGGGAGGCGTTCATCCACGTCTCGTAGGCGCGGGCGTAGCCTTCGAGACCGTCGGAAACCTCGGTATCGTCGCTCGCCTCGCCGACGGTCTCCGACCAACTTTCGACGAACTTCGCCTGCGCCTCCATGTTCTCCTCGAGCGCGTCGAGAAACTGTTCGTTCCACTGTTCGGCGAACGCGTTCCAGTCCTGCATCTGGGGCTGTGAATCTGTCATTGTGATAAAATTCGGGATCGACTGTGAAAAGGCTACGGCCGACACCGACGGTCTACGCTGAGACGTCGATCTCTTCGGCAGCCTCTTCGACGTTTTCGGCGACGGCCGACACGTTCTCCTCGACTTGCTCGTGGGCGTCGAGGTAGGCGTCGAACGAGTTGTCGACGACCTCGGAGTAGCTGGCGGCGAACTCGTCGTAGGCGGCTTCGGACTCGTCGATCGCTTCGAGGACGGCCTCGAGCGACTGGCGCTGTGCCTCGGTCGCGGAGTCGAAGCCGTCGTCGACGAGTTCGCGGAGTTCGTCGAACTCGGCGGCCTGTTCCGGCATCGAGGCCTCGAGGGCGTCGAAGTACGCGTGGACCGCGCCCTTGGTGAGTTCCGCGTTGGACTCGAAGAGCGAGCCCGACGTTTCGACGGCGTCTCCGAAGGCACTGATCGAGGTCTTCTGGGCCTCGAGGGCGTCGTGGGTGAGGTTCTGGGACTGTTCGAGTGCGGTTCGCTGTGCGTCGAAGACGGCGGTGAATGGGTTCTGAGTCATGGTTGATCCTCTCGGTTGCGCTTGACGGGAACGACGATCGTCTGGACGATATCTCCCTCTTCGATGTCGAGGGCTTCCCGTTCCGGACCGGGAATGCTGATCCGACCCCCGCTCTGGACGCGGGCCTTGAAGGTTGCCGTACCCATGTTCATCGGGCCGAAGCTCGAGTCAGTGTCGAACGGGTTCGAGCCGCTCGCCTGCATCATCTTCTTCAACATCTCCTGCTGGGATTCGGCAACCTGCTCGCCCGCTTCCTGCATCTGTTCGGTGAACATCGCAGGGGGAAACCAGGGCGTTCGGTCGGAGTCGTCCGTCATCAACAGTACCAATGCGCTCGACCCGTATAAAGATTTCCACTAGATACCACCTGATACCACGAGATGGTCTGAAAAGCGTTCAATAACCAGTGAAGGTTTTCTCGCTCCACTCGACGAGCGGCTGTCGTCCGCCGATTTAACGCGTCCGCCGGAGCGAAAATCAGCCTCGAGCGCACGTTTAGTAATCGATTACTAGCGTTTCCGCGGAGTAACTATCTCTTGACGAAGCCAAAGAAGTCATAACGTCCACACACCTACTACCCGTATAGATGTCCCACCAGAACGCTGCGAAAAACAACATCGCTGCGATGACCGACGCGTGGGCGACGATGACGCAGACGCTCTTCCAGAGCGCAACCGCTGCAAACCGTGCAGCCATGTCCGCAATGCTAGCCCCGAACGCGGCGAGCGGGCCCGATGGCGAAACCGTCGCCGCGTCGATCCCCTCCATCGACCACTCCAACCTCGACTGGCAGTTCGACCGAACCGTCGACGACGCCGCACACATCAGCGTCGGCGACACCGTCACGTTCGAAAAGGCGCTGAGCGAGGACGACGTCCGCGCGTTCGCCCACGTGAGCGGCGATACGAACCGGCTCCACCTCGACGAGGAGTTCGCGAGCAAAACCCGATTCGGCGAGCGGATCGTCCACGGCACCCTCGTCTCGGGCCTCATCAGCGCCGCACTGGCCCGACTCCCCGGACTCACGATCTACCTCTCTCAAGATCTCGAGTTCAGCGGCCCCGTCGGCATCGGTGACTGCGTCTCCGCTCGCGTCGAGATCGTCGAAGATCTCGGCAACGACCAGTACCGCCTCGAGACGGTCATCCGGAACGAAGACGACGACGCGACGGTGATCAACGGCGAGGCAGTCGTCCTGATCGACGACATGCCCGAGGAGTAGTCGCCGACTGACAGATCCGCACAACGGCCTCCGGTCGGTTCGGTGTCTTCAGGTACCGATCCGGTTCCCCCGCCCGGATCGACCGGTTGCGACTCGCAGCGATCGGAAAGCGTATCGACGGCATCGTGTTCTCCGACAGTATAAGTAGTTCCTCACGGAACGCCACCACATGACGCTATTTGGGACTGCAGGGATCCGCGGTCCGGTCGAAGAGGTCACCCCATCGTTGGCGCTCTCGGTCGGGCAGGCCACCGGTGAACCCGGGGAGACGTTCGTCGTCGGTCGCGACGGGCGAGAAACCGGCCCCGCGCTCGCCGCGGCCGTCGAAGCCGGCCTCGAGAGTGCCGGGGCCGACGTGCGCCGCGTCGGCGAAGTACCGACGCCCGCGCTCGCGTTCGCCTCGCGCGGGCGAAAAGGAGTGATGCTCACCGCGAGCCACAACCCGCCCGAGGACAACGGAATCAAACTCTTCGCGAACGGCGTCGAGTACGACCGCAACGCCGAGCGAGCGATCGAGGATCGAATCGAGGGAGACGACGATCCCGACACGACCAATCTCGCCCGGTGGGATCAGTGGGGCCGGCCGTCAACGCTCGAAGTCCTCGACCAGTACCGCGACGCCGTCGTCGCCTACGTTCGCGAGCAGTTCGGCGACAGTCGTTCGGCGGACGGAACGCCCACGCCGCTCGCCGGCCTCTCCGTCGCCGTCGACTGCGGAAACGGGATGGGATCACACGCGACGCCGCGGGTGCTCGAGCGCCTCGGTGCCGAGGTCATTGCGATCAACGCGAACGTCGACGGCCACTTCGACGCCCGGGAGAGCAAACCGACGCCCGAGACGCTCTCGGAGTTCGTCGCCTTTCTCGAGGAGGGGTCGTTCGATATCGGACTGGCCCACGACGGAGACGCCGATCGACTCGTCGTGCTCGGCCCCGACGGCGAGGTGATCCACGAGGATACGGTCCTGGCGGTCGTTGCAGCCCATTACACCGAGACGAGCGATGTCGATGATCCCGTCGTCGTCACCACGCCCAACGCCTCGGCCCGTATCGACGAACAGGTCCGCAGCGCCGGCGGGCGCGTCGAACGAGTTCGCCTCGGCGCGCTCCACGAGGGAATCGCTCGAGTGCGCCGCGAAGCGGCGCGGGGGGCGGAAGGCGCGGACGACGATACGGCCGTCGTCTTCGCCGCGGAGCCGTGGAAACACATCCACACCGCCTTCGGCGGCTGGATCGACGGCGTCGCGAGCGCCGCCGTCGTCGCCGCGCTGGTCGCCAACGCTGGCAATACGGCCGCCCTTCGTGACCCCATCACCGAGCGACCCTACCGAAAGATCAGCGTCGACTGTCCCGACGACGTCAAAGTCGACGCGATGGCCGCCCTCGAGACCGCTCTCCCCGACGCGTTCCCCGAGGCTACAGTCGACACCGACTACGGCGTTCGCCTCGAGTTCGATGACGCCTCGTGGGTCCTCGTCCGGCCGAGCGGAACCGAGCCGTACGTGCGGATCTACGCCGAAAGCGATGCCGTCGACGAACTCGTCGAAGCGGCACGCACCGTCGTCGAGTCGACCATCGCCGACTCGAGTTGAGGTAACCGGCGACGCTCGAGTTCGCCTGCGGGAGATCTCAAACGAGGTACGATCGGAGCGAGTGTCGATTCGCTGTCAAGCCGTCACTCGCCGAGGCGACGACTGCTGTGTTTTACGGCGAAACTCGAGTAGAATTAACAACTAATCGCGGCGATTTGCTCGTGTATCTCTACATTCGTGGATTCCGACGAGTATAAACCAGCAGTCTACGCTATGTATCCCCATGGTGCGTAATAGACGACGATTCTTGACTGGTGCAACCGCCGCGGGACTAACGATGGCCGCCGGCTGTGTCGGTGGATTCGGCGCGGAGAGCGAGGAATCAACCGTCCAGATCGGAATGGTGTACGCGACTGGTGGCCTCGGCGACAACTCCTTCAACGACATGGCCGAGCAGGGGTTACTTGACGCACAGGACGACTTCGACATCTCGTTCGACGATGCCGAGCCGGAAACGGAAGGCGAGTTCCCCGACGCACAGCGGAGTTTCGCCGAGTCCGGTGACTACGATCTCGTTAGCTGTATCGGATTCGCCCAACTCGACGCGCTCGAGGAGAACGCCGAACAGTATTCTGACCAGGACTTCATCCTCATCGACGAGGAGTTGGACGGGCGGGACAACGTTCGAAACTACCTCTTCGACGAGCCGGGCGGCTCGTTCCAGGTCGGCCATCTGGCTGGTTTGTTGACCGCCGAGGAGTTCTCGGCGGGTAACGGCGAGACGAACCCGGACGCGGACGTCGTCGGCTTCGTCGGCGGTGCCGAATCGCCGTTGATCGAATCGTTCGAGGCCGGCTTCACCGCCGGCGTCGAGCACGCGAACGATAACGCCGAGGTCGTCACGACGTACGTCGGCGATTTCAACGACACCACCGGCGGTCAGGAAGCGGCCCTGACGATGTACCAGGATGACGACGCCGACATCGTCTTCCACGCGGCGGGACGAACCGGGTTCGGCGTCCTGCAGGCGGCCGAGTCCGAAGGTCGGTTCGCGATCGGTGTCGACGCCGACCAATCGATCACCGAGCCGGATTACGCGGATAACATCCTCGCGAGCATGGTCAAGCGGGTCGACGAGGCGATGTACACGGCGGTCGAATCCGTCGTCAACGACGAGTTCGAGGGTGGCGAAACGGAACGGCTCGGACTCGAGGACGGCGGTATCGAAACCGTCTACGGCGATACGCTCGGCGACGAGATTCCCGGCGAGATCAAAGACCAGGTCGAGAAGTCCAGACAGGCAATTATTGACGGCGAGATAGACGTCCCTAACGAACCGTAATCGCATGAGTGGACCGGGAACACGAACGGGGGCGGCTGCAGAAACGGGAGCGGCCGGTTCAGGTGACACGGGAGACGCCGTCGATCTCGCCGTTCACCTGGACGGAATTACCAAGCGGTTCCCAGGAGTCGTCGCGAACGACGACGTCGATCTCCGGGTCGAGCGAGGGACCGTTCACGCGCTGCTCGGGGAGAACGGGGCGGGAAAGACGACGCTGATGAACGTCCTCTACGGGTTGTACGAGCCCAACGAGGGCCGCGTCGTCGTCAACGGCGACGAGCGGGCGTTCGACTCCCCCCGCGACGCCATCGACGCGGGTGTCGGAATGATCCACCAGCACTTCATGCTGGTCGATACGATGACCGTCGCCGAGAACATCGCGCTGGGAAACGAACCCACGAAGTGGGGCGGTCTGGCGGTCGACCGCGAGCGTATCAACCGCGAGATTCGCGACCTCTGTGACCGATACGGGTTCGACGTCGACCCGCAGGCGACCGTCGAGGAGATCAGCGTCGGCGTTCAGCAACGCGTCGAGATTCTCAAGGCGCTGTACCGCGGTGCCGACATCCTCATCCTCGACGAGCCGACCGCCGTCCTCACACCGCAGGAGGTCGAGGGGCTTTACGACGTACTCGAGGAACTCACGAACCAGGGGAAAACGATCATTTTCATCACGCACAAACTCGGCGAGGCGACCCACGCCGCGGACGGAATCACCATCCTTCGCGACGGCGAATCCGTCAGCACGGTCGATCCCGACCGCACGACCAGAGAGGAACTGGCCGAGCACATGGTCGGTCGGGAAGTGTTGCTCGAGACCGAGACCGATCCGGCCGAAACGGGGACCGCGATCCTTTCGGCGAGCGATCTCGCGGTCGAGGACGCCCGCGGCGTCGAGGTCGTTTCGGGGATCGATCTCGAGGTTCGGGCCGGTGAAATCCTCGGAATCGCCGGCGTCGACGGGAACGGACAGGCCGAACTGATCGAAGCGATCACCGGTATTCGGACCCCGGATCGGGGCGAGATCGCCTTCGTGGACGAGGATATCACGGAGTGGACGCGACGCGAGCGGATCGACGCCGGGATGGCGTACATCCCGGAGGACCGCCAGGAGCGCGGTCTCGTGATGCCGTTCGACCTCGTCGAAAACGGGGTTCTGGGCAGCCAGCGATCGCCGCCGTTCGCCCGGTCCGGCCGCATCGACTGGGACGGCGTCCGCGGCCACTCGGAAGAGATCATCGACACCTACGACGTCCGGCCGCCGGACGCCGACGCGGACGCCGAGTCGCTATCGGGCGGCAACCAGCAGAAGTTCATCGTCGGCCGCGAATTCGAGCGCGATCCGCGGCTGGTCGTGGCGACACACCCCACTCGCGGGGTCGACATCGGCTCGACGGAGTTCATCCACGAGCGACTGCTGGAACTCCGGAAGGAGGGTGTCGCGACCCTGCTCGTCTCTTCGAACCTCGACGAAGTCCGCAGCCTCTCGGATCGACTCGCGGTCATCTACGAGGGATCGTTCATCGACGTTACCGATCCCGACGACCTCACCGAAGAGGAACTCGGACTGCTCATGGCGGGCGAGCGGCCGGCGGATCGCTCGGACTCGAGTCCGGACGCGGTTACCGACGCGCCGGAGCCGACAGCGGACTCCGAACTCGGTGGTGAGCGATGAGACGGCGGTTCGAACGACTGCTCCGGCGACTGCTCCGCGCATCGGTGCTCGAACGGATCGCCATCAGTATCGCGGCGCTCGTCGCATCGATGCTGATCGGCGTCGTCCTCGTGTTCGTCGCCGGCGGGTTCGCCTCCTGTCGCGTCGGACTGGACGTTGCGGGGTGGACCTTCTGTTACAACCCGATGCAGGTCTACTACGAGTTGTTCCTCGGGGCGCTCGGCCATCCGCTCGAGGCCGGCTGGCATCCCCTGAACTTCTGGATGGCGAAGACGCTCCAGCAGACGACGCTGTTGATCTTCACCGGGCTATCCTTCGCGGTGGCCTACCGGGCCGGCCTGTTCAACATCGGCACGCAGGGACAGTTGGTCGTCGGGAGTCTCACGACGGCGGTCACCGTGCTCTACGCGGCGGCGGTCGTCCCCGGCGGCCTCGTCGGGATGCTCATCCTGATCCCGCTGGGCGTTCTCGCTGGCGCGGTCGCTGGCGGATTCTTCGGAGCGATACCCGGCGCGCTCAAGGCCTACGGCGGCGCGAACGAGGTAATCACGACCATCATGCTCAACTTCATCGCCGTCGGGATCACCTCGACGCTCCTGTCCTGGAAGTTCCAGGATCCCAACAGTAGCAATCCGAAGACTGCGCCCGTTCCCGAGTACGCCGAAATTCCGACTATCCCGTACGTCGGCTTCGACGACTCGGTGAGCTTCTCGCTGCTCGCACTCGCCTTCGCAGTCGCGCTCATGATCGGGATCACCTGGTTGCTCACCCGAACCTCGTTCGGCTACGAGCTGCGAACCAGCGGTACCCAGCCGGAGGCGGCCGCGTACGGCGGCGTCGACGAAAAACGCATGACCGTCGCGAGTATGACCCTCTCGGGTGCGATCGGCGGGATCGCCGGTGCCTTCTGGGTGCTCATGGTTCACGGTAACTGGCTCAAAAACGTCCCGGCGCTGGGATTCGACGGCATCGCCGTCTCGATTCTCGCGAGCAACAACCCGCTGGGAATCGGCGTGTCGGCGCTCCTGTTCGGCACCCTCGAGAGCGGCTCGCAGAATATCAGTACCGCGACGGACGTCCCGCCGGAGCTGGTGGGCATCCTGAGCGGACTCATTATCCTGTTCGTCGCGATGCCGGAGTTCTTCCGGATGATCGGCGGCCGGTACGTCGACGTCGGAAACCGGGACCCCGTCCGCGCGGACGGCGGCGAAACGGCCGGCGACGACGGAGGTGAGGCCGATGCGTAATCCGTTCTCCGGAGTGCGTTCGCTGTATGCCCGGCGACCGATCCCGGTGATACTCGGCGCCGTGATAGTCGTCTTGTGCTTCCTCTGGGGGACCTCTCCGGGGTGGCAGGCGGCGACGCTTCGCCTCGCGGTCCCGATCGCCCTCGCGGCGATCGGCGGCATCTTCGCCGAGAAGAGCGGTGTCATCAACATCGGTATCGAAGGGCTGCTTATCGTCTCCGCGTTCAGCTCGATCATCGTCACCTACTGGCTCGGTGCCGGCGAGTCGACGCTCGCCATCTCTCATCACTGGTGGGGGCTGCTCGCGGGCGTGCTCGTGAGTACGCTGTTCGCGTTCCTGTTCGCCATCGTCTGTATCGAGTTCAAGGCCGATCAGATCATCGCGGGACTGGCGCTCTGGCTCATCGCGCTCGGGCTCGCGCCCTTCATCTCGCGGATCGTCTTCAACAGTCCGAACACCGCCGGAGTCGGTCGGTTCGAGGACGTGACGATCCCACTGCTTTCCGATCTCCCGCTGATCGGCCACCTGCTGTTCGATACCCCGCCACAGGTCTACATCATGCTCGGCGCGATCGCCGTCGGCTGGTACGTCTTCAACCGAACGAGCTTCGGGCGGTGGGTCGTCGCCAGCGGGGAGAACCCCAAAGCGCTCGATACGGCCGGCGTCGACGTCCGAAAGGTCCGCTACGCGGCGGTCATCCTCTCGGGCGTGTTCGCCGGCCTCGGCGGGGCCGGGTTCGCCCTCGGCTACCTCGAGACGTTCGCCGGCGGTGGCGACACCGCCATGCAGGGACGCGGCTTCATCGCGATCGCGACCTACCTCCTCGCGAACTATCACCCGATCGGTGCCCTGGGCGGCGCGTTCCTCTTTGCGGGGCTCGACGCGCTCCAGATTCGACTCCAGACGGCCGGGTACGCCGTCCCGACGGAACTCATTCGCACCGTTCCCCACATGACGGTGATCGTCGTCCTCGTCCTCATCGGCCGCACGCGGCTGCCGGAAGCCGCCGGCGAGAACTACGAATCCGGCGAGGACTAACCGCCGTCGCTCACCCCGAACGCGATTCTGGCGGGTGTCGGTGCCTTCTTGCCCGCTCTCGAGCAACCACCGGTATGAACGATCTGCTCGAGGCAGCCCGTGAGGTCCAGTCCGCGGCGCACGTCCCCTATTCCGAGTACCCCGTCGGTGCCGCCCTCGAGACCGCAGACGGCACGGTCTTCGTCGGCTGCAACATAGAGAACGCGAACTACAGTAACAGCCTCCACGCGGAGGAGGTCGCGGTCGCCGAGGCGGTCAAGAACGGCCACCGCGACTTCTCGAGACTCGCCGTCAGTTCCGACCGCCGGGACGGCGTCACCCCCTGCGGAATGTGCCGCCAGACCCTCGCCGAGTTCTGCGACGACGACCTCGTCGTGATCTGCGACGAAGGCGACGACGAGGAACCGACGGAGTACACGCTCGGCGAACTCCTGCCGAACACGATTACGGAGGAGATGCTCGAGTAGCGTCGCCCGCCGGGCGCGACATCCTCCCGGCGCGCTGTGGCGCGGTGAGCCGTTCGAGGCGCGACCGGAGGGAGCGCTCGCGGCGAACCGGGCCGTCGAATCGCGAGGGGTGAGCGAACGACTGACGGGAGTGAGCGTTAGCGCGGAACCTACGGTTCCGCGAACCATGCGAACGGGTGCTTCGCACCCGTGAGCAGAAATCGGTTGGGGAGGGTGTGGAAATCACCGCTGCCAGCGGACGTGAGCTGTTGACTCCGTTTTCGCTGTTGGTCGATCTCGTTGCTGTTGACATCTGCTGAATTCGCGTTCTCGAGACGGTACGAGACGCCCTTTCGACCGATCGTCAGTCCCGAACTTCTGCCCCTTCCGTCTCGAGCACGTCCCGAAGCACTGTCCGGTGACACCGCTTTTTGTCGGTGTTTTCATAGCAGACGAGCGCCAGCGATTCGCCGTCCTCGAGCCTGTCGACGACGTCCGCGAGCGCCGCCCGCGCGTCAGCCGATTCCTCGAGGTGGTCCCGATACGCCGCCTCGAACCCCACCTCGTCCCAGGCGGCGTTGTGGGCTCCCTCCGCACAGATGCCGCGCATTTTCAGGTCGTCGACGGTCGCCTGAAACGTCTCGAGCAGCTCCGCGGACGGAGCAAGCGCGGCGCGATTCTCGTCGACGGCGGCGTGAAACCACGGCGTGGGCTTTCGGACGACGCCGACGAGCGTCGCGTCGTCGGGCACGTCCGCGCGGTCGTGTTGAATGGCGGCGACGTAAGTGTCCGTGAGCGTTCCGTCGGTTTCGCGGTCCATACGTGGAGACAGGAGCGCCCTGCAGTTATATACGGTGCCAGCGCAAATCACCCGGCCTGAATGACCGGCAATAGCGAAGATCCGAACGCGGACGTACAGTACCACCTCGAGGTCGGCCCCGACGACGTCGCGGAGACCGTGCTCCTTCCTGGAAATCCGGAACGTCTCGAGAAGATCGTCCCCCACTGGGACGATCACGAGATCGTCGCGTACCACCGCGAGTACCGGACCGCGACGGGGACGACCGAGGGAACGCCCATTTCGGTCACCTCGACGGGCATCGGGAGCCCGTCGGCCGCCATCGCCGTCGAGGAACTCGCCCGCGTCGGCTGTGACACGTTCATCCGCGTCGGTTCCTGCGGCGCGATCCAGCCCGAGATGGGCGTTGGAGACCTCGTCATCACGACTGGCGGGGTCCGCCAGGAGGGGACCAGCGACGAGTACGTCCGGGAGGATTACCCCGCGACGGCCGACGGCGAGGTCGTCAGCGCGCTCGTGGCCGCCGCGGAGCGACTCGGGTACGACTACCACACGGGCATCACGATGAGCGCGGACTCCTTCTACGCGGGCCAGGGACGCCCCGGATTCGAGGGGTTCGAGGCCGCCGGGTCCGACGAACTCGTCGAGGATCTCAAAGCCGCGAACGTGAAGAACATCGAGATGGAGGCCAGCGCGATCATCACGCTCGCGAACCTCTACGGGCTTCGCGCCGGCGCGGTCTGTTCGGTCTACGCCAACCGCGAGACCGGCGAGTTCCGAACGGAGGGCGAATCGCGCGCCGCCGAAACCGCGACGCTCGCGACCCACCTGCTCGCGAAAATGGACACCGTGAAACGCGAAGCGGGTGCGGATCGCTGGCACGCCGGACTCTCGCTCGAGGACGCCTAAAACCACACGTGGGACCCCGGTCCCACGCTACGCGCGGGCACGGAAACGCCACACCGTTTCGATCGAGTTCGCTCTGCTCACGCCTTGGTTACTCACGCGCGATACGTCGTTTGGGAGCGATTCCGGCGGACCGTCGTTACCCTCGAATCCGGACGATTCCGTTCTCGAACACCTTCCGATTCGGGACGATGTACTCCTCGGAGTCGTCTTCGATCTTCGTCACGAACAGATCGACCTCCTGAACGATCCCAGTCTGGTCGCCGATTCGAACCTCGTCGCCGATCCCGTACGGTTGGTTGAGCAACAGGTAGATCCCCGCCGCGCTCGAGACGAGAAAGTCCTTGAACGCGACGGTGCCGACGATGACGATTCCGACGGCGTACACCGTGAGCAAAATCAGCAAGGCAAGCACGTGAACCCCGATCTGGCCCAGTGCGATGATAAAGGTCACGTACAGCACGGAGTATTTGACCAGTTTCGGGATGATCGAAACTTCGGGTAACTTGACGCCGCGGAGGTACTCGCCGACGACCAGTTCCGCCTTGTCCGCGACGATGAAGCCGAGGATGAGGACGAGCACCGCGATAAAGACCTGCGGGATGAAGCCGGTCACCCGCAGCCAGAACGCGTCCGTGTCGAGCAACTGCGCGATATGAATCGCCGTCAGCACGGCGATCCCGTAGATGAACCACGAACTCAGTCGTGCGACGATGCCGACCGTCGAGGTTCCGATCGACTGGGCAGTGCGCTCGAACGGCGTCCCCTCGACGGCATCGGGGACGCCCGAGGCGGACAACAGTTCTTCGTTGAGCCGCCCGACCAGGTAGCCGACGACGATTCCGAGCGCCAGCACCGCCGCGGCTATCACGGTCGGTTCGTCGATGAGCGTCTGCCAGTCCATATCAGTACGCCTCCGGGTCGACCTCCAAAATGAGCTCGCCGGCCTTGAACGCTCGGACGAGCCCGTCGCTTTCGGAAAGCACGATCGTAATCGAGTTGGTATCCCGCGTGATCGCACCCCCGGCCATGTGACGCGCACCCAGCCCCTTCGGGATGTCTACTCCCTCGGCGGACGGCTCGAGGTAGCGATACGCCGAGACGATCTTCCCCGCATCCGAGATGATAAAGGCACCGTCGAGCCGCGAGAACTCCTTGAGCATCACGTTCACGATCGGATCCCCGACGTGGACGTGGGATTTCTCGAACGGGTTGTACGAAAGCGGTCGGGACTTGTTCATCACCTTTCCCGCGTCGCCGACGACGAACAGCGCGCCGACCGGCTTCCCCTTCTGTCCCTTCTTTCCGAGTTCGATCGCCAGCTCCAACACCGCCTTGACGACCTCCGGTTCCGCTCGAGATTTGACGAAGAGATCGTAGATTCCCGTGTGAGATTCTGCGTCCGCGCGAACGCGCGAGAGCGTGTCGATACTGGTACTGTCGCTGAACGCTCTCGTCGCACAGACGAGTTCGTCGCCGTCGTCGATCAACCCCTGCTCCAGGGCCCCCTCGAGTCCGAACCGAATGCGCTCTCTGATGTCGTCGAACGCCAGCGGGAGTTCGACGAATATCTCCGCGCCCACGGCATTTTCCGTCCCGATGACGATCACGTCGAGGTCCTCAACGTCCGCGAAGCGCTCGTAGTACGAGCCACTCGGTGAAAAGAGGACGACTGCATCGACGTTTGCATAAAGATCCCCGAACACATCGTCTAGCCCGGCCATTGATCATATAAGTCGTTCGCGCGCGAATAAGCGTTGTGGACCGTCTGACGTGTGTCTGTCACACGGCGTCCGCATCGACCCCGATTTCGCGGGACGCACGCGCTGAACTATCCGGTTTCCCCGCTCGAGGACGAGGAGGACGTCCTCGTCTAAACGTTGAGCGCCTTCTGGATGAGCTGTCGCGAGGCCATCGAGCCGAGGAAGTACCAGACGATCCACGTCGACATCGGCCCCGCGAGGGGTTGCTGCCAGGAGACGGCCCCCGCGATCGGGACGATCAGGCCCGTCTCGTCGGCGCCGAGGTGGCCGCCGTTGACCTTCCAGCGGAGCCAGAGGAACACAGGAATCGTCAGCAGCATGATCCAGACCATCGGCCGGAACTGCACCTTCATCATGCCGAGTTGATCACCGGCGGCCTCCAGTTGCTCGTCCTGGATCCGCTCGAGGGCGTCCTCGTCGTCGCGTTCTTTGGCCGCCTGCTTGCGTTCTCGCAAGTCCGCCATCCGCTGCTGGTACTCCTCGAGTTTCTCGCGGTCGGTCAGTCGCTTTTGTAAGATCGTCGAGTAGAGACCCGTGACGGCCGCGAGCAGTAGAATAACGGCGTAGAAGGGGACGGCGTCGGTGACCGGACCGAGGACGGCGTTTTCGACCGATGCGATGGCGTTCTGGACGCCCGAACTCCAGTAGCCGGCGAACAGAGCGAGCGCGAACGCACCCGCCGCCTTGTCCACGGTCGACCAGCGTGCCGGTTCGATCCCGGATTCCGCCTCGTCCTCGAGTTCGTCGTACTGCTCGAGTGCGTTCTCGATCCGCTCGGGGTTCGAGAGCACGAAGCCCGTTCCCCCGCTGACCAGGACGCCCTCTTCGATGAGCCGACCCCACTGCTGGCTCGACAGGGCGTCTCTGACGTCGCTCCACTCGAGTTCCTCCGTACTGTCGTCTGACCGTTCGTAGATCACGGTGAGCGCTTCTCGAATCGACGGGGTATCGAGAAGCACGTCTAGCTGATCGATCGGCATTCGCTACTCGAAGAACGCCGCCGCGAACCTATCAACCCTTTCGTCCGTCGTTTCTTCGACACGCTTGAGATCGGGCGGAGTGACGACGCTCGTGTAAGCGCGATCAGGGCGACGATTGTGCTGGACCGGATTCGAACCGCGAGGGTCGCTTCGCTCGCCCTCTGGGCCACGAATCCGCTGAGCGCAGTCTCCGCTCACGACGTTGTTCGCGGAGAGTGCGCGGGACCGGATTCGAACCGGCGGACCCCTACGGGACAGCGTCCTAAGCGCTGCGCCGTTGGCCTAGCTTGGCTACCCGCGCCCACCCTCGAGTTTTCACGAATCGAGTAAGTACCTGTCGGTCCGAGTCAACACTGTTTCACCGGCTCCTCGGGCGACCAGTCCGGTGGGACGATAAAGGTCACGTGCTCCGCGTCGCGAAGTTGGTGTAGCTCCGCCGCTTGTTCGGCTAGCGATCGATCTCGATACGGCATCTCGAGGCCGCAGCCGGTGCAGACGAGCTTGCAAGTTGGCTCTTTCATGAGACGGGACAGTCGTGGCCCGAAATCGGACGACGAGCGTCTATTTTCACCGTCGGCGGGATGGGGGTTTAGTAGTTGTATCCTAGTGAAAATGACAGTGAACGGCCAGTTGATCTAGTCGTTCGTAGCTGAACGTTGCCTCGCGTAGCACCGCATTGGATGGGAAATCTCGACCGTCTCACGTCGAATCTCTCTCAAAACAACACATTTCTGACGTGAATTCCGTAGCTTTATTTCCGACCGACCGATACCCGTGGTATGCACAGCGCCCGGGATCGTATCGAATACCAACAGTGGCTCGAGGAACTCGAGGAGGTCGCCGAGCGCCTCGAGTTATCGACCGACGCGCGCTCCTGTGCGGTAGATCTCTTTCTCGCCGACGTCCCCGAAGACGACCGATCGAAGCGGGCCGTGCTCGCCGCGAGCGTCTACGCCGGATCGCTCGTCGCCGGCGACGGCCGGACGCAGGGTACCGTCGCCGACGCCGCGGACGTCTCTCGACTCTCGATCCAGTCGCGCTGGAAGGACCTGCTCGAGCGGGCCGGACTCGAGCCGCCGCGGTGGTAGGGCGACTGTTTCAGCCGGTTTATCGAAATAGTCCCGTACTGCGTCGGCGTAAGTATACGATACGCGGACGAAATCGAAGACAACAGCGAGCAGATCTAGTCGATTCGACGCTTCGGCCGGTAGCTCCGCGTCTCGTGGCTCCGGCGCTCAGATAGCGTCGTCCGAATCGCCGCCGGCCACGTCTTCGGCCTCGAGAACGGTTCCGTGTTCGTCGATCTCTCCGTGGACGATCCGCGTACTCGAGATGATGTTGCCGTCGTCGGCGCGCAGGTGCGGAACGACGACGACCTCGAGCGGATCGTGCCCCCGTTCTCGACGGATCTCGTTGATCCGGTCGCCGCCGTCTTTGGTCTCGGGCGAGACGACCAGGTAGTCGAACTGCGGTTCGGTCGCGATCCCGGTGGGCTCCTCGAGTGGGCGAATTTCGAACTCGCGGTCGTACTCGGCCGCGATCGACTCGAGTTCCGTCTCGAGGGCGTCCTTTCGCTCGGCGAACGATCTGACGCGTCGCTCGACGTGTCGGGTCTTCGGTGCGAGGTCGTCACTCGTCAGTCCGACGGTCACATCTCCGAGTTCGAACGCCCGTTCGAACAGCCGACGATGGCCATCGTGGACGGGGTCGAACGTCCCACCAAGCGCGACGTCCATACCCCACTTGACTGGCGCGGTGCGTATAAAACGGTCGAATCGGGGAACTCACCCGTCCGGGCGGTCGCTTACTCGAGGGCCGTCGAAATGATCGACAGTTGTCGAAACTCCCCTTCGCATTGTTTTTAGTAGCCCCCTGCAGTGTCCCCGGTATGGGACTAGATGAGGACTCGCTAGAGTACCACCGAATCGATCCACCCGGAAAGATCGAGATTTCGACCACGAAACCGACGAATACGCAGCGCGATCTCTCGCTCGCCTACTCTCCCGGCGTCGCCGCGCCGTGTCTAGAAATCGACGAGGACGAGACGGATGCCTACACCTACACGGCGAAGGGGAACCTCGTCGGCGTCGTCTCGAACGGCTCCGCCGTGCTCGGTCTCGGCGACATCGGCGCGCAGGCGTCGAAACCCGTCATGGAGGGGAAAGGGGTGCTGTTCAAACGCTTCGCCGACATCGACGTTTTCGACATCGAACTCGACGAGGCCGACCCCGACAAGATCGTCGAGGCCGTCAAAATGATGGAGCCGACCTTCGGCGGCGTCAATCTCGAGGACATCAAAGCGCCCGGCTGTTTCACCATCGAGGAGCGTCTGCGCGAGGAAATCGACATCCCGGTCTTCCACGACGACCAACACGGTACCGCCATCATCTCCGGGGCCGCCCTCCTCAACGCGGCGGACATCGCCGGGAAGAACCTCGAGGATCTCGAGGTCGTCTTCTCGGGTGCCGGCGCGAGCGCGATCGCCTCGGCTCGGTTTTACGTCTCTCTGGGCGTCAAAAAGGAAAACATCACGATGTGTGATTCCTCGGGGATCATCACCGCAGCGCGCGCCGAAGGCGGCGGCGTCAACGAGTACAAACGACAGTTCGCTCGAGAGATGCCCGAAGGCAACCTCGCGGACGCGATGAACGGCGCGGACGTCTTCGTCGGCCTCTCGATCGGGGGTATCGTCTCCCCGGACATGGTTCGGTCCATGGCCGACGACCCGATCATCTTCGCGATGGCCAACCCGGATCCCGAGATCGGCTACGAGGAGGCGAAGTCGGCTCGAGACGACACCGTCATCATGGCGACCGGCCGCTCGGACTATCCGAACCAGGTTAACAACGTCCTGGGCTTTCCCTTCATCTTCCGCGGCGCGCTCGACGTGCGTGCGACCGAAATCAACGAAGAGATGAAAGTCGCCTGCGCCGAAGCGCTGGCCGAACTGGCCCGTCAGGACGTCCCCGACGCGGTCGTCAAGGCCTACGGCGACGAGCCGATTCAGTACGGCCCGAACTACATCATTCCGAAGCCGGTCGACCCTCGCGTGCTCTTCCGGGTCGCGCCCTCGATCGCCGAGGCCGCGATGGAGTCCGGTGCCGCCCGCGCCGAGATCGAGCTGGACGAGTACGAAGAGGAACTCGAGGCCCGCCTCGGGAAGTCCCGCGAAATGATGCGCGTCGTCCTGAACAAGGCCAAGAGCGACCCCAAGACGGTCGCGCTGGCGGAGGGCGAAAACGAGAAGATGATCCGGGCGGCCTACCAGATCCAGGAGCAGGGGATCGCCCTGCCGATCCTCATCGGCGACGAGAGCGAGATCCGCCAGACGGCCGCGAACCTCGGCCTGGACTTCGATCCGCGGGTCGCGGATCCGTCGGTGGGTGACTACGAAGACTACGCCGAGCGCCTCCACGAACTCCGATCGCGCAAGGGAATTACCCGCAGCGAGGCTGGCGAACTGATCGAGCGCGACTCGAACTACTTCGGCAGCGTGATGGTCGAACGGGGCGACGCCGACGCGCTCCTGACCGGCCTCTCCCATCACTACCCATCGGCGCTCCGCCCGCCGCTGCAGGTCATCGGTACCGACGACGACGTCGACTACGCCGCGGGCGTCTACATGCTGACGTTCAAAAACCGCGTGCTCTTCGTGGCCGACGCGACGGTCAATCAGGATCCCAACGAGGAGGTCCTCGCGGAAGTCACGAAACAGACCGGCAAACTCGCCCGCCGGTTCAACGTCGAACCCCGCGCGGCGCTGCTGTCGTACTCGAACTTCGGCAGCGTCGACAACGAGGGGACGCGGAAACCGCGAAAAGCCGCGGCGATGTTGCAGGACGACCCCGAGATCGACTTCCCGGTCGACGGGGAGATGCAAGCCGACACGGCCGTCGTCGAGGACATCCTCGAGGGCACCTACGGCTTCTCCGACCTCGACGAACCCGCGAACGTGCTCGTCTTCCCGAACCTCGAGTCGGGCAACATCGGCTACAAACTGCTCCAGCGCCTCGGCGGCGCGGACGCCATCGGCCCGATGCTGGTCGGCATGGACGAGCCGGTTCACGTCCTCCAGCGAGGCGACGAGGTCAAGGATATCGTGAACCTGGCGGGTGTGGCGGTCGTCGACGCACAGCAAGAATAGCAGCCGCGAGCGAGGTCCAGGCAGAGTGAGCGGCTTCGTGTGAGGCCGGCCGACGGATCGCGATTCTTTTTGCCGTCGTCGTTCTTGGCAGATAGCAGGACCAGAAATGCGACCGACGAACCAATCGACGGCGGCCGGACGTGATCGAGAGAGCCCCGACGGCACCTCCCGGCGACGGCTCCTCCGTCTGACCGGTACGGCCGGAGTTACGGGGCTCGCCGGCTGCGTCGAACTCCCGAACACGCTGGGCGACAGCGCCGACGGGACCGACGGACGGTGTGGCTCCGGATCGGACCCGGTGGACTCCGTCTCCGAGTACGCGACGCACCCCGACGACGACGTCTCGCTGTTCCGACGGGGGCTGCGTCGACTCGGCTACTTCCCGGACGAGGTCGTTCCGTCGTCGGTGCGCGTCAACTGGACGTTTCCGATCAACTACGTCGGCCACACTGCAGCCAAGTCCAGTCCCGTCCCGACGCCCGACGGCGAGACCATCGTCTTCGCCGGCGATAGCGGCTGGGTTCACGCCTACGCGCCGAACGGCGAGAAACGGTGGTCGACGCTGACCGGCGCGACGAAACTCGGCTTCCACGGCTCGGCGGCCGTCGTCGGCGACACCGCCTACATCGGCGGCTACGACGGCGACCTCTACGCGCTGGCCATCGAAACCGGCGAGATCGTCTGGCGGACGCGATCCGAGGATCTCGAGGGGACGCTCGCGATCGGCTCGAGCCCCGCCTACTACGACGGCGTACTGTACGTCATCGTCGAGTACGGCTCGCCCTCGTCCGGGGCGCTCTGGGCGTTCGACGCCGAGACGGGCGAGGCGCTCCGGAGAGACGACCGCATCTGGGGACAGGCCCATCCGTCGCCGACGATCGACCTCGACGCGGGGCGGATCCTCGCCGGATCGAACGACGGCGTCGTCTACTGCTGGGAGTTTCCCTCGCTCGAGTTCGCCTGGGAGTTTCAGGCGGATGCCGACGGCGAGCAGCGGGAGGGCGGCGCGTTTCGGGCGGGTGCCGAAATCAAGGGGACGGTCGCCGCCCACGACGGGTACGGCTACGTCGGTAGCTGGGACAACAACTTCTACTGCATCGATCTAGCGGACGGCTCTCAGGAGTGGGTGTTCGAGACCGACGGCTCGATCATGTCGAATCCGGCGGTCGACGTCGACGAGGACATCGTCTACGCGGGGAGCGACGACAATCACGTCTACGCTCTCGACGCCGGTTCCGGCGAGCTGCTGTGGTCGGCGGACGTCAACGGTCGCGTCATCGGCGCGCTGACCGTCACCGCGGGGACGGTGCTCGTCGGTTCCTACGATTCCCATCTGTACGCGCTCGATAAGGCGACTGGGGAACGGTGTTGGCGGGTTCAGAACCGGGGTCGCGTCACCAGCGCGCCGGTCCCCGTCGACGGCCGGATCTACTACGCGGAGCGCGGCGCGTTTTCGAACTATTACGATGACGACGCGGAGACGGTTCTGGACGATCCCGGCCACGCCTACTGTCTGGTCGACGGCGGGTGAGCGCCAAACTCGGCGAACCGAAACCGATCGTGTGAGGCACCGACGGCGATCAGTTCGCAGCCGTCCGTGACGGGCTGCCTCTCCGACGCCGTCGCTCCGGGTATCGATCCCTCGAACGGCGAATCAGAGCTCCGTCACCACTTCGACTCCCCGCGTCTCGTACTCGGTCATCGCGGCGAGGCGGTCGGAGACGTCCTCGAGTCCGACGCGCCGCGTGACGAGTTTTGCGGGCTCGAGCGCACCCGAATCGATCATCCGCAGGAGTTCGTCGTAGCGCGACGGCGGCATGCCGCGGGAGCCGACGAGGGTAACGTCCCAGCGCGTCATCTCGTCGATCGGGAGCGATACCTCGCCGCGTTCGGCGGCGGTCGTCAGCCCGATCTGGACGTGGGTGCCGCGGATCCGCAGACACTCGAGGCTGTTGCGACACGTTTCGGCGCGTCCGAGCGCGTCGACGGAGACGTGCGCGCCGCCGTCGGTGATCGTCCGAATCATCCCCGGAACGTCCGTACGCTCGTCCTCGAGTTCGGACGCGTCGATCGTCTCTTCGGCACCGAGATCGGTCGCCAACTCGAGCGGGTCGTCGCGAACGTCGATTGCGATCACGCGCGCCCCCAGCGCGGTGGCGATCTGGACGGCCGCCAGTCCGAGTCCGCCACAGCCGTGGACGGCTACCCAGTCGCCGGCGTCGATATCGGCGCGGTGAGCCAGCGCGTGAAACGCCGTGACGTACCGACAGCCCAGCGCGGCCACGGCTTCCGCTGAGACGCCCTCCGGCAGCGCCACGGCGTTGAACTCCGCGTGCGGAACGTGGGTCCGTTCGGCGAACGCGCCGGGGACGCTCGGCTCGAACCCCAGCGCGTAGCCGTCCTCGCAGACGTTTCCGTGGCCGTTTCGACACTGGTAGCACGATCCGTCACCGAGGTTAAACGGGATCGCCACGCGGTCGCCGACCGCGAGCGTTTCGACGCGGTCGCCGACCCGAGCGACGCGTCCGGCGGGTTCGTGACCGAGGATCTGTCCGAGCGGCACCCGATCGTCGGCCCACTCTCCATGGCCCTTCCAGGCGTGCCAGTCGCTCCGACAGATCCCGCAGGCCTCGACGTCGACGACCACGCCGTGGGGAGCAAGCGCCGGAGCGTCAACCGACTCGATCGACAGCGGTTCGCCGTAGGCTTCGAGTACTGCAGCGCGCATACCGTCGGTCTCGAGCGCCGTGGAGTTAACCGGTCCGCCCGGGAGGCGGCCGCGTCGCCCCGTCCGGCGCTCCGAAGCAGTTAGTCTTATCGGCCAGGCCGTTCGAGAGTTCAGTATGCGTGTCACCTTTCTCGGAAGCGGCAGCGCGATGCCGACCGGCGAGCGGTTCCAGACGGGGATTCTCGTCCAGAACGACGGCCGGACCCTGCTCGTCGACTGCGGATCGGGCGTCCTTCACCGACTCCAGCAGTCAGGGGTCGGCTACGAGGGCGTCTCGACGGTCCTGTTGACCCACCACCACCTGGATCACGTCGCCGATCTACTGCCGCTGATGAAAGCCCGCTGGCTCGCCGGCGAGGAACACCTCGAGATCGTCGGTCCGCAGGGGACGAAGGCCCTGCTCGACGACCTGCTCGAGGTTCACGAGTACATGCAGAATAAGCTCGAACTGCAGGTTCGAGAGGTCGTCCCCGGTGAGTTTTCCGTCGCAGGCTTCGACGTCTCGGCCTACGAGACCCGCCACTCGCTGCCGTGTCTGGCCTACCGCTTCGGCGATCTGTTTACGTTCAGCGGCGACAGCGAGGCCTTTGCCGGGCTCGCGAACTTCGCCAAGGGCTCCGCGATCCTCGCTCACGACTGTTCGTTTCCCGACGACGTCGACGTCTCGAACCACCCGACGCCGGAAACCCTCGGGCGGGAACTGGCCGGCCGGGAAATCGGACGCGTGTACTTGACGCACCTCTACCCCCACACCGAGGGTCGCCACGACGAGATGCTCGAGTCCATCGGCGCTCACTACGACGGTGACGTTCGGTTCGCCGAGGATCTCAAAACGATCTCCATCGAGTAACCGGATCCGCATTTTCGAGACGAAGACGTCGATCCGAGTTCGGTTCGCGGAACTCGGTCCGAATCAGTTCCGAATAACGGGCCGTAGGCGTTCCGTTATGCGAATACTACGCACGCTGACGCCCGTACCCGAACAGGTATATACACCAAGTTTGTAGGATCGTAACAACAGAATGTCCCCCAGCAGTCGCACGGTTGATTTCGGAGGGGTGAGCGGATGAACATCCCAGATCGTATCGCAGACACGGTGACGTCACACTCTCGAGTCGTCATCGTCGCCCTCCTGTTGCTGACGGCGCTCGTCGGCGCGGGGATGCCGGTCGACGACGACTCGTCGCTCGATCAGTTCGAGAGCGAGTCCGAGGAAGCGAAAGCCCTCGAGCGAATCCAGGGTACCGACGAAGAGGATGGCTACTTCGCGACCGATAGCGACGAAAACACCACCAGCATACAGCTGATCGCACGCGGCGACAACGTGCTCAGCCAGGAGTCGGTGATCGCCTCGCTCGAGTTCCAACAGCAGATTCGCGACGACGAGTCGATCAACGAGACGCTGGCCGAAAACGACTCGATCAGCGGCGTCGAGAACATCCTCGCCATTACCGCGATTACCAACGAGCAGGTCGCGGAACTCGAAGAACGAGGTGGCGAACTCGAGCAGCGAGGCGCCGAACTCGAACAGCGACAGGCCGCCCTCGAGAACAGAACGGGCGCGCTCGAGGCGGGGCTCAATGAGTCGCTGGCCCTCCAGCGGGAGTACGCGGCCCAGACGGCCGCCGGCGAGGACGAAGCCGCCGCGGAGACGGAAGCCGAGATCGAAGGCGTCGTCGAGGAGGCGATCGCCGCCGCCGATCTGGACGACGAACAGGCCGCCGAGTACGAGGAACGGATCGGCCAGGCCCGCGAGATCGAATCCCAGCGCTGGGAGATCGAACAGGGGACCGACGATCCCGAGGAGAGCGAGGAGTATCAGGAACTGACCGAGAATCTCGAGCAGGTCTCGGAGGGTGCGACGGCCGGCATTTTCGCGGACGAGTACGAGCAACTGGAGGAGGACTCCGCGCAGCTGGAGGAGGACCAGCAGGCGCTCGAGGAAGACTCCGCACAGCTCGAGGAGGATCAGCGGGCCCTGCAGGAGGGCGACGAGCAGCCGTCGCTCGACGAGCAGATCGAGGCGATCGAGGACCTCGACGACGAGGAGTACGAACAGCTCGTGGCGGAGACCCTCTCGTCGGACAGCGAAGATAACTTCGCGCTCGCGCTGATGTCCTCTTCGTACGAGCCGGGCAGCACCGAAGCCGAGGCGCGGATGACCTCGATCACCCAGTCGACGACGACCGGCGACGGGATGGAGGAGATGGGCGGACTCGACGACCGAATCGTCGAAAGCCAACTCGAGATTCGCGAACTCGCCAACCAACAAGATCAGGACTACGTCGTCTTCGGCGGCGGGATCATCACCGACGAGATCGAGCGATCGATGGGCGACAGTCTCGCCATCGTCGGGCCGCTCGCCCTGCTGTTCGTCGTCGTGGCCCTGGTGGTCGCCTACCGCGACCTGCTGGACATCGTGCTGGGCGTCGTCGGAATCGTCGCCGTTCTCGTCTGGACGTTCGGCTTCATGGGCTGGGCCGACATCGCGTTCAACCAGATGTTCGTCGCGGTGCCCGTCCTGTTGATCGGGCTCTCGATCGACTACGCGATACACGTCTTCATGCGCCACCGCGAGCAACGCGAGACGCGAAGCGTCTCGGATAGCGAGCGGGGAGGGACGACCGGCGAGCAACGCGAAGCGGACGACGAGGCAAGTACCGTCCGCGGCTCGATGCGGATCGCGCTGGCCGGCGTCGGCGCCGCGCTCGTCTGGGTGACGGCGACGACCGTCATCGGGTTCCTCTCGAACCTCGTCAGTCCGATCGGCCCCATCCGGGAGTTCGGGGTCGTCAGCTCGGTCGGGATCGTCGCCGCGTTGATCGTCTTCGGCGCGCTGATCCCGGCGCTCAAGGTCGAGATCGACGAGTTCCTCGAGGGGCGCGGCCTCGACCGGCGCAAGCGCGCGTTCGGAACCGGCGGCGGCCGTTTCAGCAAGATCCTGACGGTCGGCTCGGTGGCCGCCCGAAAGGCGCCGTTAGTCGTGCTCGTGCTCGTGCTCGTGCTCTCCGCCGGCGGCGTCTACGGCGCGACCCAAATCGATACCAGTTTCCAGGAGGAGGACTTCCTCGCGGAGAGTCCGCCGGCCTGGACCGACCACCTACCGGACTCGATGAGCCCCGGCGAGTACCACGCGAAGGCCGATCTGGACTTCGTCAACCAGCACTTCCAGCGCGAGGACACCCAGGCGCAGATCCTCGTCGAGAGCGACGGTGGCGGCGTCGACGACCCCGATCTACTCGAGCGAATGAACGAGACGCGCGACGACGCCGCGGAGAGCGACGTCGTCTACACGAGGGCGGACGGCAAGGCGGACGTACAGGATCCGCTGTCGACGATGGAGCGCGTCGCCGCACAGAACGACTCGTTCAACGAGTCGTTCACCGCGGCCGACACCGACGATGACGGGGTTCCCGACGAGAACGTCACGGCGCTGTACGACCAGCTGTACGAGGCCGACGAGGAAGCCGCGAGTCAGGTGCTCCACCGGACCGACGACGGGGACTACGACGCGACGCGGATGATCGTCGGCGTTCAGGGCGGCGCCGCCGCCGGCGACACGACCGACGAGGTGCGCACGTTCGCCGATACCGTCGAGGACGGCAGCGACGGCCGCTGGATCGCCATCGCGACCGGCGACCCGATCGTCAGTCACATCGTCGAACAGGACCTGCTCAATACGGTCCTCGAGAGCCTGCTGATCACGCTCGTGGCCGTGTTCGTCTTCCTGTCGGTCGCCTACTGGCTGACCGGCGATAGCGCGGCGCTGGGTGCCGTCACGCTCCTCCCGGTCGCGTTAACCGTCAGCTGGATCCTCGGAACGATGTACCTGATCGGAATGCCCTTCAACGTGCTCACGGGGATGATCACGAGCCTCACCATCGGGCTCGGCGTCGCCTACAGCATCCACGTCAGCGACCGGTACACGCTCGAACTCGAGCGCCAGGGCAACGTCTGGTCGGCGCTGCAAACGACGGTCACCGGCACCGGCGGTGCCCTGCTCGGCAGTGCTGCGACGACCGTCGGCGGGTTCGGGACGCTCGCCTTCGCGATCCTCCCCGCACTCCGCCAGTTCGGGATTATCACCGGGCTGACGATTACGTACGCGTTCCTCGCGAGCGTCGTCGTCCTGCCGACGCTGCTGGTGCTCTGGACGCGGTACTTCGGTCCGGACGTCTCCTTCGACGCGCCGGGAGCGGCCAACCCCGCGGCGGCGAGCGACGGCGGCACGCCCGCCGAACGCGGCGCGGACTCGACGACCGACACCCGAGGGGACGACGAATGACGAACGACGAGAACGAGGCCGTCGACGCGTTCGAACGACTCGGACTCACCAGCTACGAGGCCAAGGTCTTCATCGCCTTACATCGGCTGGGGTCCGGCACAGCGCGGGACGTCGCGAGCGTTACCGACGTGCCCCGCTCGCAGGTCTACAGCGTCGCCGAGAGCCTCGAGGATCGCGGCCTGCTCGAGGTCCAGCAAGCGAGTCCGATTCGGTACCGGCCGGTGAGTCTCGAGGAGGCCGAGGAGACGCTCCGAAACCGGTTCGAGCGCGAGCGAGAACGGGCCTTCGAGTACGTCGACGCGGTCAAACAGGAGCCGACGACGGAGGAAACCCAGGAGGACATCTGGACCGTGCGGAGTCGTGACCGGGTCGACGACCGCATCGTCGACCTGCTCTCGAACGCCGAGGAGCGGATCATCTTCGGAACGCGGCTGCCGGAACTCATCACGAGGTCGATCGAGGAGGCTCTCGAGGAACGAGCCGCGGCCGGCGTGTCGACGCTCGTGGTCAGTCGGACCGACGAGGTCCGAGAGCAACTCGACGCGATCGCGGGCGTCGAGACCGAACCGCCGCCCGTGCACCGTGAGGGGGATCAGCGGTCGGGGCGAATCGTTATCGTCGACGACGACAGCATCCTGCTCAGCGTACTCGACGACGATGGCAGCGAGACGGCGATCTGGAGCTCGGGATCGCTGTTTGCGTCCGTGTTGATCCAGTTGATCGAAGCGAACGACGAAGTGCGAGAAGAGACCCACTGAGCCAGCAGTCGCTGGCTGTTCTCAGCTCATTCGAGTCGGTACCGCAACAGCGCCGCAATCCCGCCGAGATTCGAGAGCTGTTGGCCCGGCGGAAACTCGCTCGAGAAGACCGTCACGTCGCCGCCTTTCTGTTCCGTCGTGCGGACGATCTCGTCGACGTCGAGCGCCCAGTCACCGTCGGGGCCGCGCTCCTTTCGGAGCCGGTCGTCGAGCACGAGCAGCCGTTCGATCGCGCCGAACTCGGCGGCCTGTTTGACCTGTTCGGGGCCGTAGGCGGCCTTCGCTCCCTCGGCCATCCGCCGGGTGAGTTCGTCGATGTACTCGGCCTCGCTCTCGATCCGCGTCTCCTGCTGGACGTCCGCGACGGCCCCGCGTTTGAGCACCTCGTGGACCCCACGGTCGCCGACGGCCGCGGTATCGACCATCGTGATCTTCTCGGTGAGTTCGGGCTCGTTCTTCTCGAGGTACTTGTAGGCGTCCTGTTTCGTAAACCCCGGTCCGGCGAGAATAATCGCATCGACGTCTTGGCGTTTGAGGACCTTCGAGAGCTCTGCGAACAGCTCCGAGCGCCCGCGGGCGTATTCGCCTTTACCGGTCGTGCCGGTGATCGTCGCCCGCTCTTCGGTGCCGTACTGGGCGACCGTGTGGACGTGGGCCTGTCCCTCCTCGACGGTCGCGATGGCGACGTCCGGGTTCTCGGTGGCTTCCTCGGCTTCCTCGAGGCGAGCCGTTTGATCGGGCTTGAACCGTTTCTCGATCGACAGCTCCTCGCGTTCCTCGACGTTCAGCGTGTGGTGAAATCCCAGCTGGTCTTCGCGCGAGCAGGCGACGATTTCGCCGCCGACCCGCAGGCGATTGGCGAACTTGTGGAACTCGATGTCGTCGACGGCGATGGCGACCCACATGGGTTCGCGCTCGCCGCCCGTATCCCGCATCTGGTCGTCGTTGCGCTGGATCCGTCGGGTCGTATCGCCCGCGACGCGGTCGCCGGGCTCGAGGACGTACTGCAAGTGCCAGAGGTCGTCGACGCTCTCGGGGACGACAGTCACCCGCTCGCGTCCGCCCTCGATCCGCTCCCGGTCTTTGATCTGCATACCCGGCCCTTCTCGAGGGGTCGGTAAGTGCGTGACGGATCCGACGGTTTCCCCGTCAGGCGTGCGCGAGGTAGTTCTCCGAACACCAGACCCACTCGTTGTACGCCGGCACGTGTAGCCCCCACCAGGTGATGCCGTCGCACTCTTCGGGGCCGTTCATGACTTCCCCCTGCGTTCCCTCCGGGAGGGTCAACACGACATCGTCGTTGAGACAGGGCTGTTCGCGGCCGTTGAGCGCGGTCGTCGTGACGACGGTGTCGTCCATCTCGAACTTGTCGCCGCCGCCGCCGCCCCCGCCGTTCCTGACGAGGTTTGCAAAGTGGCCCATATCCCAGTCGGGGTAGGGGCAGGTTCGCCCGCCGTGGGAGAAACTGCTGCAGTCACCGTCCGGCACGTGCGTGTGGCCGATGATCCCGCCGGGTTCGTTCTGAATGCAGGTGTTGCTCGTGTAGAACTCGAGGGGGATGTCGTGCATGTCGGCGATGCAGCGGACGAGATCCGCCGACGCCTCGTAGCACGCGTCGCTGATGCCGTTGTTGTCGAACCATTCGTGTTCGATGCCGATCGACCGGTGGTTGGCGATGTACCGGGCGTGCCAGGCCGCGCGGTCGTGGTGGACGAGTTGATCGACGTGTCCCGGACTCGGCCCGTCGGTCCAGTCGTAGTTTTTCACGAGGTAGTGAGAGCTCACGCCCGAACTCGAACTGGTCAGCGTGCTCAGCGCGCCCTGATAGGCCCCCGCGGTCACGTGGATGACGATCCAGTCGATGCCGTAGTCCCGCGAACTGTGATTCGCCGCCTCGACCCATCGGTCCGCGGCGGCACACTCGGTGTGCGACGCTGCTACCCGACCGGTCTGGGTTCCGAGAATCGTTCCGGTCCCCGCGGCGGCACCGGTCGCTTGGAGGAACTTTCGCCGTTTCCACTGTCCGCTACCGTCCGCCCGTGTTGTTTCGGACCCGTCGTCCGATTTCGAACCCGACTCCGTCGTGTCACGCCCAATGCAATCAAGACACATGATGTGACATACCACAATACCTGTAATAATAGTACGGAACTGTAGCGTAAATATCATATATTCGTCGATCTATTTACTGCCCGGAACCTAAGAATAACGCCGAACGAAGTCCGATTCTGGAGTGGCGGAGTTGGCACAGTAAGGGGTCAGGTGTATCCTCACTGCGAGCTAAACGGTAGCATGAAACTCGCACACGTTCAGCTCTTCGAAGACTTCGGCACGCGCTCGCTTGCGGTACATGCGGTTATGGTGCTCGTGTTTGCGAATGCGGTACTCGCGGGGCTGTTCATCGGGGGAGAACTGGGCTTGCTCTCGTTCATCGCGCTGCTCAACTTCACCGCCGGACTCTGGGTCGCCCACTCGATTCACTCGCTCGGCAACGTCGCAACCGACGACGAGTACAACGGCGTCCTCAACGAGTTGCTGGATATCGGCACCGACGAGTCCACGGAGGGGCTCGATACCGGTCGATTCGGTCGGCTGCTCGCGCTCATCGCGGCCGTGACGGCGGTGTCCCTGTTGACCTCCGCACAGATCCTGCCGGGAACGGTGTTTCCGCTCGCCGTCGTCGCCGTCGGCGCTATCGCCGTCGTGACGGCGATCATCGGGTTCCTGATCGCCCTCGGCGCGTCCTACGACGACTCGGAACGGTACTGGACCGGCGAAGTCGATCAACACCAGCGCGCGGATGCCGACAACCAGCCAGACCAGCGGTAAGCCGACACCGTTCGGCCGGAACCGATGTGCTTACGGCCGCATCCGGGCGATAATCGATTCGATCTCGTCGTCCACGTCGAGCGCCTCGAGTTCGGTCTCGAGATCCAGGTCGGCGAGAACCGCCCGTCCGGCGGGTTTTCGGCGGAGCGTGAGCGCGGTGTGGAGATAGGAGAGTCGGAGCAGCCGGATCGCGCGGTCGACGTCGTCGCTCGAGTCGATCGTGAAACTCGTCCAGCCGCCGCCGGCGAAGCGGTGCCTGTTCGTTTCGCCGGTGGCGACGAGACGATCCGCGACTCGCTTGGGGAAGTTGACGTCGACGACGCGGTCGCCGTGAGTGTGCCCGATCTCCCGGCCGTCGAGCGTGAACTCGTTCGTCCCGAGCCGGTGCGGGCCGACGGCGACGCCGGGCCACGCCGAGACGGTTTCGAGGATCCGGTCGTCGGCGCTCGCGTCACTCGAAGGGGTGGGCGAGGGTGACATAGTCATGCTAGGCGCTGTGACGAGATAACGCTTTCACAGGTCCGGAGAGCCCACAATGAAGGTGCCATCGCGTACCGGAGACGACTCGATACCGCCGGAAAGGGCCTCGAACTCAGTTCATCAGATCCTCGAGCGTGTTCTTCGTTTTATCGACGGCCGTCTCGAACGTCTCCTCGATCTCCTCGACGGAGCGCTCCACGTGGCGGACGCGCTCCCTCGGAACGCGGCGAACGACGTCGTTGCCGTCCTCGTCGGTCCCGTACGCGAACAGCCAGTGGTCCTGAAAGTAGGCGATGTGATCGTTGTCGACGGTGGCTCGCTCGAGGTCGCCGGTCGCCGTCTCGTAAACGATCGTGGCCTTCCCTAACTCGAGATCCGACTCGGTGTCGGTATCGATTTCGACCATACCGGTGAGTGCGCAGTCAGCGGTGTAGGCCTGAGCCCGGCAGGTGCAACCCGACGCAGTCGAGGGGGTCTCGTCACGAGCACGTCCGGAAACCAGTTCACGTATCTCCGTCCGAAACGTGTCGCCGAGTATGAGAGCCGACGAACGAGAGCGGGTGTACGGACGGGACGCGTACTACTGGGGGACGGAACCGAACGAACTGGCGACGGAGACGGTCGAAGTCGTCGCTGCAGATCGAGATTCGCCGGCCGTCGTCGATATCGGGGCCGGCGAGGGCCGTGACGCGGTGTTTTTCGCCGAACGGGGCTGGACGGTCTACGCGATGGACGTCTCCGCCAACGGACTGGCGAAAGCCCGCCGCCTCGCCGACGAGCGGAACGTCTCGATACGGACGCTCGAGGCCGACGCGAACAGCGTCGATCTTCCCGAACCGGTCGATATCGTCTACTCGATCGGAACGATTCAGTACATCCGGCCGGAGAGCCGGAACGGACAGTTCGAGCACTTCAAGGGGCAAACGACGCCCGGCGGCGTCCACGCGCTGTTCGCGTTCGTCAACCACCCCGAGATTCCGACGCCGCCGGACTGGACGGACAACGAGCACTTTTACGTGCCGGGCGAGTTGGCGGCGTACTACGACGACTGGGACATCGAAACGACCGAAGAGATCGTTTTCGAGGACGATTCGAGCGGCGAACCCCACGAGCACGCGGCGGAAACCGTGATCGCGCGCAAACCGAACGACCCGTAATCGGACGCCGTTCGCGGCCCGTCCTCACTCCTCTGCGATCCGACTGCCGCCCGGCGGCATGAAGTGTTGGATCCGATCCGGGCTGGCGATCTTGCGGACGAACGACTCGTCCTCGAACCGCTCCCGGAAGCGCCGGTAGAGCCGTTTCGCCGCGTCAGCCTGGGCGTAACGCCCCGGCTCGAGTTCGATCGTCGTCTCCGCCTGCCCGTCGATCGCCGACGGCGGGCCGCCGATCACCCGCGTGTAGGGTTCACACTGGATGCCGACCGCGACTCCCACCGGCGTATCGCGGTAGTAGGTTCGGTCGCCGCGGACCGCGAACCCGCCTTTCTCCAGGTACTCGCCGCTCTCGGGCGTCTTGGTGACCTGATCCGAATCGACGGCGTAGACGTCGCCCGCGTAGCGCCCGTCCTTCCAGACCGACGCGTAGGAGACGGCGAACTGGGCGGCCTCCTCGACGCTCGACTCCGGAAGCTCGATATCGGACGAGGACGCTTCGCTGGGATCGGTCGCCTTCAGGACGGTGACGGGGCCGCCGTGAGCCTGCGTGTGGAGGACCGTATCGCCTGGCTCCAGGTACTTCTTGACGAGTTCCTCGTTCTGGTCGGCGTTGCGGCCGCCGATGACGAGGTAGCCGTCGCTGGTGTGGAACCAGCGGAAGCGATCGTACCACGGTTCGTTATCGCGGATCGGAACGGAGGACTCCGACAGCCAGTCCCGCTCGTAGCCGTCGTCAGCCTCGTCGTCTTCCTCGTCCGTCTGGTCCGCCGCCTCCCACTCGTCGCGTCGGCGTTTGGCGTCCTCTAAGTCCGCTCGAGTGTTCTCGATGGCCGCCAGCGCGCCCTCTTTTTTCTCTCCGACGCGCTTCGCCTCGGTGTAGAGGCGGTCGGCGTTCTGTTCGACGCCCTGGTGGGCCGCGAGATCGATCCGTTCGCCGTCGATATCGATCGTCACCATCGCCTCGCTGCTGTCGATGTCGACGACCGCCTCGGCGGCTTCGATGCCTCGTTCGGCACCCTCCTCGAAGCGCTCCTCGATCTCGTCCCACGAGCGCTCTTGCTCGCGGGCGTCCTGAATCGTCGAGAGGATATCGTCGACCAGCCCGTACTCGGCGTACAGCAACTCGGCTTGCTCGCGGAGTTCGTCGGCCTGCTGTTCGAAGCCCTGGATCGCTCCCCGCTGTTGCTCGATGATCCGCTCGTGTTTGGCGATCTCCTCCCCGAAATCGGGTCGTTGATCGGTCGGATCCGGCTCCGCCTCGTCCTCGAGTTCGAGCCGGAAGAAGTAGTCGTCGAGCGCGGCCAGGAAGGAGTCGTAGGGCTCCGCGGCGAGTTCGACGTGCTCCTCGAGCGGGAACGGCGTGGCGTCGACGACGCTGGCGCGGTCGGTGCCGGTATCGTCGCCGTCGTCGCTTCCACCGTCATCGCCGCCCTCGGCAGGATCTTCGAGGTAGAGCCGGGGATCGAAGTTTCCGTTCCGCAGGTCGAGCGCGAGGCGCTCGATGGCTTCGTAGATCCGATCGTACACGGTCTCGTCGGCGTCGGAGATATCCATTCCCTTCTCGACGCCGGCGCGGGTACAGACCTCCTCGGCGTAGAGCCCGCCGAAGTTGAGCTGCGTCGCGAGGGTCCTGACGACGTCGGTGTCCGAATCCTCCATCTCGCGGTCGAAGGCCTCCCGAGAGACCGTCAACGGGTTGATTCGACTGTCGGGGAACTCGTATCGCGAGCCCGGGACGACGGTCCGGGACTTCAGGCGAACGGTCTCGAGGCAGTCGATCACCTCGTACTCGCCGTCGGTGACGGCGACGTTGCCCTGACCGAACAGTTCGACGATAATCCGCGTGGTACCGTCCTCCCGCTCGAAGACGAACTCGAGGATGCGGTCGAACTCGTACTGCTCGACGCCGGCGAAGTCGGCACCCGAGAGTCGGTTCCGGAGCATCATCGCGAACTGCGGCGGTCGGCCGGGGGCGTCGGGAACCCGTTCGGGGGCGACCGTGTGGGCGCGCTTGATCTCGCCGACCTCGAGGAAGAGTTCGACGCGGCCGCGATCGAAGTCCCGCATCTTGAGTCGGACGAGGTCGTCGCCGTAGAGGTAGGCCTTATCGACCTTTGCCCCCTCGTAGGCCCCGAGCTCCCCGACGAGGGCGGCAAGGTCGACGCTCGTAAGCTCCCGCTTTGGATCCATACTCCTACTGCCCGACGCTGTCAAAAAGACGTGTCGCTCCGTCGTGGCGACGGAGCGGACGCGACCGCGGTCGGAAAGGCTAATCTGGACAGGTCACCTTCTCGTTCGTATGAGCGACACTGTCGACGCCGGTGAAACGCGTGGAGGAACGATCCGTCCACGTCAACAGACGAGCGGAGGCCGTCACCGATGAGTCAGCCCGACGATCGACCGTGGACCGACGTCTCCCGGTTTCCCACGTTCGTCGACCACCTCGAGGACGAGGGCGCGTTCTCCGTCCGGGGGATCGTCGACCACCTCGAGGACGAGATCGACGTCGACGGGATCGTCTACCACGACCGCGGCATCCGCGCGCCCGGCTACGACGCCACGTTCGTCCACGAACCGTCCGGCTCCGCCGGTCGACAGGCGTTCAGCGTCGAAGTCGACACGATCGGCCCCCGCAACACGTGGGCGGTGTTCGACGCGACGCTCGGCTGGGACCTCTATCTCCTGCAAGCCGGCGACGTGGCGGCGCTCGCGTGGGTGAGCGACGAGGAGTACAAGACGGAGGAAGCCACGATGTTCGACTCGAAGCACGACGCCCTCGCCGCGGGTCGGTTCTCCTTCGGCGTCTTCCTCTACTCGGGCAGCGACTGGGACGAACGGGTCGACCGAATTCAGCGGACGGACGCGCCGGCGTATCTCAAACGCGACGACGGGACGCCCGTGGTCCCGCAGACGCCCTCCGAGTTCTACGACTACATCGGCTCGTCGGCCGCCGAACTTCGGAAGACCGGCGGCGGCGCACCCGCCTACCTCGGGGTGCTCGAACTCGAGGTCACGATCGACTGAACTCCCCGCTATCCGTCCTCAGCCGGTTCGTACGCCGAGTCGAAAAAGGCGACCTCGAGGTCGACCGTTCGCCGGAACAGCGACTCGACTCGAGCCTGCCGCCGCGGCGAGAGCTCGGGGCCGACGATGTCGAGTTGACCGCGAAGCCAATCGACGAACGCGCGAAAGCCCTCGGTCGCGTGGAGGTCGATCCACTCGGCGTAGTAGAACGGAAGGTCGGTCCCCGCGCTGGGCGGGCCGTCGGCCGCGGGGTCAGCGTGCGCCTCGACTGCGGCGACGGCCCAGCGCTCGTAGATCCACTCGGCGGGGACCAGTACGGCCAGCGTTTCGGCGTACCCGCCTTCGCGGGCTGCCCGCCCTAACAGGTCGATAAACGCGGCCGTCGGCTCGGCGAGTTCGGGATCGCGGTGGCGCGGTTCGGGCACCTCGAGCGCGTTGAACGAGCGCTCGAAGTAGTCGTCTTCGTCGTCGGTGATCGTGTCGAGAAATTCGACGAGCGAGCGTTTCGCCGCCATCTCGGGGGCCTGCCCGACCGCGTAGCCGAAGACGCCGACGAGGTCGTTGACGAACGCGTAATCCTGGACGAGGTACTCGGCGAACGCGGCCTCCGGGAGCGTTCCGGCGCCGAGTTCCCGCGTGAACGGATGGGCGACCGCGTCGGTCCACGCCGGGTCCGCTCGCTCGCGGAGCCAGTCGGTGAACCGGGGGTCGGCTTCGTCGACGACTGCAGCGTACTCGGCGTACGTTCCGGGAACAGCGGTCCCGTTCGCGGTCATAGCTCCCACCCCTCGAGCGTGTACGCCATCTCCCAGAATCGATACTCGAGTTTGGCGCTCGTGAGAAACGCCTCGCGCATGGCGTCGTGCTCGCCCGGATAGCGTTCGCCACAGCGGTCGACAAACTCCCGACACCACGCCGTCGCCTCGCGGAACTCCGCGCCCGTATACAGCTCGATGAACGGCGTGTACCGGTGCTCCTCGTTGGCCAGTTCCGCCATGTGTTCGGCGACGTCGAGGTAGCCCTGCATACACGGATACATGGCGGCTGCGATTTCGCCGATCGACCCCTCGTAGGCCGTTCGCACGAGAAAGCCGGTGTAGGCGACGCAGGTCGGCGCTTTTTCGACGGTCTCGAGTTCCTCCTGTCCGATACCGTAGTCGGCGGCGAACTCGCGGTGGAGGTCCATCTCGTGGTCGAGCACGTCGTGGGCGACGCCCAGGAGGTGCGTCATCGTCTCTTCGTCGCGGGCTTTCGAGCCGGCGATCGAAAACAACCGGGCGTAATCGAGCAGGTACCGATAATCCTGTTTCACCCAGTGTCGAAACGCCGCCTCGTCCAGGGTTCCCGCCGCGAGTTCGCGAACGAACGGGTGCGATTTCTGTGCCGCCCAGATCTGTTCGCCGTCCTCGAGGAGTTGCTCGCTGAAGGCCATCTCGCTCGTATCCGAGGGGCTACACGCTATTATAAGCACCTACTATAATCGAGTGATATGCCTTCGCAAGTGGCGACCGTGCGTCGCTCGAGGAGCCGGGACGCGACCGGCGAATCCAGCCACCAACCGGAGCGCACGCGAATCGTGATCGGTGTCTGATCCACCGCTGTCGGTGCGCTCGAGCACCGTACTCGCGGCTACCAAAACGATTCTCGGAGAAGTGGGACGCAAAGAGCACGCCGTGATGGTTCGTTCGGTGGGGGACGAACGAGTGTGGGGAGAGTACACGGACGTGCTGGGGCAACATTGGGTGCTGTTGCCGATCTGGTGAGTGGTGACAACGGTGCCGACGAGTGTCGGCGATTGACCGTACACCGAACATTGACATAAATTTTTTCATGCCGGAGATGTATATTATTGCCAGTGGTTGGGGCCGGTACTACTTCGAGTTGCCCATTCCCGCTCGAGAACGCGACCCCCTCGCAGCGGTACTCGTCGTCGGTTGTGCGCGATGTCTCTCACCCGGTAGAATGTAGCCGATCACGGCTTTGAACCTACAAGAGGTTTGGAAACCATGTCTCAGGTGTTCCAGCACTCGAGGTATTTCACGTATGCTCGTTGTAAATTCCGATCTATTCGATGTTGTCCGACATATTAGGACTTCTGCTAAGTGACCGGATGAGAACGGTACTAAGAGCCTCGTTGGATACGCCAGTCACGCACTGAAAGGCACGGAGAAGTTATTTTCACCAGACGTGGTGGGTTATTCGAAATTGATTGTATAACTCGCGTTCAGTACCCACGCGTCGTTCCTCTTCGGAGAGGATGGGAGTCAGTCATACAGTAGCCATCGACCGAGGAACAACACGGTGGCGAATACAACGCCAAATACCACCCCGAGTGGGGCAGCGTCCACAAACGACTGATTGTTTATCCACATTCCACTGGCGGTGTATGCGAGTCCTGGAAAGGCTACGGTCACGGCGAGCCATACCACTGGATGGCTTTCGAGCCAGGCGTTCGCTTGTTCATAGTGACTACTCATCTTCGATAAATGAACAAGACTGTCTAAAAATCTACTCTTTCAGACGACAGTACGTTCAGTTCACATACATAGTTTCCGAATCGAACGGTTCGACCTCGATCATTACTCCGAAGAACGAAATCGTATTACTGACGGTCGGCTGTTTCGAAAACAAATCGGCGACCCGGCCGTCAGAGTCGCTTGCTCACGTACGGCCCGTCCTGATGGTAGCCGAGTTTCTCGCGGTAGTACTCTCGAGCGCCGATACCGGAAATGACGCTCACCTTGTCGTAGCCGGCCTCGGCGGCGAGCGTTTCCGCCTGGGCCATCAGTTGCCGTCCATAGCCGCGGTGCTGGTGCTGGTCGGTTTCGCCTTCGCCACCGACTGCGACCTCCGTCCCGTAGACGTGCAGTTCCCGGATGAGCGCGGCGTTCTCGAGTTCCGGTCGCACCGGATCGTTCGGGAATCGGAGTCGACAGAAGCCGATCAGGAGGTCCTGCTCGAAGTCCTCGACGGAGATGAAGTGCTCCGTCCCGCCGCAGGCGTCGTAGGTCATCACGTCGAGTTCGACGGCTTCGGGCTCTTCGTCGTTCATCCCGGCCTCGCGACAGCGGATGCACTCGCAGGACCAGCCGTGTTCGTCCATCCGCTTTCGGGCCAGTTGTCGAAGGTTGGATTTCCAGACGCCGGCGTCGATGTAGTCCGCGGGAATGTCGCGCTGGACGCGCTGGAGGCGCGTGTATCTGGGGATCATATCCTTAATCTCGGCGACCAACTCGGCGGCCTCCTCGTTTCCGAGCGGATCGTACTCGCCCTTGTGCCACCAGTCGTAGGTCGCCGTCCCGCGAACGATGAGCGTCGGGTAGATCTTCAGGTAGTCCGGCTTCCACTGCTCCTGTTCGAAGATGCGGCGGAAGTCCTCGAGACACATCTCTTTGCTCATTCCGGGTTGGCCCGGCATCATGTGGAAGCCGACCTTGAACGCCGAATCCCGCAGTCGCTGGTTGGCCTGGATCGACGCCTGAACGCCGTGGCCCCGGTGCATCTCGCGGTTGATCCGCTCGTAGGTCGTCTGGACGCCGACCTCGACTTTCGTGCCGCCGAGGTCGAGCATCCGGTCGATCTGTTCGGGATCGCACCAGTCGGGCTTGGTCTCGAACGTCGTCCCGATGTTCCGGATGTCGTTCGTCTCGTTTTCGGCGATCACGTCCTCGAGATACTTCCACTCGTACTCCGCGGGGTCCTCCGCGAAGCTGACGCCTTCGGCCGGTTCGGGCTCCTTGTCGACGTCGTAGTCGTTCATCGCCTCCAGGGCCCGCTTGACGAACCACTCCTGGTAGTCGTGGCTGCGGGCGGTCATCGTCCCGCCCATCAGGATGAGTTCGACCTTGTCGACGGGGTGGCCGATCTCGCGCAGTTGCTCGAGTCGCAGCGTGACCTGGCCGTACGGATCGTACTCGTTCTGGACGCCGCGGGCAGCGGCGGGTTCGTCGCCCGTGTAGCTCTGCGAGGACGAAAACTCCGAATCGGGACCGCCGGGACAGTAGAGACACTTCCCGTGGGGACAGCGCTCGGGAGACGTCATGATCGCGACCGGCGAGACCCCAGAGGCGGTTCGGACGGGTTTGCGCTGGAGAACCGTCTGTAGCTCCTCGCGGTGTTCTCGCGCCGCGTGGTCCAGCAGTTCGGAGTTCTTCGGCACCTTCGGTGCCGAGTGCTCCGAACAGGCCTCGAGTTTGGCCGTCTCGACCTCGTCGCGCTCGATTTCGCCCGCGAGAATTCGCTCGACGAGCGTCTCACAGACCCGCTCGAAGGCGTCGGTTTCGGTTGGATCGGGCGTCTCGGTACTCACTACACGGTATTGAACGCCGTTCGCGAATAAGCGTGTCGGACTCGCGACCCATCGTCGCCGCGGGCCGGTCGACGGACTCACCCGCTCCCAGGGCGGTACGGGTTCGGTTCGGCGTCCGAACGGCGTCGACGGCGTTCCCCGATGGCATCGAAGTCCGTCTCGAGATACCGTGTGTGTGTGTAACCCGGTTTGACCGTCGTATTGAGATCGGTCGTCCGCTCAGTACGACGCGACGACCGAACTCGAGCGGGTCGTTGTCCCGGAACCGCCGACGACGGGACGAAAGGCCACGATTTAAGTACGCTCTCTGGGTATTTTGGAGAAACTAGATGCCGCCCGAGTTGTCGGTGGTCCTCGCCGCCGTCGCGTTGCCCTTTGTCGCTGCTGTGAGCACGCCAGTCCTCTTTCGCGTCCTCGGTGAGCGGACCGGCTACGCCGGCGTAGCGGTCGCGCTGACGAGCTTCCTCCTCCTCGCGACCCAACTCGGGAGCGAGGGGACCGTCGGACTCGCCTGGATTCCCTCGCTAAACATCTCCCTGCGCTTCGCTATCGACGGCTGGGGGCTGCTGTTTGCGCTGCTCGCCTGCGGGATCGGGACGCTCATTTTCCTCTACTCGCCGGCGTACATGCACGGCGAGTCGAGCCTCCCCAGGTTCTACGCCGCACTGCTCGCCTTTATGGGGTCGATCGTCGGCGTCGCGCTGGCTGCCGACCTGATCGCGATCTTCCTCTTCTGGGAACTCACCAGCCTCTGTTCGTTCGTCCTGATCGGCCACTACACGGCCGACGACTCCTCGCAGTACGCCGCTCGAATGGCGATGTTCGTCACCGTCGGCGGCGGTCTCTTCTTGCTCGTCGGCTTCCTGTTGCTGGCGCTGGTCGCGGGCGACGTCCTCGGCTCCGAATTCGCGTTCAACCTCGCCGCGATGCTCGAGAACCCGAACGAGATAGCCGACGCGCTCCGGGAGGAAGGGCTGTTTCTACCGGTGTTGGGCTTGATCGCGATCGGCGCGGGGGCCAAGTCCGCACAGGTGCCGCTGCACTTCTGGTTGCCCAACGCGATGGCGGCTCCGACGCCCGTTTCGGCGTTTCTCCACTCCGCGACGATGGTCAAAGTCGGCGTCTACTTCGTCGGTCGGATTCGGCCTATGCTCGTCGGGCCGGAGTGGCTGTTCCTCTTCGCGACGCTGGGGCTGACCACGATGACGATCTGTGCGATCCTGGCGGTCGGCTCGACCGACATCAAGGAGCTGCTGGCTTACTCGACGGCGAGCCACCTGGGGCTGATGATCGCCGGCTTCGGCTTCACCTCGATCTACGGCGCGGAGGCCGGCGTCTTCCACCTGTTCAATCACGCGCTGTTCAAGGCTGCGCTCTTCCTCGTCGCCGGGATCGTCGCCCATCAGGCCGGCACGCGGCGGCTCGAGAACCTCAGCGGACTCCGTCACGACCTCCCGATCACGACCGCGATCACCGCTATCGTCGCGCTCAGTATGGCCGGTATTCCGCCGTTCAGCGGGTTCTACTCGAAGGAACTGCTCTTCGAGGCGGCCGTCGAGGCGAGACACGTCCACGATATCGGCGTCCTGGGCTGGCTCTACCCGGCCGTCGCCGTCTTCGGGAGCATCTTCACCGTCCTCTACTCGCTTCGATTCCTCTCGCTGTTCTTCGGCGAGCGACCCGAGGAACTCGGTCACGTCGACCGGCCGTCCGTCATGCTTCTCGTATCGCCCGCCGTGCTGGCCGCGCTCACGGCCCTCGTCAGCGTCGATCCCGAGATCGCGGTCCACGCGATCGTCCAGAGCGGCGTCGACGCGACCGCCGTCGATCCCCACGAGATGCACGTCGGGATTCCGACCGCCTACTCCCCGCCGGTCGGGATGAGCGCGGTGACGATCGGGCTCGGCTTCCTCGCGTACCCGTTCTACGGGCGCATTCACGGCGGCGTTCGGGCGATCCCGGAACTGATCCCGCCGATCGGTGCGAACTGGTGGTACGATACCATCGTCGATGGCCTCACGGACGGCGGCGCGTGGCTCGCCGCCCGGATCCACAACGGGCTGCTCAGAACGTACGCGACGTGGACGCTCGCGTCGACCTGCGCCCTCACGCTCGCGGGCTTCGCCGCGACGGCCACCATCGTTCCGACGCATCTCATCGAATTCGACGCCCCGATTGCGATCGCACTCGTCATGCTCGTCGCGGTGATGGCCGCCGTCGCCGTCGTCCGCTCGACCTCGCACATCGCCGGCATCCTCACGCTCTCGATCCTGGGATTCATGATCGCCATCTTCTACATCCTCGCGAGCGCGCCCGACCTCGCGTTGACCCAGCTGGTCGTCGAAACGCTCATCCTCGTCATCTTCTTGCTCGTGATCGAGGAGATTCCCGAGTACTACGAGGTCGGGCTCGGCCGGGTCGCTCGCGACGCCGTCCTCTCAGTCGCCGTCGGCGCAACCGCCTTCGTCACCGTCCTCGTCACGACCGACGCGCGTCCGGCGGGAAGTACGTCCATCGCCCGCTACTACGCCGAACAGGCGGTTCCCGAAGGCGGCGGGACGAACATCGTCAACGTGATTCTCGTCGACTTCCGCGGCTTCGACACCCTCGGCGAACTCGCCGTGGTCGCACTCGCCGCGATTTCGATCCTGACGCTCATCGTGATGCGCAACGGAGGGGACGACGAATGACGCGACTCGCCACTCGAGGTGAGATGCGATGACGACCGTCATCATGCGCACGACCGCTCGAGCGATCGTTCCGATCATCTTCGTGGTCGCCGCCTCGCTGTTCGTCGAGGGTCACAATCTTCCCGGCGGCGGCTTCATCGCCGGCGTCCTCACGACGACCGCGTTCGCGATCATCTACCTCGCCTTCGGACTGGACTTTCTCGAGCGCGGGGTGCTGGGGCGCGACGTCGAACCCGGGAAGGAGTCCTCGCGGGATCGCCTCGTCGTGGCCTACCGGCGACTGTTCGAGTACGGCCTGGCGATCGCCGTCCTCAGCGGGCTGGTACCGCTGCTGTTCGGCCGCCCCTTCCTCACGCAGACGTTCCTCGTGTTCGAGGGCGTGCCGATCTATCACCACGTCGAGATCGCGAGCGCGCTCGCGTTCGACTTCGGCGTCTTCTGCGTCGTCGTCGGCGGGCTTCTGACGATCCTCTCGGTGGTGGGTGCGGAATGACGGCGTTCCTCCTCGCGCTCGTCGTCGGCGCGCTGTTCGCGCTCGGGACGTTCTTGCTCCTCAGACGGGACCTGATCCGCGTCGTCTGGGGGCTTGCCATCATCAGTCAGGCGGCGAACGTCTACCTGCTGGCGATGGGGGGAGTTGCGGCGGGCACCGCCGACACGGTCCCCGTACTGGCAGGTCACGGCGAACACGTACCGGAGACGGCCGATCCGCTGGTGCAGGCGCTCGTACTGACCGCGATCGTCATCGGCTTCGGCATGACCGCGTTCGCACTGGTGCTGTCGTATCGGGTCTACGAGGAACACGACACGCTCGACGTCTCGGAACTGGGTGATCGCGAATGACGACGACAGAGCCGACGGAGACGATGAACACGAGAGCAACCAGTACATCGACAGGAGCGGGTGAGCGACGATGACGACACCGTTGGCGGCGATGCCGATCGGCACGGGATCCCAACTCGTGATCGCGCCGATGCTCGTCGTCCTCGTCGCGGCCGTCGGGAGTTTACTGTTCAGCCGATGGCCCCGTGCGCGCATGGCCGTGAGCCTCGCGGGCGGCGCCGGCTACGCGATCGCCGTCGCGGCGATCGACTGGTACGTCGTCCTCGCGCCGGGCGCGCCGGGAATCGCGACCTATCAGGTCGGCGACTGGCCGGCCCCGGCCGGCATCACGCTCGTCGCCGACGGCCTGTCGGCGTTCATGCTGACCATGGTCGCGATCCTCGGAATCGCGTCGCTGGTCTTTTCGACGCGCGTGCTGCCCGAGATCGATCCGCGTAGCTATTACTTTCCGCTGTTTCACTTTCTGGCGCTCGGCGTCACCGGTGCCTTCCTCACCGCCGACCTGTTCAACCTGTTCGTCTGGTTCGAGGTGATGTTGATGGCCAGTTACGTCTTCGTCGCCTACTACGGCGGCCCCCAGCACACCCGCGCCGCCTTCTGGTACGTCGCGCTCAACCTGCTCGCGAGCGCGGTCTTCCTGCTCGGGGTCGGCGGCATCTACGCGACGACGGGGACGCTCAACATGGCCGACCTCGCCCGTCGACTCGCCGAACCGGCGGCGTACGGGATCGATCTCGGCCCGGTCGTCGGCCTCCTCGCCATGCTCCTGTCGGTGTTCGCGATCAAAGCCGGACTCGTCCCCTTCCAGTTCTGGATCCCGACGGCCTACCGGGCCGCACCGCCGCAGATCACGGCCCTGCTGGCCGGCGCGACCAAAAAGGTCGGCATCTACGCGATCATCCGCCTCTCCTTTACCGTCTTCGCCGGGGCGCAGATCAGCGTCGACCTCGAGGCACCGATCGTCGGAGCCGTCGTTTCCGGCCCCTCTCCCCTCGCGTTCGTCGGGGCCGTCCTGTTCGCCATGGCCACCGCCAGCATCCTCGTCGGCGGGATCGGTGCCGTCGGCCGGGACTCAATCGAGGGCGTGCTCGCCTACTCGAGCATCGGTCAGGTCGGCTTCATCGCGATTCCGGTCGCCATCGCGGCGACGGCCTCGAGCGCGGAGTTACGCCACTTCGCCATCGTCGCGGCGCTGGTCTACGCGCTCAATCACACGTTGGCGAAGGGATTGCTCTTTCTCGCGGTCGGCGCGATCAGATCGGCGACCGGAACGAGCCGTCTGGCCGACCTCGGCGGGCTGGCGAGGCGGTCGCCGCCGCTCGCCGTCGCCTTCTTCGTCGGCTCGCTCGCGCTCGTCGGCATTCCGCCGCTGTCGGGCTTTTTCGGCAAATTCCTCGTCTTCTACACCGCGGCTCGAGCCGAGTTGGCACCGGTCCTCGGCCTCCTGCTCGTCGGATCGCTGTTGACCATCGCCTACGCGACGCGGACGTGGAATCGGAGCTTCTGGGGGGCCCGCACCTCCGCGGTCGAAGAGGCAACCGTCGATCCCGTACAGGTCGGCGTGTTGCTCGCGCTCGCGACGGTCATCGTCGCGGTCGGCGTCGGCTTCGAACTGGTCTACCAGTTCGCGGAGGCCGCCGCGGCGGCCGCGCTGGATACCGACGGGTACGTCGACGCCGTCGATCCGCTCGAGCCGAGCGAGTTGGAGGCGGCCGGCGAGGACGCCGGCGGAGGTGAGCACGCGTGAACGTGCGGACCTGGCCCGTCGCCGGCGTCGTCTTCGCCGTGCTGTGGGTCTTCGTTCGCGGCGTCCATCTGACGCCGTCGGCCGTGCTCGGCCAGTTCCTCCTCGGCCTCGCGGTCGGCCTGCCGACCGCGTACCTCTTCCGGCGGCTGTACGGCAAGCGGATCGATCTCGGCCGCGGCGTGCTCGCGCTTCCCTACGCGGGCCGGTACCTCGGTGCGTTCGTCTGGGAACTCGTCCGCGCGAACCTGGACGTGGCCTACCGGGTGCTCTCGCCGGGAATGCCGATCGAACCCGAAGTAATCCTGGTACCGCTGCGCGTCGAGACCGACGTCGCGATCACCCTCCTCGCCAACAGCGTCACGATCACCCCCGGGACGGTCACCCTGGACTACGACGAGGGGACGAACGCGCTCTACGTCCACGCGGTCGACGGCCGCGATCCGGAAGCGATCGCCGCCCCCATTCGACGCTGGGAGGACGCCGCGCTCGAGATGTTCGACGAGCGGGCGTCGCCGGACGATCCGCCGCGAGAGATCGTCGTCTCCGGCGGCGAACGGAATCAACGCTACGGCGGTGACCCGCTGGGTGATGGCGATGAGTGAACTGGTCGGTCCGGCGGCCCTCGAACTGACGGTTCGTGCGGCGCTGATCCTCGTCAGCCTGCTGTGTGTCCTCTGTAGCTACCGCGTAATCGCCGGGCCGACGAATCCGGACCGCGTGGTCGCACTGGACGCCATCGCCACGAACGTCGTCGCCATCGCCGTCCTCTTCGCCATCCAGACCGACCGCGGGCTGTTTATCACGGTGAGCCTCGTGCTCGCGATTATCGGCTTCATCGCGACGGTCGCGGTCGCAAAGTTCGTCATCGAGGGGGAGGTGATCTAGTGATCCGAACCGCCGTCATTATCGCGCTGATCGTCGTCGGCTGTTTCTTCCTGACGGTCGGCACCGTCGGCTTGCTGCGCCTGCCGAACGTCTACAATCGGATGCACGCGACGAGCAAGCCCACGACGCTCGGTACCGCCGCGATATTCCTCGCGGGGTTCGTCTACTTCGGGCCGGGCAACGAGGGCCTCACCTCGCTGATCGGAATCGTCTTCCTGTTTCTGACGGTTCCGACGGGTGCCCACATGATCGCCCGATCGGCCGAACGAATCGGCGTTCCGTTCCTCGGGAGCGTGACCTGGCCGGACGCGTCGGTGTTGGCGAACGACCAGCGAGACCGAGACGAACGCCGATCCGCGGACGACAGCGACGAATAGAACGGCTCGCTCGTCCTCGTTCAGGAATCGTACTCGAGATCCCGATCCCGGTTTCGAGTTCCGTCCTCGCGCCGATCCTCCCGTTCGTGGCGCTGTAATTGCTCTTGGACGTCCTCTATCGTCTCCGTCTCCAGCAGTCGCTCGAGTTTTCGCTCGAACTGCTCGTCGGTGAGTTCGCCCGCGGCGTAACGCTCGCGCAGCGTCTCGAGGGCGTCGCCGGGCGTGAGTTCGTCGGATCGATCGCGCTCCCTCGGGTGAGATTCGGTTCGTGCGCTCTCGCCCGTTCCCCACCACTCGTCCCAGGAGTCGTCATACCCCCAGTCCCACCACTCCGCGCGGTCCGATTCGTCGCCGAACAGGAGGGCGACGAGCGGAACGACGACGATGTAGCCGACGAGCAACGCGGCGAGCCACCACGACTGACCGGTGAACATCGCCGCCAGCCAGAGTCCGGTGACGATCATCGCCGTGATTCCGGTGACGTTCTCACGGAACCGTGTTCTGGCGTCATCGCTCATAGCGGTATCGTCGCCCGTACGACGGAAAGCTGTTTCCACCGAACGGCGTCGCCACTGGGCGATTGTGGCGGCGTAGAGGAACTGGACTGACCGCGTCGTGCTCGAGTTTACGCGAGCGTCTCGCCGAGGGCCTCGAGTGCGGCGTCGCGAACGGCGTCGCGTTCGCCGGGCAGGAACTCGACGTGGCCGTCCTGTCCGCCGACGACGCTGACGCCGGCGTTCGGCGCTGCGTCGTCGATCGCGTCACGGAGGTCCCGAACGTTCAGCGACTCGGTCGCGCGGACGTGCAGTTCGTCGTCGCCGACGCCGAGGGTCACGAACGGCCCCTCGTCGCGCTGGCGGCGGTGAAGCGCGTCCAGCAGGAGCGTCGTCGTCGGGAAGTTGTACCGGTGCGTGAAGGCGTCGGTGTCCAGCACGGCGACGGTAACGCCGTCGACTTCCTCGGTCTCGAGGTTCTCCCGCGCCGTCTCGAGTTCGGTCTCGAGTTTGTCGCGGAACTGCTCGGAGACGTGGGCCGCGAGGTCGCCATCTCGAGGGATCTCCGATCCCTCGCCGTCGTCGAACAGCAGATCGATGACGAGTTCGCGCTTGTCCTTGTACGACTGGTAGTAGGCCTCGAGCGCGACGGCTTCGCGGCGCTCGGAGATGCCCGTCTCGTCGTAGCCGGCCTCGGTCGCGAGGTCGACGTAGGCCTCAGGGGTGTTCTCCCAGTAGCTGACCGCGGGGAGGTGCTCGAGGTCGTCTCGAACGTCGTCGTTGACGTGGGCGGCGATGTTCGCGGCGAGAGCCGTCGAGGTCAGGTCGGAGACGTCAGCGCCGCCGAGCGACGGAGCGACGGCGACCGAGACGGCGTCCGTGATCTCGTCGTCGGCGCGACTGTCGTCGATGACGACCGTCTCGGCGTCGTACAGCGAGAGCAGGTCGTAGCCGTCGACGGACTCCTCGGTCGAACCGGCGTTGACGAGGACGACGAGCGGCAGTTGCTCGCCGTGGCGGTCGCGGGCCTCGAGCATCGAGGTGACGTCGTTCGTCGCGGCGTCCATGTCGTAGACGCGGCCGTCGAGCGGACGCCGTTCGAAGTAGTGGTACTCCGCGTCCTCGCGCGTGTGTTTCTCGCGGATCAGCGGCAAGACGGCGCGTTCGATGGCGGCTCCGCCGACGTAGCCGTCGGCGGTTGCGCCGTGTCGAACGACGACCGGGCGGGCCTCCATGACTGCTCGGCGGATCGTGGTCGCGGCCTCGACGAGTCCGTCCTCGACGGATTCGACGGCGTCGTGCTCGGCCAGCAGGGAGACGTCGGCCGGTCGAGCCTGGGACTCGATCGCCTCCTCGAGTCGCTGCCGGACGGTCTCGCTCTCCTCGCCGTCGAGGATCTCGAGCGTCTCGGTTTCGACCTGCAGGTCGCCGTGGTGACGTTCGACCTCGCCCTCGAGTGCGACGACGTCGTCGATCTCGACGTCTGGGTAGGCGCGGACGCCGGCCTCTTCGAAGGCCGCACATTCGACGGTCGCCGTTTCGTCGCGCAGTTCGAAGACGGTCGGACCGCTGGTCTGGCGAACGCCGGTGATCTCGCCCTCGAGACGGACGACGCTGCCGACCTGATTGTCGATGGAGTCGATCGTCGTTCGGTTGAGCGCCGGTTCCGCTTCGGCCTCGGGCTTGGCGTCGGCCGCGTCGTCAGTCGCCGGCGTCGAAGGCGCGGCGGTTTCGGCCGCAACGGAGCCGCTGCCGGTGGTGACGGTCTCGGACGCGTTCGGTGCGGCGCTTCCGTCGTCGGCTCCCGTCTGCAGGTCGCCGGCTTTGACGTCGTCCGCGGCGTCGGGTTCGCTTCGGGTTTCGGCTTCGTCGGTCGACGCGTCCGCCGTTTCGGTAGATTCGGACTCGTCTTCGACGTCGTCGGGGAGTCGCTCGCCGTTCCCCGTATCGATCAGTTTGCCGCGGAACTCGCGTTCGCGCTGGCGGATCGACCAGCCGAGGTCGACGTTGTCGTTGTCCCGAACGTCGAGAACCTGGACGTAGACGCTGTCGCCGGGCTCCCAGTCGAGACTCTCGAGTCGTTGGTCGAGTTCGCTTCTATGCAACAGGCCGGTGACGTGGTCGCCGACGTCGACGAAGACGCCGAAGTCGGCATAGCCGTCGACGGTGCCCCGGTAGTAGCGACCGGGGGTGAGCTGCGAGGGAGAATTGCCGTGAAACTCGAATACGGCATCCTCTTCGTGACTCTCGCAGATCTCGCCGTCAACGGGTGTGCCACAGATGATACAGTTACCCATCTACTCGGACCAAGCAGTTTCGCCCTAAAACGGTTGTCGAAATGCGTTCGTCACTCACGCATCGTTTGCGATCGATCGTTCACTCGAAAACCGGCGATTCGTCCTCGAGCGCGTCGATGTCGTCTACGATCTTCCGAACGTCCTCCGGAAACAACGAAACCTGTATCTCGCTGCCGTCCTCGTCCTCGAAGACGAGTTTGACGCGCTTGTCGCCGAACGCACGCGCTTCGGCGGACTCGACATCGAACATCTTGACCGTCGCCGACTTGTTCGTCGGCCCGACGTTCTTGATCGATCCGTCGTTCAACTCCACCATGAAATCCTCGAGCGTTACTGTGAGCATGGGCGTCGTACGGCCCCCGTGTAAAAAACGACACGGCATCGCGTCCGTCGAGATTCGACGAACTGTCACACCCTCTCGAGTCGCCCGCCGCCGTCGCCGTTCGTCGACGAACGCTCGGCCACCTTTAAGGTAAATTCGACCTAACGCACCACACGCTATGCAGGTCACCTGGCACGGCCACTCGACGTGGCACGTCACCGTAGGGGAGACAGCGCTACTGATCGATCCGTTCTTCGACAATCCGAAGACGGACCTCGAGCCAGCCGACGTCGACGCGCCGGACTACGTGCTGTTGACGCACGGCCACGCCGACCACATCGCCCACGCCGGGGAGTTCTCGGAGGCGACGCTGGTCGCGACGCCCGAGATCGTCTCCTACTGCGAAGCGGAGTTCGGCTTCGAGGACGCCGTCGGCGGGATGGGAATGAACCTCGGCGGCACCGTCGAGTGCGGCGACGCGTTCGTCACCATGGTTCGGGCCGACCACACGAACGGGATCATGACCGAGAACGACTCGAGCGGCGGGATGCCCGCCGGATTCGTCATCTCCGACACCGAGCCGACCAAGGACAGCGACGACTCGACGACGCTGTACAACGCCGGCGACACCAGCCTCATGAGCGAGATGCGCGACGTCATCGGCGACCATCTCGAGCCCGACGCGGCCATCGTTCCCATCGGCGATCACTTCACCATGGGACCCAAGCAGGCCGCTGTCTCCATCGACTGGCTCGACGTCGACTACGCGATCCCCCAACACTACGACACCTTCCCGCCGATCGAACAGGACCCCGAGGAGTTCACGAGCGAGGTGAAAGCGACGGGGAGCAGTGCCGACGTCGTCGTTCCCGAAGCCGACGAGCCGTTCCACCTCTAACTGCGGATGCGAATCTAACCGCGGTACCCTCTCCGTCTCCGTTTTCGGTCGTGTCACCGATCCGAAGACAGTTCGAGCGACAGCAACGTTTACACCGTCGGATGCCGACGTTTCGAGTGCATGGCAAAGCAGGTCACCACCGTTTCCGAGGAGGGGTTCAGTGCGACGAACGAGGTTCGCGACTTCGAGACGACCATCGACGCGACCGGCGAAACGGCACCCGACACGCTCGAGGCGCTGTTGTCCGCGTACGCGACCTGTTACGTACCTGCCCTGCGGGTCGGCGGCCAGCAGCGCGGCGTCGACGAACTCGGCCGGGTCGAAATCGACTCGACGGGCGAACTCAACGAGGACGACAAACTCGAGTCGATCGCCTTCGACATCCGCGTCGAGGCGGACGTCGACGACGAGACGGGCGCCGAGATCATCGACCGGGCGAACGAACTCTGCAAGGTCCACGACGCGCTGAAGCCGGAGCTGCACGCGGAGCAGACGCTGGAAGGGAACGCCTTCTAGCAAATCGCGATTCCGGTCGTTATCGACAGCCGTCCACTCGCGAATAGCGATCGACCCGCTGCGACCGCGGTCGCCGGTTTTTCTTCACCGTTGCGGGGGTAAGTTCGACGGACCGCGTTACTGGATGTGGTCCCAAGCCACATATCCGGGGCCCCCCTCCGGTCGTGTATGCGACGTCGACGCGGCCTGCTGATCGTGACAGTGGCGGGACTACTCGTCCTGTCGGGGTGTCTCAGCGGGTTCACCGTGGACGACGGAATCGAGGCCGACGCCGGCGTCGACGGCGACCTCGAGATCCACCACATCGACGTCGGACAGGCCGATGCGACCCTGCTCGTCACGCCCGCTAACGAGACGATTGTGATCGATACCGGCGACTGGCGACCCGACGGACAGGACGTCATCGACTACCTCGAGGAACGGAACATCAGCCGAATCGATCACCTCGTTGCGACCCACGCCCACGCCGACCACATCGGCGGTCACGCGGCCGTCATCGAGCACTTCGAAGAACACGGCGACGGGGTCGGCGCGGCTTACGACTCGGGGATCGCCCAGACGAGCCAGACGTACGAGGGCTATCTCGACGCGGTCAAGGAGTACGAGGTGACGCTCTTCCAGATCGCCGAAGGCGATACGCTTCCGCTCGAGGACGAGTCGCTCGAGGCCACGGTGTTGAACCCGCCGGCGGACGGTTCGGGTGACGGTCTCCACTACAACAGCGTCACGCTCGTCGTCGAATTCGGCGAGTTCTCCTATCTGACGACCGGCGACGCCGATCGAGCCGCCGAGCAGCGACTCGTCGAAGACCACGGCGAGAACCTCACGGCCGATGCCTATCAAGCCGGCCACCACGGCTCATCGACCTCCTCAACACCACCGTTCCTCGACGCGGTCGATCCCGAGATCGCGATCGTCTCGAGCGGGCTCAAATCCCAGTACGGTCACCCGCACGACGAGGTGCTCGAGGCGTTCGCCGACCGCGGAGTAAAAACGTACTGGACCGGGGCCCACGGGGATATCGTTCTCACGACCGACGGCGAGGACGTCTCGGTAGCGACCGAACGCGAGGTCTCGACCGATCTCGACGCCCTGCTCGAGCGAAAATACGAACCGCATGCGGAATCGGAATCGCTGGTCCCACCCCGGAGCCAATCGGAGTCGTCGGTACGAGAACCGGGATCGCAAGCTGCAGCACCGATCGCGCGCACTACAGGACAATGACCGAAACCTACACCGCAGTTCTCGACCGAATCGTCGACGGAGAGACGGCCGTGCTCTTGCTCGAGGCGGACGGAACCGTGATCGACGAACACGTACTCGCCGTCGAGGAACTTCCCGAGGAGGGCCGCCACGGCGGTGCCGTTTTCGACGTCGAACTCGAAAACGGCGCGCTACGCGGCGTGACCTACCGACCATCGGTCACGGAGGAACGGCAGCGATCAGCGCAGGACCGGTTCGACCGACTGTCCAGACGACTCTCCGAGGAGTAGTCGAGTTAGCAACCCGCGAGAGATGTGGAACGAAGGAGGGAACTCCCTCCAACTGGTGGTTCGGGGTGCGTGGGATGACACCACGACGGACGCCCATCAGACGGGTGTTCGTCGCAACCGTTGCTTTCACGGTCACTGCAATAGCCGTGGTGCCAAAGCATGTTGGAAGTAATGGTGACTGTCACCACGGGCCATTAGTTCCGATTTTCGAACGAAACGTCCGGATACCTGGTTCGCACGGTCGATTTCGATGGGTAGCTTCAAGGCGATCCTCGAGACAGGAGCAGGCATGCTACGTTCGTTCGATGGGACGGAACCGCGGATCGCCGACTCGGCGTACGTCGACGAGGCGGCGGTCGTGATCGGAAACGTCGTCGTCGAAGCCGACGCGAGCGTCTGGCCGAACGCCACGCTTCGAGGCGATCACGGCCGGATCGTCGTCGGCGAAGGCGCGAACGTCCAGGACAACGCGGTGCTTCACGAGGCGTCCGAACTCGGCCCGTACTCGACGGTCGGCCACAGCGCGATCGTTCACGACGCGACCGTCGCCGAACGCGCGCTGGTCGGCATGAACGCGGTCGTCCTCGATGGCTCCAGCGTCGGCGAGGGGGCGGTCGTCGCCGCCGGCAGCGTCGTCACCGAAGACACCGAGATCCCGCCCTCGACGCTCGTCGCCGGAGCGCCCGCCGAGCCGAAAGCCGAGATCGAGAATCCCCAACTCGAGGCGACGGCCGACCGATACGTGGCGCTGTCGACGCGACACGAGGAGACGGGAGAGCGCCTCGAGTAACGCTTTCGAGACACGGTCAGTTCCGAGTGACTAGCGGCGCTTCCTGCGGGAGCGATCGCGTCGGAGCGGACGGTGCAAGCGATGGAAACGCTGATACAGCCGCCGTCCCAATCGGAATCCATGAGCGACAACCCGTGGACGGACCGGATCGTCGGTGCACGAATGGCCGTCGATCAGGAGTTTACCACACGGATCGCCGACTCGCGGTTTTCCAACCAGCAGTGGAGTCTGATCATGACCGCCACGGAGTTCGAACTGGACCATCCCGACGATCCCGATCGCGCGCGAATCGTCGCGAACACCGAAAAGATCGGACAGATCATTCCCGAACTCGACAACATTCAGACCGGAATGGGTGCCGTGGGCGGGCAAGGCGGGAGACAGGGAGGCTCCTCGAGCGGGGGCCTCATCGACTCGATCAAAGGGGCGCTCGGGATGGGAGGCGGTGGGAGCGGCAGTTCCCACGACGAAAAACGACAGGCGGCCGAACGGCTCACGCAGGAGTACGCCGACGAACTGCAGGCCCACCTCGAGTCGAACGGGCGCTGGGAGTCGGTCCGACAGGCAGCGGCTGCCGAAGAATAACCGGGAGCCCCGCGCACGAGGTGATTCCGAGACGTTGCGACCCAAGCCACAGCACATATAGGTGCGGTTCACCACCGTAGAAGTATGACCGACGAAGTCGACACGACGACAATCTCGATCAGTACCGACGATGAGACGACCGACGACGTGACCGTCCCGAGCGGTCTCATCGATCTCGTCGCGGAGGGCGACCAGACCGACGCCGAAACGATCGCCGACGTCACCATGCTTTCGTTCGCCAGCCGCGCCCACCACATCGTCCACCACGGCGAGGGCGCGGACGAGGAACTCGAGGCCCAGGAAGCCCGCATCATGGACCTGTTCGAAGAGCGCTTCGGCGTGACCTACGGCGAAGCGACCGGACACCAGCACTGAGCCCGGTCTACGCGGGAGAACCGAGCGCAACTCGACTCGAGCGAGGTTTTCGACGGCTGTAACTCGAGCGACGGCGCTCGTGCGCCGGACGCGACCGAACGGCGAGTCCACGAGAAAAACCGCGAGCGGGTTATCCGGCGGGCGCTTCCGTTCCCGGATCCGAATCTCCACCCGATCCGGCGGGCTCGACGGGAGATTCCGTCTCGGTCGGCTCCGCAGGGTCGCCAGCGCCGTCGCCCTCGGGTTCTCCGAACGGCTCGTCGGTCGGATCCTCCGTGACGGGGTCATCAGGCGGTGACTCGTTGCCCGGTTCCGCTTCAGTACCGGGCTCGTCACCGGGGTCCTCCGCCGGCGGTTCATCGGTCGGCTCCTCCGTCGGCAACTCGTCGTCCGCCGGTTCTTCTTCGGCGGGGTCCGGCTCGTCGGCCGCTTCGATCGTCGCCGACGCCTGATCGTCGTCGGTCGCGATCGTATGCGTCGAGTCGTCCGCCGGCATCGTCGAGGAGAACGTCACCGTCTCGGATTCGTCGCTCTCGAGGTCGAGGGTCTCCTCGTCGATGTCCTGGCCGTCGACGCTGTAACTGACCGTCTGGGTTCCCTCGGACTCGCCCACGTTCTCGATCGTCGCGCTGACCGTCACTTCGTCGCCGGGCTCGGCCGTCTCGGGCGCGTCGAAGTCGGTGACGGCGAACTCGGGCTCGCCGGTCTCCTCGATCGTCACCGTCGTCTCGGCGGTCTCGTTCTCGCTCGAGACCTCGACCGGGTAGTCGCCGGGCTCGAGATCTTCGGTTTCCGCGGTCAGCGTGACGTCCTCGGTGGCCTCGGGTTCGAGCGAGACCGACTGTTCGTCGACGGTGTCACCGGCAACCGACAGCGAAACGTTCTGCGTGCCTTCCCCGTCGCCGACGTTCTCGATTGCGGCGTCCACCTCGAGCGGCTCACCCTGCTCGACCGGATCGTTGGTGTCCGCGATCGAGACTGCGAACTCGGCGGGATCGGTCGGGGCGATCTCGCCGGCGGCGTCGGTTTGGGCGGGCGCTACCGCATCCTCATCGTAGTCGTAGAAGCTCATGTCGACCGCCCAGACGAGCCGTTCGTCGTCGTCCTCGGGCGTCCACTCGACGGTGAACGAGTTCGTTCCGGGCTCGAGTTCGTCGACCGGTTCGGCGGCGGTCGTCCCCTCGACGAACTCGCTGTCGACCAGCAGTTCGGCATCGTTCGGGTTGATGTAGCCGAAGGTGACCTCGATGGCGTCCTCGGTCGGGGTCGTCTCCTCGACGGAGAGTTCGGGCAGTTCGGGTCGAACCGACTCGAGACAGTCGCCCGCATCGGGGTTCGGATGGTCGATCGAGCCCGGCGTCGCGTCGGGCGAGGCGAAGCCGGTGATCGCAGCTCCGAAGTCGCCCCCGGGAACCGTCACGGTCGCGCCCTCGGCCGTTTCGTCGACGGCGAACTCGTCGCCGATTTCGTACGTAACCGTCCCCTCGAGCGGCGCCTCGACGTCCTCGCCAACCGTGATCGCGTACTCGCCCATCGTGTTGCCAAAGCCGCCCGATTGGTAGAACCCGGTGGCTACGATGATGGTATCGCCCTCCTCGAACGAGCCGGTTACCTCGGCCCGCGAGCAGTCGACGAAGGTCGCCTCGAACGTTTCGGGATCGCCGTCGACCGTGTACTCGATGGTCTCGCTCTCGAGGACGGCGCCAGCGCCGGTCCCGGTTTCGTTGGCACCGTCGTCGGCCGCCTCGACGGCCACCTCGAGCGTTGCGTTCTCCTCGAGCGGCGGCTCGAGGTCGAGCGACTCGAAAGCGACGGTCTCGTTCGCCTCGAACGGCCCGCTCTCAGCGAGTCGCTCGCCGTCCTCGTCGGTCGCGGTGAGGACGTACGCGACGTCGGCGTTCGCTTCCTCGACGGTCACCGTCTCGCCGTCGCCCGTCTGATCGGTCACGTTGAGCGTCGCGTTGGCATCGTCCGCGGGCGGCCCGTCTCCGTCCTCGAGTGCGTACTCGATTGACTCGTTCGCGAGCTCCGCACCGTCCTCGTCGACGACGGCAACGTCGACGGTCGCGTTCTCCTCGAGCGGCGGCTCGAGGTCGAGTTCGAGATCCGTAACCGTCTGGTTCGCCTCGAACGTCTCACTTTCGGCCTCGGTGCCGTCGGACGAAGCGGTGACGGTGTACTCGACGGGAGCGCCCGCCTCGTCCACCGCGAGCGTCTCGCCGTCACCCGCCTGGTCGGTCACCGAGAGGGTCGCATTGGCATCGTCCGGCTCGGCGGAGTCGCCGACGGTCACGAACGCCGTATCGAGGACCGGGGACCCGGCGGGGGTAACGTACGGATCGTCCTCAGCACCGTCGGACTCCGCGTACTGGAACGTCTCGTCGCCGGTCGTATCCCGGTGGACCACCGCGAGGAGCGGCTGCCCTTCCTCGAGCGGGTTCTCGAGTTCGATCTCGACGTCGTCGTGTTCGCCGCTCTCGAGGTAGTCGGACGAGCCGATCACGGTGGTCGGATCGGCGACGGAATCCCCGCCGTAGAGCGCCACGAAGCCGCCGTCGGAGAGATCGACGCTGTCGACGACGACGCTCTCGCCGTCGCTCTCCTGATCGGCGAACGTGATCGCCGCAGTGCCCTCGGGTTCGTCGACGGTCTCGATCCGCTGACTGATCTCGACCTCGAGGTACTGGTTGATCTCGGCGGGATCGTCGATCCCTTCCTGAATCGCGTACTCGGTGGCGTCGGTCGCGGCCTCCTCGGTCAGGATCTGCAACTGCGAGACGCTGATCCGCTGATACTGTACGGCCCTCGCCGTCTCCTCGCAGGCCCCGCGGGCCGCGATCTGAATCTGCTCGACGGTCGCCTCCTGGTACTGGACCAGCGCGCCGCTCGCTCCGCCGGTCGCGAGCGTCTGGACCTGCGTGACGTCGACGATCTGCTTCTGGATCACCGCCCCTCCGCCGGCGCCGTACGCCGCGGCCTGAATCTGCGTCACCTCGACGTTCTGGTACTGGATCGCCGACTGGATCGCACCCTCCGACGCGCCGATGGCGGCGTGTTGGATCTGCGTGATCGAGATCCCCTGTTGCTGGACGAGGACGCCACCCGCAGCCCCGTCGGCTGCGGCCTGAATCTGCTCGACCGTGGCCGCCTGACTCTGCGTGATCGAACCCGTGGCCGCACCGAAAGAGGCCTCCTGAATCTGCGTGATCGAGATGCGCTGGACCTGTTCGACGCTCACGGACTGAACCTGTTTCAACGACCCCCTGCTCGCGCCGTGCGCTGCGGATTGGGTCTGCTCGACGCTCACCTCCTGTCGCTGGACGAGCGCCCCCTTCGCGGCACCCGTCGCGGCCTTCTGTACCTGCTTGATGTCCACCCGCTGGCGCTGTTCGACCTCGACACGCTGATCCTGCTCGAGCGCGGCTTCGGTGGTCCCCTCGAGTGCGCCGGCCGACGCCCCTGCCGCGGCGTACTGGACGTGTTCGAGCGTTACCTGCTGGCGCTGTTCGACCGTGATCTGCTGGTACTGCTCGAGGACGCCGTAGGACGCGCCCTGTGCGGCCTCCTGAATCGTCGGCGCGTCGGTAACGTTCTCGTCGCCGGCCTCGCTGGCGGCCCCGGCAGCGCCACCGCGGGTCGCGACCTGAATCTGCTCGACGGTCGCGCGTTGTTCCTGTGCGACCGCGCCGTGGGTCGCGCCCCAGGTCGCGCTTTGCATCTGGCTCGCGGTGACCGTCTGGTGTTGAGAGAGCGCCCCGTCGGTCGCCCCGTCGACCGCGTACTGGATCTGTTCGACCTCGACTCGCTGTTCCTGTATCAGCGAGCCGTGGACCGCCCCTTTCGTCGCCTCCTGGACCTGCTCGACCTCGGCTTCCTGGTGTTGGGCGACCGACTCGCTCGCCCCCTCGATCGCCGCCGCTCGCTGCTCTTGCGTGACCTCGACGCCCTGGGACTGAACCAGTTCGATTCCCTCGTCGACGCCGGCCTCGACGGCGTCTTCCTGCTGGGTCGAGAGCGACGCCCGCGCATTCGCCTCGGCTGTCGGCTCCAGAGACGCTAACTCGACGCTCTCCGCGACGCCCGTCCCACCGGCATCCATCTCGCCGCCGCCCGCACCGCTCTCATCAGCATCGGTCTCCGGTGGCGACTCACCGCCAGCGGCTGGGTCCCCCTCGGCCGAAGTATCGGCTTCCGCTCCGCTATCGTCGTTCTGGGCGATACCGCCGCCGAGCATCGGCAGTGCCAGTACGCTCGTGACCATCAGAAACGCGACGACGAGCGTCCCAGCGACTGCACCTCGCCCGCGATTCATGGCTCGACTCCGCCGTGTCCGCTGTGCTCGACTCCGCTGTGTGTGGTGATCGCCGCGCGCGAACTCCGATCGAAGCCCCCAGTTACCCGAATCGATCGACGTCCCCGGTTTGTCCTGCGGCCCCTTCGTGTTCCGGACGGTGTACTCACGGATGGCATCGGTTCTCAAGGCGGGGGCCGAACGAGCGCATAAGGACCGATGGTTGTTTCGGTTAGTAACCGGATACAATACCCGATTACGTTCCTCGAATCGGAGCGCTTCGGACTCCCATCGCATGGCGTGAGCACTGGTAACGAATCGAAACGCTGAACGCACGATCGACTCGAGCACCCCGATCGGCGACACGAAGCGAACTGTTTCGCCCCGTTCTGGCGGCGCCGGCGTTCGTCTCGAGCGGCCGAAAATGCGAACGTGACTAGCGATTGTCTCTCACCTCGGAAACCGAAGTGTTGAACAGGGTTTACGGGAGAGTCGGTCGTATGGAAACGGAACGGGACGCGGTCGAACTCGTCGAGGGGGATGTCGTCCGGCAATTCGCTCGCGCAGCGGTGCTCGCGGCGCTGCTCGGGGCGATCGGGCCGGTGTCGGTACCGATACCGCTATCGCCGGCACCGGTCACGCTGCAGGTGCTGTTCGTCTTCCTCGCCGGCCTCGTTCTGGGGCCGGTCTGGGGGACCGTCTCGATGGTCCTCTATCTCACCGCCGGCGCTATCGGGCTCCCCGTCTTTTCGGGCTGGGAAGCCGGAATCGGTTCCCTGTTCGGAAACACTGGGGGCTATCTCTGGTCGTACCCGTTCGCCGCCGCGCTGATCGGATTCGTCGTCCATCGCGGAACCGACCTCCGAGACCCCGCCGATGTCCCGTTTCCGATCGTCGTCGGGGCCCTGCTGATGGCGACGATACTCATCTACGGCATGGGAACGGGGTACGCGGCCTGGCTCCTTGATCTCGAGCCGTGGGAGGCGATCGCTGGCTACGCGCTCCCCTTCGTCCCCGGCGAAGTGCTCAAGATGGCCGCCGCGATCGCCATCGTCCAGAGCGGTCGGCTCGAACCGATCAGATCCTGACCGATGATCGAATTTTGCGCCGTCTCGTACGCGTTCGACGACGTGCCCGTCCTCGAGGACGTCTCGCTCGCGATCGACGACGGCGAGTTCGTCGTCCTCGCCGGGGCTAACGGAAGCGGGAAGACGACGCTGTTGCGCCACTGCAACGGCCTGCTGTCGCCGGACTCCGGCGACGTGCTGGTCAACGGGACGCCCGTCGAGGCCGACCTCATCGCCGCCCGCTCGAGCGTCGGCATGGTCTTTCAACACCCGCGCGACCAGTTCGTCGCCGCGACGGTCGGTGCCGACGTGGCCTTCGGCCCCGAAAACCTCGGCCTCGAGCGCGAGGAGATCGATCGACGGGTCGGGGCCGCCCTCGAGGCGGTGAACTTGGCGGGTCGCGAGACCGAACGGATCGACGCCCTTTCGGGCGGCGAACAGTCCCGCGTGGCCATCGCGGGCGCGCTCGCGATGGAACCGACACACCTCGTCCTCGACGAACCGTTCACCGGGCTCGACGAGCCCGCCCGGCGATCCGTGCTCTCGCGCCTCGAGTCCCTCGCCGCCGGGGGGACCGGCGTCCTGCTCGCGACGCACGACCTTCGAGACGTGCTCGGACTCGCCGATCGCGTCGTCGCCATGGGAGACGGCCGCGTCGTCGTCGACGAGCCCCCGGAGCGCGCGCTCGAGCAACTCGCCGGACTCGAGGTACGGGTTCCCGAATGACCGAGACCGAACGGCCACCAGCGCCGGACCGGGTGCGTTCACAATGTTAACCTACGATCCCGACGACACGCTCGCCCACCGGCTCGACCCCCGCTCGAAGCTGGCGCTCCAGATCGGGTTCGCCGCGACCGCGCTGGCACACACTAGCCTGCGGGCGCTGCTCGTCCTCTCCGCGGTGACCGCGGTCGTCCTCCTCGTCGCTCGAGTGCCGCTGCTCGAGGCGCTCTCCGCTTATCGGTTCGCGCTGGTCTTTCTCGCGCTTGCGCCGCTGCTCGCGGGGCTCACGTTCGGCTCGCCGTGGTTCGATCTCGCGGACGCCGGCACCTCCGCGCGAGCGAGCTACCGGGTGTTGCTCATCCTCCTGGTCAGCGCCGCCTACATCCGATCGACGCCGGTTCGCGCGTCTCGAGCCGCGATCCAGCGGACGATTCCCGGCAAACCCGGCCAGCTACTCGGCGTCGGCGTCGCGCTCGTCTTTCGGTTCCTCCCCGTCCTCCAAGCCGACCTCCGGACCATCCGCGACGCGATGGCGGCCCGTCTCGGAGACGAGCGCGGGGCCGTCGACCGCGCCAGCACGCTGGGACTGCTCGGACTCTCGAGGGCGTTCGATCGGGCCGATCGACTCGCGCTCGCGCTGCAAGCGCGGTGTTTCGCCTGGAATCCCACCCTCCCCCCGCTATCGTTTTCGCGACTCGACTACCCCGTGTTCGGGGTGGCCGTCGCGTTCGTGATCTCGGCGGCGCTCTGACGGCGGGCGCGGCGACGAATTCGAACCCCCGTCCACTCTCGAGGCACCCGTCGGTCGCGCCTCGTAGCCGGCACGCTATTCGGCCGGGAAGACGGCTCCGCGCACTCTCGCGCGGAGCCGTGGGACCCGGGGGAGGGCAGGCCGGTGGCCGCCCTCGGCGGAACGAAACGCGCTGTTCAATCCGCGTCGTGTTCCGAATGCGTACCGTACCGCGAACGACGGTTACCGCAACGTCCCGGCGAGCACCTTCGCGGCGACGAGCACCGGGTCCCACGTGCTGTTGAACGGCGGCGCGTACGCGAGGTCGTAGTTTTCCAGCTCGAAGACGGTGGTTCCCTCCTCGAGCGCCCCGACGATCGCGTGGCTCCGATGGACCGCCCCCTCGCCGTACTCGCTGACGAGGCTCGCGCCGAGGACGCGCGCGGAGTCGCGGTCGGCGGTCAACGTGATCGTGACCTCGCCGCCCTCGGGGTAGTAGCCCGCGCGCGATTTCGCCGTGATCGTCTCGCTGACCGGATCGAACCCGGCCTCGCGTGCCTCGTCGTGGTCGACGATTCCGGTTCGCGCCGCCTCGACGTCGAACGCCTTGACGGCCGCCGTGCCGGCGACGGTGCCGCCTTCGGTCGGCGTCCCGGTGACGGTCTGTCCGACGGCGCGGCCGTGTCGGTTGGCGGTCAGCGCCAGAGGGACGTAGACCGGATCGCCCGTGACGGTGTGGGTGGCCTCGGCGCAATCGCCCGCCGCATAGATGTCGGGAGCGTTCGTTTCGCGATAGGCGTCGGTCGCGACCGCGCCCGTCGGACCGAGTTCGATCCCGGCGTCTTCGGCGAGCGCCGTTCGGGGTCGAACGCCGGTGCCGAGCAACACCATCTCGACGTCGACTCGCTCGTCGGCGGTGACGACGGCCTCGACGGTTCCGTTTCCGTCCTCACCGGTCTCCCCACCCTCGAGCGCCAGCACCTCGCTCTCGAGGTACACGACGACGTCTTGTTCCCGAAGGTGGGCGACGACTTCCTCGCTCGTCGCCTCGCTGAACCCCGTCAACACCTGGTCGCCGCGCTGGAACAGGTTGACTTCGAATCCGTTCGCGGCCAGCGCCTCGGCCATCTCGAGCCCGATGTATCCCCCGCCGACGACTCCGACGGGACCGGTGCAGTTCTCGAGGTATCGACAGGCCGGTCCGCGGTCTGCCTGCTGAAGCGACTCGCCGTCGCGCGCTCGAGCGATGTACTCCCGGAGTTCCTTCCCGTCGCTCATCGACCCGAGCGTGTAAACGCCCTCCCGATCGGTTCCGTCGATCGGGGGCACCACCGCCTCCGCGCCGGTCGCGAGCAGCAGGTGATCGTACGACTGGACGACGTCCCCGGACTCGTGCTCGGCGGTGACCGTCCGGTCGTCCGGATCGACCGCGACGACCTCGTGGCCCGTCCGCAGGTCGATATCGCGTTCCTCCCGGAACTCCTCCGGAGTCACCGAGACGAGCGCCTCGAGGGACTGGATCTCGCCTTTCACGTAGTAGGGGAGACCGCAGGCACCGTAGGAGACCCACTCGCCCTTCTCGAAGACGATTACCTCGAGATCGGGATCGTCGCGCTTTGCCTTGCTTGCGGCGGACATTCCCGCTGCGTCGCCGCCGACGATAACGAAGGTATCCGTCATGGCAGTCTGTTCGTTCGACAGCACCGTAACTACTGAGGTGGGAACGTCGTCTCCTCGAGTGACTTCGCGGGGCGCGTCCCGGTGATCGGTATCCGAATCGCCACGATCGGGCTATAATCGCTCGTCGATGTAACTCGCCTGTTGGACGTCGAGGTTCGACTCGATCCGGCGAAGCGCAACCCGACGCTCGCGGTCGGAATACCCCGACAAATGCCGGCGCGCCCACGTCCTCGCGGCGTACAGATCCCGCTGGTAGTGGACGTCACACGGGATCGACTCGAGGCCGGCGACGTAGCTGGCCCAGACTCGCTTGTGGCCGTTGAGAATCTCGAACCGATCGCCACAGTCCCGGACTAGCGGGGCGGGTTCGGGGCGACCGCGCTCGCGAATCGCCTCGATGTAGTTGCGGTTGGCAGCCGCCTCGAAGTTTCGCGCGTGGTACGGACATGGATCGATATCGTTCAGCGCGAGCTCGTGCGGCTCGAGTTGTCCGACACGACGTAACTGAGCGGCCGGGAAAGAGTAGTAGTCGACGCCGTCCCGATTCAGCTGCTCGAGCGCGAGCGCGATCCCGCCGGTGTAGCGCGGATACCGCTCCTCGAGGTCGTCACGGAAGACCACCACCACGACCCGCTCGTCGGCCGGGTACTCCGGATTCGTATCCGCGACGGTACCGCCGGGGACGCGCCACTCTTCGGCGACGGCGTTCGGCAGTTTGACGACGACCGCCCGCGCTCCAGGCCGGTCCCTGTCGACGATGATGTCCCCGAGTTGGCGGGGCGTCCGTTCCGAATGCGAACCTGTCAGTGTAATCACCTGTCCGGAACACTATTCTAGAGCACAATAATCGATACGACCCGTTTCGAATTCGCGGGCAGCGAGGTCGGAACGAGTGATGGGATTTCCCGTAGGCAAACACCCCGCTGGGGCGCAAAAGCGTTCCGAGAGAGCGAACACCGATCTCTACGAGCGTATTCAGGTGTCTCCCTGTTCGGCGGGGGAGATCGAAGGAATTGCCTGGAACCTCAAGAACGTCTTCGCTGCTCGTGAGTTTGCTCGCAGTAGAAGAAGCCGGTGGAGGGGGTGTGAACCACGGTCGCAGCGAAGCTGCTCCTGATTCAAATCCCTCCAGCGCGTATTCGCTGCTCGTGAGTTTGCTCGCAGTAGAAGAAGCCGGTGGAGGGATTTGAACCCTCGACCTAATCCTTACGAAGGATTCGCTCTGCCAGTCTGAGCTACACCGGCACACTCACTTCGGTCGTGTCCCGAGCCTTGCCTCGTTTCCGTCGGCGAGACACCGGCGCGATCGCATTCATTCATACGATCGATACCAGCCATAAGGATTGCGAATCGCATCAGTCGTGGGACTGACCCGCGTGACCTCGAGTTATCGCTCGAGTCGAACGTCCAGACAGACGTTCACCTCGTGTGGCGCGTAGGATCGAACCGTGTGCCTGGTCTCGACGCTGACGTCGTACTCGGGTTCGGCGGCCGCACGGATCGCCTGCTCGCCGGGCCCGAACGGGTCGTCCTCGTGTTGGATGTCGTAGTAGTGAATTACGCAGTCGTCGCTCGCGAGGGTGACGGCGGCCGCGAGGAACTCGTTCGCGCTGTGGGGCAGGTTCATGACGAGTCGGTCGGCCCACCCCTCGTACTCACCCGCAACCTCGCGGACGTCCCGGCAAATAGCCGTGACCCGGTCTTCGACGTCGTTCCGGCGCGCGTTCTCGCGCAGAGAGGAAATCGCGTCCTCGTTGACGTCGACGCCGACGCACTCCGCGCCGCGCTTCGCGAAGGGGATGACGAACGGGCCGACGCCGGCGAACATGTCGAACGCGAGCTCGCCGTCGGTCACCTGCTCGGCGACGCGATGGCGCTCGGTCGCGAGCCGCGGCGAAAAGTAGACGGCGGCGAGATCCAGCGCGAATTCGCAGCCGTACTCGCGGTGGATGACCTCCGTGTCGTCGCCCGCAAGCAGGTCCCAGTCGCGCACTCGAGTCTCGCCTTTCACCTTCGAGGCCTTGTTCAACACCGTGTTGACGGGGAGATCCGACTCGAGAACGGCGTCGGCGAGCCGTCGCGCGCGCTCGTCGTCGTCCTCGTCGATCAGGGCCGCTTCGCCGAGCCGTTCGTAAGAGGGATCGAATTCCAGCAGGTCGGACGGCGTCGTCTGGGTCTCGCGTTCGCCGACGGCTCGGCTGACGACCTCGAACCCGTCGGGGACCCTGTCGGGGTCGGTAACTGGCACGTAGAGACTGCCGTCGGCGACGGCGATCTCGTAGTCGTCGTCGATCAGGTCCGCGTCCGCCAGTTCGCGGCGCGCAGCCTCGCCCTCCTCGCGCGCGACGCGGACGCACGGCACTTCCATACCCGGAGGAAGCCGACGGATCGCCGTAACGGTGACGTTTCTCCGTGCCCGGTTCGCCGCGGCTTCGACCCCGCTCGAGGCGGGCGCGGCAGCGATCAGCGACCGACGCCGACCCCGTTCGCACGCGGTCGTCGTGAACAGTTATCAGGCTCCCGACGATAGGGGCCCCTATGCAGCAACTCACGACCGTGGAGACGGTTCACGAGGAGCGCTCGTGGTTGTTCACCGTCCGAGACAAGTACGGCGAGCAGGACGAGGTGATTCTCGTCCCCTGTGACGATAGCGTCGAGGCGTGGATCAACCGCTGCACGCACGAGGCCCAGCGCTTCGATACGGGCCGCGGAGTGCCGATGCGCGACGGCCAGATCATCTGTCCGCGCCACGGGTCGCTGTTCGACTCGTGTTCCGGCTACTGTGACAACGGCGACGCTGCCGACACCACGCTCCCGGCGGTCGATATCACGATCAGCAACGACGGCATGGTCTATCTCACCGACGACGCAACGTTCGTCCACGAGGGCGGAATCGACGAGGACGGCGGCCCCGACTCGACGTCGCACCTCCAGCTGTAAACCGCGAACGCTTTTCTCTCCGTCCGTCTCCGTCACGTATGGACAGACAGCGCGTCTCGAGCGACACCGAGTGGGAATCGACGGTGGGCTACTCGCGGGCCGTCCGCGTCGGCTCGCAGGTCCACGTCGCGGGAACGACTGCGACCGACGAAGACGGCGAGGTCGTCGCCCCTGACGACCCGTACGCACAGACGAAGCGCGCCCTCGAGATCATCGCGGACGCACTCGAGGAGGCAGGGGCATCGCTCGAGGACGTCGTCCGGACCCGAATGTACGTCACCGATATCGACGACTGGGAGGCAATCGGGAAGGCCCACGGAGCGGTCTTCGACGAGGTTCGACCCGCGGCCAGCATGCTCGAAGTCCAGCGGTTGATCGATCCCGATCACCTCGTCGAGATCGAAGCGATGGCGGTCGTTCCCGATGATACCTGATCGGCATCGACGAACTTGCGCGTCGATGAACCGGTTTCAAACTCCGAGATCGATTTGTGGACCAGTTAGCTGCGCGTAGACAACCGTTATCTCCGCAGTCAGCCCCACTACTAGCGGCTGATCATGAACACCGAGGACAACAAAGCGCTCGCCCGCCGCATGCAGGAGGACGTCTGGAACGAGGGAAACGTGGACGCGGTCGATGACCTCCTCACGGAGGGCTTCGTCCAGCACTCGCCGTGGGAACCGTCGGAGTTGCGCGGCCGAGCGGAATTCAAAGAGCAGATCGAGGCGTTCCGCGCCGCGTTTCCCGATCTGCACGGAACGATCGACGACGTCATCGCCGAAGGCGACACCGTCGCGAATCGGTTCACCATGCACGCGACCCATCGGGGCGAGTTCATGGGCGTCGAGCCGACGGGTACCGAGGTCGAACTGGTCGGAACCATTTTCGCCCGCGTCGAGGACGGGCGAATCGCCGAGCGCTGGGTGGTCGACCACGCGCTGGGGTTCCTAGAGCAGCTCGGAGCGGTATCCGAGCGGTAAGGGTCGGGCGCGTTCGCCGGGAGCGATCCACCCGCCCTCGGACTCGAAAGATTATAACGGGGTTGCTCACTAGCAGGGCTATGCTCACCTTCATCGGACTCGGGCTCTACGACGAGCGGTCGATCACCGTCGAGGGTCAGGAGGCGCTGCGAAACGCCGACCGCGCCTACGCCGAGTTCTACACTAGCACGCTACTCGGAACGACGCTCGAGGAACTCGAGTCCCACCACGACCTCTCGATCGAGGTCAGGGATCGCGCGGGCGTCGAACAGCACCCCGACGACATCCTCGAGGCCGCCGAGCGCGAGACCGTCGCCTTCCTGACGGCGGGCGATACGATGATCTCGACGACGCACGTCGACCTTCGATTGCGGGCTCACGACCGCGGCATCGAGACGCGAGTGATCCACGGCGTCACCGCCCAGACGGCGACCAGCGCGCTGACCGGGCTCCAGAACTACCGCTTCGGGACGGCGACGACGCTGCCGTTTCCGTACGCTCACGGTGCCGACGGGCTCCCGGAGAGCGTGACGAGGACCATCGACGAGAATCGGGAGGACGGCGTTCACACGGTCGTCTATCTCGATATCAAAGTGGACAACGAAGCGGCGACGAACCGCCTCGACCGCGACGAAACGGTCGAAGCGTACATGACCGCCGATGTGGCTGCGGGGTTGCTCGCCGAGGAGTACCCCGATCTCGTCGGCGTCGTCGTCGCCCGCGCGGGCAGCCCGGAACCCCTCGTCGAGGCCGCCACGATGACCGCCCTCGCGGAGCGGGACTTCGGCGACCCGCTCCACCTGCTCGTGATTCCCGGCGACTGTCACCTGCTCGAGGCCGACGCGCTGGTCGAACTCGCCGGAGCGGACCGGTCGACGCTCGACGTCGTCTAGTCGCGGAATCGTGCTGGAATCGGGATCGTTTCTCGTCGTCACACTACACCTGTCCGCCGGCAGTTAGCCGTTCGATAAGCCGTCCCGAACCGGTTCGCCTTCGTCGATTTCCGGCGCTGAAGTGAATTTAACTGCTCCATAGACAAGTACGCGACCTGCGACGAACTGATAACGACAATGGATAACGAAACCGACACGAGCGACCGACTGTCTCGACGATGGATGCTCGCCACGGTCGGCGCAACCTCCACCGCCCTCGCAGGCTGTACGGATCTGCTGTCAGGCGACGAGGAGACGGACTCACAGGACGATGAGGATCCCGATGAAACGCCGTCGGACGCGTCGAAGCGGTGGCCCGCGATCGACGAGGGCGAACTGCTCTCGGACTTCGAAAATCTCGACGAGTGGTTCCCGCAGAACGGCGAATTATCGGCCGCACCCGACGAAGCGCGAATCGGCTCGCAAGCGGCCGTCATCGAGAGCGACGGCCGACAGGCCGGGATGGACATTCGGTTCTCCGATGGAATCGATCTCAGCGAGTGGGACACGTCGCTGGCGGTCAAGCCGGAATCCGCGAACAAAATCGTCGTCGAATTCCTCGCCCCGGACCGGGACGCGCGGCTCAACACCGTCCGAACGGTGCCGGACGAGTACGACGGCTGGTTCCGACTCGACTGCGGGTACGAACACAAGCCGGAAGGCGAACCGGACCTGTCGAACGTCACCCGCATCAACATCATCGCAGTGGGTCCGTCGGACGGAGCGACGAAGATGGTCGTCGACGACCTTCGTCGAACCGAAGCAGCCGACAACGGGAAGGCGATCCTGGCGTTCTACGGCGGTCACGACTCCCACTACGATATCGCCGCGGAGATGCTCGCAGAGCGCGACTGGGCCGCGGCGGTTCCGGTCAGCCCCGACCGAATCGGCGATAGCGGTCGGATGGGTGCCACGGAGCTCGAGGAGCTTCGGGACCGCGGGTGGGACGTCTGCTCGTACCCGCGGGTATCCGCGCCGCTCCCCGAAATGCCCGAGGACCGCCAGCGTCAGGTCCTCGAGCACAACCGCGACCAGCTCGTGAACCTCGGCTTCGAAGACGGCTCGCGGCACCTGTTCGTCCCGGACGATCGGATGGACGCGACGACGAACGAGATCGTCAGGGACGTCCACGAATCGGCGTTCCTGTTCGGCTCCTGTACGTCCGGCGTCCCGCCGACCGGGATGGACACGATTCCGCTGATCTGGGGTCCCGCGCTCCACAACGGCGTTCGCCGTCACATCAACCTCGCCGACCAGTATCAGGTGCTCACCGTCCTTCGAATTCCGCGAATCGTCGACGACGACGACGTCGGCCCCGACGAGAACCGGATGTCGCTCGACGACTTCGAACACCTGCTCAACCACATCGAACACCGCGGTCTCGACGTGATCACGCCGTCCGACCTCGTCGACGGAACGTTCGAGAGCGACGACGGCGAAGACGAGAACGAAAACGCCAGCGACGGGCGGCCGGAGGGCACAATCCTCGAGGCGGGCCAGTCTCACGAGTTCGAGGGATCGGGAGCGGACGAAACGCCGACCTTCGACCTCGACGACGGCGTCCTCACCGGAAGCTTCTCGCACGACGGCGACGGCGAGTTCGTCGTCGACGTGATCGCAGACGGTGACGGCAGCGATGACGTGCTGGTGAACACCGCCGGAACGACCGCCGGCGAATCGATCATGGCGGTCGAGGAGGGAACGCACCGGCTCGAGGTCGACGCGGACGGCGAGTGGTCGATCGACCTCTTCCAGCCGGAGGTCCACGCCAACGACCTCGACGAGCTCCCGGTGGAAGCCACGGGCAGGGGATCGGCGTTCGTCGGCCCGATCTGGACCGACAGCGACGCCAGACTCGAGGTGACACACGACGGCGACGGCGCGTTCGTCGTCGACGGCTACAGTGCGGACGGGAGCAGGGAGTCGATCATCAACAAGACCGGCACGTTCGACAACTCGAGATCGTACCACTCGAGCGGAACCATCTGGATCAACATCGAAGCCGACGGGGACTGGACGCTCGAGGTTACCGAATCCTAACGGACGTCCGAAACCCGACCTCGCGGATGGTCACGGTGGTCGACACCTCACCCCTGAAGGACCGATTCGAGCCGATCCAGGAAGTCCCCGGGGACTTCGACGTGTGGCGCGTGTCCCGTATTCCGGAAGACGACCTCCTCGAACTCGCCGTCCGAATCCGCGTACGTCTCGAGGACCGCGCGGGTCTGGTCGACCATCGGCTGGGGCGGGAAGACGTCCTCGCCGGGCCAGCCCGGAACCTCGCCCATCCGGCCGAGCGTGCCGACGTCGAACAGCGATTCGTTGGAGACGATCTGATCCGAATCGCCGCGGACCCACGTGACCGGCGGTTTCGCCTCGGGATCGATATCGGTGATCGCCTCGAGCGAGCAGTATTTCGGCGAGATGGCGTTGTTCACGCCGCTCTCGCCTGGTGCAGCGCCGGGCCAGTTCTCGCTCGGCGTCGCGTCGCCGGGATAGTTCTCGTCGCCGGTCGCGGTGTCGAGCAGCCCCGTCAGGTACGACTCTTCGCGCCCCTCGTCGAACTCGTGAGTGGGATCGACGTAGAACGTTCGCAGGATCTTCCGCGGCGAGGCCTCGCCGCCCTCGCTGCGGTCGCGCTCCGCGAGCCCCGCGACGAATTCGTCGTTACCGAGCCCGCCGCCAGAGCCGGCGTAATCGTCGAAACAGGGCGTTCCCGCCTCGTCTTTCGTTCCGCCGAACCCGTACGGCGAGAGCGGATTGACGAGGACGAGCGAGTCGACCGCTTCGGGGTTGTCGATCGTATAGCGCATCGCGACGCCGCCGCCGTTCGACCAGCCGACGAGCGTGACGGGATCGGGGAGGTCGAGTTCGGAGCGCAGCGCGCGGAGATCGGCTTCGAAATCGCCCAGTCCGTTCGTCGCATCGACGGGTTTCGTCTCGGAATCGCCGTACCCGCGCAGATCGGGCGCGACGGCGCGATAGCCGGCCGGTAGGTCGACCATCACGTCCTCGAAAAACCGGGAGGAGGAGACGTTGCCGTGGAGGAACACGACGGAGCCATCGGTATCGGTGGTCTCGTTTTCGCCGCCCGATTCGAGGAAGTGCGTCTCGAGGCGGTCGGTGTCGACGGTGCGCGACTGGATTCCGGCGAGGGTGTCGTCTCGAGTCATCGGACGTAGTACCACGACCCTCGTGATAACTGTCAACCCCGAGACGCGCGAGGCCGAGATGAGGGATCGAACCGGCGATGACCGCGCCGAGTCAGGACAGAAGCCGCTTGAGTCGCGCAAACAGACCTTTCGAAGGATCACCGCCGCGTTTCGAAGCGGCGGTCGAATCGCCGTCGTCGGTAGCATCGGAATCCGGCGCACCCGCTGTCTCGGACGGCTCTCGTGTCGCCGCTGCTGTCTCGGCTGACATCTCGCCGTCCGTCGCCTCGATCGCTCTGTCGATGAGCCCCTCGGCGTCGTTGACGGCGTCTTTCACCGGGGCTTTGACGACCGGTTTGTCGACGAAGCGGTCGCGGCTCACAGAGGTATCTGCGGCGATGATGATCGCGTCGGCGTCGGCGACCGCCTCGCTCGAGAGTTCGTTCTCCTGGCCCATGGCACCCTGCACCTCGACGTCGATCTCGTGACCGAGATCGGTCGCGGTCTGTGCTAAGTTCTCGGCCGCCATCTGGCTGTGTGCGATACCCGTCGGACAGGACGTTACTGCGGCGAATTTCATTGGTCTGTAGTCGTGTGTACGCGGTCGGAGACGGTAGTTCTCGTGGTCGCGTCGGTCGCTCGGTTCGCGAGCGATTCGGCCGTTGCGCCGTCGAGGTCGGTGATCTCGGCTTTCACGTCGGGGATCGTCACGGCGCTCATACTGAGTTCGTCGAGCCCCAGCCCGACGAGTAGCTTCGTCAGGTCGGAGTCCCCGGCCATCTCGCCGCACATCCCGACCCAGGCGTCGGTCGCGTTCCCTGCCTCGACGGCGCGTTCGATCGCCCGGAGCACGGCCGGCTCGCAGGGGTCGTGGAGGTCGGCCACTCGTTCGTTCTCGCGATCGGCGGCCATCACGTACTGAGTGAGGTCGTTCGTCCCGATGCTCATGAAGTCGACGCGCTCGGCCAACGCCTCCGCGATAAACGCGGCGCTCGGCGTCTCGATCATCACGCCCAGTTCGGGAACCGCGTAGTCGGCGCCCGCCGACTCGAGCGCCGCTGCGACGTCCTCGACCGTATCGAGGGCGGCTTCGAGTTCCGGCACGGTCGCGACCATCGGGAACATCACCGAGAGCGTCCCCGGTTCGGCGGCGGCCGCCCGCAGCAGCGCCCGGAGTTGCGTCTCGAAGAGGTCGGCGTCGGGACCGAGCGAGCGTCGGATCCCCCGCTGGCCGAGGAACGGATTGTCCGCCTCGGGCGCATCGAGGTACGGAATCGGTTTGTCCCCGCCGACATCCAGCGTTCGGACGACGACTCGGCCCTCGGGGAACGCCGCGAGCGCTTCGCGATAGACCTCGAACTGCTCGACCTCGTCCGGGGGCGCCTCCCGGTCGAGAAAGAGGAACTCGGTCCGAAAGAGACCGATCCCGTCGGCACCCTGGTCGATCGCACCCTCGAGTTCCGCGACGGTGCCGACGTTGGCTGCGACCTCGATCGGGACGCCGTCGGCCGTCGAGACTCTTTCCTCACGCACGTCGACGTCGCGTCCGTCGGCCGCACGCTCGCGTCGTTCGGCGGTCGGATCGGCGATCACCGATCCCGCTTCGCCGTCGACCAGCACGGATTCGCCGTCGTCGATCGACTCGAGGGCGTCGCCGATGCCGACGACGGCGGGAATCCCCAGAGAGCGGGCGAAAATCGCCGCGTGGGACGTCCGTCCGCCCTCGACCGTCACGAAGCCGGCGACGCGCTCGGAATCCAGCTGCGCGGTGTCGCTCGGCGTCAGCCGTTCGGCGAGCAGGATCGATCCCGCGGACAGCGAGGAGAGATCGACGCGTTCGGCGTCGGTGAGCAGCCGGAGCAGTCGGTCCCGGACGTCCCGGAGGTCGTCGGCGCGCTCGGCCATCCGGCCGTCCATCCCCTCGAACTGCGCGATGGGGTCCTCGAAGGCGCTCTCGACCGCGTGTTCTGCGGGCAAACCGCCCTCGACGGCCGATTCGACGCCGTCGGTGATCTGCGGATCGTCGAGGAACTGCCGGTGCGCGTCGAACACCGCCGCCTCCTCCTCGCCGACGCGTTCGGCGGTTCGTTCGCGCTCGCGCTCGAGTTCGACCTGCGCCCGTTCGCGGGCGGTCCGGAATCGGTCGCGTTCGGCGTCCGAATCGACGGCATCGGCCGCCGGCGGCTCGCCGAGTTCGAGATCGGCGGTCGGATCGTACCAGACGGCGGTGCCGACGCCGGATAACGGCGTGACGCCGGTCCCCTCGTACGATCGCGAATCGAGTTCGTTGGCGGCCATCGGTTCAGGTCTCCGGTTCCGATTCGGTTTCGGGCGTCGAGAGAATCGCCTCGAGTTCCTCGAGCGCCGCCTCGGCGTCCGCACCCTCGGCGACGATCCGAAGGTCGTCGCCGCTCGCGACGCCGAGGCTGGTGACGGCGAGCATGCTCGCCGCGTTGACCGGGTCGTCGTTCCCGTCCGCCGGGGCCACCGCAATGGTGGCATCGAACTCGCCGGCGGCTTCGACGAACTTCGCGGCGGGGCGCGCGTGGAGTCCGTCTTCGGGAACCACGGTGACGGTTCGCTCCATCACGCGACCGCCTCCGTGATCGTCTCCTCGATGGCGGCTTTCGACTCCGCCTCGTGCAGACGGTCGCGGACATCGTCGTGCATCAGCGCCCGCGAGAGCGAACTCAGGAGTTCGAGGTGCTCCTCGCCACCTTCGGCGGGGACGAGCAGCATGAACAGCAGCGTCGCCGGCTCGCCGTCCATCGCGTCGAAGTCGACGCCGGTCGACGAGCGCGCGAAGACGACGGTCGGCTCGGAAACCGCGTCGGTCTTCGCGTGGGGGATGCCGATCCCCATGCCGACGCCGGTCGTCGTCTCTGCCTCACGGGCGAGCAAGGCCTCGAGTGCGGTCTCGCGGTCGGTAACGCGGCCGGCCTCGACGGCCCGATCGAGGAGAAATTCGATCGTGGCCTCCTTTTCGGCGGGTGGTTCCTCGAGGGTGATCAGGTCGGAAGTCAGTACGGTCTCGATTTTGGGTTCGGTCATAGTCATCGTTCGTACGCGACGGTGTGGAATGTGGGTCGGTATCCGTGCGGTTTCGGTCGTTCGGCCATATCGACTCGGTCGTTCGTCTTCCGTCGGCCACGTCGCTTCAGTCGTTCGTCTTCCGTCGGTCATCTCGCCTCAGTCGTTCGTCTGCCCCGCCTCAGTCGCCGGCTGTGCGGGCTCTGCGCCGGCGACGCGCTCGTGGTAGTCCGGTTTGATCAGCGTGGTGGCCGTCGCCGTCACCAGCGTGCCGAGGGCCAGACAACCCAGGAACTGCAGCATGCTGTTCGAGAGGACGATGACGAAGATGCCGCCGTGGGGAGCCGGCATCGTCACGCCCAACCAGAGCGCGGCCGCGCCGGCCGTCGCGCTGCCGAGGACGGCCGACGGAATGACCCGAAGCGGGTCGGCGGCGGCGTACGGAATCGCCCCCTCGGTGATAAACGAGAGGCCGAGCGGGACGGCCGCCTTCGCGTTCTCGTACATCTCCTCGGAGTACTTCTGCGGGGCGATGAAGTTCGAGAGCGCGAGCCCGAGCGGCGGCACCATACCGGCGATCATCACGGCGGCCATCGGCCCGAAGATCTGATCCGCGACGAGGACGGTACCGAAGACGTACGCGACCTTGTTGATCGGGCCGCCCATGTCCACCGCCATCATCCCGCCGAGGATCGCCCCGAGCAGGATGGCGTTCGTCCCTTGCATCCCCTCGAGCGCGGTCGTCAGCGCGTCGTCGATGATGGCGATCGGAACGCCGAGTCCGAGGACGACGAGCGGCGAGAGGAGCAACGTCGTGAACACCGGGATCACGAGGATCGGCATCATCGGATCGATCATCGACGGCACCGCCCAGCCCTTCATCCAGCGGGCGACGTACCCCGCGAGCAGTCCGGCGACGATCGCACCGAGGAAGCCGGCGACCGCGCCGTTGGCGTCGAATCCGATGACCTGTCCGGCGGCTTCGATGAGCGGTTCTTGCTGGATCGCCCACGAGAGGATGAAGCCCGGCGCGAGCCCGGGTTTGTCTGCGACCGCGTACGCGATGTATCCGCCCAGGACGGGGATCATGATCGTCAGCCCGAGATCGCCGATCTGGGCGAGATACCACGGGAGCGTCCCCGTATCGTCGAAGACGGTCGTGGTACTCGTCCCCGCGCCGGGCGTCGGAACCCCGAAGAACGTCTCCGGGAGCGACGCGAGCATGAACGCGAGCGCGAGGAAGATCCCGCCGATCGTCACGAACGGGATCATGAACGACACGCCCGTCATCAGGTCCTCCTTGACGGAGAGGAGGTAGGCGCGCGATCGCTGTTCTACATCGTCTTTCATTGGTTTATCTTCATAGACCTTCAACAGAGGGTGCAAAAGTATTTTCGAATGCGTTTGTTTTGTATTGATATGTTTTGAATATTCATGGCGTTCCGAAATCGGGTCTCGAGCGATTCGACCGCGAACAGGAGACCGATGTCAGTACGCGGAGACCGCGATCGCGTCGCGTTCGTCGCGGACGTCCGCCAGCGACGGCGCTCGCGTCCCGGAGACGGAGACGACGCGGGACGCGACGGCGACGCCGGACCGGAGCGCCGCCGCGTCCGATTCGCGACGGCTTCGCGAGGCGAGGACGCCCGCCAACAGCGCGTCGCCCGCACCGACGGTGTCGACCACGTCGACGTCCGCCGCCGGGGCGTGCAGCGTTCGATCAGGCGTCGCCATCACCGCGCCGTCGCTACCCAGAGAGGCGACGACGCGATCGAACCCCTCCGCCCGGAGCGCCTCTGCGGCCGCAATCGCCGACTGCACGCCGTCGATCCGCCGCCCGGTCGCCGCCGCCAGTTCCTCGAGGTTCGGCTTGCAGAGCGCGTACTCGGCCTCGAGCGCAGTGAGCGTTTCGCCGCCCATATCGACGACCGTCTCCCACGGGCCGGCCTTCGCGAGTCGATCGATCGTCTCGGGTCCGACGCCCGCCGGAAGGCTGCCGGCGAGGACGACCGTTTCGGGGTCGTGCTCGCACAACGTGTCGATGATCTCGTCGACCGCCAGCCGCGAGACGCGGGGGCCGCTCTGATTGATCTTGTACTCGCCGTCCGGCCCGAGGACGGTCGTGTTGAGTCGCGTCTCGCCGTCGATGTCGACGAAGTCGGCGGCGATCTGCTGGGCGGACAGTCGCTCTAAGAGGTAGCGGCCGAGAAAGCCGCCGGCGACGCCGGTCGCAACGGTCTCGATCTCGAGTTCGACCAGGTACTTCGAGACGTTGATCCCCTTGCCGCCCGCGTCGTACCGGTAGTCGTCGGATCGAGAGACGGCGTCGGTCTCGAGCGAGTCGGAGAGCGCTACCGTGTAGTCGATCGCCGGATTGAGGGTGACGCTAGCGATCATCCGATCCCTCCACGCCGACGGTCACGTCGGCCGCCGTACACGCTTCCGCGATTTCGTCGCTCGGTTCGGCGTCCGTTACCAGAACGTCCACGTCCTCGAGCGAGGCGAACTGGAGGAAGCTCTGCTCGCCGAACTTCGTTTCGTCCGTCACGAGGACGACCCGTTCCGCGCTTTCGACCATCAGCTCTTTCATCCGTGCCTCGTCCTCGTTTGGCGTCGTCAGACTCCCATCGCCGCCGACGCCGTTGGTGCCCAGAAAGAGCAGATCGAAGTTCGTCCGACCCATGAACGCCTCCGCGCTCGGCCCGACGAGCGCCCGCGTCCGGTGGCGGAGCGTGCCGCCGGTGAGTTTGACCTCGTTCGCCGTCTGCCCGAGCTCGAGCGCCAGCACCGGCGAGTTCGTGACCGGAATGAACGCCGTATCGGTCGGAGCCTGCTTTGCGACCTGCATCGTCGTCGTCCCCGAATCGAAGAAGGCGACCTGTCCGTCGTGGATCTCCGTCGCGGCGCGCGCGCCGATCCTCGCCTTCGCATCGAGGTTCTGCACCTCCTTCTGGACGTAGGTCTGCTCGCGGCCGACCGCCGTCACCGGAACGGCACCGCCGTGCGATCGTTCGACGAGCCGTTCCGCCTCCAGATCGTCCAGATCCCGCCGGATCGTCGCCTTCGAGACGCCGAGTTGATCCGCCAACTGTTCGACCGAACACCCGTCCCGATCCGAGACGAGTTCGACGATCGTCCGCTTGCGCTGTTCGGGTAACATGAGCCAGGGTTGTCTTCGAACGTATCTGCGCTCTGCATGTTTTTATTTGTTTACCCCGGAACACTCGTTCGTTTCTGCACGATTTTCCTGAGTCGAAATTCGTTCTGCTGCAACAGGAGGGACGTTGACCGAGGAAACCCGGTCGAGAGCTCGATAGCAGAGCTGCTACCCGAAGAAGCAGTTCGGTCACGGTCAACACTTCGAGCCGACACTACCGACCGCGGTCGTCGGTCGATACCGACCGTATCGATACCCTCGTCGGTGTGGTGTGACAACTCGCGGGAGCGGCGACGAGAGCGGCCTACAGCCGGTCGATAATCGCGCCCGTCACGTCCTCGGTCGAGGCGTCACCGTCCAGATCCGGCGTTCGAGGCCCGTCCTCGAGCGTCGACTCGACGGCCGCGTGGATCGCGGCGCTCTCGTCGTCGTAGCCGAGGTACTCGAGCAACATCGCGGCGGAGATGATCGTCGCGGCCGGGTTCGCGACGCCCTCGCCCGCGATGTCGGGCGCGGTGCCGTGAACCGGCTCGAACAGCGCGCGGTCGGGGCCGACGTTCGCCGAGGGGAGCAAGCCGAGGCCGCCGACGAGGCCGGCAGCGAGGTCGGAAAGGACGTCGCCCGCGAGATTCGGACAGACGACGACGTCGAACTGTTCCGGATCGAGACAGACCCGCGTCGCGAAGGCGTCCATCAGCACCTCGTCGGTTTCGATGCCGTTGTCGTCGGCGACACCTTTGATGGTATCGCGAAAGAGGCCGTCCGTTTCGCGCATGACGTTCGCCTTGTGGACGATGGTGAATCCGTCGTGTTCGTCGCCGGAAACGTAGTCGCAGGCGAACTCCCCGAGGTCGCTCGAGGCAGATTCCGTGACCACACGGGTGAGCGTCGAGACGTCCTGCGTCAGTCGGTCCTCGAGACCGGCGTAGACGCCCTCGGTGTTTTCGCGGAGGAAGATCAGATCCGTCTCGGGACGGACGGCGTCGACCCCCGGGTACGCCTTCGCCGGTCGAATGTTGACGAACGAACCGACCGCCTCTCGGAGCGGGAGGATGACGTCCGCGGCGGTCTCTCCGGCCGCGCCGAACAGCGTCGCGTCCGCCGACGCGGCGAGGTCGTAGGTCTCCTGTGGCAGCGCCTCGCCCGTTTCGTCCTCGACCGCGTCGCCGGCGTCGGCTTCGACGAACTCGAAGTCGATGTCGAACGTCTCGAGAACCTCGACCGCGGCGGGGGTGACTTCCTGTCCGATTCCGTCGCCAGGGATGACGGCGATTTCGTGAGTCATGCCTGCATCTCTCTTGGGGTGTGAAAAGAGGGTATCGATAGTATCGACGCGACCGACGACCCTCGCCGCTCGAAGAGCAGTGTGGAAGCGAGCCCGCGACCCGGACGCCCGCCGATCAACAGTCGTACTCGATACGCTCGTGTGCGGTCGGCTCGCCGACCGGTCCGTCGGGGCTGACGGGCTGTTCGACGAGGTACACGGTCAGGCGCTCGACATCGCCGTCGAGGCGCTCACAGAGGTACGCCGCCACCGGTTCGTACTGCGTCTCGTCGGCGTACCGAACCGACATCCCGTATCGCTTCCAGAGCGTCGAGGGATACGTCTCCGCGGCGTCCGGCGGCCGATCGAGTCTGGCCTCGCCGCCGCCGAGGCCGTCGATCGTCTCGCCCGACTCGCGTTCCGCTTCGACGGCGTACCAGCTGTGTGCGGTCGGCGGGTTCGGTGCGAAGAACGCCCAGCTAGCGTCTTCGACCTCGCTGTCCAACCCCGACGGGGTGTCGACGAGTCCGATGCCGACCGCCTGCCAGACGAGTATCGAGACGAAAGCGCACGCGACGACCCCCGAACCGATCACCCGTGCGCCCCGGCGAGTGCGAGGCGTGACGAGGGCGGACGTGCCCGCGCTCGTCGTCCGTTCACTCCCGGCCCCGTCGTCGCCGATCGGTTTCGAAACACGTTCGAGGTCGAGATCGGAGACGGTCCGCTCGAGTCGATCCCAGACGTGCGGCGGAAGGAACAGGATCAGCCCGGCGACCATGACGAACGGAAACGCTCCCAGCCGCATCGTCGCCGCCATTCCGAGGTGTGCGGCGACGAACGCGGCGACCAGCGCGAGACAGTGCCGTCCGGTGAGGACCACGAGTAACGGGGAGACGCCGAGCAAGACGACCCAGAACCAGTTGGCCGCGGTGAGCAGCGTCGGGTACTCCGCGAGAGACGGACCGAGGAGGACGAGGTACTGCTCGAGGTGGAAGATGTGTCGGACCGCCCCGCCGTTCATCCACAGTTCGCTCTCCGTCTTGAACAGGCCGTTCGTCACGTAGACGAGCACGACGTTGAGCAAAATCACCGCCGTTGCAACCGATAGCACGCGATTGCCGCGCTCGGCGTCGTAACGGGCGGGCCGACGACGGACGGATCGGCGACGAGCGTCGAGCGACCAGCGCGCCGAAAGCGGGAGGAACAGCCCGAAGAGCAGGAACGAGAGGAGGATCGTGTCTCCGCCGTTGATCACGTGCGGGTTCCGCGCGTGCAGCGACGCCAGCAAGACGAACGAGCAAAGCGTCGCGACTCGAGTCCGGTAACCGACGAGCAGGAGCACGGCGAACGCTCCGGCGATCGCGAACAGAATGCCCTGAAACCACGCCGAACCGGACACCGCGTGGATCGATCCCGGCGCGATCGTCGGATAGGCCTCCGCGAGCGTCGATCGCGGGAAAACTCCGTCGTCGGTGTAGAAGGTGACCAGCCCCGGCACCCGAAGCACGAGCAGGTCGACGAGCAGTACGAGTCCGAGCGCGATCCGGAATGCGCCGAGGGCTCGCCGATCGATGCCGAGGCGCGGACCGATGGCTGCTCGAGCCGAGTCGAGAACGACTGTGCGTCTATCGCGGTCGGTCGACGATCCGGGTCGTGAAGCGCTCATGAAGGCGATCCGAGAGGGTACTGCGGGATTGTCAGCAGTGATATAAGTGTGTTGTCCTCTTCGAACCGACGCGGTCACCGATCGTTCGGTGGCGGGACCGATTCGGCCGGGAAGCAAAGCGGTGGTCTCGAGTCAGGGACCCGCCACGCCGGGTCCGACTCCCGCCGCATCGGCGATCGCGCGGCGCTTGAGCAACACGAATCCGACGGCGACCACCGCGAATCCGACGACGGTCACCACGCCGAGCGACTCGTCGAGCAAGAGGACGCCCGCGACCGTCGCGACGACCGGGACCAGATAGCCGATCAGCGCCGCTTCGAACGCACCGTGTTCCTCGAGGATCGTGAAGTAGATCAGGAAGGCGATCGCCGTCGCGAAGACCCCGAGGTAGAGCAATACGCCGAGCGAGGCGGGACCAATCACGTCGACGCTGGGTGACTCGCCAGTGGCGAAACTGACGGCGTGCAAGACGAACGCGCCGACGAACATCGACCAGCCGACCAGCGGCAGTTGCTCGAGGGTCGGTCCGGCCCGTTGAATCAACACGCCGCCGAGTGCGACGCTACACACCTGCCCGACGACGAGCAGTCGCGCGGCGGTATCGCCCGCGAGGAGGTTCCCGGGGTCGGGCTGGACGATCAATCCGACGCCGAAAAACCCGATCGCCGCGCCGACGGCTCCGATCGCCGAGAGCCGTTCGCCGAGTAGCGGGATCGCCCACAGCGCGGTGATGATGGGAATCAATCCCTGTAAAATCGCGGCGACGCCGCTCGGAACGGTCTGTTGACCGAGAAACAACAGGCCGTTGCCGGCAATGAGGAAGATCCCGCCGCCGGCGACGGCCGCCAGATCGTTCCGCGCGGTCGGTCGCCACGTCTCGACCCGGACGGCAGCCGCGACCAGTAGCAAGATCGCCGCGATATCGTACCGGGCGGCCGCGAAGAACAGCGGCGGCAAGTACTCGAGGCCCACGGAAATCGCCGGAAAGGAGAGCCCCCACAGGACGGCGAGCGACAGGAACAGGAGAACGTCGAGATTTCGAGCCATAGTCACCGTTTCGGAGGAGCGGCGAAATCGCTGACGGTGGGATGACGACTCTGCCGCTTTCCGTGTGATCCGTTCGCAATCGGTCGTCCGCTCCAGCGAGCGCGAACGACCTCGAAAAGGACATCCGTCGATTCGGTTACTCGGCTTCGGGAATCGCGCCGTCCTCGACGTAAGGTAGCTCACGGGCCTTCTTCCGGACTTCACCGGCGTTGGACTTCATCAACGCCGTCGTGTCCCAGACGCCCTCGACGAGCGCCTTGCGCTGGGCGTCGTCGACGGTGACGTCGATCGTCTCGCCTCCGTACGTGACCGTCTCGGCCTCGACGTCGATCTCGAGTTCGCCGTCGGGGTTCTCGTCGACCCAGTCCTGGAGGTTCTGGATCGTTTCGCTGTCGGCGGTGACGGTCGGGATGCCGAGCGCCAGGCAGTTGCCCGCGAAGATCTCGGCGAAGCTCTCGCCGATTACCGCATCGATCCCCCACCGCATCAGCGCCTGGGGCGCGTGCTCTCTCGAGGAGCCACAGCCGAAGTTACCGTTGACGACCATGACCGACGAATCCTGGAACCGGTCCTCGTTGAACGGATGGTCCTTGAGGTCGTCGTTCTCGTCGAACCGAAGGTCGAAGAAGGCGAACTCGCCCAGTCCGTCGAAGGTGACGACCTTCATGAACCGCGCCGGGATGATCTGGTCGGTGTCGATGTCGTTGCCCCGGATCGGGACGCCGGAGCCGGAGACGAAGGTCACCTCCGGAATGTCGACCGCACCGTCTCCGCTCATGCTACCACCTCCGGCGCGTCGCGCATCCGCGGTGGCGTTCGCTCCGATCGGTCGCGGACTCCGTCCACTCGCGTGTTCGAGATGCGTGGCGTCTCGCTTCTCATGCCACATTCACCTCCTTCAGATCGCGCACGTCAGAGACCTCCCCGTTGATCGCCGCCGCGGCGACCATCCGCGGGCTCATCAGGACGGTCCGTCCGTCCTTGCTCCCCTGCCGGCCGACAAAGTTCCGGTTCGAGGAGGAGGCGCAGGCCTCGTCGCCCTCGAGTTGGTCCTCGTTCATCCCCAGACACATCGAACAGCCGGCGTTTCGCCACTCGAAGCCGGCTTCCTCGAAGGTGTCCTTGAGCCCCTCGTTCTCGGCGGTCTTCTGGACGCGCTGGCTGCCGGGAACGACGAGCGCGCGGACATCGTCGTGGACCTGCCGACCCTCGACGAGTTCCGCCGCGCGGCGCAGGTCGGGGAGTCTGGCGTTCGTACAGGAGCCGAGAAAGGCGACGTCGATATCGTAGCCTTCCATCGTGTCGCCGGGCTCGACGCGCATGTGTTCCTGGGCGCGTCGCGCCGTGTCCCGTTTGTCTTCGGGCAGGTCCTCGGGTGCCGGGATCGCTTCCGTGATGCCGATTCCCTGGCCCGGCGTGGTTCCCCACGTGACGACCGGCTCGAGTTCGTTCGCGTCGATCGTGACGACGTCGTCGTACTCCGCCGTCTCGTCGCTGCGGATCGACTCCCAGTAGGGTTTCAGTTCGTCGAACTTCTCCGGGCGCTCCTGGAAATAGTCCGTCTGCTCGAGCCACTCGTAGGTGGTCTCGTCGGGGTTGACGTAGCCCGCTCGAGCGCCGCCCTCGATCGACATGTTGCAGATCGACATCCGCCCCTCCATTCCGAGGTTCTCGATGGCCTCGCCGGCGTACTCGTAGACGTAGCCGACGCCGCCTTCCGTTCCGAGCCGGCGGATGATCTCGAGGATGACGTCTTTCGCTTCGACGCCTCGTCCGAGTTCGCCGTCGACCTGAATCTTCCGGACCTTCTGTTTCTCGAAGGCGAGCGTCCCCGTCGCGAGCACGTCCCGGATCTGGCTGGTGCCGATCCCGAACGCGAGCGCGCCGAACGCGCCGTGAGTCGACGTGTGACTATCGCCGCAGACGATCGTCTTGCCGGGCTGGGTGATCCCCTGCTCCGGGCCGATGACGTGGACGATCCCCTGATCACCCGTCGTCGGGTCCGAGAACTCGATGCCCGCCTCGCGGACGTTTTCCTCGAGCTCCGACATCATCTCTTCGGCCGCGTCCTCCTCGTACGGACGGGACTGGTCGGCGGTCGGCACGATGTGATCGACCGTCGCGTGGGTCAGCTTCGGAAAGGCGACCTCGAGGTCGCGCTCGCGGAGCATCCCGAACGCCTGCGGACTCGTGACCTCGTGGATGAGGTGGAGCCCGACGAACAGCTGATCCTGCCCGGTCGGCAGCGTGGTCACTTTGTGTCGGTCCCAGACCTTGTCGTACAGCGTTCCCGTACTCATTCCTCGTCTCCTACCGTGTTCGGTTTTCGCCCGCGCTCGAAGACGCGGTTCGTGTCCTCGGCGTTCTTTGGCGGCGTGTGGTTGACGTCTTTCATCGTTTCCTGGTCGTCGGATTCGCCGTTCGAATCGGTTGCGGACGGGTCGCTTTCGGAGGGCCGGTGATCGTCCGGCGTTCGGCTCGGCTCACCGCCGTCGGTTACGACGGTCGGGCCGCGGCTGAACAGCTGACCGGCCGTTTCCCCCGTGTAGGGGTTCGTGTGGTCGATCTCGCCCATCGTTCGCCGGTCCGCGTTGCGTTCGGTTCGGTCGTTCGTCGGTCGTGTCATGGGTCGTGTACCTCTCAGTCAGCCTGGACGCGAGGCTGTTCGTCGTCCGTTTCTTCCTCGTCTTCCGTCTCGGCTTCCGCCCACGCGAACAGGTCGCGCAGCCGTTCGCCGACCTCCTCGATCTCGTGGTTCTTCTCGGCCTGGTTGAGCTGCGTGTAGACGGGGCGCTTCGCCTGGTTCTCGGCGATCCACTCGGTCGCGAACTCGCCGTTTTGAACCTGCTCGAGCACCGTTTCCATGTTCGCCCGAACCTGGTCGTCGATCACGTCGTCGCCGCGGGTGAGCCCGCCGTACTCCGCGGTATCCGATACGGAGTCCCACATCGCGCCGAGTCCGCCTTCGTACATGAGGTCGACGATGAGCTTCATCTCGTTCATGCACTCGAAGTAGGCCATTTCGGGGCTGTAGCCCGCATCGACCAGCGTCTCGTAGCCGACTTTGATCAGTTCGGCGATGCCGCCACAGAGGACGGCCTGTTCGCCGAAGAGGTCGGTCTCGGTCTCCTCCCGGAACGTCGTCTCGACGACGCCGGCGCGCGTACAGCCGATTCCTTTACCGTACGCCAGCGCTCGCCCCTTCGCGTCGCCGGTCGCGTCCTGATAGACCGCGAGCAGGCCCGGGGTCCCTTGCTCGTTCTCGTAGTTCCGGCGGACGAGGTGGCCCGGCGACTTCGGCGCGATCATCGTCACGTCGACGTGCTCGGGCGGCTGGATCTGGTTGTAGTGGATGTTGAACCCGTGGGCGAACTGGAGCGTGTTGCCGTCCTCGAGTTCCGGTTCGATCTGTTCGTAGACCGCCGGCTGGACCGTATCGGGGACCAGCATGGAGACGACGTCGGCTCGAGCCGCCGCCTCGACCGGGGTCGCTACCTCGAGTCCGTCCGCCTTCGCGGCCTCGCGGGAGGCGGAACTCTCGCGCAGGCCGACGACGACGTCGACCCCGCTGTCGTGGAGATTGAGCGCGTGAGCGTGACCCTGACTGCCGTAGCCCAGCACGGCGACCGTGGCGTTTGCGAGGTACGATTCGTCCGCGTCATCGTCGTAGTACATTTCGGTGTTGAATTCGTCAGTCATCGGTTGTTGAGTGGGTTGGTGATTGCGTTCGCTGTTGGTTCGCCGTCTCGGCGGATAATACTTCGTCGGCGGTGGACGCCGAGTCGGACGCGCCCGTGCTATCGGTCCCGCGAGCGAGCGCCGTCGTCCCGGTCCGGGAGATCTCTCGAATCCCGAACTGGCTGAAGGTCTCGATCGCGGCCTCGATCTTCTGGCGGGCGCCCGTTACCTCGATCGTCGCCGTTTCCGGGCACGAGTCGACGGTCTTCCCGCCGTACATCTCCGCGACCGCAGCGACCCGATCGGGGCGGTCGGCGTCGACCTTCACGAGCGCCAGTTCGCGACGCATCGCGTCGGGCTCGAGTTCCCGAACCGAGATGACGGGCACCAGCTTTCGAAGTTGCTTTTTGATCTGGTCGATGCCGGGATCGGGTTCCTCGACGACGACCGTGATCCGCGCGTGGGCCTCGTTCTTCGTCGGTCCGACGGTCAGACTTTCGATGTTGAACTGCCGCCTCGAGAACAGCCCCGAGACGTCCGACAGGACGCCGGGTTCGTGCGTGACCAACGCCGAGATGACGGTCCGTCGGGGCGTGTGCGTCGCCTCGACCTCCGGATCGATGCGAATCCCCTGTTCGTTGCGCCGTCCCGACGGGGTCGGTCGCTCTTCGGGCTTCGGTCCGTCGAGTCCGCGTTTCACGCGAACCACCCCGTGGTTCGCTGACCGGAGTGGCGCGAAGACGCGAAGTCGAAAGCGCTCGCTCGTTCGGAATTCATAGCTGGTCCTCCGCCAGCGCGAACTGGCCGTTGTCGCCGCCGCTTGGCACCATCGGGTAGACGTTCGCCTGCGGGTCGATGTGGACGTCGATCACGGACGGGCCGTCGTAGGCGATCGCCTCCTCGATGGTGTCCGCGACGTCGTCGTACTCGTCGATGCGGAAGCCGGCCGCGCCGAAGGCTTCCGCGAGCTTGTCGAATTCGGGCATCCAGTGGTAGTCCGAAGCGGAGTGACGGCCCTCGAAGAAGGCGTCTTGCCACTGCCGGACCATTCCGATGTACTCGTTGTTGAGCACCGCGACCGTGATGTCGAGGTTCTCGCGAACGGCGACGGACAGTCCCTGCAGCGTCATCAGGAACGAGCCGTCGCCGTCGATACAGACGACGTCCTGGTCGTCGTCGGCCGCGAATCGCGCGCCGATCGCCGCGGGCAGGCCGTACCCCATCGTCCCGAGTCCGTGACTCGAGACCCACGTTCGGGGCTCGGTGTACGTCCAGTACTGGCAGGCCCACATCTGGTGCTGGCCGACGCCGGTCGTGACGATGGTGTCGTCGGCGGTGGCCTCGTCGAGCGCCTCGACGACGAACTCCGGTTGCACGGGTTCGTCCTCGGGCGCGTCGTAGGCCATCGAGTAGTCGGACTTCCACTGCTGGCACTGGGCGCGCCACTTCGTCGCTTTGGGCGACGTGGTAACCGACTCGCGCAGTTGCTCGACGACCGTTTCGGCGTCGCCGATCAGCGGATAGTCCGCGTGAATGTTCTTCGAGATTTCGGCGGGATCGATGTCGACGTGGATGAGCTCCGCGTCGGGCGCGAAGGTTTCGATGCCGCCGGTCAGGCGATCGTCGAATCGCGTCCCGATTGCCAGCATCGTATCGCAGTGGGTGATCGCCATGTTGGCGTACCCGGTGCCGTGCATGCCGGCCATCTCCATCGATAGCTCGTGGTCCTCCGGGAACGATCCGATGCCGGGCATCGTGGTGACGACCGGAATCTCGTGTTCGATGGCGAACTCGCGGCAGGCCTCGCTGGCCTCGCCCTTGATCACGCCGCCGCCCAGCAGCATAACGGGCCGGTTGGCGTTCTCGAGGCGTTCGGCCGCGGCCGCGACGATCTCCGGATCGGCCCGCTCCTGGACCTCGTAGGTCTCAGGAACTCGAGGCTCGTCGGGTTCGCGGTCCGTCTCGGCTTTCGTGACGTCTTTGGGCAGATCGACCAGGGTCGGTCCCGGCCGTCCCTCGCGGGCGAGCGCGAAGGCTTCGCTGACGTCGCTGCCGACGCGGTCCGGATCGGACGAGAAGGAGTTGTCCTTCGTGACCGGCGTCGTGACGCCGGTCGTATCGGTCTCCTGAAAGGCGTCGTTACCGACGAACGCCGTCGGAACCTGGCCCGTGAGGGCGACCAGCGGATCCGAGTCCATGTCGGCGTCCGCGATGCCCGTGACGAGGTTGGTCGCGCCCGGACCGGACGTGGCCAGGCAGATACCCGGCTCTCCCGAGACGATGCCGTAGGCGTCGGCCGCGTGGGCTGCGCCCTGTTCATGAGCCATCGTCACGTGGTAGATGTCCGAATCGAAGAGGGCGTCGTAGACGGGCATGATCGCACCGCCTTGCACGCCGAAGGCGTACTCGACGCCCGCGTTCTCCAGTGCGCGGATGACGGACTCGGCACCCGTCGTAACTGGCTTCGGTGTCGGCTCCGAACCCGCATCAGCATCGGTGTCGACCTCGGTGACCGCGTCCGGCGTTGCGCTATCGGTAATTTGGTCGTCGTCCTGTTCCTCTCCGTCCGCTGGGGTAATTTTGGCTGCACGTTCGCTCATCGATTACCTCCCGCCGCAGTACGGCGATTCGTGGGGTTGACGCTGGGTGTCTGGTGTGATGTCATCTGCTGGATTGCGTGTCGCTGTGAAAACGATGCGACGAATTCCGATCGCGAGTGACGAGGAACTAGAAGTGGGGCGTAGTCGCCCCTACAATACGAATCTGGGCGAACGCGCTGCTGTCGACCGTGTGCGTACGAGTCGACGGCGAAGCGCGGACCGTCATTACTACTGACGTAGGTTTCTCGAGGGATATAACCTTTGCGAGTCTCGGGGGGTGAACCGCTCGAGCGCCACAGCAGGGGCTCGCGGACGGTGGCAAACGGGACGGACATCCCTTAGGCGCGCACCTCCTCCTCTTCGCGCTGGCGTTCGACGCCGGCTTCGGTGGCGAAGCGCTCCAGGTCATCGACGGTGACGCGGCGCTTCTCGGCGCCGTAGTCCTTGACTCGGCGAGTGACCGCTCGCACCTGATCGTCCGTGGGTTCGAACCCGCACTCGAACAGGCGTTTGCGGACCGAGTGCGTGCCGGTGTGTTTCCCCATGACGAACTGGCGCTCGGCACCGACCATCTCGGGAGTCATCACACCGGGCTCGAACGTGTCGGAGTTCTCGATGATGCCGGCAGCGTGGATGCCGCTCTCGTGAGAGAAGGCGTTCGAGCCGACGATAGGCTTGTTGCCCGGCGTCCCCATCCCGCTTTTCTCCTCGACGATCTCCGACAGTTCAGTGATGCGGGTCGTATCGATCCCCGTATCGGTCTGGTAGAGCGATTCGACGGCCATCACGAACTCCTCGTAGGCGGCGTTGCCGGCCCGCTCGCCGATGGAGTTGACCGAAACTTGGGCCTGATCGGCTCCCGCTTCGATGCCGGCCAGCGCGTTCGCGGTGGCCAGTCCGAAGTCGTCGTGCGTGTGAACGTCGATCCGCGCGTCGGTGTGGGCGCGGATCTTCTCGATTAGTGCTTTGAACCGGGTCGGCGTGGCGACGCCGCACGTGTCCGGAACGTTGATCCAGTCGACGCCCGCCTCCGTGACCGCCTCGATCACGTCGATCAGGTACTGTTCGTCGGTTCGCGTCGCGTCCATCGGCGAGAACATGCAGGTCGTTCCCGACTCGCTGACGCGTTCGACCGAGTCGACTGCGCGCTGTACGACTTCGTCTCGAGTGCTGTGCATCGAATCCTCGATCTGAACGTCGCTGGTGCTGACGAACAGATGAACCATTTCCACACCGGAATCCAGTGCGGCCTCGATATCCCCATCGACGACGCGGGCCAATCCGCACGTCGTCGTCGAGGTCGATGACGCGATATCACGAACGGCTTCGAACTCCGCGTCCGAGTTGACCGGGAATCCAGCCTCGATGACGTGGGTTCCCATGTCGTCCAGAACGGAGGCGATCTGCCGTTTGTCGTCGTAGGAGAACGACGTTCCGGGTGATTGTTCACCATCCCGGAGAGTGGTATCAAAGACACGTGCTGACTCTATTTCGTCAGTGGAATCTAACGTGCCCTGGAAGAACTCGACCCCCCTGACTGGTGTCAGAGGACGGGTTGTCTTGTGAAGACATTGTATCTGATTCCGACGTGCGACGTGATATATAAACCTGGCGCTGTGACCACCGGCCCCAGGCGTGATAGCCACACACACGGGTTCGTCGAAGTCGGAAAACCACCCGACATCAACGACCTAATAGAGTTCGCAGATCCTATTATCATACCAGCGTCCGCTCGAAGCGGCCGCCGTTCGTCGTTCGATTCGGCTCGATTATCGGCCCATTCTCGGTCCGATACCCCTCGCAGCGCTGGCGCGCGCACTCGGTGGACGTTCGGTCAGGACGTGATGCCCGAAGCGGAGTGAATGCCAGAATGAATTTCAAGACCGAATATTAGTGAACGATTATGGAGATACGCGGGCTCCGGACGGCGCAATAGCACCCCGTCGTCGCTCGAATACCCGACGGGCGGACCCCCGCTGTCGGTCGGGACGAACGCAGGACGTTGATACCCACTACTCGAGCGCGTCCCGACGGTCCTCGTACTCGCTGACGTACCGATCCTCGCAGGAGGGACAGCAGAACGTCTTCACCTCGCCGCCGACCGTCGCCGTGACGCCGTCACCGGTGATCTCCTTGCCACAGACGACGCACTCGAGGGAGAAGCCGCCCGCCGAGAGGCCGGCGACCCGATCCGAGCGCGCGAGTAGCGTGACGTTGTAGCCGGACAGCGACTCGAGGTCGATCTCGGACTCGAGCCACGAGCGCGCGGTCGCGTCGGGAAGCGTCGCGCGGACGATCACGCGGCCGTCCATCCCCTCGGCGACCGTGTCGACGCCCGGCAGTTCGGTCGCGCCGGCGTAAACCTCGTCCACCGCGTCGGGTCGCGCCTCGAGTTCGATCAGGACGGGGACGTCACCCCGAAGTTTCTCCCGGTCGACGTCGATCGTGAACCCCCGAATGAGTCCCTGCTCCTCGAGGCGGGCGATGCGATCCGAGACGGCCGGGGGCGTGAGATCGACCCGCTCGGCGATCTCGTTGTACGGTCGGCGGGCGTTCTCGAGGAGGAGTTCGAGGATCTCGAGGTCCGTGTCGTCGAGGTCGCGCATGGGAGACGGTTGGGCAGGAACGGACAAGAGTGTACGGAGTCGAGAACCAAAGACGCGGCGTAGCGCGACGAACTCGAGGAGGAGCGACGACGGATCCGAGAAGCGGTGAGCGGTCTCCGGGCGAGGGGCGGGAGCGGTCTCCGGACGAACGTCCCGTACGCGCTGGCAACGACGGTTTCCACGTCCTCCCCAGCCGATTTCTCCTCACGGTGCGAAGCACCCGTTCGGATGGTTCGCGGAACCTCCGGTTCCGCGCTAACGCTCGCGGTTCGAGACGCGATTCGCTCATCGCGTCTCTGCGCGCCATCACCGTCTCGTCCGTGCACCGTCATCGTCTCGTCTGCGCACCAGCAACCGTCTCGCAGTCGATCGCACAGGCACGCGCGGGTGTCACGATTTTGGCGATCGCCGTGGTAGGCTCTCGAGCATGACGACCGACGAAATTACCGACCTCCTGACGGAGGCCTACATCGACGAACTCGAGACCGTGATGAACTACCTGACGAACGCCATCGTCCTCGACGGCGTCCACGCCGAAGAGGTCAAAGTGAGCCTCGAGGAGGACGTCCAGGAGGAACTCGGGCACGCACAGATGCTCGGCGAGCGGTTGAAGCAACTCGATCAGTCGCCGCCGGGATCGGAGGCGTTCGAGGCCAACCAGCACAGCCTCCAGCCGCCCGCGGACACGACGGACGTGCAGTCGGTCATCGAGGGCGTCATCGAGGCCGAGGACGACGCGATCGAAACCTATCGCGCGCTCCACGAGGCCGCCTCGGAGGCGAACGATCCCGTCACGGAGGACGTCGCGGTGACGATCCTGTCCGACGAGGAGGCCCATCACACCGAGTTCCGCGGGTTCCACAAGGAGTTCCCGCAGGACTAGTCGTCGCGTAGACGGCGTTCAGGTGTCGTTCTGCGTAGACGGAGTTTAGGGGGGTGCTTCCGCGAGCGGGCCGACAACCGATGTGGAGAGCGCTCGCGCTCGAAGCAGGGGGAGGAGGCTTTTGATCAACCGTTTGCGCTGCGGTCTGCCGTGCTGGTGGCTGCGCCACACAGCGCGGAGGCCCTCGGTAACAGGTTGGAGGCGAACGTTTTTCTCGTCCCGGTTCGATCCACCCGGTATGAGCGACTTCGACCTCGACCTTCGAACCGTCGAGGAACACATCGACGAGGAACTCGATATCGAGGGCAGTATCGTCCTCGGGATGCTCGACGGAACGACCCCGTCCGAGGAGTGGTTCGAGGCGATCTCGAAGGGGAACGTCCTCGTGCTCAACGTCGAGGGCGACGTCAACGAACTGGCCTCGAGTTTCGCCCGCGACGTCAAGGAGTCCGGCGGCAGTCTCGTCCACTTTCGCGGCTTCCTGATCGTGACGCCGCCGGGCGTCGACGTGAGTACGGATCGACTCTGAGATCGGAGCGGGGGCCGACGATAGCGCGCGAGGCCGTCGCGAGTACCACGAGCGACTGTTCGAGTCCTCGCCCGACGCGAAAAAGTGCGACTTCGACCGATCCGGACGCGACGCGTTCGATCCGCTAGCTCGAGGCTTCCAGTTCGCCGTAATCGAACTCCTCGCCCATCTCCGAGAGAGTCTCGAGTTCGTCCTGCTCCTCGCGCAGCGTCTCCTCGAGCGTGTCGGCCGCGTCGTCCATCCCGAGCTGGTCGGCCATCGGGATGAGGTTCCCGTAGACCGAAATCTCGTAGTGTTCGGAGTGCTGGCCGGCGGCGATGTTGAACCGATCGATAGCCTCGTCGCTGGGGTCCTGGCTCATGAACGATTCGTGGGCCTCGATCATCCCCTCGACGACGGGGTCTTCCTCGGCTTGCGGTTCGGCGTCGAGCTGGGCGAACACCTCCTCGATGCGGTCGATGTGCACCTGCGTCTCCTCGCGGTGCTCGGCGAACCCGCTCTTGAGGTCCTCGTTCGAGGAGGTCTGCTCGAGGTCCTCGAGGGCGTCGACGAGGCGCTGTTCGGTGTGATAGGCGTGCTGGAGGCCGGATTCGAAGAGGTCTTCTATTGAGTCGATGGTCATTGGCGATCCGTTTGAACGGACAGCGCTGGCGTCGATAAGCGGCGAGCTTGCAGGTGAGCGGAAATCGGCTCGCGTACGAAGAACGCGACGCTCAGGCCGTAAACGTCAGGAAATGCCCGTCCGGGTCCCGAACCACCACCGTCTCGGTCGTCTCTCGCTCGACCGATTGGACACGATCGCGAACCGCCTCGAGCGCCCGTTTCGGCTCCTCGGTTTCGAATCCGAGATCGACGTGGACCCCGCCGCGTGCATCCGCGATACCCAGATGTGGCTCCCAGAGCTCGAGCGCCATCGGTCCGTTCATGCGGACGCGCTTCCGGCTCTCACCGGTATCGACCGTCTCGAATCCGAGGTCGGCGTAGAACGACGCCGCGCGCTCGAGCGATTCGACCTCGAGCACGACTTCGAAAATGCCGGCGATTCCCGGCCCGTCGACGTCCTGCTGGCCGAGTTCGACGCAGTTGCCGTCCGGATCGTACAGATACAGCGACTTCGAAGGGCCGAACCGAGCTTCCTCGAGGTCGTAGTCGTCGCTCAGCCGGTCCCACCGATCGTCGTACTCCGCGACCGGGATCGAAAACGCGTAGTGGGTGTGGAGGCCGCCCCGCGGGAAGCCGTCGGGCCGTCGCACCACGAGGTCGGTTTCGCCGGCCGCGAACACGAGTTCGTCGGGTCGCCGCTCGCGAACGGTCATCTCCAGGTGCTCCTCGTAAAACGTCCGCGCGGGCTCGAGATACTTGGCCTCGAGTGCGAGCCAGGACAGCCCAGTGAGCATGCCCGCACATACTCGCGGGAGGGCCATATACTGTCGGCCGGAGGCTGTCCGTTGGCGTCTCGACCGTCGTCCGGCGAGTTCGACGCTGTCGACGCCGCCGCGGCGTGATCGGTTGTCATCTCAGCGGTCAGTATAGGCGAAGAACGGTGCACTCACCGCGAGCGAGCAAAGGGAGCGAACGGGCCGACGACCGACCCGTAGGGGAGGGAGGAGTGCTTTTCATCAACGTTTTGCCGAGCGACCGAGCGCCAGCGAGGGAGCGCAGAGCAAAAGGTTGGCACGTATAGTGTACAGCGACGTTCAGCAACGCCGTGACCTCACAATCGGTGCCATCCAGCGTAGCAACGCGTCGCCGACAGCACAGCCGGTACAGACAGCAGGATCGGGACATCAACGGTGTGCCTCGAGTCGGAGAAATTCCGATCCCACGTTTATGCGTCCCGCGACCGTAGCGTCCCGGTATGAACTTTCGCGCCGACGAATCCGCGACCGACTTCCTCGAGATCGACCGCTTTGACGACGGCGTCGGCTGGATCGCCCATCCGGACGAAGCGATGGAACGGGCGAGTCACGCCCTCGAGATCGACGGCGAGGTCTGGGTCTTCGACCCCGTCGACGCCGAGGGGATCGACGACCTGTTCGCCGAATTCGGCGACGTGGCCGGCGTCGCCATCCTGCTCGATCGCCACAAGCGCGACGCCGCCGAGATCGCGAACCGGCACGACGTCCCGGTCTACCTTCCCAGGTGCTTCGAAGGCGTCACCGAGGAGATCGATGCCCCGGTCGCCCGCTTTTCGGGCGAGTTGTCGAATACCGGTCTCGAGGCCCACACTGTAGTCGACAACCGCTTCTGGAAGGAAGTCGCCCTCTACGATCCCGACGACGGAACGCTCCTCGTTCCCGAGTCGGTCGGGACCACGTCGTACTTTCTGGCCGGGAACGAACGACTCGGCGTCCACCCGATGCGCCGCCCCGTTCCACCACGGGAGGAGTTGGGCGGGTTCGCCCCGGAGCGCATCCTCGTCGGTCACGGTCCCGGGATCACGACCGACGCCGCGACGGCGCTCGAGGACGCGCTCGCGAACTCGCGACGCCACACGCCCCGGTTGTACGCGACGATGATCCGGCAATTGCTTCCCGTCTAGCGCGATACCGATTTTCGATAGCGCCGCGACTATCACGAGGAGGCCGGCGTGGGACACATCTAACTACGATCCTCTCGTAGTACGGCTATCGTGGTCTACATCACGCAGGCGCTCGTCGACGTCTTACTCGACCTGGCCAGCGACGGCGATCCGAATCGCGTGACGACGGGCGTCTCGGTCACCCCGGCGGGCGAACTCGAGGGCTCCGAGATCGGTCTACGACCCGAGACGCCGGTGTTCACGGATTTCTTCCTCCCCGATCCCGAAAACCCGGTCAACGCCGTCTTCGGCGTCAATCTCTCGACGCCCGCCCTCCAGACCCAGGGCCAGTTCGTCTCCCATCCGATCAGGGAACTCGAGGTGACCAGGCGAGACGACCTCGCTGAAGTGATCTTCGTCGCCGTCCCGCCGTGGGAACTCGACGACCGGTCGTTCGCCGCCTTCGACCGCCGCGGTCAACGCCAGCCGCTCGAAGTTATCGACGCCCAACCGCCGGACCAGTCGCTGTCGGGCTAGACGCGCGTTCGCCGATTGACGGTCACGTAAAACGGGATGGGCGGTCACGAATCACGAAAGAAAGAACGTGCGCGTGAGCGCACCGGAACGGGGAAGACCCGCTCGCGATTCGTTCAGTTGCCCGGTGTTGCTGGTCCGTTGCCACCGATTATTCGATCGACGATGCTCCCGCGATTCGACTCTCGACCGTCCTCGTCGTCGTCCGTCGGAGACGGAAAGTCGGGAATGTGTGGCATGCGTCTCGACCTCCATCGTACCCTCGGGCGCTCGAGACGGATACCGACCCACCCTGTCGATGCCGGGGCGAGGTCCGGAGTCGTCGGTCTCGTTCGGTTCGGATCCGCTACTCGAGGTAGCCGAGTCCGCGAAGCTGTTCGGTGATCTCCTCGAACTCCGCTTCGGTGAGTTCGCCCTCCTTCTGGTGTTGGATGACGATACTGCGAAGCAGGAACCGAACGAGATCGCTCGTGCTCTGGAAACTCGTCCCTTCGATCGTCTCCTCGACGCGTTCGGCGAGGTCCTTCGGGATCGAAACCGTCGTATATTCCGTCATACACGATACTCTGTCGCCGGCGGGAAATGCGTGTCGGCAGCGAGGACGTCTTCGTAGCGGTTTTGCTATCGGACGCAGTATCCGTTCCCATGGGAGTCCGACCACCCTCGAGCGGAGACGACGATGAACCCGAGAGTGTCGAGTTCGGTATCGCCGCCGTCGACGCGCGTCTCAAAGACGCTGATCTCTCGTTCCCAGCGACGAAAGACGACGTCGCGGCCGAACTCGGTCACAAACAGATCCCCTACGACGTCCACGGAAGCGACGTCGCGCTGGGTGAGATACTCGCGGACGTCGACACCGCGGAGTTCCGGTCCCGACAGGAACTGTTAAACGACCTTCACGGACCCTTCGAGGAGTATCGGCGGAATAACTCCGGCGGCGTCTTCCAGCAGGTTCGGTCGATGCTTCCGTTCTGAGGACCGTGGTTACGGGTCGTCGTCGTCCCGATCCAAGTGATCCGGCTCTCGAGTCTTTCGCGTGATCTGCTCGAGACGGCGTCGCTGCTCGCGATGCAGCGTGACGAGCATATCGGAGAGCACGCCGAACATGAGCAACTGGACGCCGAGTAAGATCGCGGCCGCGGACGCCATGGCCATGATCTCGTGGCCCTGCCCGTACTGGACCCACTGCCAGAGCACGTACGACGCGATGACGCCGCCGGAAACGATCCCGCCGGCACCGAGGCTGCCGAAGTAAAACAGCGGATTGTTCGTCTTGGCGAGCGAATACAGCGCGAGGATGATCGTCCCGCCGTCTCTGAGCGGATGGAGGTTCGTCTCCGACTCCTCCGGGCGGGCGCTGTAACTGATCGGGACGACCGTGGTGTCGATCCCGTGTTTGACGCACTCGACCGCGAGTTCCGTCTCGAGCGTAAACCCGTCCGAATCGAGCGAGAGCCGATCGAACGAGTCGACGGTAAACGCACGGTAGCCCGAGAGGATGTCGTCGTAGTCCGCGCCGTGAATGAACCGGAACGAGCGGTTGATCACTCGGTTGCCGATGCCGTTTAGCGCGCGCATGGCGTCGTCGTCCATGTCGGCAAATCGGTTGCCGATGACGTGTTCGTACCCCCGCGAGAGGGGCTCGATCATCGTGTCCGCGTCGGCCGGTTCGTAGGTCCCGTCGCCGTCGACCATCACCACGTAGGGGACGTCGATATACCTGAGCGCCTCGCGGACGGCCTGCCCCTTCCCGTCGCCGGATTGGACGAGCACGTGAGCCCCGCGGTCGCGGGCGATTTCGCGCGTCTCGTCACTCGAGTCGCCGTCGACGACGAAGACGTTCGTGTACCCCGCCTCGTGAAAGTCGTCGATGACGTCGCCGATCGTGGCCGCCTCGTCGAGCGTCGGAATGAGGATACAGACCTCGTTGGAGGCGATCTCACGCGTCTCACTGGTCATGGTGACTGCTCCACCATCACCGATCGAACTGTCCGAGTTCGCGTGAGCCACGTCATTGTCCATCGACAGGTATTCTTCTGCCAGAACGCAAAAACGTACTGATTGACCAGTGATCGACCTGCGGAGGATCGATCGTGATTACCAGGTGAGTCCCTCGTAGACGTCGAGTTCGTCCGTGTCGACGTCGATCCGGCGACCGTCGACGAGGATTCGCCGTGCCATCCCCTCGAAGGAGAGGTCGTCGAACTCGGGCCAGTCGGTCGCGACGACCGCGCCGTCGGCACCCTCGAGCGCGTCGACAGCCGATTCGGCGTACTCCACGTCGGGATACGCGGGCCGAACGTTCTCGATCGCAACCGGGTCGTAGGCGACGACCGTCGCGCCGCGATCCTGGAGCGACTCGATCACGTCGAGCGCGCGAGACTTGCGGATATCGTCGGTGCCGGGCTTGAACGACAGCCCGAGTACGGCGATGCGAGCCCCCTCGAGCGGGACGTGCTCGGCGAGCAGATCGACCAGTCGGCGGGGCTGGGCGTCGTTGACCGCGACGACGGCGTCGAGCAGTTCGGGGTCGTATCCCTGCGCTCGAGCGCCGGCTCGCAGGGCGTCGACGTCTTTCGGGAAACAGGAGCCGCCCCACCCCAGTCCCGAGCGCATGAACCGCTCGGAGATGCGGTCGTCGAGACCGACGGCCGCGAGCACTTCGTAGGCGTCCGCGCCGTACTCCGTGGCGATATTGCCGAGTTCGTTCACCAGCGACACTTTCGAGGCGAGGAAGGCGTTGTTGGCGTACTTGATGAGTTCCGCCTCGCGGATGTCGGTTTCGACGAGATTCGTCCCCTCGCGCGCGACGATCGGGGCGTAGAGTTCGCGCAGCGTCGCGGCCGCGCCCTCGCTCGTCGCCCCGACGACGACCTTGTCCGGTTCGAGGAAGTCCTCGACGGCCGTCCCCATCCGGAGGAACTCGGGGTTCATCGCGAGTTCGAGGCTGTCGCCGATCCGCGTGCCGGATTCGGTCTCGAGGATCGGGCCGACGACGTCCTGGGTGGTGCCCGGAAGGACCGTGCTCTTGACGACCACGAGGTGGTCGTCGTCCTTCTCGGCGAGCGCGCGACCGAGGGACTCGGAGCCGGCTTGCATGATCGCCAGATCGAGGCTGCCGTCGTCGGCCTGCGGCGTCGGCAGACAGAGGAAGGTGACGTCGGTCTCGCGAACCGCGGCGTAGTCGGTCGTCGCCCGGAGGTTCGTGCCGGCGTGCTCGGCGATCCGTTCCTCGAGACCCGACTCGTGGATCGGTGCCTCGCCGGCGTTGATCGTCTCGACGGTCTCTGCGTCGATTTCGACGTTGACCACGTCGTGTCCGAGATCCGCGAGGCAGGCGGCGACCGTCGTCCCGACGTACCCGCTGCCGACGATAGAAACGTGCATACCGTCCGTGAGGGGGGTCAGCGGTTAGTCAGTTTTGGGTTCGCTCGAGCGCGGGGAACGGCGACGGCACCGTTACTCGAGCGCGCCGCAACTACTACTCGAGCGCGCGTCGCAGATCGTCGACGGCTTCGTCGTAGGCCGCGTGGGCACGGTCGAGGTCCACCGGCTCCGAAATCATCCCGAAAAAGCCGTGGATCATGTCGTCGTAGTTGCGATAGGTGACCGGTACGCCGGCGGCTTCGAGCCGGTCGGCGTAGGCGGCGCCGTCGTCCCGGAGCGGATCGAAGCCGGCGGTCATGATCGTCGCCGGCGGGAGTGCAGCGAGGTCGTTCGCGAGCCGCGGCATCGCGTAGACGTTCCCCTCGTCGATCTCGCGCCCGAAGTAGTGCTCGCGGAACCACGCCATCTCGTCAGCCGTCAGGAAGTAGCCCTCGTCGTTTTCGCGATAGGATTCGGTTTCGTTCGCGGTTCCCGTTACGGGGTAAATCAGCAACTGGTAGGCGACCGCCGGCCCGCCGCGATCGCGAGCGAGCAGGGCCGTCGCCGCCGCTAGATTACCGCCAGCGCTGTCGCCCGCGAGGACGATTCGATCCGGATCCGCGGCCAGTTCCGAGGCCGCGTCGGCCGCCCACTCGAGGGCCGCATAACAGTCCTCGAGCCCCGCGGGAAACGGGTGCTCGGGCGCGAGTCGGTAGTCGACGCTGACGACCGGATAACCGGACTCGGCGGCGAGTTTTCGACAGGTACCGTCGTGCGTGTCGACGCCCCCGATGACCCAGCCGCCGCCGTGGAAGTAGAGCACCAGCGGGCGATCCTCGCCGGCCGTTCCGGGCTCGTAGATGCGGACCGGCAGGTCGCCGTCGGGGCCGTCGATTCGCCGGTCCGTGACCGACTCGAGGTCGATCGTCGGCTCACCGCCGAGACCCAGGTCGTCGAACAGTTGGCGGGCTTCCCGAGCCGACACCTCGTCGAACGACGGCGCGTCGAGCGAGTTGTACCTCTCGAGAAAGACCTTGACGTCGGGATGTGGTTCGGGTGCGCGAGATGGTGTCATCACACGCTACTCTCACCGGAATCAACAAAAATCTACGTTCCCGATGCGCCCGTTCGAAGCACACGGTGGACGATTCGCGTTCGCGCGCCGCCCCGTACAGTTCCACACCGCTTATTTCGGTTCGGTGCGCCCCTTCGAGCAATGACGAATCAGGCACTCATCGATGCCCTTCGCGACGCCGAAGCCGTCGAGTTCGGCGAGTTCGAACTCTCCCACGGCGGCACCAGCGAGTACTACGTCGACAAATACCTCTTCGAAACCGATCCGCGCTGTCTCGAGGCCGTCGCCGACGCCTTCGCCGAGCGCCTGAGCGCGGACGACAAACTCGGCGGCGTCGCCCTCGGCGGCGTACCCCTCGCCGCGGCGACCAGCGTCGCGGCCGGCGTCCCCTACGTCATCGCGCGCAAGCAGCGAAAGGAGTACGGCACCGGGAACCTGATCGAGGGCCGACTCGAGGAGGGCGAGGAGGTCGTCGTCGTCGAGGATATCGTGACGACGGGCACCAGTCTCGTAGACGCCATCGAGGCGCTCCGGGAGGCTGGCGCGACCGTCGACCGCGCGCTGGTCGTCGTCGACCGCGAGGAGGGCGGCCGCGAGAACGTCGAGGACGCCGGCGTCGAGATGGAGGCGCTCGTGACCGCGAGCGACCTGCTGGCCGACCGAGACTAGTCTGCGTTCGCCTGTTGGGCAGTGAACGTCCTCTCACGTCTTGTCGAGAACGGTACTCTGTCCGGGTCGCGCGGCGCGCTGGCGAGGCGTTCGGGTGACCGCGAGAACGCCTCGTCGAACCGCGAGGGACGAGTAAGCGACGCGAACGAGTCGGATGGGGAGGACGAGGCGCGAGCGTCGGGAGCGCCTCGAGGAGGCGAACGGGGAACGAAGTGACCCGTGAGCGGCGCGGTTGCGGGTGGGACTGAAAGGAGCCGACGAGTTCGAGGAAGGCGGACGACGTCCTCGCAAGCGAAGCGAGCGAGGGGGCAGCGAGACGTGCAGCGTCTCGCAGAGCAAGCACCGTAGCGAGCGAAGCGAGTGAGGAGCGCAGCGACACCCCCGACTCGATCCCGTCGGGGGCTTTCGAGGTGGTCGCGATCCCACCCCTCTCCATCTCCGAGACGACAGCTGAACTGAAACTCGAAACTACTGCCCGTACGACTCGAACTTCTCGAGCACCGTCTCCAACTGCTCGTCGGAGAGCGTCCGCGGTTCGAGCCCCGCAGCCGTCGTCTGCAAGTACAGTCGCGCCAGGCTCTCGACGTGGTGGGTGTTCTCGAGGGCGGTCTCGAGATCCGACGCAGTAACCACGAGCCCGTGGTTTTCGATGAACGTCGCCGTCGCGTCGGCGTCCATCGCGGCCACGATGTTCTCGGCGAGCGCGTCGGTCCCGTACGGTGCGTACTCGGCGACTGGCACGCGCTTTCCGACCGCGACGATCATGTAGTGGATCGGCGGCAGCGGTTGGTGGGCGACCGCCATCGTCGTTGACCACGGCGAGTGGGTGTGGACGATCGCGCCGACGTCCTCGCGCCGGTAGATCGCGGCGTGCATCGGCACCTCGCTGCTCGGGGCCATCTCGCCGTCGCGTTGCTCGCCGTCCACGCCGACGACGGGGACGTCCGCGGCGTCGAAACTGTCGTACGGGACGCCGGTCGGCGTGACCGCGAAGGCGTCGCCGGTGGCGCCGTCGCGAACGCTCAGGTTGCCCGTTCGCCCGGGCGTCAACGCGGCGAGTTCCGGCGCGTGCTCGACCACCGCTCGCCGCTGGGTCTCGAGGTTCACAGTACCACCTCCGTTAGATCGCCGAATGCATCCATCCTGTGGTCGGGCGCTCGGCGGCCTTCGAGGTCCACGTCGGCGCCATCGCCGTCACCGCCGTTGAACAACACCGTTTCGAGCCCCGCGGCGTTGCCGCCCACGACGTCCGCCTCGACGTTGTCGCCCACCATGACCGCCTCCGACGGTCGAGACTCGAGGCGCGCCAGGGGCAGCGCGAACATGACCGAACCCGGTTTCTCTCGGCCCGTCTCCTCGGAGGTCAACAGCAGGTCGATGTACGGCTCGAGTCCGAGCCGATCGATCTTCTCGAGTTGGATGCGCGTCGTGAGATTCGTGACGATGGCGACGTCGACTCCCGCGTCCTGCAGCGTTTCGAGCGTCTCCTCGACGTTCGGAAAGAGGGCCATCTCGTCGACGTAGCCCTCCCAGAACGCCTCGCCCAGCGCCAGCGCGTCGCCGGCTCTGGGTTCGCCCGTCCGTTCCTCGAGCGCGCGCTTGAAGTACAGAAACCGCTCGTGAGTCGCGGCCGTTCCGACGAGTTCGCGCTTTACCTCCCGACGGCCGGTCCGGTAGAATTCTTCGAACGCCTCCCGGTCGAAATCGTAGCCCCGGTCGCGGGCGGTCGCTCGAGCCGCGTCCATCCCCGCCTCCTTGCACGGCGGGTACGGATAGAGCGTGTCGTCGAGATCGAACAACACGGTCGTGATGGTCATACGGTGTGATGCTCGGCGAACCGCAAAACGAGTATCGGTCGCTCGACACCGGCGATTCGGCGCTCGAGGCGTTCGCGATCGACGGGTGGATACGCGACGTGCGAGCGGGCTACGGCCGCGCTCGTGACCGTCCAGTATCGTGACAGACGGAAGGTAGATGCTGACTGTGAGCGTACAGTGCGTGACTCCCTCGGGATCGGAGACACGCTGGTTCTGTCGCGAGTCGGAGCGTACCATGGGAACAGACGAGCGACGGCAAGTGGACGAATCGTTACGGACCGAGGGGCCGAACGCGCCGGCGCGGCGCTGGCTGCCGCGGCGACTCCGCAACCGATCGGCGATCACCGAGGAGAACCGAAAGTGGTGGGTGGTCGCCGCGACGGGTCTGGCAATGGTGCTCGTCACGATCGACTTCAACGGGATCACGGTCGCGCTCCCGACTATCGGCCGAGATCTCGGCACCTCGACGACGGGGTTGCAGTGGACGATCAACGCCTATCTGCTCTCCTTTGCGGCGTCGATGGTCGCCTTCGGTCGGCTGGCCGACATCTTCGGTCGACGCCGAATACTCCTCGTCGGGATCGGCATCTTTACCGGCGCGTCCGCGCTGTGCGGCCTCGCCCAGACCGACTGGTGGCTCATCGGTGCGCGCGTCGTTCAGGGAGTCGGTGCCGCTGGATTCTTCGCGGCCTCGCTGCCGATCGTCAGCAACGCCTTCCCGAAGGAAGAGCGCGGGAAGGGGATCGCGATGTGGGCCGCCGTCAGCGGACTGGGGCTCGCCGTCGGGCCGCTCGTCGGCGGCTTCCTCACCGAGACCCTCTCGTGGCGGTGGTTTTTCTTTTTCAACGTCCCGGTCGCGGCGATTATGGTCGTCATCACGCTCGCGGTCGTCCGCGAGTCGCGCGACGAGACCGTCGAGGATCACGTCGATCTCGTCGGTCTGGTCACCGTCACCGCCGCGCTCGTGGCGCTGGTGTTGGGCATTCAACAGAGCGACACGCTCGGATGGACGTCCCCGTTCGTGATCGGGTCCGTAGCCGGTTCGGTCGTCCTGTTCGCGCTGTTCGCGTTCGTCGAATCGCGCGTCGACGATCCGTTGATCGATCTCGGGTTGTTCATCAACCGCAGCTACCTCGGCGCGAACGCGGTCGGGTTCACGTCCAACTTCGGAATCGGGGCGCTGCTGTTCTTCCTCACGCTGTACCTCCAGAACGTGCTCGGCTACTCGCCGATGCGCACGGGACTCGTGTTCGTCGTGTTCACCGTACCGCTGGTCATCTTCGAAACGAAATCGAACGAGATAGCCGACAGGGTCGGCCCGCGGTCGGCGATGGCGGGCGGAATGGCGGTCATGACGGGCGCGTTTCTGCTGTTGACCCTGACGACGCCGACGAGCGGACCGCTGCTCATGCTCGTCGCGTTGGCGATCATGGGCGTCGGGCTCGGCGTGGCCTACTCCGTCTCGAGCACGGCGGGCATGGCGGCGGTCGACGATTCGAAAGCCGGCGCGGCCTCGGGAATCCTGGGTATGGTCCGGATTCTGGGCGTCGTCTTCGGCATCGCGATCGGCGGTGCGCTGTTCAAGGCGCTCGAGACGCGGCGGCTCGCGACGCTGCTCGGCAACGCCGGTGCCACGCTCGACGCGGCCGACCGGGCGGAGATCCGCGGGTTGCTCTCGGGCTCGAGCGCCGCCGAGGCGAAGCTGAGTCGGATCGCGCCCGAAGCCGCCGGGGAGATCCATCGCGTGGTTCGCGAGGCGTTCGTCTACAGCTTCGACGGGGTGATGATTCTCTGTCTGATCGTCTCGGTCGTCGGGGTGCTCGGCGCGTTACTCGTGTCCGAAACCGCGTCGCAGTCGGACCGGGGCGACGAAGGCGAACCGGAGAACCCTCGGCAGTAAGACAGCGCCGTCCGGAAAGCGCCACGCACGTGATAGGGCGGCCTTTACAAACCGGTTCGTGGTACGTCGTCGAGCCGTTTCGATGAGACCGACGGTTCGGGACGCGGTCGTGCTCCGGACTCGAGGAGGCCGACGGTACGAGGTGTTCCACAGAATGACGACAGAACCGAAAGCACTGGTGCGACGCGATCCGGAGGAGATCTGGACGGCGGGGAATCTCGACGCCATCGACGAACTCTTTGCGGACGGCTTCGTCCTGCACGATCCGTCGACTGACGGCGAATCCCGAGGACGCGACGATTACAGGGAGTACGTCGAAACGTATCGAGCGGCGTTTCCGGACGTCGAATACGAGGTCGAATCGATCGTCGCCGAGGGCGGTATCGTCGCGTTGCGATACACTGCCGGCGGCACCCACGAGGGCGAGTTCATGGGAATAGCGCCGACCGGCGAACGCGTCTCGGTGTCGGGGATGGAGCAGTATCGCGTCGAGGACGGGCGGATCGTCGAGATGTGGACGAGTTACGACGCACTCGGACTGTTTCAGCAACTCGGCGTCGTCCCTCCGCTCGAGGAACTCGGCGACGGCGCGAGTCCGGAGGCGTGAAACGGCGGCCTCGGATCGAAGATTGCGCCACACCGCTTCCGACGAGGGTCTCGACACCGCTCGAGTTCGCACGCGGTTTCCGTTCGTGGGCGATCGGTGTCGCACACCATCAGAAGGTTTTTATCCCGCACGAGACAATTCGAGTTCACGATGGTAGGTGTCCGCTTTACAGGGGCTTTCGCCCGCTTCTAACCCACACCTACCGCTCGCTGTGTCGGCCGAAATCCACAGCGCAGCGGCACACGCGGACGCCCGGCCGAACTTCTGTGTGAAGTTCACCAACCAGCCACAGCACTACCCATGTCAGAATCAGATCCCCAGTCGGAAGAACGGATAGTAGTCGTACTGCCGGACGGGTCCGAACTCGAGGTCCCGTCCGACGCGACGGTCGAAGACTGCGCCTACGAGATCGGCCCCGGCCTCGGCCGCGACACAGTCGCCGGGAAACTCGACGGCGAACTCGTCGCGAAGGAAGCGCCAGTCTACGACGGCGTCGACCTCGAGATCGTTACCGATCAGTCCGACGAGTACCTCCGGGTCATGCGTCACTCGGCCTCGCACTGCCTCGCCCAGGCCGTCGAGCGCCACTACGACGACGTCGACCTCGCCATCGGTCCGCCGACGGACGACGGCTTCTACTACGACTTCGACAACCTCGACATCGACGAGGAAGACCTCGCCGACCTCGAGGCCGAAATCGAGGAGATCATCGCCGAGGACTACGAGATCGAGCGCGAGGAGGTCTCGATCGAGGAGGCCGAGGAGCGACTCGCCGACGAGCCCTACAAGCTCGAACTCCTCGAGGAACTCGCCGAGGAAGGCCAGCAGGTCACCTTCTACAGTCAGGGCGAGTGGGAGGACCTCTGTGCCGGCCCCCACGTCACTTCGACGGGCGAAATCGGGGTCGTCGAACTGCTCGAGATCGCGGGTGCCTACTGGCGCGGCGACGAGGAAAACACGATGCAGACGCGGATATACGGCACCGCCTTCGAGGACGAGAGCGATCTCGAGGCGTTCCTCGAACGCCAGCAAGAGGCCGAGAAGCGCGACCACCGGAAGATCGGCAACGAGATGAACCTGTTCTCGATTCAGGACGTCACCGGCCCCGGACTGCCGCTGTATCACCCGCCGGGGAAGACGGTGCTCAAGGAACTCGAGGACTTCGTCGAAGACCTCAATCAGGACGCGGGCTACGACTACGTCGAGACGCCCCACGTGTTCAAGACGGACCTCTGGCACCGCTCGGGTCACTACCAGAACTACGCCGACGACATGTTCATCTTCGACGTCGGCGACGACGAGTTCGGCCTGAAGCCGATGAACTGTCCCGGTCACGCCGCGATCTTCCAGGACCAGTCCTGGAGCTACCGCGACCTCCCCATCAGGTACGCCGAGAACGGCAAGGTGTATCGGAAGGAACAGCGCGGCGAACTCTCCGGTCTCTCGCGGGTCTGGGCCTTCACGATCGACGACGGCCACCTGTTCATTCGGCCCGACCAGATCGAGCGCGAGGTCGAGGAGATCATGGACATGATCACGGAGGTCCTAGAGACGTTCGACCTCGAGTACGAGATGGCCCTCGCGACGCGCCCCGAGAAGTCGGTTGGCAGCGACGAGATCTGGGAGAAGGCGGAGGAGCAACTCGAGAACGTCCTCGAGAAGCGCAACCTCGACTACGAACTCGAGGAGGGCGACGGCGCGTTCTACGGGCCGAAGATCGACTTCGCGTTCGAGGACGCCATCGGCCGCTCGTGGGACGGTCCGACGGTCCAGTTGGACTTCAACATGCCCGACCGGTTCGACCTCTCCTACGTCGGCGAGGACAACGAGGAACACGAGCCGGTGATGATCCACCGCGCGCTCTACGGCAGCTACGAGCGGTTCTTCATGATGCTCATCGAGCACTACGAGGGTCGCTTCCCGCTGTGGCTCGCCCCCGAGCAGGTCCGCGTGCTCCCCATCTCGGACAACAACCTCGGCTACGCATACCGGGTCGCCAACGAGTTCGACGACTTCCGCGTCGAGGTCGACGACCGGGACTCGACGCTCGAGCGCAAGATCCGCGCGGCCCACGACGATCGGGTGCCCTACCAGATCATCGTCGGCGACAACGAGGAAGACGACGGCAACATCTCGGTGCGCGACCGCTTCGAGGACCAGGAGTACGACGTCGAAATCGAGGACTTCAAGGCCCATCTCGAGGCCGAACGCGACGACCAGCGGACGGAACCGGACTTCCTGAAGGACTGAGCACGGCTTCGACACGGTTTTCTTTTCTGTCAACGCAGGTGACAACGTATTTATCAGACTGGTTGCAACTTGGGGTATGTCCGCCCTCCACATCTCGCGACGCGGGCTGCTCAGGATGGGCGCCGTCTCGGCCGGAATCGCCGTCGCGGGCTGTGCCGACGACTCGAGCGACGACTCCGAGTCCGAAACGTCGACGGAACGGTTTTCGGACCTCGAAACCGCGTCGATTCGTGGGGACCCGGACGCGCCGCTCGTTCGACTGCCGCCCGATAGCGACGATAGTGACGGCGACGGTGACGATCCGGACGCGGAACCCGAATCCCTGCTCGTACTGACCGAATCGACAGCGGTCGACGCCCTCGAGTACGACCGCGAAGGAAGAAGCGACGACGTCCGCGAGTTGCTCGCGGCGACGACCTTCGAAGCGGAGTCGGCGCTCGTCTATCAAGCGCGCGTCAGCGAGTGCTACGAACGACGCCTCGAATACGTCGACGCCGGAACGGACCGGTTCGACCTCCAGTTCTGTCGGGTCGAGCGAGACGCGTCGGTCGCCTGTGAGATCGACCGCGAGCAACTGCAAGCGACGTTCGTCAGAGTGCCGGTCGCGTACGAGGACGATCCGTCCGAATGGAGCGTCGGTAGCAGTTCGTCGTGCAGAACGAACGTTACGAGTGACGACGGAGACGAAAGCGAAGACGAAGGCGGAGCCGCGAGTGCGGAGGACGACGAATGACGCGACTCGAGCGACGAACGCTGCTCGGGGCAGTCGGGACAAGTGCCATCGGCGCGACTGCGGGTTGTCTGGACTTCGCGTTCCTCGAGTCTGACGAACCCCGTCGACGGTTCGACGCCGACGAACTCGAGCCGATTCTCGCGACGGACGCGCCGGACGTCGTCCGGCCGGCGCCGGTCCAGCCGAGCCAGACGGCCGTCGAGGACGCCGTCGACCGCCTCGAAACGCTGATCGACGCCGTTCCCGACCCGCTCGGGATCGACGACGTCCCGAACGGGGCCGTGCGAAACGACATCATCCGAACCTGCGGGGCCGCCCGGAACAGACGCGAGGCGCTCGAGGAGTCGCCGGATCGGTTTCGGACGCTTCACGAGTGCATATCCGCCCGCTGGTACGCCGGCGAGGCGGCGACCGCGCTCGAAGCGGTCGCAGGCGAACGGTCCCGCGCGGACGTCGAATCCGAGCGGGACGAGATCCGAACGCAACTCGAGCGACGGCGACGCGCCACCGATCACGTCGGCGACCGGATTCAGCGAACGCTGCTGCTCGAGTACCGACTCGAGCACGAGCTATCCCTGTCGAAGGATCGACTCGACGACGGTCCGTCCAACGGCACGACTGGTGCCCTCGCCGTCGGGGAGATCGGCGGCGCCGTCGAGCGAGCGCGAACGGCGGTCTCGTTCGGCGAGGAACTCGAGCGCCGACACGAGGAACGGCTCGAGGACGAGCGGTCGTTCGCCGATCGGTTCGAGATCGCACTCGAGCGATGCCTCGAATCGATCGACGCGGCGGATCTCCCGGACGAATCGACCGAGCCGGCGGATCTCGTCGAAGCCGACATCTCGGACACGATCGCCGAAAAGATAGCGCTCGAGGAAGCAGGCTCGTTCGTGAACGCCGCCGAGTGGACGATCGAGGCCGCATCGAACGGGGAGACGGCAATGGCCCTCCGGAACGCCTGCGCGTTCGAACGCGACCGACGCGCGTTCGAGACGATACGCGATCGGATCGAGGACGGCGCCCACCGATCCCTCGAGTCGGTCGAGGACGTCCGCGACGTTCGCGAATCCGCGCTCGAGTCCGGGGCCGACGTTCCGTTCGAACCGGAAACACCCTCGCTCGGCGGCGACTTCCTCGCGCACGAGTACGAACGGCTCGGACACGTCGACGCCCGGATTCGGGAGGTGATCGACGACGACTGGCACACTGGGCTGTCCAGCGAGTACGTGGATTACGTCGTGATCGGCGCCCAGTTCGAGGCGTTACCCGAGGCCGTCGCCGTTCTCGAGGATCGACTCGGCGAGTAGTCGGTGGTCGATGATCGATCGTCAGCTCGACGCACTCGTCGCGTCGCGATCGGCAAGCGCGTGGACCGTCTTCCTCCCGACGAATCGGGGTACCCGCTCGGCGTAGCGCTGGTAGCCCTCGCCGTACTCCTCGCACAGCCAGGGTTCCTCGGCGAACGGTAGCGCGAGCCACCAGCCCAGGTAGACCGTACAGACGACGGCCACGAGCGTCGAGTTCGCCAGCAGGGCGAAGCCGGTCGTCGCGACGACGTAACCGACGTACTGCGGATTTCTCGAGTACCGATACCAGCCGCCGGTTCGCAATTCGCCTGACAGCCCCTTCGTCTCCTCGACGCCGAGGTCCAGTCCGGCCGCGATGGCGACGGCGTAGCCGGCGACGAACAGCACCGCGCCGGCGGCGAGCAAGGGACCTCTCGGCAGGCCGAGGCTGTTCCAGTCCAGATAGACGAGGGCGAGCACGACGACGTTGAGCGCGTGCGACAGCCCCCAGTGGGCGTAGTACCGCCAGTCCCGCTCGCCCGGCGGCCAGTAGTCCGCGAATCCGAGCGCGCTGGCGACGACGCCCGCGAGGTTCGTCAGTGCGATACCGACGCCGGCGACGAACGTCGCCGCCGTCAATGCGTCGCTCACGCGTCCACCACCGCCGACGGAGTCGGCATCCGAACGGATATCGACATACGTCTCCGTCGACGGCCGACCACCCTGTCGATTCCCGCGGACACACTAGACGCTTTATAGGCCGGGGCGTCTCGTCGTCGAACGATCCGATGAAGTACCTCGACGTCCGCCTCTACCAGCCCGATCGAATGCTTCACCCGATGCAGCGGTTCATCCGCGAGGAGGATGCGGTCCGCTACGAGGAACTCCGAACCTGGAACATCGCCGGCCGCGAGGACGGCCTCGAGTACGAACTGTTCTACGCGGAAGCCGACCGCGAACCATACGAGACGGCGATCGAGGCCGTCGACTCGGTCCGCTGGTACGACCTGACGCCGATCGACGACGAGTCGTTTTACGTCTACATCTGCCAGGAGACGCGCGAAGCGGACGTCCGCTGGCGCGAGGCGTTCGCTGCACTCGATCTCGTCGTGGTTCCACCGGTGATCTACGACGCCGAGGCCGCGTTCTACATGACCGTCGTCGGCGCCGGCGAGGACCTGCGGGCGATGCTCGAGGGATTGCCCGACGAGATCGACGTCACCGTCCGGGCGATCGGCGAGTACGACCGCCGCCACGCGGCGCTCGGTGGCGATCTGACGGAGCGACAACTCGAGGCCGTCGAAACCGCGGCCGACGTCGGCTACTACGAGGTGCCCCGCGAGGCGGGCGTCGACGCGGTCGCCGAGCGACTGGACTGCGCCTCGAGTACGGCCGCGACGCTCCTCCAGAAGGCCCAATCCCGCGTGATGGGGCGTCTCGTCCGTCGGCGCGGTCGCGGAGCGTTCGGAACGGAGACGGGAGCGGACGACGACTAACGGCCGGAGAGACCGCTCGATCCGAACCGACCACGTTCGTGGGCATCTATCGCACGTAGCGCGATCGAAATACCCATACTTGCAGGATCGTGCATATCCGTATGAACAGAGCCGAGAAGGCGGCCCTCCAGTTGCGGGCCGTCGACGTGTTGCGGATGTTAAAGGAGACGCGAACCTACGACGAACTCGCCGAGACGACGGGCCTACCGGCGGGCGATCTCAACCGGTACGTCAACGGACACGTCCTCCCGGGCACCGAACGCGCCCGCGAAGTCGTCGAGGAGCTGGGTCGGGCGGCGCTGAGCGAGGAACTCGAGGCCCGCATCCGAGTCGACGACGAGGGCTACGTCGACAACAGCGCGGCCGTCTTCGACCAGCCGTTTCTCGACCTCGTCGCGCCCGTCGTGGCTAACGGGTTCGACTTCGACCGCCCCGACGTGGTGCTGACCGCCGCAACCGACGGGATCACGCTCGCCGCTTCGCTCGCGAGCTACTACGGGACTCGGTGTGCCTACGCGAAAAAGCGCAAGGAAACCGCCGTCGAGGAGTTCATCGAAGCGCGCGAACGCCTCCAGTCGGGGATCGAACTCACCTACTACCTCCCCGAGTCGGCCATCGACGAGGGAGAATCGGTGCTCGTCGTCGACGACCTCATTCGCTCGGGCGAGACCCAGGAACTCTTGCTCGATATCGTCGGGACCGCGGACGCCGACGTCGCCGGCGTCTTCGCACTCATCGCGGCCGGCGAAGACGGTATTCGGCGCGCGCGAGAGCGAACCGACGCACCGATCGGCGCGCTCACGACCGTCTGATCGTCGCCCCACTACGAACGCGACCGGAGACTCGTCTCGAGCCGAATGCCGGAGCCACGCCTCGAGTCAGACGAAAAAGGCCGTGGCCGATAGCGACCCGCGAGCGCCACCGCCGATCGCACGAGGGAGACCGTGTGAATGCGTGCCACATTATTAATCATTAGGTTTATGGTGCTCCCTCCGGTTGGTGGTGGTACGAACATGACGAACACAGTCATCCTCGGCGTGATCGGTTCCGACGCGCACGTCGTCGGAATTACCATCCTGGAACAGGCGCTGGAGGCCGCCGGCTTCGACGTCGTCAACCTGGGAGTGCAAAGCTCTCAGCCGGAATTCGTTGACGCCGCAACGGCTCACGACGCCGAAGCCGTACTCGTTTCCTCGCTCTACGGCCACGCCGAGCAGGACTGTGAGGGACTCCACGAGGAGATGGCGGACGCCGACCTCGAGGACGTCACGACGTACATCGGCGGCAACCTCGCCGTCGGACAGGACGACTTCGACGAGACCCGCAAACTGTTCCGTGAGATGGGCTTCGACCGGGTCTTCGACTCCAAAACCGATCCCGAAGACGCGATCGAAGCGCTTCGAGCCGATCTGGACATTCACTCCACGGAAACCGACCGGGAGAGCCAGACCGTCTCGGCGTAACCGTTGAGAGCGTTCGTCAGCGGTTTTTCGCGTCGCTAGCCGGATAGCAACCGCGCTGTACGGCCCGGTTGCACACTCGAGAACGGCGGCCGCGGCTCATACGGTCTGCTGAAAGTCATTTCCGGCGCAGCCGGGACCCGTCCTGCGGTTGCACCGGTAAATCGTTACAGTAGACCGTATCAACCGTCTCGCGCTGCTTCGATTTCGTCGAACAGCGCGCCGACGCGCGCCTTCACGTCCTCGCGAATCTCGTGGACGGTCTCGAGGTCCTGGCCGTGTGGATCCGGCAAATCCCAGTCGCGGACGTCGGTGTCCGCCTCGAGGTCGAGCGTCGAACAGCCCATCGTCGCGACGTAGTCACAGGACTCGAGGGTGTCCTCGGAGATTTCCTGCGGAAGGCGATCGGAGAGATCGATATCGACGTCCGCCATCGCCTCGCGGACGACGTCGTGGACGGCGTCGGCGGGGTGCGTACCGCCGGAGTGAATCACCACGTCGTCGGTCAGCCCGCGCGCTTCGCGTTCGCGTTCGGCGTAGGCCGTCGCCATCTGGCTTCGACCGGCGTTCTGGACACAGACGAGTGCGACGTGCGTCTCGGTGTCGGTCATATCCGACCGCAGGAATCGATCCGCCCTAACCGTTCGTATGTGGTTTTCTGTGAGGAACGGAGACACGGGTAGCCGTCCCGAAATCGAATCGCAGTCGACGCTCCCGTCGAGTTCACCGAACGATCGTCACCGGAACCGGGGAGCGCCGAGCGACCGTCTCTGCCACGCTACCGAGTAGAATTCGACTCGCACCCGTCCGGCCGTGGCTACCGATCGCGATGTGGTCGACATCGTGATCCTCGGCGTAGTCGACGATCGACCGCGAGATACCGCCGACGACGTGGTCCGTTTCGATCTCGACACCGTGCTCGGCGGCCTGTTCGCGCGCCCGCTCGAGGAGTTCCTCCGATCGGGTCTCGTGGTGCTTTTGAATTTCGTCGTAGTTGGCCATCACGCCGCCTTCGATCCCCGTCGCGGCGTAGAAGTCGCCCGGATCGAGGACGTGCAGCGCCGTAATTCGGGCGTCCGGATACTCCGTACAGGCGAACTCGATCGCCTGCATCGATCGGTCCGAGTCGTCGACTGGAACGAGAACGTGCGTTACCATGTGTGCTCCACGTAGGCGGGCCGAGGAAATAAGCCTCCGCCCGCGACCGTGTCGAAACCGGTACTTACGCTGACTCGACCCGCTCGATGGCCGCTCGAATTCGGTCCTCGTCGGGTCGGTACGCGTCCTCTCGACCGAAGAGGGGAACCGGGACATCGTAGCCGCCGACGCGCTCGATCGGTGCCTCGAGCGACCAGATCGCCTCGTCGGCGATCCGAGCCGCGATCTCGGCGCCGAAGCCGCCCGTTCGCGGGGCCTCGTGAACGATCACGCAGCGACCGGTCTTCCGAACCGACTCGAGAACGGTTTCGGTGTCCAGCGGGCTGATCGTCCGGAGATCGATCACCTCGACGGAGGCGTCGACGTTGGCGGCCGCGCCGTCGACGTCGCGGACCATCGCACCCCACGTGACGACGGTGATGTCGGTCCCCTCCTCGACGACGCGTGCCTCGCCGAGAGGAGTGACGTGGTCCCCGGGAATCGGCCGACGAGCGGCCCGGTACAGCGGCATCGGCTCGAAGAACAACACGGGGTCCGGATCCCGTATCGCGGCCCGGAGCAGTCCGGCCGCGTCTCGGGCGGTCGACGGAATCGCAACCTTGAGTCCGGGAATGTGGGCGTATCCGGCCTCGTAACTCTCGGAGTGGTGCTCCAGCGCCTTCACACCCAGCCCGTAGGGCGCACGGACGACCATCGGGCACGTGAGTTTTCCGCGCGAACGACTCCGGATCCGCGAGACGTGCTGGTGTATCTGGGAAAACGCCTGAAAGGCAAAGCCGGCGAACTGGATCTCGGCGACCGGCCGGTAGCCCGCCGCCGCGAGGCCGACGCCCAGACCGACGATCCCCGCTTCCGCGACCGGCGCGTCGTAGACGCGTCCGGGGAACGTATCGAGCAACCCCTGCGTCGCCCGGAAGACGCCGCCGTCGACGCCGACGTCCTGTCCGTAGACGAGGACGTCTTCGTCGCGCTCGAGTTCCGCCCGCAACGTCTCGCGGATCGCCTCGACCATGTTCAATCGGTCGACCCCCTCGGCGGGTTCCGACGCGGCCGTCGACGACCCGCCATCGCCGCGCTGACGGTCCGTTTCCGTCGCGGGTGCAACCTCGAGACCCGACCCCTCGACGAACGCCTCGCGCTGGCGCTCGAGGTACGCCGGCGGGTCGCCGTACGCGGTGTCGAACATATCCGCGGGATCGGCGTTTTCGGCGGTTTCTCGGGCTGCCTCGAGCGCTTCCTCGAGGCCCCGCTCGATCTCGGCTTCGATCTCCGCGACCGCTTCGTCGTCGAGGATGCCGCGGTCGCGGAGGTAGCGCTCGAATCGCAGGATCGGATCGAGCGGCTCCCACTCTTCTTCCTCCTCGACGGTGCGGTAGACGGACGGATCGTCCGCGGTGGTGTGCATCTCTCGGCGATAGGTCGTCGCCTCGATCAGCGTCGGAACGCCGCGTCGAGCGCGCTCGAGCGCCTTCTGCGTGACCGCGTAGACGCCCAGAATATCGTTGCCGTCGACCTGAATCGGTTCGATACCCGCGGCGATGGCCTTCTGAGCGAGCGTCGCGGCCCGCGTCTGTTTCGACAGCGGGGTCGAGATCGCGTACTGGTTGTTCTGACAGAAAAAGACCGTCTGGGACTCGTAGACGCCCGCCAGGTTCATCGCCTCGTACACCTCGCCCTCGCTGGTCGCTCCGTCTCCGAAGTACGTCAGCGCGACCGACTCGCTCTCGTTCATCGCTTCGGCCCAGCCGATTCCCGCGGCGTGTAACGGCTGCGTGCCGACGGCGATCGACGGCGGCATGATCGGCACGTCGTCCGGCGGTTCGCCGCCCTCCTCGAGCCCCATCGCGTACTCGAAGATGCCCTGTTCGGAGAGCCCGCGGGCGAGCGCGGATGGGTGTTCGCGGAACGCGGGGACCGTCCAGTCGTCCGCCGAGAGAGCCGCGGTGCTCCCCACCTGCGCGGCTTCCTGGCCCGTCGCGGGGGCGTACGTCCCCAGTTCGCCCCGCCGCTGGAGGGCGATCACCCGTCGATCTAGGCGTCGGGAGCGTTTCATCGTCCGGTACCACTCGAGCAGCCGGTCGTCGTCGATATCGGGCTCGAGCGACTCGTCGACGCGACCCTCCTGATCGAGAATCTGGACGCGATCGACCGAGAACGCGGCGACCTGCGATCGTGGCATACCGGGGCTACCACGGACGGCTACTTAGTGTCCGTCTCGGCACCCGCGCGTCTTCGGGGCGTGATAGCCCGGTTACGACGCTCGCAACGCGGTCGCTCTCGGCTCGAGGTGCAGAAAAATCGGTTGCGTAATCGACTGCGGAACGTTACTTGGCGCGGCCCTTGCCGCCGTTGTTGGACGGCCGGACCTTCTCCGCACCCTTGCCACGGTTGTTGAGACCGCGGTTAGCCTTGCCCGCGTTGGTCAGGCCGCGGAACGCGCGGTTCTGGTGGGCGCTGTCGCAGATCCAGTTGAGATCGTCGTCGTTCTGGATGGCCGGGTGGTTCGGATCGACGAGGATCACTTCGAACCACTTCTGCGAGCCGTCTTCACCGACCCAGTAACTGTTGAGCACCCGCAGGTTCGGGTACTTCCGGGAGACGCGCTCCTCGCCGATGCGCTGGATGTTCTTGCGCCGCCCGATGCGGTTGACACCCTGGCGCTTCGAGCGCCGACCGGCTTTGTGTCGCTGCTTCCGGGCGGTCCCCTTCCGGACCGAAACCCGGGTCACGATGATGCCCTGTTTGGCCTTGTAGCCGAGTTCGCGCGCCTTGTCGAGACGGGTGGGGCGCTCGATGCGTTCGATCGCGCCCTCTTTCCGCCATTCCTGTTTGCGTTGCCACTGCAGCTCCCCGAGCTTGCCGTCGTCGGGGTCCTTCCATGCCTCCTTGATATGGGAGTAGAAGCTTTGTGCCATTGTGTATCTCCGCGGGCGTTTCCTGGTTCAATCCCGACCGGGGCCAAGCCCCGCGGATCACATCCCGACCTGTGGCGGCTCGAGTGCCGAACAGGTGCCCGCTGGAGCCCGCGACCCAGCGAGTCTACGACAATCTATCCAACTCTCGAGTATAAGGGCTTCGAACTCCGGGGGAACTCGATCGCCGGTCACGACGAGCCGCAGACGGGTCCACCGCCGAACTCGATTCGAGACCAAGATCCGACGAGTTCTCGATCCGTTCGCCGCGATCGGATCGGAGCGGCTAAGTCGAGACTTGAGTCGCGGTCCAAGCACCGATTACGGGAGAACGATTTACACCAGCGATCGAGACGAACGATTTGACACGTTTGTCACAACATTTTTTCAGTCGTTCGTGGTTGAAAGTGTCAGGCAGTGACTCGTCACTACCTGAGAAGATCATGAACGGCCAGATTCAACGGCACCCACCCAGCGGTCGATTCGACGATGCACCGTTCGATAGGTACGACCTCGCCCGTCGCCGTGTTGCGATCGACAGCGCGGATCCGCTGTCGGGCGCCGACACCGCCGACTTCGAGGATTCGACGACGACTGACAGCGAAACAATAGTTCTCGCGACGGCCCACCGATACGAACGATGACTGACAAGGATACTACCGACCGACGGACTCGACGCACAGTACTCAAAGGAGTCGGCACCGGCGTTACAGGGAGCGTCGCGCTCTCCGGCACGAGCGCAGCGCTCGACCTCGGCAGCGTCCTCGACGGACTCACCACAGTCGGTGACACCCTCGTGGACGACGCGCTCGATCTCACGAGCGAGGCGCTCCAGGAGGTGTTAGTCGTCTTCGAAACGAACCAAGATGTCGTCCGCCTCGAAACACTCGGCGTCGAGACCGCGATCGGTTTCGACGTCCTTCCGATCGGCTACGCCGAACTCCCGGGTCCGCTCATCGAGACCGTCGCCGGCTGGGACGCGGTTCGATACGTTTCGTCGAACTACGAACTCGAGTACCACAACGACGACGCCCGCGAGGACACAAACGCGGGCACCGTGCAGGCCGGATCTGGACTCGAGGCACCGTATACCGGCGAAAACGCCCACGTCGCCGTCATCGACTCGGGAATCGACGGCGGCCATTCGGATCTTGAAGCGAATCTCGAGGCGAACTACCAGTACGTGGGTATTCCGGAGGTACAGAGCGAACCGCTCTGGTGGCAAGACGTCGGCTCGATCGATACCGACGGGAGTGGTCACGGCACCCACTGTTCCGGCAGCGTCGGCGGGACGGGCGAGGAGAGCGACGGCGAGTACACTGGGATGGCTCCCGACGCCGACCTGACGGTGTACTCCGCGGGCGTCGGCGGGTTGTTAATCGTCTACATCGTCTCGGCGTACGACGACCTCCTTCGCCGTCAACGTGAGGGTGACCACGACGTGCACGTCGTCTCGAACTCCTACGGACCGACAGAAGACGATCAGCCGTTCGTCCCCGATGACCCGGTGAACGTCGCCACCTGGCACGCTCACGAGGAGGGCATCCTCCCGGCGTTCTCGGCGGGCAACGACGGCCCCGAAATGGGCACCCTGAACCAGTATGCGAAGGCGCCGCACGTCCTGGGCGTCGCGGCGACCGACGGCGAGGGAGCCGTGGCCGAATTTTCCTCGCGCGGGCGCTCTCAGGGCGGCTCGTACGATGCGGACAACTACGACCGGCGAGTCGCCTACGAGAACCTCACCGAGTTCCACGAGGACGGCTCCGAGGACGAGGTCGACGGACCGCTCGGTCTCTACCGCAACGGCGTTGCCGCGAAAGGCGAAGCCGTGATGAGCACGCTCAATCCGGCCGACCCGTTGAACCTCATCGAACCCGACGACGAACTGTATTACGGACTCATGTCCGGCACCAGCATGTCCTGTCCCGTTACGGCCGGCTGCGCCGCGCTGGTCTACGACGCCGCTATTGAACAGCGTGACAACGACGGCGTGCCCGAACCGATGGACGTCCTCGTGACGCTCGAGGCGACCGCGGGCGAGTCTCGTCACGACGCGTACACTGCAGCGTCCGTCGGCGCGGGATACGTCGACGCCCTCGCAGCAGTCGAGCGCGCCGAAGCCGGCGACCTCGCAACGTTCGACGAGATCGACATCGCCTCGCGTAGCGGCGACTGAGGGGCGCTCGAGACGTTCCCGGATCACCGTTCGTGACCCTTCGAACGGCATTTTATATTTCCGTAATCGGTTTATATTCGATCTCGACCGACGATATTGACGATTCGGTCCGGGGCTTTCAGATCGTCTCGCCGGTGCGATCGTCAGATTTATCGACACACATAATTAGTGTTACATATATCTACTCAGAGCGCATAGTACACCCATGGTCTTCAACATCATTGACGCAATGACTGATGGCTTCGACCGCGCTCGAGCGCGAAACGGGCTGCTCTTCGTGGCCGTGTTCGCCGTGCTGGCGATAGCGAACGCGCTGATCACACCCGCGAATTTCGGCCCGTCCGCGGGGACGACACCGTCGTTCGGGGCGCTCGGCATCGCCGCCGGTCTCCTCTCGTTCGTGCTCACGATCGCGACGCTGGTTACCGCGATCGTCGCACTACGAACGTTCACGTCCGACGAGACGGAGACCATCCCGCGTGAGTTCCTGCGACGCAACATCGGCATGGCCACGCTCAACGCCATCGTCGGCGGCATCATCTTCGCCGCCCTCGTCGCCGTTGGGGGCGTCCTCTTGCTCATTCCGGGCCTGTTCGTCCTCGTCACCCTCTACTACTGGAGCGTGTTCGTCGCCGTCGAGGATCAGAACTTCGTCCAGGCCTTCCGCAGTAGCTGGGCGCTGACCGACGGCAGCCGGCTCCGCCTGTTCGGACTCGGCGTGGCCGTCATCGCCCTCGCTCTGGCCGTCAACGCCGTCGTCTGGCTCCCGGCGTTCCTCGTCGGCGGGGTCGTCGCCCTCGCGCTCACGCAGATCGGCAGCGCGATCGTCACGGTCTACACCCTCGCGACGACCGCCCGCGCGTACGAACAGCTCACCACGCTCGAGCACCCGCCCGAACCGGAACCACAACCGGGTTCGGCCGGGATGCCAGCCTGAACCGATCCCAGACGTTCGATTTTGTCCCCGCCGATTTTCCGCACCGAACCTCGCCTACGAGCCGATCTCGGTCACCGTTTCGAACGAGTGGTCGGTGATCGACTCGGCTATCTTGTCGCTCTCGAGGTCGTCCGGAACGTGCTGGGGATACTTTCGGCGGAAATAGCCCACGAGATTCGTCAGATCGCGCCGGAGGAACTCGGCCGCGTTCTCGTGTCCCGTCGGCACGGCCTGTGGCCAGTCGAAGATTTTCACGCCCTCCTCGCTGACGAAGACGTTGTACTCGCTCATGTCCGCGTGCACGTACCCGTTCTCGTACGCGCGTGCGACCTCGGACACGAGCAGGTCGAGGACCCCCAGCACCTGCTCGTCCTCGAGTTTCGTCTGCGAGAGCTCGACGCCGTCCATCTTCTCCATGACGATGGCGTGGCGGTTCTGGCCGATCGGGCGCGGGACCGAGACGTCCGGATACAGCTCCTCGAGGATCTCGTGCTCCCGCTCGGCGGCCTTCCGGGCGGTGTACATCCAGGAGACGTGATCGTTGTCCGACGTGTAATCGCGCTCTTTGTGGACCTCGCGAAAGTTCGTGTACCCCTCGCGGTGGTACTTCAACGCGAGCGGCTTGTATGATCGAACTTCGTAGACGTCGCTTTCCTTACCGACGCCCAGCGGCGAGCCGAACTCGCTGATCGTATCCTGCTCGACGAGCGCTCGCAGGGCGAGAATATCGTAGCCTTCGAACTGGAGGGTGTAGCCTTCGTACTGGATCGTCTTCTTCTCGACCAGACCCCGCTTGAGACAGCGCTCGAGACGGTAGTCGACCTCCTCCGCGGTCAAACTGGAGAATTTCGGGAGCTTCTCCCGTTGAACCCACTCTGAAAAGCGCATCCCCTGTTCGACCCCCGAAAGGAGATAGAAGTCCTCTTCGTCGAGTTCCGGTAGAAGACCGGCAACATTCCGGACCATAGCGGGCGATAGCCGGCGTGTACGTAAAAACGTCGTGACGCGCGAATCGCGACGGTTCACACCGTCGCAAACTGATGGATCGCCAGTCCGGGGGCTCCACGCAGCGATCGTGCGCCGGATAAATGACATGGCACAATATCAAATTCCGGTGCCGGCGAAATCGGCGGGTGCAACGCACCATCGGCGCGGGGACGTCACGGAACCGACTCGAGAGCGACGAGGCTCGAGCGCTGTTCGATCGGAACGATCTCTTCCCCGAAGACGCGTGGCGGCGTCAGTACGACCGCGTCCAGAAAACGGGAGAGATTACCGAGGTCGAAGAGATGCCTCGTCCGGACCCGTCGCACTGATCGAGATCCTGGCGGACGGCAGTTACGACCCGACCACACGGTAGCAGTAGTCACCTTCACGGGCGGCCGAGGCACGAACGCCACAACTCACCGTCGCAATCCCTAACTCGGTGGCCGGCGAGCGAACGAATATGAGCGATCTCGCCGATCGGGACTGGCGGCTGATTCGGGACGATCCCCGCGAAGGGAAGTTGCAGATGGCTATCGAGGAGGTGGCCGCGCGGACGGCGCTCGAGGACGACCTGCGAACGGTCCGCGTCTACTCGTGGGAACCGAGCACGCTCTCGCTTGGCTACCGACAGGATGCGGACACGGTCGACTGGGGGTACTGCGAGCGAGAGGGTATCGACGTCACCCGTCGCCAGACCGGCGGCGGCGGGATCTATCACGATCGCGACGCCGACATCTCCTACACGATCGTCGCGCCGGCCGAGGAAGTCCCCGGCGACCTGATGGACTGCTATGCGCTGTTCTGTGAGCCGATCCTCGAGGGGTTACGACGCATGGGCGTCGACGCCGACTTCGCCGCCGTCGAGCAGTCGTCGATCTACTACCCCTCGTGTTACCTGCGGGACATCAACCCGGCCCACGACGTCGTCGCACCCGCGAGCGCGGGCGAGAATGCGAAGAAAATCAGCGGAAACGCGCAGTATCGACAGCGAGACGTCGTTATCCAACACGGCTCGATCAGTTACGATCGCAGACCGGACCACCATCTCGGCGTCTTCGACACGGATCTCGAGCGCGCGACGTTCACCGACCGGGTGACGAGCATCCGTGATGAGGCGGGAATCGACCGCGGGGAAGCCGTCGATACGCTCGCGACATCGCTGGGAGAGTGGTGCGACGGCGACGAGTCGACCTGGCGCGAAGGCGAACTCGAGGCGGCTCACGCCCTCGCCGACCGAAAGTTCGGTGCCGACGCGTGGGTTCGGAATCGAGAGGTGCTCGAAGCGAGCGAGCAATGACTCGGCGGACGAGCCATAGCCGTAATCCGGAATCTGCAAAAGAGCGCTCGCCTCGAGCCGTCTCGCGGCGCGGACCGACGGCGGTGCAATCATCCGTCTCTCGCTGCTCGCTTAACTGAGAATCGCTCTCCAGCTCCAGCCGCCGAGGATGATCACGAGGAGCGCGAGCACGAAGAACACGCCCCACTGCTGGCCTTCGGTATCCGCGATCGGTGAGAGGACGTTGATGACGCCGGTAAACTGCATCGCCGCGATCACGAGCAACAGCAACGACAGGATCGAGACGACGGCGATCCCGATCCAGTTACGGGTCATCCACTGTACGTCCTCCTCCGCCTCCTCCTTGGAGGTCGTCGGCGTTTCCGTCGGCTCTCGGTCCGGTTCTGACATACGGTATCGTACGATCGACCCTCGGGAAACGGTTCCACCTGCAGGATCCGGGTTCGGCGGATCGTCGCGAGAAAACGTCCAGGTTCTCGCGATCGAGATCAGTCCCGCGACGGCAACGGAGTACGCTTCGTAGCTTCCCGAACCAGATCACGGGTCGAGAATCATGTCCCGTCGGCGTCGCAGCCTGCCGCGAACGACCGGCGACGCCGGAAAAACGCCGATCTCGAGGCGATCGATCTCCTCGACCGCGAGCGCCTCGTGGCCGACGAACTGCGGAACCGTCTCGCGGGTGAGCTGACAGCCACCGGCCGCACGCTTCCAGACGGGGTTGAGCAGGTCCTGACCGGTCCCGCGCCAGCCGTCGGCGTGAACGTGCTCGAGAAACCGGACCTCCCCGCCCGGCTTCAGCACCCGGACGACCTCCTCGAGGGCGGCGTCGGGGTCCTGAACGGTACAGAAGACGAGTCCCGAAATGACGACGTCGAAGCTGTCGTCGGGATAGGGCAACGATTCCGCCCGAGCATCTCGGAGGTCGACCTCGAGCCCCGCCTCTCGGGCGGTACGCGCCGCCCGCTTGCGCATGTGCGGATCGGGTTCGATCGCGTGATACTCGAGGTCCCCGCTGGCCCCGTCGACGACGAACGGGAACATGTCGCCGGTGCCACAGCCGAGTTCGAGAACGCGCCCCGAGAGCTCCCGCGTGAGAGACTCCCGATGGGGGGCGAGCAGGGACGACTGCGGAACCAGATCGTAGAGCGCGGCGAAGACGGGATGGGAGATCCCGTGGTTCTCCTCGGTCGTGGTCTGGGCGTTTGGCTCGGACATCTCACTGAAACACGGTACAGCGACTGGTAATCGTTTCCCCGGCGACGTCGGCTCGATGAGCGCTATCGGATCGTATCCGGGATTCGTTCGATCACGTCGGTCGCGAGGACCCCCGGGCCGTACTCGGCGGTCGCTAGTTCACCGCTCTTGCCGATGATCCACGTCCCCAGTTCCGCCGCCTCGGTGCGATCCATTCCCTGGCCGAGCAGGGAGGCGATTATTCCGGCCAGCGTATCCCCCGTCCCGGCGACCGACAGCGCCGACGTTCCCGTCTCGTTTTGCACGCGCTCGCCGGCGGCGACGATTTCGTCGACGTCCCCGGTCAGCGTAACGACCCCACCCGTCTCCTCGGAGAACGCCTCGAGCGAGCCGTAATGGTCGCGTATCGCATCGTCCTCCGACCCGCTCGGCGTGAGGATCGTGTTCGAGAGATCGGCCTCGAGCGCGGGTTCGATCGCGAGCGCGTCGACGACGGTCGGGACGTCGATCGTATCGATCGCCTCGTGGACGGCGTTGCGGTCCGCGTCGACGAGTCCCGGACCGATCACGAGCGCGTCGGCCCACTCGCTCATCTCGCGGGTCCGTTTGACCGCGCTCTCCTCGAACTGTTCGCCCGCGTAGCGGTCCACGAGCAGGTTCGGCTCGTGGCCCGCGACGATTTCGTAGAGCGGGTCCGGGACGAACGCCCGGACGTGATCGGAGCCGGTCCGGAGCGCCGCTCGACCGACGAGGGCGGGCTGATTCGGATACTCGATGGCTCCGGCGACGATGCCGACGCGACCGTTGTCCAGACCGGTCTCCTCGGAGACGTTCGAGAGCGTTCGCTGGAGGCGTCCCATGAGTTATCTCCCGGATCGTAACGGGTAGCCGTTCGGCAGGCGTGTTCCGGTCGCATTCGAACGCGGGGGTCGGGACCCGTCGTGTGCCGCACCAAAGCATAGGTCGTGGCCATCGTAGCAAGAGCCATGTTCGACGACAGAACCGACGCCGGCGAACGGCTCGCGGCGGAACTCGAGTCCCGCGGTCTCGAGGCCGATATCGTCCTCGGGATTCCCCGCGGTGCCTTACCCGTCGCCCGGCCGGTCGCCGACGCGCTGGACGCCGACCTGGACGTGGTCGTCGCCCGAAAGATGGGGGCACCGAAGAACCCCGAACTGGCGCTCGGTGCGGTCGCGAGCGACGGCAGCGTCTGGTACAACGAGGACCTCATCGATCGACTCGGCGTCTCGGACGAGTACTTAGAGGAGATCCGGGGGGAAGAGGCGAACAACGCCCGCGAGAAGGCCGATCGGTATCGTGAGACGGTCGGCCTACCGGATCTCCAGGGCAAACGCGTGATCGTCGTCGACGACGGCGTTGCAACCGGCGCGACCGCGATGGCCTGCCTGCGACAGATCCGGAATAGCGGTGCCGCGTTCGTCGCGCTCGCGGTTCCGGTCGGCTCGCCGCGAGGGATCGGCGACCTCGAGACGGAGGCCGACGAGATAATCGCCCTCCGGACGCCCCAGTCGTTCCGCGCGGTCGGCCAGTTCTACCGAACGTTCGGACAGGTGAGCGACGAGGAGGCGGTCGGGTACCTCGAACGGGAAAGGACGGAGTAGCGCGTCCGATTCCGAACCGGCGTTTCTCGGACGGTCCCGTCAGGGCCAGAGCCCGCGTACCTCGTGGGCCTCGCCGACTCGCGACAGCGCGACGATGTATGCGGCGTCGCGCCAGCTCACGCCCCGTCGCTCCACCTCCTCGCGCAGGTGCGACCACGCGTCGATCATCTCGGCTTCGAGTTCCTCGTGGACGCGCTCGAGCGTCCACTGGCGGCGGTTGATGTCTTGGAGCCACTCGAAGTAGCTCACCGTCACCCCGCCGGCGTTCGCGAGGATGTCGGGGACGACGTGGACGCCGCGCTCGTCGAGAATCGTGTCCGCGGCGAACGTGGTCGGCCCGTTCGCACCCTCGACGACGATGTCGGCCGCCACGGCCTCGGCGTTGTCCGCGGTGATGACGTTGCCGATGGCGGCCGGGACGAGGACGTCGACGTCCAACTCGAGGAGTTCAGCGTTCGAGAGCCGCGTGACGTCGGTCGCGGCGGCGTAGCTGGTGACCGCCTCCGGCTCTTCGTCGTGGGACGGGATCGCAGCGACGTCGATCCCGGCAGGGTCGTAGACCGCGCCGTTGACGTCGCTGACGGCGACGACGGTTGCGCCCCACTCCTCGAGCAGGCGGGCGGCGCTGGCTCCGACGCTGCCAAAGCCCTGGACGGCGACGGTCGTCTCCTCGAGCGGATAGTCGTAGTACTCACAGGTTTCGCGCGTAACGATGGCGACGCTCCGGCCGGGTGCCTCCTCGCGGCCGTAGGAGCCGCCGACGACGGGCGGTTTGCCGGTGACGACGCCGGGGATGGTCTCGCCTTCCTGCATGCTGTAAGCGTCCATCAACCAGGCCATCGTCGCCGGGTCGGTTCCCATATCGGGCGCGGGAATGTCCTTCGTCGGACCGATCACGTCGCGGATCTCGTGGGTGAACCGACGGGTGAGTCGCTCCTTCTCGTCGTCGGTGAGCGATTTCGGATCGACGATGATACCGCCCTTCGCGCCGCCGAAGGGCAGGTCCATGACGGCACACTTCCAGGTCATCCACATCGAGAGGCCGACGCACTCGTCGCGCGTCACCTCCGGGTGGTAGCGGAGACCGCCCTTGTACGGACCGCGGACGCTGTCGTGTTGGGCTCGGTAGCCGGTGAAGACCTCGACCGAACCGTCCTCGCGCTCGAGCGGAACGGTCACTTCGTGGACCTTCGCCGGGTGTTTGAGCCGCTCGAGGGCGGCGGCGTCGATCTCGATGTGAGACGCCGCGCGGCCGAGCTGTCGACGCGCGGTCTCGAGTGCCGTTTCGGGCGTCGTTTCGTCGGCCGGTCCCCGGTCTACCGAGGGGATTGACGACTGTTGGTTAGATGCCATGGCGCTTCGATTATTCGATCGGTGTCTGCCGGTTTCGCATGTCAGCGCCGCAGTCGGGACAGGACACCGGTGCCGTCGCCCGAACGACGGTTCCGCAGTCGAAACACTCGTAGTTCGATTCTTCGCCGGGGTTGAGATAGACGTCTTTCACAGGAGTCGTCACACTAAGGAATAATAGGGATATTAGGATAGGGATGATTGTTGGATAGCTAGCTACGCGGACGTGCGATGGTTCACTATTCAACCCCTCTCGCAGTATTCGCCGGAACACCGATCTCGTCGAACAGGATGGTGAAGAGTTTTCGCTGCACGATCCGGATATGGCGGTAGAACGCGGCCGACGAGATGCCGAGCGTGTCCGCGACCGCTTCGCCCGACCGCTCCCGCGGTGACTCGAAGTAGCCGCCGTAGTACGCCAGTTGTACGACCTCGAGTTGCCGATCGGTGAGTCGCTCGAGGAGCGCGGCCCGAAGATCACGCGCGGTCGTCCGGTCGATGGTCCGCTTGGCGTGCAGTTCGACGTCCGAGAAACCGTTCGAGACGACGTCGATGCTCCCTTTGGCATCGACCGTTGGCGGGACGTCGACGACGACGCGCGTCCGCTCCGGCGTCGCCTCGACGCTGTGTAGAACCACGCCGTGATCCGCGAGTTGGAGGGCCAGAAACGGCGAGGAGAGTTCGAGGAGGACCGTCCCGCCCTCGTCACCGTTCGTGTCGCTCTCGCCGTCGCTGATCACCTGCGCATCCTCGACGGCGACGAGATCGGTGGCTGCGTCCACAACGGCACTCGGCGGGGCGTCCTCGACAGTTGCGAATACCGCGGCCCCGTCCTCGTGTAGACGGATACCGCCGTCGAAGGAGAGCACACAGTCGGCCGCCCGAGCCAGCCGAGAGAACACGAAGCCGTCGTCGTACACGTCGAACTCGAGGCGGGTACGGGAGTCCGTCAACAGCGCCTGTTTGCGCTCGACGGCGGCGATGGCGGACGCGATCGTCTCGCCGAGTTCCGCGAGAACGGTCTGCGTGACCTCGTCGAACGCGTCGGGCTGGTCGGCGTAGACGGTCAGTACGCCGTACGTGAATTCGTCGTATCCCAGCGGAACGCTGGTAACCGACTGGTACTCTCGAGAGAGCGCCTCCGAGCGCCACGGTTCGTCGCGGAGTCGGTCAACGACGTTCGAGACGACGGTCACCTCGCGGTCGGCCGCCGTACGGGCCGCGGGCTCGCTCCCATCCGCCAGCGAGAGCGAAACGCTGTCGAGGTAGTCTTGGCCGCGACCCGTTCCGCCGTGCGTGTTCGGCTCGAGGCGGTTATCCGCGGCGTCCATCGTCCCGATCCAGGCGAACGAAAACCGGTCGGCCGACGTGAGCCGTCCGCAGACGGCCGTCTCGATCTCCGCGCGGGTTTCGGCCTGCACCAGCGCCGCGTCGATCTCACGAATGATCTCGTTGACCTGGTTGAGCCGCGTGAGCTGTCGGTTCTGCTGTTTGAGTTCCCGATCGCGCTCACGAAGCGTTCGATCCCGTTCGACTCGGTCGAGCGCCGCTTCGGCCGTCGCGGCCAGCAGGGCGGCCAGTTCTCGAGCGACGTCGTCGAACGCGTCGACTTCGGACGATCCCACGAGGAAGACGCCGTGATCGCCCAGTGGAACGAATCCCCCGCTCCTGATAGCCGTCGTCGGACTCGAGAGCGCGTCCGCCTCGCGGATATCCGCGAAGAATCGGGGCTCGCCCTCGACGAAAACGCGCCCCGAAATGCTGTCGTCGGTCGCGAGGTGCTCCGAGAGGGGACCGTGAAGGCGTTTCAGTCCCGGCGACGACGCGACCGGTCGGAGCACGTTCTCGTCGGTGTCGAACAGGTAGGCGCCGCTTCCCTCGAGATCGAGAACGTCCGCTGCGTCTCCCACGACGATATCGGCGATTTCGCGCTCCGTTTCCGCGTAGAGCAGTTCCCGCGTCGTTCGGTGGAGCGCCGTCAGCGCTTCCTCGCGGCGCTTTCGTTTCGTGATGTCGCGACAGCTATAGAGGAGCGTTCCGTCCTGAATCGAGACCTCGCGGACGTTGACCAACAGCGTGTGTTCGCGTCCCGCGTTATCCGTCGCCGTACATTCGATATTGGTCAACACGCCCGCATCCTCGAGTTCGTCGCGATCGAAGAGTTCCGGGCCGAGTAGCTCCTCGATCGACCCCATCTCGTGGATCTCGTCGTCGGAGTAGCCGAAGATGAAGTGGACGTTCGGGCAGACGTAGGTGAACTCGCCCGCGTCGTTCGTGATGAGGACGGTGTCGGTCATGTTGTTGAGCGTCACCCGATGGAGCGCTTCGGACTCGCGCAACTCCCGCTCGAGTCGTGCCCGTTCGGTAACGTCGATCGCCCGCACGAGCAGGGAGACGACGGTCCCCGAATCGTCGGAGACCGGACGGATCGTCACCTCGAGCGTGTGCGGGTCGCTCACTTCGTCGCCGTTGTCGTCGCCGTCGAACCGGGGCTGCGTCACCTCTCGCCGTACGACCTCGCCGGTCGCCGCCTGTTCGACCGCGTCCCGGAGTACTTCGCGACCGTCTCCGGTGCGCTCCCACCACGGTGACGCCGAGAGCGGACGATCTGTGACGTCGTCCACGGTCGCGTCGATCGCTTCGAGAGCGCTTTCGCTCGCCCGACGGACGCGTCCGTCGGGCGCGGTCACCCAGGAGTACGCCTCCGGATCGTCGAATATCGCGTCAAACTGATGGGCCCGTTCCCGTCGGTCTCGCCGCTCCCGCCCCGTTTCGATCGCCCGCTCGAGCGCTGCCGCGAGATCCTCGTCGCGTCGGTCTCGAGGGACGTACTCCGTGACGCCGGCCGCGATCGCCTCGCTCGCGAGCCGTTCGTCGCCGTCTTCGGGCGCGAGCACGACCGGACAGTCCGGTTCCCGATCGCGAATTCGCTCGAGGAGCTCCAGACCGCTCGCGTCCGAGAGCAGTTGCGGCGTCAGGACGCAGCCGACGGGGTTCGCCTCGAGCGCCTCGAGGGCCGCGTCTGCAGTCGATGCCGTGATCGCGCCGACCCCGTCGCCGAGTCCGCTTTCGAGGACGTTCGAGAGCGACTCCGCGTCGGCGGGTGTCGCGCTCTCATCGGGAGTGACGACGAGGAGACTTGCGTCGTCGACGGTCCGTTCGGAAACCATTCGTCGCCCGTAGGTGCCCACGGTGATAGAATCCATCGCTTTTCCTCACCGTACGGAAACCGATCGGGACGGTACCGCGGGTCGCTCCGGATCCGAATCGGATCGATGCGTGTTCCCGTCTCGAGGCGCTACAAACCGATATGCGCGTTGCCGTCACCGTCGACGATCGGGAACCGACGGGAGTCGTCGATGCCGTTCGCGGCCATCCCGATGTAACGGAGATCATCGTTGACCGGCTACCAGCCGGCGACCTTGCGATCGATTCGGTCGGCTTCGAACGCAAAACGCTCAGAGACTACGTCAACAGCACGATGAGCCGGTCGGGTTCCGATCTGACCGATCAGGTCGAACGGATGACCGCCGCTTACGACCACTCCTACGTCCTGCTCGAGGGAGACTTCGACGACCTCGCGTCGCTGCGAACGGCCGTCTCCCCCGAATCGGTTCGCGGCTCGATGGCCTCGATCACGGCTCGCCACGAGGTTCCGGTCATCCCGTGTACGAATCGGACGCACCTGGTCGATTACGCGATCCGACTGGGCCGAAAGCACCTCGAGGAGCCCTCGAACCGCCAGTTAGCGGTCGGATCCGTCGCGAGTCGGCACGAACCCACGGCGAAGCGGATGTACGGCTGTATCGATGGAATCGGGCCCGGGCTCGCCACGACGCTGTACGAGCGATATCCCAGTATCCAAGCGTTGCTCGAGGCGAGCCTCGAGGATCTCGTGCGAATCGAAGGGATCGGCGAGACGCGAGCGCAGACGATCTATGCCGCGTTTCGCGAGGGTGACGGGAGAGTGAGCAGGACGGATCAGAACTAACGCACAGCCGCTGGAGCGCGGTTTCAGCCCGTGTGGCAGGCTTTTTCAGTACCGTTCGTTAGGCGTACTTCTTCCACACCTCGCTCATCGGCACCCACCCCTCCTCGGGATCGACGCGGCCCGCGAGGACGGCGTTGAGGACGGCACCCAAGAGGAGACAGAGGCCGCCGAGGTAGACCCAGGTGAGGACGAGCAAGATGGCACCGGCGATACCGAACAGCGCGACGCTCCCGGAAGTCGCGACGTAGATTCGGAAGCCGACCGCCAGAACGGTCCAGGAGAGGGCGGCGAACGCCGTTCCCGGCAGTACTTCGCCCACCGAGACGTCGAGTTGGGGAAAGAGGTAGTACATCGGGAGAAAGACGGCCAGCAGCAGGCCAGCGAGCAGCGCTGTACTGGCGGTAGTCGCCCAGATTCCGCCGACGAGCACCGAGAGGCTAATACCGACGACGCTGACCAGTGCGACGCCCGCTGTGAGCGTCAGCGTTACGAGCACGACATTGAGCGCCGTTACGAGCGTCACCGTCGCGGCCGTGTTCATGTACGACTCGCTCTTTCTCGAGCCGTAGACGTCCGTAAACGCGCTGTTTACGGCCTGGAACAGACGGACCGCGCTCCAGAGTAAGATGACCAGTGCGAGCAGCGCCGCCCGTAACCGGTTAGCACCGGTCCCGACGGCCCCCTCGAGTCCGCCGTCGGTTACCGTCCCCTCGAGACCGGTCGCCGTCTCGAGGGTCTCGATCAGTGGCTCGAGCGAGTCGACGAGCGTGATCCCGACGAGCGCGAGGATGACCAGCGGGACGAGGGTGTTGAACGCGTGGTAGGCCAGCCCAGCGGATTTGACGCTGATCTGGCGTTCGCGAGCGACTGCGGCGACGTCACGAACGAGTGAGCGGGGACTCGAGTCGGCCATGTTTCCATATCGACGGAGGCCCGGAAATTGCTTTGGCCGGCACGGAGCGTACTACGGCGGAACGGCTCGCAGCAAAAACGGTGGCCGGTGCGCGGGAAGCGCTATTCGTCGTGGACGACCGACTGCACGTGGCCGACTACGCCGTTTTTCAGTTCGACCGTCGGTCCTTCAGGGTCGTCTTCGTAGATCGTCGCGACCTCGCCGATGATCGGCTCCTGATCCTCGGATCGAACGTCCTGGTCCCCCTGAACGATCTCGACGGTGAGTCCCTGTCGCAGGTCCTCGGCGGTTGGTCGTTCGTTGGACATGGCAAAATGTGGGTCGGTTGCGTCGAAAAGGATAATGCCTGCATTCGCCTCGGATATGACCTCCACTCGCGGCGGACGGCGACGCTGTCCTCGGCTCGTGACTACTCGTCGTCGAACTCGAGAGCCACCGAGTTGATGCAGTAGCGCTTTCCGGTGGGTTCGGGGCCGTCGTCGAAAACGTGGCCGAGGTGACCGCCGCAGTTCGCACAGACGACCTCCGTGCGTCGCATCCCGTGGCTGGTATCCCGACGAGTCTCGACGTGGCCGTCGTCGACATCGTAGAAGCTGGGCCAGCCGCAGCCGGATTCGAACTTCGTCTCGGAGTCGAACAGTTCGGCTCCACAGCCGGCACAGACGTAACTTCCGTCGGCCTTGTGATCGACGTACTCTCCGCTGAATGGGGCTTCAGTCCCGGCTTCCCGAAGGATTCGATACTCCTCCTCGCTCAGTTCGGATCGCCACTCGGCATCCGACGTGGGGCGATCGCTGCTGGAGGCACTCTCTTGGGAATGTTCGTTCGTTTCGTGTTCCATGCACTGAACTAGACGCGTGAGCCCCAAGAGTCTGTCTGCGTTTCGGCGACAGATTTACCGACTCGTGATTACGTCCGTGCTCAGACAGTCGGGACACTGTGTCATCCGACCCAGTTTCGGGACGTCGATGCGCTGCCACGCGTCGTCTCCGCCGGGGGCTTCGAATCCACAGTTTCGACACCGCGACTGGCCGATACTGGCTGATTCGCTCACCATACGCGATACTATGGTACCCTCTCGCATAGGCATTGTTCACGCTATTCCAGAACGTCCGAAGAACTGACCGGTTCTCGGATCGATCGATACCCGTCAGTCGGAGTGCGACGAAAACGGTTCGATTCGGCTCTGTCCGTAAGTCGTCGTTCCGCCGGATGACTGATCGGTACCCTCGTCAGTACATCCATCGCCGCCCACGGACGACATCCGCTCCTCGTCATCAACGAGCGCGTCGATCCGGTCGACGACGTCGACCGTCCGCTCGCCGTCGCGACAGGGGGCGACGTGGAGGAGATCGCCATCGTCGTCGAACTCCGCGAGTGCGACCGTCGGCAGTTTCCAGACGTCGTGACACTCGCTCGTGATCGTCGATTCGATATGCGTCTCTCGAAAGAACGGCTCGAGTCGTCGACCGGTACGAGCGGCCCACGACTCGAACGCCTGAAGTCGCGTTTCGATCCGCCGAAGGTGCGGGATCCGTTCGGTGTGTCGGGTTTGCCCGACTTCCTTCCCCCAGACACGGACCTCGACCGACTCGATCGACTCGCAGGCCTCGAGTTCGTCGAGTCCATCGAGGGCGCGTTCCGTAAGTGGGCTCGCGCTCGCGGGTGCAAACGATCGGATCCACAACTCGACCGTCTTCGGCGTAGTACTGTGTTCGGACACGCGTTATCTGACGTGGCTGTCCACGGATGTCTACAAAAGTGTTGACGTAGCCATCATTTCTCCAGACCTATCGTCTCGAGCGACTCGTAGCGAGTGGCCGGTCGGCGGGTCGGTCCACAACGCACACATTCACGGTCCTCGGTCGCCAACCCCCTCTCAATGACAGTTTCGCGAACCGTCGAACTCGAGGGCCACATCATCGACTCGGGGACGATGGGCATGTGTTTCGGGGTCGTGATGGATATGGGCGGCGAGTTCGAAGTCGAAGAGTTCGAAGTCGGTCGCCACAAACACGCCGAGACGTACTGCCGAATGCGCGTGCTGGCCGACTCTCAGGAGAACCTGCGGGCCATTCTCCACGAACTCAACCAGCAGGGCGCGACGGTCGCCGATCCACGGGATGCGACGCTCGAGGCGGCCCCGGAAGACGGGGTCGTTCCGGTCGATTTCTATTCGACGACGAACCACCCGACGTTCGTTCGCGTCGACGGCAAGTGGGTGAAGGTCGAGGACATCGAGATGGATTGCGCCCTGATCGTTGAGCGGTCCGCCACCGCGGATCCGCGGACCGCCGATGATACCGACGGAGGCCGCGATAGCGACAGTCCGCGCGTCTACACGAAAGTCCTCAACGCCGTCGACGAGGGCGACCTCGTCGTCACCGGCGAGACTGGAATCCGTGTCGAACCGCCCGAACGCCCCCGAAACGGCGGCGGCTCCTTTGGTTTCATGCAAGGTGGCGTCTCGAGCGAGCGACCCTCCGCGTCGCTGATCGAGGATATCGCCAATGAGATCCGTGAGGTCAACGCCAACGGCGGAAACGTACTCGTCGTCTGCGGCCCGGCGATCGTCCACTCCGGCGGTCGAGACGCGCTCGCGGATCTCGTCCGTGCAGGACATATCGACGGACTGAGCGCCGGCAACGGGTTCGCCGTCCACGACTTGGAGCGGGACCTCTATGGAACCTCGTTAGGAGTTGATACGGAAAGTCTCGAGCACCCGCGAAAAGGGCACAAACACCACATCTACACGATCAGCGAGATCGCCCGCCTCGGCGGGATCGAGGCCGCAGTTGACGAGGGGATCGTCGACGAGGGAGTGATGTACGAGTGCATCGAAAACGACGTCCCGTACGTTCTCGCAGGCTCTATCCGCGACGACGGCCCGCTTCCAGACACGATCACCGACTCGATCGAGGCCCAGGACGCGATCCGCGAGCAGGCTCAGCGGGCAGATCTCGTGCTCATGCTCTCGACGTTGCTCCACTCCGTCGCCGTCGGCAACTGCCTTCCCTCGACCACCAAAACCGTCTGTGTCGACATCAATCCCGCAACGGTTACGCAGTTGCTCGATCGCGGCAGCGCACAGGCCATCGGTATGGTCACCGATATCGGGACGTTCATTCCGATGCTTCGCGACGAGTTGCTCGAATAGCGACCGTTCCGGCAACCAGATAGTAGTACTATCCGAACAGTATCTTTCGGTAATTTAATAGTTGCCCTTGGTTATATCATGGAGAGACGTTCGAACCGAACGCGCCGGCAGTGGCTCGTCGCTTGTGGTGGTGCAACCGCAGGCCTGACGGCGCTCGCCGGGTGTACAGATAGTGACGACGAAGACGATTCGGGTAACGGAGACGACGAAGACGGCGACGGAGAGCAAACCGTCGACGGAGATTCCGATGAAGCGGCCAGTGGTACGTGGCCCATGTCCCGGTTTACCGCGGACAATCGGATGGTAGCCGAAGACCGGAGCGGACCAGACGGCCCGCTCGAGGAGCGCTGGACGATCGAAATGGACGAGGTGAATTTCTCGGGTCCCGTTGTCGGTAATGGTCTCGTATACGTCGCCGACGATCGGTCGACACTCCACGCGATCGAGCTGGCAAGCAGTGAGACCGAGTGGGAATTCGACGACGCGGAGGCGTCACCGACGACACCAGCAGTTACCAATGATGCCATCTATTTTCTAACGGATACACTCTATGCGATCGATCCTGAGAAGGGTGATGAACTGTGGTCGATCGAATTGGGATCGAGTGGTTCTGGCGACATTCGGGTTTTTGAGGATATCGTGTACGTCCACAACGACGGAGAGTTGTACGCGATCGATGTCAGTAACGAAGCGATCATTTGGGAAGGAGAGGCCGGCGAGACGCAGGATATCGCAGTTGGAGACGACGGAACGTTCTACGTGATTCGACGCACGAAAAATGGTCACGACTACGAAACGATAGCCTTCAATATTGGAGAAGATGATAACCAGTGGACATATTCGCCTTCAGGCAACGTTAGCTCTGGATTTGGATTACTAATTCGAGACGGAACTATCTATATTAACGAGATGGATACAGTTATAGCGATCGATGGGAAAACAGGCGAAGCCAAAGATATCATCGAATACGAACAAACTAGCGAGACTGTCCCGACCACTGGTAGTGCACCAACAATCGTGAATGGAACCCTCTATTCGGCAGCCCCAACCGGATATTCTGCAGTACATGCAGCAGAGTTAGAGAACGGTGAAGAGCCTACTGCATGGCATTCAGATGCACTCGAGTCCGGACCAACTGGACACCAACCATTTGTCACTGATGACACGCTCTATATCTGGCGTGACTTTGGGTACGTACACTTGGACGCGCTAAATCCAGAAACCGGCGAGCAGCAGTGGACAACCCACACGACAGATCACCTCAACCTAATTGGTGGTACCATCAAAGGATACGCGATACTCGAGGAGTCCGTACTATTCACGTATAGTGCTGGTTCCGGAAGCGCGATTGGCGCACTCGAGGCAGAATAGCCACTGACGACACTGCAGTCTGTTTTCATCACACAACAAATAGCAGCAACGGAAGTGTTATTTTAAACTGTTAACTCATTTGCTGCTGGGTTACAGAGAGATGAAACCGGTCGAATCAGTATCTAATCTTCATCGTCAGGATTCTGGGGTCCGATGTCGGCATACTCATCACTCTCTACGGGTTCTTCCATTGCGACTGTCTCCCCATCGAGAGCATTTAACAGTGTACTGAATCCAATATCTTCACCGAACGCCGGGTCACCGGTGTTCGGCGGTGCACCTGTCTGCATCGGTATGAGTCCGGGCATAACGATCACGATCTCGAGGGAGGTATCGAACTCGATCGGTTCTACCTCGCCGATCTTTCGTTCAACACCGTCGCCGAAGTCAACGTCGACATCCATCCGATCGCGGACGTACGTCGTACTCTCACCGCCGGTTGGATCGCCCGCCGTCGCACTGATCTCGAAGCGGGAGTATTCACCGTTGATATCGACGTTGTAGCTGTTCGCCTGTAAGACGTACAGCGCCGGTGGCCACGGAATGAGTGGTATTCCAGGTGTCGGGAGGCGCTGGGTGTATCTGGCTCCGAGCGTCGCGTGTTCTCCGTCGATGTCGTTGTCCATGACCGTAGAGTTCGGCGGACGAACCGACGCGACTTCGTCACCGCTGACCGTCTCAAGATCCATGTACGTCGGCGAGCCGGAGACTTCGAACTGCATCTCCTCCATGAGATCCGATCCCTCGAGATTACCGCTCCGCTCCTCGACATCACCGGTGAAGATATCCTGAATGAACCCGAGGGAGTCGTCGAGTGTGCTATCGCCACTGGACATCGCGCCGCCGACGTCGTCAACCGTCCCCTCGTGGAACTCGGTCAGTGCTTCGATTCGATCGGTAAGAACGTCGAAGTATGCCCGTCGGACCTCCATCCGAATCAAGTCCGGAACGTTCTCGTACGACCCCGTCGCCATAACATCGTCCTCGACGCTCACGACCTCGTCTTCGAGTTCGTTGAAGGGAGAATCGCCACTCAGGAACTCGAGCCGTTCGGCCGTAACTGGGTCCGTTTCTCTCTTGACGAGTGCGTTTATCTCGTAGAGGTCGTCTCGTAGCCACGTCTCGAGTTCGCCCTCGTCGAGATCCGATCCGCTCTCGAGATCACTGAAGTCGTAGCTCGTCGAACTGGCTCCGTTGATCGAGTTTTCGATCGTGCTCTCGACCTCGTCCTCGGGGCTCTCGTTAGCGTCCGGAATATCGATGGTCGGTATCGAGTCGGTGATTCTGGCTTCGATCTGGTCTTCGAGACTGTCAGCCGGATCGAGCGAGCCTATATCGAGCAACGTTTCGAGTGAATCGACGACGACGGGTTCGAAGTTATCGGGATCCGGGAGCCCCGCGATATCGCCACGCTCGTCGTACCCCTCCCCGCCCTCGAAATCGTCGTGAATTCTGCTCTCGGGGACCTCGAGATCGTCTACGAGATCGGCGTCGATATCAACCTCGGTGGAAACGGTTTGTGTTTCTGGAGATCGAACCTCGGTTTTCGTGTCGCTCCCGTTTTCCGTGGTGTTTTCGAAGAACGAGGTCTCCTGATACTCGAACTCGACGTCGATGCCGAGACTGTGGACGTCACGGTCGGAGTAGTCGCCCTGGGTGGTTTGCCAGTCTTGCGACAGCGAAACATCGACATCCTCGAGAGTCTCGTACCTGTACTCCGAATACTCGTACGAATAGTTCTCCGGAGAATCGCTCCGATCTGTCGGGAGCGACCAGAACGACGTACTCGTCGTTCGATCGACGTCGATATCGTATACTCTATCGATGTACTCGTCTTCCATGGAACTACCGGCGAAACCCTCGTCGTAACCGATCGGTGACGCACTGCCATCGATCTCGTCGGGATTCATCTCGCCGGGCAGCTCTTGCAGTTCGTCGGATAACGAGCCGACTCCGATCAGTTCGTAGTACGCGATATCCGCCATATCGTTCGGCGTAACCTCCTCTTTCGTCGTCAGTGGATCCATGTCGCCGAACATGCCGTCGATGATCTCGGCTAACGACGGTGCGTCGGGGAAGTCGCCGTCTTTGTCACCGAAGATATACTCGCGAAAGTCGTTACAGACCGTCTCCTGGAGGTCCGGGTCATCGAAGTAATCGAACACCCCTGCATCCGCTTCGAGCTCTTCAAGCGCCGCGTCGTCTTCCGGCGTGAGAACAGCGGCGTGTGACTGGTCGACCGCAACCGTCTCCGAGTAATCCTCGTAGCCCTCGGTGAAGATTTCGAGCGTGAACTCCGTCTGATCGTCCTCGAGATCGATCGATCCGTCGACGCTTTCTTCGTAGACGAGTCCGTCGTTCGTCCAGATGTGGACGTCTGCGCCTTCGATCGGCTCTCCGGACGAATCGTAGATGTCGATCGATCGATCCGTCGATGAAACGAGGCTGACCGTGAGACGGTCGTTCGTCTCGTCGAACTCGATACGCTGCTCGAATCGCTCGTGATCGTCTTTCACGACCACGACGTCGTACGTTCCCGGCTTGTCCAGTTCGAACGAGACGTCACCAGAGGCGTCCGTCTCCCCCCGACGTTCTCCGCCGACGGATACGGTTGCACCGCCTCCCTCCCCGACTGAGACCGTCGCCTCAAACGTATCCTCCCCGTCATCGTCACCACCGCCAGCCATTTCGTCGATCATATCCGCGGTGAGACACGCCCACGCTGGACGCATCACGCGGTCGGCGTACGGATCGACAGTACCGTCACCGAATACTTCCTTCTGGACACCGAAGATTGCGTCATTCGCCATTACCTCCGTGTGATTGTGTTTAAGAATTTCGTCGAACGTCCATTCTTGCTGTTCTGTACCTCTCCCTGAATCCATTCGATTAATGAACGATTTGAAGTACGCCATCGGATAGAGGCGCGCGGCCGTCTTGTGTGCCAAATTATCGAGATTGGACGGCTCACCTTCGAAGAAGCCTTCATTGAGACTCTCGTTGAACTCCTGAGTCTTCTCCTGCAACTCGAGAATCGGCGTGCCGACGGTGACGGTGAGATCCTCGAACGTCCGCTCGCTGATGACCCGATCGTCGTTCTCAAGCGTGATCGTTACGTCCTCGAGAGAGACCTGGATCATGCCGTCGTCGGGGTGATCGATGTCGATCTCGTCGTCTGCATCGCCGACCGCGGTGGCGGGATCGCTGGAGAGACCGTCGACGGATACCGTCGTTTCGGCATCGCCGATCTCCTGCCCGGCGTTCGGCAGCGCTTCCTCCGCTTCCAGGTAGATCAGGAGTTTGAGATACGTCTTGAATACCTCGTCGGGATCGCCATCGAGGGTATCCAGATCGGAGGTCATCAGGGGTTGTGCTGCGGCCTGGTGGGTCGCGGCGACGACGGCACCGCGGAGTTCGTTCTGGGCGGCCGACTCCGTCCGGTCCATCGCGAGCGTCTGATCGACGGAAGTCTCGGGCGTATCGCGTGACTCGAGCACACCGACGATCATAACGCTGCTAACCAGTAGCAATACGCCGATGATCGCGAAGGGAACTCGAGCGCGGTCGTCGATCGAAATCGTTTGTGGACGAGATCCTGTCATGGGTTCCACGTGTAAACCGTGATGTCGACATCGTCCGGCGAAACGGTCTTCTCGAAGTATGCTTCCAGTTCGTCCTCGTCGTCGCCGATTTCGTCGAGATCGTCGCCAATCCGGCCCGATTCGAGATCATCGCTGATCAGTTCACTGAGGCCGTCGACCAGAACGTCGTTTGCGTCGTCGGCCCGGGAATCGGTCCGCGCCAGCGGGGCTTCGTCTCGCTCGAGTTCGCTATCTTGACCGACGAGTTCGGCCATCTTCAGGTAGTGAGTCGTTTTGATGGCACGATCGAGTCGCTGTCTCTCGAGCGCCAGTTGCGACCGTTCGACCGGGAAGTACCCACGGACGATCGACCGAGCAATCGGTTCGGCGAGATCGTCGAGTTCCTCATCTTCAGCGTAGGCTTCGGCCAAATCCGAATCGTCGACGGCGGGCATTCCGCTCGAGGCGGTCATCGTGACAGCGTTCGTGTCCTCGGTCACCGGCGGCAGTCGACCAACGGTGGCGTTTCCGCGGATCGACGAATCCACGTAGGGCCGCCAACTGGCGGTGATGTAGACGTGATGGTTCGAACCGACGAATTGGCCCTCAACGGTGGCGGCGACACTGTCGGCGAACGAATCGGCGTACGGGACCAGCCGTTCATCTTCGACCGTGGCATTGACGACCGCCGCTTCCGCGATCGTTCCGGCAGCGGGGCCGTACGTCGTCCGTTCGTAGCTCACGACGCCGTCCGGCTCTTCGTAGTGATCGCTCTCCGTGAGTGCCTCGAGATCGTACCCAACCGAGACCGTCGTGGCGCTGAGTGTTTCGGCGGTTCGATCCGCCTGATTGACCTCGAGGCCTTCTTCGGAGCTGCTGAGGTAGAAACCGATCACGAGTATGCTCGCGCTGACCAATAGCAGCGCCAGCGTGATGTCGAGGACGGTGCTGACGCCCCGGTCCGATCTCACGGAGACCACACCTCCACGCGGAGAGTTCCACCGTGAACGTCACCAGGGAGGTCGTCCTCGACGGGAACGGGGCGTTCTGCAACACCGGTTTCGATACCGGACCCACCTTCGGGAGGGCCTTCCTGTCCGGTCGCTCGAGTGCCGTCTGCCCCGAACTGTACTGCGGCGACGACCTCGACCTCACCATCGTCGTCGACCGTAGTGACCTCGACGTAGACGTTCTGTCCGTCCGGCAACGAGTCGCGTTCGATGTCATCCAGTCCGGTGTCTCGTTGGGTCGAAAAGACACCGTCGTGGGAAACGTCCTCCCAGATACGATCGATCGCGACGCCCTCCGGCGAGCGTCCGGAACGATCCGTGAGGACGTCGGTGAGGACTCCGCTGTAGAGACCGAGTGCGATCGCCATGACGATGACCGCGACGAGTGCCGCGATCGGTTCCGTCTGGGCCTTAGACGACGACCAGCGTGACATGGTATCTCCCCGTTTCATCGTTCAGTTCGATCCAGCCCAGTTCGTCTACGCGGTCGTCAGAAGCCGTACCGCGTGGACAGAGTTCGTCCTCGTCGCCGGAGTAGTGAAGCGTCCCCTCACACGTGTGACCATCGAACTCAGCGGTTACGTCGAGCGGATAATCGCCGGCCCAGACGGGGTCATCCGTACCGCCGGAGATGTGTGATTGCATCGAGATCTCCCTGGTACCGGATCCGTGGTGCAACATCGGATCCCAACCGTCGGTGTCCACCGCGTGCGTTGGCTGGGTTTCGTCTTCTGGATCCCCCTCGTCGTCGCAGTCCGAAAGCCAGCAATCGGCTGCTTCGACCCAATCCGAAAACGTGTCTTCGACCTGTTCCCAGAACGAATCGGCGTCCTCGTACTCGTCCTCGATAACGGAATCACCCTCGACCGTATACTCAACGGCAGTATGTTCGTCAAAACCCTCATACTGGATGTGGATCGATTGCGGAACGGAGTGGGTATCGACAATGAGATCGACGGTTTCGTGAGATCCGCCCTCCGTACGAATACTCGTCATTTCGTCGGGTTCGACTGTAACTCGTCGAACTGTCAGATCGTCGGTTACCGGTAGCCATTCGTCGGCATTGGTCTCCTCGGCGTTTGCGACACGATCCATGAATACCGTCACCGCATCCTCGTGTGGATCGTCGATCTCTGATTCGAACTCCGTCTCGAAATCGCTGCCGTAGACGAGACGTTCGAGACGATCGTCGCCGTTGACGACCACTACCTGGCCGTATCTGATGCTCGAGCGATCGGTTCCGTGTTCGTTGCGCATTTCGATCGTCTTCCCGTCGATTTTGATCGCCTCGGCATCGTGTCCGTAAGTCGAGGCCGCTTCGTAGGAGCTTCCGGATGTCCCTTCGACCGCGTTCGCCGCTCGATCAGCATCGGGCGGCGGCCCCGTCGGAAGCCCGAGAACGACACCGACCATTGCGAGACTGATGATGCTGACTGCGAACCACACGTACCAGGCGTCAGCGGGGGCCTCCCAATCCATACCGAACGCTGCTGCGGGATCGTATTTAAACTACAGCGTGGTTCTGAGAGGCGTGTTCGTCCGGAAGTACCGATCGTCAACGGGCAACGATCTACCGTCGGATGGCACTATCCAGACTAGCGGAGATACCTCCACGAGTGGAGATCCTTCACGAACCACCCTACTAGTGAGGGGGTGCTATTTTATGTGCATCTGTCGTACGAAATACATCCCAGAGTGTCAGCAGGGCACGAGGAAAAGAATGCAACAGGAACAGATAAACGCGGGCAAAGCGATCCAGAAGCGAACCGGAAAGACGTTTTATCTCGCGACGAGGTTCCTTCCGGAACGCGTTCGCCACGCCACGCACGTTCTCTATGCGTTCTTCCGAATCGCCGACGAGATCGTCGACGACGCCGACGGTATTCCCCCGGACGAACAGCGGGCCGAACTCGAGGCGCTTCGGACCCAGGCTATCGGCGAAACCGATCCCGATGGTCCCGTTCTCGAGGCGTTCAACGAACTCCGACGGGAGTACGACATCACTGACGAAGAGATCAACACGTTCGTCGCCGCGATGCGGTCGGATATCGACACCGACCGCTACGAGACCTACGACGACCTCGAGTCGTACATGCGCGGCTCGGCGGCCGCCGTCGGCGTGATGATGACCGCCATTATGGATCCCGAGGACCGGGCGGCAGCGCTCCCTCACGCCATCAAACTCGGCGAAGCGTTCCAGATGACGAACTTCCTTCGAGACGTCCGCGAAGACGTTATCGAGCGCGACCGGATCTATCTGCCACAGAAGACGCTCAACGCACATGGCGTCTCGACCGCACAGATCGAACGCCTCGAGTATTCGGAATCGTTCGCAGCGGCGATGAGCGCGGAACTCAAACGAACGGAAGCTCTCTATCGGGAGGGCGTCGCCGGCATTCGCTATCTTCCCGAGGATTGTCAGCTTCCCGTACTGCTTGCGAGTGTTCTCTATGCGGAACACCACACGGTGATTCGGAGCCGGGAGTACGACGTCCTCAGCCGTGAGCCGACCCTCTCGACGGCCCGAAAACTGTGGTGTCTCGCAAAAACTCGCTGGCACTGGCACTGGAACCGGGATCCCGAAGCCGTCTTCCGTCGCGTCTCCGCGGTGCCCGCGCTCGAGAGGGACCGGCACGGACCCGGACACGGCGGTCGCGTGCCGACGCAGTGACCAGGACTCGAGCCGAGACGGAGGACCGACGTCACTCCGAGACGTCTTCTTCGCTCAGCATGTCGGTTTCGGTAACGACGAACTTCGCTAACGTTTGTTTGGTGTGCATCGCGACGAGGTGGTTCTCGAGGGTCTGGCCGCCTTTGATGTCCACGTGACAAAGCGGACATTCGACCGGGATTCTGGTCGCCATGCTCCCAACAGAATGCACACGAGCAAAAGATTGCAGCAAGCATGTTCGTCCCGCTATCGAGAGTCGTTCGCGGGTCCTGGAGCCCTTTCACCGTTCAGGAGTCACGACCGCCGATTCCGCTCGAGGGGAGGACTCGGCGGACCATCTCTCGGTCGTAGCGGTCGGTCCGGAACAGGCCGAGACAGAACAGGACGGCGACGCCGGCAGCCAGCCAGTTGCCGTAGAGGACGTTGATGGTCCCCCAGAGTAGGAGGAAGCTCACCAGATCGTCGAGGATAAACTCGCAGGTTCGAACGCGCTCGAGCAGCGACTCGCGGTCGAATGCGAGGTCGACGAACACGACGGCAACGGTGCCCGAAATGAGCCAGCCGACGTAGTTCGAGAGCGGGACGCCGTAGTAGCCGCCCGCGGGGACGAACGCCCAGAAGCCGATGGCGACCGCGGCGGGATCGAGCACGAGGTCGATCGCAACGACGGCCCCGATCGCGGTGAGAACCCTTCGGAGAGTGCTTTCGCTCCGATTCTCGAGGACGAGCAACGTGAACAGGTAGGCGTTCATCACCAGCGGGATGAAAAACAGCGGAAGGGCCAGCGGAACCGCACCGAACAGCATCGGTCCGAGCTGGATGGCGTACTCGAAGGTACCGTACGGCCAGCCCGTTCGAACGCCGACGACTTCGATCGCGTAGGTGTACGCCGTCAGCGCGCCCAGACAGCCGAGCGCCCGCCAGCCGATTCGCGGGAGCACCCCGACGAGCAACGGCGAGCGCATCACCACCGTGCCGAAGAGAACGAACAGCGGGTTGTACGCCAGCGGATCGGGCAAAAGCCCCTCCGCGCTCGCGACCAGCGTCACCGCGCCGACGAACGGAAAGACGACCGCGATCGTGAACCGATTCTCGCGAATGACCGCCTCGAGGCGTCGCTGGACGGCCGCTCGCGTCGTGACGGCGCTCGGTGGGGAATGTCGGTTATCCATGGATCAGTCTCCAGAGCCCGCCCATCGTCAGGACCGCCCCGACGAGCGTGTTGATCGCCGGGAACCACCAGTACGCGCGGTCGACGGCGACGCTCGAGGTGACGATTGCCGCGACGAGTCCGGGATAGACGAGCATAAGCGCGCCGAGTCGAGGATCGAGCACGCCGAACGCGACGACGCTCGCGAGCCAGCAGCCGCCGCAGTAGGCGTACGTTCGACGCTCGCCGAGCGTCGTCGCGGTCGTTTCGATCCCCGTTTCTCGGTCGGGTTCGATGTCGGGGATCGCCGAAAAGGTGTGCATGCCCATCGCCCAGAGCCAGCCGCCGAGGACGGCGATCAGGGGCGTCTGGCTTCCGGCAACGGCGGCGTAGGCTGCCCCGGCCGGCGTGATGTAGAGACCGTTCGAGATCGAGTCCAACAGCGGCGTGGTCTTGAATCTGATCGGCGGCGCGCTGTAGGCTGCCCCGAGGAGGAGAAACGCGGCGATCCAGGGCCACGCCGCCGTCGGAACGAACGGGACCAACACGAGCGGGAGGAGCGCACAGATCGTCACGGCGACCGGAACGACGGACTGTCCGCCATAGCGGGCCTCCTTCGCGTCCTTCTTCGGGTTCGCGGCGTCTATCTCGCGGTCGTAGACGTCGTTGATGCCGTAGAGGAAGACGTTCGCCGGCACGAGGAAGTAGCCGAACAGGAGTATCGCCGCGGGGGCGAACAGTTCGCTCACGGTGTCGGCGGCGTAGGCGACGCCGACGAGAACCGGACCCGCCAGATAGAACCAGAACCGCGGCCGCGAGAGCGTCAGCAGGTACGAGAGCTGTTCGCCGAGGCTCTCGTCGTCCGTCGGTGTTGGACTCGCACTCATCGTTGTGAGCTGTCGGCGGTCACGGCTCCGGGGACCGTCCGTAATCCTCGAGGACCTTTTCGGCGGTCAGTTCACCGCTGATGAGACACATCGGGACGCCGATACCGGGCGTGGTGTCGCCACCGACGAAGTAGAGGCCGTCGTCTTCCCTCGAGCGGTGGGGCGGCCGGAAGAGCGACGTCTGGCGGAGCGTGTGAGCCAGTCCGAGCGCCGTTCCCTCGTAGCTGTTGTACCGGTCGGCGAAGTCCTCGATACAGAATCGCTCCTCGAGGACGATCCGGTCGCGGAGATCGGTACCGGTGTTGGCGGCGATGTCTTCGAGGATCTGGTCGCGGTATTCTTCGCGGATTTCGGGGGTATCCTTGAGTCCGGGGGCGACGGGGACGAGGACGAACAGCGCACTGTGTCCCGCTGGCGCGACGTCCTCGTCCGTCCTGGAGGGCACACAGAGGTAGTATGCGGGCTCGTCGGGCCACTGTGGATCCTCGAAGATCTGCTCGAAGTGGGTCTCCCAGTTGGTCGGGAGGACGAGCGAGTGGTGGGCCAGTTCGTCAACCGTGCCCTCGACGCCGAGGTACAGCAAGAACGCGGAGGGCGCGTACGTCCGCTCGTCCCAGTAGGCGGCGTCGTAGCCGCGCCGTTCGGGCGGGAGCAGGTCCTGTTCAGTGTGGGCGTAATCGGCGTTGCTGACCACGAGATCCGGTCGAAGGGGACCAGTCGACGTTTCGACGAGGAACGCACCCTCGCGGCCCTTGATCGCCGTCGCTGGACGATCGGTGTCGTACTCGACGCCCAGTTCGCGACCGAGTTCCTCGAACGCGTCGATGACGGCACCGATTCCGCCTTCGGGGTACCAGACGCCGAGGTTGAAATCGACGTGGCTCATCAGGTTGTACAGCGCCGGCGTGTTCGTCGGCGAACCGCCCAGAAAGACCAGCGTGTACTGCATGATCTGCTGGAGTTTCGGGTGGTCGAAGTAGTTCTCGACGTGCCCTTGCATCGACCCCAGCAGGGAGAGGCCGCGAGCCTGGCGGGCCACGTCCAGATCGATGTAGTCCCGCAGTCGGGTGCGGTCCTCGTAGACGAAGTGTTCCATCCCAACCTCGTAGTTCTCGCGTGACTTCTCGAGGTAGCGCTCGAGGGCGTCGCCGGCACCGGTTTCGTACTCCTCGAAGACGGCCTTCGTTCGCTCGAGATCGGGCGTCACATCGACCCGATCTCCGTCCTTGAAGAACAGTCGGTAGTGCGGATCGAGATGCGTCAGTTCGTAGTAGTCGGTTGGCGTCCGGTCGAAATCGGCGAAAAATCGCTCGAAGACATCGGGCATGAGGTACCACGACGGCCCCATGTCGAACCGGAAGCCGTCTTTCTCGAGGCGACTCGCTCGGCCGCCGAGTTGTTCGTTCTGCTCGATAACTCGAACGTCGGCGCCCGCGTCGGCGAGGTAACAGGCCGTCGAGAGGCCGCCGACGCCGGCACCGATCACGACGACGGACTCACCGGCCAGCGATTGCATATCTTACTCTCAGTGCAGGTGTACTGTTAAACGTACGTCATGCCTACGTAGGGTTCCGGCACTCCGGGCGCGGTGCGGTGATACGACGGGATCCGGACGCACCGACCGACGAGGGATGACAAGCGATCGCAATCGTCTCGTCGCCTTCAAAGCCAAACGCTTAGTTCGTCTGCCGATTCTGACCACCCAATGAGCGATTCTGACAGTCCCGAACGCGGTGACGGGGGTGGCCCGTCTCAAGGGACGACGGTCCCGCCGGACCAATCGGAGCCGGAGGCGACGACGGAGACGGTCCGCGATGCGGTCGAACGATCCAGACACGGCGCTCCCGCGGTCGGTTCGGTCGTTCGCGATCGGTTCTCGTCCGACGAGGTCTTCCAGCGGATCATCGCGGACGCCGACGAAGAGATCACATCGGGAAACCGTGAACTGTTCTTCAGTGGGCTCGCCGCCGGTTTCGCGATCACGATCACGTTTCTGTTGTACGCCTCGATGTACGCCTCGACGGACGGCCATCCGGTGTTGAGTGCGCTACTGTACCCGCTCGGATTTATCTACATCATCATCGGCGGCTACCAGCTATATACCGAAAACACGCTCCCGCCAGTCGCGCTGACCCTCGAGCGACTGGCCAGCCTGCCGGCCCTGCTTCGACACTGGACGATCGTCCTCGCGGGGAACTTCGTTGGCGGTGCGTTCGGCGCAGCGGCACTCACATGGGGTGGTGTGTTCTCACCTGAAGCGGCGACCGAAGCGATGAATATCGCACACCACGGCGTCGAGACGGCGTGGTGGGACCTGTTCTCCAAAGCGGCCTTCGCCGGTCTGATCGTCGCCGGCGTCGTCTGGGTCACGTTCGCCTCACGCGATACGATCTCTCGACTCGTCGTCGTCTATCTCGCCTTTCTTGCGATCCCGCTGGGAAACCTGTTTCACGTCGTCGTCTCCTTCACCGAGATGCTCTATCTGGTCTTCGCCGGTGAACTCGGGATCATCGTCGGGATGACCGAATTCGTCCTGCCCGTACTTCTCGGAAACACCCTCGGCGGCATCCTGCTCGTCACCGTCGTCAACTACTACCAGACGAGCGAGAAGCGCCTCGAGTCCGCCCGGTTCGAGGGCATCGAGCGGCGACTCTCCGTTCGCGAGTGGCTCTTCGGGAGCCTCGTCGGTCGGTCGTACGTGCCGCTGATCGACACGTCCGAGACCGGGATAGCCGACGACGACGAGACGTACCGGATACTGGTCCCGATCGCGAACCCGCGCACCGAATCGCGACTCGTCGAACTCGCCACGACCCTCGCGAGCGCTCGCGAATCCGCAATCGTCCACGTCGTCCACATCGTCCAGACGCCCGACCGACCGGCGGCGGCTGGAAACGAGACACAGCGCGCCCGGATCATCGATGAATCCGAGGCGCTGCTCGAGAATCTCAACGAATCCGTCGGCCTCGACACCGTCGAGTACGAGACGTCAACGATCGTCACCCACCGCTCGTTCGAGGAACTCTTCGACACCGCAGAGCGCCAGCACGCCGACCTCGTGATGATGGGGTGGGCCGGCAACAACCTGTGGGATGCCGCGCGCGCCGAACGGCCGCTCAACGAGTTGACCAGCCAGCTTCCGTGCGATTTCCTCGTGTTCAAGGACCGCGGTCTGGACACCTCGCGAATCCTCCTGCCGACGGCCGGCGGCCCGGATTCGGACCTGAGCGCGGAGGTCGCGACGACGCTCGACACGACCGTCGGCGCCGACGTGTCCCTGCTCCACATCGTCGACAATCCCGACGAACGCGAGGCCGGCGAACAATTCCTCTCCGAGTGGGCGGTCGACCACGATTTGCACGACGCCGAAATCATCGTCGACGACTCCGGCGACGTCGAGCGGGCGATCTGCCGCGCGGCCGACGACCACACGATGGTGCTGATCGGCGCGACGGAACGCGGATTGCTCTCTCGGCTCGTGACCGGTTCGCTGCACCTCGACGTCGTCAACGACGTCGACTGTTCGGTGTTGCTCGCCGAACGCCCGGATCAGCGGTCGCTCTTCAAACGATTGTTCGGCCGGTAGGCGCGACGGCTACGGCTCGCTCGAGCGGACGGGCCTCAACCGCGTCCGATGGATTCCTGTTATCGGCGCACGTACGTGACCCATGACTGGGACGACAGCCGTCGTAACCGGCGGCACTCGCGGGATCGGACGAGCCGTCGCCGAGGCCTTCGTCGACAATGGAACGACGGTCGTGATCGGCGCTCGAGACGGCGATGCGGTGGCAGAAACCGTCGGGGCACTCGAGGAACGACTCGAACCATCCAGGGCGACTGTCGCGGGCGTTCGTACCGACGTGCGCGACGAGTTCGACCTCGAGCGACTGCTCGAGACCGCCTCGCGAACCGGCGATTCGGGCGGTATCGATCTCGTCGTCCCCGCAGCGGGAGTCTATCACGGCGAGTCGGGCGCAACGCCGACGGATCGCGACTCGTACTCGGCGTTCGACGATCACTGGCGGATCAACGCTCGCGGCGTCTTCGCGACGATTCTCGAGTCGCTTCCGCACCTGAACGACGGCGCTCGCGTGCTCGTTCCGACGGGATCGATCGCTCGCGAGGCGAAACCGGGCTACGGCTCCTACGCGGTCTCGAAGGCGACCGCGGAGGCGGTCGCTCGAGGGTTCGCCGCCGATACCGCATACACCGTCGGCTGTCTCGATCCGGGGCAGGTCGCGACCGAGCTGTCGGGTGGGACGGGGCGCGATCCGGAATCCGTCGCCGGGCTGTTCGTCTGGGCGGCGCTCGAGGCCGAACCCGACGAGATCGACGGGAGCGTGGTCGGGTTGAAGGAGTGGAAGCAGGCGACGCGGTGAATTGCTATCGCGGCAAGTGGTTTATCCGGTCATTTCGAGGAGATCCCGTGACCGATAGCGGGAGAGCGCACTCGAACCCGGTAGACGCCGTGGTAGTAGCTCGATCCGCGACGCTGCCGTCGCTCGTCGAGTCGGTATCAGCTCCGCGGAGAAATCTAGTTCGAAGGTCGAAACCGAGGGTTCAATCGATGTGGCCTTCGCGACGCAGTTGATCTGCGTCCTGGCCAGTGTAGCGCCATTCGATCGTTGCCTTCTCATCCTGCCAGTCCCACGGCTCGGCGACGACGATGTCGTCTTGCTCGATCCAGGTGCGGTATTTCATCCGCCCGGGAATGCGGCCGAGACGTTCCTCACCGTCTTCACAACGGAGTTGGACGTGGTTGCCACCAAGATGTTCGGTTACGACGGCGAATACTTCATCGCTGTTGGGCATACGGAGGTTCCGTCGCCCGGAGTCTTCTGTCACAACCTGACTACGTGGGGAAGACATTTAAAACATAGGAGAGACGTGGTAGCGTCCCACTAACGGCGGTTGGGTTGTCGTTCGAGGGATCATCGATCAGTTCGCCACCGGCCGGATTCGAGACGCTACAGTTCGCGTTCCGAATCCGGGTTCTCGAGGTCCCAGAGAACCTCCGGCAGAAACGCCTCAAGGTTGTCGATCACCGATCGGTCGCTGACGTCGAGCCCCTCGCAGTGTTCGTGGGCCGAGTCCCGGATGTCGACGTGGAGGTCGCCGTCCTCGAGCCAGACGCCGAGCGGGAAGACCGAACACCGCGTGGGCTTCCAGTCCTCCTCGAGGTGCAGCGAGCAGAGGCCGTCCTCCCGCAAGAACGCACAGGCACAGCCGTCCTCGTCGACGTGATCGTCCCGGTCTTTCTCCTCGCGCGTGACGAACTTCTCGCCCCGAAACTCGGTCGTCGTCTCCGCGAGATTCGCCCGTTGAGCCAACTCGAGGAGATCCCTGTCGTAGAGCAAGACGCCGTGCTGGCAACACCAGGTACAGTCCTCGACGCACTCGAACGTGAGGTCGGGATCGAACTCGACGACGACCTCGCGGTCGGGATAGACTTCGACGCGTCGCGTAGCGTCAGCGCTCACGTGATGGGGGATGGTGGGCGGCCTGAAGTGCCTTTCTACCGATCGTCGTCGCGCGAAACGCGTCTTACTCGAGCGGGAGGTGCTCCCGTTCGCTCGAGTCGACGACCGTGTTTCGGAGCGTGCCGACGCCCTCGTAGGTGATCTCGACGGTGTCGCCGGGTTCGACCAGTCCGGGGTTGGCGGGGCTACCGAAGGCGACGACGTCGCCGGGCCGGAAGGTGAACCGTCGGGAGAGAACGGAGATGATCTCGTACGGATCGAACAGCATCAGTTCGGTGGTCGCCTCCTGACGGCGCTCGCCGGCGACGTCGGTCCACATATCGATCGCAGTTGGATCGACGTCGGTCTCGATCCACGGCCCCAGCGGACCGGAGCCGTCGAACGCCTTCCGGGCCGTACGTCCCTGCTGATCGAGCGCGTCCACGTCGTTCATGACGGTGTAGCCCCGAACGACGTCGGATACGTCGTCTACCGAGAGATTTCGACAGGGCTCGTCGATGACGGCCGCGAGTTCGCCCGCATAAGTAAGTTCGTCGGTGAACTCGGGATAGGGAATCGGATCCCGGTGGCCGAGCAGCGACGCCGGCGGCTTGATGAAGAAGTCGGGTTCGTCGGGACGGTCGTACGACATCTGGTCGAGCGTCGCCGCGTAGTTGCGACCGACGCAGTACAGCGTCGAGGGTTCGCAAGGCGGAAGGAGCCTTCCGTCGACACCCACCTCGTAAACGCCGTCGTCGCCGCGTACGACGCCGTCATCGTACCGTCCGGTAACCGGACCATCGTCGGTCGCGATCCGCGCGAGTTTCATGATCGGCGGTCTCGCTTCGCGAACAGTAGTGGTATCGATTTGCCCGCGACATCCGTTCGCGTCGGTGGTCGTACTCGAGTTCGACCCTGTTCCGTGGGGATCGCCCCTCATCTGACGTCGTGGTTCTCGCCCGACGAGACCGGCATATGGAGGCCCGACGTATTCCCCACCGTACGGACAACGCACGTCCATGTGCGCTACCCTTACGGTGGACGACGAAGAGAAGCGGGTCGTCAATACGAACGGGGAGGAGATCGGCACCATCGACGAGGTCGGTACGGGAGTCGCGTACGTCGAACCCGGGCCGGAGATGGCGGAGTCAATCAAATCGCGGCTTCGTCGAGACCGGGACGTCGCCGGCGGGATGGAGCGCTATCACCTCGACGAGGATCACATCGAGGAGATCACCGGAGACGAAGTCCGGCTACAGCAGTTCTAACCGGCTGAGAGCGGTTTCGTCGACTGTGGCCGGGGCGGGAGATCGAATCGGACGCCACACCACTCTATCCGACAGGCGTGACATTCGGCTCCGAGAGCCAGCCCGGTTCCGCTCCCTCGAAGACCTGAACGCCCGAGCGACCGCTCCGTCGCGGTCACTCCTCGAGGACGAGGTACGTGCGCGAACCGCGGTGCTCGAGCGAGACCTCGTCCGTGTCGACGTTCGATTCGACGAACGCCTCGATACCATCGGCGTGCAGGTCGGTGACATCGATTCGGCGTCGCTCCGGTTCCAGTTCGAGTGTGGCCGGACCTTCGCGGCCGTCGGTGTGCTCGCTGCGGTCGTCAGTGCTGTCGACGATCAGTGCCATACTGGACGATAACCCGGAAGGTACGTCAATGCGATCCACCCGGAGTGAAAGTGAAAGTGCAGGAGAGCGGCGGTGTCCCGGAGAATCTCCGTCGCCGCCGATCGCGGCGGCCGTTCACAACCTGGCTAGCCTAACTGTTTGATTTCGACCAGATGTGGCCCCTCGTCGGTCTCGAGTGCGACCGTCTCGACGATCGCGTTTCGCGCTCGAGTCTGCCACGCGTCGACCGCCTCTGCATGACGCTTGCGGAGTCGTTCGGTCTCCGCTACGTCCGCGCCCTCGAGTTCCGTCTCGAGGGCGGGGTACTCCTCGACGACGTCGGCTTCGATGACGGCGGCTGGCGAAACGTGTACGGCACCGGTTAGTTCGGTGTCGTCGCGCCGGTAGACGTGAAGGCGGCCCCGCATCCGACCGTGAAACGGCGGCGTCACTCGGAGCACCGCCTCGCCGGGGTTCTCCCGCGTGTACGCGTAGGCGTTGGCGGCGTCCTCCGGCGAGAGCGCGAGCGAACGGACGGCTGTCGGATCGTCGTCATCGTCTCCGACCATTGCTCGATCGTTGGACTCGAAGCAGGTTAACGTTGCGAGGCGGCGTCAGAATCCGCCTCGAGCGGCGGTCGAAAGACGTCCGCCCGAACGTCCGTCGAGACGCCGTAGATCGCGTCGGCGACCGACTTCGGGAGTTCCCGGTCGTCGCGTTCGTAGTGGGCGCGAAGCGAGGCGCGAACGGCCTCCCGAACGCAGGCTCGAGTCGCCGCGCCGACGTCGGTCCCGCTCCCCGAAAATTCGGCCGGCTCGCCCGTCGGATCGTGTCCGACGACGACCGCGTCCGTCGTCGTCCCCGGAACGCCGGCTTCCGCGAGCAGCGTCGCCGCCTTCGCCTCCGCGGCGACGGCGATCAGGTTCGCCAGCGCGCCGGGAGCGAGCGCCCGCGTCGTGCCGAGGATTACGTTGACCGTCCCTCGACCCGGCGTCGCGTTCGCGTCATCGGATCCGGACGTCGCAGACGGCGACTCGCCGGACGGGGATATCGGCAGCGCGGCCGGGTTCGAGATTCCGGCGGTCGCGTAGGCCGTCACCGAGCCACAGCACGCGCCGCGGGCCTCCGTCTGTTCGACGCCGGTGAGCAGAGTCGGCCCGGGACCGGTCCGCTCCCGCCGGCTCTCGCTGCGTTTCTCGCGGTCGCGTTCGGAGCCGTCGTCGGCGAACCCCGCCCGCTCGAGGCGCTCGTCCACGTACGGTCCGAGGTCGGTCCGGTCCCAGCCCTCGGGAACCGTGATATTGTACGCACGGTCGGCCGTCCGGCGGCCGCCGTTCCACCCGGTCGAGAGCCACTCGGTACCGGGCCGAGCGACCCGGAGGACGCCCGTCCGACGGATCGCATCGTACGGTTGATCAACCTCGGTCATTCGTGGGACTCGCCGCTGGTGTGCTCACAGCAGTCAGACTCGAGAACGCCGAGCGCCGCGAGCAGCCGATCGTTCGCGTCGCAGTCCTTGACGGCGACGCGGACGTGCGACTCGAGGCCGCGAAAGGTCCTCGCGTCTCGGATCGCGACGCCGCTCTCACGGGCCGAGGCGATCACCGCGTCGACGTCGCGGTCGCCGACGTCACACAGCAGGTACGGCGCGTCCGACGGATCGACGTCGAACCGCTCCTCGAGTGCGTCGCGCATCCGATCGCGTTCGCTCGCGACGCGCTCGCGCGTGTCTCGCACGAACGCGTCCTGATCCAGACAGTGAGCGCCGACGCGGGCGGCGGGGGTTCCGAGCGACCACGCGCGACGGGCCGTCTCGAGGGACTCCCACCGCCGGCCGGTCGCAACCGCGAACCCGGCGCGCAGCCCCGGAAGACCGAACAGTTTGGTGAGCGAGCGAGCGACGATCACGTGCTCGAGGCCGAACCCGGCGGCCGACGGCAGGTCGGTAAACCCGAGAAACGCCTCGTCGACCAGGAGCGTCGTTCCGGCCCCTTCACAGCGGGCCGCAAACGCCGCCAGTTCGTCGGGATCGGCCGCCTCGCCGGTCGGATTGTTCGGCGTACAGACGACCGCGAGCGCGCACTCCTCGAGGACGTCGCCCTCGACTGCCAGAATCTCGTCGTGCGGAACGAACCGCGGCGACGCCCCCTGCAACTGGACTTCGCGGGCGTACTCGCCAAAACTCGGATAGGGTACGAGGGCGTCGTCGCCGGGCTCGAGCGCGATCTCCATCGCCGATCGGATCGCGGCCAGCCCGCCGGGCGTCGGGATCACCCGTGCCGGATCGCAGCCGACGAACTCGGCCGCGGCGGCCCGGAACGCCGGGTAGTCGTCGTCGGGATACCTGCGGGACTCCTCGAGGGCGCGTTCGTACACCGTCGTCACCCCGTCGGGCGTAGACGGGTTGGTATTGGCCGAGAAGTCGAGGATCTCGCGATCGGAGTCGCCGCCGTGAGGGACCCGTTCCCCGGTGCGAACCGATTCAGGGTCCACGATCACCCTCCGGCGCGGCGTCGGTTCCGGTCGCCCCGACCGGTTCGGTTTCGTCCGCGGCTTCGATACCGAGGCGAGCGCACACGGCCTCGAACCGGTCTAACACCGCCGGCATCCGTCCGTCGGGAACGAGCGAGAGCGCACCGCCCATCGCGACGCCTTCTTTCGCCACGCCGGCGCAGTAGCGCTCCATGGAGACGTGCTCGCGCTCGTCGAAACCGGGATCGGTCACGGTCAGTTCGCAGTTCAGGCGGTAACAGGCCTCCCCGAGTTCGTCGCCCTGCTCGTCCGCGACGAACGAGGTGGTCGCGATCGAGAGGGGAGCGTCGACGCCGGCGTGGCGAAGGACGCTCGCGACGGCCACCATCTGGGTCCCGCCGGCGAGCGTGACGTCGGTATCCGCCTCGAGCGCGCCGGCAGCGATCCCCGCCGCGGTCGCCTGTACCGGATCGCCGACGGCGCGGATCGACTCGAGCGGCCGCCCGTCACAGCTCCCGGGGGCGAGGTCGCTGGCCTCGAGCGCCTCGTCGACGACCCGCCGTTTGGTTTCGATGGGGTTCGTCGGCAGCGACGAGGAGACGCCGGCCGGCTCGCCGAGTGCGGTGAGCACGCCGAGTGCGGTCGTCGTGCCGCCGGGAACCGTCTCGCCGATCACGAGTTCGTCGTCGGGGAGGCTCGCCCCGTACGTGTGCGCGCGATCGAAAATCGCATCCGCGTCGGGGACGGCCTCCGGGTCGCGAATATCGGCTCCGGGACCGATCCCGAGGTCGACGGCCGGCGCGGCGGTCGGCTGGGCGAGCCCCGCGTCGACGACCGACACGTCGAAGTCGACGACCTCGCGCACGGCTCTCGTCACCGCAGCAGGCGTCGGACAGCCGCCCGGGCTCACCGGCGTCACGGGGGCGAGGGTCGGCTCCCCGTACTCGAGGATTTCGACGTCCGCAGAGGGCGTGTGTTCCATCAGCTCCGGCGCGGCCCCGGCAGCGCTGATGCCGTCGATCAGCGCCGTCTCGGTCGTCCCCGCGGGAAGGACTACGCGCATCGTTAGTGACCCCCTCCGGAGAGCCAGTCGGCCGCGGTACGGGCGTCTTCGCGTCGGTTCACGTTGATCGCGAGTCGTGGATCGTAGCTTTCGTGTATCATGGATTCTGCGGCTGCCGAATCGCCGACGACGTTGACCCCGGTCGGCGCGAGGTGGGCGTCCGGGTCGAGCGTCGCGTCGACGCTCGCGCCGAGTCGGCGCTTGAGCGCGACCGGAACGCAGACGGTCCGCGAGGCGTCGCGCTCGCCGTGGACCGCGAGCACTCGATCGATCACCGGTCCCTCGAGCAGCGGCACGTCGGCCGCGACGGTGAGAATCGGCGTCGCGATTCCGGGCCGCTCGAGGAGCGCCAGCAGATCGGTCACGTAGCCCTCGCCGGCCGTTTCGATGGTAGTCACGCCGTCAGCGAGGTGGGTCCGGGTCTCCGGTGCGTTCGGCGAGACGGCGGCGTACGTCGTTTCGACGGCACTGGCCTCGAGCGCCGCCAGAACGCGATCGACCATCGCCACGCCGGCGATCGGATGGAGCGGTTTTTCGTGGGGGCTCTCGAGGCGAGTCCCCTTCCCGCCGCACATCACAACAGCGTCCACGCGATCACCCCCGTGTGGACGCCGACGATGCGGCCGATTTCGTTGGCCGCGCCGAAGACGTCACCGTTGATGCCGCCGAGAGATCGGTTCGCCCAGTACCAGGGAAGGGCGATCCCCCCGACGGCACCGAGGAGGGCGATCGCGGCGATCGGGGTGGGCCACGTAAGTGCGACTGCAGGGAGGGCGACGATGGCGGGTGCGACGAACGACGCGGGTGCGGACGCGCCGGTGAACTGTCGCCCCACCCCCTCGTGGCTCGCGCGACCGAAACAGGCCATCGCGGCCAGCCCGAGTTTCGTCCCGACTTCGGCGGCGACCGCGACCGCGACCGCCGCGAGCGCGGGCAGTCCGGCGAGTCCGAGACCGGCGAGGGCGAGCGAGACGACGGTGAGCGAGACCGCGAGCAGCGCTCCGACGCCGGTCGTCGTGTCTTTGAGAACCTCGCGTCGTCGCTCGAGGTCGCCGTGAACGACGAGCGCGTCGCCGAGATCCGCAACTCCGTCGAGGTGGTGGATCCCGACCACGGCGTAGACGGCGAGCACGTACCCCAGGGCGACGGTCGGTGTCGGGAGCGTCTCCGTCGCGAGCAGCGGCAGCGCCGCCAGCGCGCCTGCAACGTAGCCGACGATCGGGAACGCCGTCGGCCTCGAGCGAAGCGCCTCCCAGTCGCCGTCGCGGTAGCTGACGGGAATACGCGTCAAGAACCCGATCGCACCGCGGACGGCGCCGACCCAGCCGGCCATTACGAGGCCACCTCCGCCGGCCGCCACGCGACCCGCTCGAGGACGGGTTCCGCAAACGCACCGAACGCCGGGACGACGGCTTCCAGGAGCGCTGCGGTTCCCTCGAGCGCCCTCGCGATCGCCGTCGAACCGGTTGCGAGAACGACGGCGACGATGACGGCGACGACCGCGGCCTGTCCGACGACGGTGACGGCTCGCTCGCCGTCCGCGACCGTCGGCAGTTCGGCGTCGACGTTCAGGTCGTAGACGCCCGGTTTCGTGAGCCGAACCGAGAGCACGCAGGCGAGCGTCGCCATGGGCCATCCGGAGTTGGGCGACGGCGGCTCGCGCGCCCAGGCGTTCGCCCGCTCGAGTGCGAACGGATCGACTCGGGCGACGGCGATCGCGACCGCCGTAATACGGGCCGGAAGCCACATCACGAGATCGTCGAGGCGCGCGCTCGCGGTCCCGTGCGGCTTCGACGGGTAACCGAGCATCGAATCGAGCGTGTTGACGCCCTTGACCCACGCCGCGACCGCGGCGGCGGCCGGCAGCGAGAGCGGCGCGAGCAGGGCAAACGGGAGCAACGTCGCGACCAGTCCATCCGCGAGGTTCTCGCTCGCGCTCTCGACCGCCGCGCTGCGGATCTCGGCCGGCGAAAGCGTCGACGTATCACGACCGACGAGACCGCGAACCCGTTCGCGAGCCGTCTCGAGATCCCCCGATCGATCGACGCCGGATTCGTCTCCGCGCTCGGTCGCCGCCACGACCGTTTCGGTGAGATCGAGCAGCGAGCGCAGACTGGTCGTCACGAAGAGGACGACACCGGCGGCGACCGCAGCGGCGAGCGGGGAAACCTCGCTCAGGGCGAACACGAGACCGCCGGCGATGGCCGCTGGAACCAGCGGTGCGAGGATGGCGATTCCGACGCCAGCCAGCCGCTGGCCCCGCTCACTGGTGCCCCACTCCCGATCGAGTGTTCCGACGAGGCGGCCGAACCACGCCACCGGATGGAGGGCGTTCGGCGGTTCGCCGATCAGAAGGTCGAGGCTAAACGCCAACCCGAGCAGCGCGACCGTCGTCAGCACCACGGCCGTCCCCCCAGTCGGCCGCCGTTGAATCGAAATCCGCTCACATTCTCGACAGCCGTCCGTGCGGTCATAGCCCCCGTGTCCTTTCGTACTCTGCCAGTCGGTCTGGAATCGTCTCGAGCGGGTGATCCTCGAGCAGTATGGCGGTCCCACCGACCCCGTCGACGCCGCCGTCGGCTCGCGGATCGTCGCCGACGTGGACGAGTTCGTCGGGCTCGACCCCGAGTTGGCTCGCGGTGAGTTCGAAGATTTCGGGGGCGGGTTTGCGCCAGCCACAGCCGACGCTGGTCACGATAGCGTCGAAGTCGTCGCGATCGAACGCGGACCGGACGAGCGTGCGGCCCACCAGTTCGGGCACGCTACAGTTCGAACAGATGGCGACCGGCCCCAGGTCGCGAGCGGCGTCGACGGCCTCGACGGCCCCCGGTCTGGTCTCGACTTCCGGATCGAATGCGGCGACGACCGCCCGACGGGCCGCGTTTTCCTCGTTGCTGACGCCGCGACTCGCCAGCGCGCGCGAGACGTGGGCCGGCAGGGGAACTTCGGCCCCCGCGGGCGCGTCGACGTGCGTCTCGGTGTACGCCGTCTCCCAGTCGTCGGGTACGTCGACGTCGCGCTTTGCGAGTTCGGCCGCGACGGCTGCGGCCGGATCAGTCGGTCTGTCGGCGGTCACGAGCGTCCCGAAGAGGTCGAACGATACTCCCACGGGCGTGAGACTAGCGCAATTCGACTTTAACTTCGCGGTCCGTGTACGCGCGCCGAGATGCCGCCTCGGTAGACGGATAACGGAGAGGCACAGACCCTCGAGATACCGAGTACCGGGCGGATGGAAACGGCAGAGAGAAGAGAACGCCCGTCGGGTCGCTCGCTCAGGCGAGTCGGGAGAACGCGAGGTTGCCGGAGATGTTCTTGATGTAGATTTCGACGACGTCGCCCTCTTCGGCACCAGGGACGAAGATCGTGTAGCTCCCCTTCTCGGCGACACCGTCGCCCTTGCGGCCGGTGCCGGTGATCTCGACGGTGTAGGTCTTACCCTCTTCGACGGCTTCGGTCTGCTGTTGTTGCTGGCTGCTCGTCGAGCGCTTCGTGACGGGACGGAAGGCACCACACGCGTCACAGCGCAGCATCGGCGTTCGGTCCTCGCGGACGAGGCGGGTGTCTGGCAGGCCACACTCCGAACAGAGGACGTACTCGTCGACGTACGCCTCGACGGCGACGTTGAAGTCCCGTTCGGAGAAGGTACCGTTGTACCGGCCACGGCCGTCCTCGAATTTGCCGCTGGTACCCATCTCCCGCTGGATGAACCGGTGGAGGTGCTCGTCCTCGCGCGAGAGCACGTCGGCGATCTCTCCGAGGTTCGTAAACCGCGTAAACGCGCCGTCTTTCTGTATCTGGGCGTCGGGAATCTGCAGTCGTTGTTCGTCGCCTCCGATGTCCGGAACCTCCTCCATCGCTCGGTTGAGACTCGATTCGTAATCCATACCGGAGAGATGGTGACGGGGACGTAAATCCGTTCTGCTATCACGATCCGGGGACGGCGAACCGATCCGCTGACGCCGTACGGATCGCCAGCTCAGAGGGAGTCGCCGCCGCTCTCGCCGAGCGATCCCTGGTTCTCCTCGTCGAGAGCGTCGAGATCACGCTCGGCGTTCGCCTCGTTCGGATTGCCGGCCTCGCCGGTGATCTCACCGTAGACCGCCTCGCGAACCTCCTCGGGGCTATCGTACTCCTCGTTCGTCAGTCGGTCGAAGACGCTTCCCAGCGACTCCGTCTCGTTGGGCATGTCGATCGGCTCGCTCCCGTACTCCGAGGCGATCTCCTCGCTCGTAATCGGGTACTCGAGCTCCCCCAAGTGGCGCTCGACATCCTCGAGGATCGATTCGGTCGTATCGGCCCGCTGGGATTTCCGTTGCTCGGCGCGATCCTGTGCGCGGTCGCGGCTTGGACCGTCGTCGCTCATGACCGATGCTATCGCAGGTCGAAAGAAAAGCGGCCGGCCGGCGATCGCCTGTGTTATCCGCATCGTCCGTCGCCGGCGCTATTCCGATCGCAACTCGAGTTCCGTCTTCGATCGAAAGCGACCAGGACGAGGGCAGCGCCACGAAACGCGATCGCACAGCACGATCTGAAGACGGAGAACAGTGGGGCCGAGTGCTGTTCAGTGTTGTTACGATATTCCTCACAGTGGTGTTGTTACGGCTATCCTCAAAACGGATACTTGTAGACGGTCTTCCGAGAGACAGACGACGACTATGGGCGATAGCGACAAGACGACCCGAACAATTGCCGTCTGCGAGGATTGTGGCACACTCTACGCGGCACTCGAGATTTCAAACGAGGAGTTCCGACCGATCGGCCGCCGCGATGGCTGTGAGTGTGGAAGCACGGATTTCACGCCGGTCGACGATGACCTTTCCGAGCGCTCGCTCGAGGACGACACGGCCACCGACTGACCCGGCGCAGTTTCGGTCGCTCGGCGAGTTTCGTATCCGGTGGGACTATCCTTCCGTCAGTTATCCGTTCTCGGCGTGATCGAACGACTACCACTGTCGCTCGAATCGAGCGTTTACGCGAGACACTCGACGTCGGTGAGTGACGTTCGACACCCAGGGGCGGGAGATTGAAGGCCGGAGTGGTCGAATCCGGAACTGGGCTGGAAAGAACCACCACCTACCGTTCCAGCCCCATCCGAAAATTGCTTGCAGCGGTATATAATGGTTCTGCCCGGCGCGGAGTTTCGATTCGGTTTCGATGGTCTCCTCGACGTCGGCCGTGATTGTCTGACGGGCAGCAGACGGGCGTCATTAGACGAACACCCGATTTTATATAACACAATCTGGCAGCGCTGGATATGGCTCAGGATCAGCCAATCACCCTCGACGTTGCACAACGGATCGCCGAACTCGAAGGAGTCCCCCTGGAAGAACTTCAGCCGCCGCTCCACACCGCTATCGATACCGACGCGCTCAATTCGTTCTTCGAATCATCCGGTTCGGATCGGCTACAACCCGCAATCGAATTTACGCACAAGGGCTACACGATTCAAATCGACCCCAGCGGAGACGTCACGGTCACCGATACCGACCCAGTTACCGCGTCCGGGAACTCGAGTTACGGAACGGAGCGCGCCCCGATCGCCAATCGGTAGTCGCGACGGCCACGACGCCGGCCTCGACCGCCACCGCTCGCGTCGCCACCGTTGCAGCCTGCTCTCGGCACTGCTCGAGACGGTACTCTCTCGAGGCCGAGCACACCACCGTCCCCGCCGACGCGCAACGAGACACTCGATACGCGGTGAGGACAGCAAGTAACTGATCGTCGACGCACCGGAACCCCATCTCACGATCGGCGATGGGCCCGCAGTGTCGGCACGTCGACCGATGGCCGACAGCTACGAACGGCTGTCATACAGACCGTCCCACGCGTCGACACCGATCCTCGCGAGCAGGCGGCCGGTTGCAGCCAGAACCGGTTTCACACCCGAATCAAGGGTCCAGAACCCGAATCTGAAAAGGGATGTCCGATGGAAACGTAAACATCGCTATTCGCCGTGATCGTTCGGGATTGCCTTTCCGGCGTACGACGGATTCTCTCCGCCCGTATGTAGTCCCCGAAGTTCGTTTTCTCCGATTCGAACGCATGAGAGACCCCTCGATCGTTCCGCTCGAGAGTCATGACGTTCGTGTTCAAATTGAGTCAGATGAATCCCCACTACTCACGTTGTTCGCAGGAGAAGTCCGCCCTCCCCGATTTGAACGGGGGGCAAGTCGATCTACAGTCGACTGCTCTACCAGTCTGAGCTAAGGGCGGTCGCACCTGAACGTAGCCGCTCTGGATAACATAAGGGTTGTTATTCTCGACGAGGAGAGCCGCCTGTCATACACAAAACGGAGAATGATTGATATAGCTGGGATTTGAATAGGAGTAGTAACTCGACCATGAGCAAGATCACGTTCCGCGCCGACGATGATCTCGTCGAGCAACTCGAGTTGCTCGACATTTCGAAAAGCGAAGCGATGCGGGACGCGCTTCGCTCGTATCTCGCAGCCGATGGCCCTGCTCGAGGAACGCAGGGGGCGGAACGTGAAGGGACGACGGCAGAGCCGTCGGGAGCGATCGACGAACTGGTTCGCGACCGCGTCGACGAACTGCTCGCGGCTCGACTCGACGAACTCGGTCTCGAGTCAGGTTCGCGCACACGCGGACGGAGTCGCGGTCGTAGCACTGAAGAGGTGACCGTTACCATCGCACTCGAGGACGACCGTCGGACGGGAGACCGGTCGGCACGACGTGACGCCGAAAACCGGCGGGATGAGACTCATACGCGCGTGACCGAGGATGGTGAGAAGACACCAGAACCGAGCCGGGCCGACGACCGTGAATCAGGAGCTGACGAAGCGAGCACGGAGTGCGACCAGTGTGGTGAACACGTCGACGACGAGCACGTGTACTGCCCCAACTGTGGTGAGAAGGCTTCGAGACGGCTGTTCTGTGAGTGTGGCGACGAAATTCGATCGGACTGGGCGTTCTGTCCCGGCTGTGGTCGCCGAACACCGGCCGCGGATGTGCTCGGTCAGAACAGTCCCTGATAAGGACTTGTGTAAGACGCAGAGAGTCGTGTCCGACGAAAGGTTTATTGTCTATGCCAGTATTTCACTTAGTCGCGTAAGACGGTCGTCTTACAACGGTCGGCGAAAGCCGAAAATCGCCCGATGTCGGGCGAATCCGGTGTAAGACACGCCGCGTCTGACAGGGGCGCGCCACCGTCTTACCCTCAAGGGAATACAACCATGGAGCGTGTGACACTGCGAATTCCGAAACAGCAAATCGATGAGGTAGAGCAGCTGGTCGACTCGGGCGAGTTCCCGAACCGAAGCGAAGCGATTCGGTCGGCTGTCCGAGAAATGATCAACGAGCAACACGACGGACCAAGCGAACAGTCCGGCAAACGAAACTGGGCCAAGGTATAACGATGCAGGATATCGTACAAGACGCACTCGAGAACGCAGAACAGGAGGCCCGAGAGATGGATGCCGACATGGACGACGACGAGTTCGGCGATCCACGAATCGTCATCGTCGGCTGTGGCGGTGCGGGTAACAATACGATCAACCGGCTGTATAACATCGGCGTCGACGGTGCCGATACCGTGGCGATCAACACGGACAAACAGCACCTCAAAATGATCGAGGCCGACACGAAGATCCTCGTCGGCAAGTCGCTCACGAACGGTCTCGGCGCTGGCGGTGACCCCTCGATGGGCGAACGCGCCACCGAGATGGCACAAGGGACGATCAAGGAGGTTCTCGGAGACGCCGACCTCGTATTCGTGACCGCGGGCATGGGTGGCGGAACCGGTACCGGTGCCGCCCCCGTCGTCTCCGAAATCGCCAAAGAGCAAGGAGCGATCGTCGTCGGCATGGTCTCGACGCCGTTCAACGTCGAGCGTGCCCGGACGGTGAAAGCCGAGGAAGGTCTCGAGAAACTGCGCGAGCAGGCCGACTCGATCATCGTGCTCGACAACAACCGGCTGCTCGATTACGTCCCGAACCTCCCGATCGGCAAGGCGTTCTCGGTGATGGACCAGATCATCGCCGAGACCGTCAAGGGAATCTCGGAGACCATTACCCAACCCTCGCTGATCAACCTGGACTACGCGGACATGTCCACCATCATGAACCAGGGTGGCGTCGCCGTCATGCTGGTCGGTGAGACCCAGGACAAGAACAAGAGCGACGAGGTCGTCAAGGACGCGATGAACCACCCGCTGCTCGACGTCGACTATCGTGGTGCCTCGGGCGGACTCGTCCACATCACCGGCGGCCCGGACCTCACGCTCAAAGAGGCAGAGGGAATCGCAGACAACATCACCGAGCGCCTCGAGGCCTCGGCGAACGTCATCTGGGGCGCTCGGATCCAGGAGAACTACAAGGGCAAAGTCCGCGTCATGGCGATCATGACCGGCGTACAAAGCGCCCAGGTTCTCGGTCCGACGACGCAGAAACAAGCCGACAAATCGCGCCAGAGCATCGAAGGCGTGAAAAGCGCCGACTTCGACGCGAGCAACAACGTCAAAGAGACCGGCACCGGATACGGAGCCCACAGCGACGGTGGCCGCGACGAAGTCGAGAAACAAAACGGCGTCGACGTAATCCGATAATCGGCAGAGACACAGCGTACGGACACGACACACCACCCGCTGTACACGACACACCACCCGCTGTACACGACACACCACCCGCTGTACACGACACACCACCCGCTGTACACGACACACCACCCGCTGTACACGACACACCACCCGCTGTACACGACACACCACCTGCCGATTGGCGGTTCGTTTTGCCGTTCCGTATTTTGAATCCGCTCCGCTCGAGAGTCGCAACACTCGTATCGGTATCGCAGTTATCGCGGACCGGGGCTACTAACGTTCGCACCCGTCTTTGCTGCTGATCGAAGAGTTCGTTTACAGTCGTATACGGACGAGATACCGAAAGTTGACCGGCCGCGTTCGCGGCTCAAGCCAGCGACTCGAGCAACGAACACTTCCGACAGATCTCTCGGGTCGTCGTCGAGCCACACTCGACGCACGCTTGCAGGTCGGCACCGTCGCCGCCGCTGAACTCGTCGGAGAGAATGCTGGCGAGTTCCTCGTAGCCCGAGAGGATGGAGTGACGAGTTCCCGGATGGTTCTCCTCCAGACCGTAGAGCAGTCGCTGGATCTCGCCGCGGTAGGCCTCGCTCGAGTGGGGACATTCCGTGATGTGGGCCGGAAGATCGTTGAGGTGGGCGTAGAGGGCGATTTCCTTCTCCGGGACGTCCCGAAGGGGTTTCGCGCGCGGGACGAACTCGTCTTGCTCGTCGCGTTCGGATAGCGGTCCCAGACTGGCCTCGAAGTGCTTCGCGATCTGTTCGACGTCACCCTCGAGGAAGTTCATCAGGGCCGACTGGGCCTCGTCGTCCAGGTTGTGCCCCGTGAGCAGGATGTCCGCCTCGAGTTCGTCGGCGTATTTCGACAGCAGATCCCGCCGGAAGACGCCGCAGTAGGCACAGGCCGCCATGTTCTCGGGGTCGTCCTCGACGACGTCGTCCATCTGAACCCCGAACTCCTCCTCGTAGCTGACGACCTCGTGGTCGATCTCGAGGTCGTCGGTGAGTTCGATGCAGGCCTCGAGGCTCTTGTCCCGGTAGCCCTCGATGCCCTCGTGGATCGTGAGCCCCACGAGTTCGATACGGGGATCCTTCGCGAAGGTGTCGTGAAGGATCCGCGTGAGGACGACGCTGTCCTTGCCGCCGGAGAGGCCGATTACCCACGTCTGGGGGTTGTCGGGCGTCGCGTCGTGTGGGACGAGATCGTCCCGCCGCACCCGTCGGCGCACCCGCTTCTCGACCGACTCCCGAAAGTGATCCGCACAGAGGTGCGCCCCCGAGTAGGCAGCGTGCATGACCGCCTCCTCGTCACACCGGTTACAGTCCATTAACGGTCCGTTGTCGTCCCCAGTCCATCACGGTTTCGCTGCGAGAACGCGAACGACTGCGTCGCAGGGTGAACGGGCGTTCGTGAAGAGTGTTGCACTGATTCCGTAAACGACCGGTTGTCCGCTTCAGGCGGTGTTATCGTGACCGTTTCAACTACCACAACTGTCAATGGAACTGTCTTTTTGACACCCTCGAGACCGCGAGAGTATGACGATGTACGACAGGTCGCCGTCGACCGACTATCGTCCGATCAACGAGTTCGACAGCGGTTTCGGCTGGCTCGCACATCCGCAAGAGATCGGAATGCGGGCGAGTCACGCGCTCGTCGGTGAGCGAGACCGGGTCTGGCTGTTCGACCCGCTCGAGGCATTCGGAATCGAGGACGAACTCGAAACGTTCGGCGAGGTCGCAGGCGTCGTCGTCTGCTCGGACTATCACGCCCGCGACGCGGGGACATTTGCACGCCGATACGACGTTCCCGTATTCGTCCCGCCGTGGAGCGACCGGGTTCCCAGCCAGTTGGAAGACGTCTCACTCGAGATCGTTGACGGCGAGATCGGGACGTCGGGGTTCTCGATCCGCGAGGCGAGTCCGTTCCCGGGGTGGAGCGAGGCGGTAGCCTACCGGCGGTCGGATGCGACGCTCTACGTTCCGGACCTGCTCGGGACGGCACCCCTCTATCTCGCGGGCGACGAACGCCTCGCCCTCTACCTTTTATGCCGCCTCACACCGCCAACGGCTGCGTTTGCAGGGATCGCCCTGGAGCGAATCCTCGTGGGTCACGGGACCGGCGTATTCGATGACGCGACGGGTGCGCTCGCGACCGCGTTCGAGAGTTCGCGCCGCGGGTTCCCCCGCACCCTGCTGACAAATGGCGGTCCGCAACTGCGGGCGCTCGCGGATGCGCTCTGAAACCGGAGCTACCGCCAGCGACCGCGCGCCACCGTGCCCTGCGAATCGACGACCGAGATCCCCTCTCGCTTCCCGATCCGTTAGGCCGGAACTGGTTCTTCCTCGTCCCCATCGACATCTTCGTTCTCCTCGACGGCTTCGGCACCGTCCTCGAGGGCGGTGAGGAGCGTGTCGATATGGCGGTCCCGACTCGCTGAGGAGAATAGTTCGTGGCCGCCGTCGTAGAGGACGACGTGTTCGGCGGGAACCCGCTCGCCGATCGGACGCAAACTGACGACGGGGTCGCGAAGCGAACAGAAGACGACCGCGTCGTGGTCGATCGTCAGCAACTCTTCTTGCCCGCGACGGGTTTCCCGGACGAACGCTGGCGACACCCACCGCGGCGTCGTCGCGATCTGGTGGTCGGTCGCCCGCTCGCCGAGAGTCTCTCGGTCCATTTCGCCGACCGGCACGCAGGGGAGCGTCGTCGGCAGTTTCGACACCGCATCCACCAGCAGCGCCGGATAGGCCTCGCTGTACCCCCACCACGGGCTCAGGTAGACGTGGTTTTCCGCGCCGTCGAGCGCCTGGGCGATCAGCGCGCCCGCGCTGTGGCCGAGGAGCTGGTACCCATCGAGATCGACGACGTACTCGGCGATCGGCTCGAGCCAGTCAGCTTTGAAGTCGTCGATGTTCGTGGGGAGTTCGAACGCGTGAACGCGGTAGCCCGCATCCGTGAGCTTTCCGATGAGCCAGCTTACGTTCTCGTGGGTCCAGCGGTTTCCCCAGCCCATAACGAAGACGAGTTCGTTCTCGTCGTCCTCGTTGAAGATTCGGTGTCTCATAGGGGTTCGTTCGCCGGGAATCAATAAAAAAGTCCTCTCTTGACACGTGGGTGAGTGCCACGGACGAGCGCGGACGACGGCCTTCCGCGAGCGACAACGGCCAGCGAGAGCGAAACCGTTTACGAACAGCTTTCGGGAGGGTATCCCACGTTACGTACATGTTCGCGTCTCTGCGCTCCCGCCTCTATCGGCTCGGCTTCAACTGCGTTCCGGCCTACCGCGGAACCGGCGGCCGGGTGACGTACGTCGCCCCCGACTGGCAGGAGATCCGCGTAAAACTCCCGCTTTCCTGGCGGACGCGCAACTACGTCGGAACGATCTTCGGCGGCAGCATCTACGCCGCTGTCGATCCGTTCTACATGATGATGTTGCTGAAAACGCTCGGCGACGTCTACGTCGTCTGGGACAAGGAGGCCGATATCCGCTTCAAAAAGCCCGGACAGGAGACCCTGTACGCGAGGTTTCGGCTTAGCGACGAGGAACTCGAGGCGATCCGGGCCGAACTCGCAGTCGAGGGAACGGAGTCGATCGACCGCCATTACACCGTTGATCTCGTCGACGCGAACGGGACCGTCCACGCGACCGTTCGGAAGACGATCTACATCTCGACCGACGAGACGAAGAAGGTTTGAGGAACGCGGGCCGGGTCGGCGAGTGCGAGCGAGTTAGGGATGAGGAAACCGTTTTGCGACTCGAGCACCCACATCCGTCTCATGAGTGGTTTCGAGCGCCGTGACGCGGTCGATCGTCTCGAGGAACTCGTCGACACCGTCGAGGAGGAGCGAATGCCCGTCCCGGTCCGGGAGGTGTGGGCCTTCGGCGACGTCGCGCTCGGACTCGATCCCGTCGATCGCCTCGATATCTACCTGACGAAGGACATCCTGATGCGAGACGACAGCGATTCGGACACGGCGACGACTGACGGCGGAATGGGCGACGAGTACGACATCGAGGGCGTCGGCAAGTCCGTTCGGGCCGATTGGGCCGCCGAGTACCCGGAATACCTCCGGGCGAACGCGAACGGCCACGCCGCCCCCGAACGGTGTCTCGCCGCGCACCTGCTCGGCGAGGTCGACGACGACGATCCGATCCACTTCGAGGTCTGTAACGCGCCCTTCGAGGACAACGTCACCCAACGGTTGCGGGGCGCGAAACTGCGCGAGGACTACACCCAGTTGCTCGATCCACGCGGCGTCTGCCTCTGGGCCGAGGGAACCCGAAGCGAGGAGGCCATGCGAAAACTCCGCGAGGGAGAACTGGCGCTGCCGACGCTCTCGAGCGCGCTGGAGATGCTCGGGTTGGACGGCGAGGAGGCCGAGACGGCAGCGCGTGACCTCCACGCCTGGCGCGAACAGCAGGACGGCGTAACCGTCCGCGGCGACGTCATCTGAACCGGACGGGAGCGCGATCGAATCACGAACGCGATACGGTCGGATCGCGAATCGCCGTCGTCCGCACCGCGACGGTCGCGAACGCGCGGTTCGGCTCAGTCGATTAATCGATATCGGTTCGCGAGAACCACAGCTGTGCGACGACGAGGAGACCGACCGTTACCGCGACGAGAACGCCCGCCCCGACGAGATCGTACGTTCCGTCGAGCAGTATTTCGTTCGGGTCGAAGTATCGCATCGGCGCGATCGCCCCGATCGCTTCGTACTCCGTCCCCGAGAGCAGCGACTCGAGCATGAACAGGCCGAACGTGATCCCGAGTGCGATGCGCTGGGCGATGCTCGTGCGATCGACGACGACGGAGGCGACCAGCCCGATTCCGGCGCAGGCGAAGAGATAGGGGATCGAGAGGAGGTGTACGGCCGCCAGATCCGCAGCCGAGATCGGTTCGTCGATCAGCGCCGCCGCCGCGTAGATGACGAGCGGCGTGATGACGTTGACGACGACGATCGGTACGGCCAGCGAGGCGAACTTCTCGGCGACCATCCGAGCCCGCGAGATCGGCATCGACAGCAAGATATCCATCCGGCCGCGCTCGACGTCGCTGGCGACCGTCCCGGCCGCGAGGTAAGCGAGGTAGAGCCCGAGCAGGATCGTCCAGCCGAAGATGTAGAGTTCGAAGGCGAGAAAGCCCTCGAGGGACGCCATCGTCCGGATGTCGAACAGCTGAATAACTCCCTCGGGGTAGGCCTGTAGAAACTCCTCGTCCACGTCCTCGAAGGACCCGCTGAACGAGGGATAGATCCAGATGACGACGACCGCCAGCAGCGACATCGCGATCGAGAGGTAGACGCTGCCCGTGAGACGGTGACGACCGTCGTAACGGGAGAGTTCAAGCATCGTCGGTCACCCCCGTCGGACTCGGCTGCTGTTCGGGCTCATCCCCTGCACCTTCGCCGCCGTAAAAGCGCATGAAGACGTCCTCGAGGGGAGCCTCCTCGAGCGACAGATCGAGCAAACGGTACTCCCGCAGGCGCTCGAGCAGGACGTTGACGTCACCGGTGAACGTGAACGTACACTCGGTAAACGTCGCCGGCGACGGCGGTGAGGCGGGTTCTTCGTTCCCGCTCGGTTCCAGACTCGTCTCGAGATCGTGGACGCCGTCGATCTCGAGCGTCTCGACCGGGATCGGATCGGGTGCGCGCAGGCGGACGACCTTCCCGCTGCGGTCGAGTAACGATTCGACGGGTTCGACCGCGACGAGCCGTCCGTTCCGGATGATTCCGACGCGATCACAGAGCCGTCGCACCTCGCCCAAAATGTGCGACGAGAAAAAGACCGTCAGGCCTCGCTCTCGTTCGCGACGGAGGAACTCGGCGAAGCGCTGTTGCATCAGGGGGTCGAGTCCACCCGTCGGCTCGTCGAGTATCACCAGGTCCGGATCGTGCATGAACGTCGTTACGAGGCCGAGTTTCCGGACGTTACCATGGGAGTAGTCCCGAACCTGCCGGTCGAGCGGCGGATCGAACAGTTCAAGCAACTCGTCGCTGCGTTCGTCGCCCTTGATCGAGGCGTGTAACTCGAGGATCTCCCGGCCCGTCGCGGTCTCGTCGAACGCCGGGCTGTCGGGGAGGTATCCGAGTCGGCGTTTGGCCTCGATGAGTTCGTCTTCGTCGGTGATGTCGTGTCCGAGCAGTCGGCCCGAACCCGCCGTCGGCGAGAGAAAACCGAGCAGCGTCCGGATCGTCGTCGTCTTGCCGGCACCGTTCGGTCCGAGGTAGCCGAAAATCTCGCCGCGTTCGACGGCGAACGTCACGCCGTCGTTGGCCAGCACCTCCCCGTAGTCCTTCGTCAGCCCCTCGAGTTCGATCGCAGCCATGGGAGATCGTTCGACGGCAACCCGTATGTAACCTCTAGACAATCGTGACCGGAACGGAGGTCTCGAGCACCGCGCGGAACTGCTCCCCGCTCCGGGTCAGACGAATCAGCAACGGAATCTTCCACCGTGCCCGGCTCGTCGCCGCCGCTCAGAGGTTCAGTGACCGCGAGCCAGCTCCCGTAGCGGGGCGAAAGCGCCGAAAGAAGCGACCCGAACTACGAAATCCGCCCGACGGTGACGAAGAAGGGGACGGACTCCTCGCGGCGGTACGCTCGAGTCCCCATCTGGTCGATCACGTCGCGGCCCATCTCCCGCCAGGTACTCCGAAGGTCGTCGTACTCGGCTTCGGTCATCGCTCCCGAGAGCATCGTCTCGCGGTCGTCGGCCAGCCCCGCCCCGGTCGCTTTCCGGCGCGCGGCGGCCAGCGCCCCCTCGCTGTACGGTGGTTCGGTCGTCCGAACGTGATCGTACCGTCTGGTCTCGAACACCTCGAGCCCCGCATCTTCGAACGCCGCTCGAGCGTCGGCACCGAGCGCGACGTCCGTGGGGACGCCGTCGAGGTAGGCCGTTCTCGCCCGGCGCTCGAGACGGTTTTCGGCGTCGACGCTCGAGTCTATCTCGACGGCGGCGTTGTCGGGTTCGACCGCTGCGACGAGGTCGGTCGAGACGCGAGCGAACTCCTCGAGCGCGGCCGCGGGGTCGGGGAGGTTGATCAACAACGCCTGACAGACTACGAGGTCGAAAGTATCGTCGGGAAACGGGAGTCGAAGGGCGTCGCCCGCGACGACTGGGATGGACTCGTCGTAGCCGGTAGCTATCTCGAGCAGTTCGCTATCGGCGTCGCAGCCGATCACCGTGGCACCGTCTGACTCCTCGCGGAGGACGCGGCTCAACTCGCCGGTCCCGCAGCCGACGTCGAGGATTCGGTCGTGGGCTTCGAGAGCCAGCGGCTCGAGGGCGGTTCGGGAGTCGTCCCACATCCCCTCGCGGGTCCGGCGCAGGTAGTCCTCGGAGAACTCGCGCACGGGTCGTCGTAGAAGCGTCTCGAGTAAAAACGGGTCGATTTTCGGTTCGAATCCGGTCCGTCGCTTGCTCGAGCCCAGCAAGCGACCTCCCACTTCGGGCCGACTGGACGGCGGGCGGTGGCGCGTGCTGGGTCGCGATTCACGCAGCGCTGCGTGAATCGCGGCACGAACACGTGCGAGGTTGTCGCGAACGAAGTTAGTGACAGCGTGGAAGACGCTCCGCGTCTTCCTGTGGATGAGCGAGTGCAACGAGTGAATCGGCTGAGCAGGGTGTGGCTATCCCTATAGTAGCCACTGAAAGTCAATGCACACCTGATCGCACAGCTGTCGTGCGATCAGGTGTGAATCGTTTCAGGTGTTACGATAGCCGCCACGATACGCAGAACACTCCGTGCCCCGTTGGCACGTGTCCCGTCTGCGCCGAAACGACTTCTGTTCAGTTCGCGGTCACACAGAACACTTTTCGTCGAATCGAGTCGCTCGAGCAAATCCAAACGTGCTCTTCGATCGGTTCGAAAGGGCTGGATCGTAACGCTTCCCGGTGCATCGAGTGTGGCGCTCATACTGGCAACGGGAATAACCACGGCCTCGACAACACAGTCGCCAACGTCACGACGCGAGCGACCGATTTCGAAGGGGATTCGAAAAGAAACTGCTAGTGGTTGCGCTCGAGGGCAGACGACTCTTACTCGTCTCGCAGTTCCTTGACCTTCTCGATGTTCCACGCGAACCCTTTCCCGTCCTCCGTCGGCGTCTCGAGCGCGAAGGGCAGGTCCCGCAGGTCAGGGTGGTTCACGATCGCTCGCATCCCGTCTTCGCCGATGTAGCCCTCGCCGATGAGGGCGTGTTCGTCCTTGTGGGTCCCCACGTCGTGTTTCGAGTCGTTGAGATGGATGTACTCGAGGTACTCGAGGCCGACTTCGTCGTCGAACCGGCCGACGGTCTCGTCGACTGCCTCGGGCGTGGTCAGATCGTTCCCCGCGACGAGCGTGTGGGCGGTGTCGATGCAGATGCCAATATCCGTCTCGGTGCGGTCGATGATGCCCGCGAGGTGGGAGAACTCGCCGCCGAGTTTCGTCCCGCTGCCCGCGTCGGACTCGATGAGGATCCGGACGCCTTCAGGGACATCGAGTTCGTCGATGAGGCTCGCGGCGTTGTCGAGACCGCCCTCGACACCCGCGCCGGTGTGGGCTCCGAGGTGGACGTTTACGTACGGAATGCCGAGTCGCTCGGCGGCGTCGAGTTCCGCCTGCATGCTCTCTTTGGATTTCCGACGGAGGTCGTCTTTGGGCGTACAGAGGTTGACTAGGTAGGCCGAGTGGATCACCCACGGTCCCTCGAGGTTCTCCTCGGTCTCGCTCCGAAATCCCTCCGCGGCCTCGTCGGTGAGTTCGGGTTGGGCCCAGACCTGCGGGGAGGTCGTAAAGACCTGTCCGCAGTTGCCGCCGAATGCGAGTTGCCGGTGTACCGCGTTTCGCATGTCGTCGTACGGCGGTGTTTCGTCGTCGGACGAGACGCGCGATCCGGAGATTGAAACGTGTGCGCCGACCTTCATGGATTCCCGTCAGTACCGATTCGTGATAGGGGTACTGGTTCTGGAAAGCCCGCGAAGAGAGGAGTTCGATGGGGTGATCCGTTGGCACTCGAGCGCGAAGAGACGACGGACCGGTGATCGTCGCGGTCCGACGCGGAGCGGTCGAGGAGTAGAGCGTCGTTCAATCGAGTATCTCGTCGATCATCCCGCCGGACGTGTTGTCGAGGAGTCGGTCCCCGGTTTGTAGCTCCTGGATGACGAACTGCGAAGACGTCTCGTTGACGCCGTCGATCTCGACGATATCGTCGATGAGCGCGTGCATCTGATCGTGATTTTGAACGCGGGAGATGACGATAAAGTCGACGTCGCCCATCATGTAGTACACCTGATTGACGCCGTCGATAGCGGTGAGCGAGTCGCCGATCTCCTCGGCGTACCCGCTCTCGTGGGAGACCGACACCTCGGTGACGATGAGCATGTCCAGTCCGAGCGTGTGCGGATCGATGTTCGCAGAGATCTCCGTGATCACGTCGTTTTCTTTCAGGTTGTTCACCCGGTAGTGGACCGCAGACTTCGAGAGACCGAGTTCGTTCGACAGTTCCTCCAGATTTTTGTCGTTCGTCTCCTCGAGCCGTCTGAGGATTTCGATGTCGGTTTCGTCGAGATCAGGACCCATATTAGTATTCCGTTTCGCGGGTGCGGAGTTAAACGTCCCTACTCCGTCCGAAAGAGCGCACACGAAGGCGGCGCAGCCGGTATCGGTCGCGGCGACGGTTACCGATCCATCGCCGCGTCCGAGACCTCGAGCGCGTCGTTGAGGACCGCGACGGCCTCGTCGATGTCCGACTCCGTGATCGTCAGCGGCGGGGCGATGATCAGGGTGTTGATCATGTTCGCCACGTAGACCCCGCCGTCGGCCGCCGCGGCCGAAACCTCGTCGACGACCGTCGTCCCCTTCGAAATCTTGTCCTCGCGGGAGCCGAAGGGGACGCGCTCGTCGGGGTCTCTCGTAAGTTCGATGCCGCGGAAGAGCCCGATGCCGCGGGTGTCCCCGACGCTCGGGTGCTCCTCGGCGAGTTCCTCGAGACGATCGCCCAGGTAGTTGCCGACCTCCTTTGCGTGCTCGATGATGCCCTCCTCCTGGTAGGTCTCGATGGCGGCGAGGCCGGCGGCGCAGGCGACGGGATGGCCGGCGTAGGTGTGGCCGTGACAGAACATCTCGTCCTCGAAGTAATCGGCAATTTCGGGCGTGACGATCGTCGCGCCGAGCGGCGCATAGGCACCCGAAAGTCCCTTCGCCATCGTCATGATGTCCGGGGTCACGTCGAAGACGTCGGAGCCGAACCACTCGCCGGTCCGACCGAATCCGCTCATCACTTCGTCGCAGATCAAGAGCGCGTCGTGGTCATGGGCGATCTCCTTGAGCCGCGGGAGGTACTCATCGGGCGGGACGAGGATGCCGTTCGAGCCGACGATCGGTTCGACGAGCACCGCCGCGACGGTATCGCCCTCGAGCATCAGCATCTCGTCGATGTACTCGAGGCTCTCCATCGGATCCATGGTCGAGCCGTACGCGTAGGGATCGGGCGCTTTGATCGTCCCGGGAATTCCCGGCTCGGCTTTCAATCGTCGCGGGTCGCCGGTGACGCTGATCGAGCCGTAGGTCGCGCCGTGGTAGGAGCGGTATCGAGAGACGATCTTTTGCTTGCCCGTGTACATCCGCGCGATCTTGATCGCCGCCTCGACGGCTTCCGTCCCGCTCGTCGAGAAGAACGTCTTGGAGAGGTCCCCGGGCGTCACTTCTGCGAGTTTCTCGCCGAGTTTCGCGCGGGCTTCCGTCGCGAAGCCCGGCGCGTAGTAGGCTCCCTCTCGGGCCTGCTCGGCCATCGCGTCGGCGACGGTGTCAGCCGAGTGTCCGAGGTTCGAACACATGAGCTGACCCGAAAAGTCGATCCACTCGTTGCCGTGGGCGTCGCGGAACCGGACGCCCTCGGCCCCCACGATTTCGGTCGGGTCGACCTCGCTCTGGTAGGACCAGGTCCCGAACACGTACTCTTTGTCGAGGCGCTCGACCGGCGTCCGCTCCACATCCATCGATGACGTTTCGTCTGACATCCTTTCGTCGGGGTTCGAGGTCCACAGTCATTAACCTTTCCAGAGAGAATATAATCCGCGTATAGAATCCTGATTAAAACTCCAAAGATAGAATGAAGTCCAATATATAATTCTAAATATCGCATATTATTCGTTTCCGTCGGTGCATTTATTTTTGACCTTGTGGTATGCTCTCAATGGCCGAACGAGAGTCGCGTGAACGAGTCGGTACGGTTCGCAACTACGTCGGTGGGGGACTGGGTACTCCTCGAGAGCAGCGATGAACTGACGCCGAGAAAACCGCCTCGTCCGCGTGCGCCTGCGCTGGCGAGCGATGTCTCGCGAACGACGTCGTGCTGGTCGAGAAATTAGTCTCCGAGGAGTTCGGCGATCTACATCGAACGCTGGCCCGACGCCTGAGCGTCGACGACTGATCGTACCGAGCTCCGACGGGCGTCCCTCGGACGGCTTCGATCCGTTGCCGACTCGGTCACGAACCCCTTCTCTCCCCGAACGAATCACGTCGCTCCGGCGTCGCCGAGGAGATCCATCGCCGTCGCGGCCATCACCTTCGCCGCCGTGATGACTTCGTCGACGGGAACGTATTCGTCTTCGACGTGGGCCTGCTCGAGGAGGCCGGGGCCGTAGACGACGCAGTTCTCGATGCCGGCGTCGTTGACGACGAATCGCTGGTCGTCGGAGCCGGGTGAGACGACGAACTCGACGTCGCCGTGACGGCGTTCGACGTGCCGCGCGACGGTTCGACTGACGGTACAGTCGCGGGGAACCTCGGCGGGCGCTGCGAACATGATTTCGTCGTACTCGAACGTCGCCCCGGTCGCATCTTGCGCGGTCGCCATGAGGGACTCGATCTCCGACCGCGCGTCCGCGACCGATTCGCCGGGGACCAGAACCCGGTAGAACGTCGCCGAACAGCGGTCCGGGATGACGTTCTCGGAGTAGCCGGCGTCGACCATCGTGGCCGAGATATCCGCTCGACGGGATTCGGGCGGCGTGACCGGGAGGTCGGTCGTCCGCGCGTGGAGCGTCTCGCGGTACTCGTCGATCCGCGAGAGGAACTCGGTCATCGACGCGATCGCGTTCTCGCCGTCGTGTGCCATACAGCCGTGGGCTTTCTCCCCTTTCGACGTCACCGTGAACTTCAACACGCCGCGGTGGCCGAGGCAGACCCGCGAGGAGTCGAAACACTCCGTATAGATGCAGTAGTCGGTGTCCGCGAAGTAGCCCTCGTCGACGAGGTAGCCGAGGCCGGTGAAGCCGCCGGTCTCCTCGTCGACGGTCATGCTCTGGGTGATCGTTCCCGAGAGGTCCGCGTCGATGGCCTCGAGCGCGTCGACCGCGAGCAGGCTCGCGGCGATGCCCGACTTCATGTCGCTCGTACCGCGTCCGTAGAGGTTCCCGTCCTCGAGGACTGGATCGTACGGATCGCGGGTCCAGTCGGCACCGGCCGGGACGACGTCGAAGTGGCCGGTGAAGTGCAGCGTCGGCCCGTCGCCGTAGCGTCGGTGTCCGAGAACGTTCGTGCGGGGGTGGTCCGCCCGGTCCGGATAGTGACGTTCGACGACATCGCGCGGGACGGACACGTCCTCGATGTCGTAGCCGTGGTCGTTCAGTTCGCGCTGGAGGAATTCCGACCCGTCGCGATACGCGCGGCCGGGCGGGTTTTCCGTGGGAATCGAAACGAATTCGGAGAGGAACTCGACGATCTCGTCCCGTCGGGCGTCGACCGCATCGGACGCGTCCCGATAGGTCGCCATCAGATATCCCGACCTCCGTCGACCTCGAGGGCGGTCCCGGTGATCATCGCCGCGTCGTCGCTGGCGAGGAAGACGGCTGCGCCGGCGACGTCCCGTGGCGTCGCCAGCCGCTCCATCGGGATGGTCGACGCCATCCCGTCGACGCTCAGTTCGTCTCCCGCGAACGACTCGAGCATTGGCGTGTCGGTCGCGACGGGACAGATCGCGTTGACCCGGATCTCCGGCGCGAGTTCGTGCGCCAGTTGCTTCGTGAGCGAGACCATGCCGCCTTTCGAGGCGACGTACGCGGAGAGCCCCGTTCGCGGCCGGATCGCGGCCGTCGACGCGGTGTTGAGGATGACGCCGCCGCGCTCTTGGAGATGGGGAACGGCGTATTTCGTCCCGAGAAACGCGCTCTTGAGGTTGACGTCGAGTATCCGGTCCCACGTCTCTTCCGCGACGTCTTCGACCGGCGTGTCCCGCTGTGGGATCCCCGCGTTGTTGTGGAGCACGTCGAGTTGCCCGAACGCGTCGACGGTGCGGTCGATCATCGATTCGACGTCGGACGCGTCCGAAACGTCCGCTTCGATAGCGATCGCGTCGCCGTCCTCGTCCCGGATCTCCCGGGCGGTCTCCGTCGCACTATCGCGCTCGAGATCGACGCACGCGACCGCGGCACCGCTCGTTCCAAACCGTCGGGCGACCGCCCGCCCCATCCCGGAACCGGCCCCGGTGACGACGACGACGTTCTCCGCGTGATTCATGAGTTCGGATACCGTTCCCGTTACAATGAATCTTCGGACAAATGAGAGAATGTTCGTCCAGTGTCTCTCGAAGAGCACTCACAGTAAAACGTAGTTCTAATATCGGAGAGATATATTGAACTCGACCACTATTATTTCGTGTATTCGGTTCGTTGGAAGCGTATGGATCAGCCAGGTGTTTCCTTCGAAGACGAGTACGGCCTTCACATCGATGGACGTTTTACACCGCCGTCCGACGGCGAGTATCAGCCGACTCGCGATCCGGCAACCGGGGAGCCGATCGCGTCGGTGGCAGTAGGGACTGTCGAAGACGTCGACCGCGCAGTGTCCGTCGCGCGCGAAGCCGCTGCCGAGTGGCGAGACGTTCCGCCGGACGAACGCGGACGGCTCGTCCACCGCGTCGGCGAACTCGTCGACGACAACGCCGAGGAGCTCGCCGCGATCGAGAGCGCAGATCAGGGGAAGCCGCTTTCGCAGGCGCGAAGCGACGTCGCGGGCGCGCGGCGGTATTTCGAGTACTACGCGGGAGCCGCCGACAAACTCGAGGGCCGGAGCGTTCCCGTCGGCCCGGATCAGGTCGATTTCACGGTCCGCGAGCCCTACGGCGTGAGCGCGCAGGTGACGCCGTGGAACTTCCCGGGGAACCTCTTCGCGCGCGGCGTCGCCCCGGCGCTGGTCGCCGGCAACGCCGTCGTCGTCAAACCCGCGCCACAGACGGCGCTCTCGACGTTGCGCCTCGCGGCGCTGTGTGCCGAGGCGGGCCTCCCCGACGGCGTCGTCAACGTCGTGACCGGCTTCGGCGATCCGACCGGCGAAGCGCTCGTTTCACACGAGAACGTGGACACGATCACGTTTACCGGAAGCGTCGAGACGGGCCAACACATCATGAAACGAGCGGCGGAGACGATTACGCCGGTGACGCTCGAGTTGGGCGGAAAGAATCCCGCGATCGTCTTCCCGGACGCCGATCTCGACGCGGTCGCAGATCACATCACGACCGGGATCTTTACGAACGCCGGACAGGTGTGTTCCGCGGTCGACCGCCTCCTCGTGCACGAGTCGATCCACGACGAACTGCTCGATCGCATCGTTCGCATCGCCGAGGGGTATGAAATCGGTCCCGGCTGGAACGACCCCGATCTCGGCCCGCTGGTTTCCGAAGAGCACCTCGAGCGGGTCCACGAATACATCGACGTCGGACGAGAAGCGGGCGCGACGCTCGTCACCGGTGGAGCGTCGCTCGATCGACCGGGATACTTCATCGAGCCGACCGTGTTTACCGACGTGACGCCGGAGATGCGGATCGCCCGCGAGGAGATCTTCGGACCGGTTCTCAGCGTGTTTCGCTTCACCGACGAACGAGAGGCGATCGCGCTCGCTAACGGTGTCGAGTACGGTCTCGCGGCGGGCGTGTTCACGAGCGAGATCACGCGGGCGCACCGGATGAGCCGCGACCTCGAGGCCGGAACCGTCTACGTGAACGCGTGGTTCGGAGAGACGAACCAGACGCCGTTCGGCGGATACAAACGGAGCGGGATCGGCCGCGAGAAGGGGCTCGAAGCGCTCGATTCGTATCTCCAGACGAAAAACATCGCGATCGGACTCGAGGACGAGGCAGATAGTCTTCCGGGAGCGTAACCGAGTCGTGGGACGACATCCAGATTCAGTAGCTATCTGCGGATACCGTTCGGAATATCGAATATAAGTGTGGAAGACATTGGTCCTCGGCGGAACAGTTTTGATCGGCGATACTGTACGCGAGTGTATGCCTAGCGCAGTACGCGACGAACTGGAGGCGCTCATCGCGGCGTTGGTCGAGATCGAGACGGAGAATCCGCCGGGCAACGAGGCCGCGTGTGCGGAGTACATCCGGGAGTGGTTCGCCGACCGCGGCATCGACGCCGAACTGGTCACCGAACCCTATCCCGACCGTCCCCAGGTCGGGGTGCGAGTGGGTGACGGCGATCCGGCGCTCGTGCTCAACGGTCACATCGACGTCGTCCCCGCCGGGGACCGCGAGCAGTGGGAGTACGACCCGTACGGCGCGGTGATCGAAGACGGGTCGTTGTACGGACGAGGCAGCGTCGACATGAAGACGGGCGTCGCGATCGGGATGCTCGCCACCGCGCAGTTCGCCGACGATATCGAGTCGGGCGAACTGCCGGGTTCGATCGTCTTCCAGGCGGCGATCGGCGAAGAAACCGCCGAACCGGGGACGAAGACGTTGTTAGAGTCGGGTTACGACGGCGATTACGGCGTCGTACTCGAGCCCACCGATCTTCGGACCGGGACGAGCGAGAAGGGCCTCGCCTGGTACGACGTTCACGTCACCGGCGAGCCGTCGCACGCGAGTCGACCGGATCAAGGTGCGAACGCGATCGTCCGCGCACAACCGGTTCTCGACGCGCTCGCGGAGTACGATGAGACCGTCCGAGATCGGACTGACGAACTCGTGGGTCGAGCGTATGCGACGGTGACGATGCTCAAGGCCGGCACCAAAGAGAACGTCGTGCCGGAGCGAGCGACGATTACCATCGACCGGCGCTTCCTGCCGGCGGAAACCATCGAAGACATCGACGCGGAGATCGACGCCATCCTGGCCGAGGTCGAATCGGCGCACGACGTGGAGACGTCGTGGGAGCGCACTCGAACGTACGAATCGGCGGCGATCGATCCGAACAGTCCACTGGCGGCCGTCTTCCGACGGCGATCCGCAACGGTCGCGGACGTGCCGACTGAACCGTGGGGTATCAACGCCTCCACCGATGTCCGTAACTTCATCAACGACGCCGGAATGGACGCCATCACGTGGGGTCCCGGCGACATCTCGCAGGCTCACACGTACGACGAGCACGTCGACCTCGAAGCCGCAGCAACCGGCCTCGAAATCCTGCTCGAGGCCGGTCGAGAGATGCTGCGAGGCGAGCTCGAATAGCCGCCTCGTTCGCGATCGGCGTCCGGTTTCGAACGGCGGCGTTCGGAACCCGTTGTGTGCGGCGCTGGTGCGCTCGAGTAGACGTTTGTTATGGAATATGTCCTAATTTCTCGAAAGTGAGCCGGACAGCATTCTCCAGTCACCGATAATTTTACAAAGCAGTGGACAGTCCGAAACGGTAGATACACCATGACTATCCTTGGCATGCCCGAAGCGATGTTCGCCGTATTCGTTGCGACGATACTCGCTGGCAGTTTAGGGGCGTTTCACTACGTCATCGTTCACGTACTACTCGGGAAACCGTTCCGCGACGAAGCCGAAACGGCGGTAACCAGCGGCGACGGACCGGAAGCGATAGCCGAGCGAGGCGGTGAGGTCGATGATTGATCAGATCCCGGGGGATGCGAACCCGTACTACCTTGCGGCGTTCGTCCTGTACCTGTTGCTCGTCCTCGGCATCGGCCTCTGGGGGTACACGAAGACGGACGACGTGATGGATTTCTGGGTGTTCGGACAGGAGATGGGGCCGACGCTGGCGACGTGGTCGCTCGTCGCGAACTTCGTCAGTTCGGTCAGCGTGATCGGGTTCATCGGTGCCGTGTACGTCGAGGGGTACTCGTTTATGACCCACACGATTTTCGGCCTGATGTTGGGCGTCAGCGGGTTGTACTTCGTCGTCGGACGGGTGCGCGAGCTCAACGTTCTGACGCTCCCGGACATGATCGCAAAAACCACTGGCTACGAGATCGCACGGCCGATCTCGGGGTCCGTGTTGCTCGCTAACGGATGGCTCTATCTGATCATGCAACTGGTCGGTGCGAGCCTCCTCGTGACGACGATCACCGGCGTCCCCTACGAGTACATGGTGTGGGTCATCGGCGTCGTGTTCATCATCTACACGGTTCTCGGAGGGCTCGTGAGCGTCGCTTGGACGGACCTCCTACAGGCCGTGGTGATGGTCTGTGCCGTGGTGATCGCGCTCGTCTACATGATATCCGATATGGGAAGTCTCACCGCGATCAATACGGAGTTCGCCGCGCTCGATTCCGCGATGGTTCATCCCACCCACGAGGGGACGTACACCGCGTTGATGATCGCGGCGACGATCGTCGCCTTCTTCGGAACGATCTTCACCGAACAGAACATGCTCGTGCGAATCGCCGCGACCAAGGACGTTCGAACGGCGAAGATTCATCTCGCCGGGGCCGGCGTTATCCTGTCCGTATTCTACTCGGTTCTGATTCTCCTCGGCGGGGCGACGACCGTCGCCTTGCTCGACAGCGGACTCGGCGTCGACGACCCCGACGCGGCGTTCCCGGTACTCATCACGGACTACGTCTCGACGGGAATCGGCGTCGTCATCATCCTCGCGGTGATGAGTGCCATTCTGTCGACGACCGATACCCGCTTGCACTCGACCGGAATTACGACGGCGCGAGACATCTACAGCTACTTCAAACCCGACGCCTCCGAGAGACGACTGATGCGGGTCTCGCGAGTCGCGACCGTCTTCTTCGGCGTTACGGCGACCGCTGCGGCGGTCAATCCGCCGGGAACGATCATCGAACTGTACCAACTTCGAGCCGTGTTGCTCACCAGCGCGTTCCTCCTGCCGGTCTACGTCGCGATCTACTGGACGGACCTCGACGGTCGAGCGGTCGTCACAGCGATAATCGGCGGCGCGGTGCTCGGGCTGGGAACGGACCTGGCGGGCGGCGGAATCGGCGCTATTCCGTCGACGTTCGTCGGCGTCGGTGTCGCGATCCTCATCCTCCTCGCCGGTCACTACCTCCTCTCGTCGTCCGACAAGGGGGGCGGGGTGGTCACGAACAACTGAGACGGCGTCGCGACTCGGCGGGAGGACGAGCGCGACGCAGTCGGCCGTGACAGGCTTTCTCATGTCACTAGGGGATCGGAACAAAACCCGTTTAGCCGGGCCGCCCCCAGAACCGGGTAATGAGTACGAGTTACCGGATCGGACTGGTCGGCAAACCCTCCGTCGGCAAGTCCTCCTTTTTCAACGCAGCTACGATGAACGACGTTCCCGAAGGGGCGTACCCGTTCACGACGATCGATCCCAGCGTGGGCGAGGCCTACGTCCGCGTCGACTGTGCGGCCCCGGAGTTCGACGAAGAGTGTACCCCCAGCGTCGGCTACTGCGACCACGGCACCCGCTTCGTGCCGACGAAACTTGTCGACGTCGCCGGACTGATCCCCGGCGCACACGAGGGCAACGGGTTGGGAAACCAGTTCCTCTCCGACCTGAACGAAACCGACGTCCTCGTCCACGTCGTCGACTTCTCCGGCGAGACGGACCTAGAGGGGGAACCGACCGAGGGCCACGACCCACGCGACGATATCGCCTTCTTAGAGGAGGAACTCGACCAGTGGTATCTCGGCGTCCTCGAGAAGGGGATCAACCGCTACGAGTCGGGCTACACGACCGAAGAGGACGCCATCGAAGAAGAACTCGCCGAACAGATGAGCGCGTTCAAGACAAACGAGGACGAGATCAAGCGCCTCGTCCGACGCGTCGACGTCGGCTTCGAGCCCGAAGAGTGGGATGCGGACGACAGACTCGAACTCGCCCGCGAGATCCGCAAGGAGACCAAGCCGATGGTCATCGCGGCGAACAAGATGGACACGCCCGAAGCGCAGGCGAACTACGAGGAGATCACGAGCGACCCGGAGTACGAGGACCTGACGGTCGTCCCCTGCAGCGCCCACGCGGAAAAGGCCCTCAAGTCGGCCGATCAGGCCGGCGTCGTCGACTACCGACCCGGCGACGACGACTTCGAGATGCTGGGCGACGTCTCGAGCGAACAGGAGGGCGGACTCGAGCAGATTCGGGACTTCCTCGACGAGTACGGCGCAACGGGCGTACAGGCCGCCCTCGAGACCGCCCTCTTCGACGTGCTGGGTGTGACACCCGTTTTCCCCGGCGGCGCGAACGGGCTCGGAAACGAACGCGGCGAGGTGCTCCCCGACTGTTATCTGATCCCTCCCAACTCTACGGCGGAGGACTTCGCCTACAGCCTTCACTCCGACATCGGCGACGGGTTCCTCCACGGGATCGACTGCCGGACGAATCGCCAACTCGGCAAGAGCTACGAGGTCGAGCCCCGCGACGTGATCGAAGTGATCACGACGAACTGACGGGCGAGTATCGCGACTCGCACCTCGAGACGGGTGCGCTACCGGGACCAACTGGCGGTGTGCGACCAATAGTACGACGAGACGGATCTGTATCAACGGCACGACGAGCGTCCCGCAGCGGGAGGGATTCGACGCTCCGTCGAATCACCGCGGGACCGGTCGATCACGACCGTCCGAGCGCACCGATACGGCGGCGGTCGTGCGGGCCGATCCGTCGGATTCGTCGGCCGCGTCGACGAGTCGAACGAAACCCGCATCGAGGTCGTCGACCGAGAAATTATCAGAAGAAGAGATATTATGATATTCGAGTGTTTCTGCGGTCGAACTGCCGATGAAGACACCACCTCCCGCCGTCGATTGACTCGAGCGAAACAGTTTCCAACCGCGGATCTCCCGAGGTGCAGTCGGATCGTTACGACGACCGGAACGGAAACTCGAACGACCGACCACCGACCGACCGTTCTATTTTCGCAACGGAGCTGCCGGCTCGAGACGCTGTTGAGGAGCCTCGTTCAACGCCAGCCTGATAGTCCGAAAGATGACGGGTGAAGGGGCGCCGCCTTCTCACTGGCCGGCATCCCGTCCAGAGCGATGTCGTTCCTCCAGCTCCACCCACCGAAAACGTTTCGCGTCGTTCGTTGTGTCTCGGCGGAATATTTGTACGATTTCTGTCCATATCCCATACATAAAAGTTTACGTGGGCTTGAGTTCCCCATCTGGTTGCGTAGTATGGTTCCCACAAACCTCTCCACCCATACCTCGTCTGTCCCCTCCAGTGCGACACCAGCCGAGGCATCATCGACGCTCTCCTCCGACGACGTGTTCCACCTCCTCCAGACCTTCCGACGACGGGAAACAATTCGTTACCTGCTGTGTAAAGACGGACCCGTCAGGATGGGTGACGTCGCTGAACACGTTGCGGCGCAAGAACACGATACGACCGTCGCCGACCTGACCTCGGCGCAACGCCAGCGCGTCTACATTCCGCTCTACCAGTCTCACCTCCCGAAACTCGATAAAGCGGGCATTATCGACTACGATAAACCCCGCGGAATCGTGCGACCCACCGACGATCTCCAGTTGTTCCGCCCGTATCTCGAGGCGGCGACGAAACACTCCCCGGAGACGGACGTCGATCACTTCGGCACCGAGACCCGGAACGCCCAGCGGTATTACGTCACGGCTCTCGCCGCGAGTCTCGGCTTCCTGGTCGCATCCGCGCTGGGAGCGCTCGAATTACCCGGCTTGACGCTCGGTGCAATCATCACGAGCCTGTTCGTCCTCGCGACGGTGCTGGACCGAGCGGTGGCCGTTCGGGACGTCGCGAGTCGCCTTCATCGACGATAACGACGGCGACGAACGGAACGCTCGTCGCGCCGTGTCCGATCGGTCGATATCGTCGGCACGCGCGTTACCGCCGCCAGATGACGCGCTGGGCGACGTCGTCGAGGCGACTCGAGAGGCTCGCAATCCAGCCACCGGGAGACAGGGTTCGCAGCTGATTCTCGTCGACCTCGATCCGCTCCTCGCCGTAGGGATCGCAGGTAGCCCGCTCGTCGGCGTCCCGGTCGCCGTTGGCGGCGTCGACTGCGATCGTCATCGAACAGCGGCCACACGCCTCGCGGTCTTTGGCCATTGCTACTCTATCGTGGGCGCTTTCGGTCCTTAAGTGTTGTCGCGGGACGCACACGCGGCTTCCGCGGTCGGTGCCGACGGACTTTTGGTCGCGTCGTGACATCAGCCCACATGGACGAGTCCATCGCCGAGATCCCGACGGTCGGCCGGCGCGCTTCGAGCGGCGGACGAGTCGGTGAGCGTCATGAGTGACCGATCGAACGCTGCCAACGGCGGAGATTCGGCCGGCGAGTCGTCCGAGCCGACAGCCGATGGCGAGACGGCGGACGCGGCTTCGGCGGGCTCCCTCGAGCGCGTCCCGGACTGGGATGACGAGTACGTCGACCGCGTGAGCGACCGGCTCATGCACAACTACGACCTCGAGAAGGACTACGCGCTCGAAGGGGAGCGGTTCACGCTGTACGGACGGATGGCGCTCTCGAGCAAGAAGCACTTCCTCCATCCCGCGCTCTCGCTGGCCGAACACGAATCAACCGAACACCTGTTCGTTCGGCGGGTCGACGCGGTCGACGACCGGACGCTCGACCGATTCGTCGAACTCGGTGAGCGACTGGCCGACGAGTGGATCGATCCCGACGAGGAACACTTCTCGACGGACTTTACGTTCGTCGCGATCGCGCCCACGATTCCCGAGGAGATCCGAGAACGCGTCTCGGGGTTCGACGGACGAACGCTGTTGAAGTACGGCTATCACGGCCACTACGAGATCAACCTGGCTGTCGTCTCTCCCGACGGTGAGGAACTGGTGGCGAGCGAGAACGCCGACATCGCGGCCGCGTTTCAGCTCTGGGAGCCGATCGAGAAGAACGAGCCGGGACTGCTCGGATTGCTCTCGCGCCGATTACAGCTGTAGTCGACGCTGGCGACACGGATTCATCTCGACCTCCTCGTCACGCACTCGAGGTCGACGGAGACGGCAGTCGCTCGGACTCGAGTCGAAGAAAACGGTCGGAAATCGCGACTCGAAGCCGCGATCAGTCGTCGTCGGAGCTGACGGCCGCGACGCCGTCGCCCGTTCTGCGGGCCGACTGTATGTTGTCGTAACCGATTTTGAACAGCGATAGCGCCAACCAGATGAGGACGGCGATGATGACGAGCTGGACGACGGCCGACAGCTGCGGGATCAGCTCCGTTTCGGCCTCAGCGGTCATACCGAGCAGCCGACCAGCGAGGATCTGATAGAGTCCGACCCAGCTGAGCCCGACGAGCGTGATGAATCCCATCAGCGCCATCGGTACGCCGGTGGAGACCAGCTGCTTGGACTTGCTCCAGTTCGCCAACCAGACGGTGCCGGCCAGCAGCGCGAGCGACGCGAGCAGCTGGTTCGCTCCGCCGAACAGCGTCCAGAGGTCCTCCCATCGACCGCTACCGAGCAGGAAGAACGCCACGACGGCGATGATCGAGGTGTTGACGTAGCGGTTCGCCGCGTACCCCTCGACCGGCGTTTCCGGCGTGCCGACGATCTCCTCTAACATGTATCGGCCCAGACGGACCGCCGTGTCCATGCTCGTCAGCAGGAAGCTCGCGAGCACGAGCGCCATGAACGGTGCGGCGTACTCCATCGGAATACCGAGACTGGTGAGGATCGCACCGCCCCCGGTCGCGAAGTTAGGCAACGCGAGTCCGATTCCACCGGCGGTTTCCGCCGGCGTAATCGCGACCACCGTCACCGCACAGAGCGCGACCGCTGCCAGCAGTCCCTCGGCAAGCATGCCACCGTAACCGATCAGTTTGGCGTCAGTTTCCTTGTTCAGCTGCTTGGACGTCGTCCCCGAGGATACGAGCGAGTGGAAGCCGCTGATGGTCCCGCACGCGATGGTGAGGAACAACAGCGGGAACAACGGCATGAGCGGAATGAGTTCCGCGAGCGGACCGCCCTGCCCGAGGAACCCGTACCAGGCACCGGTCGAGATGTCGAGGCTCAGTTGCGAACCGGTATCGGGGTGGACCGCATCGCTTCCCATTCCGGTGACGAAGGTGCCGACGATGACCGCCAGCAGGCTCCCACCGACCCCCGTGTACAGGAGGAACGACGAGAGGTAATCGCGCGGCTGCAACAGCATCCACACCGGCAGGATGCTGGCCGCTGCGCCGTAGAGGAGCATTGCCAGCACCCACGCGCCGATGTTGGCGCTCCCGAGCAGTTCCGGGAAGAACAGTGCCGAATCGAACAGGACGATCGTTCCGTCGGGGTAGTCGCCGGGAACGATCGCGAGCGGGTACTGGATGCCGACCCAGACCGACACGAAGACGCCAGTGACGAAGACGACCGTCCCCATCGAGAACGGAAGCCCCAGCTGGTACAGCCAGATCCCGAAGATGACTGCGAGCGTCACGTACAGGAGACTCGCGGTCGCCGCCGACGGGAACGCGTTCAGTACGACCCCGATGACGAGCGCGAATACCGCCACGACGAGGATCGTCAACAGGAACGCGAACCACAACAACATGTCCTTGCCGCGCTCGCCCACGTACTCGCCGATGATGTAGCCGATCGACTTCCCCTCGTGTCGAAGGCTGCTCGACAGCGAAACGAAGTCGTGAACCGCACCCATCAGCGGGTTCCCGATCGCGACCCACAACACGGCCGGAACCCAACCCCAGACCAGCGCGGCCGTAATCGGGCCGACGACGGGTGCGCCGCCCGCGATACTCGAATAGTGATGCCCCAGTAGTACCGGCTTTTTCGCCGGAACGTACTCCTGACCGTCTTGGTACTTGTGTGCTGGTGTCTCCCGACTGTCGTCGAGCCCCACGAACTGCGACAGATACCGTCCGTACCCGATGTACGCGACGGTAAACGTCGTCAGCACCAGTGCCACGATCCAAATCACTCCTGCCATGGTAGTAGCTCTCTAGGCAACGCTCGAACGGGAACATTATAAATATAATTTATTGTGGTTCGTTCCCGGCCTGATCATACGGGTACGTACTCACGGGCTGAAACGTTTTCACCCTCTCGTACCTATTTCGCATCCGAACTGGTCGAAAAAGAGGGTGCAGTCAGTGCGAAAAAACTTCCAGTTAGCTCGTGCGCGCTGGGCCGCCGTCCGTCACCGCGATCTCGAGGTCGCCCGCGACGTCCTCGAGAATGTGCCCCCGAACCTCCTCAACGCGCGTCTCGATCGTCGCCACGACCGGAACGTCGAACTCGCCTTGGATGTGCTCGAGCCGATCCCGCTCGGTCTCGACCCGCTGGCGGAGGTAGGTCGCACCGCGACCCTCCTCGCGGGGTTCCGGCTCGGGGGTCAGGCGATTGACGACGAGCCCGCGAACGGGCAAGTTCGCCTCGGCGAGCGTCTCGAGGGAGCGACTCGTCTCCCGGATCGAGAGCTCGTCGGGGTTCAACACGAGATAGAAAGCGGCGTCCTCGCGGAGCACCTCGCCGGCGAACTCGAAGCGCTCCTTGCGTTCTTGCAGGCGGGCGAGAATCGGATCGCCGTCCATCACCCGCCGGGGCTCCTTGTTGCCGATCGCGGCCTTCTCGAAGAGATCGATGCTGCGCTCGCGTTTGTCCATCAGCCGATCGATCCAGCGCTCGAGCAGGTCCGGGAGGGCGAGCAGTCGAAGCGTCGAACCGGTCGGCGAGGTGTCGAAGACCACTCGATCGTAGGCGTCGGCGTTTCGCATCACCTCGACGAACCGGTCGAACAGGGCGGCCTCGTAGGCCCCCGGCGTCTGGTGGGCCATCTCGAGTTGGATATCGACCTCGTTGACCATCGCCGCGCTGAGTTGGGCGTTGAGCTGTCGTCGAAGCTCCGTCAGGTGGTCTCGAACCTCCTGCTCCGGGTCGATCTCCACGGCCGAGAGCCCGTCGTACCCCTCGACGGGACGAGGGTCGTCGCCGAATTCCTGATCGAAGACATCGGCGGTGCTGTGGGCCGGATCGGTCGAAACCACGAGCGTCTCGAGCCCCGCGTCGGCGCACTCGAGCGCGTAGGCGCTGGAGACGGTGGTCTTCCCGACCCCGCCCTTCCCGCCGAAGAACGTAAACTGTGTCATTTAGAAGTGATACTGGTGGCCCTTGCGCTCGATCACGGATTGGCGGTCCCACATCCGACGCTCCCAGGACTGGTACTCGTCCTCGAGATACGGCAGTAGTTCCGCCGTGTAGTAGGAGACGGGGCTCGGAATGCCGAAGGCGTCGGGGAAGCACGCGAGCATGAACGCGTCCTCCGTGTCTTCGGCCTCGGCTTCGACCTTCTCGTAGGCCGGATGGGTAAACATCCCGTGATAGAGCCCGCGAAGCCACTCCTCAAGCGTGGCTCGAAACGCAGCGATCCGGTCGGCGAGTGTCATCATGGATCGTGCTCGGTGCCGGAGACTAAAATGTATCGTCCCGGCGTCCACGCGCGATCACCTGCCAAAACGAAGTCACGGGCGATTCGACCGTCGACTACTGTTCCGAATGCGCGAAGCCGACGTGGTACTGGTCGTCGTACCGGAGTTGGACGTACCTGACCTCGCCGCCGTCGTCCTCGTCGTCGGTGCCGGCATCGATCGCGAACGAGTCTCCGCGCTCGAAGTCGCCGTCGATCTCGTCGTCGAGGTCGAGTTCGATGCGACCCCCGTTCGTCCAGACTTCGGCTTCGAGATCGGCCGCCGGCAGGGCGTCGCCGCCCACGTGCTCGACCGTGCCGTCGTCGTACTCGAGTTCGACGGACGGCCGCGTCTGCGTCCAGCCGATACGGGTTTCGGTAGCCGCCCAGACGACCTCGACCTCCGAGCCGGCCGAGACGCCGTCGATCTCGATCGTCGCACCCGAGGAGACGGTGTCGAACGCGTCGGCCCACTGCGTGTCGGTCGGTTCGCCGTCGATCAGCAGTTCGTACGCCGTCGCCGGTCGTTCGGCTTCGCCTCGCTCCGTCTCCGCCGCCGCGTCGCCGCGTCGCGAGCCACCGAACTCGAGCGTCGCCTCGAGCGTCCGGCTGCCGTAGTCGTACTCGAAGCGGGCGGTCCCCGGCGGCTGAGCCTGCGCGTGTCCGATGCTGTCATCGTACTCCGTGCCGTCCCATCCGACGAGGATCTCGTCGCCGGGGTCGACGTCCTCGAGCGTCACCGCGTCGCCTTCGGAGAGCGCCTCGCCGGTCCACGGCTGGGCGGTCGTTTGCGGTTCGGGTGCGTCTTCGCTGGGTCGGTAATACGGACGCTCGTCGTAGACTGCGAGGTGGACCCGATCGCCGTCGAGCGGGAAGTCGTCCGCGTAGGTGAGCGCGAGTTCGCCGGTGTCGACGTCGTACGCGGAGTCGAATCGGAAGTGAGAGAGGATCGCCGTGCCGGAGGTACTGCTTCCGAGTTCGTGATCGTGACGAAGTCGGACCGACAGATTCGGTTCGACGTCGTCCATGTCGATCACGATCGTATCGCCTTCCTCGAGCGTTCCGTGGCCCTCGGCCCAGATATCGCGGTCGTACGCCTCCTCGTTGATCTCGAGCGTGAGATCCTCGATCGGCGTCGGATCACCGCGACCGATCTCGAGTTCGAGGACGTCGTCGTCGAGGTCGATATCGCGGTCGGGACGAAGCGATCCGGGACTGTCGTGCTCGTGGATCTTTCGTTCGGCGGCGAGGTCGCGTTCGATCGTGGCGCTGACGAACGACCCGGCGACGTCGACCGTCGGTTCCGCCGTCGTCGTCGCGTACGCGAACTCCGCGTCGATCGTCTCGATCAGTTCGTCGGTGACGTCCGATTCGTCTTCGAACTGGATTCCCAGCGACATCTCGATCGTGTCCGGCCCGAGAACGGTCTGTGCGTGGACGAAGTACCGCGCGTCTGCGTCCTCGATGGGACTCTGAGCGAACAGATCGTCGCCGAACCGAACGGTACGTGCGTCGCCTCCCTCGAAGACCGTCAGCGCCTCTTCGACCGTTTCCTCCGAGTCGAGGAGTCGATCCGCGTCGCCCGCGTTCGCATCGAACGCGGATTCGATCGTCTCGAGATCCGTCGCGACGATGACGACGTCGCCGTCGGTTCCGACCGCGGTCCCCTCTCGGTCGTCGGTCTCGTAGTAGTCGTACTCGACGCCGGCGTCGGTTTCACCGGACTCGGTGCGGTCCTCGAGATCGATGTCGCCCGTGAAGAGCTGCATCGGCCGTGAGAACGATTCGCCGTAGGAGGCGACGAGGACGCTCTTCGAGACCGCGTCGGGGTCGATCTCGAGCGCTCCGACGGACGGGCGTGGCTCGTAGGGCTGATCGGCTTCGAGCAGCCGCTCGTAATTCCTCGCCGTCACGGCCATCTGGTCCTCCGCGACCGACGCCGGGAGGTACGCGAACGCGTCGTCAAACGTCGGCCCGGTTCTCGCAGACTGGGTCGTCGCTGACTCGGTCGCTACGTTCTCGTCGTCCGACGTAGCGACGGTCGTACCGACGAGGCCGGCGATCGTCGTCGCACCGATACCTCCGAGGACTGCACGGCGGGGACACTGTTTCATACGCTTCGGTTTTGATTCCCACCGTACAAGTAGATTATCATTACAGTCTTCTTCGGTAACATGTGTGCCAGACGCGACGCGGTGCGCCGAAGCGACGGTTCATAACCCTGCGATACGATCGGTTCCGGTATGACCTCGACTTCGACGATCCCCGTCACCGTGCTTTCGGGCAACCTCGGGGCGGGAAAGACGACGCTTCTCAATCACCTGCTGAGCAACGCGGGCGAGCGCGATCTCGCCGTGCTGGTAAACGACATGGGCGCGGTCAACGTCGACGCCGAACTCGTCGCCGAGGGCTCCGACCTCGACGCCGGCGGCGTCGCCGAACTGTCGAACGGCTGTATCTGCTGTGAGCTCCAAGACGACCTCGAGGCCGCGGTCGTCCGCCTGGCCCGCGAACGGAACTTCGACCACCTGCTCGTCGAATCCTCGGGCATCTCCGAGCCCGAACCGGTCGCGCGGCTGTTTACGACCTCCTCGAGGGTCGCGGCCAGCTACGAGATCGACGCGCTCGTGACCGTCCTCGACACGCGGCTGTTTCTCGACACCTTCGCCGGAGAGGGGGTTCCCGAGCGACGGGGCGTGCGAGCGGCCGATGGCGAAGACGACGACGGGACGCGCCCCCTCGCCGACCTGTTGATCGAGCAACTCGAAGTGGCGAACCTCGTCCTGTGCAATAAGAGCGACCTCTGTACGGCCGCCGAACTCGACGAAGCGGAAGCCCTCGTCCGCGGGCTGCAACCCGACGCCGAGACGATCCGGACGACGTTCAGCGCGGTCGATCCCGACCGTCTCCTCGGCGTCGATCTGTTCGATCCGGGTCGAATGGGCGAGGCGGCCGGCTGGCAGCGCGCGCTGGCAGGCGAAAGCGGGGACGATGACGGCAGTACTCACGATTACACGGCCGATGACCGCGAGCACGGCGACGACGGCCACGGGCACGCAGCCGACGGTCACGAACACCGCCATCCCGACGAGGTCTACGGCGTCGATTCCGTCGTCTTCCGCGAGCGCCGCCCGTTCCACCCCGAGCGATTCGCCGCGTTTCTCCGGGACCTTCCCGACGGAATCGTTCGCTCGAAGGGCGTCGCGTGGGTCGCCGGCCGGGACGTCAAAGTCGATATCTCCCAGGCCGGCCCGTCCGTTCGGGCGAGCGTCAGGGGACCGTGGGTCGCCGCGCTCCCCGAAATCAAGCGGGATCTCTACCGGTCCAATCGCCCAGACCTCGAGTGGCACGCAGAACACGGCGATCGACGGACGGCGCTGGTCTTCATCGGCACCGAGACCGACGAACAGCGCCTGAACGCGATCCTCGAGGACTGCCTCGTCACGGACGACGAATGGGAGCGGGCGACCGCCCTCGAGAATCCGTTTCCGAGCGACGACAGCGAGGACGTGGTGCTCCGCGAGCCCTGACTATCCGAACTCGTCTTCGAGCGCCTCGAGCACTCGCTTCAGTTCGCCCGTTCGTTTCCACGCGGCGATCCGGTCGCCGAACGGGAGTGGAGCGGCAAGCGAGATCGACGAGCGGATCGTCACCCGCGTTCCGTTTCCGCCGTCCGCGTCGTCGACCTCGAGCCACGTCTCCATGTGCGAGAACGGCCCCTGCTCGCCCTCCTGCGTGTAATACATCGCCTCGTCGCGATCCTCGAATCGCAACGGCAGTTGCATCCCGGGACCGCTGACGACGACGATCGTCGCGTCGGCTCGCTCGTCGATCGTCTCGACGGTAAAGCTTCCCTCCGCTTCGACGATCGTCGGCGGATCGAGCCAGCGCGAAACCACGACGGGCGACGCATCGACGACTCGAGACACCGTTACCTCCCGCATACCGACCACCTTCGGGGCAGGTGGCATAAATTCCGGTGTCGTCGGCCGTCTCAGCGCGGCCCGGAACGGCTCCGACAGGGAAACGGCTAAGTGAGCCACGTCCCCGTATTCGGTATGGCTGGCCCCGACAGCGAGCGAGATGGCATTCGGGAAGGACTCGAGTCCTCGCGGGGCGATCCGCGCGTTCTGGTCGCGTTGAACGTCGTGCTTTCGACGATGTTCGCCGTCATGCTCGTCTGGGGTCTGTTTCTCGTCGGCGCCCTCGAGTTCAGCGTCGTAACAGTCGCGGTCGTCGCGGTCGTCCTGTTCGTGCTCACGTACGTACTGACGTGACCGCGACAGGGCAGATCCCAATCGTGACAGGGAAGGTCCCAATCGCGACGGTGCCGATACCGACGTGACCGTGACGCTAACCGCGATCACACCGATGATTTTCGGCGGTCGCGATCGGCGTCGAACGGCTGAAATAAAACAACAAGTACTCACCGACGGATCTGTTTCCCTCTGCTAATGAACGTGCGGACGGCCGGCTCCTATCGGCCCACGAAATCCGAACTCGCGGTCTTCGTTTCAGGGGTTACCAGCATGGGCCTCGAGATCCTCGCGGTGCGGATTATCGCCCCGCAGTTCGGAAGCCACATCTACACCGTCGGCGGGATCATGACGGTTATTCTCGCCGCGTTGAGTTTCGGCTACTGGCAGGGTGGCAAGCGAGCGAGCAGCGCGACGAACCGGGAGATGTCGTGGCTGTTGCTCGCGACGGCAGTGTACGTCGCAGTCGTGGTCTACGCGAGCGATCTGCTGCTGCTACAGACGTCGACACTCGCGTTGCCGCCGCGGTACGCCGCCCTCCCGGCCGCGATCATCCTGTTCGGGCCGCCGACGTACCTGCTCGGCTTTATCAGCCCCTACGCGGCCGAGCTCTCACAGAAGGAGGGGACCGGCGAAGCGTCAGGGCACGTCTACGCCCTCGGGACGATCGGCAGCATCCTCGGCTCGGGTGCGACGACGTTCGTCTTCATCCCCGCGATGGATATCGACAGCATCGGCGTCCTCTTCGGACTGATGCTCGTCGGAACGGCGTTCGCGCTCACGTTGCCCTCGATCTCGCGCAAACCGGTCCTCGCGAGCGTCGCCGTCGTGATACTGCTCGTCGTTGCGACCGGTGCCGGTCCGCTCGCGTACGACCACCGCGGCGACGTCGTCTACCAGACCCAGACCGCCCACCAGGAACTCGAGGTCATCGACAACGACGATATCCGAACGATGTATCTGGACGGTGCCCGCCACAGCGCGATCGACCTCGAGGATCCCGATCGGCACGTCTTCGAGTACATGAAGTACTTCCACCTGCCGATGCTCATGACCGACGACACCGACGATGTCGATAACGTGTTGTTCATCGGCGGTGGTGGCTACATCGGCCCACAGGACTTCGAGGAACAGTACAACGCCGACGTCGACGTCGTCGAAATCGATCCCGACGTCACCGCCGCCGCCGAGGACTACTTCGGCCTCGAGGAGAGCGAGGATCTGAACACCTACTCGCAAGACGGCCGGCAGTTCCTCCAGGGAACTGACGAGACGTACGATCTGATCGTCCTCGACGCCTACAAGCAGGATCAGGTTCCGTTCCACCTGACGACCGTGGAGTTCATGGACCTCGTCTCCGAGCGGTTAGCCGACGACGGCATCCTCCACGCCAACGTCATCTCCGCGCCGAGCGGTCCCGCCTCCGAGTTCTACCACGCCCAGGAGCGGACGATGGACGAAGCGTTCGGCGACACGTACAGCTTCCGCACCTCGAACTCGAGTTCGATCCAGAACATTCAGATCGTCGCGACGAACGACGAGACCGACTTCACCGAGGCCGACCTCGCCGAGCGAAACGCCGAACGAAACCTGAGCGTCGATCTCTCGGGAGCGATCGACAACTACATGGCCGGTTCCAGCAGCGACGACGCCCCCGTACTTCGGGACGACCGCGGCGAGGTCGACAGTCTGCTCGATCCGATGCTCGGTCAACGGTACGTCATCGAGGAGACGGGCGAATCCGGCTCGAGTGCCGGCGCTGGCGATGACCTCGCCGGAACGCCGTCGGTGATCGCACCTGACGGCAAAGCGCTGGCCGCGCCGGTAGCGAAGGTTTCGTAACGGGCTGATCGATCACTCCGGCCGGGAGTAGTCGGGATCGAACAGTTGCGCCGATCCGGGCGCTGGATCACCCTCCGTCAGGTTGTACTGCGAAAAGTCCTCGACGCCCGCCGCTCGCAACAGTTCCTCGTCGTAGACGGCGTTCCCGGTGAACTCAGCGGGATCACGGCCGAGGATCTCGAGGACCGTGTCGCTGACGATTTCGGGCGTTCGCCAGTCGTCTTCGGTCCCCATGCCGAAGTATCGGGTCGCCCGCGTATCGATCGCCGTCACGGGCCAGAAGGCGTTACAGCCGACGTCGTCGTCGCCGAGCTCGCTCGCCAGCGTGAGGGTGATGAAGGTCATGCCGAGTTTCGACCACGCGTACGGACCCGATCCGGGGGCGCGGTCGATCCCCACCGGCGGCGCGTTCGTGAGCAGCCACGCGTTCTCGACGTCCCGCAGGTGATCGGCGAACGCCCTCGAGGTGAGGTACGTCCCGCGGACGTTTACGTCGGTCAGGAGATCGAACCGTTTCGGCGGGAGGGTCTCGACGGTCGCCAACTGGATCGCACTCGCGTTGTTGATGACGATGTTGACGGTCCCGAACTCATCGATCGCGCGTTCGGCTGCCGCCTCGACCGCCGCCTCGTCGCGAACGTCCAGTTTGATCGGGAGCGCGTCGACTCCACGCTCGCGGGCCTCGCGGGCCGTCCGCTCGATCGATCCCTCGAGGTCGCGGTCCTCGTAATCGGCGTCTTCCTCGCTGGTCTTCCCGGTCGAAACGACGTTACAGCCCCGTTCGGCCAGCGCGAGCGCGATCGATCTGCCGATGCCGCGCGTCGTCCCGGTGATGAACGCCGCCTGTCCGGAGAGATCCGGTTGCTCGAGTGCCATGCGTTTGCATTCGACGGGAAGTGCAAAAGAGTCGGTGAAAGGGAAGTCGCTCCGATTCCCGTGCTGGTTGTTCACGGGCCTCGGGTTTGTAGCGGACAGCGATCCTCCGACAGCCGCTCAGGCGGGTGTGCGGTGACGCTCGACGGCGACGGTGGCACCGACACGAGTCTCGAAACGTGATCCGCCGTACGACGACGTGCGCCGTGGTAAACCACCAGGCGCGATAGCAAATCGACGATGGGCGCGGTGAGAGGACCACTTACTGAGACGAGGGACAGCGATCGGTGGATTCCCGCGTCTGCTATAAGAGAACATTCAACATGGCCCGGTCCCGAAGCGGTGGAGACCCGGCATTCACGCAGGAGAGTCAGCCGACGATACTGGCGACCGCTTCGACGCTCGCGTACCGAGTCGTCCCGTCGCGCGACTCGAGTTCGACCTCCCCGTTCTCCCGGTAGTGATTCCCGAGGATCACCTTCCAGGGGACGCCGAGCAGGTCGCTTTCGGCGAACCGCTCGCCGGTAGTTTGGTCAGCGTCGTCGAAGAGGAGCGTGTCGTCCCGGCCGCAGGCCTCGTGCAGGCGGTCGGCGACGTCCCGGAACTCCCCGTCGTACTCGAGGGGGACGATGGAGACGCTGAAGGGGGCCACCTCTCCGAGACCCGCTCCGGGCCAGCGACAGCCGTCTTCGTCGCCGTGCTGTTCGACGAGCGCGTGCAGGAGTCGCTCGATTCCGATGCCGTAACTCCCCATCACCACTTCGCGTTCGGACCCGTCGGGAACGTCGACGGTCATCCCTCGAGGGGCGGTATACCGAGTCCCGAGTTTGAACACGTGGCCGATTTCGATCCCCTCGCCGGCCCTGAGACGACCGCCACACTCGGGGCAGGTGTCACCGGCCGACAGCCCGAAGCGAGGAGACTCGTCGGTCGCGCCGAACCGGCAGTCCGTGCCGCCACACCAGCGGAGGGTGAGCGATCCGGTATCGGCGAGTGCGACGAACTCTTCGGACGCGGAGCCACCCATGACGCTGTTCTCGGCCGCCGTGACGGCGAACTCGAGACCGAGGCGCTCACAGATGCGCGCGTAGGCCCCACGAACCCGGTCGTAGTACTCGTCGAGCGAGTCTCGAGTGGCGTGCAGGCTGTAGGCGTCTTTCATCGTGAACTCCTTCGTCCGGACGAGGCCGTTTCGCGCGTGGTCGTCGCGGTACTTCGACTCGACCTGATACAGCAGGACGGGCAGATCGGTGGCGGAGCGAACGACGCCGTCAAGGAGGTGTGTCACGCCCTCCTCGTGCGAGGGAGCCAGGCACAGCCGTTTGCCATCGCGGTTTTCGAACGTGAACATCTCGTCCGCGAAGCGCTCCCAGCGGCCGCTCCGTTTCCAGATGCCCGCGTCGTTCAGCGAGGGGAGGCCGATTCGGTGACCGCCGATGGCGTCCATCTCGTGCCTGATGAGTCGGATGAGGTTCTCTCGAACCCGCTGACCGGTTGGCGTGAAGCCGTACAGTCCGCTCCCGAACTGCCGGACGAGGCCCGCCCGCACCGTGAGCGCGACGGTCTCGTTCTCGTGACCGTTCGCCTCGCGGCTCGTAAACAGCAGCGTCTCACTCCGTCGCATTACGAGCCACCACCACTGTCGTGGCTGTCGCTGTGAAGTGTGACGTTCAGCCTATCGACTACTCGATCAGAAACGGTACGACTGTCATCGCGGAACCCAGCCGCGAGCCACGCTGGACTCACGGTTGCTGGAACGTGCGTTTTGGCGCATGCAGCTGACACATCGGGTTGGACGACTAAATAGTTACGGCAACTGTTCAGAGCGGGCAGTTGGGAAACGCCGTCGAAGAAATCGAGACGACCGTGATCGGTTCGGTCCGATACCCCTGCGCTACGCTTGAGCGCTTCCCGTGACGACGACGGGTCGATCGGCGTTGAGAATCACCGACTGCGTAACGCTGCCGAAGACCGCTTTCCCGACCGGTGATCGACTTCGTCCGCCGAGCACGATCGAATCGACGTCGTACTCCTCGGCCGTCGCCAGAATGTCGCCCTCCTCGACGTCCCCGCTTTTATCCAGGACGGTGACGTCGACATCGTTGTCTTCCAACTGCTCTTTCGCTCGCCGAACGGAGCCGATACGTGAGGCCGACTTGAACTGCTCGAACTCCTTCGGGAGGTCCTTGCCCTCCTCGGTGAAGATGAACAGCAGGTACGCTTCGACGGATTCGACCGCGTCCGGGAGCGACGCGACGTATTTCGCCTGCTGGACCGATCGCTCTTCGCTGGTATCGACGGGGATCAGAACGCGATACATAGTAGGGATTTCACACAGCTAACTAATAAAACCGGCTCTCGTGTCGTTCGAAAGAACTGATTCGCGCCGTCGAACGAGCCTCCAGCGATACTCACCGTTTTGTACTCCGGGTTCCAGGGTAGAGCCATGACAAGTGACGCCCTCGAGCATCGTCTCCTCGAGCGAGCGCCGGACGACCGGATCCGGATCCTCGACGCCGACGGGAGCGTCGTCGCGCCCGCTCTCGAACCGGATCTCGAGGACGAAACGCTGCTCGGGATGTACCGCGATATGCGCTTTGCCCGACGGTTCGACGAGCGGATGATCAGCCTCCAGCGACAGGGACGGCTGGGAACGTACGCCTCGCTGGCGGGACAGGAGGGGTCTCAGATCGGCTCGACGTACGCACTGGCGGACGAGGACATGCTCTCCTTCCAGTACCGGGAACACGGCGCGCTCGTCTCGCGGGAGCTACCCTGGGAGTACCTGCTGTACTGGATGGGCCACGAGGACGGAAACGCCGCGCTGACCGATATCAACGTCTTCCCGCTGAACATCTCGATCGGCGGCCACCTCCCCCACGCGGTCGGCTGGTCGTGGGCCGCGAAGTTGAACGACGACGACCGCGTCAGCGTCGTCCACTTCGGCGACGGCTCCACGTCGGAAGGCGACTTCCACGAGGCGATGAACTTCGCCGGCGTGTTCGATACGCCGACCGTCTTCTTCTGTAACAACAACCAGTGGGCCATCTCGATTCCCCGGGAGAATCAGACGGCGAGTGCGACCATCGCACAGAAAGCTCAGGCCTACGGCTTCGAGGGCGTGCAGGTCGACGGCATGGACCCACTCGCGAGCTACGTCGTCACGAAGGCCGCACGGGAGGCGGCTCTCGAGTCCGACGGCGACCGGTCGCGTCCGACCCTGATAGAGGCGGTACAGTACCGCTACGGCGCGCACACGACGGCCGACGATCCGTCGGTCTACCGGGACGACGAGGAGGTCGAGCGCTGGCGCGAGCGGGACCCCATCGACCGGTTCGAAACGTACCTGCGAAACCGAGCCGTTCTCGACGACGACCGAATCGAGTCGCTCGAGACCGAAATCGAGGCGACCCTCGCGGACCTGATCGACCGCGCCGAAGACGCCGACGAAACCGTCGATCCGCGGGAGATGTTCGAGTACACGTACGCGGAGCCGACGCCGCGGCTCGCGGAGCAACGCGACGCACTCGAAGAACTCCGAGAAACGCACGGCGACGACGAATTACTCGAGTACGAGTAACGTCGGGCGATCGGCTATAAAGACGGCACTGAGACAGGGGAACGGCTACCCGTGGATCGGCCACACTCTCGAGTACAATGCAACTCGAGCAGCCGACTCAGGAACCCGCCTGGAGCGGGACGATACCCAGCGCCATCGACGCGCGAGTACTCGGCCTCGTCGTCGTGACGGCGGGGTTGGCGGCGTCGATAAACGTCCCCTACGGCGGCCTGCCGGTGGCGATCGTTGCATTCGCTCTTCTCGGCAGTGGTGGCACCATCGTCCATCTGCTTGGCGAACGGAAACTCCGCCGGATCACCGACGGGCTCGTCGAGCGGTGGGTCGCGGCCGGCGGGCAGGTCGAAACCGTCACCCGGTCGTCCGGCGGGATGCGAACGGAATGGACGGTTCACACGCCCGACGGCGAGATCACCGTCGGCGGCATCGCACTGGTCCCGATCGCCAAGCTGGCGGTCGAATGGCAGGGCGTCGGCGACACGATGGCCGCCAGCGAGGCCGAGGCGAATATCGACGAACTCGCGGACAGCCTCTACGAGGAGTTCTTCGAGATCGGCTCGACACTGCAACGAACGTAGCACCGACCCCGACGAAACCGTTCGGGAGGGATCGTTCCCCTCGATCCACGGCCAGAGCGGCCGTGCAAGGGGCGGACGTGTCCGTCAGCGGTGTCTGGAGACCAGTTTTAATACTCGCGGCGAGTGGTTTGGCGTATGTCAACAGACTACGTCCCGTCCGAGATGATGGACCGCGATTCCCGGTCGAATCGGTACTACAGGAACGCGGTTGAGCGCCACTGGAATCCCGCCGAGATCGCTCTCGAGGCGGACGTGGCGAACCTCCTCGAGTACATCGAGGGAGCCGAAGACTACGACGCGCGGGCGTGGGATCGAACGCTGAACGGCATCGCGAAGTTCGGCGCGGGCGAGGATGCCGTCACCGAGGATCTCTCGCCGCTGGCGACGGTGCTCGAGGGCATCGACGACCAGTTGTTCCTGACGACGCAGCTGTACGAGGAGGCCAAACACGCCGACTTCTTCGATCGGTACTGGCGCGAGGTCGTCTGGTCGGTCGAAGACGAACTCGGCTGGGATCGCTCGAACCCCCGCGCCGACAAGTGGTTCAACGATCCCTACGTCGAACTGTTCGATCGAAACAAGAAGGCCCAGTATCGGCTGCTCGAGGAGGACACTCCCGAAAATCGTGCGAAAGCGTACTGTCACTACCACCTCACCGTCGAGGGTATCCTCGCCCAGACGGGGTACTACGGGATGCAGACCTCCTACGGCGGCGAGTTCGAGGAGCTCCCCTACCTGCCGGGACTCGTCGAGGGGTTCACGAAAATCCGTAGCGACGAGGGCCGACACGTCGGGTTCGGGATGAACCAGCTCAAGAAACTCATTCGGGAGGGCGTCGACCCGAAACTCATCGAGAACACGGTCAACGAACTCCTCCCGCTCGTCCAGGGAATCACCGAGGACGAACGGTTCGAGCCCGACGACGAGGACGAGCGCGTCGGGCTCGAGGACGGGCAGTTAGCCGCCTACGCGGTCGAAAAACACACCGATCGTATGCGACAGATCACGGACGCCGCCGCCGATATTCCCGACGTCGACGAACTGGTGCAACTGGAAGGCGACGACTGACTCGAGTCGGATCGGGTGCGGGATCGATGGTCAGCCCATACGGTAAAGTACCGGTGTGCGGATGCGTTCCGTATGCGACTCGATGGCGTTCGTGTGCTCGATCTCTCCCGACTGCTGCCCGGTCCCTACGCGACGCAGCTGCTGGCCGACTCGGGGGCCGAGGTGGTGAAAGTGGAGGACACTGGCGCGGGCGATTACGCGCGGACGATGGCCCCCGAATCGTCCCGCGGTTTCGGTGCGATCTTCGAGATGGTAAACCGAGGGAAGCGAAGCGTCGCGATAGATCTGAAAACCGAGACCGGACGGGCCGTTTTCTATCGACTCGTCGAGGACGCCGACGTCGTCCTCGAGGGGTTCCGCCCGAGCGTCGTGGACCGGCTCGGAATCGACTACGAGACGCTCACGGCGCACAACGACGAACTGGTCTACTGTTCGCTCACCGGCTACGGACAGGACGGCCCCTGGGCCGATCGCGCCGGGCACGACCTCAACTACGTCGCCCTGGCCGGACTGCTCGATATGACTCGAGAATCGCCGGACGGGAAGCCACGGCTGACCGGCTACCCCATCGGAGATATGGCCGGGGGCCTGTTCGCCGCGTTCGCCATCGTCGAAGCCCTGCTTTCGCGCGAACTCGGCAACACCGGCGGCGAGTATATCGACGTGGCGATGGCCGACGTCGTCGCCTCGTTCTCCCAGTCGATCGCCTATCAGTCGCTGACCGGCGATCCAGCCGAACCGCGGCCAGGGGAAACGGAACTGACCGGCGGCGTCCCGTGGTACGACAGCTACGAAACCGCGGACGGGAACTGGGTGACGCTCGCCGCCCTCGAGCCGAAGTTCTGGCGAGCGTTCTGCGAGGCCGTCGGCCGAACCGACCTCGTCGACGCGCACGGATCGTCGGATCCGGACGTACTCGCCGCCCTCGAGCACGAACTCTGCGACCTCTTCCGCGAGCGAGCGCGAGACGAGTGGGAGGCTGCTCTCGAGAACGTCGACGCCGCGTTCGCCGGCGTCTACGCGCCGACCGAAATGGTCGACCACCCGCAGTTTCGGGCGCGGGGCCTCGTCGAGCGTCCCGCCGACGCGCCACCGCGAATCGGGTTTCCGGCCCGGAGCACCACCGACCCAGAAGCGACCGATGAGATGGTCCCGAATCAGGGTGAACACACTCGACAGTATCTCGCCGACTCGGGGTACGGTGACGCGGAAATCGAGTCGCTCCTCGAGTCCGGCGTCGTCCAGTGATGGGACCGCACGCTCGGTCGCATCCCCCCGAGGATGTGCGGTATCCACGGCGACGGGCTCCGTGTTTCGAGATTGTCGAATTGTACAATGACCGAGTTGAGTAGCGAATGCTGAACAGAACGAGTGGAGAGGGTCGTTTTTGTAGCCACGAAAAAAGGATACTAGGGCATATGGTGTGTATTCACACAGCAGTTATGTGGTGGGTAGTGATACCATGGTACAACCGATGATAGAGACACCGATCGAATACGTGGTAACGCAAACCGCTCGAACGCTCGAGCCGGAAACGCCCGTGAGCGAGGCTGCAAGCCGTCTCCGCGATCCGGATGTGTCGGCGCTAGTCGTCCTCGAGGACGAGACCGTGGTCGGCATCGTCACCGAGTCGGAGATCGTCGCGTTCGTGGCCGAAACGCTCGAGCCCCATCCGGTCGAGGCGGTCATGTCGTCGCCCGTGACAACGGTCTCGCCGAGCGAATCGATTACCGACGCCGCCGCGGCGATGCGAACGAACGGCGTCAAACAGCTCCCGGTCGTCGAGGGCGACACCTACCGCGGGCTCGTTTCCGCAACTGCGCTCGCGCCTTACCTCTCGCGACACCGGCTCGAGATCGACTGGCGGGACGACCCGATCCGGATCGGCGTCGACGACAGTCCCGGAATCCCGGTCAGCGAATAGCGAGATCGTCGTCCCGTTCGGAGGTCAGCGCACCCCGGTCGCTCCCTTCTGAAGTCTCGAGCGCTCACTCGAACAGTTCCTCGTGTCGGCCGGCGAGGTTCGTGTACTCGCCGGACGAAAAATCCTCGAAGATCGCTTCCCCGTCGATTCCCGTCTCCTCGAGCGGCGTGATCTCGGCGGGCACGCCGCGGGCGAACGACTCCGGCGGGATGTCGTACTCGTCGGGAACGACCGTGCCAGCGGCGACGACGCTGCCCGCTCCGATCGTCGCCCCGGTGTTGATCGTCGCGTTGAACCCGACCAGCGCGCGCGCTTCGACGCTCGCCTCGTTGAGGACGGCACCGTGCCCGACCATGACCCGCGCCTCGAGTTCGGACGCGTGAATCGTGGCGTTGTCGCCGACGTGTGCTTGCCGACCGACGCGAACGGGGCCGATGTCGCCGCGGAGGACGACACCCGGCCAGACGCTCGCCTCGCTCTCGATCCGGACGTCGCCGACCAGCGTCGCCTCTCGGCTCACCGACGCCCCGTCATCGATCGTCGGTCGTTCGCCTTCGAATTCGTAGGTCCGGCTATCAACCATGGATAACCAGATCACGATTCCGCCTATAATACTGAATCAAGGCCATCGTGACAGTCAGTATCGTACGGAAATCGATGGGACGGAACGCGGGACCAGCGACAGAGCGGCTCGTTACCATTGTATGGTGGTGAGATACATCTGAGGGTGTGCAAGCCCGCCCCTTATGCACAGTCGGAACCGACTACCACTCGAAATCATGAGTCAGTCAGAATCCCCACTTCGAGCGATGTTCGACGTCCAGCGAACGGCACTGAAGCAAAGCCAGCAGCTGTTCAAGCAGGGCCTGGCCACCCAGCGTACCGTGGACACGATGGCGCTTACCGGGCTGAAAGGCCAGGAGTCTCTCCAGCGCCAGCAACTCGAGGTCGCCCAGGCGGCGACCCGCGGCTACGTCAGTGCGACGACTGCACTGCTGCCCGGCGACGAGCCGTCGGACGCGTATCGAACCATCGACGAGACGTTTGGTCGGCTGAAAACGACCCACGCCGAGTTCTACGACGCCCTCGAGCAGGAGCTCGAGCGAGACGTCGATTCCGCCACCGAACTCTCCAGCGAGTTCGTAGATGCTCTCGACGAACAGACCGACCAGCTGCTCGAGATGTCCCACACGGTCGAAGACCGGACGGTCCAGAACGTCGACGAACTCTCGGGACAGCTCCGCGAGCAACTCGAGCGGACCCAGGAGCTACAGGACGAACTCGAAGCGCAACTCGAGACCCAGACCGGCGACGTCGCGGACCTGCTCGAACGGCAGTCCGAACAGGTCGACCAGTTCCAGCAGCAACTCGAAGCGCAAGCCGAAGACGTCACCCAGCAGCTTCAGAACCAGCAGATCGAGGCGCAGACGACGATCGCGACCGATCCGGAGCACACGCTCGAGTCCATCGAGGGTATCGACGACGACGTCCGCGAGCAGCTCTCGGACGCCGGTATCGCGACGATCGACGATCTCGTTCGCGCCGACGCAGAGACCGTCTCCGAAGCCGCCGAGGTCTCGACGAGCGACGCCGAGGAGTGGATCGAACAGGCCGAAGCGTAAGTCGACAAGGCGAAGCCTGATCGCGTCCGTCCCGAAGCCGAATCCGACAACAACGACGGTTTCCCTCTTGGGACCGTTCTTCCTCGTATGCTCGTCCTCGGTGATGCTCACGCGACGGAGCCGGACCGTCGGGAGATCCTCCTCGAACTGTATCGATCTCTCGAGCCCGCCCGTGTGATACAACTCGGGGACCTCGAGTACTACGACCTCCCGGCACCGACGTGGTTCGTCGCCGGGAACAACGAGGACTTCGACGTCATCGAAGCGTTACGCGCAGGTGATCGCCCACCGGAGACGGACAACGTCCACCTGCTCGCGAGCACCGTCGCGACCGTCGGCGGGCGTCGCGTAGCCGGTCTCTCGGGGAACTACGCGCCGACGAAGTACGACCTCCCGCGAGCGGAACTCGAGGGAGAGCGGCGTCGCCACTTCACGCACGAAGACATCGAACGGGCGGCCGAGCTATCCGACGTGGACGTTCTGCTCACCCACGAGGCACCGACCGGGTTGCTGTCGTACGGCTACGATCCCGGCTGCGAGCACATCGACGAGCTACTCGAGGCGCTCTCGCCCTCGCTGTGTCTGGTCGGCCACCACCACCGTCACCGCGAGACCGAGATCGGCGAGACCAGCGTCGTGAGCCTCGCACCCGCGTGGGAGCGATACTACACACTGGATCCCGAGACGCTGGCCCTCGAGGCGCACGATCACGACCGAGGGCCCGACAGCGTATCCGATCGATGACTCGACAGCGGTTTCTACGCGCTATTCCGTGGATGTAACGTCCCAGATGCCGTCGATACTCCGCCGGACGAGACGGCGCGAGCTACCTGAAAAAGCGAAAGAGAAACAGCGAGCGAACCGACGGCTGTCGCGTTAGAACGTCTCGAGGTAGCGGTCGAGTTCCCAGTCGGAAACGTCGATGAGGTACTCCTCGAACTCCTGGCGCTTGGCCTCGACGAACTTCGACGCGATGTGTTCGCCGAGGGCGTTGTAAATCGCCTCGTCTTCCTCGAGGGCGTCGACGGCGGCGCCGAGGTTGGACGGCAGGGTCTCGATGCCGTACTCCTCGCGCTTGGCCTCGTCGAACTCGTAGATGTTATCCCGAACCGGATCGGGTGCCTCGAGATTCTGCTCGATGCCGTCGAGACCGGCGTGGATCATCACGGCGATGGCGAGGTAGGGGTTACAGGACGGATCGGGCGAGCGCAGTTCGACGCGCGAAGCCGCCGGGACCCGGGCGGCCGGTTTTCGGATCAGCGCCGAGCGGTTGCGGTCGGACCAGGCGATGTAGACGGGTGCCTCGTAGCCGGGGACGAGACGCTTGTAGCTGTTAACGGTGGGGTTCGCGATGGCCGTGATTGCGGGCGCGTGCTCTAAGATGCCGGCGAGGAACGAGTGTGCCGTCTCGCTCAGGTTGAACTCGTCGTCCTCGTCGTGGAAGGCGTTCTCGCCGTCTTTGAACAGCGACAGGTGCGTGTGCATCCCCGAGCCGTTGATCTTCGGGATCGGTTTCGGCATGAACGTCGCGTGCTGATCGTGTTGGGCGGCGATCGCACGGACGACGGTACGGAACGTCCCGACGTTGTCCGCCGTCGTCAGGGCGTCGTCGTACTCGAAGTTGATCTCGTGTTGGCCCTTGGCGACCTCGTGGTGACTGGCTTCGATCTCGAAGTCCATGCTCTCGAGGCCGTAAATGATGTCACGGCGAACGTCGGAAGCGAGATCTTTCGGTGCGAGGTCGAAGTAGCCGCCCTGATCACCCGTTTCGGTCGTCGCACGCCCCTCTTCGTCCTCTTCGAAGAGGAAGAACTCCGGTTCGGGTGCGGCGTTGACCTCGTAGCCCATTTCGTCGGCGCGGTCGAGCGCGTTCTTGAGGACACGGCGCGGATCGCCCTCGAACGGTTCGCCCGTAGTGGTGTTGTAGACGTCACAGATCATCCGGCCCGCGGCGCTCTCTTCCTTCTGGCGCCATGGCAGGATTGCGAACGTCTCCGGATCGGGAACGAGACGCATATCCGATTCCTGAATGCGCACGAAGCCTTCGATCGAAGAGCCGTCGAAATAGATCCCGTCGGTAAATGCCTTCTCGGCCTGTCGAGCCGGAACAGAAACGTTCTTTACAGTCCCTAGAATGTCGGTAAATTGGAGTCGAAGGAAGTCGACGTCTTTCTCCTCGATTTCGTCAAGTACGGCCTGCTCGGTCTCAGTGATGTTTCCGCTTGTCATCTTTCTGGTCGTGCTATCCAAGTAACTCCGCTACTAAAACCCTACTGCTCCAAGCAAATCTTCTATCCGCCAGCTGAAACTGCATATTCGTAAAGTTCTAAAGGCCACAGTGAGAGTATGGATGTGATGACGTACGAAAATCTCGATGCAAAACTAGTGAATTCACTTCTGGGCGACGGGCGAGCGAGTCTCCGCAGTCTCGCCGAGGAACTCGACGTCTCCGTAACGACCGTTTCGAATCACCTCTCTGACCTCGAGGAGCAAGGAGTTATCGAGGGCTACACACCGCGCGTCGATTACGACGCGGTCGGCTACGACGTGACGGCCGTGATACAACTCCAGGTCGAAGGGAACGCACTCCCCGACATCACGGAGACGCTACGCGACCACCGTCAGATGATCAGCGTCTACGAGGTCACCGGCGACTACGACGTGATCGCCATCGGGAAGTTCAAAGACACCGACGGGATGAACGACCAGATCAAGCAACTCCTGACGGACCCCGATATCAAGGCGTCGAACACCAGCGTCGTCCTCAATTCGGTCAGCGAGAACGAACAGTTCGAACTCGAAGTCAAAGAGAACTGATCCGATCGGCGAACGGACCGTTATTCGATCTGTATTACTGCGAGTCTTCCCGATCGACAAGCGTCTCAACGGCCGTTTCTCGGTCACCGGCCTGAGCGGCCCACAGCGTCGCGTACCGTCCATCGGCGGCCAACAACTCCTCGTGTGTCCCCCGTTCGACGATTTCGCCGGCTTCGAGGACGAGAATGGTATCCGCGTCCTTGACCGTCGAGAGCCGGTGTGCGATCGCCAGCGTGGTCCGGTCCTCGGTGAGCCGATCGATCGAATGTTGAATCTGCAGTTCCGTCTTCGTGTCGACGGCGCTTGTCGCCTCGTCCAAGATGAGTATCTCGGGGTCCGCGAGCACCGCTCGAGCGAGCGCGATCCGCTGACGCTGGCCGCCCGAGAGTTTGACGCCGCGTTCGCCGACGCGGGTGTCGTACCCGTCCGAAAGCTCACCGATGAACTCGTGGGCCTGGGCGGCCTCGGCGGCGTCGCGAACGGCCGCGTCGTCGGCATCGAAGTGACCGTAGCGGATGTTGTCGGCGATCGTCCCGTCGAAGATGAACGTGTCCTGGCTGACGTAGCCCATCGCCGAGCGCAGATCCGCGAGCGAAACGTCTCGCACATCGTGCCCGTCGATCCGCACCGTCCCCTCCTACGTGTCGTACAGTCGGAGCAGTAATTTGAGTATCGTGGATTTTCCGGCCCCGGTCGGACCGACGAACGCGACCGTCTCACCCGGGTTCGCTTCGAAGGAGACGGCTTCGATAACGGTCTCTTCGAACGCCGTCTCGTCGCCCTCCACGGCTCGACGGCCCGCGGTATCAGCGTAGCTAAAGGAGACGTTCTCGTAGGTGACGCGACCCTCGACGGGCCCGAGGTCGGCGGGATCGGCGGGATCGGCGGGATCGTCGACGTGGACGAGGATATTCATTAGCCCGAAGACGCGCTCGCTCGAGGCCTTGGCGTTTTCGTACTGGTCGACGATGTTCGAGACCTCGGCGAGCGGGTCGACGATCCGCTGGGTCAAGAAGAGAAAAACGACGAAGTCGCCGACGGAGAGGCTTCCGGTGAGCGGACCCGGCGCGGTGTCCGTCGCGAGCCAGAGCCCGCCGACGAGGAAGGTCGTGGCGAAGGCCAGTCCGGCGAGCAGTTCCATTCCGGGACGGTAGAGGTAGCTCAGTTTGAGCACGTCCATCGTCCGGTCGAAGAGGTTTCGCGAGGGGTCTCGGACGCGCTCGGTTTCGTGGCCCTCGCTCGAGGTCGCCTTGGTCAGGCCGACGCCCGAAATCGCGTTCTCGAGGCGAGTGTTCAGCCGTCCCACCGCGGAGCGCTGGCGGACGTACCGGGGTTCGACGACGCGCATGAACCAGATCGTAAAGAGCACCATCGCCGGCACCGCAAACAGCGTCACGACGGCGAGTTGCCAGTTGAGATAGAAGAGCACGGCCGCGATACCGCCGACCATCACGAGCAGGCGCGCGGAGTTCATCACGGCGTTATCGAGGAACATCTCGAGGTTCTGCGTGTCGTTGTTGAGAACGGCCATGACCTCGCCGGTCTGTTTCTCGTCGAAAAAGGCCATATCCAGGCGCTGCATCTTCTCGAAACAATCGACGCGCACCGCGTGCATCACGCCGTGGGCGAACAGGTTGGCGGTGACGCCGTAGATCCACGTGAAGAGAGCGACGACGAGAAACGAGCCCGCGATGACGCCCACCGTGAACCGAAACTGCGCCATCTCGCCCGTCGGGAGCCACGCGTCGGGCACGAGCGGCAGTTCGAACGCCCCGTCACCGACGAAGACCGCGTCGATGGCGACACCCAGTAACAACGGCGGAATGAGGCTCGCCATTCGGGCCAGGAAGTTCGCGACCATGCCGGCCGAAAACCAGCCCAGGCGGCCGGGTGCGTACTCGCGAAAGAGCCTCGAGAGCGGTCGTTCGACGTCTTCTCGGTAGGCATCGAACGGGGTCTCGTCGTCTCGAGCACTCACTGGCGGTCCGATTTACTTTCGAAACGTAAACCGACCAGGGTTTGGCTCGCAAGCGACGGCGATTCGCCGTCGCTTGCGAGACAGTCACGACGTCGTTACCGAGATACTGGCCACTGAAAATCGATGCATACCCGATCGCACGGTCGTCGTGCGACCGGTGTAACTAGTTTCAGCTGCTACGGTAGTACAGCAACAGCAAGCCGAGGGCGAGGAGCACGAGACCCCACCAGAGCGAATCGCCGGGGAGCGCTTTCAGAACGAGCGTGACGATTCCCGAAGTGAACAGCGACCAGCCGATAGTCGTTTGAGATGACATACGCCGCGTACCAGCCTCAGGGCAAAAGAGCACCGGCCTGCCACGAAAGGTCGAAAACCGGACGACGAAAGCGCTGTTGATACTCGAGCGCACTACCACACCGCGAGCGGCCGCTGGCAGACGCGCTGCCGGCGCTCGCTGCTGGACACCGACGAGAACAACGCTGAATGAAAAAACGATCGTCGAATCGGCGATACTGCGAGTCTCTCGAGGGGCGAGTTCGGTCGGGGCCGAGCTTACATCATGCCGCCCATACCGCCGCCCATGCCGCCCATGCCGCCAGCGCCGCCGGGTGCGCCTTCCTCGTCGCCGCCCTTGTCGGTCGACAGGTCACCGGCGGAGATGATGTCGTCGATTTTGAGCACGAGATTCGCGGCCTCGGAAGCCGAGGTGATCGCCTGCTCTTTGGCGTGGGCCGGTTCGACGACGCCGGCTTCGAAGGTGTCCTCGACGCCGTTCGAGAAGACGTTCAGACCGGCGTGGACGTCACCGTCGTCGTGGGCCGCGCGCAGGTCGACGAGGGTGTCGATCGAATCGAGACCGGCGTTCTCGGCGAGCACGCGCGGGACGAGCTCGAGCGAGTCGGCGAAGGCCTCGACGGCGAGCTGTTCGCGGCCGGAGACGCTGTCGGCGTAGTCGCGCAGACGCGACGCGATTTCGACCTCGGTCGCGCCGCCGCCGGCGAGCACGCGACCGTCGGAGACGGTCTGTGCGACGACGTCGAGCGCGTCGTTGACGCCGCGCTCGAGTTCGTCGACGACGTGGTCGGTCGAGCCGCGAAGGAGCAGGGTGACGCCGTGGGCGTTGTCGCCCTCGACGTAGAACAGTTCGCCCTCCTCGTCGCGGGTGACGTCGCCGAAGCCGAGGTCGGCCTCGGTCGCGTTCTTCAGATCGGAGACGATCGACGCACCGACGACCTCCGAGAGGAACTCGAGGTCGCTCTTCTTGGCGCGGCGGATGGCGAGGACGCCCTCCTTGGCGAGGTAGTGCTGGGCGAGGTCGTCGATACCCTTCTGACAGAAGACGACGTCCGCGCCGAGGTCGACGATACGATCGACCTTCTCGCGGACCTGTTTCTCCTCGCGGTCGAGGAACTTCTGGAGCTGGTTTGGATCGGTGACGGAGACTTCGGTGTCGACGTCGGTCTCTTCGACCTCGATCGGTGCGTTGAGCAGCAGAATATCGGCGTCGGTCGCCTCGGTCGGCATGTTGTCGTGGACGGGGTCCTTGTCGATGATGCCGCCCTCGAGGAGTTCGGATTCGCCGACGGCACGGCCGGTCTGGGTCTCGATGTTCAGGAACTCGAGGTCGACGACGTTGTTGCCCGCGTCGTCCTCGACGGTGACCTGACGGATCGCCTCGACGATGAGCTGGGCGAGGTGCTCCTTGTTGACCTCGGTCCCTTTGCCGGTCATCGAGGTCTCGGCGGTCTTTCGGATGAGTTCTTCGTCCGTCGTATCGATATCGGTCGCGATATCGTCGATCTCTTCGCGAGCCTGCTCTGCGGCCATGTGGAAGCCCTTGATGATCGCCGTCGGGTGAATGTCCTGCTCGAGGAGGTCCTCGGCGTTCTTGAGGAGTTCGCCGGCGATCGCGACGGCCGTCGTGGTACCGTCACCAGCTTCGTCCTCCTGGGTTTCCGCGACCTCGATGATCATCTCGGCCGTCGGGTTGTCGATGTCCATCTCCTGGAGGATGGTGACGCCGTCGTTGGTGATCGTTACCGATCCCATCGAGTCGACGAGCATCTTGTCCATCCCTTTCGGACCGAGTGTCGACCGAACGGCCTCGGCGACTGCACGGGCCGCACTGATGTTGTAATCCTGCGCGTCCTTGTCCTTGACGCGCTGGGAATCCTCGCTCATCACGATCATCGGCTGTCCCTGCTGCATTCGCTGGCTCATAGTCAGCTGATTCATTGTTTGTCCTTCTATATAAATGCTCCGTTATTCAGCGTTCGTGAGGGTCGGCGAGAATCGAACTCAGGTCGTCAAAACCACCGTAGTGCAGTATGGTGTACGCTCAGCAGTGGCGTGTGCTACCATCCATCTTAGTCGGCCGCAGGACTGGGGTATACGACATACTTAAGTTCCGGTAGAATTGCGATCACGGGTCGGGCAGTTGACCCGTTACGACTCGAGCGGTTCGACCAGCGACGGTTCGTCGACCGACGGATCGTTGACGGCCCGCGACACCGGATACGCGCGCATCTCGTCGGCGGGATACGGCTCGAGGAGGGACCGCGGGTCGTCGGCCGTGAGCCACTGCGTTTCACTATCGGGCTCGAGGATGACGGCCATTCGATCGTGGAGATCCGACACGAGGTCGTTCGGTTCGGTCGTGACGACCGTGAAGGTCTCGAGGGGTCCGTCGGTGCCGTCGTCCGCTTCCGTGCGGCCGCCGCCAAAGGCGTCGAGTCCGGCCTGAGTCGTCTCGCTGTCGGACTCCCAGCGCTCCCACAGTCCCGCCATCGCGAACGGTCGGTCGTCTTCGAAGGCGACCCTGTAGGGCTGTTTCCCGTCGGGAGTTTCGGTCCACTCGTAGAAGCCGTCCGCAAAGACGAGGCACCTGCGCCGCTCGTAGGCCGCCCGAAAGCTCGGCTTCTCGTGGAGCGTCTCCGCACGCGCATTGATTATCCCGCCCGTCTCGTCGTCCGCCCACGACGGGACCAGTCCCCACTCGAGGCGTCGAATCGTCTCGGGTTCGTCGTTCGTGATCACCGGAAGCTGCTGACCCGGTGCCATGTTGTACCGCGGGGTGAATCCGCCGGTTTCAGATCCCGTCCCCGGTTCGTCCCTCGAATCGACGAATTTGGCGTCGAAGCGCTCCTCGAGCGCCGCCCGCTCGATCAGCAGCGTGTAGCGGCCACACATAGCTAGATGATCGGGTCCAGCGGATAAATCGTTATCCGCTCACCGCGCTCTCGTTCGAACTCGATTCGGGCTCGAACGGAACAGTAGGCGGTCCGTACCCGCGTCACTCCGGGCGGTAGGTCGCCCGTTACGATATCCGATCCCGTCGGAGTGATCGACGGGGTCACGATGACGGATCGATACGAAATGGTGGTGTGTCAAACCGGCGCTCTCGAGCTTCGAGATCCGGACGACCCCGACTGCTGGATCGAGACCGACTCGCCGGCCGAGATCAGGCGATAACCGCTTCTCCTCCGCGGTATCGCTTGTTCGCGTTGTCGTCCAGCGGTCGTCGTTCAGACCGGACAGCCCTCGCTCGATCGAACGTACTTCTCACTCACTCTCGAGGCGGGAGCACGCCCATCGCACAGAACACGGCGAAAGCGCCAGAATAGAAGGGTGAACGCGGTCGGACGCGCTCGGTTCGCTACGCGCCGCTCGCAGAATTTGGAGACACGAAAACGCCAGGACAGGGATTTGAACCCTGAATCCCAAAGGGAACACGCTTTCCAGGCGTGCGCCTTACCGTTCGGCCATCCTGGCTCACCTCACCCTAACCACGTCCGTCGTTTAACTCTTACTTTTACCGTCGCCGCCGTGTGACTCGGTTTCATCCTTCGCTCGGCGGGCCGACCACTCGGCGATTCGGTGCTCGATGGCGTACGCGCTGACCGTCGCGGCGCCCCCGACGACCACCGACAGGAGCATCGCCCGGCCGATCGAGACGAGCGGCTCGGCAACCAGCGCGTAGCCCTGAACGAGCGCGAGGAAGGCCATGAGGCCGACAGCGCCCCACAACAGGGCAGAGGCGAGGCGCGGATCGAACCCGGCGAGGCGTCCGCGCATGCCCTACTCGAGCGTCGCGACGGCTTCGATCTCGACGCCGACGCCCTTCGGGAGGGCGGCGACTTCGACGGCGCTCCGGGCGGGTGGCTCGTCGTCGAAGTAGTTGGCGTAGGTCTCGTTCATCGCCTCGAAATCGTCGATGTCGTCGAGGAAGACGGTCACCTTCAGTACGTCCTCCGACCCCGCGCCCGCTTCGTCGAGGACGGCGTCGAGGTTGTAGAGGGCTTGCTCGGTCTGGATCTCGATGGACTCGTCGTCGAGCAGTTCGCCGTCGGCCGTCAGGGGGATCTGACCGGCGGTGAACAACAGCGAACCGTTACTGGTCGCCTGGCTGTACGCTCCGACCGCGGCGGGCGCGTCGTCGGTCTCGATGATGCGCTTCATATCCAACGCGTAGACCTCACTGCGCTTAAAGCATTGAGATCCTCGACGAGGTGGACCGGCGAAACCGAGCGAGGATCAGTACCCCTCGGCCTCGACCGATCCCGAGAACGTCGAGTAGAGGACCGCGAAGTAGGTCAGAACGAGCGGCATGAGGAGCGCCGCGGACAGCGTCAGTAGTTGCAGTGCGAGCGGAGATATCGCGGCGTCGGCGGCGGTCAGTCCGGTCGCAGGGTCGAGCGTCGGATACAGGAGCGCCCCAACGAGTGCGACCAGTGCGTAGGTCAGTCCGCCGGCCGCGAGAAACGCGAGGAGATCGCGTTCGCGCCGGAGAGCGAGGGCACAACCGCCGCCTGCTGCGATCGAGACGGCGACGAGCGCGAGCGGGAGCGCCTCGATCAAGGCGTCTCGAACGTGCGTGCGAACGAATAGCACGAACAGAACCGCGACGATCAGCAGAAGGTAGGCGACGAGAGCGCGCAGCGCCCACGTTCGGGCATCGGCCGCGAGCGGACCGTCGGTTTTCAGCGCGACGAAGGCACCGCCGGTGACGACGGTCAGCGCGACGACGGCGAGACCGACGAGCACGGTCACAGGGGTTTCGGTGACCGTCGTCCCGAGTACCCAGTTTCCGACGAAAACGCCGAGCAACAGCGGAGTCGCGATGCTACCGACGACGAACGAACGGCCCCACCAGCGCTTCCACGTCTCGTCGTCGCGTTGCTCGTAAAATTCGGGTGCGAGACCGCGACAGATGAGCGCCCCGAGGACGCCAAAGAGCAGCAGGTAGTGGCGGCTAAAGAGGGTCGCATACAGCGGCGGAAAGGCGGCGAACAGGCTACCGCCGAAGACGACCAGCCAGACCTCGTTTCCGTCCCAGAAGGGGCCGATCGCCGCGAGGATACGCTCGCGCTCGGCCTCGTCGGTTCGCGTCGCGAACAGCGCCCCCGCCCCGAAATCGAACCCGTCGAGGTAGAGGAACGTGCCGAGGAAGGCGAAGACGATGACGACCCACAGCGTCGTCAGGTCGATCGGCGACGAAAGCGCAACCGTCGCGGTCTCGGCCGGCTCAGTCATCGCGAATCGCCTCCGCGGTTGTCGTCGAATCCGTTTGGCTCGGGTTCTGGCCGGACCCCGACGAGTCTGCGGTCGATTCGATCTCGGGCGGTCCGGCCAGAACGAGCCGCCGAACCACGTATCCGTAGCCGACGAGCAAACCGGTGTAGACGAGTGCGAACCCGACCAGCGTCAGCGTCGCCTCGGTACCGGTGAGACCGGGCGAGACGCCCTCCTCCGTCTTGAGAAGTCCCTGGACGACCCACGGCTGGCGGCCGACCTCGGTGACGATCCAGCCGGTCTCGACGGCGACGAAGCCGAGCGGCGCGGAGCCCATCAGAGCGAGGTGGAGCCGCCGATCCGCGAACAGATCGCCGCGCCACCAGCGGTACGCGGCCCACGCCGCCAGCCCGATGAACCAGAACCCGAGCAGGACCATCGCGCGGAACGACCAGAAGACGATCGCGACCGGCGGCGACTCCCCGAATTCGTCGAGTCCGGTCACCTCGTAGGTCGGATCACCACCGCTGGCTAACACCGACGCCATCGCCGGAATATCGACCGTCCAGAGGTTCTCCGCCCGAGGATCGGTGAACGCGCTCGGATCTGTCGGAATCGCGATCAGGTGGAGCGCGGCCGGCGCTTCGGTCTCGTACTGGGCCTCCATGGCGGCGAACTTCTGGGGCTGCGTCTCGGCGACGTGGCGCGCGTACGAGTCGCCGTGGACGACCTGGAAGGGCGCGGTCAGGAGGAGGACGACCAGCGCGATCTTCAGCGTCGTCCGCCAGAAACGAACGTCGTCGGTGCCGGCGGCTCCTTCGCTCGCACCGTCATCGCCGCTCGAGTCAGGTTCGTCGCCATCTCGGGACCGATCCGAGCGATAGACGAAGTACGCTGCCACGCCGGCCATGAACAGCGCGACCGAGAGGACGGCTGCGGACTGCATGTGGACGAACATCCAGGGGAATCGCGGATTGAAGTAGGCGGCGACGGGATCGACGAGCGTGACGACCGGCTGGCCGTTTTGCCGAGCGAGTTCGTACCCTCGCGGGGTCTGCATCCACGAGTTAGCGATGAGGATCCAGACCGCCGAGAGCCACGTACCCAGACCGACGGCGACCGCCGACACCATGTAGAGCGCATCGCCGACCTTCTCGCGGCCGAAAACGAAGACGCCGAGGAACGTGGCCTCGAGGAAGAAGGCCATCATCCCCTCGGCGGCCAGCGGACCGCCGAACAGTTCGCCGGCGAACGTCGAGAACGCGGCGAAGTTCGTCCCGAACTCGAACTCGAGGACGAGCCCCGTCACGGTGCCGACGACGAAACTGATCGCGAATATTCGGGTCCAAAAGCGGCGCTGACGCTCCCAGAGCGGATCCAACGACCGGATCGATTTCCACGTGAAGTAGACGAGGAACGGTGCGAGGCCCATGCTCATCACGGGGAAGATGATATGGACGATCGTCGTAAGCGCGAACTGGAGTCGACTGGCGAGGGCTGGATCGACCATTGAGATGTCCAGGCGGCGTGCCTGGTCGGAGCTAGTCACTCGGCGGGTGATTGGCCTTCGTCGATTCTCGAGCGCTGGGAACCGATCAAAGCCGTCGTTACGTCATATCCGAACACGAACGCTCGATCCGGTGGTCGACGAACGGCGGTACCGTAATCGCGGCGCTCAGGCGAGCACGTCGACTTCGTACCCCGAATCCCGGAGATCCGAGAGGAAGGCATCGACGTGATCGGGACCGCGCATCTCGAGTTCGATTTCGACTTCCGTATCGCTCATCTCGACGTCGCGGGAGGTCCGATCGTGGTGGATCGCGTAGATGTTCGCCTGATGGACGGTAAAGATATCCAGCAGGTCCTCGAGCGCGCCCGGGCGATCCTTCAACACCGTCCTGATCTTCAGATAGCGACCGGTCTCGACGAGTCCGCGGACGATGATGTTGGTCAGCGTGTTGAGATCGATGTTACCGCCACAGAGTGCGGGGACGATGACCTCGTCGTCGTCGTACTCGAACGCCTCGAAGAGCACCGCGGCGAGCGGTACCGCACCCGCACCTTCGACGAGGGTCTTCGAGCGCTCGAGGAGGTAGACCAGTGCGACCGCGATCTCCGGATCGGAGACGGTGACGACCTCGTCGACGTACTTTTGAATGTAGGGGAACGTTCGCTCGCCGACGCTCCGGGTCGCGATCCCATCGGCGATGGTGTCGACGCCGTCGAGCGAGATTCGCTCGCCTTTCTCGAGCGACCGTGCCGCGCTCGAGGCTCCGTCTGCCTGGACGCCGATAACGCGCGTCTCGGGTTTTTGCTCCTTGATCGCGGTCGCGATACCGCTGATGAGGCCGCCGCCGCCGATCGGGACGACGACGGTCTCGACGTCGGGACAGTCCTCGAGAATCTCGAGGCCGATCGTCCCCTGGCCGGCCATGATGTCCTCGTCGTCGAAGGCGTGGACGTACGTCCGGCCCTCCTCGCGTTCGATTTCGTGCGCCCGTTCGGCGGCTTCGTTGTAGTCTCGACCCGAGAGGACGACCTCGGCACCGTAGTTTCTCGTCGCCTTGACCTTCGAGATCGGCGCGTGTTTTGGCATAACGATCTTCGAATCGACGCCCGAGCGAGTCGCCGCGAGCGCGACGCCCTGGGCGTGATTGCCGGCGCTCGCGGTGACGACACCGACGTCTTTCTGCGATTCGGAGAGCGTCGCGATACGGTTCGTCGCTCCGCGAATCTTGAACGCACCCGTCCGCTGGAAGTTCTCCAGTTTCAGGCGCACGTCGGCCCCGGTCATCGACGAGTAGGTGTGCGAGCGTTCGAGCGGCGTATGCCTGGACGTTTCTCGCACCCGCTCGCGCGCCTCGAGAATATCGGAAAGTTCGAGCATACGCTCGACTACTCGGCAGGTATTGTAAGACTGTCGGGGACCCGTGGGCGCGTCGTTCCGGCCCTCAACTGGTCCCCGACAAGAATGTGCTGCCACGGTGGCAACACGACAGGGAATACAGGGAATGCACGGCGTGTGACGTGCGAGTGTAGAACAGCACGCAGGGCATATAAATCTCATGCCCCCGCAGTGAAAGTGAAATCGCAGTACGGGAGCCGGATGACGGTGCTGTCTGACGGTCGTCTGCCGACCGTCATTCGTGAGGTAGTACCACGGTCTCAGCTCGCAGAAGATAGGTCTGGAGCGAGTCGCGAAACGACCGTCCCGCCGGCCACGGTGCGTCGGTATCGACACCGAGTCGCTCCGGGTCACCGACGTAGATCCAGACCGACCGCCCGTCGGCCCGAGGTACCGAAACTCGAGCGTACAACCCGCGGTCGACGCCCTCGTACCGATCGAGGCGCTCGAGTGCCGGTTCATCGACCGCGAGCAGCCGTCCCTCGACACTCCCACCCGGCACGAGCGTCGGATACCGGCCGTCGACGCGGTGAAGCCCCTCGAGGGTGGCTCGGCCGACGAACTCGTACTCGCCGGAGCACTCCTCGAGGAGCGCGGCGGCCTGCTTCGGGTCGGTCAACGTCCCGTAGACGAAGACGAGCATACGCGCCGTTCGGACGCCAGGGACTTCCTCGTACTGCTTCGAGTCATCTCGCGACAAATCGACACGACGGGGATGTTCGAGTGATCCGTAACTCGAATCACCCCACGAGACCGAGCGGCTCACGTCCACCGGCTGCTGACGAACGGCGCTCTCGCTGACGACGGATGCAACGCGTCTCAAAAACCGAATCCGCCGGGAACTACCGTTACCGCTCCTCGAGCGGGACGAACTCCTGACCTTCGGGACCCGTGTACCGCGAGAGCGGTCGGATGAGTCGGTTATCCTCCTGGTACTCGAGGACGTGGGCGACCCAGCCGCCCGTGCGGCTCATCGCGAAGATCGGGGTGTACATATCGATCGGGATGCCGAGCTGGTAGTAGACGGAGCCGGAGTAGAAGTCGACGTTCGGGGCGATGCCCTTCTCCGCGAGTCCTTTCTCCTCGGAGAGGTACTGCTCGATCGTCGTGGTGTAATTGTACCACTTGTCGTCGCCTTCGGCGGCGAGTTCCTTGCTGCGCTCCTGGAGGATCTTGGCGCGCGGATCCTTGACGTTGTAGACGCGGTGGCCGAATCCGGGGATGCGTCGGCCTTCCTCGTTCGCTTGCTTGACCCACTCGCGGTGGTCGAGTTCGCTCTCGTCGATCTCGAAGAGGACCTCCATGACGTCCTGATTCGCACCGCCGTGAAGCGGTCCGGAAAGGGCGCTGACGCCGCCGGTCACGGCGCTGTAGATGTCGGCCATCGTCGAGCCGATCACCATCGAGGTGAACGTCGAGGCGTTCAGGCCGTGATCCGCGTGCAGGATGAGCGCCTGGTCGAAGGTTTCTGCGTGAATCTCGCTCGGCTCCTCGCCGGTCAGCATGTACAGGAAGTTCGCCGCGAGCCCCAGGTCAGGGTGGGGGTCGACGGGCTCCTCGTCGAGACGGTAGCGCTCGAAGGCCGCGAGCGCCGTCGGGATCTTGGCGGTGATCCGTCGCCCCTTTCGGAGCGTCGCCTCGAGATCCTCGGGATCGGCGTCGTCTTCCGGCTCGGACGCCGAGAACATCGAAACCGCAGTCCGGAGTGCGGCCATCGGCTGCTCGTCGGCTGCCGCGAGGCGTTCCATCGTCGCGCGGACGTCGTCGTCGATCTCGCGTTCCTCGTTGATCGACGCGGTGAACTCCTCAAGTTCGGTCACGGTCGGGAGGTGGCCGTGCCAGAGGAGATAGACGACTTCCTCGTAGCTCGCGCCACGAGCAAGTTCCTCGATCGGATACCCTCGATAGATCAGCCGGCCTTCGTCGCCGTTTATCGAGCTGAGTCCGGACTCTGCAACAAGGACTCCCTCCAATCCTTTCTTGAGATCGTCAGCCATAGTCGAACTTCCGCACCCCATTGGAAAAGTATTGTCGTTTGTTCGCTGTCACGGCCGAACGCGCGTGATGTCACCGTTTAGTTGTGGTTCTGTGAAAACTGAATCGAGTATGCCGACGTTACTCTCGACATGTGTACACCGATTAATATGTGAGGTACATTATTTTTCATTAGTTTCGTCGAGACTGTCGGCGATTGTGGCCGCGTCGTTTCCGATTCTCGAGAGGACCGGATCGCCTCGAGCAACGAACGATAGTACCAACTGAACCGATTCCCACACTGATCGCACGACGGCTGTGCGATCTGGTGTTCATCGACGTTCAGTAGCACTATAGCTGACGGCTACCGGTCGCGATACGCTCGGAGAAACGAAAACGAGATCCAGTTAAGCCCGCTGACCCAGCTTTTCGCGGCTGATCCGGACGCCGGTCGGCGTGATGATCATCTGATCGTCGCCTTTCCGAACGATATCGCCGTCGACCTCGTGGGCGACCTGTCGGAGTTCGTCGACGATGTGTTCGACGGTACTATCTTCGGTGCGGAGGCGCGTGATATCCGCGATGACGATATCGCCGTCGTAGACGGCGTCTTTGATGTCGATCGCATCGGCCTGACCGCTGACCTCTGCGATGTGTACTTGCATCGCCGCCTCGGTCGCATTCGCCGACACGTCGTCGAGATCCAGTTCGACGTAATCCTCGGCAGTTCGGGACTGCCCCCCGCCGAGAATTTTGCTCATAAGTCCCATTGGCGTACCCCACCGCCGCCGTCAGTATAGTTCTTACGTCAGACGGAATGTCGTCGATTACCGACACGATCGAAGCCGGGACCCCTCTGCGGCCGGTCGCTCGAGCGCCGCACCGACGGCGACCTTTTTCACCCCTCGGATCATTCCACAGATCAAATGACGTTCAGTATCTGCGCCCACGAGTCCTATACCAACGGGGACGGCGACGAGCACGATCGATTCGGCGTCGCCGTCACGACCCGCCTTCCGGGCGTCGGCACGCTCTGTCCGTTCGTCAGCGAGAACTGCGCCGTCGCAACCCAGAGTCTGGTCAACGTCGAGTTGGGACGCCGGGGGATCGCATACGTCGACGACAGGCTGGCCATCGAAGATGCCCTCGAGGCGCTGCTCAACGCCGACGACGGCGCGCCCCAGCGGCAACTCCACGGCGTCGACCAGAACGGGGCGTTCGCGTTCTCCGGCGAGGGGTGTGGTGACTGGTACGGCCACCGCAGGGGCGATCACTACACGGTCGCGGGGAATCTCCTGACCGGCGAACCGGTGGTCGACGCGACCGCAACAGCCTACGAGGCGAACGCCGTCCACGAGACGACCGACGACACCGGCGGCAGTCCGCGAGACGGCACCGGTCCCGATCCGCTGGCAAAGCGCCTGATCGATGCCCTCGCTGCGGGCGATCTCGAGGGCGGCGACAAACGCGACGGGCTGGCCGTCCAGAGCGCGGCCGTCATCGTCGAGACGACCGAAGCGTACGACGTGACGCCGCCGTACAACAACCTTCGGGTGGACGCGACGGAGACGCCGATTCCCGACCTCCAAGAGACGTACAACCTCGCAGTCGCCGGGTACGAGGACACGCTCGAGCGATACCGGGAAGCGTACGAGGAGGATTCGCTGGACGAAACCGCAGTGTCAACGGCAACGAACAACGGTTCGCCGTCGAGTTGACGCTCCGAGACGGGGTTCCGGAAACGAGTGGTGTACGATCCGCCGTGACGAGTTCTCGGCACGACCCCGGCCGTCTGCGGTTCCGTCGGACCCGACCGAGAACGGTCCGTATGAGTCGTCGCCCGTCAGGCCCGGTTATCCGGAGAATTCGTAGAGATCGTCGCCGACGTGGTGCAAGGAGTCGATGACCTTGCCCTCGGTACCGACCATGTCCGCACCCTCCACGCGAGCGCGGCCGATGGCGAGCACCTTCCCGTGGGACTCCTCGGCGATGACGACCAGGTCGCCGGGGGAGATGTCGTCGGTGGCCTCAGTGATTCCGGGCCGCATCACGTCCGCGCCGTCGCTGACGAACGAGACCGCGCCGGCGTCGACCGTGACCAGTTGCTGGTGCGGCTCGTAGGTATTTGCGCCTCTAACCGTCAGGAACGGCTCTTCCTCGAAGTAAGCGACCTGTGGTTCGCCATCGATGAGGACGACCTCCCAGTCAGTGTCCTCGAACTCGACGCGCTCGTAGGCGTCACCGTCGGGTGAGACGCCGAGTTGCTCCTCGAGCGTATCCTCTACGTCCGAGACGGCATCGCTACGGAGATGGTGTCGAGACTTGACCTGCATACCCGTGCTACCGCCCGTACGCATTTAATAGATTAGATTCGGCGCGACACATCGGTGACTCGCCGAACCGGGTGTGGCCGGAACGGACGCTCGCGGGCGACGTCTCGCTCCGAGCGCGACCGTGAACTTCACCCCGAGCGAACCGGGGCAGGATATTCACCCCCTCGAGTGGAGATCCGCGTATGGTGCGGACGCTCGGCGGCGACGACACGGATCGGATGGAGGCGCTGAGCGACGGCGTATTCGCGATCGTGCTCACGCTGTTGGTGTTACAGTTCGAGGTGCCGAACGTGTCCACGTCGGAACTCCCCGCAGCGGTGGCCGACCAGGAGACGCTGCTGGTCAGTTACCTGCTGAGCTTCGTCGTCGTCGGGCTCTACTGGATCATCCACCACAACCTCTTTCGGTACATCGTCGCCCACGATCGGCTCCTCCTGTGGCTGAACCTCCTGTTTTTGCTCTCGATCTCGTTTCTCCCCTACCCGACGGAGCTGATGGGCGTCTACGGAACGCGCTTTACCTGGTCGCTGTACGCGATCAACTTCGTGCTGGTGGGCGTGCTCATGACCGCCGTCTGGGCCTACGCCGCTCGAGCGGGATTCACCGACGACGAGATCGACGATCGAGCCGCGCGATTGATCACGATTCGGGGGCTGATCTCACCGGCGATATTCGTCCTCTCGATCGCTGTCGCCGCCGTAAACCTCACGGTGGCGTACTTCGTTCCGATACTGATCGGCCCGGCCCAGATGGTGTGGGTCCGGTACTACCAGCGGCTGGCCGACGACGCGAGCGAAGAGCGGCGAGACGAGGATCAGTAGCCGATCCTCGAGGCGTCGTCGATCAGCCGCTGATAGCCGGGGAAACCACTATCCAACCGTGTGTGGTAGACGGTCGGACTGCGACCCCATGGCCAGCGAATACGTCTTCATCAGCGACCTCCACATGGGCGGCGACGAGGAGCTCACGGCACTCGACTTCGAGTCGGAACTCCTCTCCTTCCTCGCGGATCTCGAGGAGAACGGCGACGACGTCGAACTGATCATCAACGGCGACGCGTTCGGGCTGTGGGAGTACGCCGAAGTGGAGGGACCGGCAAAGCTCGACCGGGTGATCGAGGACCACCCGCGCGTTTTCGAACAGCTCCGTGCGACCGGCGAGGAGATCGATATCACCCTCATTCCGGGCAACCACGACTACGACCTCGCGTGCTATCCATCGCACATCGATCGGCTCGCGGCGTTCAACGTCACGCTCGAGCCGGAAATTTCGATAACCCGCGAGGTCGGCGACGCGCGAATCTGGATCGAGCACGGCCAGCAACACGACGCGAACAACCGCATGCCCGACTGGGGGAATCCCGACGCGCTCCCGGTCGGTTACTTCGTCGTCCAGCGGATCGTCGCCGCCGCCGGCCGCTACTCCGAACAAGCCAGGGGCGACTGGCTGCGCGACATCCAGTCGGTCGCCCCGATGGAAGAGATCCCGCGCTGGCTCCTCTCGAACTACTTCTACCGGGAGATGAGTCCGTACTTGCGGGCGATCGTCGTCCCGCTATTGGTGTTTTTCAACATCACGATCATCTACCTCTTCGGCACCATTCTCGAGGCCGCGGGGATCATCCCCTCCTGGGTGTTCACCGACAATCCGGTGATTCACGCCCTCGGTATCGCCGACATCGTGCTCGAACTCATCATCACGATCAACCTCGTGATCATCGCCGTCTTACTCCTGCTCGCGATCCCGTTCTGGCTGTTCAGACGCGACCTCGAGCGGACGCTCGAGCGCTTCGGCGTCGTGCTGTCCGGCGTTCGCGTCGGGCAGGGCGACGAGCCCTTCCTTCGCGCGGCCAGGGAGACGCTCGAGGCGAACCCCGACATCGCCGTCTTCGTCTACGGACACACCCACCGAGCGTCGCTGACGAAGTGGGGCGATCGGGTCGTCGTCAACACCGGAACCTGGCTGAAGAAACTCCAGCACGTCGAGACGTGGTTCTCGCGGCTCCCGGGTATCTACGTCCCCTCGTTTCGGTTGAACTACTTCCGGATCTTCGCTGAGGGCGACCGGGTCGTCGTCGAGTACGAGGAGATCAAAACCGACGAGTCACGGGATCTCACCCGCTTTCAGCGACTGGCCGTGCGCCGTCCACCGGGGGAGAACCCGATTCCGGCGCGAACGGTGATCGACCCCGACGGAGCCCTCGAGGTACCCGGTTCGGAGCCCGAGAGCGATTCCGTCTCCGGACGGGAAACTGCGATCACCGACGGAGACGACGGTGAACGAACGACTGACGGACGTTCGGGCGAGGAGGGCGATCGGCACGGGTCGTCGTGACGGCTGTGATCGTTGGTCGTTTCACGCTCACAAACTGCCCGAATAGCCGTTTCGGCGACCGATCGAGGTGCCTGACAGTCGGCTCTGTCAACGAATGAGGTAATTGCTAAGTGTTGGCACGGCGTCGTCACAACTATGTGGCCCTCTACGAGCCGCACCGAGACGGTCACGTGCCTCGCCTGCGGCGATCGGATCGCTCGGTCGATGGCCCGCGAGTACGACAAGCACGGCGATCGCTGGGATCGCGAGGAGAAGGTCTTCGAGTACCTCTGTAAGTCCTGTCACGGCGATCTGTGTCACCACCCGCGGACCGAACTCGAGGATCTGCTCGTCGAACTCGACGCCGGCAACACGGCGCGGGAGCCGTTTCTCTCGCGGTACCTGGAAGCGATCGAAGAGCGATACGGGACGCTCGAGGAGGAGTCCTGAAGGCGTACTCGATGGTCACCGACGCGGTCGACTCGGCCGTCGGCACGCGCACCGATCCGATCGTCTCTCGCCGCTCATCGATAGCTGCTCCCTGATCCACCGTCGTTCACCGCGGTGTCCCGTCAGTATGAAACTCGAACCGGGCACCTCCGTCGGCGCCCTCCGTAACCCGAATCGTCCAGTCGTGGCCGTCGGCGATCTGGCTGACGATCGCGAGACCGAATCCGGACCCTGACGCCGTCGTCGTGTGACCGTACTCGAAGATCGAATCCCGGTCCTCGATCGGGATTCCCGGGCCATCGTCTTCGACGAAAAATCCGTCGGAGAACGTGCCAACCCGTACGGAAACGGCGTTCCCACCGTGCTCGACGCTGTTTCGAAACAGGTTCTCGAACAGGCGTAACAACCGATCCTCGTCGGCGACGATCGGTCGGTCGCTCGCGAGCGAAAGTGTCGCGTCGGCGGTGTTGACGTTCACCCACGCGCGCTCGACGAGACGCTCGAGATCGATCGGTTCGGTGTCGCCGATCGATTGTCCCTCGCGGGCCAGCAACAACACTTCCTCGATGATCGTCTCCATTCGGTCGTGGGCGAGCGCGATATCGGAGAGATACGCACAGTCGACGGACTCGTCGGCCAGGTCGAGATATCCCTGTGCGACGTTCAGCGGATTGCGAAGGTCGTGGCTGACGACGCTCGCGAACTGCTCCAGTTGCTCGTTCGTTCGACGGATTTCGCGTTCGCGTTTCTTGCGTTCGGTGATGTCGCGCGTGTTCAAGACGACGCCTTCGACGAACGGGTCATCGAGCAGGTTACTCCCGATCGTTTCGACGTCTCGCCACTGGCCGTCGGCGGTGCGAAGACGATACTCCGCCCGATCGAGATCGACCGACGCATCGAGTCCGGTCTGAAACCGTTCGATGATCCGCTCTCGATCGTCCGGATGGATAAACTCGAACGCCGATCGCCCGACCATTTCCGACGGTTCGAACCCCAGAACGCTCGTACTCGAGGGGCTCTGGTAGCGGATTTCGCCGCTGCCGTCGACCATCGTGATGAGGTCGGATGCGTTTTCGATGAACGACTGGTACCGCTGTTCGACGGCGTGCTGTTCGGTGACGTCTCGAAGGAGCAGCAAGCGAATCCCGTCGACGTTCGAGAGGCGCTGGAGTTGCACGTCGAAGAACCGGCGACCGTCGTCGCCGTCGACGACCATTTCGGTCCGTCCCGTCGGGGCCCCGTCGCGGACGATCGACTCGATCTCGGGGAAGAGGTCGGTCACGTCCCGACCGACGATCGAATCGGACCCGCGGTCGGTCGTGCGTCGGCGAACAGCGGCGTTGCCGTCCCGGATGCGGTTGGTTTCGTCGATCACGAGGAAGCCGTCGTGCATGTTCTCGACGACGGCAGTGCGGGCGACGGGGGTGATATCGAGCAAGTGGTGGCGGTAGATGGCGAGGGCGAACGCGAGTCCGGAGGCGGTAAACGCGACGGGCGTCAGGTCGAGGTTCCCCATCGGTCCGAAACCGAGAAACCACACGACGTTGGCGACAAGCGGGACGAAAACCGCGACCAGGATTGCGATGGCTTGTTCCCGGTAGACGTGTTGCGATCCGTACACCGTCTTGAGCAAGAACCCGGCACCGACGACGAGGAGTCCGTACAGGAACAGGACGTGGATGATCCCCATCGGACCGAACGTTCGGTCCAACACGACGAGGTCCGCGACGACGGCGGTATCAGGGGGATACTCGTACAGTTGTCGGTACTGCGTCGCGTAGAGGACGAACGCGACGGCGGGTTCGATCGCGAGCAAGAGGACGACTCGCCGGGAGAGCCACTGTTCGTTCCCCGAGTACGCGACGGCGAACGAAAAACAGGAGATCGACACCAGAACGGCACCGACGAAGGCGACGCCCAACCAGACGCGCTTCGTCGGTACGGGGCCGCTCAGCAGCTGCAACGCGTACGCGCCCGACCAGATCGCACACCCGACGTTCAGACCGACGAACGCGCGGACGCTTGGCTCGTCCAGCGCATCCGTTCGTTCGACGACGGTATAGACGGCTAACGCCCCCGCGATCACCATCGCCAGAAAGAGAACGCCGATATACGGGAGAAGCTGAGTGGTGTACTGCCAGACCATATCGTCGAACGATTCGTCTATTTGCCTCGACAACTATACCGGTTCTGGCTGGACCACATATTGGACCGAATGAACCGGGTGAGAGACCGTCCCCGTTCCGATCCCGACACGACTTTCACCCTTTCGTCCGTACCCCGCTGTATGAGCGACGACGCACAGGCCGAAGCCGGCACGGCCGAAGGGCAGGGTCCCGTCGAGATTTCCGAGGACCTCGCACGACATCTGGAGAACAAACGCGACGACCTCTTCGAGAAGTTCGAGATCCGCGACGAGTTCCCGCAGGCGGTGCTCGAGGAAGCCGAGGAACGAACCGACGACGTGATCGCGGAGATCGAAGACGAGATCGACGAGCGAACGGACCTCCGCGACCTGACGACGTGGACGACGGACCCCATCGACGCCCAGGACTTCGACGACGCCATCTCGGTCGAGGAACGCGACGACGAGTACGTGCTCTGGGTTCACATCGCGGACGTTACCCACTACGTCAACCCCGAGACGTCGATGTGGGACGAGGCCGTCGAGCGCGGGAACACGGTCTATCTACCGGGATACACCATCCACATGCTGCCGCCCGTACTGGCGGAGACGGTCTGTTCGCTGGTCCCTAACGAGGATCGACTCGCCCACACCGTCGAGATGCACCTCGACAAGGAGAACCTCTCCTACGAAACCATCGAGATCTACAAGTCGGTGATCGAGTCCGACGAGCGCCTGACCTACGCGCAGGCCGAAAAGCGACTCGAGGACCCCGACGCGCCGCTGCACGAGGAGAACACCCTGGTCCACGAACTCGCGGATCGGATGCACGAACAGCGCAAGGAGGACGGTTCGCTCGTCTTGAATCCCGCTCGAGACCGGGCTCACACCATCATCGAGGAGTGCATGCTGAAGGCCAACAAGGCCGTCACGCACACCCTGATGTGGGATCGCGGCGTCGAAGCGATGTACCGCGTCCACCCGCAGCCGAGTCCCGACGAGTGGTCCAAAGCCCTCCGCGAGATTCAGGACTTGGACGGCGTCTCGATCCCCGGAAGCACCTGGGAAGACCCCCGAAAAGCCGTCAACGCGACGCTCGAGGACGCGCCGGGTCGCCAACTGGACAAGATCCAGTGGGCGGTGATGAAGGTGATGCCCCGGGCTCGCTACATGAACGACCCCTTCGGCGGCCACCACGCGCTGAACTTCGAGATCTACGGCCACTTCACCAGTCCCATCCGCCGGCTCAGCGACCTGATCAACCACTGGATCGTCTACCAAAACGACGTGCCGGAGAACCTCGTCGAGCTTTGCGATCGTGCCAGCGACAAGCAAAAGGACGCCGAACAGTGCGAGCGCGAGTACAAGAACTTCCTGCAAGAAGTCGGCCTCGATCCGATGGCGGTCAACAACCGCGGGATCGAAGTCGTCGACGACGAAGACGCGGACAAAACGCTGTAACGGCTACGGGACGCCCCGTCGCGCTCGAGCACCGTCGAACGGCCTCGGTGAACCGGTGAGCCGGTGAACTCACTGCGAGATTGGTTTTTCGTAGACGTACTCCTCGAGCCCCGACGCCAGGCCGGTCTCGCGGGTCCCGACGCGCTCGAATCCCGCGGACTCGTAGAACGAGACGCCGATATCGTTGTCCACGAGCACGGACAGCCGAATTCGGTCGAACGACGCCCCGAGTTCGGCCTCGAGTCGCTCGAGCAGTCTGGTCCCCGCACCGGAGCCCCAGCGCTCGGGGCGGACGTAGAGCCGTGCCAGATACGCGACGGCGGCGTTCTCCGGCCACGGAACGACGTGGGCGAACCCCAGACACCCGCGTTCGAAGTCGGAGCAAGTCTCCGGCTCTCGATCCGACGGACCCGGCTCCACGACGAGGAAGGCGGCATCGTCGCGGTCGCTCGCGTCGCTGATCGACGACTCGAGGTCGCCGATCGCGTACCAGTCGTCGACGACGTCGTCGACCGTCTCCGGCCCGATAATCTCGTCGTAGGCGGCGTGCCAGCTCTCGCGGGCCGTCTCGTGGACGGCCCAGACGTCGTCTGTCGTTGCCCGGCGAACAGCTCGAGTCACGCGTGTCAATACCACGTCCGGCGGGAAAAGTTCGCGGTCAGCCGCTGATCGGTTACACGGGTTCTGACACGTCTTCGGGGCTCCGCTCGAGATCGAGACGCTGGCTCTGCAGAACGGAAGAAGGAATGTTGAGACACGGCGATCTGCGTTCTGGAACGCTCGTCGGCGATCCGAACGCGAATCGACCGATTTCTCGACGACAGCCACGGGCAAGCACGAGGGAGTTCGCTCGCTCGACGACGCGGCAAAGGCTCGCCGAACGCCGCGGTGACGGGCAGCGCGGTCAAAACGGGTCCGGGAGGGAGCCGAAACGGCCGCGTACAAGTCCCAGATTGTAAATAACTAATCCACCGATAACATCGAAGCCCCCTACTATCACACATGTCTTCAGACGAATATATAGGCCCCCCGGACTAACTGAAGAACGTAATGGAACAACATTTCGGACGTCGATCCGCACTGCCAGTCCCTAATCAGCGTAGCCGGTTTCGGGGAGTGTCGATCTGATGGCTGTCACCGGACTCGAGGGACTCGCTTTGCTCGTCGGTCGCGTACTCTTCGGCGGCGTGATCGCCTTTACGGGGCTGAATCACTTCATGCAAACCGAACAGATGACCGGATACGCCCGTCACAAAGGCGTTCCAGCGCCGAAACTGGGCGTTCTCGCGTCCGGTCTCTTCCTCATCCTCGGCGGTTTCAGCGTCATGCTCGGCGTCTTCCCCAGCCTCGGGGCGGTCGCCATCGCCGGGTTCCTCATCGTAGCCGCCGTCATGTTCCACGACTTCTGGGCCGTCCCCGAAGACCAACAGCAAACGGAGATGACCCAGTTCCTGAAGAACATCTGCCTGGCCGGCGGGGCTCTAGTCATCGCGGCGGTCGGGTCACAGGAGTGGGTGTACAGCCTCAACGTCATGCTCTTCTAACGGGACAGCGGCGCGAGTTCTCCGTCGGGGAGTGCGTCTAGGCGCGTTTCGTACAAAAGGGATACCGACGAGCGATTCGACGGAGTCAGCAGCGCAACTCGACATAAATACCCGCTAGCGACGGGCAGCGGACTCGAGAGCCGGTCGCTACTCGATATCGATTCGGTGTCGGTTATCCTCGCGCTCGTCCTCGACGATCGGGAGGTGAACCTCGAGGACGCCGTTGTGGTAACTCGCCGTGATCTCGTCGGTTACGATCGCCTTGGGGATGGGAACCTGTCGGCCGATTCGGCGCGAGCGGACGGATCGGACGGCGTCGGAGCCCTCCTCGACATCGGTGTGAGCGCGGATTTCCAGCATTCCGTCGGCGAAGGTGAGGTCGATATCCGCCTTTTCGAAGCCCGGTAAGTCCATGACGTAGACGTAGGCGTCGCCCTCGTCTTCGAGGGTCGCCGTCGTGTTCCCGCCGACCATCGGGCTGGCGATCGTACTCTCCTCGGACCCGCTCTCGAGAGCGGGACCGACGCCCGGTGCGCCGAACTCGCTCATCCAGGTCGACCGGAGTTGATCGAAGGCGTGGTCCATCTCGCGAAACATTCGGTTCATATCGTCAAAGGATCTCATAGAGAATCAGGACCGTATAGGTCACGACCGGAGATAAGGATTTCTGGATAGGAGATAGCACGCCGCTACAGCGCCATATCTCTCGAATCACCGGTTCCGACGCACCGTTGGCGCCCCTCGAGTTCGGCGCAGGCCTCCCGGAGGAGCCCGTCGAGGATCTCGGGCGTCGTGGGATGGTACGCCCGTTTTGGGACCTCCCGCACGTCGACTTTCATTTCGACGAGAACCTGCATCGTCTTCGCCATCACGTCGGCGTGGAGGTGGAGCCCCTGGAAACCGAGCACCCTGCCGTTCTCGGCGTCGACGATCAACGTTGCCCGCCCCTCGGGATGGTTCTTGGTCGCGAAAACGCCGTCCGACGACGCCTTGCGAGTAACGACGAAGGCGTTCATGCCCGATTCGGCGACCGTCGCGGGCGTGTGCCCGATTCTGGCGAACGGGTAGACGCCGAGTCCGGAGAAGATCACGTGGTGGGGGACGTTGACGTAGGGCTCGAGGTCCTCGCCTCGGTGCCGGCGAACGATGTTCTCGGCGGCCGCAAAGCCCTGTTCCTTGGCGACGTGTAAGATCGGTTCGCGACCGTTCGCGTCGCCGACGACGAAGACGCGCTCGTCGGCTGTCGTCTGCATAGTCGACTCGATCCAGCCGTCTTCGGGCTCGAGTCGCGTCCGCTCGAGCCCCAGTCCGCCGAGATTCGGCCGGCGGCCGGTAAAGCAGTAGAGTCGGTCGGCTTCGAGCGTTCGCTCCCGCGGATCACTGCCGTCGCTCTCGTCCTCGTCACCGTCCTGTTCGACGACCATACGAACGCCGCCGTCGTCGATCGGTTCGACGCGTTTTTCGTCGGTGTTCGTCAGCACCTCGATGTCGAACTGGTCGCGGTAGCGTTCGAGAATCGTTTCGCCGTATTCGGATTCCATCTCGTCGAGCGGATGGTCGTCGTGTTCGACGACGGTGAGGTCGACGCCGCCGACTTCGCTGAGGTAAGGAGCGAGTTCGAGGCCGATGTAGCCAAAGCCCATGACGATCCCCGAGTCGGGGAAGGTAGTGGTATCGAGTACGTCCGCGCTGGAATCAAACCCGACTTCGTCGATTCCCGGGAGGTCGGGCACGTCGAGCACCGAGCCGGTCGCGATGACGACGTAGTCGGGTTCGATCCGTCGGTTCCCGGCCTCGAGAACGCGGTCGTCGACGAACCGAGCCGTTTCGTGTACGAATTCGACGGATTCGCGCTCGGCCAGATCGTGAACGTGACTCGTACGATGGTCGGCAAACTCCGAGACGTGCTCGTCCTTTCGGGCGACGACCGCTTCGGGATCGGCCTCGGGAACGCCCTCGAGTCGGTCGTCGTGGCGCGCCTGATAACGGTGTTGGCCGGCCGAGAGCACGTCCTTGGAGGGCATACACCCGCGAAGGATACAGAGCCCGCCGCCGGGCTCACCGTCGTCGAGCAGCGTCACCTCGAGCGGTTCGTCGAACTCCTCGCTCCGCGCCACCAGTTCGTCGGCGACGGCGACCCCCGCGCTGCCGTAGGCTCCGACGATCGCAACGTGTACCATAACTCCGCTACGGCGTCAGTACAAAAAGGCGTTCTTGCGATCGGGACTGTATCGCAAACGAACCGATTCGACGACTGGCTTACCGGTGCACTCGAGCGGCGACGGCGACCGTGAGGGTCGCCATCGTGACGAGCATTGCGAGTGAAACAGCTGCGATCCTGTTCATTGCCGACCGTCCGGTGACGCTGGGGTATAACAGCGCTTCTGGCAAAGCCGTCCAACTGTGGCTGTCCGTCACACGCGTCGGAAACGAGACGGACGATCCGCTCGAGTCGCTCGGCTGATTCGAACCTCGCGCAGAATTACCGGGAGATCGATTTCCCGCCCTCTTTGACGACGGCATCGACCTCGTCCTTCGAGAGGAGCGCAACGTCGCCGGGGATCGTCCGCTTGAGCGCGGCCGTCGCCGCGGCGTACTCGAGTGCCGTCGGAACATCGTCGCCGTGGAGTCGGCGAGCGATGAACGCGCCGGTGAAGGCGTCGCCGGTTCCGATCGAGGAGACCGTCTCGGTTTCGTAGGCCTCCTGTTCGTGGACGACGCTGTCGTGCCACCCGACCGCCCCTTCAGCGCCGCGGGTGACGATGACGGTGGTGAAGTCGTACTGCGAGCCGAGTTTGTGTGCGAGCTGTCGCGGGTCGCCCTCGAAGCCGAGGACGGTCCGGGCGTCTCGGGCAGCGATGACGAGCACGTCGATCCCCGGAAACAGCCGTGTCAGCGTCTCCTTGGCTTCGTCGGGGGACCAGAGTTTGTGTCGGTAGTTGAAGTCGAACGCCGTCGTCGTCCCGCCCTGTCTGGCCGCCTTGAGCATGTTCGCCGTCGTCTCGCGCAGCGTCGAGGAGAGTGCAGGCGTGATGCCGCTCGTAAAGAACACACGAGCATCCTGCACCAGATCGGTGTTCAACTCGCGGGCCTCCGCCGTCGAGATGGCGGTGTGTTCCCGGTCGTAGATCACGTTCGACCCCCGGGGCTTGCCCGCCTGCTCGAGGTAGTACGTTCCCTGTCGCCCGCGGTGGCTCCAGACGACGTCGGTCTCGATCCCGTGCTGGCGGAGTTCGCCGACGACGCGTCGTCCCAGCGGCGTCTCCGGAACCTTCGATAGCCACGTCGCCGTCGCCCCCAGCCGATTCGCCGCGATCGCGACGTTGCTCTCCGCGCCCGCCGCACGGACCTCGAACTCGGCCGCCTCCTCGAGTCGTTCGCTCCCCGGCGGCGACAGCCGAAGCATCGTTTCCCCGAACGTGACGATATCGCTCACGGGTCGATCCCCCAGACCGGCCCACTGCTCGTGTGTTCGTCGATCATACTCGGAGCAACGAACGGCTGTGACATAAGTTGTGGCCTTCTGTCGATTTCCCGCAATTACTGAACCGAGTTAGACGGCGGATGAACGACGGTTGTTCGCTGGGTGCGTCCGTCGGTTCAGTCGGGACGAGCGGCTTCGACCGTCGACTCGACCGAGACGATCGCGGGTACGTCCGAGCCTTCGCGTTCGTCGCTCCCCTCCTTCTCCCGATCGTTACCCACGGCCTCGTGATCGCTGTCGGCCCCGTCCTCGGTCTCGAGAGCGATCTTCGCACCGAACTCGGCGAGCAACGCACGGCTCGCCACGACGTGGTCCGTGACGGCGGGTACCCGAACGCGTCCGCCGGCGAGCGCGAGAAAGACGAGTAGCTGATCCGCCATGTGTCGATCGACCGGCGGTGATCGGTCGTCTTCACCACCCCGCTCGAGAAAGTGGTTCGCCGCATCGGCGGCCTCCTCGCCGACGCGCTCGGCCGGCTTGCCTCGCTCGCCGAGGGCGGAAAAGCCCGCGACTCCCGTCCCGTGATCGAGTCGGAGGACGATCGCCGAGCCGGGGGACGGACTCGCCGCAGTCGTCTCGCAGCGCTCGATAACCTCGAGCACCGTCCCAGATTCGCTTCCGATTTCGGCGCGCTCGAGCGCCAGCCGTTCGAGCGCGCCCTCGACCTGCCGAAACGCCACGTCGCTGTCCGCGAGCGAGGCGGACTCCGTCGAGTAGAGTCGGACGCCGTGGAGCGGACCGCGCTCTACGAGGTCGATCGACTCGGGTTCCGAGGGGGCGAGGTGCAGCGTCGCACGGCCGCCCCCGTCGGGGTAGAATCCGCGGCGGTCGACCGCACAGGTCGCCGCCAGTCCGAACCGGCGGAGCAGCGGGAGTTTGACGCGGCGAACGTACTCGAGCGGCGGCGACCAGGCGACGTCCGTTCCGCCGGTAACCGTCACCGAGAGCCGGGACTCGAGCACCGACGCGAGCGGCAAGAGCGCGTCGAACAGCAGCGTCACGCTGCCGGCGGTTCCGATATCGACCTCGTACCTCCCGCCGGCGAGGCGGCCACGTCCCTGACCGCTCCAGCCGATCGCCCCCTCGCTGGACTCGAGGGAGGGATCGAACTCGATCGTCTCGGATCCGAGTTCGGCCCCCTCGACATCGGCGTCGCAGAGGTCGGCCATCGTCTCGAGCACCGCGAGGTGCTGGTGTCGAAGGCCGGGTGTGGAACGATTCCCGCGGACGTTCTCGATGCGGACGGGTTCGTTCTCCAGTACCGACAGGGTGAGCGCGCTCCGGAGGTACTGTCCGCCCGCGTTCGCGCCGTCGAGTTCGTGCGCGGTAACCATGAGCGTGAGTGGGATTTAGGCCTCGAGCGCCGTACCTGTGATGGTACGAGGCGCGTCGATTACGTGCCGTCGTCGGTTCCGGAACCGGACGAGGGCGGCGAACAAAACAACCGTTCGACGGAACGTTCGGAGAGAGATCCGTTCGAACGTGATACAATCAAGACTATAAATATGATTAGAAGTAAAGTTAGAATTGGTTTTTATATTCTGGAATGAATAATATTAACTGAATCGATACGTCCGATACCGCCGGACAGTGACCCGATATGCCGCCGCCGAAACGACGGCGGCGACGAGTATCGCGAGGCCGAGGAAGCCGATTCGGACGGTCGCGACCGACACTCCGACCGTCGCGACGCGCTTGTACACCGCCGAAACGTTCCCCACGAACGCCGGGGAGACGACGATCGTCACGCCCGCGAAGAGCCCACCCAGTCGGAGAAACGACCCTCGACCCATCTGCGCGTACACCGGCGTGTCGGTGAAGAAAAACGGCACGGGAACGAGTTCATCGCGGTCGACGTCCAACTCGACAGCGAGAACGACCGCCGTGGTACAGACGCAGACTGCAACACCGAAGAGCACGAGCGCCGTCGTCTCCACGATGCTGGCGGGGCTCGCGACGCCGATCGGAGCGACGACGACCGTGACGAGCGGAACGCCGACGGCGGTCGCCGCCAAGACGTGACCGCCCACGAACTGCGGTCCGCCAACCGTCGTCAGGAGCATCGGCAGGGTTCGGTAGTGGACGCCGACCGGTTCGGAACCGACGCCGACGCCGGCCGCGAGTCCGAGAGCGAACGCGAACAGTAACAACAGCGGCACGCCGACGATGCTGAACACCGGAAGCACGACGAACACGACGAACACGAGAACGTATGCCGTAGACAGCAGCCCCCGTGGAACGCGGCGTTCGACGAGCAATCGTCCCCGAGCGACGGTGAGCGTCGGCTCCGAGACGCGACCCTCGAGCATCCGTTCTAGCGGACCCGTTCCGACGAAAGAGTGTGAACCGGACGTTCGGGTCGAACTGGCCGACTCGCGTTCCCAGACTCGCCGGGCGAGGACCGTACCGGTGGCCACGAGAGCCGGTATCGCGAGCGAGAGGACGCCGAACGTTGCCAGCGCGCGGCGGGCTTCGACGTCGATCCGATCCCCCGCACCCAAAAACGCGAGATCGACGAGCCACGCCGGCGACGGGAGGTCGTCCCACGCGTCCAGCGCGACGACCGACACCACGCGGTCTCCGAGGAGGATCACCGTGACGACGAGCGCCGTCCAGCCGAATACGAACAGCACGTCCCTGTAGAACCGACCGCGAGCGATCCGCATGCCGACGAGCTGGACGGCGAGCCTGCCTGCAACGCCGATCCCGACGGCGAACGCCGACGCCCACGCGACTGCGACGATGATCGTGATCGCGGCTGCTGGCGATCCGATTCCGAGCGCAACCCCGACCGCGACGGCGATCGCGGGCACGGCGAGGACGGCCGCGACTCGAGCGAACACGAACAGGTGCAGTCCCAGAGCCGCCGTGGGTGCCGTGACGGTCGTCAGGAGCATATCGCTGTGCAGTTGCTCGAATCGAGCGTGCGTCAGCGCCGAACTTCGCAAGACGACGCCGACGAACGCAGCAACGACGAGTCCCGTCACCTCGGCCGCGCCCGTTTCCGTTCCCGTCGACGCGAGGTCGCGCCCGATCGAGTAGGCGACCGCACCGAGTGCGATCCCGACGAGTCCCGCGACGAGTCGGAGCCACCTTCGAGGCCACGATCGATCGAGTTCGCGGCGGTGGCGAATCCACTCGATTCGCGCGATACGCACGCTGTCTCGGAGTTTCGCTCCGTTCATGTGTGATTGGAGACGGACGGCGTGATCGAGCCGTCCGTTGATTATCAACTGAAACCGTCCCGTAATATTTGTTTTCCATCAGTCGGAGTAGAAACCATTAGGATAATCGAGAGGAGGCGCGGGTATCGAGCGACGGGGAACTGAGAGGCGCTGTGGCCCTATCGTTACGATCGATCTCGCGAGTCGCACGAGCCAGTCTCCGGACGTCCGCGGCACGGTCGGCCCCAACACGCCACGCTATCAGCCCCGGCCCGTCACGCTCCTCGAGACGGATCAGTCGTCTCGAGTGTCAGGGAGAACTGGCGTAAAACAGACGTACAGGACCGATGGCAGCCGTTGCAGGCCAGCAGGTTACAACGACTGGACGCCAGAGTGTGACCATGAACCAACTCAGTGATCGGCTCCTCATCCTCGTCATCGCAGCGACCGGATTCCTGGTGTTGGTCGCCGGCTGGGCGGGCGGCCTCGTCGAAGCGGAGGCACCGATCGGGTGGGAACTCGCGCTGATCGGCGGGCTCATCCTCCTCGTCCTCGTCGTCCTGATCGGCTTCTGGACGGAGTTCAGCCTGGTCGATCGGGATCGAGAGCAGAATCAGGATCGGCCGAATTGACCCGAATCGAACGCCGAGATCGGTCGAAACGCCCTCAGCCGTGGTGGCCGGGATAGTCGCGTTCGAACCGGTCCTCGATCTCGGTCTCGTCGAAGCGAACGATCACTGGTCGGCCGTGCGGGCAGGCGTAGGGATTTTCGCAGTCGTCCAGTGCGGCGAGCAGGTCGACCACCGTTCCCTCCGTCAGCGACGTGTTCCCCGTAATCGACGGATAACACGCCAGATCGCCGAGGAACTCGTCGGCCAGCGCGTCGACCGTCTCGGCACCCGACTCCCGGTCGCCGTCGACGAACGAGGCGAGAACGTCGCGCAGGCGTTCGGGCTCGAGCGTCTTCTCCAACACCGCCGGGACGGTCGTCACGGAGACCGTCCGGTCGCCGGTTCGGTCGGCGTAGAAGCCGAGCCTCGAGAGCGCCTCGCGGTAGCTCTCGAAGGCCGCCGCCTCGGCGGCCGTCAGCTCGAGTTCGACGGGCGAGGCCAGCGCCTGGGCGGCGGGATCGTCCGCGAACGCTTCCGTGAGGCGTTCGTAGTTCACCCGTTCGTCGGCGGCGTGCTGGTCGATCAGAACGAGCCCGTCGGGTGCCTCACAGACGAGGTAGGTATCCGTGTACTGGCCGAGCACGCGTAACGGCGGCAGCGAGTCGAACTCGGTGCCGTCTCCCGTTGCGGTCTCGCCCGCGAGCGTCCGCTGTTCGGTTGCGGCGTCGAACTTGCGTTCAGGTTCGCGGTCGTGGCTCGAGTCAGCCGAGGCACTGGTACCCGAGTCCGTCGCCGTCCCAGGGATCGAGTCGGGCGAAACGCTGACACTCGAGTCCGATGACGCGTTGGCGTTCGGCTCCGACGGTGTGCCGGTTCCCGAATCGGCTGCGGAGGGAGAGTCAGGTTCCGCCAGCCCGCCGGTTCCAGCGCCGGCTGGCGACTGAGGATCCGGCGATCCGCTTCCCGTCGCCTCGTCGCTCGAGTCATCGCCGCGGTTCCGCGGGTTCGAGGGGGAGCGTACCGAGTCGGCTCTTCCCCGAGAGTCCGCGGTCGTCCCCTCCGCAGCCGTTTCATCGGTCGTCGACGACGGCTCATCGTCGTCAGATGACGCGCTATCCTCGGCGGACTCGTGTCCCGTGACTCGAGCGGTTCCGGGCTCGAGACGCGCCTCGTCGGGAGCCGACCGACCGCGGGGGGCCCGCGAGCGGAGGAGTCCGTGCTCGAGCAGCGCGGACTCCGCGGCGGCGTCGACCTGCCGGCGGACGGCGTCGTCGTCGTCGAAGCGCACCTCCCGTTTTCGGGGGTGGACGTTCACGTCGACGGCGTCGCCTGGCGCTTCGAGAAAGAGGGTGACGAAGGGGTAGCGGTCGCCGCCGAGCTGGGTGCCGTAGGCCCCCATGATTCCCTCGCGGATGGCGTCAGCCGTCACCGCGCGGCCGTTCACGTAGGTGGCGAGGTACTCCCGACTCGAGCGGTTGGTTTCGGGGTGGGAGACGAGTCCGGAGACGCTCTCGAGGGGACCGGGCGGGAGGTCGTCCGCACCGACGTCGACGGGAATCATCGCGGCGGCGACCTCCCGGCCGTACACGGCGAGGACGGCGGCCTGTAGATCATCCTGTCCCGTCGTCGCGAACACCTCGCGGCCGTCGTGGGTAAGCGAGACGGCGACGTCCGGGTTCGCGAGCGCGTAGCGCGTCACGATGCGGTTGACGTGGGCGAACTCCGTCGCCGTCGTCTTGAGGAATTTGCGTCGCGCCGGCGTGTTGTAAAAGAGGTCGTCGACCTCGACGATCGTCCCCGCGGGACAGCCCGTGGGCTCGACGGTCGTCACCTCGCCGCCCTCGTAGACGAGTTTCGTCCCCGCACCGTCGGTAGCAGCGTCTCGCGGGCGCGACTCGATCGTCAGCCGCGAGACCGAGCCGATGGTGTGCAGCGCCTCACCCCGGAAGCCGAGCGTCGCGACGCCGGACTCCAGATCCTCGAGACCCTGAATCTTGCTCGTCGTGTGCTGGCGAACGGCAGCACGGACGTCAGACTCGGACATGCCGTCGCCGTCGTCCGCGACCCGGATCAGTTCGGTGCCGCCCTCCTCGATGGCGATGTCGACGGTTTCGGCGTCGGCGTCGAGGCTGTTCTCGAGGAGTTCTTTGACCGCGCTGGCGGGGCGTTCGACGACCTCGCCGGCGGCGATTCGGGCGACGGTATCCTCGTCTAGCTGGCGGATGTCGGTGTCCTGTGATGGGTGGGTGTCGGTCATAGCTCCGTCTGCCGGCGCTCGTACTCGTCGGACTCGAGAGTCGAGCCCGCACGGTTAACCCGTAACGGATCGCACTCGATTCCGTTCGCTCGGCTCATGGATTGTACTCGTACTCGAGCGTGGTTAAGCTGTGGGTTGGTGACCGATCCGGCCGACGCGGCCGCTCGAGCGCGCCGGCAGCCGTCGGTTCGTCGACGGCCCGTCGGCGCGGATACGGCTTCACCGCGCGCGCCATCGATCGTCGACGGCCGGCCGCGTGTTAACGTGAGGACTCGAGCAAGCCGTCTACGCCGGACGCGATCGATTCCCGGCCGTCCTCGCCGACCTCGACGAGCGGCGGTCGGACGGCGTCCGAGGGGATCACGTCGCGATACTCGAGGGCGGCCTTCGTCGCCGGTGCAAAGCCGTCGTTCGCGCAGGATTCGAACAGCGGGACGATGGCGTCCTGTACGGTCTCGCCGCGGTCGCCGTCGGCAGTGTCGTACAGTTCGGCGTACCGCTCGGGAGCGGCGTTCGACAGCGCGTTCACGCCGCCGTCGGCACCCATCCGGAGCGCCGGCAGGAGCAACGCGTCGTACCCCTGCAACGTGAGGAAGTCGTCGGGCGTCCGTCGCATGACCGACAGGAAGTACTCGAGGTCGCCGCTCGAGTCCTTCAGCCCGATCACGTTGTCGTGGGCGGCGACGGCCGCGAGGGTTTCGGGCTCGAGTCGCCCGCCGGTACAGACCGGGATGTTGTAGAGGAGGAGGGGCAGCGGCGACCGGTCGGCGACCCGTTCGACGAAGCGCTGGTTGCCTTCGGGGGCGTTGGCCGCGTGGAAGTACGGCGGCGTGATGACCGCGGCGTCAGCACCGGTTTCGGCCGCCGTTTCCGTGTGGGCAACCGCGTCGTGGACGCTCGTCGCCGCCGCGCCCGCGAGGACGGGGACGCGACCGCTGACGTGTTCGACCGCGAGTTCGACGACGCGGGCGTGCTCCTCGCGCGAGAGGCTGGCGAACTCGCCCGTCGTTCCGCAGGGAAAGACCGCGTCGATGCCGCCCTCGAGGAGGTGGCCGAGGAGCGTCGCGAATGCGTCGTCGTCGACGTCACCCGAGTCGGGGTCGAAGGGGGTGACGAGCGGACAGGTGATTCCCTGGAGTTCCTGGTGGAGCGTCATACGTTGTCATTCCGCGGCGACTGCAAAAACGTACCTGCTCCGGTGACTCGCCCGTCATCGGAAGCGTTGCAGCGACGGGTGCCGTCGGTGTCGGAATAGCAAGTGTACCGAGTATCGAAGTAGCGAGTCTCCCGAGTATCGAAGTAGCGAGTGTACCAAGGCGAGTTCGCTGCGCACGTAGACACGACGACTCCACGTCCTCCCCAGCCGACTCGCTCGTTCACGAGTTCACTCGCTCGTCCCTCACGCGACTGTAGAGCGCGGATTCGCTATTCGCTCACCGCGCTCCAGCGCGCGCCACCGCGAGACGGCGTCCGGGCCGTGCCGTCAGTCGTGGGCAACCGAACGAGTCGCGTTACTCGAGCCCCAGATCCTGCGACAGCGAGTTTCCGGCGCGCGGAACGCCCTTGACGGTCACCGTCTCGCCGTTCATGAACGAGGCGGCGGGACTCGAGAGGAACTGGGCGACGTCGGCGATCTCTTCTGCGTGTCCGATGCGGCGGTCGGTCTTCTCGCGGGGCGGCATGGCCTCGCTGTCGATGCCGAGCGTCTCGGCGACGCCGGGCGTCTGGACGAGGCCGGGGGCGATACAGTTGACGCGGATGCCGTCGTCGGCCCACTCGACGGCGAGCGTCTCGGTGAGGCGGATGATCGCCGCCTTCGACGCGCCGTAGTGGCTCTCGCCGGGCGCGGCGTGTTGGCCGTTGACCGAAGAGAGGTTGATGATGACGCCGCCGTCGCCCTCGCGCATGACCTCGCCGGCGAGTTGGGTGCAGTGGACCGTACTGGTGAGGTTGAGGTCGACGATGGTTTCCCAGCCGTTGGCCGAGATGTCCTCGAAGTTCGCGACGAACTCGCCGCCGGCGTTGTTGACCAGAATGTCGATATCGCCGAACTCCGCGACGGTTTCGTCGACGAGGTTCTGGACCTGCTCGCGCTCGCGAACGTTGCATTCGACGGCGAGCGCGTCGCCCGCGTCTTCGGCCCCGTCGATCCCGTCGGCGACCGGCCCGACGCGGTCCATCGACCGCGAACAGATCGCGACGTTCGCGCCGCTCGCGGCGAGCGTCTCCGCGATCGCCTGCCCGATTCCCTGGCTCGCGCCGGTGACGATCGCCGTTTTGTCCGAAACGTCGAAATCCGGTTCGTGCATCGTGTTCTCTTGCCTCCCACCGAGGCATAGTATTTCCGATACGACAGGCTCGTCTCACTCCGCGTCCTCGAGTCGCCGCTGTAGCTCCTGGATCTCCGAGACCAGTTCGATCGGCGGCGTCGTGTTCACGTCGATCCCTTCGAGGGCCTCGAGTACGGCTTTCGTCTCGGGATCGAGCGACTCGTCCTGGTCGGTCGATTCCGGCTCCTCGTCGTCGGGATCGGCCGACCCGCGGAACTGACCGCTCGAGACGTCGAACACCGCCTGAACCGGGTCGCTCGAACTCCCGCCTTTGGCCTCGATGGCTTTCTCCTCGCGCAAGCGCTCGAGGACGTCCCTCGAGCGGTCGACGACGGGGTCCGGAACCCCCGCGAGGTCGGCGACGTGAACCCCGTAGGAGCGGTCGGTCGGCCCGTCTCGAACCGTGCGAAGGAAGGTGACGTCGCCATCGCGTCCGTCCGCCGAGCGGGACGACGCCCCGCTGGACGACGACTCCGGGTCGCCGGCGACCGCGATGTGGACGTTCGCGACGCGGGGGAGCTTCTCGGCGAGACCGGTCAACTCGTGGTAGTGGGTGGCGAACAGGGTCTTGGCCTGCACTTCGTTGTGCAGATACTCCGTTGCGGCCCAGGCGATCGAGATCCCGTCGTACGTCGCGGTTCCCCGCCCCACCTCGTCCAGAATGACCAGCGACTCGTCGGTCGCGGTGTGGAGGATGTGCGAAAGTTCGCTCATCTCGACCATGAAGGTCGAACGGCCCTGTGCGAGTTCGTCGAGCGCGCCGACGCGGGTGAAGATGCCGTCGACCAGCCCGATCTCGGCCTCTTTCGCCGGGACGAAACTGCCGATCTGTGCGAGCAGGACGATACAGGCGACCTGACGCATGTACGTCGATTTTCCGGACATGTTCGGACCGGTGACGACCAGAAACTCGCGGTCCTCCTCCAGCCGCACGTCGTTCGGCACGAACTCCGTCGTCTGCTCGACGACCGGGTGGCGTCCCTGCTCGAGGACGAGGCCGTCGCCTCGATGCAACGCCGGCTGGACCCACCGGTTCTCCGCGGCGTGCGTCGCCAGACTCGAGAGCGCGTCGACGGTCGCCAGCGTCCGGCCGACGTCCTGAAGCAGTTCGGCGCGGGCGGCGACGGTCTCCCGAAGCTCCTCGAAGAGTTCGTACTCGAGTTCGCCGCGTCGCTCCTCGAGACGGAGGATCTCGCGCTCTTTCCCCTCGAGTTCGTCGGTCGTGAACCGCTTCGAGTTCTTGAGGGTCTTGATCTCCTCGTAGTGATCGGGGACGCCGTCCGCAGCCGATTTGCCGACCTGGACGTAGTAGCCGTCGGTCTTGTTCCGGTCGACCGTGACGTGTGAGAGGCCGTACTGCTGTTTCTCCCGGTCCGCGAGCGTCTCGAGCCACCGCTTGACCTCGTCGTGGCGCTCGATCACCTCGTCCAACTCGTCGTCGTACCCCCGCTGGAGGAGTTCGCCCTGTCGCACCGTCGACGGCGGATCGGCGGCGATGGCGTCCTCGAGGGACTCCCGCAGCGCTCGGGCGGCGTCCCGGTCCGGTCGGTCGACGATCGACGACAGGGGGGAGTCGGTCAGGTCCGGGTTCGACGCGACGACGTCGGCCAGCGCGGGGAGAATCGCCAGCGTCTCCTGGACGGATTGGAGGTCTCGAGCGTCGGCGCTGCCGTGGGTCGCCTTCGACGCCAGTCGCGCCAGATCGTAGGCGTCGTCGAGGGTGTCCTGTATCCGGTCGCGCGCCAGCGCCGCCGCCGAGAGTGCGGCGACGCTCTCCTGACGCCGCTCGAGCACCTCGAGCGATCGTCGCGGGCGCTGGAGCCACTCCTTCAACAGGCGGCCGCCGGCGCTCGTCTCGGTGTGGTCGATCGTCTCGAACAGCGAGCCGTCGGCGTCGCCCTGCATCGTCTCGGTGAGTTCGAGGTTTCGCTGCGTGGTCGCGTCGAGGGTGACGTGATCGTCGCCGTGGTGGGCCTGAATGCGAGTCATCGAGGCGAGCACGCCGGTGCCGGTCTCCTCGACGTAGGCGAGGATCGCGCCGGCGGCCGAGATGGCGGGCTCGCCGACCGACAGCCGCCCGACGGTCTCCTCGCCGAACTGCTCGCGGACCGTGTGTGCGGCTCGTTTCGGCGCGAACGCCTCCGTCTCGTGAATCGTGAGCGCCGCGTCGCTCCGTTTGCGGATCAGGTTCAACAGGTCGTCGTCGCTTCGCGCCGCCGGACCGGGCAACACCTCGACGGGATCGAACCGGTACAGTTCCGTCAGCGCGTCGTCCGCATCATCGGCTTCCGCGACGAGGAACCGACCGGTCGTCACGTCGGCGAACGCGAGGCCGTACGCGTCGCTCTCGCCACCGTCTACCACCGCCGCGAGATACTGCGCGTCCGCGTCGGTCGTCTCGAGCAGCGTGCCGGGCGTCACGACGCGCACGATCTCGCGAGCGTGACCCGAGTCGGTTTCGTACTGGTCGGCGACGGCGACGCGGTAGCCGCGCTCGACCAGCGCCTTGAGATAGGGTGTGAGTTCGGTGAGCGGGACGCCGGCCATGGGGTACGACGAGCCGTGGGAGGACTTCTGGGAAACCTTGAGATCGAGTTCGTCGCTGACCAACTCGGCGTCCTCGCCGAAAAACTCGTAGAAGTCGCCACACTGCATCGCCAGCACGTCGGCGTCGGTGCCCTCCTTGAGCGAGAAGAACTCCCCGACGATACCCGTCGCCTCTGTCATACCCGGTGACTATCCTTCCACCGCAAAAACCCTGCGGGATCCGCAGTGGAAGTGATCGGGGTCGCGTTCGAGTGCCGGCGGCACCCCACCGACGGGATCGGCAACCCGCTGATAGGAGCGGCGACTGACTGGCGGGGCTATAATACGCTCACCGTGGTAGGGGGATGGCGTCCCCAGCCATGGTTTCGCCCCGCGATCATCGCGTATTGATTCCGATCGACGTACTCGAGGGAGAGTCCGTTCCGTCGACGGTCGTCGACGCCTTCGCATCGATCCCGGTCGTTCTGCTCGGCTACCGCGAGATACCCGACCAGACCGCCCCGGAGCAGGCGCGCGATCAGTACGGCGACCGCGTGCGAGCCGAACTCGAGGAGCTTCGAACGGTGTTCGAAGAGGACGGCTGTGACGTGACGACGCGACTCGCCTTCACCCACAATCGGCTGCAGACGTTCGAACGCGTCGCCGTAGACGAATCGTGTGACGCCGTCCTGTTGCTCAATCCGGCACCCGTCCTCGAGACCGTCCTCGTCGCGCTCCGGAGCGAAGTCAACGTGGACTACATCGCCCAGCTACTCCGGACGGTTCTCGACGGAACGGACCTTGAGGTGATGCTCTTCCACGTCGCCGCGGACGAATCTCGTCGGGAGGCGGGCGCGGAACTGCTCGAGACGGCACGCACCGCGCTGGTCAACGAAGGGGTCGCCGGCGATCGGATCGATAGCAGAGTCGTCGTCGACGGCTCGCCCACGGACGCCATTCTCGAGGCCGCGATCGACCACGACATGCTGGTCGTCGGCGAGAGTCGCCCGTCGGTCCGTCGCTACGTGTTCCGGGATCGCGCCGAGCGGCTGGCCAAACGGACGGTCGATCCGGTCCTCGTGATTCGTGGCGAATATCTCGAGGCGGCGACCGACGAATCCTCGTAGCTTCGTTCACGACCGAACCGGATGTCCCCTCTCGATACGGACGTTCGGTTCCGGGTCGGTCGCAGCTACGAGTCAGCCCGGTCACGAATCGTCCGCGGTGGACGTCTCGTCAATGTTTCGAACGACGAGCACCGGTGCGACCGACTCGACGGCGAGCCGTTCGGTTTCCTCGCCGAAGAGGAACGACCGAAGCGAGGGAGCCCGCTCGCCCACGACGATCGCATCGTGGGTGGCCGCAGCCTCGAGGAGCGCCTCGAACGGCGGCGCGTCGACGACGAGTTCGGTTGTCACGTCGATCCCGCGCGCCGAGAGCCCGCTGGCGGCCGCCTCGAGCAACGCCCGGCCGCCAACCTCGTCGTCGGTCGCAAGAAAGAGCGTGACGCCGATACCGTGGTTGCCGATCAGTTCGCCGACGAACGAGCGGATTCGATCGACGGCAACGTCGCCCGTCAGCGCCACGAGGAGACGATCGACCTGCCCGCTCGCACCCGGAATCGCGTAGGCGTCCGCCGCCGTTTCGTCGGCGATTCGGTCGATCGTCTGCTCTCGGTCGTGAGTGAAGACGAGTCGGTGATCGGCGCGGCCGCCGCCGACCCGAAGCGTCGCGACGAGGTCCTCGAGGGCGTCGGTCGCTCGCTCCTCGTACTGCACTCGCGCCTGATCGGGCGGCGTCTGTTCGGGCAGAACGTGGTAGCCGAGTACGGTCACGTCGACCGGACCCAACAGCGTCGTCAATCCGGGGGAGATCGATTCGCCCTCGAGGATCGCCAGCGGAACGAGTATTCGAGTCATCAGCGTGCCCCCTTGAGACTCACGTCCCGGGCGTAATAGGCGTACCACCCGGCGGTCGTGATCATGATCGCGATGCCGACGACCTGTGAGGCGGGCTGCATGAACCCGATCAGGGCGAAACTACAGACCGCACCGAGCGCCGGCACGACGGGGTACCCGGGCACCCGGAACTCCGGATCGTACCACTCCGGTTCGTTGCGACGCAGTGTGAGCAACGCGACGCAGATCAGGCCGTACATGATCAGATGCAAGAACGAGGCGACTTCGGCCAGCAACTCGACGCGTCCCGTCGCGGTCAACACGAGAATCGGTCCGCCGGCCAACCCGAGCGCGACGTGTGGCGTGCCATACCGGAGGTTGATCCGGCTCGCCCGCCGGGGCAACAGGGCGTCCCTCGAGACGGCGTAAATGGCCCGCGACGTGCTAAGCACCGACGCGTTGGCGCTGGACATCGTCGCGAGGAGTCCGCCGAAGACGATCGCGAACGCACCGACGGCACCGAGGTAGTGGCGACCGACTTCGACCATCGCCGTCTCGCCGAAGTCCGCGAGCGCCTCGCTCCCGAACGCGCTCGTCGCGACGAAGATCGTCACCACGTAGAGGACCCCGACGATGAGCACCGAACCGACCATCGCCAGCGGCAGGTTTCGCTCGGGATCTTTCATCTCTCCGGCGACGGTCGCCACCTGCGCGAAGCCGAGGTACGAGGTGAATACGAGCGCCGCCGTCGTCAACACCGGCATCCCACCGAAGGGGGCGAACTGCTCGGAGGCCCCCGGTTCGCCCACGAGCCCGACCGAATCGAGGCCGCCGTAGGCGAGGAACGCGACGAGGATCGAGAGCAACAACGCGACGATCCCGTTCTGGAGCTTCGCCGCGTTCTCCGTCCCCGTCACGTTGAGTACGGTAAAGCCCGCACCGAACAGCAACGCGATCGGGATGACGAATCCTGCGCCGATCGTGACGCCGAGCTCAGTGAGCGTGTCAACGGCGTAGTAGCCGAAGCCGACGAGGTAAAACGCCGTCGCGAACACCAGGCCGAACCACAACGACAGGCCGACGACGGTCCCGGCCAGCGTGCCCAGCCCGCGCGAGATGAAGTAGTAGCCACCGCCGCTCTTTGGCATCGCCGTCGCGAGTTCGGAGGTCGGCAGCGCCACGAGCAGGGCGACGGCGGCCCCGATGGCGAACGATCCCGCTGCGGCAGGTCCCGCCCGTCCGGCCGCCAGCCCCGGGAAGACGAAAATACCGGCACCGATCATCGTCCCGATTCCGATCGCGAGGCCGCCGGAGAGTCCAAGCGTGCGCTCGAGTTCGGCGTCGTCGGTGATCGTCGCCTCGTCGGTTTCGACCGTGGGTTCGGCCTGGGGCGACTCGCCCTCGATGTTGGTCCCTTCGGCCGGTGGCGGTTCGCCACCCATAGTGCTCGTGACGGTTTCCGGACAGATATCACTACTGTCACGCTTTCCGAGTATCACCGACTCGTGACGGTCGCCGGATCAGAACAGCAGGCCGCCGAGCGGGACGTCTTCGTCCGGTTCCACGAGAACCGGATACTCCTCCTCTCCGGGGACGCAGACGGTCAGCGCCTCGGATTTGAAGCCGGCAATCCGGACCGAGCCCAGAGTGGTCGCACATAGCACCTGCCGTCCCTCGAGTTCCGCCGGATCGTAGTGGTGATCTAACTGTGCCGCGGACTGGATTTCGCCGTGTTCCTCGCCGAGGTCGATCCACAGCTTGGTCATCTTCGGCTTGTTCGCCTCGGGGAACGCTTCCGCCTCCAACACTTCGCCGACGCGAATCTCGACATCGAACGGATTCTCGACCATGTGGCTCGTATCGCCGGCCTCGAGAAAGAGCGTTCGGGTTCCGGTGCCGTACCGATATCGGCACAGTCGGTGTCACATCCGTTTGATCTTCGACAAAGAGGCGTTTCGACAGCGCGTTCGTCGGTGAGAGCTCACGACCGAGCCGCGTTGTGCGAACGAAAGAGAACCAGCGTCCAACATCGATACCGACGGATGCTCGTCTTTCGTTCACCGGAGTAGGAACTGATTTACTGATAGAATGCTTACCCGAAACTATCGATGGTCGAAGCTGCCGGTATCGATCTTCTCAACCTTCTGCTGGTGATCACGCTCGCATGGATATTCGGGACGCTGGTGGAGCGTATCGGCTATCCCGCACTCATGGGGGAAATCCTCGCGGGGATCCTCTTCGGCCCGGCGTTGTTGGGCCTCTTACACCCGAGTGAAACGCTCGATATCTTCGCGGAGTTCGGGGTTTTTCTGCTGATGATCTACGTCGGGATGGAGGTGGATATTCACGACCTGTTCGAACTGGGACCTCAGTCGCTGATGGTCGCGTTCGGCGGCTTCGCCGTCCCGTTTGCGCTCGGATACCTTGTCGGCGGCGTCATCGGCGTGACGGTCGAACAGGCGTTGTTCATCGGGATCGCAATGGCGGCTACCTCGCTGGCGACGAAATCCCGAATCCTCGTCGATCTCGACGTCCTCGATACGCGGGTCGCCGGCGTCCTCCTCGGCGGAGCACTGCTGTCCGACGTGGGCGTGATGGTCGTGTTCACCGGAGTCATGGGCTTCGTCGAAACCGGCGACCTGACGCTCCTGGGTATCGGATTGGTCGCGGGGGAGGCGCTGTTGTACTTCGTAGCGGCGCTCGTATTCGGCGATCGATTCCTGCCGTACATCTGGACTCAACTGGAAGACTGGATGGAGCGCCACGAGTACGTGGACAAGACGTCGGCGTTTACGGTCGCACTCGTCGTCGCGCTCGTGTTCGCGTTCTTCGCAGCGGTCGTCGATCTCCACATGATCATCGGCGGCTTCATCGCCGGCCTGTTTCTCCGCCAGGCCCAACTCGATCCAGACATCTACAATCACATGTACGACGTGATGTACGACCTGGCGATGGGCCTGTTCGCGCCGATCTTTTTCGTCACCGTCGCGTTCGAACTCACGCTCAACGTGTTCACGGAAAGCCTGGGACTTCTCGTGTTGATCGTGGTGACCGCGTTCGTGAGCAAGATCCTCGGAAGCTGGCTGTTCACCGTTCCGACGAAGCTCTCCTCGCGGGAAGGCCTCGTCATCGGGTTCGGGATGAACGGACGCGGAACCGTCGAAATCGTGATCGTCTCCATCGCCCTCTCGGCTGGCGTTATCGGCCAGGAGTTGTTCTCGATTCTCGTCTTCACGGCGATTTTCACCACCGCACTCGTCCCGCCGACCGTCAAGTGGGGCATCGACTGGCTCAGGCAGTCGGGCGACCTCGTCTTGATGAGGGACGCGGAATTCGAGGGCGATTGAGCAATTCCGACCGCCGCCCGATCGACTCGACCTCGTCGTATTTCGATTACGCCAGTTCCTCGGCTATCAACGAGAGGCTCTCGTCCCCACCGTCGGTCGCGTTCGGGAGTACGAGCATGATCTCTTCGATGCCGACCTCGCCGTAGTCGGCCAGTCGATCTCGCACCTCGGCCGGCGTCCCCGTCGGTGCCGTCTCGAGGTACCCCGCGAGGAAGAACTCGCGGGGCTCGCTCGGCTCGTCGGGCAGCATCTCGTCGGCGAACCGCTCGCGTTTCGCCTCGGCCTCGTCGGTCGTCTCGCCGACGAAGACGAACAGTTCGGCGGATTTCCGGATCTCGTCGTATCTGGCCTCGCTCTCGCAGTGGTCTCGCAGGACCGCGAGCTTCTCTGCGAACCCCTCAGGCTCGAGAGTCCCGTAGTTCCAGCCGTCGGCCAGTTCGGCGGCGTACCGGAGGGTGAACGCCTCGCCACCGCCGCCGATCCAGATCGGCGGGTGGGGGTCCTGGATCGGTTGGGGTTCGCAGAACGCGTTCTCGAGGTCGATCTCGAGGTGTTCGCCCGCGTGGCTGTACGTCTCGTTGGTCCAGAGCCCCTGCAGGATTCCGACGGTCTCGGCGAGCCGGCGGAGCCGCTCTGCGGGCGGCTCCCGGAACTCGTAGCCGAAGCGCTCGTACTCCTCGGCGTACCAGCCCGCGCCGAGGCCGAGTTCGAGGCGGCCGTCGCTGAGCCGGTCGACCGTCGCCGCCATCTTCGCCAGTAGCGCGGGGTGGCGGTAGGATTGGCTCGTCACGAGCGTCCCGAGTCGGATCTCGTCCGTCGCCTCGGCGAGCGCACCGAGGGTCGTCCAGGGTTCGTGGGCTCCGCGGCGCGGGTCGCCGATCCACGACTGGAAGTGATCCTCGAGCCAGACCGCGTCGTAACCCAGCGATTCGGCCTCGAGTGCCGTCTCGCGAACGGTTCCGATGGCGGTACCGTACTGCGGGAGGACGATACCGACCTCGAGATCGGCTGCGCTCACGGACGTCCCTCGCCCTCGAGTGCCGCGTCGGTTCCGAGCTCATCCTCGAGCGCCAGCACGCGATCCGCGAGCGTCTCCGGATCGCTCGCGACGAGTTTCGTCATCGCCTCCTTCCCGACGTCGCCGCGGTCGATCACGGCTTCCGGCGGCTCCTCGCGGTCCCCGAAGGCCTGCCGGGCCCCCCAGCCCATCGTACTTCCCTCCGTCTCCTTGACGGCCGCGGGTTCCTCGGCCCGGTCGTACTCCGCGAGCGACCACTCGAGCGACTCGAGCGCGTCCTCGACGTCCGGTCCGAACCGGCAGTTGACGGCAAAGCGCAGGTCCGGGTGGAACTCGCGGGCCGACAGCAGGAATCGAGCCATGTGACTCGAGGCACCGAATCGGACGCCGCGGTTCGGCTGGACGCCGGAGAGGGTACGGGTGATTCGGCCCTCGACGGCCGCCGTCTCCCCGACGGACTCGGCATGAGGCGTCGCGCCGACGACGTTCATCCCGACCTCGGGAACGAGTACGGAGACGTCGCGCTCGACGAATCGGTCGACGATAGCCTGGACGTCCTCGGCGGCGAGATTTCGACCGGCCTCGTTTCGCAGGTCGACGGCGTGGTTGACCGCGCCGTGGCCCCGACCCACGTCGTAGTGGTATCGCACCGCCCGCGCGAGGAAGTCCGTCGCGCCTTCGACCGCCGTCTCGAGCGAGTCGCCCGTCGCGAGTCGAGCCGTAATCGCCGCGGCCAGCGTACAGCCGGAGCCGTGGGTCGCCTCGGTGTCGATCCGCGGGTGTTCGAACGTCCGAACTCCGTCCTCGGTGACGAGCACGTCCCTAACGTGGTCGCCCGGAATATGTCCGCCCTTCACCAACACCGCGTCGACGCCCGTCTCGAGGATCGCCGCGCCGGCTTCGCGGGCGCTCTCCTCGTCGACGACCGCGATATCGGTCAGCACCTCGGCCTCGTCGGCGTTGGGCGTCGCCAGCGTCGCCTCGCCGAGCAGGTCCTCGTAGGCGCGTTCGGCTTCCGGCTCGAGCAGGCGGTCGCCGGAGGTCGCGACCATCACGGGGTCGACGACCAGCGGAAAGTCGAACGCGCCGGCGCGGTCGGCGACGAACTGAACGATTTCCGTCGTCGCGAGCATTCCCGTCTTCGCGGCCCCGACGTCGAAATCGCTCGTGACCGCCTCGAGTTGGGCCCGGATCTCCTCGAGCGGCAGGACGAACGAGGACTCGACGCCGCGGGTGTGTTGGGCGGTGACGGCGGTGATCGCGGACGTCCCGAAGACGCCGTGGGCGGTCATCGTCGCGAGGTCGGCCTGGATCCCGGCCCCGCCGCCGGAGTCACTGCCGGCGATCGTCAGTCCGACCGGGCGGCTGTCGGGTGCTGGCGTTCTCATGTAAGTGTGTATTTCCCGGTTATACTAAGCGGTCATGGTCAGCGAACCTGAGACTCGCGTGGGTATCGATTTCTGCCAGATTTTCCACGCCTGCTGCGGCGGCGCGTGCTGTGTCGCGGTGAGTGATATACGAACCGCGACGCAGATTCGCGCGAGGGGTGAGCGAACGACTGCGGAGTGAGCGATATTCACTCGCTCATCCACAGGAAGACGCGGAGCGTCTTCCACGCTGTCACTCACTTCGTTCGCGACAACCTCGCGCGGTATCGAGCGCGACTCGCTAGATCGCTCGTCGCGGCTCCGCACGCGCCACCGCAGAGAAACGGAACACCGCTTTTTGGGCCCTCGAGCACCCGAATATTCGATCACGGGCGAACGACGGCACGAACCAAACTCACGCTACTCGGTCGCCGCGTCGGCTAACTCGGCGTACGCTCGCCACGACGGATCGACGCTCGGGTGCTCGAGTCGCTCGCCGTCGACGACCACCCCCTCGTCGACCTCATCGCCAGCCTCGACGCGGCCGATTTCGGCGACGACGGTGCCCCGCTCCTCGAGTGCGCTGTAAACGTCGTCGACGCCCGCGGGATCGACCGCGATGAGCAGCGATCCGCTGCTGGTCGCCGCCCAGGGATCCATCTCGAGGGCCACACAGACCTCCCGAACGCCGGGGCGCATCGGAACGGCGTCGCCGTCGATCGAGAATCGAGCCTCCGCCCCGTCGGCCATTTCGTTGAGCGCACCCGCGAGTCCGCCTTCGGTCACGTCGTGCATCGCCGTCACGGGACCCGCAGCGGCCGCCGTGAGGGCGTCGCGAACGCAGTAGACCTCCTCGAGGCGGTCTCGCGCGTCCCCAACAACGCCATCGGGGAGATCCAGTTGGTCGCCGAAGAGGGTACTCAACAGGCCGACCGATTCCACGGCGGGACCGGTCGTCAGGAGCAGCCGATCACCCTCGCTGGCACCGTCCGGGCGGACGATCTCGTCGTGGTCGCCGACGCCCATCGCGGTCGCCGCGCCGACCCAGGGATGGGACGGATCCGAGTACCGGGCCGTATGGCCGGTCACCACGGCCACGCCGAGGTCGGCACACTCCGCGTGAATCGTCTCCCAGACGGTCGCGAACTGCTCGTCGGTCATCGACTCGGGGAGCGTAAAACAGATCGAGAGGTGCGACGGCGCGACGCCGCTGACGGCGACGTCCGCGAGCACGAGGTCGAGGGCGAACCGACCCGCCCGTTCGAACCCCAGCGCCGGGAGGATCGAGAGAGGGTCGGTCGCGGTCACCAGCGCCTGCCCGCCGATATCGATGACGCCGAAATCGACGCCGTGTCGGGGTCCGAGCGCGACGTCGCTGCGATCCGCGCCGAGGTTCGGCGCGATCCGCCGGTCGAAGAACTGCCGATCGATTTTGCCGAGGTCGCTCACGCTCGAGTAGTCCGATCGGGCGGTCTTAGGCGTGCTGATTACCGGAGCGTCGCTCGGTCCGCCAACGACGGTGCCGGAGCGGTCGATCACGGCCAACTCGCGACGATTACCGACTGGCTCGAGGGGAGCGGTGTCGACTTTCTGGTACCCTGCGGATCGACCGGCGAGGCACCGCTGTTGACGCCCGACGAGCGTATTCGGGTCGCCGAAACCATCGCGGAGACGACCGATCTTCCCGTCCTCGTCGGAACGGGCCACGAGGGATACGAGCCGACGCTCGATACTACCGAGCGAGCCGCCGAGGCGGGTGCCGACGCCGCGCTCGTGATCACGCCCTCCTACTACGGATCGGACGACGACGCCCTCGAATCGTACTACCGCGACCTGGCCGATGAATCGCCGATCCCGGTGTTTCTGTATAGCGTTCCGAAGTTTACCGGCCGCGCGCTCTCCCCCGAAACCGCCGCCTCGCTCGCCGCCCACGAGAACGTCGCCGGGATCAAGGACTCGAGCGGGAGCCTCGAGTCCCTCCAGCGACTCGTCGCCCGAACCGAAACCGAAGCGTTCTCGGTGCTGGTCGGCAGCGGTAGCGTCTACGCAGCGGGGCTCGCGACCGGCGCTGACGGCGGTGTGCTCGCGGTGGCGAACGCTGTGCCCGCGCGTGCGAGCGAGATCTATCGCCAACACGAGGGCGGTCGAGCCGACGTGGCCCGCGAACAGAACGCCGCTCTCGTCGAACTCAACCGGGCCGTCACGGCGGAGTACGGTGTTCCCGGAATCAAAGCCGCCCTCGAACTGCGCGGCCAGCCGGCTGGTAACCCCCGACGACCGCTCCGCTCACTCGACGGCAACGACCGATCGACGCTCGAGTCGATCCTCGAAGACACCCTCGAGTCGACGATCGCCCGATGACGACTCGACGAGGTCGATCCACGGCCGACGCGACGTAACCGAATTACCCATCGAACGACGGGTATCGAAACCGATCGAAATTACAGACAACAGTGAAGTGTTCGCCTGCCATAGCGGGCGTAGATGGCGTACTCGTCCGGTACTGCGACCGAGTCCGACCTCGAGTTCTCGACATCCGAACTGACGGGTGCGCTAGGTGATTCGGTTACGGTCCTGCCGCTGGTGGTCGCCCTCGCGGCGACGACGAGCGTCTCCCTGCCTCACGTCCTCGTCGGCTTCGGCGTGTTCCAGATCGTCTGGGGAGTGTATTACGGGATGCCGCTCTCCGTCGAGCCGATGAAAGCCCTGATCGGGCTGGCGATCGTCGGCTCCCTCTCCTACCCCGAACTCGCCGCCGCCGGATTGCTCGCGGGCGGCGTCTTACTCGCGGTGGGAAAGCTGGGTCTGGTCGGTCGACTCCAGCGCGTAGTCGGCGAACCCGTGATTCGAGGCGTCCAGTTCGCCGTCGCCTTACTCCTCCTCGAGGCGGCCGTCGGACTCTCGGTCGGGAACCTCTCCGTCGCCGCCGCCGGGCTCGCAATCGTGGGCCTCCTGGCGCTCGTCGGCTACCGACACTCGAGCGTACTGCTCGTCCTCGGGGTCGGTGGACTCGTCGCGCTCGCGACGACGGGGGTCCCGACACCTCGCCTCCCCGAACTCGCCCTCTTTCCGGCGGGGACGCCGACGACGTCCGGGGCAGCGCTCGAGGGAACCGTCGCCCAACTCGGGATGACGGTCGGCAACGCCGCGATCGCGACCGCACTGCTCTGTGGTGACCTCTACGACCGGGATATCTCCGCGGATTCGCTCTCGAAAAGCATGGGCGTGACCTGTCTCGCGGCAGTTCCCCTCGGGGGCGTCCCAATGTGTCACGGCAGCGGCGGGCTGGCAGGGAAGTACGCCTTCGGCGCTCGCACCGGGGGTGCGAACGTCATTCTCGGGGTCGGCTACCTCGCGCTGGCACTCATCGCAACCGGTGCCCTCCTCGCCGCGTTTCCGCTGGCGCTGCTTGGCGTCTTGCTCGTGGTCGTCTCGCTCGAGTTGGCTCGAGCCGCGTTCGAACCCGTGACCGATATTCGGTCACTCGGGCTCGTCGTTGGCGTTGGTGTGGTCGGGCTCGCGGTCAACGTCGGCGTCGCGTTCGTGCTCGGGGCCGTCGCGTGGGCGGTCGCTCGAGGCGAGTGAGGCCGAAATACGGTGTTCCCAGCTCGACAACCGACGATTCCGGCGAGTACTCTCTCTTGATCGGTTCGACAGTTGAACGGCCGAATTCGGACTGTATACTCGATACCGCTATAGGAAATCGGGTCCTGTCGGATGTGAAAGCCGCGGTACTGCAGCGGGGTCCACGGCCAGTCGCGTCTCTCGGCGGCTCCCTCGAGCCGGAGCGGTAGTCGACCGCGTTGGACAACTCGGCTCCGGCCCTGAACTGTGTCGTCCGAGGGGCACGCATCGGCAAGGGGGATAACTGGCGCGCCTACCGCCAGCACAATCGTCTCCGGTGGTTCGCCGTCGTCCAGTAGCGTCTGCTACCGCCCAGCCGCCACCGCCCAGCCGTCCGCCACAACGGCGTCCGTAGCGTCGCGCGGACGCGCACCGTTTTTCTCCCCGGACTGCGAAGCATCGCCGATGACAGCGACCTGGGCCGATTGCTTCGACCGCGCTGTGGAGTACGACGTCACGCTCGAGGACCTCCGAGCGGCGACCAATTCGTCCTCGACCATCGGAGGAGAGGGCAACGATGGCTGAGCGACCGAACCCCGCCCGCGTCGTCGCCGACGCCGACGTGCTCGCGGCCGACCTGCTCGTCGGTGGCGAGGCACGCAAAGCCCTCGATCACGTCCGCAGTCACTCCTGGGTCGAACTCGTGGCGAGCGATCCGCTGCTCGAGCGGACCGAACGTCTCGTGACGGAACTCGCGGATCCCGAACTGGCGGCCGACCACCGGGCGCGACTCGAGGCCGAACGGGTCGCCGTCGATCACCCGGACGGAGACCATCCGGCGCTCGCGTCGGCCTATCGCGGACAGGCGGCGCACCTGCTCACCTACGACGAGGCGCTGGGATCGGCGGAAGCAGGCCTGTCGCTACAGTCTCGCGTTTCGGTCAGCATCCGTCCACCCGACGCCTTCGCGCGGCTGTTCGACCCCGCCAGTCTCTACAAGGCGGTCGAAGGTGGGGAATATCCGGGGCCGGATCGAGATCCTCGAGCGTAAACGCAGGTTACGTCGGTTTTCTCGCTTCGATCCGCGCGGAGACGATCGGCAGGTCGTCGTCCCACTCGCCCTCGACGGTGATCGACCCGTCGACGAAACCGGCGTCCGCGAGCCACGTTTCCAGTTCGTCGATCGTCGCGGCTCCGCCGACGCAGGCGTTGATAGCATCGGGATTCTTGCGGATTTCCTCGGGTAACGGCTCGGTCGCGACGAGATCCGAAATCGCGAGGGTGCCGCCCGGCCGCAAGACCCTGAACGCCTCGTCGAGCACCCGTCGTTTGTCGGGCGAGAGGTTGACGACGCAGTTCGAGATGATTGTATCGACGGTCGCGTCGGCGACCGGGAGGTGCTCGATCTCGCCCAGTCGGAACTCGACGTTGTCGAACTCGCTGTCGACAGCGTTGGATCGGGCTCGCTCGAGCATCTCCGGGGTCATATCCACGCCGACGACGCGTCCCTCGGACCCGACCTCGCGGGCCGCGAGGAAGCAGTCGAACCCACCGCCGGAACCCAGGTCGAGGACCGTTTCGCCGGCCTCGAGGTTCGAAATCGCGACCGGGTTCCCACAGCCGAGGCCGAGGTTCGACTCGTCGGGCGCGTTCTCGAGGTCGTCGGGATCGTATCCGAGCGCCAGCGTCTGCGACGGATCGGCCTCGACGTCGGCGTCGTCGTCGGCGGTATCACAGCACGAACTGCCGGTCGTGGCGATGGTGCCGTATCTGTCGCGGACGTGCGTTCGCTGGTCGTTCGCCGTCGTGTCGTTCGATGAGGAATCAGTGTCGGTCATTGTTGGGGTGTGTAATCGCGGAATTCATCGGTCGTCGGCCGGGACATCAACCGCAGCGCCGATATCCAGCAGTTCGAAAACCGCCGTATCGGCGATTCGATAGTAGGACCACTTGCCCTTCTTGCGGCTCTTGATCAACCCGGCCTCCCGGAGCGTTCGGAGGTGGGTCGCGACCGTCGATTGGGGCGCGTCGAGGACGACCTGGAGTTCGCAGACGCACAGCTCGCCCTCCCGGAGCGCTTCCAGGATTCGCACTCGGTGTTCGTTCGCGAGCGCGCCGAAGACGGTCGCCTGTGTCGCGGCTCGCTCGTCGGTTGGCCGGCGGTTCTCGAGGACGGTGACGGTCTCTTCGACGTCGTCACAGACTCCCTCGAGCGCGTGACGGGCCTCCTCGAGCACATCACTACGCGAGTTCATATCGGGACTATTCGATTTGTGATGAGGTTCGGAGCCGATTCGCATTCGTCCATACTACGTGAAACAGATCGCACTCGACCGATATAAAGGTCTAGCACGGCGAAGGTCGTTCGCTACTGGGTCGCTAAAATGGACGATACCGGCCCAGAGGGAAGTAAGCCGGAAGATAGAAATCGGAAATAATCGATTCGTCTACGTCACTCCTCGCGGTCGGCGTACCACTCCACGAATTCGGCGAGCGCTCTCCCTCGGTGACTGATCGCGTTTTTCTCCTCGGTATTCATCTCGGCCAGCGTCTGTCCGTTGTACTCGAAGATCGGATCGTAGCCGAACCCACCCTTGCCGCGCGGGGCGACGAGGGTTCCGGCGACCGATCCCTCGAACGTTTCGGTGCCGTCCTCGTCCGCATAGGCGAGTACGGTCCGGAAGTGCGCCCGCCTGTTGTCCTCCGCGCTCGCGAGACGCCACAGTCGCTCGACACCGACGGTGTCCTCGACGTACGCCGAGTACGGTCCCGGAAACCCACCCAGCGCGTCGACGAACAGCCCCGTGTCGTCGACGATCACCGGGTCGTCGCTTCCGAGCGCCTCGAACGTCTCGCGGGCTCCGGAGATTGCGATGTCCTCGAGCGAGTCGCTCTGAATCTCCGTGTAGTCGTACTGGACCTGTTCGACGGACTCGATGCCGTCGAAGTACTCGCGCGCCTCGCGAACCTTCCCCTCGTTTCCCGTCACGAATCGAATGGCCATGTGCGTTGGACGTCGCGGCGGCGGCAAAGCGTCGTCGGTTGCGTTTCGATCCGAACGGGACGCTCTCGAGTCCGTATGTGAGAGCGGGAGATCACGAACGGCGAAAAACAGCAAGCGAATCGCTGGAACGCTATTCGTCGTCGACGATGACTTCGACGGGTTCGTCTTCATCCGCGCGGCTCTGCTCGGCCGTACCCTGCTCTTGCTGCCAGAGGAGTGCGCCGGCGACGAGCACGACGACCCACGAGCGCCAGTTCGCGAGGTTCAGGGTGTAGCCGACGCCGAACGGCTTTTCGACGAGCATCCCCTCTCCGGGTTGCCAGTACGACGAAATCATGCGGCCCATGCTGGGTCGTTCGAAGTTGTACGGTACTCCGAGAATCTCTCCGGAAGTCGGTTTGTCTGCCATGCGGGAACGTACGTCCTCCCCCGATATGAGTATTGGGTGCTCGTCTCCGCGTCCGCGAGGCGCTCGAGCGCGATCTGCGCTACTCGTTCACGTACCGGCCGCGACCCTCCACGTCCGCGAGGCGCTCGAGCACGCGCTCGTCGCCGACCTCGAGATATCCCTCTCGGACCGCCTCGCGCAGCGGCTCCGGGTCGTCGGCGGTGCCGACGAGGCTCTGATCGAAGACGTGGACGTCCATCGCGTAGTCCTCGACGTGGTCGGTGTGGTAGCCGAGTCCGAAGTCGATGAGGTGGGTGCGCTCCGCACGCCGCTCGCGGCCCTCGGCCGCTCGCTCGTTCGGCGGCGCGTCGCCTCCCGCACGCCCGACTCGCACGTTCCGCGTCGTCGGATCGCCGTGGACGAACCCGGCCTCGTGCAGCCGCGCGAGGTGACGACCGACGTCGCGAGCGCGCTCGAGCGTGAGTCCCTCGCGAAGATCGGTCTCGCCGACGTACTCGAGTTCGAGGCGGGACTCGACGGGATCGACGTCGTAGAGCACCGGCGCGGGAACGCCCTCGCGACGCGCGAGACTCATCAGTCTGGCCTCGAGCGTCGTGCGCTCCCGTCGAAGCCGGTCGTCGAGATCCGGATGGCGGTACGTCTTCGGCTTTCGGCGCTTCGTGACGCGGCCCGCAACAGGGTCGAGATCGACGAGCGCTTCGGCACCGCGGACCTGCGTCTCGTCGTCGTATCCGAGTTTCAGGTCGGGTTCGTCGGAGCGCTCGCGGTCCGCGCTACGCTCGGACCTCGCACGCCACGTCACGGGCACCTGATCGGGCCGGTAGTTCGGGTCGACGCGGGAGTCCTCGAGCGCCAGCGTATCGCCCGCATCGTACATCTTCGCACCCAACACCGCGATCATGCCCGCGTTGTCCCGCAGGAATCTGGATTCGGGGGCGTGAAAATCGGCTCCGCGCTGGTCGCACATCTCCTGTAACATCTCACGCAGGCGCGCGTTCTGCCCGACGCCGCCGCCGAGGACGAGTTCGTCGCTGCCGGTCAGCGACAGGGCCCGCTCGGAGACCTCGGTCAGCATGCCGAAAACGTTCTCCTGCAGCGAGTAACAGATGTCCTCGACGGGAACACCGTCGTCGTAACGCTGCTTCGCGGCGCTCATGATCCCCGAAAACGAGAAGTCCATCCCCTTGACGATGTAGGGGAGATCGACGTACTCACCGTCCGCCGCGGCCGCCTCGACCTTCGGCCCGCCGGGATGGGACCAGCCGACGTGGCGCGTGAACTTGTCGATGGCGTTGCCGACGCCGGTGTCCATCGTCTCGCCGAGGACGCGATAGCGGCCGTTTCGATACGCCAGCAGGTGGGCGTTCGCCCCGCTCGCGTTCAGACAGACGGGGGAGTCGAAGCCCGAGGTGTGGCGACCGACCTCGAGGTGGGCGACCATGTGATTGACGCCGACGAGAGGAACCTCCAGGGCCTGACTCAGCGCACGCGCGGCCGTTCCGACGACGCGCAGACAGGGGCCGAGACCGGGGCCTCGGGAGAACGCCACCGCATCGATCGGCGGTTCGGATTCGGGGCCGGCAAACGTGGAGCGAGCGTGCTCGAGCGCGCGCTCGACGACGCGCGGGATCGCATCGTGCATGTGTTCGGCTGCTTCGCGCGGATGAATGCCGCCGCTTTCGGGCTCGTAGGCGTCGCTCTCGATGAATACGTCGTCGGTTGCGGAATCGTACACCGCCGCGCTGGCCGCCCACGCGGTGCCTTCGATTCCGAGAATTCGGGTATCAGAACTCACGTGTCGTGATTACCGCGTCTGCACGGTCGCGACGTGGCGAGTGCAGACACAACGCAGTACCGTTATTCCCACTCGGTGTAGCCGCACTTGCCACAGTGCATGCGGTCGCCGTGGTCGGCGAGGAAGGCGTCTCCACAGCGAGGGCACTGGTCACGGTCGGTGGTGCCGTCGTCGTTGTAGAGTTTGTGACGAGCCATCTCAGGCCTCCTCCGGTTCCGCTTCGGCTTCGGCCTCAGCGTCTTCGGCACCGATCTTGTTTCGCTCGAGCATGTGGTCTTGCTCGACGTCGCGGGCGTTGTCGGCCGTATCGTAGACCTTTGCCTGACCGACGGTCTTTCGCATCCCGAACTTGGTGTCGAGTTTGCGAACGACGACCTCGTCGGCGTCCTTGTTCAGTTTGGCCGCGAGACTGTCTCGAACCTGCAGACGCGACGGCGTCGCGTCCTCGTGGGTTAGTTCGAAGGTCACGTCCGTTCGATGCAACATGGGGTTCTCCGTTTCGGAGATGATGTCGACGTCCATGATATCACTCAGTTACACTACTATCCCCGTGTAGCGCCTAAAAGGATTTCGAAGCATGCAGCCGATTGCACGGACACTCGAGTCGGTCTCCCCGTCGACCGGCGAGAACGCCGCTCGGCCGAGTACGTCGAAGCGGACGGCCGCCGTTGAATTCGTCCCGAACTAATGAGAGTGTTTACATGTTCCGTGGACGAACCGTTCGGTGATGCCCTCCAGACGACACGTACTCGCCGGTGGCGGCTCCGCCCTCGCGGGCCTCGCTGGCGGCGTCCGGTTCCTGGACGGACCGATATCGGTCGCGAGTACATTGGTCGTCGGTGGCTATTATAAGTCGTCGAGAACGACCAGACCACGGGGCGCCTGCGTCTCGAGCCCCTCGTCCCAGTCGATGTCGACGGGTTCCCATCGGCCGCCGAAGTCCTCGGTGACGAACAGACCCCTGTTGTTCAGCCCGTAAACGACGCCGGCCTCGTCGGTCGCGTCGAAGACTGCGCGAACGACGCCGTCGCCCATCGGAAGCCCGCGGTCGTCGAGGCGCTCCCAGGGATCGCCACCTGTTCGGCGGTAGACGTACGACTCGGCCCGCCCGGCCGTGTGCGCACTCGAGGCACCGCCGGCGCTCGAGAGGATGACCGAGTCCGGATCGCCCGCGTCGGGGACGACGCCCCAGCAGTAGGTGTGCTCGAGGCCGTCCTGTGGCTGGTGCCACGATTCGCCGCCGTCGTCGCTTTCCGCGTAGCCGTCGCCGGCCGCCGAGTAGACGCGACCGTTGCGGTCGGGGTGGACGGCCAGCGTGTGGTTGTCCCGGCGTGATCCCTCGGGTCGTTCCTGCCACGTCTCGCCGCCGTCCGTGCTCAGGATGAACGCACCCGCCTCGACGCCGACGTAGAGCCGATCGGGATCGAACGGATCGACCTCGAGCCAGCGAACGTGGTGAGTGTGGGGCCGCGGCGGAAAGTACCACTCGTCTTCGGAGGGCAGGTCGATCAGTCCCGAAAGGTGGGTCCAGGAGTCGCCGCCGTCCGTCGAGCGATAGACGCGGCTCGGTTCGGTCCCGGCGTAGATCACGTCCGGGTCGTGCGGACTGATCGCGAGCGACATCACCGCGTCGCTGACGAAGTCGGTTTCGAGGCGTTCGAACGACACGCCCCCACGCTCGTCGGCCGACTCTCGAGCGCGAAAGAGGCCGTCTTCGAAGGTGCCGACGAAAATCCGTTTCGGTGCTCCGGGCGAGGCGGCGACGCACTCGAGGGTACGACCCTCGAGCCGGGTTGTCGTCGTCCACTCTTGGCTGTCGATATCGGTACTCGTACAGACGAGGAGGCGGTCTCGAAGCGCCGCGTAGGTAGTCGGCATACTAAACTAAACGGTCGCCAGCCACTATAGTAGCCACTACGGTCACTGCACACCCGATCGTACAGCGGCTGTGCGATCGGTGTGTAAATCGTTGCAGTTGCTACGATAACGGTTCGGGGAACGAACTGAGCGGAGCCTCGGCGGGGATGTGGAATGGCCTTCACGGAGCTCATCGACCCGACGGCGGCTGCGTCTCCGAGTTTCCACTCGATCCTGATCCGGGTGCGGCCGTTGAACCGCCGGTGATCACCGTCGACATGAGCCGAGACTCGATTCGACGAAGGTGCTGACCGACGGTTCCCGCGGAACAACCGAGTCGATCGGCGAGTTCTCGATAGGTTACTTCGCGCGGCACCTGGTAATAGCCCTCCTCGATCGCGACGGACAACACCTCTCGCTGGCGGTCAGTCAGGTCGACGAAGGGGCGACCGTCCGACGGATCGTACCTCCCGAGACGTTCGATTTCGAGGTCGACGAGCGATCGAGTGTCCGAGATCAACGACCGAAGTTCTCCCTCGAAACCGATCTGAGAGACGCGAAGACTTCCGTTTTCCGACCCGGTGTACTCCATCGGATAATCGAGTATCACCGCGTGTCGGCGGTGAGTCTCGAGTAACTGCGTCGTCAGTTCGCTGGGCTGGTAGTGCAGTTGCAGTAGCGTATTGCCGTCGACGTCGCTGAGCAGATAGTCGACGGTGTTCGAATCCGGGTGGTCGAGTGCGCGCGTAACGTGCCTCTCGATCACCCCGAACCATTCGTCTCGTGACGACCGTGCCGTCAGCGAGATACTCCGTGTCCTGAATCGTTACGGGAGTGACACCGCTCTCACGCAACAGCCGTTCCCCGGGATCGAAGTACCCCTGTGGGGGAGTGAGAACGTATGTCACGAATCGCATGATTGATACTATTCTCCGCCAACAAATAATAATTTCGTTTACACTGGTGTAGAAGTAAGTATGTAGCATAAAATCGTAATAGAGTGCGATAGTGCGCGTCACTCGGGGCGGACGATCCGGCACCGATAGCCGACAGCCGCTGCTCGAAGTAGTGGATCGAAAGCGGTCGTCGGCACTACGGCGAGCCGCCGTCACACGCCCGGATACGGCCGACAGGTACTATCGCTCCCAACGGTAGTCATGGGGAGAAGACTTCCGTAGCGATTAATACTCTTCGAGCGACAACCACCGCTTCGAGTATGACCGACCGGCCGCCCTCCCCACCGACGCCAACAGCTCTCCCCGCGATCAGTGACGGCGAAGATCGTATTACGGCGACGACACCCCAACTCGTCACTCGTCTCGAGGAGTCGTTCAACTGCAGCCTCGACGAGGCCACGCTCGAGGACGTTCTGCTCGAGTTAGATCACGGTGCGTACGTCGAGTGGGTAACAATCACCCGTGACGGCGACTACGTCTGGGACCTCACCGACGCACCCGACCGAATCGCCGACGCCGTGGCGACGGCTGTCGTCGAGCGGTTCGAGGGATGGCTCGAGAACCGGACCGGTAACTGAGCCACACCCGCCTCGCCAGACGGCAGCGATCCCCGGCGCCCGATTCGTAAGACGAGTCTCGAGTGTATGACCGCTGTCGGTTCGTGTCCGCTCCGACGCTGCAACGAGTTCCCCCTCGAGTTGACTGCCGCCGATTGGAACGGACCGGCATGACCGTGGGCGGGATGAGTTCACGGATTACAGCGAGCAGGCTCACGGCTATCGATCCGCTTCCAGACCGTCCCCGATCGACGATGTGGGAAGCTCACGCGGTGTTTGCGCGACCAAATTACCTGGGGGGGCAGACTGATACGGAATACGTTTGTACCCTACTTGCGATGAACGCTCGATGTCCGGAATGCGGCGGCGGGCTCGGGGAGCTACTCACAAAGTACGCGACTGACGACGGCGTGATCGCGGATTTCAGATGTTCGGACTGCGATCACGAGTGGCCGAAACCGCTGTGAGCGGGTAACTGGTTTCCCGACCGGTTACTGGATATCGTCGGGCTCGAGTGACAGCGTGGTAACTCTCGACGTCGTCCTCGAAACACAAGCTACAAATAGAAACCGAGGTTAGGAACGGTCGAGGGCTCGTAGATCAGCGGTAGATCGCTTCCTTCGCAAGGAAGAGGCCTCGGGTTCAAATCCCGACGAGTCCATCAGAACTTTGTAACGTTTCGAGTTACCCCGATAGTCGCTGCCTTAGCGACTGACTCAGAATTATGCAGTAGCGATTCGCACGTAGAAACCCCCTCTCAAAACCGAGTGATTGCTGATGCGGGATTCGGGTCCGCGCTATCACGCGATTACAGCGAAAGAAAACGGAGACGTTTCACCATCCCGACGGTCGCTATGTCACGTGCAACACTCGAGCGCGTCCGGCGAGTAATCCGATGAGAAAGCCGGTGAAGTGCGCGAGGAGCGCGACACCCGGTGCAGCCGTCGCTACCGTCACGGCGACTGCGAGTACGAGAAAGACGAGCGCCGCGAGCCACTGCGGGACGTCGACGAACGAGGCCACGCCGGCCGACAACCGGTTCGAAGCGACGAGATAGCCCAGGAGTGCGAAGACGGCTCCGCTGGCGCCGAGAACGCCCCCAGTAGCGGCGACCGCAAGTAGCGGTACCGAGGCCGCAACGTTCGTGAGAACGATCTGGGAAAGGCCGGCGATCGCCCCCGTCACGAGGAAGAACGTGTGAAAGCGTACCCGCGTCGTCGCTCGAGCGACGGGCCACCCGAACACGATCAACGCGAGGCTGTTCGAGAGCAGGTGGCCGACGCTGCCGTGGGCGTAGACGCTAGTTACGATCGTCCACGGGTTGGTCGTCAGCGGTGGCGCGAGGACGAACAGGCCGACCATCACACCGAGCAGCGCCGTGACCTGTTGAATCACGAAGACGGCGACGAAGACTACGAGAAGCTCGAAAATCGGGCTACTCGAACCGTCAGTAGCCGTTTTAGCGCCCGATTGCGCTCCCGGTCGTGTTCCGATTCTCGGCCGAGAGTGCGAGCGGTCCGCCATGACGAGTACTGAGAGGGCGAGTACCAAAAGTCCTCACGACGGGCCGTACGGAAGGAAACGAGACGAGAGCCGTAGCTGGCCCTGTAGCGGGCAGAAAAACGGTGAAAACCGTACACCGACCGTGATCGGCCGTTAATCTTCGAGGACGATCTCGATCGAGACGTCGTTCGGTACCTGGATGCGCATGAGCTGACGGAGTGCGCGTTCGTCGGCGTCCAGATCGATCAGGCGCTTGTGGACGCGCATTTCCCAGTGCTCCCACGTGGCGGTACCCTCGCCGTCAGGCGATTTCCGGGTCGGCACCTCGAGGGTCTTCGTCGGCAGGGGGATCGGACCGCTCAGGTTGACGCCGGTGTTGTTCGCGATCTCGCGGACGTCGTCACAGATGTTGTCGAGGTCATCCGGACTCGTGCCCGCGAGTCGAACGCGTGCCTGCTGCATTTATTGTTTCTCGTGAACTTCGAGGACCTTGCCAGCGGCAATGGTCTGACCCATGTCACGGATGGCGAAGCTCCCGAGTTCGGGGATCTCGCTCGATGGCTCGATGCTGAGTGGCTTTTGTGGTCGGATGGTGACCACGGCAGCGTCGCCCGACTGGATGAAGTCGGGGTTCTCCTCGGCGACCTCGCCGCTTGCTGGGTCCATTTTCTTGTCGATGGACTCGATCGTACAGGCGACCTGAGCCGTGTGCGCGTGGAAGACCGGCGTGTAACCGGCCGTGATCACGGACGGGTGCTGCATGACGACGATCTGGGCCTGGAACGTCTCGGCGACGCTCGGTGGGTCGTCGGCCGGACCACAGACGTCGCCGCGGCGGATGTCGTCCTTGCCGAGGCCGCGGACGTTGAATCCGACGTTGTCGCCGGGCTCAGCTTTCGGCACCTCTTCGTGGTGCATCTCGATCGTCTTCACTTCGCCGCCCACGTCGCTGGGCTGGAAGGAGACGTTGTCGCCGATGTTCATGATACCGGTCTCGATACGTCCGACTGGGACGGTACCGATACCCGAAATCGTGTAGACGTCCTGAATCGGGAGTCGGAGCGGCGCGTCCGTCGGTGGCTCCGGTGCTGGCAGGTTGTTCAGCGCCTCGAGCAGTGTTTCGCCGTCGTACCACGGCGTGTTGTCGGACTTCTCGGCGATGTTGTCGCCTTCGAACGCCGAAATCGGGATGAACGAGGCGTCGTCGGTCTTGAACTGAACCTGCTTGAGCAGCTGGTTGACCTCGTCGACGACGTCGTCGAAGGTGTCCTCCTTGTAGTCGACGATGTCCATCTTGTTGATGCCGATGATGAGTTCGTCGATACCGAGGGTTCGGGCCAGGAAGACGTGCTCCTGGGTCTGGGGCGCGACACCGTCGTCGGCCGCAACGACGAGGACCGCGTTGTCCGCCTGGCTCGCGCCAGTGATCATATTCTTGACGAAGTCCCGGTGGCCGGGACAGTCGACGATGGTGAAGTCGTAGGCGTCCGTCGAGAACTCCTGATGAGCGATGTCGATGGTGACACCGCGCTCTCGCTCTTCGGCGAGGTTGTCCATGACGTAGGCGAATTCGAATCCACCCTTGCCTTTCTCTTCTGCTTCTTCGCGGTGCTGTTCGATGACGTGCTCTGGTACGCTCCCCGTCTCGTAGAGGAGGCGTCCCACGAGCGTGCTCTTCCCGTGGTCAACGTGGCCGATAATGGCCAGGTTCTGGTGTTGTTCGCTCATTGTTGTAGCTCACGCGCAGAGGCGCTTATATCGGTCTCTTTTGCTCGTTGCGGTTAAAACCATTTCGAAAGCGTATTCAGCCGATCGCGTCGCCTTCTTGCGGTTTGTCTAGTACTCACACGACACAGGCTTCGGTCGGGAGTGGACCTGCCCCCGAGACGGACAAAGAGGCGGAATGGCTGGAACGGTGTACACACCGATCGTACAGCTGTCGTGCGATCGGGTGTGCAGTGACTGTCAGCGGCTACCATCGCAGCGGAATCGTCCTGATCGGACGATTCGCTCGAGACAGGAGCAAAGATTCGCTCGAGGCGGGATACGAAATCTGGAAACCAAATCTGGAAGATCTCACGCACGTGCGTGGGTGCATAATCGGTTATCGGTTGCACCTGCAGTAGCATCGGTTGCATCTGCAGTAGCCGGGGAACAGGAAAGCAACGAGAATCGGTCGCATCTCGGCAACGAGGCACCTGACGAGTTCAGTTCAGACGACTCGAAGCTACAGCGGGGGAAGACGGCCAACGTCCGAAAGTACCGCGGTCGCCGTCTCCGGACCGCCCGCACCGCGGCCGCTCGAGTGCAGCGAACCGGCGTTTCGGGTTTCGATCTGGACGATGTTTCGCGTGCCGGTCACGGCCAGCGGGCCGTTCTCGGGGACGAGTCGTGGACCCACGCGGATGCCCTCGCGGGTCGCCTCGCCGATGAGTCGAATCGTTCGGCCGTCCTCCGCGGCGAGGTCGAGTGCGCTGCCGGGAATCGACTGGATGCCGTCGACCGTCGCGTCCTCGAGGGAGAAGCCGCCGTCGGCGAGCACGTTCGAGAGGATGACAAACTTGAGTGCGGCGTCGGTACCGTCGACGTCGAAGGTTGGGTCGGCTTCCGCGACGCCGAGATCCTGGGCCTCCGCGAGGACGTGTTCGTAGTCGAGTCCCTCGGCGGCCATCCGCGTGAGGATGAAGTTTGCGGTGCCGTTGAGGACGCCTCGCACGGCCGTCACGGCCTGTGGCGTGGAGTCTTCGATCGTCGACAGGACCGGAATCGCGCCGCCGACCGTGGCCTCGAACCGGATCGAGCCGGCGCTGTCGGCCTCGAGCGCGCGCAGTTCCTCGTAGCGTTCCGCCACGGGACCCTTGTTCGCCAACACGACGTGGCGGTCGGCCTCGAGTGCGCGTTTCACGTGCGAGAAGCCGGGTTCGGCGTCGCCCAGCGTGGTCGGCGTCGCCTCGACGAGGACGTCGTAGTCGGCTTCGAAGACGGCTTCGGGAGTTTTCGGACCGAGACGCTCGTCGCCGACCTTGCGCTCGAGGGCGCTCGCGATGTCGATACCATCGGGATCGACCGTCGCAGTGGTGGAGTCGGCGAGCGCGACGACATCGTGATCGTATTCGCCGGCGAGGTCGGCGACCGAGCGGCCGACGTCACCGGCACCGAGAATTGCGAGTTTCATGGGGAATCACCTCCGAGGAGGGGCTCGACGATAGTGAGGTCCTTGTCCGAGCCGATCGATCGAACCGCGGCGAGCGCCGCGTCCGTCTGACCCGAGTCGATCGCGAGTCGGATTCGGACGCTCGAGACGGCCTCGGTGCCGTTGGGTGCGGCCAGCGAGAGATCGCGGACGACCGCGCTGGCTTCGTCTTCGATCCGCGACAAGGTATTCGAGAGATCGGTTTCGACGAGGTTGCCGACCAACACGACGCTGATCTCCTCGCCGTAGTGCTCGGCACCGGCCTGAATAACGTTGACGCCGGCGTCGCGGAGCGCGTCGACGATGCCGTCGAATCGGTCCGGGGGACACTCGAGGTCGACCTCGACGGGGATGTGCCCGCGAGGGGTCATGTTGCCGCGTTCGTGGTGAATGCTCAGGAGGTTCCCGCCGCTGTCGGAGATGGGTGCGAGCGCGCGAAGTAACTCGCCCGGCTCGTCGACGAGTTCGAGACGAACGGTAAAGGCACGAACACCACCGTCTGTCTCAGCGTCGCCCGTCTCGGCGGATTCGTCACTCATTGCCGTCACCTCCTGGTCGCTGGCGTCCACGCATCGTCATGGTGTACGACTCCGTAACGGGTGCGTAAAAGGATATAGGACTTCCCAAAACTCTCCGGCCCTGTTATCGTTACGCACAGTGAGTCGGTCGGCTCGCCAGGATTGAGCAAATCCGAAGGGGTTGCGATGTTCGACGGGTCCGTTGACTGGAGCGAACGGAAGAAGCGGACGGAAGTGGACCCGTCGGGAGTCCGTATTCAGAGGTGGTCTTTCCCCGGATTCGAGGAACCCCAGTCGCCCCGACCGCCTTCGGTTCGGTCGACGCCCATGATCGATTCGGCCTGCTCCGGGCCGCCGAGGCTCTCGCGGGCGTCGGGAACGCGAACGGTGACGTCGTCGACCTCGGGCCATTTGAGGAGTTCGGCCTGGATGTTGCCCGTCGTGACGTCGCTGACCGAACAGCCCTTGCAGCCGCCGCCGAGTTCGATGATGACCTCGCCGGTCTCCGGATCCGCCTCCCGAACGGCGCTGGTCCCGCCGTGCATCTGGATGATCGGCATCTCTCGGCTGAGCCACGTCTCGACGCGCTCGCGGAGCGGCGATTCGGACTCGGGGTCGGATATCGCATCGGAATCTCTCATTACTCGAGCTAGGGATTCGAGCGGTGAATAAGGTTTTGACAGCTGCTACCATCCATCAGGATCGATCCTGACGGTTACGCGAGTCGCCGTCGCGGCGGCGCAGCCACTCGAGTGCGACGGCCCCCCCGGCGAGGCCGGCAGCGCCCGTGACACCGGTGAAGCCGGGGATCGGATCGAGGAGCCCCTCGTCCGTCTCGGTCTCGCCGTCGGGATCCACCGGAAACGTGTACAGCGCGCCCTCGGTCCCCGAACCGGGGATCAGCGGCGTGCTGCTCGCGACGAACGTCTCGCCGGGTTCGGCGACGCGCGCTGTCCAGAATCCCGCGACGTCTGAATCGTACCAGTGGGCGCGTTCCTCGGGCGCGGTCGGATCGCTCACGTCGTGGATTTTGACGCCCCCCTGATACCACGACGAGTAGAGGCGGTCGTCGCGCAACTCGAAGTTGTGTGAGGTCGTCCACTCTTCGCCGTAGTAGGACGCGTCGTCGGCCTCGGGCGCGTCGATCGTCGCCTGAAACTCGGGTTCGGCGGGATCGCTCACGTCGTAGAGGTCGATCCCGCCCGGTCCGTCGGGTTCGTCGCCGCCCGTCGCCCAGGCCTCCCGGCCGACCGCGAGGAGGTCACCGGTATCGTCGACCGCCGAGTAGTGATCGTTGCCCGGCAACCCCATCTGGGCCTCTTCGCCCTCGAGACCGCGTTGCTCCTCGAGGTCGGTGTTCATCACCCGCGAGATGTACGCCGGCTCCGTCGGATCGCTGACGTCGATCAGATAGGTGCCGGCGTCCCAGTGAGCGAGATAGGCGATCTCCTCGTGAACGTACACGTCGTGGAGGTAGCGAGCGAGCCAGAAGAGTTCCTCCCACTCCGGTTCGTGCTCGAGGAGCGACCAGCGACCGATCTCTTCTATCGCGTCGTCGCTCACGTCGTAGATGACGAGCGGGTTTTCGTCCTCGTCGTTGGCGACTACGTAGAGCAACTCGTCCGCGAGAAAGCAGTTGTGGATGTGGAAGCCGGTTTCGTAGGGCTCACCGACGGCGACCGGATCGGCGGGGTCGCTGACGTCGTACAGTACGAACCCGTGAAACACGTCGTCAGCCGCGTCGTCAGGCGGTACGTTCGCCGGTCCGGCGACGACCAGTCGATCGCCGTCGACTTTTACGTCGAGGATTTCGTCGAACAGAGCGCCGTCGACCTCGAGAGCGGGGCGGTCAGCGAGAACGGCGGGCTCGGCCGGGTCGCTGATATCGACGGTCGCGAACCCGGTCGTCGTGGCGAGATACGCCGTCTCGCCGCCGTCGCCGACGACGGCCTCGGCAGCGCCATCGACGGCGACCCGACCGAGCGGTTCGTACGTCTCCGGATTAGCGCCGGTGTCGAGCGACGCGGCTGTGGACGATGCCGCGACGGATTTCGGGAGGGACAGGGCGACTCCGGTGGACCCGACCGCCCGGAGGAACGATCTCCGTTGCATACGCTCACCAGCGTCCGGGGGGCCAAGTAAGGCACGCTGTTCAACAGCGCGTGACACTCGAGCGAAGTGAACGAGGGGGACTCGAGCGCGTTACAGTCGCCGACGGTCGCCCGTTCCTCCCGTCAGGGCGCTGGCGAGCGCTCCCTCGACGACGACGTCGTCGCCGAGATCGGTGACACGAATTTCGGGAACGTTGGTCATCACCATCTCCGAGACGCGTTCCCGAATGGGGTCGACGACCAGCTCCTCGTTGTGAAGGGCGACGGCACCGCCGAAGGAGACGACGATGGGCGCAAACGCGTGGACGACGTTCGTCACGCCGATGGCGTTCCAGTGGGCGAGTTGCTCGATGACGTAATCGGCCAGTTCGTCCTCGCCGGCCAGATCGAAGACGTCCTTCGCCGTGAAATCCGGCCCCTCGAGGGGGAGGGCGGTCGTAATCGTCGGGTCGTCCTCGGCGAGCAACTGGGCGTAGTCGGGGATTGCGTTACCCGAGCAGTAGGCTTCCCAGTGGCCCTCGCGGCCACAACCGCAGGTCAGGCGACCGCGCGGATCGACGACGTAGTGGCCGACCTCGCCGGCGTTGCCGTCCCAGCCGTCCATCACCTTGCCGTCACAGCAGACGCCGGCACCGACTCCCGAGGAGATCGTAATGTAAGCCATATCGTCGGGGTTGCTGGCGGCGTGAAACCGCTCGCCGATAACGCCGGCGTTGGTGTCGTTGTGGAGGTGAACATCGTCGCTGTCGATCAGCTTTCTGATGGGCCCGGTGAGGGGAATTCGGTCGATCGAATCGGGCAAGTTCGCGGGATCGATCACCGCCCCTTCCGCGAGGTCGAACGGTCCGATGGAGCCGATTCCCGCCGCAACGACCGCTTCGGGAGCGATACCAGCGTCGCCACAGGCATTCCGAAGTGTCCGAAGAACGCCCTCCGTGACGTCGATTCCTGTTGGTCCGCGCGGTGTGGGCCGACGGTCGACGCCGATCGTCGTCCCGTCGTCCGTCGCGACGACGGCACGAACGTTCGTCGCGCCGAGATCGACGCCCGCATAGTAGTCCATCCTGTCCTAGGGACGGCCGTCCCGATACTTAACTACACAGATCGTACTCGATCACGAGTAGTATTCGGCAGAAATCATTCGCAAAGAACGGCCGAGAGCGAACGGAGCGCCGCACGTATAGTAACAACTGAAACGATTACACTTGATCGCACAGCCGTCGTGCGATCAGGTGTACAGTGACTGTCAGTGGGTACGATAGGTGGAACCGTTCAGTACGCGGGAGTGAGCGAGGCGACGAACGACGGTGGCTACTCCATAACGTCCAGATCGCGGAAGTAGGTGACCGGACAGGGCGCTTGCAGGATGATTTCCTGCGAAACGGAGCCGAGAACGGCCTTCTCCGCCGGCGAGCGCCGTCGACCGCCGACGATCATCCGATCCGCATCGACGTCGATGGCCATGTCGACGACCTCGCTGCTAACCTCGCCGAGCGCACCGCGAACCTCGTAGTCGACGCCGGCATCCGTGAATATCTCCACGAGATCGCCGACCGGCGCGCGTCGGGCGGCGACCGCGTCGGGGTCGACGTCCGCAGCGCGGGCCTCGAGTCCGAGGTCGTCGTGGATATCCTCGTACTCGTCTTCCGTGAAGGCGTGCCCGATCACGACCGTCGCACCGAGTGGCTCCGCGATCTCGAGGGCGGTATCCGCGAGTTCCTCGGCCCGGACGGTATCCATCGGCCCGACGGCGAGCAGGATCGTATCGATCGTCATGCCAGCACTGTGGTAGTGCCATCCGCTTAAGTATTCTCGTCGTCGCAGTATTGCGAGGGCCGACGAGACTACCGGTCGGCGTCCGCCACGGCCCCGGTTTTGAAATCGGCGCTCGGAACGCGAGACCGGTCAGTCGTCGTAATCGTCACTCCGAACGAACGTCACGGGACACGGGGACGAGAGCAAGACCTCCTGTGCCGTCGACCCGAAGACCGCCTTACCGGTCGGCGATCGTCGCCGCCCGCCGACGACGACCCGATCGGCGTCGGTGCTGGTTGCGAGGTCGACGATGGCCGGTCCGTGCTCGCCGATCGCACCCCTGATCTCGTAGTCGATGTCGTACTCCTCGAGCGCCTGCTTGAGGTCGATGATCGTCGAGTGTCGCCGGGCGACTTCGTCGGGTTTGATCTCTTCTTCGGTGCGGTCGAACTCGAGTTCGGTGAGTACGTCCTCGTACTCGCTGCTGGTGAAGACGTGGGCGAGCACGACCGTCGTCTCGATTGGGTGCGCTACTTCGGCGACCGTTTTGGCCAGTTCGTCGCTTCGGTCGGCGTCGCCCGGACCAACGGCCAGCAACACGGTTTCCAAGTTCATATCAGCGACTAATCCGCTGCAGTACTGTAAATCTACGTTTTCGGGACCGCGATCGGTCGTCGTTCCGGGTGTTTTTTCCACGCAGTCGTCGACGGGGAAGACAACGCATGGACGGACCAGACCTCTCGGACCGGACGGTACTCGTCACGGGAAGCGCGAAGGGCGTCGGTCGCGAACTCCTGCTCGCGACGGCCGACTGCGGGGCGAAGACGGCCGTCCACTACCACACGAGCGCCGACGCGGCGCGCGAGGTGGCCGACGAAGCGACGGCGCGCGGCGCGAGCGAGGCGATGACGATTCAGGGCGACGTCACCGATCCCGAAAGCGTCGACGGCCTCTTCGGGGCCATCGAGTCGGAACTCGGGGCCGTCGACGTGCTCGTAAACAACGTCGGCGACTTCGCCCCCGACCACTGGACCGACCTCGAGTTCGAGACCTGGAACCGCGTGCTCGAGACGAACCTCAACGCGACCTACCTCTGTTCGAAACGGGCGCTGCCGGCCATGCGCGAGGCGGAGTACGGCCGGATCGTGAACGTCGGCTACGCCTCGAGCGAGAAGGGACTCGTGAGCCCGACGAACTTCCCCTACTTCGTCGCCAAGGCCGGCGTCCTGATGTTCACGCGGATGCTCGCCAACGACACGCAGGACGACGAGATCACCGTCAACGCGATTTCGCCGTACGTCGTCGAGAACTCCGACGAGTTCCCCGAGAAGCTACCCCGCGATCGGCCCGCGAGTTTCGAGGACCTGATCCAGCCGCTGTACTTCTTCCTCGATCCGGAGTCGGGGTACGTTAGCGGGGAGAATCTCGAGGTCGACGGCGGCTGGCTGCCCGAGTCGGTGTGATCGGTCCGGGTCACCGGCGGACAGCGAACCGTATAACTCGAGTCGCTTCGTTGGAGCCCGCATGACGGGTCACGTTCGGGCGATCCACATCGCGCCGGAACAGGGTGCACCGATGGAACGCGTCGAGCGGGTACCCGCAGTCGCCGGCCGGGGTCTCGAGGGCGACCGATACTACGACACCGAAGGCACGTTCGCCGAGCGGAGCGGCAGCGATCTCACGCTCATCGCCGCGGAGGCGCTCGCCGCGGTCGAACGCGACTACGACGTCGCGCTCGAGTCGGGAGTCCACCGACGAAACGTGACGACCGACGGCGTCGCGCTGAATCACCTCGCCGGAGAGCAGTTCCGGATCGGGGACGTCGTCTGCGAGGGCGTGGAACTCTGCGAGCCGTGTTCGTACCTCGAGGCCAACCTCGAGAAGCGAGGGGGTCGCGAGGCGCTGGTTCACCGCGGCGGACTTCGAGCGCGGATTCTCGAGGGAGGTATCCTCGCGACGGACGATAGAATAGAGCGTGTTTGAGGGAGTTTGAGGAATAAACACCCGATTGTTCATCTTTTCCACCTCCTCGAGAATATAAACATACTTCTTTGCGAAGGACGAGAGGGAACGTATGAACGAGCCGGGTATCCAGTCGCTGATGGATCAGGAGACGCTCGATCGACGGGTCCGCGACGGCGAGACTCCCGAGTGGGTCGTCGATCACTGGGAGTCCTTCCGGGACGGGCTGCTCGGCGAGCGGAACGGGACGCCGTTCCCGTGTTTCTTCGGTGCGGAGTCGCTCCAGCAGGGCGATCCGTTGTACACCGCAGTGCCGTCGATGAGCGACGCGGACGCGCTGTTGACCCTTCGTGATCGGATTCTCGAGTATCTCGAGGTGTACCGGACGCACTCGAAACGGGCGTCGCTCGTCACCTTCTTCAAGCCGCCCGAGACGCCACTCTCCGAGCGAACGTATCACGAAACGCTCTGGCACGTTCTGCAGACGCTGCACCTCCACGACCCCGAGCCGTGGCCCGAAGATATCCCCACCGATCCGGACGAACCTCACTGGGAGTTCTGTCTCGGCGGCGAGCCGATGTTCCCGACCTGTCGAGCGCCGTTCTACGAGCAGCGCAAGAGTCGGTACTGTCCGGTCGGCCTCGAGATCACCTTCCAGCCGCGGGCGCTGTTCGAGGGACTCGGCGTCACGGCGGAGACGGACGCCGGCCAACACGCTCGCGAGGTCATCCAGGACCGACTCGAGGAGTACGACGGCGTCTGCCCCCACGCCGATCTCGGGGACTGGGGCGTCGAAACCGACCGCGAGTGGCCCCAGTACCTGTTTTCGGAGGACGAGGCGCAAGCGCCGTCGACGTGCCCGATCACGATCACCCGAACCCACCCCAAACCCGCGGCTCGGCTGCCATGACGGACGCCGATAGCGGTTTCGCGGACCGGAACCGAAATCGGCTCGGGGACGCCGTGCTCCTGTTGGTCGACTTTCAGCGAGGGTTCGACGATCCCTCGTGGGGCGTCCGAAACAATCCCGACGCCGAAACGCAGGCCGCGCGCCTGCTCGAGCGCTGGCGGGAGACGGATCGACCGATCGTCCACGTCCGCCACGATTCTACGGAACCCGACTCGCCCTTGCGGGGCGACGCGGACGGCTTCGCGTTCAAACCGGAGCCGGCACCGCTCGAGGGCGAAGCGACGATGGCGAAGTCCGTCAACAGCGCGTTCATCGGGACGGAACTCGAGGCGTGGCTTCGCGAGCACGGATACGAGACGCTCGTCGTCGCGGGACTGACGACTGACCACTGCGTCTCGACGACGACTCGCATGGCCGAGAACCTCGGGTTCGATCCGATCGTCGTCGCCGACGCGACCGCGACGTTCGAGCGGCGCTTCGACGGCGAGGCGTTCGACGCGGAGACGGTCCACCGCACCGCACTGGCCCACCTCGAGGGGGAGTTCGCGACGGTGGTGACGACCGACGCGTTGCTCGAGTGACGGGGACGGAGCGGCGGCCGGTCCGTCTCGGATCGGCGGATCGCCACGCGAGTTCAGCAGTCGAGAGAACGTGACACACCTATGGCGCTCGCCGTTGCGGGGAGTCGTATGTACGTCGCAGTCGCCGGGACGTTCGGCCCCGTACACGACGGTCATCGAACCCTCTTCGAGCACGCGCTCCAGTTCGGTGACGACGGCGTCGTCGTCGCGCTGACGAGCGACGAACTCGCCGTCGAAACCCGTCTCGAGTCCCGCGAGATCCCCGCGTTCGACGAGCGCGTCCGGGCGGTGACCGACGCCATCGCCGAAATCGATCGGTGGGACCGCGACGTCGAGGTTCGGGAACTCACGAGCGAGTACGGCATCGCCGACGACGACCCGAGGATCGACGCCCTCGTGGTCTCACCGGAGACCGCGCCCGAACTCGAGACCATCAACGACCGGCGCCGGGATCGCGGCCTCGAGCCGATCTCCGGAATCGTCGCCCCCTACGTCCTCGCCGCGGACGGCGAGCGCATCTCGTCGACGCGGATGGTCGAAGGGGAGATCGACGAGCACGGGGCCGTCCTCGAATGAGCGCGTCGAACGCGGATCGGCGACCGCTGCTGTTCGTCCTCCTCGCCGGCGCGGTGCTCGTGACGCTGGGGATTCACCTCTCGCTCGTTCCGCGACGGTATCCGGACGACGTGTTCTCGACCGGGTTGGCGCTCGTCGGGGGCTGGCTGACGTACGCGCTCGCCTTCTACGCGGTGGGTCGGATCGGACCCCAGCCGCGGGAACTCCCCAGCATGCGCGTTGGGGATATCGGTCTCGCGCTCTTTTTGCTCTCGGTACTGCTCGCGGCGGCGCTCAACGCGTTCGGATTCACTCCCGAGTTGCTCCTCGAGGCGTACGTGCTGCCCGCGCTCGGGGTCTACGTCGGCCTCGCGTTGCTGGGCTGGTCGATCGGCCGTCGGACCGAGGCGATCAACGAGATCGTTCGGTGAGGGGTGGTACAGCGCTCGCCGCTGGATGTGGAGCCGACGAGCCGCTCGCTTCGGCGTTCGATCAGGTGGTGGCGACATCCTAAAGCGCTCGATCGGTGGTGGGGTAGTTCACTCCGATCGTGCGCCCGAGTTCGCGACCAAAACGGGGACGTCGCCGAACCGAACGACGTGGTCCGTGACGCTCCCCAGCGCCATCCGGTGGACGCCGCCCCGACCGCGGGTGGCCATCACGACGAGATCGGCGTCGACGGCGTCGGCGTACTCGAGCAACTCGTGTTCCGGCGGCCCCTCGAGAACCGTTCCCGTGGCCTCGACTCCGGCGGCGGCGGCCCGTTCGACGATGGCGTCGACGAACTCCCGGGCTCGCTCGCGCATCGCGTCTTCGGCGCTTGCAGCGTCGCCGGGGAGCCTGAGGTCGCTCAGTGGACCGGTGTCGGCGACACAGACGACGTGAACCGCCCCACCGTGGACGGCTGCGAGCTCGAGGCCGGTTTCGGCGGCGGCCGCGGCGTGGTCGCTGCCATCGGTCGGGAGCAAGATCGTCTCGAACATCGTGTCCGTGGCTACAACGAGAACGGTGAAATTCCTGCCGGGTGGTATCCGGTATCGTAGCCGCTACGCACCTGAGCGCACGATGGCTTGCGACGGGTGTGTAACTCGTTGCAGTGGGTACGATCTCTCGGTGCGACCCTCCGCCGTGTCGAACCCGTTCGATTGTGACATCTCGCAGAGAAGTATCTTCACTCGAGCGGTATCGAACCGTACAGGTGGCCCTCGCGGGACCAGTGTGTACTCGCTGAAACGCGACGGGCGTGGGCGAACGTGACGGGAGAGTGATAGCGAGTAGCAAGGGTTTATTTGGCTCACACGCTACTACGGTCCAATGGGTGAACGGCAGGGAGCGACGAAGGCAAACTACTGGGCGGATGCAGCGGACGGCGTCGCATTCCAGCGCTTCCAGACGCTCGTCAACACCATCGACGACGGGATCTACCAGCTCGATTCGACTGGGAACATCGTCGCAGTCAACGACGCAATCGTCGGTGCAACGGGGTACTCCCGCGACGAACTGCTGGGTGCACACGTTTCACTGGTTCTTGCCGACAACGACATCGCTCGTATCGAAGACGAGATTCGGACGTCCCTCGCGACGACCGGAGAGACGCGTCCGACGCTCGAGATCACGGTCGAGTCGGCCACTGGCGGGAACATTCCATGCGAGTTGCGCTTCAATCCGCTCGTCGAAGACGGCGAGTTTCAGGGTACCGTCGGCGTGCTCCGCGATATCAGTACGGCCGCCAAAGAGGCGACGTGGATGCAAACGCTGTCGGAGTACGAGACGATCCTCGAGGCGGTCGACGACGGGATCTACGTCCTCGACGAGGCGTATCGGTTTACCGCGGTGAACCAGACCTACGTCGAGATGACCGGCTACTCGCGCGAGGAACTCCTCGGCGCTCACTGCTCGCTCGTCGTCGACGACGAGGTCTCCGCCGAAGCGGCCGCACGGTCGATGGATCTCGCAGAGACCGGCGAGGAAGCGGTGACCATCGAAGCCGAACTGCTGCGACGCGATGGAACGCGGCTGCCGGCCGAGAGTAAATTCACGGCGCGACTGTCGGACGACGGGGCGTACGAAGGGACGATCGGCGTCGTGCGCGACATCTCCGATCGTAAAGCCCGCGAGCGAGAGCTACGAAAGTACGAAACGATCGTCGAAACCGTCGAAGACGGAATCTACGTCGTCGATGAGGACGGCCGGTTTTCGATGGTCAATCGAAGTTTCGCGGACATGCTGGGCTACGCGGCCGACGAACTGGTCGGGTCACACGTATCGCTGGTCGTCGACGAGCAGATCCACCGGCGCGCAGCGGAGATGGAAGAAGCGATCGTCAGGGATAGCGTTGACAACCCGTCCATGGAAGCGGCGATCAAAACCGCTTCGGGAGACCGCATCCCTTCCGAAGCGACGTTTGCGGTGTTACCCAGCGACGGGGATGCGCGTGAACGCGTCGGCGTGGTCAGAGACGTTACCGAACGGAAAGCCCGGGAACGAGCCATCGAGGAGAGCGAACAACGGTACCGGGCGCTGGTCGATCACTTCCCGGGTGCCGTCGGCCTGTACGACGAGAACTTTCGGTACACGGTAGCCGGGGGCGAACTGTTCGAGTCGCTCGACGTGTCACAGGACGACGTCGTCGGCGCGACCATCTACGAGCGCTATCCGGACGATCTCATCGAGCGGATCGAGCCGTACTTCCGGGCCGTGTTCGAGGGCGAATCCAACACGTTCGAGGAACGGTATCTCGGTCGCGATCTGTGGGCGCACACGCTCCCCGTTCGGAACGGCGCTGGCGAGATATTCGCGGGCGTCTTGCTGGTACAGGATATCACCGAGCGCAAAGCCTACCAGCGTCAGATCGAGGCCTCCAACGAGCGCTTGGAGCAGTTCGCGTACGCCGCCTCTCACGATCTCCAAGAACCGCTCCGGATGATCTCGAGTTACCTGCAACTCGTCGACCGTCGCTACAGCGACGAACTCGACGAGGACGGGCGGGAGTTCATCGAATTCGCCGTCGACGGAGCGGATCGAATGCAGGAGATGATCGAGGGGTTGCTCCAGTACTCGCGCGTCGAGACGCAGGGCGATTCGTTCGAGCCGATCGCGCTGGATTCGGTGTTCGAAAACGCGCGTGCGGATCTCGCGATGACGATCGACGAATCCGCCGCCGAGATCACGGCAACGTCGTTACCGCGCGTCCACGGCGACGCGGGACAGCTTCGACAGGTGTTCCAGAACCTCCTGAGCAACGCGGTGACGTACTGCGGCGATGAGCGACCACGGATACGCGTCGCCGCCGAGAAGGACGGCCGGGAATGGGTAATTTCGGTCCGCGACGAGGGGATCGGTATCGATCCGGCCGATCGAGACCGGATCTTCGAGGTGTTCCAGCGCTTACACAGCCACGAGGTGTACGACGGGACGGGAATCGGGCTCGCACTCTGTGAACGGATCGTCGAACGTCACGGCGGCGAGATCTGGGTCGAATCCGAGTCCGGCGACGGGTCGACGTTCTACTTCACGCTTCCCGATCGGCAGGACTGAGACCGACGCCGGAGTCGGTTACCGGTGAGTGAATCGGGGAGCCACTCTCACCGGTTAGTACAGCATCCGTTGTTATCGAGGGCATCGGCCGCCGTCTCGAGGGTTCACCCCGCTCCGGCGGAAAATCGTTCACTTCGTTCGCGGACGCTCGAGCGAACGTAATCGTTCGCTTCGCATCCGTCGTGAACGTGGTTTGGAGGGGGAACAAACGGCTCTCAGCGGAGTCGGGTGATCCGTATTTGTGCCTCGCCGCCTTACGAACAGTATGCCGAACGAACAATCGGTGGCGAACTCCGGGGATCGGATCGATCGAACTGCGCCGTCGGAGACCGCATCGGTCGATATCGACGGTCTCGAGCTCACATACGGCGACGGGACGACCGCCGTCAGCGGCGTCGATCTGACGGTCGCCGACGGCGAGTTCTTCGGCTTTCTCGGCCCGAACGGCGCGGGCAAGACGACGACGATCAAAGTCCTCGCGACGCTACTGTCACCGACCGCCGGCGAGGTCCGAGTGAACGGGTTCGACGTCCGGACGGAGCCGCGGAAGATCCGTGAATCGATTGGATACATGGCCCAGGAGACGAGTATCGATCCGGAGCTCACCGCCGAGGAGAACATTCGGTTCGCGTGCGAGGCCTACGGCGTCCCGCGAGGCGAACGCGACGCGCGAACGGCCGAGTTACTCGATCTCGTCGATCTCGAGGGAGTCGCCGACAAGCGCTCGGAGGAGTTCTCCGGCGGGATGAAAAAACGCCTCGACACCGCAACGGCGCTGGTCCACCAACCGCCGCTGGTGTTTCTCGACGAACCGACGACCGGCCTCGACCCGAAGGCGCGCAACCGACTCTGGGAGTACTTCAGGCGGATCAACGAGCGCGGAACGACGATCTTCCTGACGACGCAGTACTTGGAGGAGGCCGACACGCTCTGTGAGCGGCTGGCGGTGATCCTCGAGGGGGAGATCGTCGCCGACGGGTCGCCGGCCGACCTGAAGCGACAGGTCGGCGGCGACGTCCTCGATATCGAACTGGGCGACGGGGCCGACGCGCGGACGCGAGCCGCGGGGATCGCTCGGGAGTTCGACGCGTTCCGCGATGCGACCGTCGAGGAGACCGAGACGGGAATAAGCGTCACCGCCCAGACGGCCCGAAAGTCCGGAACGGATCTGCTCGTCGCACTCCGGGACGCGGAGTTGACCGTCACCGGGTTCAACGTTCGCGCGCCGACGCTGGACGACGTGTTCCTGGCGATCACCGGCGAACGCGTCGATGCCGAGCGCCTCGAGAGCGAACGCAGCGTTGACGCCGCCGAAACGGAGGGGTCGGCGTGAGCACTCCGACCGAGAGCCGGACGGCCGACCGCGAGGTGGCGCGGTCCGCGAACACGTTCGCCGGGGACGTCTGGGTCAACTTCAAACGGTGGAACCTCAAGGCCGTCCGGAATCCGTTCGTGCTCGTCGTCTCGCTCGCACAGCCGTTCATCTTCCTCGTGTTGTTCACGGAGGTGTTCGGCAACGTCGCCGGCGGGGCCGTCAGTCAGGGGCTGGGTCCGGGCGTCGGCTACACCACGTTTCTCGTCCCGGCCATCGCGATTCAGGTCGCGCTCGCGTCGGCGGTCACCTCCGGGATCGGACTGGTCAACGACATCGAGAATGGCATGTTCGAGAAAGTGCTCGTCTCGCCGATGAACCGGACCGCCGTCTTCGTCGGGAAGACCGCCGCCGAAGTGTTCCGGATCGCCCTCCAGATCGCGATCATCCTCGGGCTGGGCGTGCTCCTCGGCGCGGAGATTTCCACTGGCGTCGTCGGTGCCGTCGGGATCATCGCCGTCGGGATCCTCTTTTCGCTCTGGTTCATCGCGTTCTCGAACATGCTCGCAGTCCTCACTCGAGATCAGGAGTCGACGATCATCGGCGCGAACCTGTTGCAGTTCCCGCTCCTCTTCCTCTCGAGCGCGTTCCTCCCGCTCGAGGTGTTGCCGAACTGGATCCAGTCTTTCGCCCGCATCAACCCGGTCACGTACGGCGTCGACGCGGCGCGGGCGATCATGATCGACGAGGACGTGATGACCGTACTGGAGGTGACGGCGTTCGACGGAGCGCTCAACACGATCGTTCCCGCGGTCGCCGTGCTGATCGGGCTCGGACTCGTCTTCGGGTCCGGTGCTGTATACCTCCTCTCGAGAGCCTCGAGTTCGGACGTCCGGTAACTCCCTCGATCACGTATTCGACCTCGACGGGATGACCGTCGTCGTGACGACCGACTCCGGGACTGCGGACGAGAGGCTATGCGTCGGTGACGCTTCGACCACGTCGTCGATCACGAACGAGAACGCGGACGCACCGACGACGATGATCGCCGAGAAGCCGCCGACTTCCTTCCGACGAGGAGTGATCGGCAGGCACCCGTTCGCCCGACCCGAAACTGCTCGAGGAGTAACTACTTCGTTCTCTCCACCCAACGAGGTCGGTAGAGCCGACAGCGGCTCGAGCTACCATGAAGATCCACGAATTCGTTAGTGAGAACGAACCCAAAGCCGGCGGCGAGACCTTCCAACTCGAGAACAGCAAACTGCTCGATATCGATCTCGACGGGTCCGTCATCGCGAAAGCCGGGTCGATGATCGCCTACGACGGTAACCTCTCGTTTAAGGGGAAGTCCTCCGCCGAAGGCGGGATTACGGGCTTTCTCAAGGAGAAAGCGACGAGCGAGGGAACGCCGGTGATGGAGGCGACCGGTACCGGACACCTCTATCTCGCGGATCAGGAAAAGAAGATCCAGATCCTCGAACTCGACGCGGACGAGGAGATCTCGGTCAACGGAAACGACGTGCTCGCGTTCGAGTCCCGGGTGAGCTACGAGATCAGGACGATCAAGAGCATCGCCGGCTTCTCCGCTGGCGGGCTGACCAACGTCTCGCTGGTGGGTCCGGGCAGCGTCGCGATCACGACCCACGGCGACCCGCTGGTCCTGCAACCGCCCGTCAGAACCGATCCTAACGCGACCGTGGCGTGGAGCGAAACGACTCCCGACAGTCACGTGGACAGCGCGCTCTCGAACATGATCGGACAGTCCTCCGAAGAGACCTACCAGCTCGAGTTTACGGGCTCGGAGGGGTTCGTGGTCGTCCAGCCATACGAGGAGCACACGCCGCAGTAGCGGGGTCGGCCACCTCCGTTCTCGACCGACTCGACGAGAGACGACGTGTAGCGTCCAGCCCTTACTCGAGTGAGAACCCAGCGTCCTCGAGCGACTGCGCCGCCTCCCAGTACTCCTCGATCGTATCTTGGGCCCACGAGCGAACCGCGTCGTCGTCCGTATCGATCGACGCTCGCAGAACGCCCTGCTCGTCGCGCAAGAGCAGATAGACGACGTCATCGAGGATCATGACTGCGAGCGGGACGCCCCCGTCGCGAACCCGAACCGACGCACCGTCGGTTTCGAGAAGCGCCTCGAGCGAGTTTCGAAGTCCGGTATCCTCGGCGAGCGCTTCGATCGCGCTCCGCGAAAAGACCCCGTCGAACGTCTGCTCGCCGTCTGCCGTCCGCTCTCGAACGACCGTGAGGGTCTGTTCGTTGAACGCGTGCGAGACCGTCCGCACGTCGTCGGCATCCTCGAGCAACTCGAGCAGGCGCGACAGCGGCGCGTTCGGTCGGGTCTGGCTCGGAGTCGTGATCGTCGCGGTGGCGAGTCGTCGCAGATCGAACGTCATCGCATCGGCGGGCAGGTAGTCGACGATGCCGCGGAGCCGTCGTTCGGTTTCGATGATCTCCCGGAGATCGGTAAACCCGGAGGCGACGAGGCGGCCCGTCGCGGTCGCCGCGTACTCGCTCCCGTCGCGCCCGATCCACGATCGGTCCTGAAAATCGCCGAGGATTCGACCCAGCGTCGCCTGCGAAGCGCCCGTCTCCGCGGCCAGTTCGTTCCGCGTATGGCCGCCCTCGGACAGCAGCCTGAGTACGTCGACGCGGTTCGCCGAAAGCGCGAGAAACTCGATCTCCTCGAGTGCCGATTCCATACGTGTTCTGGGATCCGGTACGCCATAGTGTTTTCGCACTGTGAAAAAATTTCACACCGCGATACCGGCGGGCGACTACGCGCCGTTTTCCCCCGTAGTCGCCCCTTTCCCGGAGAGGGGGTGTTTTCTCGACGTGAAATGATTTCTGAATTAACCTATACCCTTCGCACTCCTACTCGGATACAAGATGACGCAATTTTCCTCTACGCGGACCGGGCCCGCCTCCCCGATCCGCCCGTCCGACCGCAGAACCGGGGTGACGGCCTAACATGATGGATCGTCGCTCGCTCGTCTTTTTCGCCCTCGCGAGCCTCTTCTTCGGCGGCACGTTCGTCGCCGCGAAGGCCGGCCTCGAGTACTTCCCGCCGCTCCTGTTCGTCGCGCTCCGATTCGACGTTGCAGCGCTCGTCATGCTGTCCTACGTCGCCCTCACCGCCTCGCGCGAGGAGTTCCGGCCCGAAACCCGGGGCGACGTCGTCGGAATCCTCGCAACCGGCGGCCTCGTGATCGGGCTGTCGAACGCGCTCCTGTTCGTCGGCCAGCAGTACGCGACCAGCGCCGTCGGCGCGATCGTCTTCAGCCTCAACCCCATCCTGACCCCCGTCTTCGCGGCCGTGCTCCTCTCGGACGAGCGCCTCTCGCCTCGCGGAACGGTCGGGATGGTTCTCGGTCTGCTCGGCGTTGCCCTCGTAGTCAGCCCCGACCCCGCGAACCTGCTCGGCGGCGACGCGCTCGGCCGAGCGATCCTCTTCGCCGGCGCGGTCAGCGCCGCGCTCGGGGCCGTGCTCATCCGCCGGTCCGGATCGAACGCCACCCTCTCGAGTACGGTTCGAATCGCGTGGGGGCTGCCCATCGCGGCGATACTCTGTCACACGTTCGCGTGGTCGGCCGGCGAGTCGATGGGCGCGATCACGTGGTCTTCGAGTGCGTTCGTCGCGCTCGGCTACGTCAGCGTCGTGGCCGGCGTCCTCGCTTACATCGCCTACTTCGGCCTGCTCGAGTCGACGGGTGCGATCAAGGCGAACCTGATCTTCTACGTCGTTCCGGTCGTCTCGACGCTCGGCGGGTGGGCGCTCCTCGACGAACGGATCGCGCCGCTGGCGCTCGTCGGTTTCCTGACGATCTTCGCCGGCTTCGCCGTCATCGGCAGCGAGTCGGTGGACGTTCGATCGTTGCTGCCCGAGCGGGTGGTTGAAACGGTCGTCTCGGACGAACGGACGGCCGCCACGGAAGAACCGCGCGGCTACCGATCCGACTAATCGACGCCCGGCGCATCTCGTCGCATCGACGCGGAGAGCGTCTCCGTCAACGAGTGGTTCGGTACTCGATCGAAACCGCGTTCGGCGGATGGAAAAGAGCGGTATCGGCCGCGAGAAGGGCCTCGAGGCGCTCGATTCGTACCACCAGACCAAGAACGTCTCGGTGAACCTCGAGGAGCGGGATCGGTAACCGATCGCCGTCGAACGCGCGGTTTCTGTCTATCGCGACTCCGTTTCCGAAACGAATCCGGTGACTGGATGGGTCCTGCAGTTGCTGGACACGGTGTTATCCACGACCTCCCAGCCGATTTCTCCTCACGGACGCGAAGCGTCCGTTCGGATGGTTCGCGGGACCGTCGGTCCCGCGCTAACGCTCGCTCGTGCTCACGGCTATGCCGTTCGCGTCCGCGGCGCTACGCGCCGCGCTCTCGCTCACTCATCCCTCGCACATTGTCGAACGGCGACTCACTGGTCGTTCGTCGCCGTTCAGCGCGCGCCACCCGTACGTGGTTCGATCGGTTTGTAGCGGTAATTAAACTACTCAGTCGCTACTGATCGCGGGTTCCACTGGCTATCTCGAGTAACGAAGTCGTCTTCCATCCCTCGTTATTCGCCGGCCGAATCCCGGTCGTCAGTGACGGAGACCGGAACGCGAGGTGCGCCGGGAGCGTGAGTTTAGACGGGACACTCGCGACGACGGTCCTCGACGGATAGCGCGCGATCGATCCGACGTCGTGCATCCGATCGAATCGCTTGAGGGTTCCCGATCGAGTGAGCGCCGGAAGGGTGCGCTCGTCCGACGTTCGTCACGGCCCTCGTCCGCGCTCTGCGAGCAATCCGAACTCGCTCGAGAACTGCGCGAGGATCACCGTCACGATTCGACGTTCACCGGCGGCGACAGAATCGATCTTGGACGAACGAATCAGAGGGTTTACGGGCTTTCCGGCTGGTTGAACTACTTATGTGTGCGACTTTCACCGACGATGACGTCGGTAAGCCGGTCGAACGAACCGACGGAAAGGTGATCGGAACCGTAGCCTCGCTCGAAACGGGGACGGCTCGCGTCGAACCGGCACCCGACGTCGTCGATGCAATCAAAGCCCGCTTCGGGTGGGACGAGATCGGCGGTCCGTTCATTCTCCACGAAAACGACATCCGTGAAATCTCCGAGACGCGCGTCCACCTCGCTGAAGGGTTCTCGAGGGCGAACGCGCCGACGCCGGCGGGCGAGTCGACGGACCGAACGGACGCCGAAACGGGCTCCGCGGACGGCTCGGCGGGTTCGACGAACGACTCGGTGGGTTCGACACCGAACTCGACGTCGAACGCGGGCGGCATCGGCCCGTTCAACACCCGATTTCAGATCGGTGCCGCGGTCGTCTCGGCGCTCAGTTTTCTCGTCGCAGTGATGTTCGGATGGACGGGGTATCAGGGATCGGCACTGTTCACCGTCGGTCCGGAACTGAGCATCGTCTCCGGGGCAGCCGGACTCATGATGTTCGCGTTCCTCGGCGTCATTTTGCTCGTCGCCGCGACCTACATGAAACCCGGTTTCGACGACTGAGAACGCGACTCGAACGCGAGATCGATCACGTTTTTCGAATACGATCTTCTGCGACCCGCGAGTACGAGCGGGCCGCATCGGTCCCGAACACCGACGCCGCGGAATCAGTACCGTTTCTCGAGCCCCGCCAGACGATTGCAGGCACCACCGGCTTATCTCGAACTCGGATAGGATCGACCATGTGTGCAACGTTTACGGACGACGAGGTCGACAAAGCCGTCGTGAACGACGCTGACGAGGAGATCGGCGTGGTCGCGTCGGTCGACGGCGATCTCGCCCACGTCAGGCCGAAATCGGGTGCCGTCGACTCGATCAAATCCTCGATCGGGTGGGACAGCGTGGCCGAAGAAACCCGCCCGATAAGCGGCGATTCCGTTCGCGAAATCACCGACGATGCGGTCCGACTCGAGGGGGACCTGCCGACGGCCGGCGAGGAGACGCTCGAGGAAACGGACTCGATCCGCGAAAGCGGGGTCGACCGTGGTCTCGAGGCCGATCCGACCGAGCTGACGCGACAGGAACCGGAGGCCGAGTTCGATCCCGGCGACACCAGTTCCCGGACCGGCACCGCCGTTGAACCGGACGACGAACACCGCTCGACCGACGCCGCTGTCGACCTCGACGATGAACCGCGGCGGACGGACGCCACGGTCGACCCCGGCGAACAGCCCCGGCGGACGGACGCCGAGATGGATCCGGATGCGGTTCGCGACGCGGATCCGAGCGGCGGTGGGCCGACGACCGAAGGTGCGGAGCGATCGAATTTCGAGGACGGACCCGAAGCGCGGCGGATCGCTCGAGACGAGGAGTCGGACGCCGGCGACCAGTGAGACGCGGTCGCTCGAAGTGCGGTTGCGCCGCCGCTGTGTGTTCCGGCCCGAAAACTAAGTCGCACCTCGTGATACGACGGCTATGGCTCGACGACGCGGTGACGGCGAACTCGAAGGTATCGACGTCGCTGGTCCGGAGGACGGCCAGTCGATCGTGTTTCTCCACGGCGCGATGTTCACGCGGGCGATGTGGCTCCCGCAGATGCACGGACTGTCCGACGAGTACCGGGTCGTGGCACCGGACCTGCCGGGACACGGCGTTCGGGCGGACGAGACGTTCCGAATGGATCCCGCGATCGATCTGCTCGAGGCGGTGATCGAGCGCTACACGGGCGGAAGCGCAGTGTTGGTCGGGCTCTCGCTGGGCGGCTACGTTGCGACGGAGTACGCCTATCGCCACCCCGACGACATCGACGGCTTGGTACTGTCGGGGTGCAGTGCGAACCCGATCGGCGGGATGGAGACGCTCACTCGAGTCACCGGCGGGATATCCCGGGCCGCGACGAACCCCGATATCGGCGAGCGCGCCGTCGAACGGCTCGGCGAGCGATGGGTTCGCAACCGGGAGCTTCCCGAAGACGTCCAACGAGCGATTCTCGATGGGGGAATCTATCCGAAACAGTTCGGGGACGCGGGACCCGACATCGCGGGCGAGGATTTCCGGGCGAAACTCTCGAGCTATCCCGGACCGACGCTCGTACTCAACGGCGAACGCGACAGGATCATGCGCCGCGGCGAGCGGGATCACGCGGCGGCGGCGCAGGACGGCCGTATCGAGGTGCTGGCGGACGTCGGCCACATCTGCAACCTCCACCGACCGGAGGCGTACACGTCCCGCGTTCGGAACTTCATGCACCAGCGGGTCGTCGCTCCGCAGTGAGGCGAGGGAATTATCGTGACGCGAGCGGATCTGGAGGAAGCGGGGACCGCGAACGAGGGGCGGCCCTCGAGGCGCGATTCGAGAGACGACGCTCACAATCAGTAGCGAACTCGCCTCGCGCAAGGGGTGCCGGGAGGCGGAGACGGAACGGGTCCGAGGACGCGAGCGAACCGACGGTTCAGGAGCGCCGCTCGCCGATCGTATCGCGGACGCGGCCGGGAATCCCGAGTATCGAGACGCCGAAGCCGAACAGCACCATCAGCGCGTAGACGCCGAGCGTCGAGGTCCAGACGACGAACATCGCCAGGATGGCCCAGCCGCCCGAGAGGAAGTAAAACGCCGCGACGGACATCGCCGTCCCGTACAGCAAGACGAGGTACGGTCCCCAGTCGCGGGCGTGGCCGCGCCGAAATCGGCGGCGGACGTAGCGTTTGAGTTCGCTCTCGAGGGACTCCTTTCTGACGGTCCGACTCTCGACGTCGTCCTCGAACGACTCCACGCGGTCGCGCAGGCGTTCGATCTCCTCCCGGAGGGCTTCGGGGTCATCGGATCGGTCTCGAGTCCGGGCGCTCCGGCGGGCGCTCGTTCCCGTATCCGCCGTTTGCGTACCCGTCCCTGTTTGGTCCTCCGTCGCCCCCTCGTCGGCACCCGTGGCGTCGTCGGTCATCGCTTCTAGCGAAAACTGTCGAGCGCCGGGACTTTGTAGCTGCCGATCCGCTTCACGGTCGGCGAGGACGGCGTTGAGGACCGCGCCGAAGACGAGGATGATCGCGCCGATGTACAGCCAGATGAGTACGAGGAAGACGGCCCCGAGAGCGCCGTAGAGGGTGTAATCTCCCGCAAATCTGGTGTACAGCGAGAACGCTCGACTCAGCGCGAACCAGCCGACGGCGGCCACGACCGTCCCTGGAACGGCCTCCTGTAAGCCGACGTTCGCGTTCGGGAAGACGACGTATAGCGGCAGGAACGTGGCGATCAACCCCAACACGATCAGCGGCGGGCCGAAGACGGACGCGCCGACGAACGGCGCGGTCTGGATCAGGAACTCGAGGATGGCGACGAGCGTGAGGCCGATCGAGATCGCGATGGAGACGACCATCGCGTCCCAGAACGTATCGAGCAGCGACTTCGACGCTGCGGTGCCGTACACCTGGGAAAACGCTCGGTCGAGACCGCGAAGGACTCGACTCGAGCCCCACAGCAGACCGAGCGCGCCGACGACGGTCGCGCTCTGTCGCCCGGTGTCGTCGAGGACCGTTTCCGCGAGGACGTCCTGGGCCGACGGCGTGAGCACGTCGCTGGCCGCGGCCGTCAGCTGATCCGCGAGCGCCTCCCCGCCGAGAGAGGCTGTGATTCCCAGCGCGAGCAACATCAGCGGGACGAGCGAGATGAAGCCGTAGAAGGCGACCCCGGCCGCCAGGAGCGTCAACTGTTCACTGCGGGCGAGTCCGACGGCCTTGACCGCGAGCTCGAGGCCCCGTCTCTGGTCGATCACGTGTCGTCCGTGTCGGGGGCCAGCACAATATGTGATCGTGTGGCACAGGCCTGCAGTTCGGGGGCCGGCGATACGGGCGACGGGAGCTGATCGAACCGTGCGTACCGCGAACGGAACGGGTGCATGCATAACAGGAAGCCGAGTACCCCTATCAGTATTCGACGGATAGTCGCACGTGCGAACGCCCTCGTTTGGCTGTAGCTTGTCGTTTCCGCCGTCGAACGCCGTGGTCGTTGACTGCTGTCTTACTGGTATCGCGCGCGAAGAGTGCTCGCAAACCGAAGTCGGTTTTTTCTGTCACGCCGTCCTCTCTACATGGAACAACGACGGTGTCCCGACTGCGGCGTGACGATGGAACCGGTTCCCGTCCGTGACGGCGAGAGCATGCGCCTCTCTATCGCGACCGGGAGCCGTGACGGACTCCTCGGGAAACTCGGCCTGAAAAACAGGGCCACCCTGCAGGGCGTCTGTTGTCCCGAGTGTCGACTCGTGAGGTTGTACGCAAGCGACGAGGAGTGACCAACCGCCCGAGTCACCGATACCGCCCGCGTCGAGAGCGATCGGATGATATCGACGTCGATCGAACGATATCGAGGGTGAGTAGACGATCTGGAGAGGGATCAGACGAGGTTATCTTCGGTCGCCGCGCGAATCTCGCCGACGCTGGCGTCCGATTTGAACGTCGTGCCTCCGTAGTGGGATTCCGACGCGTCGTACCCCGCCGCCCGAAGGTCGGCGAGGAACTCGTCCATCGCGTTCGCGGGCAGCCCCCAGTTCTTACACAGTTTGTGCTGGTCGTAGTACATCGGTTCGTCGAGTTCGGCCGCGATCGTCTCGAGGAGTTCTCGCGCCTTCGGGGCCGTTCCGAACGTATACGGAATCTCCTCGCGGACCGCGGCGACGAACTCGCGGTCGCGGTACGGGCCGAGCCACACCGGCCCGGCGACGAGGAGTCGCTCGCTCCCGCAGTTCGGGCAGACGTCGAGGGGATCCGCGACGAGACCGAACTCGGTCTCGCGGTGGAGACAGTCCTCGCAGTGAGAGAGGTGGCCGAGTTGCTCGAGCGAGGCGTCGGCTGCCGTGGCTTTGCGGTCGAGTTCGAGGTAGGTCCGAACGTAGTGACTCGTCGCGTGGGTGAGGATCGGTTCGATGCCGACGTCGAAGCGAGCGGCGCTGCGGGCGAGTGCGGAGAGCAGGATTCGCACGCCCATCTCCGTGTGATACTCGGTGTTCTGGGGATGCGCCCCGTAGGAGCGGACGCCGCTGTTGAAGTGTGCACCACAGAGCGGCGCGGTGTCGGTCGCCGTCACGCAGACCAGGTCGCGACAGCGCGAGAACGCCGCGTCGGCGAAGGGCATCGGCGTTCCGTAGGGGTCGAGGTCGATCACGTCGAACATGTTCTCGTGCATGAGCGCGTTGACGTTCCGGTGTTCGACCGACGCGTTCTCGATGCCGTTTCGCTCGAGGTTCCGGCGCGCGAGGTCGACCGCTTCCTCGTTGACGTCACAGCAGGTCACCCGCCAGTCGTCGGCGGCCGCGCGGACGCCGCGGATACCGCTGGCCGCCATCGCGTCGAGGTACGATCCGGCGCGGCCCTCGCACTTTCGGAACGCACGCAGCGTTGCGATCGTCAGATCCCGATTCAACTCCTGTCGCGGATTGTAGAAAACGGATTCCTCGATACCTTCCGTCTGCTCGCCGGGGACCTCGAGTTCGACCCCGCCCTCGGTGACGCGCATACCTGCTGTCGGCGGGCGACCGCGAAAAACGGCGTGGTCTCCGACGACGGCGGCGGTGTCCTCGCCGTCGAACAGCAGTCGGTGAACGCGGTAGCGGTCACCGGCCGCTCGGCTCGAGGAGCCGTTTCCTCCCGCGATCCCGCACTGTTTCTGCGATGATCCCCCTATTTCGAGAATTTGTGAGACGTTCGTCCAGCAGTACTGGGAAGAACGATGATGAATGATGTGAAATCACGCCTATATCGACCCGTTCGTGAGGAACTCTTATGTAGTCGCCGTCCCGTATAGTAGCTATCGATGGATTGGGAACCCTTGACACGCGACGATTTCCGAACGCTCGGCCGCTGGAACGCACCGGATTTGACGGGGCGGATTGCCCCGTGACCGAACCGTCAACTACCGACCGCGACGGGAGCGACGAGGGATCCGATCAGTTGCGGATCGCGCTGTTGAACGCGGCGCACGAACGCGACACCACCCGGGAAAACTTCGAACGAGAGCTCGAGGCCGAATTCGTCGAATTTCACTGCCCGTCGAACGAACTCCCCGAGACGTTCGAGTTCGACGCCTGCGTCGTCACCGGCTCGAGCGCCTCCGTCTACTGGGACGAAGCGTGGATCGGCGCGCTGAAAGCGTGGGTCGGCGAGGCCGTGGAGGCCGGGTTGCCGTTTCTAGGCGTCTGTTACGGTCACCAGCTCCTCGCGGACGTACTCGGCGGTCGCGTCGAGGACATGGGCGAGTACGAGATCGGCTACCGGACCGTCGAACACGACGGCGCGAACCGGCTGTTGACGGGCGTCGACGATCGGTTCACCGCCTTCACGACGCACTCGGACCGCGTGGCCGAAGCGCCGCCGGGAGCGACGGTGTTCGCCAGAAACGAGTACGGAATCCACGGCTTCCAGCGGGAGCGCGTCTTCGCCGTCCAATTTCACCCCGAGTACGACGCGACGACGGCGGAGCGAGTCACGGCCGGGAAAGACGGCGAACTCGAGGCGGCGCGGATTCGGGCCGTCCTCGAGGGAATCGACGCCGAGAGCTACGAGGCCGCCTGTGAGGCCAAACGGTTGTTCGACAACTTCACCGAGTTCGTCCAGGAGAAACGAAACGTTCGTCTCGAGGCCACGGACGCTGCCGGTGCCGCCGTCGGCCCCGACGTCAGCGCTGGTGCCGACGCCGTCGCGACGGAGCGCCTCGAATCGCCGGTCGACTCGAGTACGTCGTCCTGAATCGTCGCGCCCCAATCCAGCGTGCGATACGGTCGTCCGTCCTGCGACCATACAGCGACGTCGGGTACGCGAAGTCGGTAGCCGTTCAGCGCGGCCGATCAGTCACGAACCCGAGTATTCGAGCAAACCAAACCGATTTCACAGTCCAGTACGGAGTGACCGACGTGAGCGAACGGACCCCCGTCGAGCGATGGCAGGCCCAACTCGAGGAAGCGGGCGAACTCACGCCCGAACTCGTCGGGCAGATCTCCCGCGTCCACGGCGACCGCGGGGTCCGTGCGATCGAAGCCGTCGGCGAGAACCGGGTGAAAACCTACCGCGACTTTACGATCGTCGTCGGCTACGACGACGAGTACATCGTCGAGGACGGCGGCTGTACGTGCAAGGACAGCGAGTACAACCTCGATGCTGACGATCCGACCGATCGCTGTTGGCACGTCCTCGCCGTCGAGATAGCCCGCCGAGTGGGACACGTCGACTACCACGATATGTGGTACTCGGAGGTCCGGGAACTGCTCTGAGATCGCCGCACTGTCACCTCGAACCGAATCGAAAATAAACGGCCGGTGTTCGTTAATCGGACTCGTTACAGGCCGCGATAATGACCTCCGAGTCGTCGATCAACCGGTTTTCCATGTAGTTGCCCTTCCCCTTACCGGCCCACTTGCGCTCCTGTTCGATGATCGAGAGGAACTCGAGTTCCGAGAGAATGTCCCGGACGCGGCGGAGCTTCAGGTGTTCGGACTGGTCGCGATCACAGAGGCGTTTGTAGAGTTCGTACACCTCGTTCGTCCGTACGGGGGCGTCGTCGCCTTCCTTTTGCTGGGTGAGCAGTGCCATCGCCTCGAGGACCAGTTTCGCGTGGCTGGGGCTCTTGGAGATGAGTTCGGCGAGGCGGCTGGTTTCCTCGCGTTCGTGGGCTTGATCGACACAGGACTCCGTGACTGAGCCGTGATCGTTCTCCTCGGCGATCTCGCCGGCAAAGCGGAGAATGTCGATCGCCTTCCGCGCGTCGCCGTGTTCGCGGGCCGCGAGGGCGGCCACGCGCGGCACGACGCTGTCCTCGAGGACGCCCTCGTGGAACGCGTCCGAGCGCGAGCGCAGGATCTCTCGGATCTGGTTCGCGTCGTACGGCGAGAAGACGTACTCGCGTTCGCAGAGGCTCGATTTGATGCGCTCGTCCAGCGAGTCCTTGTACCGAACCTTGTTCGAGATGCCGATGACGCCGACCGTGCTCTCGGTGAGTTTGCCGGACTCGACCGCCCTCGAGAGCTGCATCAGGATATCGTCGTCTTCGATCTTGTCCACTTCGTCGAGGATGATCAACGCGACGTCGTAGCGAGTGTCGACGATGCGCCACAGTCGACGGTAGTACTCGGACGTGCTCAACCCCGAGTGGGGGATCGAAATCTCCGTTTCGTCCTGCTCGTTGAGCTGGTGGCCGGTCGACTGAACGGCCTGCGTTTCCGTCGATTCCTGCAGGCAGTCGACGTAGGCGACGCCGATCGAAATATCGTTTCCCTTGGCCCGCTCGACGGCCTGATTCGTGATGAACTTCGAACAGAGCGACTTGCCCGTTCCCGTCTTTCCGTAGACGAGCACGTTGTTCGGCGTATTGCCTCGAGTCGCCGGTTTGATCGCGTTCGCGAGGTTCATCAGTTCGTCTTCGCGACCGATGATTCGGTCGCCGTCGGGAAGGTGTGAGACTTGCAGGAGCTCTTTGTTCTGGAAGATCTCGTTTTCGCTCCCGAAGTAGTCCGTGGAATCCGACATTCAGTTATCGGAGATATCACCCGCCCCGTTCTTAAACGTTCGGAGCCTGGTTGCCGCTGTATATGCACAAATTTTGAGATAGAGTGGCTGAGGACTGGGAGCTACACCCCTCGGTGCCGCTGTATAGTCTCGATTTAACCCCGGAGTTCCGCTGTATAGACGGATCGGACCCCCGAATGCCGCTGTATAGCGAGAGTCGCGTTCGGACCGCCTGCGGACTGACGGGCGCACGGTTTGCCGTCGAACGCGATGATTTGCGGTCGGACGTAACCGGCTTTCAGTTTCGGTCGAACCGAAGAGTCCCCCTCCGGGGTTTCGCCCGGCAATACGATCGAGGTGAACGACGCGGAATTCCGTTGCGCCTCGAGCGAAGTACCCCCGAGTGCCGCTGTATAGTCCCGTTCCCTGGGAGGGAACCGGACGTGCTCCCGCCTCGATAATACCGTAGTTCCGCTGTATGGATTCAAAAGGGTTTCTATAGGGGGTAAGTCGACCGTTTTACACCCCTCGGTGCCGCTGTATGTGGGGACACAGACCCCGTGTTGCCGCTGTAACGATGTGTGGGTGCGTGGGCACCCGAAACGGTGGTCGGCGGCAAATGACCGACGGCAAACAGTACGGAAACGCTTCGCGAGGACGAGCTATGGAACCTGGTGAGCGACAGCGCAAGAGCGGACGAGGAACCAGAACCACAGGAGCGAACGAACAGACGGGACAAGTAGATCGAAGAACGAATTGGCCGGAAACGGACAGGAACGATGGTCGAAGCCGACTCGAGAAGCGGCGGCACGTTCGATACCGACCGAACGAGATCGCGTTCGATACGCTCAATGGACGATTACACAGAAGTGATATTTAAGCGTGTAGATTTGCCCCGTCCCGATCGCTTTCGTCACTCCTCGTTTGAAACAGGTTGGATCCTCATTTGAAACGGGTTCGGTCGAATTCTCGGGCAACGGACGCTCTTTCAGCCCCATACAGCGGCACCGAGGGGTGTCTCTCCACTGCGGTTACTCCGCAGCGCAGATCTCGACGAAGTTCCGCAGAATCCGGAGCCCGGTCTCGCCGCTCTTTTCCGGGTGAAACTGGGTTCCAAAGACGTTGCCCTCCTCGTTGGCGACGATCGACGGGAACTCGAGTTCGTAATCGGTCGTCGCGACCGTCGCACCCTCGTCGTCGGGAACCGCGTAGTAGGAGTGGACGAAGTAGGCGTACTGTCCATCGACACCGGCCACGAGCGGATGGTCACGCTCTACGTCCAACTCGTTCCAACCCATGTGCGGAACCTTCTGTCCCTCGGTAAACCGGACGTTAGTGCCCGGAACCAAATCGAGCCCCCGGACCGCGGACTCGCCGTCGTTTTCGCCCTCCTCACTGCTCGTCAGGAGCATCTGCATGCCGAGACAGATCCCGAACAGTGGGGTTCCGGATTCGGCGACCTCGAGGAGGTCCTCGCGGAGCGGGTCGGCGTTCTCGACGCCCTCGCGGAACGCGCCGACGCCGGGCAGAACGACGCCGTCGGCCGCGGCGAATGCCTCCGGATCGTCGGTAATCTCGACGTCGGCACCCGCGCGCTCTAAGCCGCGAGTGACGCTTCGCAGGTTCCCCAGCCCGTAATCGACGATGACAACCGAGGCGAGAGACTGCTCACTGGAAGACGTAACAGTGCTCATACCGGTACTCGGTGGGCCGCGTTCAAGTGCATTGCTCTTCGTGTAATCGTCTCGGGATCGACTCCCACAACCCGCGGCGGACTCCTACAACCCGCAGCAGAACCCTACAATCGAAGCAGAACCCCACAACCCGTAGCGGACTCCCACAACCCGCAGTGACGCGACTCAAAACCCATCAAGTCGCGTCTGTCCACCCTCGGAACCCTCCACGTCGGCGAGCTCGGCCGCCCGTTGCAGCGCGTTCTCGAACGTCTCCTCCTGGCTCCGGTCGTAGAGCGTCGCCGCCGGGTGGATGCAGATCAGTACCCGCCGCGGCGTGCCCTCGATGCGAACGTCCTCGACCGATCCCGCTTCCTTCGTGACCGCCACGGAGCGACCCAGCAGGTGCTCGCTGGGGACCTTCCCAAGGGTGACGATCACGTCCGGATCCAACCGGTCGAGTTCCCGCTCGAGGTAGCCGCGACAGTTCTCGAGTTCCGCTTTGTGGGGATCGCGGTTCTCCGGCGGTCGACAGCGTACGCAGTTGGTGATGCGGATATCATCGCGCGCGAGTCCGACGGTGCGGAGACCGTCGTCGAGTACCGTCCCGCTACGTCCGACGAAGGGTTCACCGTCGGCGTCCTCCTGTGCGCCCGGCCCCTCGCCGACGAACACCATGTCGGCGTCCTCGGGACCGGTTCCGTTGACGATTCGACTTCGAGAGTCCACGAGCGCCGGACAGCGCGTACACTCGGTTACGCAGAGATCCTCCATCTCTCCCATAGTAGTGGCTCAAACGGCCGCCTACTACGTCTTTCGGGTCGCAGATGCGTATCGTCTGCGGGATGTGACCGTAGTATCTAGCTTCGGGATGTGATCGTGAATCCGCGATTTTACTCGCGTGACCTGACGTACGAATCGCCCGCTCGAGCGGCCTGTCGGGCGACGCGAAGCGGCTCCGGGCGACCGCCGGCGGGCGTGAACGTCCGTACGACCGCCGCTGCGTCGTCGGCATCGCAACCGATGTGTCTGACGTAGACCGTTTCGTCGTTGACCGACAGCTGTCGACGGTCGGGAAGGGAGCGATACGTCTCGAGGCGCTCGGCGCGCTCGGTGCCGGAAAACGCGTCGTGGATGCCGTCCTCGAGACCGTCGCTCGCCTCGAAGGAGACGGCGATCACCGGTCGCTCGGCGGCCTCGTGAATCCGCGAGCACTCGAGCAGGTTGTACCACGCGGGTGCGATCGCGCCGAGCAGCACGTACCGGACGTCCGGACGGCAGAGTTCGCCGACGAGCGCCAGAACGGCGTCGGTCGCGTCGGTCCCGCCGACGGTACACGAGCGGTAGGCGAGTCCGTCGAGGACGCCGTCGGCACGAACGACAGCGCCGGCGAGCGTGCTCCGGTCGTTGTCAGGGTGGAACGACTCGGCGATACCCACCGCTCGCACCCCGCGTTTCATCGGATCAGGTCTCGTCTTTGATCTCTTTGAGCCGATCGAGCAACTCGTCGCTCGACGCGCCGTTTTCGAACTCGATCTCTCCGTTGTGGTCGTTTTCGTCGGATCGTACCCCGTTGGTGTCGTCAAAATCAGCCTCGACTTCCTGTTGCTCGGATTCGTCGTAGCTTCCGAATCCCATACGGTGTTCCCTTCGTGCTTACGGGTGAAAAATCTCGCGGTCGCGCAGTCCCTCGTCGGTCGCGATAGGCCCTCGTCACCGGTGTGGGCCTCCTACGTCGGGTTTACGATCTGCGAACCGAGCTCACGACCGGCGAACGGGCGGGTACGGACGGCACCATTTTGAGCCCGGCGCTCGACGCTTCGCGTATGGAAGTCCATCACGTCACCGAGGGCGCGGAGACGTTCACCTGCAACGCCTTTCTCGCGATCGGCGAGGAAACGACGCTGGTCGACGCCGGCGCGTGGGACGGTATCGTCGATGAAATTCGAACGCACACGGACGAGATCGACGCCGTCGTTATCACCCACCAGCACGGCGATCACGTCGCCCAGCTCGAGGCCGTCGTGGACGCCTTCGACCCCGACGTATACGCCTACGACGACCATCCGACTCGCACCCACGAACTCGAGGACGGCGATACGGTGACGATCGGCGACGAGTCGTTCGACGTGGTCTACACGCCGGGACACGCCGACGATCACGTCTCGTTCGTCTCGGACAGCTCGCTGTTCTCCGGAGACGTGGCCGTCCACGACGACGGCGCGTTCGAGTACGGGAGTTTCGGCCGCACCGATATGGCCGGTCAGTCCCGCGAGCGACTCATCGAGAGCCTCGAAGAACTGCTCGAGCGCATGCCGAACGGCGGTCGCGCGAGTTCCGAGCGAAGCGAGTCTCCCGGCGTCGAACACATGTACTCGGGTCACGGCGGCGTCTTCCACGGCGACGTACGGGACGTGGTCGAGACGGGGCTCGAACGAGCCGAAAAGCGGGAACCGAAGTATCCCGACGAGTAACGGCGGGCGGCTCCCAAACGATATCGCGTCCGGAACGGTACCGCTGAACGTCGCGGCAAACAGACCGTGTCCGCGGAACGACACCGTCGAACGTCACGATAGTAACCGCCGAGAACTGCGATTGTAATAATCGCTGAGCGTCACGAACGACAGCAGCCGCTGAGCACCACTACACGCGACCGCCGGTCCGGCGTCGAAACTGACGAGAGAGACGAGAACAGAACGAGAGACGAGCCGACCTCGTCGACGGTTATGCGGCTCGAGCTTCCTTCGCCTTCGGACGAAGGTTCTTGTAGCCGCACTTGCGGCAACTGTTTGCGCCCTTCGAGTTGCGGGCGTTACAGCGCATGCAGATCATCTTCTCGAGCGTCCGTTTTTCCGCGGCGTCGAAACTGGCCATACCGCAGGTTACCCGGTCGGACATATAACCGCTGTGATTGCCAGCCGGCGGGTCCGACGGCCGGTCGCTACTCGTCCGTCGCGTCTTCGGCCCCTTCCTCGGCCAGATAGTCCGCCTGTACGGCGACGACCTCGCTCGAGTCCGTACACTCGCTGTATCGTCGAAGGGGCTCCTCGTTGAGCGTGAGGAAGGTCTCGCCCCACCGAAACGGCTCGAGGAGGTCCGCAGCGCGCTCGTACTCGTCGAAGATGCAACACGCGCTCGCGAGCGCCTCGACGGTCGTCAGTCGAAACGGACGACCGTAGTTGACGGGATTGGCGGCGACGAGGAAGGGGAGCGCCCGATGGACGCCGTTCATTCGGAACGACGCCGATTCGGCGGACTCCCACGAGCAATCGAGCGCGACGAGCGTCCCGAGGCCGTCCTCGGCGTCAGCCGGCGAAAGCGCCCGGTCGGCGTGGGGATTGAGGACGACGCCGTAGGGGACCTGCTCCATCCGCCGGTAGAGGGTCGCCTCGTCGAACTTCTCGAGGCGGCGCGCGGTGCACTTCTTCGGATCGTCGTCACCCTCGTAGTAGACGTGACACTCCACGGTCGTCCGTAGGGGGAGCCGAGAGAAAAGGCGTGCGAAACGAAGGCGTGCGGAACGCCCCGGAAGCGAGCCACAGCGGGCGGTTATCAGTCCTCGCAGACCGCCTCGCCGCTGATCAGTCCTCGTGAATCGTCTCACCGCGATTGAGTCGCGCGGCGATCGAAAACGTCTGCTCCGCCTCCCGGCGAGTCGGACCGTGTGCGGCCATGTAGCGGGCGGTCCCGACGAGCGGAACGCGACGCCGTGGTTCCGGGCCGGTGACGGACTCCGATTGCGGTCCCGCTCGATCCTGTAACTCGAACTGTCGGAACGCCGCCTCGAGGTTCTGGAGCGTGTGGAAACCGGCGTCCTCGCGAAGCAGTCCGTGGCCCAGCGTGCGTTTCAACGCCGCCGGATCGCCGCCGCAATCGAAGAACTCGCCGACCAGCCGTCCGGCTTCGTTCACCTCGCCTTCGGTATCGAACGTCTCGAGGAGGTCCTCAAGGATCACGTCCGGATCGCGCCCGGTGTCGTTGTCGCCGGGAGCGGGAATCGGCGCAGGCGGCGTGTTGAGGAACCGATCGAGGTAGACGTTGATGGCGGCGTCGAAGACGCCCCGGTAGAGCTCCACCGCGTCCGTCCGTCGCGTACTCCGGTGGACGGCGTTCGCGTACGTGAACGTGTGGTGGACGGTGTTCCAGTCGCTGAACTCGTTTGCGGTGCCGAACTGCGCGACGCGCGTGCCGGCGGCGGCGGCCACTTCGGCGGCGAGTTCCTCGGTAGTCCCACCCCCGCGAACGGCGTCCGCGAGCGCATCGACGATGGCTTCGGGATCATCTCCGAGCAGCGTCTCCTGAAAGTCGCTCGGCGGAGACCAGGCGTTCCCCGCCCCCGCACTCGCGAGATCCTCGAGCCCGCTCGTCTCCGTCACGTTGCCGCCGTAGACGTCCTCGAGCAACGCGACGAGATCGATCGGCTGTCGCCACGACGATCGCTCGTCGCTCCGCGCGGCGGTGACGAGCGGCTCGATCAGGCTCGACAACGCCGCATCAGCGTGATCCCAACCCACGTGCTCGAGGCTCTCGAAGGCCGTGTTGGTGAAATCGAGCACGTGTCCGGTCGAGAGATACGGATGGTCGGTCGCGGCGGCGAGGATCAGTTCGGCGACCTCGGCTTCGGACCTCCCCGACGCGATCGTGGTGTGAAGACAGCGCTCCGCACCGTCTCGATCACGGACCTCGACGCAGTCTCGGAACCACGACTTCAGCCGGTCGAACGCGACCTCGTCCGTCGAAAACGACGGCTGCTCGAAGTTCGGCGGTTCGCCCGCACAGTCGTTCGCCACGCTGCGAACGCCGGTGTACAGCGCTCGCTTTCGATCCTCGGGTTCGAGGTCGTCGATCACGTTCGCCATGCAGCCGAGAATGGTCAGCCCCGGACCCCATCCCGATTCGCGGTACCGGGTACCGAACTCGAGGGTCGTCGCCATCGGCTCCCGGTAGTCGACCCCAGCGTCGATAAGTCCAATCGTCGACTTCGCAACCACGAGTCGGAGATTCTCCTCGAGGCCGGTTTCGAGGCGCTCGGCCCAGTGCTCTGCGGGCGGTAGCTCACGCGACGGATTCGGATTCACGTAGACGGTGTCGTCCCGAATCCGAGTCGGATACGTCTGCACGTCGTCGGCCCACGGATCGAACGTGTCGCCACAGGAGAGTTCGAATCGCGCGTGGTGCCAGTGACAGGTGAGGATGCCGTCGTCGACGGTTCCTTCGACCAGCGGGAACCCCATGTGCGGGCAGCGGTTGTTCACGGCCCGAACCTCGCCATCGGAGTAAAACACGGCGAGCGGCGTTCCGTCGATGCTCACCAGTTCGCGTCCCGTCTCCTCGAGGTCTGCCAGCGCAACGGCCGCCCGAAATTCATCTGCTGTCGCCATACGAACGCTGTCGACGCACACGCGTGTAAGCGTTCGCTGAACGGAGCTATTGTATTTGAATCGACATGACGCTTCGACTGATCGAAACGGCTCCGATAGCCGCGGGTCTCGCGGCGAAGACCCATCGTTCGGAGTGGCACGTTTTTGGCGCTCGCGGCGAAACGGTCGAGGTATGGATCCGACCGCCCTCGTTCGGCGATACTACGACGCGCTCGACGAGCACGACTACGAGACGCTCGAGGGTCTGCTCGCCCCCGACTTCGTCCAACGCCGACCCGATCGGACGCTCGAGAGTCGCGAGGCGTTCGTCCGCTTCATGCGCGACGACCGGCCGAACCCGGACACGAGCCACGAACTCGAGGGAGTCCTCGCCGACGGCGACCGAGTCGCGGCCCGCGGCCGGGTGCTCGACGGCGAGACGGAACTGTTCGCCTTCGCGGACTTCTTCGACCTCGAGGACGGTCGGATCGAGCGACTCGAGACCTATAGTAGCCACTGACAGTCAATGCACACCTGATCGCACGAGAGCAGCACGGTTCGGAGCGAACGGAGTGGGCGAGAACCGCGGCTGTGCAATGGGTGTGTAAATCGTTTCAATTGTTACTATACTCGCGGTAGGTCGGTGCTTCGCAACTGAGTCCCGCCACAAAAGAGGGCATAGTAGCTAACAGAAGTGTACCCAGTACGTGTGCCCGTTCGAACACGTCACCTTCGTCTGCTCACCGAACGCTGCGACGGAGCGACTGGGTTTCAGTTCGACGTCGTCGGGCACCGAAATACTCGTCTGCGTTGCACACTGTGGACATTTCACCTGTTGTATCGCGGTTACCTGCATCTTCTTTTCCCGTGTGTCCAGACGCCATGCTAGTATATAACACGTATTCAGGAAAACGATAGTAAGTCCGCTACTGGCCGAACGGTCGTGCCACCGCTCCGTTCACACTCGGCAACCGCCAGCGCTTATGCCGAGCAGTTGTTCGGCCCCAACTCGAGTTCCGCTCGTTCCTCGGGTGGTCGCTCCGTCACGCCGCGGTTCAGATCGATGATCTCCTCGTAGTTCGCCGGCTCCTCGCCGCTGTCCGCCATTCGATCCACGAAGTCGGCCTCCTCGAGTTCGAGCAGATCGATTCCAGTGCGCGCGTTTCTGACGGTCGTCGCGATCGCCTCGCCCGGCGCGCCGTGTTCGAACTCGCCGTCCGCGGTGACCGTGACGTGGCCCGGCAGAACGGTGAGTCCCTCCGGCTCGGCCAGGATCGTGCCATGCAACGTCCGGTAGAGCAGTTCCGCCCCTCGCTCGCCCTCGTCCTCGCTGAACTCGAGTTCCGTCCGCCCCACCGACTGGGTGTGCAGCGTGTCGGCGGTCAACAGCGCCTCGTCGTCGACGAGGAGATTGATCATCTCGGTCGTGTGCCCCGGCGCGGCCAGCGTCTTGAGTTCGCGCTCGCCGACGTCGAGGACCGCGTTACGCTCGAGCGACTCGAACTCAAGGTCGACGCCACGGTCGCCGGCCCGCTCGCCGAGGTAGTAGGGGACCTCGAGTCGGTCGGCGAGTTCCCGACCACCGGAAACGTGATCGGCGTGGACGTGCGTATCGATCACGCCCGCGATCGTAAGCCCGGCCTCCTCGGCGGCGATCTCGAACTCGTCGACGTCGCCGGTCGGGTCGACGACGACGGCCTCGCCCGTCGCGTCGCAGCCGACGACGTAGCCCAGACAGCCCTTCGCGCGACGCTGTACCTGAACGATCGTCAACCGGTCGTCGACGTCGAGTTCGACGTGATCGTAGACGCCGCTCCAGCCTTTCATCCCGCCGTCGACGGTTTGGACGTCGTACTCGTCGGTGGCCGACTCGAGGTGCGTCGCTAAGTTGCCCGACGAAATCCCCTTCGCGCACGTGGTGATCACCCGCTCGGCGTCACCGACGAGGTCACGGAACTCCTCGAGACGGCCGTCGAGATCCTCCTCCGGTCCGAACGGGAAGTGTAACGCGCCGGAAATGTGCCACGACTCGTAGCTCTCTTCGGGCCGCGTATCGACGATGGCGAACTCGGTGCCCTCGTCCTGAAGGTCCGCGAGTCGATCAGCGGAGAGTGTGGTGACCATAGCGGATCTACACCGGCATTCGACGTAAGTCTCGCCACGCACATGCCACCGAAACGAAACGCGGTTCCGCGCCTGCCCAGCGGTGTCGGATATCGATCGGCCGCCATCGCGTACAGACTCCCTGCATATAGCGGGAATCGGTCCCTCCACCCTCGAGGCCGGCCCATCACCTGAATGCGTGAGCGATCGTCGGCCTTCGACTCCTGATGGCGAAGTGCTAACGGCGGACCGGAGCAAGCTGACGGGTGATTTTTCTTTCGGCGGCCCTCGTCGCCGTCTCCGTCATCCCCACCGGCGGATTTACCCCGCGACCCGCCGGTAGCGGATTCGACGACGACTCGACCGACCCGTTCGACGACCGAACATTCAACTAGGTTACCTACTAGCGGATTAACTACCACCTATGTCCCTCTCCGATTCCGTTACTGCTACCGTCGCTGTACTCCGCCGCCGACCAGCAGATATCCTGCCGTGGTACCTGCTCGGAGCCGCCATCCCCGCTATCGTTCGCGTCGTTCCGTTTCTCGCCATCGTCGTCGGCTTCATCTATCTCGAGGTAACCGGTCACCTCGCGGTGATACGGGAGGAACTGGCCGGAATGGACACCGAGCCGCCGGATCCGAACGCGAGTCCCGAAGCGTTCGACGAGTGGGTGAGCGGGTTCGAACCCGTCTTCGACCAGGTGTTTACGCTGGGAATGAGCGCACTGATCGTCGTGACGATCATCGTGACGGTTCTCGTGAGCGTGTTCCTCGCTTCCACCGTCGCTGCCGGACAGCTAACGGCCTGTGCGTCCCGGCTGCGAAACGATCGAGGGTTAACCGCCGGTATCGCCGGCGCTCGTCGCTACTGGCTGCGGTTTCTCGGCCTGTACGTTCTCGAGTTTCTGCTGTGGATGGCGGTGCTTCTGACGATCGGAATCGGGACGGCACTCGTCACCGGTATCGCCGTGATGATGACCGGATCGCCGCTGCTCGCCGCCGGTTTTGCAGTCGTGGCTGCACTGATCGTCGTCGTCGTTCTCGCAGCGGTTCGGGCGCTGTTCGCGTTCGCGCCAGTTGCGGTCGTCGTCGACGACGAGACCGTTTTCGGGTCGCTGTCGAACGCCGGCGGGTTCATACGCTCCCGGCCGGTCGGTGCGGTATTCTACTACGCCATCGCCGTCGGAACGATGATCGCGATATCGGTCATCTCGGGCGCGCTCGTCCTCGTCAACGTGATGGCCTTTCCCTCGCTCGTGACCGCGCTGCTCGTCTTCCCGGCGCTCGATCTCCTGAAGACGGCTCTTTACACCGAGCACCGAAACCGACTGACGCCGCCGGTGATGCCGGAGCGCTCGCTCCGTAACCAGTTCACGACCGGCGCTCGACGCGGCTGGTCCGAGATGACGTCGTTCGTTCGGGCCACGCTCGGCACGCACGCGATCGTCGTCGCCCTCGCCCTCGCCAGTTTCTGGGTCGGCTGGGCGGTCGCCGGACCGTTCGCGGGTCCTCTCGAGACCTCGATTTCGGCTCGTCTCGAGGGCCACATCCCGCCGGCCGCGGCGCTCGAGTTCTTCGGAAACAACTGGATGGTCGCGATCACGACGGCCCTCTCCGGGATCGTTCTCGTCCTCCCGGCGATCGCCTCGTTGCTGTTCAACGGCGTCTTCATGGGGGTCTTCGCTCGGACCGAAGTCGAGCCGCTCGAACTCCTCGCGTTCGTGCTCCCCCACGGCGTCTTCGAGATTCCGGCGATCCTCATCGCGACGGCGCTCGGGATCCAGCTCGGTCTCGCCGGCTGGCGGACGCACCAGGGCCGTGCGACGCGGGCGGATCTCGCCGACGCGCTCGAGCGCGCGTTCTGGGTGCTCATCGGTATCGGTATCCTCCTCGCCGTCGCGGGGTTCATCGAGGGCTTCGTCAGCCCCTACTACTTCCGGCTCTTCCTCTGACTTCCTCCTCGTCGTGAACGCGGGTCCCTGTCGCCGAACAACGAGACTCGAGGAACGATCTCGAAGCGATTCGCCGGAGGCGGGGTTACCGGTACGCTTCGAACTCCTCGCCGAACAGCAGGAAGTAGGCCGTTCCGATCAGACCGATCACCGTCGCGATGGCGAACGCGAGGGCCGGGGAGCCGGCGAGCACCGCCTCGCCGGTCAGCGGGTTCGAAAACCCCTCCCAGATCAGGCCGCCCAGTGCGGCGCTCGGGATGACGATCAGGTTCCGCAGAAGGTAGTAGGTACCCGTGACGCGACCGCCAGCGCCCTGCTTCGCCGGGCCGACGATCAGCGCTTTGTGCGCGGGCAGGCCGGCGAAGCGCAACCCGGAGAACGCAAAGAGGACGGCGAGCGCGGCCGCGCTCTCGGGTGCGTTGATGAGTAGGATCGGAAAGATCGCGTAGACGGCGAAGCCGAGTGCGACCACCGGTTTCAGCCCGACCCGTTCGGCGGCTTTCGAGGCCGGAATCATGACCAGTAAGGCGACGAGCATCTCGAGGACGAGCAACATCCCGAAGTACGACTGGGGGCTGAGATCGACGGTGCCGACCGCGGGCATGGAAAGGGAGAGTCCGACCCCGAGAAATCGGGTGACGACGATGACGAAGAAGACGTAGACCATGCCGTTGGAGAACCGAACGAGGGTGTCGCCGATCAACAGCGGACGGAGTTCGTCGGGCATGGCTCGCAGGTCCGTGAGGACCTGTGAGACGCCCTCGAACTCCTTGCCGAAACTGTCCTCCGCGGCTTCGTAGAGGAAATGCTGGACGAGGGTGCCGAGAACACCGAAGACGAGCGCGACGATCAGGATCAGCTGGAACGCGATCCGAACGTCGGCATCGCCCGAACCGAAGGGGAAGAAGAGGACGGCAGCGATCAGCGGGCCGACGAGAAAGGCGGTGCGACGAAACGTTTCGGTGCTCGCGAAGCCGGCAGCTAACTGCGACGGGGGGACCGCCTGCTTGACGATGGCATAGGTCGCGCCGAGTCCGAACGACTTCCAGGCCTGTGCGAGGATCAACCCGACGAAGACGGCGACGATGGCGAGCGACGTCGGCCCGGCCGAAACGTCCGCGAACAGGGGTGCGGCGAGCCAGATACCGAAACCGAGCGTCGAACACAGCCCGAACGCGGTCAGGGCGTACCGCGAGCCGATTCGATCCGAAACCGCCCCGCCGGGGTAGGGGTAGAGGGCGCTGATAACGTTCCCGAAGGTCCCGAACAAGCCGATGACGATCGCCGTCGCGCCCAGCGCGGACATGTACTCCGCCATGTACCGGTTCGTCATCTGGAACCCCAGACTGAACGCGAACATCGCCGCAGAGAGGACGATGACGTCGCGCTCGAGCGCGAAGAACTGCCGAAAGGCGTCGAGCGGATCGGCCTCCTCGTTCCTCGAGTCACCCTGCTCGAGACTCATACGCCTACAGTGCTCGCCCAGGGGACTTTGCGTTTCGCGTTCGGCGACGGGCGGACCGACGGCGGGTCGACCACCGAAACCCCGCTCCGGCTGGCGGACACCGAACCAATAAAGACGAACCGGTCCGTCGTCAGGGACATGACGACGACGCTCGGAACGGCGAGCGCGGGGCCCGGAGAGATCGATACGGGCCGTCTCGAGGTGGGCGAAACCCGGGACGGAAGTTCGGTCGGTCTGCCCGTCGCCGTGATCAACGGCGAACGGGCGGGAAAGACCCTCTACATGCAGGCGGCGAGCGACGGTGACGAACTCAACGGAATCGGCGTCATCCAGCGCGTCGTCCCCCGGATCGATCCCGCCGAAATCGACGGCACGATCCTGATCGTCGGGATCGTCAACTATCACGCCTTTCAACTCGCACAGCACCGAAACCCGATCGACGACACGAAGATGAACCGTACGTACCCCGGAAACGAGTCCGGAACCTCGAGCGAGCGGATCGCGGCCGCAACGTTCGCGCCCGCGGTCTCGGCGGATCTGATCCTCGATCTCCACCAGGGTTCGACCAGCCGGATGATCGACGAGGTTCGGGTTCGCTGTGGGAAACGCCACCGGCTCCACGACGAGTGTCTCGAACTCGCGAAGGTCTTCGGCTGTGGCTACGTCCTGGACCAGAAGGGGCCCGACGGCCAGTTGGCTCGTGCGGCTCCCAACGAAGGCGTGCCGACCGTCGATCCCGAACTCGGCGGCTGCGTCGGCTGGGACGACTCGAGCATCCGGAAGGGCGTCGAGGGCGTGTTCAACGTGCTCACCCACTACGGCTTCCTCGACGGCAGCGTCTCGTCCGAGCCCCAGACTCGCGCCCGCGGCTTCGACCAGTACGGCGCGCCGGGCGGTGGCCTCGTCACCTTCCGGAAAGAACTCGGCGATCGCGTCGGCAGCGGCGATCTGCTGTTCGAAGTAACGACACCCTTCGGCGAGCCGAAAGCCGAAGTGGCAGCCGACAGCGACGGTATCCTCTGGCGGACCCGCCGCCTGCCCCAGGTTGCGACGGGCGAGTACGTCTGTTCCGTCGCCACCGACATCGACGAGTACTAACATGCCATCCGATCTCATCTGTCCGATCTGCGAAACGGTCTACGAGGCCGGGCCGAACGAACCGTGGCGCTGTACGTGCGGACGCGCCCTCGAGTTCACCGACCGACCGCATCCCGAGGGCGATCCGCTTCCGCTCCACAGCCTCGACACCAGCGACGGCCTATGGACGTTCTTCGAGTTCCTCCCGATCGAGAAACACGTGACCTTCCACGAGGGGTTTACGCCCCTCGTCGACGCGCCCGAGTGGGACGCCCAGTTCAAACTCGAGTACGTCTTCCCGACGGGTTCGTTCAAGGACCGCGGTGCGACGACGACGCTCTCTCGAGCCGTCGAACTCGGCGTCGAGAAGGTCATCGAGGACTCCTCGGGCAACGCCGGGGCCGCAATCGCGACGTACGCGGCGCGGGCGGGCCTCGAGGCGGACATCTACGTGCCAGCGGACGTCAAACAGTCGAAGCTGATGGCGATCCAGCGGGCGGACGCCCGTCCCGTCCGAATCGAGGGCGACCGACAGGACGTAACCGACGCCTGTATCGACGCCGTGGAGGGCGGGGCACGACGCACCTCGGAACGCCGGAGCGTGGGTTCCCCGCAACAGACGGGCGAGGGCTGGTACGCCAGCCACGCCTGGAATCCGGCCTTCTACGCGGGCACGATGACGTTCGCGTTCGAAATCGCCGCCCAACAGGGCTGGACCGTGCCCGACGCCGTCGTGCTCCCGGTCGGTCACGGCACCCTCTTCCTCGGTGCCTACCGCGGCTTCTCGCTGCTCAACGAAGCCGACATCGTCGACGGAATGCCCCGATTACTCGGCGCGCAGGCGGCGGGATACGCCCCCATCGTCGAGGAACGAGGTGGGACGACGACCGACGAGGACGGGAACGGAACCGACATGGCCGACGGAATTAAGATCACCGAACCCGCCCGCAAGAGCGAGATCCTTACCGCGATCGAGGAAACCGGCGGCGACGCCATCGCAGTCGGTTCGGATTCGATCGAGAGCGCGCTCGACCGACTCCACCGCGGCGGGTTTTACGTCGAGCCGACCTGTGCGGTCGCCCCCGCGGCGCTGGAAGACTACCGCGAGGCCGACATCCTCGCGGACGACGCGACCGTCGTCGTTCCCCTGACCGGGAGCGGATTGAAAACGCTTTGAACCCCCGGTCCTGATGCCACGGTAGATGGTCAGCCGACCGCCGACGTTTTGTCCCGACTGTGGCGCTCGTCTCGAGACGGGTACCGTCGATAACCGCGAGCGCAAGCGCTGTCCGGCCTGCAAGGACGTGGTCTGGCACAATCCGGTCCCCTGTACAAGCGTCGCGGTCGTCGATCGGTCGGGTCCCGAACCGGCGGTACTCTGCGTTGAACGGGCCGTCCCGCCGGGCGTCGGCGAGTGGACGATCCCCGGCGGACACATGGAGGTCGGGGAGGAGCCCGCGGCGGCCGCCGTCCGCGAACTCGAGGAGGAAACCGGCGTCGTCGTCGATCCCGACGCCCTCGAGATTTGCGACGCGGCCACCGTCCCGCCTCGGGACGGCAAACACGTGGTGACGGTCCACTACGTCGTAGCGTGGAGCGACGCCGCGGGTACGCCGACAGCCGGCAGCGACGCGAGCGCGGCCCGGTTCTTTACGCCGGCGGCGTTCGACGCCACCGACGAGGCGTTTCGTCCGATTCACGACGCGTGGTTTCGAGCCGCTGCCGGTCGGTTCGAGTGAGTGCCGGAGTACCCCCTCGAGCGACCGAGTATCAACAGATTCAGTAGTGTCCTCCCCATCGGTTGGACGATGAGTATTCCATCGTTCGTTATTGGGATCGCCGGTGGGACGGGTGCCGGCAAGACGACGGTCGCACGCACCGTCGCCGAGACCGTCGGCGAAGCCGTCACCCGAATTCCGATCGACAACTACTACGAAGACCTCTCGCACCTCGAGTTCGAGGACCGAGCGGCGGTCAACTACGACCACCCGGACGCGTTCGAGTGGGAGTTGCTTCGAGAGCAGTTGAACGCGCTGTTGATGGGACAGTCGGTCGAGATGCCCCAGTACGATTTCGAGGTGCACAACCGCACGGACGAGCGGGTGACGGTCGAACCCACGGACGTCATCGTGCTCGAGGGAATCCTCTCGCTGTACGACGAGGCGGTCCTCGAGATGCTCGATCTGCGGGTTTACGTCATGACCGACGCGGACGTGCGGATCCTGCGGCGGATCGAACGCGACGTCATCGACCGGGGTCGCGGTCTCGAGGGCGTGATCGACCAGTACCTCGGAACGGTCAAGCCGATGCACGAGCAGTTCGTCGAACCGACGAAGAAGAACGCGGACGTGATCATTCCCGAGGGTGCGAACCGAATGGCCGTCGACCTCCTGACCGAGAAGATCGAGGCCGAACTCGCGACCGAGGGACCCGACCGAGACGCCGACCCCGACTACGAACTGTCGTTCAACGAACCCACGGCGAACTGAACGGCCCGCCGTGGACGAACCCGACATTCCTTTACTCGAGCCCTGAATACGGGCGGGTATGTTCCTCTCTCTACGCGCAGAGGTCGAGGCCGCCCTCGAAGGGGCCCTCGCCGAACTCGACTTCCCGACGGACGATCTGGGGATCGAAGAACCGCCGGAAGACGTCGCGAGCGTCCTCGCCTCGAGTGCGGCCTTCCGGCTGGCCGGCGAGGCGGGCGCGTCGCCGCCGCAGGTCGCCGGCAGACTCGCCGACGAACTCGACGCCGACGAACTGACCTACGTTTCGGAGATCCGTACGCAGGGTCCGTACCTCAACTTCCTGCCGAGCGACGCCTACTTCGCCGAGACGCTGGCGTCCGCGACCGACGACAGCTACGGCGCGCTCGAGGACCGCGGGGAGTCCGTCGTCGTCGAGCACACGAGCGCGAACCCGACGGGGCCGGTTCACGTCGGCCGGGCGCGGAATCCGATCATCGGCGACGCCGTCGCGAACCTGCTGGATCTCGCCGGCTACGACGTCGACCGCCACTACTACGTCAACGACGCCGGCCGGCAGATGGCCGTCTTCACGTGGGCCTACGAGACCTTCGACGAGGACGACCTGGAGGACGACCCCGAACGCGACCGCATCGAGTACGACCTCGTCCGCTACTACCGGAAGGGGAACGCCTTCCTCGAGAACGCCTCGGAGGCCGACCGCGAGGAGGCCGAAGCCGAGATCGAGTCGATCATGCAGGGGCTCGAGGCGGGCGACGAAGGGACCTACGAACGGGTCAGCGAGGTCGTCGATCAGGTGCTCTCGGGTATGAAAGGCTGCCTCGCGCGACTCCCCGCGGAGTTCGACGAGTTCGTCAAGGAGACGCGGTTCATGCGCAACGGCGACACCGACGACCTCGTGGCTCGGCTCGAGGAACTCGACGAGGCGATCTACGACGAGGACGCCTGGCAACTCGAACTGGACGAGTACGGCATCGACAAGAACCTCGTCTTCCTGCGCTCGGACGGCACCTCGCTGTACGCCACCCGCGATCTGGCCCACCACGAGTGGAAGTTCGACGAGTACGACCGCGCGGTGACGGTGCTCGGCGAGGATCACAAACTCCAGGCCAAGCAGGTTCGGACGACGCTCGAGTTGCTCGGTAACGATACCGACGTCCTCCAGCAGGTGCTGTACTCCTACGTCAACCTGCCCGAGGGGAAGATGTCGACCCGTCGCGGCACCGGCGTCGACTTGGACGATCTGCTCGACGAGGCGATTTCGCGCGCGCGCCAAGAGGTCGAGGACCGACTCGACGACCGCATCCGGGACGACGATCTGGACGAAGGCGATATCGAGCGCATCGCCCACCAGGTCGGGATCGGCGCGGTCCGGTACGATATCGTCTCCAAGCAGCCGACGAAGGCGATCACCTTCGAGTGGGATCAGGCGCTGGACTTCGAGGCCCAGTCCGCGCCGTACGTCCAGTACGTCCACGCGCGCTGTTGTGGCATTCTGGAAGAAGCCGGACTCGATCCCGACGCCGACCTCGCGGATCAGGACGTCGAGCTCGACTCGCTCCGCACCGACCTGCTCGAGACGGACGCGGAACGCGACCTCCTCGAGACGATCGCCCGGTTCCCGGCGGTGGTCGACGAGGCCGCGGACGATCTCGAGCCCCACCAGATCGCGACCTACACCCGCGAGTTCGCCGACCGGTTCAACGGCTTCTACCGCGAGTGTCCGGTGTTGGCCGACGGCGTCGATCCCGACGTTCGCGAGGCCCGACTCGCGCTCGTGGCCGCATCGAAACACACGGTCGCGAACGCGCTGTCGGTCCTCGGCGTCGAACCGCCGCGTTCGATGTAGACGGGGACCCGTTCTCACAGGAGACGCGGCGACGACCCACGTATAACTACCCAGTTTGCTGTCTCGAAAAATCAGTCGCCGGTGGACCGACTACCGCTCGATCGTTCGCACGACTGTTGGCGTTACTCGGCCGTTTTCTTGACCTTGTCGACGAACTCGTCTCGCGAGATGTTGTTCTTGTAGTAGTCGACGATCCACTGCACGTTAACGGAGAACAGTGCTATCTGCTCGCCTTTGTGCTTGATCGTCCACTCGATGGTTTTGATCTTGGAAACGAACGTCTCGTAATCGACCGCGGCCTTCTCGTGATTGTCGACGATCGTCTCGAGCTCGCCGTACAGCACATCGAGATCGGTGACCTCGGTCGTCGCGACGACGTGGACCATGTCGTCTTTGTGCTCGATTTTCTTCACCGAGATCACGTCGCTATCGAGGTCGAGTTTCGTGCCGTCGAACCCGGGGACATCGTCGATATCTTTTTCGCCGTTATCGCCGTTGTCGCCGTTATCTCCGTTATCGTTGCCCCCGTCGTCCGATCCGGGGGAATCGTCGTCGGGATCGTCGTTGCTTGTTTCGCTATCGGAACAACCAGCCAGTGCGGTTGCGAGCGCAGCGCCACTGCCGAGGAGTACTTTTCGTCGCTCCATATTCGGGCCATCGATAACGGAGGTGATTAGTAATCAGTTCGTTACTGTCCCCAGCCGGAGACTGTGAGGCGCTACTCGGCCGTCAGCCGCGATCGGCGCTACCCCGCGCCGTTCGGCCTCGAGCGAGTATCTCGCGGTCGAAATGGTGTTCATTACGGCGGTTGTGAAAGACGCTACTATCCGCGTCATCCCGCTGCACCACGGAATCGAGTTCGAGAGTTTCGGCGGTCGTTACCCGCTCGATGCCGGTTCAGGAACCGATTACCACGGTGACACTCATCCGGAGCGACGAATCAGAGATCCGACTCGGCTTCCGTGATCGCATTCGAGACGTCGTCGTGCGCTGCCTCTCGTTCGTCGGCCTCCTCGTCGCCGTCACCGGCGTCGTCGGTCTCGTCGGAGTGATCGACGGTGGAATCGTGGTCGCGGTGGGAGTCGCCGGCATCGTCCGCCGGCGGTTCGGACGCCTCACCGTCGGCGTCGGTTTGGCCCGCCACGTCGGACACGTCGATCCCGGATAGGTCCGCCGCGAGTTGCCGGTAGGCGGCGGCCGCGGGGCCGTCGGGTTCGTAGACGACCAGCGGCGTTCCGGCGTAGACGCTTTCTCGAGCCGCAAAGTCCTCGGGGATCGTTCCCAGCAGGGACGTCTCGAGGCGTGTCGCGATCTCGTCGTAGGAGATGTCGCTGTCCGGCCGCGTGCGGGTGACGAGGAGTCCCGCGATTTCGCCGCCAGCGCGCTCGGTCAACTCGAGGGTCTTCTTCGAGTCGTGGACGGCCGCGGGTTCGGGCGTCGAAACGAGGACGACGGCGTCGGCCAGCCCCAGGGGCAGTACGGTTTCGTGACTGACGCCGGCCCCGACGTCGAGAAAGACGTAGTCGAAGCGGTCCCGGAGGTCGGAAACGACCTCGCGGAGCCCTTCCGGAGCGGTGTCCGCGTACTCGTCGAGGCTGGTGCCACTCGGGACCGCGACGATGTTATCTGCGATTCGATAGGTAGCATCGTTGACCGATGCGTCACCGGACAGCACGTCGTGCAGCGTCGTCGAGTCGGGAGTCAGGCTGACGAATCCGGCGAGGTTCGCCATTCCGAGGTCGGCGTCGACGATGGCGACGCGCTGGCCGGCCTGTGCGAGGGCCGTGCCGAGGTTTACCGTCGTCGTCGTCTTTCCCACGCCGCCTTTCCCACTCGCGATAGCATAGACCGTCTCGTGAGACATACTGGAGTACTGTCCGGACTGTGGAACGGCAGGGTCTTAAATCGTCACCTCGGTGCACGCTACGTGATGTGAAACCGACACGTCTGCGAGACGGATCGGAATCGCGTGCTAGAGTAGCCACTGACAGTCACTGCACACCTGATCGCACGATAGCTGTGCGATGGGTGTGTAAATCGGTTCAGTCGTTCCTATACTGCGTCTCCGACAGTCGTTGACACGTTGGCAAGTGTGTCAAAGGATTCTTACCCACAGCACCGCTTTGTACGGACAATGAGCCAGGAGGGCGGGCAGGAGCAATCCGACCGGAAAAAATACGAGTTCCGGAAGGTAATCGAGGATCTCAAGGATTTCGACGGCTCCGGGACGCAGCTCGTAACGATCTACGTTCCGGACGACCGTCAGATCAGTGACGTCGTTCAACACGTTACCCAAGAACACAGTGAAGCGGCCAACATCAAGTCCAAACAGACCCGGACGGCCGTTCAGGACGCACTGACGAGTATCAAGGACCGACTCCGATACTACGACACTTATCCGCCGGAGAACGGACTCGTGTTGTTCTCCGGTGCGGTCGACTCCAGCGGCGGGCGGACCGAGATGGTAACCCGAGTGCTCGAGAGTCCGCCCCAACCCGTCGAGTCCTTCCGCTATCACTGCGACTCGGATTTCCTCACCGAGCCGCTCGAGCACATGCTCGCGGACAAGGGCCTCTACGGCCTGATCGTCCTCGATCGGCGCGAAGCGAACGTCGGCTGGTTGAAAGGGAAACGCATCGAGCCGGTCAAGTCCGCGTCGTCGCTCGTCCCCGGGAAGCAACGAAAGGGTGGCCAGTCCGCCCAGCGGTTCGCCCGGCTGCGGCTCGAGGCGATCGACAACTTCTATCAGGAGGTCGCCGGGATGGCCAACGACCTGTTCGTCGCGAAACGCCACGAACTCGACGGGATCCTCGTCGGCGGTCCCTCGCCCACCAAAGACGAGTTCCTCGACGGCGACTACCTCCACCACGAGATACAGGACAACGTCATCGGAAAGTTCGACGTCGCCTACACCGACGAGTCCGGCCTGAAGGACCTCGTCGACAACGCCGAAGAGGCGCTGGCCGACGCCGAGGTGATGAAGGACAAAAAGCAGATGGAGGAGTTCTTCGAGGAACTCAACGCGGGCGACCTCGCGACCTACGGCTTCGAGCAGACCAGGCGGAACCTCATGATGGGGGCGGTCGACCGACTCCTGATCAGCGAAGACCTTCGCAAGGACGTCATCACCTACGACTGCGGCGAGTGTGGCAGTACCGAGCGCGAAGTCGTCGACCGGCGAAAGGCCACGCCCGTCCACACGTGTACTGACTGCGGCTCCGAAGTCGAGGCAACCGAGGAGGACCGCGAGGACGCGATCGACCACCTCATCGAGATCGCCGAACAGCGGGGCTCGGAAACGAAATTCATCTCGACCGACTTCGAGAAGGGCGAACAGCTCTACAACGCCTTCGGCGGCTTCGCGGGTATCCTGCGCTACAGTACCGGCGTCTAGATCGACACCGGCGTTCCGGCGGCATCCGATGTTTCGTTGCCCCACCCGCTTCTCCGTTGATCCTCTCTACCGAGGTCGTTTTACCGGCGGCGACCGTATCGGTGGCTGACCTGACCGATGTGTTCGTCGTGTCCATCCCGCGACGTCCTTCGAACGAGCATCCAGCGGCGGGCGATCCTCGAGTGTCTCGACGGCGGCCCGCGACACAAGCGGGATCTCGTCGAGGCGCTCGAGTGCTCACGATCGACGATCGACCGGGGAATGCGCGAACTCGAGCAACTGGAACTCGTCCGACGCAGGGGTGGTTCGGACGGGCGGTGTCAGCTGACGCTTCTCGGGAGAGTGGTTCTTTCGAGCTGTCGTCGACGCGTCGAAACCGTGGCAGCGATCGACGAGAGCAGCAGGGTGCTCGAGTACGTTCCGAGCGACGCGCCGATGTCGACCGCGTTACTCGAGGGGGCAGACGTTTCGGAACCATCACCGCACGCCCCGTACGAACCGCTCCAGCAGCTCGTCGAGAGCATCGCCGTGGCGGATCGGATACGCGCCGTTATTACCGCCGAACGAACCCCCATGACCCGTGTCCAACTCTACAACCGAACCGTCGACGGTACTCTCGACATCGAGGCCGTCTTCACCGAGGAACTCGCGACGTTCCTGTCCGAGACGCACCCGGGACAGGTTCGTGACGTGATGGTCGATGGCGGGTTCGACATATACGTCACCGACTCGGCACCCTACGAACTCATGATCATCGAGACGGGATCCGAGTCGCGGGTCATCGTGTTCGTTCTGAACGAGACGGGGGAGGTCCGCGGCGTCATCACGAACGAGACGGCCGCCGCACTCGAGTGGGCTACCGGGGTGTACCGCGGGTTTCGGGCCGACGCACAGCCCCTGTCGCCGCCGGTTGACGATTGACCGTCGGTTAGAGCGTTCCCCGAAGACGAACTTCCTCGTCGGTGATCTCCTCGATACTGCCTTCATCGAGCGGGTGTGCCTCTTCGCTCTTCGTGGCCCAGCCGAGTTTCGCCTTTATTGTCTCCGTCGTACTCGGATCGAGTTCGACGTAGCCGTAGCCGTCGCGAACTTCGATGATCCGGCCGACTGCGGTACCGTCGGCGTTCAGGACCCGCTTTCCTTCGTCGTCTTTGGTGATCGCATCCTCAGTCATTGGTTGTGAAACGATCCGTTCGAACCGCGTACCGATCGGTCGGTCACCACGATTGATCTGCCAGAGCGGCTTGGAACGACGGCGAACGGACAGAGGTAGTGGTGGCACGGATACGCGACTAATAAAGCGGTAAAACCGTTCCGTCGATCACAGGACCATTACGCCCCGAGCGACCGAGGGCCGTCGAGTACGCTGTCCCTACTCCGCGACCCCGCTCGCTCGCCCGGAAGGTAGCCACACACAACAGAAGGGTTATGCCGGTAGTCACGTATTACCACTCGATCAATGGCCGAATCCCCGTCCTTTGCCGCATCGTTCGACGACCCGCGGATCACCGCGCAGTTCTGTCGTCGGGTGACCGGGTCGGCAGGCGATTGTCTGCTTCTCGGCGTGGTCCACGACCACCCCGCGAGCGTCGCCCGCGTCGAACGCGTCCTCGAGTCGGTCGAACCCGAAACGCTCGCCCTGGAGTTACCGACGGCAGCCCTCCCCCTGTACCGCGCCTACGCTCGCGACGGCGAATCCGACGCCCCACCGCGGTTCGGCGGCGAGATGAGTGCGGCGATTCGCGCCGCGCCGGACGCTTCAGTCGTCGGCATCGACGCCCCGAACTGGTCGTTTCTCCACCAACTCGTCACCCGCCTGATCGCCGACCGCGTCTCGACGACGACGGCTCGGCGCGTTATCTCGAGCCTCGGCGGGGCGACGCGGGAGGCCCTGACCTGTCGCGTCGCCGCGACGCTGACCCACGCGACGTCGATGACCGTCACCTGCGACGAACCGATCGAATACGAGTGTGATCACGCCGATCCGCCGGCGGAACAGGCCGCCCACGAGCGCTCCCACGTCGCCGGCGTCCAGGCGCTGCTCGCCAGCGTCCGAACCGACGACAGCGCGCTCGCCTACCGCGACGAGACCCGCGAACGCTGTATGGCCGACCGGCTCGAGGAGCTTCGGTCGACCACCGACGGTGACGTGGTCGCCGTCGTCGGCGTCGACCACCTCGAGACGCTCGCGGAGTCGCTTTCCTCGTAACTGCTGGGACCGCTCGCGCGTGGAATCGCGCCGTGAGCGCAAGCGGAACGAACCGACGAGAAACGAGTGTGTTACCGCCGAGCGGGCGGTTCGATCAGGATTTCACCGGTGCTACTGACCGTTACGCGGTGGTCGTGGACGACGAACGAGAGCGAGCCGCCGGTTCGGGACCGTCCGTCGTAGCGCGGTCGAAAGAGGGTGTCGAGTGCGTCGGGGTCGACGGTATCGTACAGCGAGAGACGACCGTCGGTAACGTCGACACCCAGACAGTCGGCCAGCGCGTGGATCACGGTCGTGCTGAGCGTCGCCGGACCGTTCGGGTCGTGTGTCGCGCGGTACACCGACGGGGGGCGAAACTGCGAAGCGGGAGGATAGGGGCGTTGTCCGTACATGACTATTCGTCGTCTCTCCCCTCTCTGTGTTTGAAGGATAAAAGCGTAATCGTTCATTACTGGGCGAAACTGTCGAGTCGGGGCCCGTTTCCGACACTATTCCAAGAACGTCCGGAAAGTGTGAATTATCGGTACAAGATTGATAGTGGCGGTAGCGACCGCGATCCGGGAGTCACTGACGAAGCGACAGGACACAGTTCCAGCAGTACGTAAACGTCTGATCAGCCTCGTTTCGCACCCCGCAGTGTGGGCACTGAATCGTCTCCCCGTCGAACTCGAGTTCGCGGTCGTCCTCGCGTTCCTCGGGGTCGTCGAAATCGTCGGCCGACCTCGGATAGCGGTCGGGACCCGGCGAACTGTGCGAACTCGCGCGATTGGGGTCGGCGAACGACGGCGGGCTTCCGCTATCGCTGTCACTGTCCCGGACGTAGACGTAGTACAGTAGCAGATGTAACAGGGCGAACAACACCACGTACCCGACGAGCCAGCCCCAGAGCTCCATATCGTGTCATTGGTTCTCAAGACACTTGGATATTCCCTGAGTTATGGCTCGCGGAGAGTCAACCAGAACTGAATGCGGAGTACGCTCTCCGGCTCGTCGAAACATATCACACATCCACCGAACGGGCGTCGTTCGATCCGGCGTATCGTGGCGTTCGATGGCTACGAGAGGTCGCGACCGAACTCGTCGAAGACCTCGAAGTTGTCAGGAAGATCGTACTCGAGGCGTCGCTCCTCCTGACGGTTGACGCCGGCTTCGTCGATCGGCGTGGCGGCGTCCTCCCATCCGGGTTTGATTTTGACGCTCTTGGCCGGCATGCCGATCGCGATGTGGTGAGCGGGAACGTCGTGCTGGACGATGGCGCGCGCGCCGACGATGGCGTTCTCGCCGACCTTGCAGCCGGCACGGACCATCGCGTCGTAGGTGAGGCGCACGTCGTCCTCGACGATCGTGTGATAGTTACGAACCTCGGTCTGGTCGACAACGTCGTGATCGTGGCTGTAGACGTGGACGCCGTCCGAGACGGAGACGCGGTCGCCGATGGTCAGTTTCCCGCGGTCGTCTAAATGGACGTCGTCGTGGACGACGGCGTTGTCGCCGATCGTGATATTGTGACCGTAGGTGAACGAGATCCCCTTGAAAAACCGGCAGTTGTCGCCACAGTCCTCGAAGAGGTGATCGGCGAGCATCCGCCGAAATCGCAGGGCGAACTCGACGTTGTCCGCGATCGGCAGGCTATCGAACTGTCGCCAGAGCCACTGGAGGTGTTTCGACCGGCGGAACAGCTGCTCGTCCTTTTCGGCGTAGTACTCGCTCTCGAGGGTGGTGTTACAGGGATCGTAACTCTGTAAGCGGACGCGTTCGGCCGGAGTCATCGACTCGCCGGCCCGCCAGCGCTCGTAAGCCTCGCGATCGCCCGAAAGGTCGATCAGGACGTCCTCGACGACTGAACAGGTGTCCTCGTCGCTCGCCAATCGCTGATCGACGTCGTCGATGAACTCGCGCATTCCCGCCTCTGCCTCATCAGGGAGCGAGACGAACCGCTTTGTCATACTTCGACGTATTATCCGCGGAGTTGATAGGGGTTCGGTTGTACGATCGGTTTGCCGGACCACACGCGGAAACCGCAATACGGGGAGGCTCTGGCCGTCCCGTACAGCCATGCGCTACGTCTGGACTCGAGCCGTCGCGATCGTCCGGATATCGTCCATATCGGCCGGCACTCCGTTCAAAACCCCGATAACGGCTCTGGACTCTCTCGAGAACCGTCGCGGCTGCCGGGATCGCGCCTCGCTCGAGCACGCCGCCCGAGCCTCGAAAATCCGTTGCGTCGTTCCGTCGCCGATGAGAGTCTCCGCGAGCCGGGAAAACCCTCATTTTCGCCTCCGGTGTACGTTCACGACGGACGCGCCGTTTTAGCCGCGGCGCGAACGGAGCACCGATGAGCGAGCCCCAACACCACGAGCCGGCGGGTATCGATCCCGAGTACGATCACCTCCGAGCAGACGGCGTCGACGAGGAGCGACTCGAGGCGCTGCTCTCCGACTACGCGCTGGGCCGGGACGACCACGAGAACGCGCCGGCGTTCCTGATTCGGCCGGACGACGTTCAGGAGGTGCTTGCACTCCTGCGCGATGAGGCCGGATTCGACCACCTCTCGTGTCTCACGCCGCAGGAGTACGAGGATCGGTACGAGTCGATCCTTCACCTGACGAAGTACGATCGGCGGACCCACGAAGTGACGCTGGTCGTCCAGCTTCAACCGGACGACCCCGTCTGCCAGACCGCGGAACCCGTGTTTCGGACGGCGGAGTGGCACGAGCGCGAGGCGTTCGATCTCGTCGGCATCGATTACGAGGGCCACCCCGACCCGCGACGAATTTTGCTCCCCGAGACGTGGCAGGGTCACCCGCTCGCGCTGGACTACGACCAGGACAAACCGCAGGTCGTCAAATTCGCCGAACACGCCAACCCGATCCAGCCCGACCACCGCGACTCCGAAAGCGATACGATGCTGTTGAACATCGGTCCGCACCATCCCGCGACCCACGGGGTGCTCCACCTCAAGACGACGCTCGACGGCGAGTCGGTCGTCGACGTCGATCCCGACGTCGGCTACCTCCACCGGTGTGAGGAACAGATGTGCCAGAACGGCACGTATCGCCACCAGATCATCCCCTACTCGAACCGGTGGGACTACACGGCGAACCTCCCCAACGAGTGGGCGGTCGCCCGCGCCATCGAGGACCTCGCCGACATCGAGGTCCCCGAGTACGCCCAGGTCCTGCGCACGATGTCGACCGAACTCGGCCGGATGCTCGGCCACTTCCTCGCGGTGGGCACGTTCGCGCTCGACGTCTACGGCGACTTCACCGCCATCTTTCAGTACGCCTTCCGCGACCGGGAGGTCGTCCAGGATATTCTCGAGGACCTCACCGGTCAGCGGATGATGTTCTACTACTTCCGGCTCGGCGGCGTCGCCTGGGATCTGCCCGAACCGCGCGCGGAGTTCTTCGAGAAGACGCGGGACTTCCTCGACGAACTGCCGGCGAAGGTCGACGAGTACCACTCGCTGCTCACCGGCAACGAAATCTTCCAGATTCGGACGGTGGATACGGGCGTTCTCGAGCCCGAAGTCGCCAAGGAGTACGGCTGCACCGGCCCCGTCGCGCGCGGCTCCGGAATCGAGTACGATATCCGACACGACGACCCCTACGGCTACTACGAGCACCTCGAGTGGGACGTCGTCACCGAAGAGAGCTGTGACAACCACGCGCGGGTGCTCGTCCGGATGCGCGAGGTCGAGGAGTCGGCCAAGATCGTCGAGCAGTGTCTCGACTTGCTCGAGGAGTGGCCCGAGGACGACCGAACCGTCCAGAGCAACGTGCCGCGGACACTGAAACCGGACGCTGGCACCGAGACCTACCGCACCGTCGAGTCCGCGAAGGGAGAACTCGGCGTCTACATCCGCGCCGACGGCTCGAACTCGCCGGCCCGGTTCAAGATCCGCAGCCCGTGTTTCCACAACCTCTCCGCGCTCCCGGAGATGGCCGAAGGCGAGTACGTCGCCGATCTGATCGCCTCGCTCGGGAGCCTCGATCTCGTGCTCGGTAGCGTCGATCGGTGACCCGCGTTCGCGTATTCCTCACTCGACGAGCGCCGAATCCCGCGTTCACTCGGTCTCGTCGTTCTTCGACGTACTCGATCCTCGGCGTCGTGGTCGCGCTCGGGCTCGCCTTCCATACCGGCGGTCCAACGTCGGTCCGGGTAGGTCTCCGGCCTGCCGGCGGCGGGACGCGAGGGGTTCGAAGCGATCCTCTCGAGGTGTTGCGATCCCGTCGCGGACGGGCGAAGCGGCCGATGTTTACCGAGGATAGCCGCATGACATCCTCCCCGGCGTAAACGGCGCGGCTCTCGCTGTGGCAGGTAGCTTGCCGAAACCTTCGACGAGGTCGACAAGCGTTAAGTTCGCCGGACCGAAGACACCGAACGAATGCCGATTGATCGATGGACGGCGGACAGCGGTGTCGTCCGCGTCCGGTGGACGGCCCTCGGGCGCGACCGGCGAAGCGGCGGTGTCGGGGCGGCGACCGTCGCACTGACAGACGCGTTCGCGCTCCCGGCTCCTCGGTAGCGACATGGTTTCCCATCGTCTTCCGGGGCTCGCGGTCCTCTGTCTCGGTGCGCTGCTCGCCCAGGTCATCGCGCAGATCGCCCCGCTCAATCACCTGCTCGTCGCCATCGCGATCGGATTTCTCCTGGCGAACGGCGTCGACGTCCCGGAGCGGTTCGAGCCGGGTATCGCAACCCACAAGCTCTGGCTCGGTGCCGGCATCGTCCTCATGGGCGCGTCGTTGACGCTGGATACCGTCCTCGAGGTCGGCGTGACCGTCCTGCTCATCGTCGTTCTCGTGGCCGGGATAACGATCGCCATCGTCGAAACGCTCTCCCGGACCGTCTTCGGACTCGCCGATCGGCTCGGATCGTTGCTCGCGGCCGGTGCGGGCATCTGTGGGGTGTCGGCGGTCGTCGCGGTCGCCGGGGCGGTGGAGGCTCGAGAGGATCAGATCGCCTACGCGGCGGCGACGGTCCTGTTGTTCGATGCGGTCACCATCGTGGTCTATCCGATCGTCGGCGACGCGCTCGGGCTATCGGGGGTCGTCTTCGGAATCTGGGCCGGCGTCAGCATGTTCTCGACCGGACCGGTCGTCGCGGTCGGATTCGCCCACTCGGAGGTCGCCGGCCAGTGGGCGACGATGACGAAGCTCTCGCGAAACGTGCTGATCGGCGTCGTCGTCCTCGGGTACGCGAGTTACTACGCACGAACGGGGAGCGGGAACAGCTCCTCCGTTCGGGCCCTCTGGAACGATTTCCCGACGTTCGTGCTCGGATTCCTCGCATTCATGCTCCTCGCGAGTGCGGACGTGTTTTCGTCGACGCAGCAGGCGACGATCGAGACGATCTACGACTGGCTGTTCGTGCTCGCGTTCGTCGGCCTCGGCACGGAAATTCGGCTCGCCGAGCTCCGAACCACCGGAATGATGCCAGCAGTCGCCGTTCTGATCTCGCTGCTCGTCGTCAGCACGCTCTCGCTCCTGGTGCTGACGCTGCTGTTTTGAGGGGGTTTTCGGCTCGCGTCCGGACACGGCAGCAACCAACCAGTGCGCTGAATCCGCGCTTCAGTGCCGATTCGCCCCTTTCTCCCGCTCTATCGCGTACTCGTCGGCTATCTCGGCCGTCCTCGAGTCGAATCAGTCGATGAACAGCTGCGGCAGATTCGGGTGGCGAGCGTCGGTTTCGTCGGCGAGATCACGGTGATAGCGGACGTGCGTTTCGGCGTCGTACGGGAACTCGTCGGCGTCGACGCCGACGAATCCGTGGCCGTTCCGGGTACCGTTCGACGACTCACTCACGAAACGTCTCGACGTCGCCGAGGTCGCCGGGCGAGATGCCCTCGTTTGCGCCGCCTCGAGCCGACACTGGACGGAACCGTTCCGCCGACAGACACCTCCGCCCAGTGGAGACGGCGCGTCTCACCCGACGAAGCGGTTCACCAGCCGAACGTCGCGAAGAAGAACACGACGCCCAGATAGCCCGCGATGATGACGACCGCGGCGATCGGCACGGTCTCGACGAGGCCGTACGAACCGTTGGTGACCGTCCGCTCGACTCGGGAATCGGACGCCGCCTCGAGTCGCTCTACCGTCGGCATCACTTCGGGAAGGCCCTTCCGGCGGGCGTCCCACTTGTTCAGCGCGACGACGGCGACGGCGGTCATTACGAACGCGAGCGGGAGCAACACGAGCGGCGTCGTGATTCCGAATCCGTACAGCAGCAGTACCAGAACCGTGACGCCGGCGGCGGTTAGCGCGAACGGAATCTGGGTGTTGACGTGGTCGATGTGGTCCGACCCCGCGAAGATGGACGACATCACCGTCGTGTCGCTGATCGGCGAGCAGTGATCGCCCAAGATCGCCCCGCCGAACAGGACGCCGAGCAGCACGGGCAGGAGCGACGCGCCCCCAAGGTCGTACCCGAGGGGGATCGCGAGCGGCGTCAAAATCGCCATCGTCCCCCACGAGGTCCCGGTCGTGAAGGCGACGAACGTCGCGGCGACGAAGATCAGGATCGGGAGGAACGAGCCGGGAACGCCGCTGCCGACGAGCAGGTCGGCGATGTAGTCCGCTGTTCCGACCTCGCCAGCGGCGTGGCCGATTCCCCACGCGAGTACGATGATCGCGGCGGCGATCATCATCGTCTTGAACCCGTCGAGCATCGTTTCGCTCGCTTCCTCCAGCGTCATCGTTCGATACCCGATCGAACCGAACAGCCCGACCGCCATGAACGCGAACGCGCCGTAGAGCAGTCCGAGCGCGACGTCGGTCTCCTGGAACGCGGTGGCGACGTCGACGTCGGGCTGGTACCCGCCGCCGAGCCACCACATCGCGCCCAGTCCGACGACCAGCAGCGCCAGGATCGGCGCGAAGAAGTTGACGAGCGTCGGATTCTCCTCGCTCGGCTCGCCGACCTCGCTCGAGACGTCTGACAGCGGTGTCGAGTCCTCGCGGATCGTTCGCTTCTCGCTTCGCGCCCGCCACTCGGCGTCGAGCATCGGTCCGTAGAACCGCTGCGTGATGGCGATGAAACCGACCATGAAGAACGCGAGCAGACAGTAGACGTTCCACGGAATGCTCTGTAAGAAGAGGCCGAACGGCGTCAGGCCGAGGTCCGACGCGGAAACGCGGGCGGCCTCGAACCCCACGATAATCATCGAGACCTGGTAGCCGATCCAGTTCGAGACCGGCCCGAACGTCGTCACGGGGGAGGTAGTTGAGTCGAGGACGTACGCGTGCATCTCGCGCGAACTGTGGTTCTCTTCGGAGAGGTCCCGCGTCGCGTTCCCCGTGACGATGGTGCTCGTGTACGAATCGAAGAAGATGAAGATCCCGATGAGCCACGTCAGGACCTGCGAATCGCGAGCAGTGTTCACTCGGTGTCCGATCCAGTTCTGCAGCGCGATGACCCCGCCCGAACGGTAGATGAACGCGGCGCCGGCGCCCATGAACAGGATTAGAACGAGAAAACGCGTGTTGAACGGTTCGCGGACGACCTCGACGAGCCAGTCGATCGAGAGCGCCGTGGCGGAGATCGGATTTCCTCCGACGACCATCAGTGCGCCGATCCAGACGCCGGCGAACAGCGATACCAGCACCTGTCTCGTGTACATCGCGAGTCCGATTGCGAGCAACGGGGGTGCTAGTGCTAGAATACCATACTCGGACATACGGTTCACAGTTGTTCAATAATACGTTATAAACTTACGTGGAGTCCCTCGTCACCCACTCAGGGGTTTCGAATCGCCCGGAAAACCCCTCAAAGACGTGTCACGTCGAGCGCCACCGGGCGGCACAGAACATACTTTACCTCGAGCGCGCAACTACCCGGCGTATGTCCGATGGCGCATTCGACGGCTACGGCGGGAGACACGTTCCGGAACCGCTGCTCGAGCCGCTCGAGCAACTCGCGACCGCCTACGACGACGTCGCCGGCAGCGACGAGTTCCGAGCCGAGTTGCACGACTTGCTCGAGGGGTTCGCCGGGCGGCCGACGCCGCTGTATCACGCGAGCAATCTGAGCGAGCGCTACGGTGCTGAAATCTACCTCAAGCGCGAGGACCTGCTCCACGGCGGCGCACACAAGATCAACAACTGCCTCGGGCAGGCCCTCCTCGCCAAACGCGCCGGTCGGAATCGACTGATCGCCGAAACCGGGGCCGGCCAGCACGGCACGGCGACCGCGATGGTCGGCGCGCTGCTCGGCCTCGAGACGGAGATCTACATGGGCGCGAAGGACGTCGCCCGCCAGGAGATGAACGTGTTCCGGATGCGTCTGATGGGTGCCGAGGTCAACGAGGTCACCCGCGGGGACGAGGGACTCACGGACGCCGTCGATGCAGCGCTCGAGGACTTCGCGGAGAACGTCGACGACACGCACTACCTCGTCGGCAGCGTCGTCGGTCCGGATCCGTTCCCGCGAATGGTCCGGGATTTCCAGAGCGTCATCGGTCGGGAGGCCCGCGAACAGTTCCGCGAGGAGACCGGCGAACTCCCCGACGCCGCGGTCGCCTGCGTCGGCGGCGGCTCGAACGCGATCGGTCTCTTCCACGCGTTCCGCGAGGACGACGTCGACTTCTACGGTGCCGAAGGTGGCGGCGAGGGAAGCGACTCGAGTCGCCACGCCGCCCCGCTTTCGAAAGGCAAAGACGACGTCATTCACGGGATGAAAACGCGCGTGATCGACGACGACGTGGAGGTCCACTCCGTCTCGGCGGGACTCGATTACCCCGGCGTCGGTCCCGAACACGCCATGTTTCGGGCCGTCGGCCGCTGTGAGTACACCGGAATCACCGACGACGAAGCCCTCGCGGCGTTCCGCGAGTTGAGCGAGACTGAAGGAATCATCCCCGCTCTCGAGTCCAGCCACGCCGTCGCGCGAGCGGTTCGACTCGCCGAAGCCGGCGAACACGAGACGATCCTCGTCAACCTCTCCGGACGCGGCGACAAGGATATGGAAACGATGGCCGCGAAGTTCGACCTCTGATCGCTCGCTCGAGCGTACTCCGTGGCGGCGTCTCGAGCTCTGTGAGCCCGCTATCACAACGACGATCGCACTCGAGTCGCCAGCGCCGACGCATCGTCGGGCTCGAGTCGGTCCCGAAACAGCGAGAGCGACACGTCGTCGTCTACGGTCCGGGGCAGAAGGTGTACGTGTGCGTGGTCGACGGTCCCAACCAGCGGTCCGCTGGTGTGGAAGACGCTGAATCCGTCGGGATCGAGCACCGCCTCCAGCGCGTTCGCGACGGTTTGAACCGAGTCGAAGACGGCCGCCGACATCGCCTCGTCGACCGCCAGCAACTCCTGCTCGTGGACGCGTGGAACGACGAGGCTGTGTCCCCGGACGGCCGGGTTAGCGTCGAGAAACGCGATCGTTCGGTCGTCCTCGTAGAGCACGTGCGCCGAGCGATCGCCGGCGACGATTCGGCAGAACTCACACTCGTCTTCCATACCCGATACCTCTCGCGAGCGAACATATAGGTAACTCTGCACGAACGATCGACCGGTTCGGCCGAAGCCGCCGAGAGACGAAATCACAACAGTCCGTGTTCGTCCTGCAGCGTCCGGTACTGCTCGAGATACCGATCGGCGACGGCGTCCCGGTCGTAGTCGGCGAACCGATCGTCGAACTCCCGGTACTCGAGGTCGCCGGCGTCGAGAATCGCATCGGCGAGTTCCTCCTCGCTGGTCGTCCGAAAGCCCCGGTCCCAGCCTTCGACGAGTTCGTGGGCGCTCGAGTCGGCGTGGTACTCGACGATGCCGACACAGCCCGACGCCAGCGCCCACAGCATCTCCGTCGGAAAGACGCAGCGTTCGGCCGTCTGTGCGAAGACGTGCGCCCCCCGGTAGGCCGCGATACGCTCCTCGAGGGATAAGTCGCCGACGAACGTGATTCGATCGTCGATCCGGAGATCGCTCGCGAGCCGTTCGTACGCCGCCCGTTCGGGGCCATCGCCGACCACCGTCAGCTGCCAGCCGCGACCGCGAAGTTCCGCGAGCGCGAGCAGGAGGCTCTCGAGGTTCGCACCCTCGTCGAGCCGGCGGGCGTAGATCACGTCGACTCGATCGTCCGGCGTCACCGCCCGGATTCGCTCGAGGTTGATCGGGTTCGGAACGGTCTCGACGTCGTCGCCGTCGGCTCCGCGCTCCCGGACCCACGTTGCGACGAGTTCCGACGGCGCGACGATTCGGGCACCCCGCCCCGCCGCCAACCGGGTCCACCGATCGTCGGTGATGCCGCCGTCGCCGTACCATTCGGTGACTAGCGGCACGCGCGCGAGCGTCGCACCCCAGCTAGCCGCGAGCACCGACGTCGGCGGCTGCGCCGTCGCGTGAACGATATCGGGACTCGCAGCCGCCAGATCGAACGGCAGTCGCAGGCAGAACGACCGGCGAGCCTCCGGGTCGGCCGAAACGGCGTGATAGGTGACGTCGTCCCGCTCGAGCGTGCCCGATTCGTCGTCCCAGAAGTTGGCACAGAACAGGTGCACGTCGTGATCTCGATCGCGGAGTACCTCGATGATCGTCTGCAACCGCCGGTTCGTCTCGGTGTCGCGGTGGTGAACCGTTTCGAGCGAGACGAACGCGACGCGCATACAGCGCGGGACGTAGCGGGAGGATAAAAAGTCACTTCTTTCGGCTAGTCGGCCGCCGGGTTACCGATTCGGCATCAAATCGTCGGTCCCGGCCGCGGGATTCTGGAATCTATAGACGCGTACTCCCGTCTCGAAGAAGGGTGTGTGCCTGCTCGTTCCGGAGCTGTTTTCGAGCGCGGTTCGGAGCGAGCGCGGTTCGGAGCGAACGGAGTGAGCGAGAACCGCGGGGAAGCGAGCGGCGAGCCGTGCGAGCCGTGAGCCAACGGAGTGAGCGAGAATCGCGGACGATGCGATCGGTGTGTAACTCGTTTCAGTTGGTACTCGAGTCGTCACCGAAGGAGACCGCATCGGTGAAGAATTCGGTGATTCGATCGAGTATACCGCCGTTCTCGCTCCCTTCGTCGTCCTCGGTACCGGTGTCGTCGGAATTACCGTCCGCGGCAGTTTCGTCGCCGTCCGCATCGTCGCCACCACCGTCGTCGGCCCCGCTGTCATCGCTGTCTGGTGGCTCCTCGACATCGCCGTCGTCTTCGACATCGCTGTCGGCGTCACTGTCATCGGGTTCGTCCTCGTCGCTCGAGTCGTCCGTCCCCGAATCTACGTCCGTCGACTCCTCGTCTTCGCCTTCATCGTCTGTATCAGCAGAATCGGAGCCTTCACCCGTCGCGTCGTCCTCGCTTCCTTCTTCGTCCGCCCCGTCGTCGGCCGTGTCATCGCCGTCACCAGCGTCCGCCGAGTCGTTCGTCGCCTCGCTCACCTCCGAATCCACGCCGCTATCGGCCTCGTCGGAGTGTTCGTCGTCGGTCTCGTTGCCAGCATCGACCGGATCCTCGTCGTCGCTCGTCGAATCCCCGATCGAAAATCCGGTTCCAACGACTGCGATCGTCGTACCGAACGCGACGAGGACGATCAGAACCGTCACGAGGACGACGCCGGTCGAAACACCGACCTGATCGTCGCCACTCCGCTCACCAGAGTTTTGCATTGTGTAGAACGGTATCCATCTCGAGACGTTTTGTTACGCACGCCAATCAACGCTGCACTACGGTCAACCACGCGTTTGCGACTCGAGAAAGCGAGTGAAACGCCGAACTCGAGGGCCTCGAGACAGTGTCGTGCGGTTGGAATCGCTGTAGGATCGGGCTAGACGGATAGCGAAACCGTACTGAGACGGTATCTCGGTCCGGAGACGCGGGATCGGGAACCGGGAGCCAGCGTGGCGCAACCAAAACCACTACCGCCTCGAGTCGAGACCCTGTGGTATGGACACCTACGACATCGAACGCTATCTCAACATTCGAAGCGCCTACGGGCCGTCGTTCGGCCCCGAGGGCGAGCGCCTCTCGTTCCTGATGAACACGACCGGAACGCCACAGGTCTGGACGCTCGAGGAGCCCCGGTCCTGGCCCGAGCAGCGGACGTTCTACGACGAGCGGGTGACGTTCGCCTCGTGGTCGCCGGAGCGACCCGAGGTAATCTTCGGAAAGGACGAGGGCGGCAACGAACGCGCCCAACTATTCAAACTGGACGCCGAGACCGGCGCGATCGAGAACCTGACGGGAATGCCCGACGCGAAGCATCGATGGGGCGGCTGGAGTCACGACGCCGAGCGCTTCGCGTTCGCCTCGAACCGCCGCGACGAATCCGTCTTCGACCTCTACGTTCAACGGCGGGACGAATCGGGAGACGATGCGACGCTCGTCTACGAGGGCGACGGCTGGCTCTCGCTCTCCGGCTGGAGCCCCGACGACTCCCGCGTGCTCGTCTCGCAGGCGTACTCCAACTTCGACCAGGACCTCTACCTGCTCGACCTCGAGAGCGACGAGCGGGAACTCGAACACCTCACGCCCCACGAGGGCGACGTCCGCTATCAGAGCGCGAGTTGGGCACCGGACGGCGATGGGATCTATCTCGTTACCGACGAAGGCGACGTCGATACCCTCTATTTGACCTATCTCGACCTCGAGAGCGGCGAGCTCGAGACCGTCGCCGACGGCGACGGATGGAACGTCGACGGCATCGCGCTGGACGACGAGACGGGGCGATTCGTCTACTCGCGAAACGTCGAGGGCTACACCGACCTGACGGTCGGCGAGTTCGACGAGACCGACCCCACCGAGTTCGAGACCTTCCCAGAACCCGATCTTCCGGGGGGCATCTCCGGCGGCGTGAGCTTCGACCCCGACGCCGAACGCTTCGCGCTGTCGACGACCGGCGACGTGGTCAACACGAACGTCTTCGTGGTCGACATCGAGACCGGAGCAGCCGAGCGCTGGACCGACGCCCCGACGGCGGGCATCCCGCGGGAGTCGTTCGACGAATCCGAACTGGTCCACGTCGAGAGCTTTGACGGGTTGGAGGTCCCCGGATTTCTGACCCTCCCGGACGCTCGCGAAGCGAACGAGACGCCGGTCATCGTCGACATCCACGGCGGCCCCGAGAGCCAACGTCGCCCGTCGTTCTCGAGCGTCAAGCAGTACTTCCTCGATCGGGGCTACGGCTACTTCGAGCCGAACGTTCGGGGTTCGTCGGGCTACGGAGCCGACTACGCGGCCCTCGACGACGTCGAAAAACGGATGGATTCGGTCGCGGACGTCGAAGCGTGTGTCACATGGCTCCAGGAGCATTCGGCCGTCGACCCCGACCGGATCGTCGCCAAAGGCGGCTCCTACGGCGGCTTCATGGTGCTCGCCGCGCTGACCGAGTACCCCGACCTGTGGGCGGCCGGCATCGACATCGTCGGCATCGCCAACTTCGTCACCTTCCTCGAGAACACCGGCGACTGGCGGCGCGAACTCAGGGAAGCCGAGTACGGCAGTCTCGAGGACGACCGCGAGTTTCTCGAGCGTATCTCGCCGACGAACAACATCGAACGCATCGAGGCACCGCTGTTCGTCCTCCACGGCGAGAACGATCCGCGCGTCCCCGTCGGCGAGGCCGAGCAGATCGCCGAGAAGGCGGCCGAACAGGGAGTTCCCGTCCGCAAGCTGATCTTCGACGACGAGGGTCACGGCTTCTCGAAGCTCGAGAACCGCATCGAAGCCTACACCGAGATCGCGACGTTCCTCGACGAGCACGTCTGATCGGTCCGCGCCGGACCCGATCCAGCGGTTCACCACCTCGATCGCCGTCGGCACCGTCAACGTAGCGTCGATCGACGTTCATCGACCGCGTCGGTCGTCCGCTTTCCGCGTTTGTTACTCTCTATCGGTCGTTAATCGCTCCCCATACCCATAGCAAGGTTTACATTTCGACGGGGAGTGATTCATGTATGCCCGCTATCACAACGACCGCCCTAACCAAACGGTACGGCGAGGACGTTCTCGCGGTCGACGGGTTGAACCTCACCGTCGAAGAAGGCGAAGTCTTCGGCTTTCTCGGCCCGAACGGAGCCGGGAAGTCGACCACGATCAACATGCTGCTGGACTTCGTACGTCCCTCCGAGGGGACCGCGACGGTGCTCGGCTTTGACGCACAGACCGACACCGACGAGATCCGCCACCGGATCGGCGTCCTTCCCGAAGGCGCGAGCGTCTACGATCGACTCACCGCGCGCGAACACCTCCAGTGGGTCATCGACACGAAAGGGGCCGACGACGATCCGGACGAACTCCTCGAGCGGGTCGGACTCACCAGCGAGAACGGCGACCGAGCCGCCGGCGGCTACTCGAAGGGGATGACCCAGCGCTTGGGATTCGGGATGGCGCTGGTCGGCGACCCCGACCTCCTGATTCTGGACGAACCCTCCTCGGGACTCGACCCCACGGGAATGCAGGAGATGCGCGAGATCATCCAACAGGAGGCCGATCGGGGGACGACCGTCTTCTTCTCGAGTCACATTCTCGGCGAGGTCGAGGCCGTCTGTGACCGAATCGGTATCATGAACGAGGGGAACCTGGTCGCAACCGGTACGCTCGACGACCTGCAGGGCGATCTTGATCTCGGCGCGCCGATCTCGCTGGAGGTCGCGACGGTGCCCGATTCGTTCGCCCTCGAACACCTCGATGGCGTCCGCTCGGTCAGCGTCGAGGGGACGACGATCACGGCAACCTGCGCCGACCCATCGGTCAAGGTCGACGTCGTCGAACGCGTCGCCGCGGCGACGACCGTCGAGGACATCATCTCCGAGGACACGTCGCTCGAGCAGTTGTTCAACAGCTACACGAACGGCGAGCGGGCGGACGAAGAGAAGGCTCCGGCGCCGGAGGTGACGGCATGAGCACGCTCGACGTCGCGAGGAAGGATTTCCTCGACGTCCGCCGGGCCAAGATCATCTGGTTCGTCACCGGTCTCTACCTGCTTATCGCGGTGTTGATGTTCTACTTCGGTCAGAACGGCGTCGAGAATCCAGAGTTCCGGAACGCTCTGGGAGGGTTGACCGGTAACGGTGCGATGATCATCCCGCTCATCGCACTCATCACCGCTTATCTGGCCATCGCCGGTGAGCGCGAGTCCGGGAGCATCAAGTATATGCTCTCGATCCCGAACAGCCGACGCGACGTCGTCCTCGGAAAATTCCTGACCCGCTCGGCCGTCGTCGTCGGCTCGATTCTCGTCGCCTTCGGCATCGGCACGGTTCTCGGTTACCTCTGGTATCCGTCGGTTGACGTCGAGATGCTCCTCGGGACGCTCGCGTTGACGATCCTGTTTACCCTGACATACGTCTCGATCGCCATCGGTATCTCCGCGGCGACGGCCTCTCGGTCGCGAGCGATGGGCGGCACGATCGCCTACTTCTTCGTGACGAACGTGCTGGCCCTGTTCGGACTGCTCGGCAATGCGCTCGGCTGGATTTTCAACGACGTCCTCGCCGCCGATCTCTCCGCGGGTGTTCTCTCCGTTATCGAGGCACTCGTGAGTCCGATAATCGCGTTCATGGGGGCGCTCGATCTCGTCTTCCCGAATACGACGACGCAAGCCACGCAGGCAGCGGAGGATCCCTGGTATCTCGAGGGCGAGGTGATGATCGTGATCCTACTGGCGTGGCTGGTCGTCCCGCTCGTGCTCGGCATCTGGCGATTCGAACGCGCCGATCTGGGCTGATCGCTGGCCGACGAGTCCACCCCTCGTTCTCGAGCCGTCGCTCAGTCGATAACGCCCGTTTTCGTCGCTACCTCTCGAGCGGCCCGCTCGTCCATCCCGTCGCCCAGAATCGTGTAACGGTCGCGAATCGCGTGGCAGGTCGTCAGCGACTCGATCACGGTCTCGTCGTCGATGCCGAGTTCGTCGGCGGTCGTCGGCGCGTCGATACTAGCGAGCGCGTCCCTGATATCGCGCCAGATGCCGTCCTCGCCAACGGACCGGCGAAGCCGTCCCGAGCTTCGACTCGCCACGCTCGTCGAACCGCCGTGGAGGTAGGCGGTCATGATCGAGCCGACGCCGACCTGATGGCCGTGGAGCGCCGCGCCGGGTGCCAGTCGGTCGAGTTGGTGCGAGAAGAGGTGTTCGGCACCGCTCGCGGGTCGCGAGGAGTCCGCGATGCTCATCGCGACGCCCGACGACATGAGCGCCTTGCTGACGATCCAGGCCGACTCCTCGAGACCGGGACGGACGAGATCCGCGTTGTCGACCAGAATCTCGGCGGTCATCTCGGAGAGCGCGGCGGCGTACTCCGAGTACTCGACGCTTTTGAGCCGGTTCGCCAGTCGCCAGTCCATCACCGCGGTGTAGTTCGAGATGATGTCGGCACAGCCGGCGGTCGTCAGCTCCCAGGGTGCCCGAGCGAGCACTTCGGTATCCGCGACGACCGCGAGCGGCGGTTCGGCCGCGACGCTGTGACGGGTGTCGCCGTCCGGCACGGAGCCGCGGTTGCTGATGACGCCGTCGTGGCTGGCCGCCGTCGGTACCGAGAGAAAGCCCATGTCGAGGTGGTGGCTCGCCATCTTGGCGATATCGATCGCCTTCCCGCCGCCGATGCCGACGAGATAGGAGATCTCCTCGGCTTCGGCGGTCTCGATCACGCGTTCGACGGCGTCGAACGTCGCTTTCTCGATCGTCACGACCGCGGGATCGATGCCTGCAGCCTCGAAATCCGCGGCGATCGGATCCGCGGCGACCTCGCGCGGCGTCGGACTGGTCACGAACAACGGCCGGCCCTGCAGGTGGAGGTCGTCGATGACGTCGACGACCTGATCGATGACACCGTGGCCGACAACGACATTTCGCGGCAGCCGAATCCACGTCGACTTTTCGAACATAGCTGTTCTCACTCACCCGCGGGTCATGTGTTTTTCCTGTCGTTCGGACCGAGACGAGATGACGGTCGTCTCCCGGCGGGCCGGCGGATTTCGAGTTAGAGCGTCTCTAAAATGCCCAACACCCGCTCTTCGGCCTCCCGCTCCGGGCCGTGTTCGCTCCCGTCGCGGTCGCTCTCGAGGTGGGAGGCGACCGAGCGATCCATCGCCTCCTCGAGCGGCGTCGACTCCCAGCCCAGGTCGGCGAGTTTCGCCGTCGAGAGGACGTGGGGATACTCCCGGTAGAGCAGGTACTCGTCGAGAGAGATACCGCCCGCCTCGAGTTCGTGGGGCCCGGCGGTGACGACGTCGATATCGGTACCGAGTTGGGCCGCGATCAGCTCGACCAGCTCCTCGAGCGTCACGAGTCGCCGGTCGCCGACGTTGTACGCCTCGCCGGCCTCGCCGCGCTCGGCGACGATCCGTAACGCGGCGGCGACGTCCTCGACGTACGCCCGGTGCCAGACGTTCGTCCCGTCGCCGGGGACGATCACGCGATCGAAGCGGTTCACCCGGTCGATCCACCAGTCCAGTCGCTCGGTGTAATCGTGGGGGCCGTAGACGATACACGGGCGGACGCTCATCGCATCGATCCCGTTCTCCGCGGCCGTGAAGACCGCACGGTCGCCCTCGGCCTTCCGATTTCCGTAGGTATCCATCGAGTCGTCGGTGGCCTGGTCGGGCGTGCAGGGCTCGAGGGATGTCACGCCTTCGCGCTTGGGTATCTCCTCGGAGCCGTAGACCGCGCCGCTCGAGACGTAGACGTACGCCCGGCTGTCGTCGAAGATCCGCGTCGCGGCGTGTACGTCCTTCGGATGGTAGGCCACGCAGTCGAAGACGGCATCGGGAGCGACCGTCGTCGCAGCCGCCTCGAGCGCCGAGTCGTTCGTCCGGTCGCCCCCGATGTGGCTGACGCGCTCGTCGGCTTCGAAGGGGTTCTCGCGGGTCCCGCGATTGAAGATCGTCACGTCGTAGCCGTGCTCGAGCAACTCCTCGACGAGGTGGCGACCGATAAACCGGGTGCCGCCGATAACGAGTGCGCTGTCCATACCAACTCGTCGCCGCTCGCGGTAAAAACGTCGGCGATGGGACTGCACCGAGCGAACGATCACCCTACGAACGCCTTCGCGAACCGACCGTCCGCTCCGCGCTCGACTCCGAACCGTCTCGAGTGCAAGTCGGTCGCTCGCAGTCGGGAGGGGAGCGGACGCCGGCCACCCCGAATTATCCCCCTCCATCGTGAACAGATACCGATGCCCGATTCAGACACAGATACCGAAGTCACAGTCGACCCAGTACTCGGCGACGACGCGATGGACCGGTTTCACGTTCCCGATCTCGAGACCCTCCCCGACGATCTCCGCGACCGAATCGAAGACGAGACCGAGCGGGCGGGGTTCACGCCGAACGTCTTCGCCGCGATGGCGTACAGGCCCTCGCACTTTCGGGCCTTCTTCGAGTACCACGACGCGCTCGTCGAAGACACCGCCCTCGAGCGCGAGGAGATCGAGATGATCGTCGTCGCGGTCTCCGGCGTCAACCACTGCTACTACTGCAACGTCGCCCACGGCGCGCTCGTCCGGATCTACGCCGACGATCCGACCCTGGCCGACCAACTGGTCGCCAATTACCGGACGGCGGATATCAGCGAGGCCCACCGGACGATGCTCGACGTCGCCGTGAAACTGACCGAGCGGCCGACCGAAGTCGAGGAAGGGGATCTCGAGGCGCTTCGGGAAGCCGGCTTCAGCGAGAACGCCATCTGGGACATCGGAGCTGTCACGGCGTTCTACAACCTGAGTAACCGACTCGCGATGTTTGCCGGAATGCGACCGAACGACGAGTTCCACACGCTCGGTCGATCGTAGGAATCGAATCCGCAAAACGGTCGAATTCGCGCGTCTCCCCGATCAGTCGTCGCTCGCGGCGAAACTGGCCGATTCGGCCGTCGCTTCCGCCTCGGGCGACCCCGGCAGTTCGCTGCGGACGTCGTCGCTTCCCTGCTCGGTGATCGCCTCGTAGTAGGCTTCGGGCATGACCTTCACGAAGGCCTCGAGCGCGCGCTCCCAGTTCTCTAAGAGGCGCTCGCCTCGCTCGGAGCCGGTGTAGGCGACGTGATTCTCGACGAGGCGGCGCAGCATCTCCTCGTCTTTCTCCTCGAGTTCGTCGTGGAGCGAGACCATCCCGGTGTTGGCGCGGTCCTCGAACTCCTCGTCGGGGTCGTAGACGTAGGCGATGCCGCCGGACATGCCGGCCGCGAAGTTCGTGCCCGTCTCGCCGAGGACGGCGACGACGCCGCCGGTCATGTACTCACAGCCGTGGTCGCCGACGCCTTCGACGACGGCCTTCGCACTGGAGTTCCGGACGGCGAAGCGCTCGCCGGCGACGCCGTTGACGTACAGTTCGCCGCCGGTCGCGCCGTAGAGCGCGACGTTGCCGATGGCGATGTTTTCGGTCGGGTCGTAGGTCGCCGTCTCGGGGGTCCGGACGGTGATCTTGCCGCCCGAGAGCCCCTTCCCGACGTAGTCGTTGGCGCTGCCGTTGAGGTGCATGGAGACGCCGCTGGCGAGGAACGCACCGAAGCTCTGTCCGGCGGTTCCCTCGAGATCGACGGTGATGGTGTCCTCGGGGAGGCCGGGCTCGCCGTACCGACTGGTGATGCGGTTCGAGAGCATCGCCCCGACGGTTCGGTCGACGTTCGTCACGTCGGCCGCGAGCGAGACCGGCTCCTCGGCCTCGATCGCGTCGGCCGCGGCCTCGATGAGATCGCGGTCGAGCTGGTCCTCGAGTTCGTGATCCTGCTCGCGGATCTTGCGGCGGACGTCGCCGCCTGGATCGGCCAGCACGTCCGAGAGATCGACGTTACGGGCCTTCGGATGGTCGACATCGGTTCGCTGCTCGAGCACGTCGACCTGTCCGACCATCTCGTCGACGGTGCGGAAGCCGAGTTCGGCCATGTGCTCGCGCAGTTCCTGGGCGATGAACGTCATGTAGTTGATGACGTGTTCCGGCTCGCCCGGGAAGCGCTTTCGCAGGTCCTCTCGCTGGGTGGCGACGCCGACCGGGCAGGTGTTCTTGTGACACTGCCGGGCCATCACGCAGCCGCTGGTAACGAGCGAGGCGGTCCCGAAGATGTACTCCTCGGCACCGAGGAGGGCGGCGACGGCGACGTCGCGGCCCGTTTTCAGCCCGCCGTCGGCGGAGACGCGGATCCGGTCGCGCAGCCCGGTCCGACAGAGCATCTGGTTCGCTTCGGCGAGGCCGAGCTCCCAGGGGAGGCCGGCGCTTTTGATCGAGGTGCGCGGCGAGGCACCCGTTCCGCCGGAGTGGCCCGAGATGTGGACCACGTCGGCGTTCGCCTTCGCGACGCCGGCGGCGACCGTGCCGATGCCGGCTTCGGAGACGAGTTTGACGTTGATATCCGCCGCCTCGTTTGCGGCTTTGAGGTCGAAGATCAGCTGCTTCAAGTCCTCGATGGAGTAGATGTCGTGGAGCGGCGGCGGGGAGATGAGGCCGACGCCCGGCGTCGACTTGCGGACGTGGGCGATCATCTCGTTGACCTTCTCGCCGGGCAGGTGGCCACCTTCGCCGGGTTTGGACCCCTGGGCCATCTTGATCTGCAACTCGTCGGCGCTCGAGAGGTACGTCGAGGTGACGCCGAAGCGGCCGCTGGCGACCTGCTTGACGTTGCACTCGCGATCGGTGTTGAACCGCTCCGGCGGTTCGCCGCCCTCGCCCGAGTTGGACTTCCCGCCCAGACGGTTCATCGCGATCGAGTTGTTCTCGTGGGCCTCCGGCGACAGGCTGCCCAGCGACATCGCCGCCGTCGAGAAGCGCTGGACGATATCCTTGATCGGCTCGACCTCCTCGATCGGCACCGGATCGCGGTCCGAGTCGAACTCGAGCAGACCGCGAAGCGTCTGGAGGTTCCGCTGCTGGTCGTTGATCAGCTCGGCGAACTCCCCGTAGCGCTCGTAGTCGTTCGATCGGACCGCCTGCTGGAGCGCGCCGACCGTGTCCGGGTTCCACTGGTGGTAGATGCCGTTCGAGCGGTGTTCGAACTCGCCCTGACGATCGAGTTTGGACTCCTCCGCTCCGAACGCGGCGTCGTGGCGCTCGCGGACGTCCGCTTCGATCTCTGCGAGGCCGATCCCTTCGGTTCGGTTCTCGGTTCCCTCGAAATAGGCGTCGACAACCGCGGAGTCGAGGCCGACGGCCTCGAAGATCTGAGCACCCTGATAGCTCTCGACGGTCGAGATTCCCATCTTGGCCATGATCTTCAACAGGCCGTCCTCGACGGCACCGACGTAGGCGTCGATGGCGACCTCGGTATCCGCGCCGTCGGGACCGGCGGTGAGATCCTCGATGGTCTGGTAGGCGAGGTACGGGTTGATGGCACCGGCACCGTAGCCGACCAGCGTCGCGAAGTGGTGGACGGTCCGCGGGTCGGCGGACTCGACGACGAGTCCGACGTGGTTGCGAAGCCCGTTCCGCACGAGGTGGTGGTGGACGCCGCCGGTCGCGAGCAGGCTCGGAATCGCCGCCCGATCCTCGTCGACGTTCCGGTCGGAGAGGACGATGATGTCGTACCCGTCTTCGATCGCCTCGACGGCGTCCTCGCGGACGCGTTCAATCGCCGACTCGAGGTCGGGGCCGTGCTCGTCGCTCGTGAGTTCGTAGGTGATGTCGACCGTCGCGGCCGTGATTCCGTTGGCGTCACAGTCGCGGATCGAACCGAGTTCGGCGTCGGTGAGGATCGGCGAGTCGAGGACGAGTTGGCGGGCGTGCTCGGGCGACTCGTCGAGCAGGTTGCGCTGGAAGCCGAGGCGGCTCTCCATCGAGGTGACCAGTTCCTCGCGGATGTAGTCCAGCGGCGGATTGGTGACCTGTGCGAACAGCTGCTTGAAGTACGAGAACAGCGGTCGGTTGAACTCGGTGAGCACCGACAGCGGCGTGTCGTCGCCCATCGAGCCGACGGGGTCTTTCCCCTTCTGGGTCATCGGCTCGATCATGTTCTCGAGTTCGTCGTGCGTGTAGCCGAAGGCGGCCTGCTGGTCGCGCAGCCCGGAGACCGCCTGCTGCGGCGAACTGTCGCCGGTCGTCCGGATATCGTCGAGATGGACCTGTTCCCGGTCGACCCACTCGCCGTAGCGGTCGTCGGTGAGGCCGTCGAAGACCTCGTCGTCGGGAATAACGCGACCCTCGTTCGGATCGGCGAGGAAGAGCTGTCCGGGCTGGAGTCGGCCTCGTTCCTCGATTTCGTCGGGTTCGGGCTCGAGCGCACCGGCCTCGCTGGCCACGATCAGGCGGTTGTCCGTCGTCACGTCGTACCGGCAGGGACGCAGCCCGTTCCGGTCGAGGACGGCCCCGACGCGTTCGCCGTCGGTCGCGGCGACGAGCGCGGGCCCGTCCCACGGCTCGACGAGGGAGGCGTGGAAGTCGTACCAGTCTTTTCGGTCCTCGTCCATCGCGTCGTCGCCGCGCCAGGCTTCGGGGACGAGCATCCGCAGCGCGTGCTCTAAGTCCCGTCCGTCCTGCATGAGGAGTTCGAGCGCGTTGTCGACGCTCGCCGTATCCGACTGGTTCGGGTCGTCGATGATCGGCTTGACCGCCTCGAGATCCTCGAGGACCTCGCTCTCGATGTCGGTTTCGCGGGCGCGCATCCAGTTGATGTTGCCCTGAATGGTGTTGAACTCGCCGTTGTGGATGATGTTCCGGTACGGATGGGCGAGGTGCCAGGCACCGAGCGTGTTGGTCGAGAACCGTTCGTGGACCATCGCGAACGTCGATTCGATGCGGTCGTCGGTGAGATCCGGATAGTAGGCGGGGACCTGAACGCCCTTGAGCAGGCCCTTGTAGACGAGCGTGTCCGAATCGAGCGAGCAGACGTAGAACCGCTCCGAGCCGTCGATATCGGCGTCCTCGACCGAATTTTCGAGCGCACGTCGGGCGACGTAGAGGCGTCGGTCGAACGTCTCGCCGTCGATGTCGGCTTCGGGCGTGACGACGACTTGCCGGACGTCGGGTTCGGAATCGACCGCCGTCGCCCCGAGGCCCTCGTTGTCCGTCGGTACGTCCCGCCACTCGAGGGCGTCGAGTCCGTACGTCTCGAGTGATTCCTCGACGATCGAGACGAGTTCCTCGCGTGCCTCGTCGTCCTGCGGGAAAAAGAGCGAGCCGACAGCGTAGGTATCCGGAAGAGTTGCGTCGAGAACGTCCGCAAAGAATGCGTCGGGCGTCTGGATCATGATGCCCGCGCCGTCGCCGGTGTTCCGTTCCGCGCCGGTCGTCCCCCGATGTTCGAGATTGCTGAGTAGTTCGAGTCCGTCGGCGACGACGTCGTGACCTCCCTCTCCATCGAGGTCCATAACGACGCCAACACCGCAGTTCGACCGTTCGTCCGCGGGGTCCGCGAGCCCCCGTGAACGCTCGGTGGATGGTGCTATATGTGGCTGTGACATACCCTCACTAGCGAAAACAGGTATAAGAGGCTACCCCATAATGACTAAGTGTATTATAGACACATATAATCGAATATAAGGTCTATTGCTATCCGCGGTGCGAACGGGTGTACTGGCCGAGAGCGGTTCTCGAATCGCCCAGCAAGAGCATCCGCGGTCGAGCGAGAACCGGTGCACTCGAACGGAGTTGGGACGAGGGACAAGCCGCGTGCTGGATCGAACAGAGATGACTGCCCGGGTGGGGCAGAAGTGTCAGAGGCACGTAGTGCTCACCCACCAGAGTGAACACCACGTTAATTCGTTATCGCGCTATCCATAAGCAATATTTGGTTAAAGAGTTAGGTAGGATTGAAACGGTCATCCGCAGCGGTCGGATGGTCATCGCCCGTGAGAGCACCCGAACGGGATCGCCGGTCGATCTCGGCGCTCCCGAAACTTCCTCGAGTGGTCTGAAATCTGAAACGTGGTGATGCGAACACCGTCGTTAAAAGCGAGCGGATCTCGATCGCCGGTCAGTACGATTTCGCGAAGTACGCGATTTCGTCCGCGGGATCGCCACAGACGCCGCACTCGTCCTTCTCGGGTTCGGCGACTTCCCCGGCGGTGGACCCGCCCTCGTCCTCGAGCGGTTGCATGACGATCTCGGCGGCGATCTTCTCCTTGATGGCTTCCTCGCAGGCCTCGTCGCCACACCACGGCGTCTTCACGTAGCCGCCGTGTTTGCCGATCGTCCCGAGAATGGTCTCGGGGCTGTGGGCTTCGCGGACGTTCGCTTCCAAGTTTTCCGCGGCCGCGTCGTACAGTTTGTCGAAGATCTCGTCCAGATGCTCGTCGACGGCGTCGACGATCTCGTCGCGATCCTCGACCGCCTCCTCGTTGTCGGGGCGGTGAACCAGCGTGACCTCCTCGTCTTCGACCTCGTAGGGGCCGATCTCGAGGCGCAGGGGGATCCCGTTGAGTTCGTGCTCGTTGAACTTGAAGCCGGGGTTGCGCTCGTCGCGGTCGTCGAGTTCGACGCGGAACCCGGCCGCCTCGAGTTCCTCGGCGATGCGCTCGGAGTACTCGAGGACGTCCGCCTTCGTCTCCTCCTGCCAGATTGGGACGATAGCGACCTGTGTGGGCGCGACCGTCGGCGGGAGGACGAGCCCCTGATCGTCGGAGTGAGTCATGATCAGCGCACCGATCGCGCGCCAGGAGAGGCCCCACGAGGTGGTGTAGGCGGTTCGCTCCTCCTCGTCCTCGTCGGCGAAGGTGATGTCGAACGCCTCGGCGAAGCTCTGGCCGAGGTTGTGGCTCGTCGCGCCCTGAACCGACTTTCCGTCGGGCATCAGCGCCTCGACCGTGGTCGTGGTGTCGGCACCGGGGAACTTGTCGTGTTCGGGCTTCTTGCCGCGGAGCACTGGAATCGCCAGCACATCCTCGTAGACGCGTTCGTACTGGCCGAGACGGGTCCAGACCTCCTCCCAGGCACCCTCGTTGTCCGCGTGGGCGGTGTGACCCTCCTGCCACATGAACTCCTTCGTCCGGAAGAACGGCTTCGTCTCCGTCGCCTCCCACCGGACGACCGAACACCACTGGTTGAGCCGCAGCGGCAGGTCGCGGTGGCTGCGGGTCCAGTCGGCGAGGAAGGGAGCGATGATCGACTCGCTGGTCGGGCGGACGGCGAGGCGCTCCTCGAGTTCCTCGTGGCCGCCGTGGGTCACCCACGCGACCTCGGGGTCGAAGCCTTCGACGATGTCCTTCTCGCGCTCGAGGAAGCTCTCGGGGATGAACAGGGGGAAGTAGACGTTGTCGACGCCGGTCTCCTTGAACCAGCCGTCGAGGGCGTCCTGAATGGCTTCCCACAGCGCGTAGCCGCGCGGTTTCGTGACGATGAAGCCGCCCATCGGGGCGTAGTCCGCGATATTGGCCTTCTGGACGACTTCGGCGTACCACTCGCCGGGCTTGTGCGATTTCGACTCGGTGATCCCGAGTTCCTGGCTCTCGTCGCTCATTGATTCGACATGCAGTCAGCGCGGCCTTAAACCATGCGAAGGGCCGCTGTCGATCACGACTGGATCGATCGAACGACGGGTGTGAACCGCGTATTGGGCTCGTCGCTCTCGCACGGCGGCAGGATCGAGCAGAGCGGATGCAATCGTTCCGACATAATCGAACTCGTAGTGAATGTTGTATGAACGCCTCATATGGCTATAAAATCCGATTGCAGATTTGAGATAAAAGTATTATGTTTTATTACTTCACATATATACGGCAGAGTTGCAATGATTGACAATAGCAACCACGAACAGAGTTACCATCGCAATGGTGTCGAACGACGGACACTGCTGAAAACGAGCGCCGCCCTCGGTGCGCTCGCGGTCGGCGGTGGACTGTTCGGGTCGGCGAGCGCACGGTCGCTCCCTGAGCAACCCGCGGTCGAAGACGGAACCGTCGCCTACCAGTACTTCCACGCGGAGTGGTCCGAAATCGAGGCCGACGTCCCGCGGCTCGCCGCGGCCGGCGTCGACGCGATCTGGATTCAACAGCCGGCGCGGAGCAAACTCGAGTGGGACGACCTCTCTTACGACGGCGAGTACGGCTTCTACGACGAGCGGTCCCCGTACGGCTGGCGCGATCCGCACCCGCCGGTCGGCTACCAGCCCGTCGATCTGCGGGACCTCGATTCGACGTTCGGCACCGAAGCCGAACTCGAGTCCCTGATCCAGGCCTGCCACGAGCGCGGTATCTCGGTCATCGTCGATGTCGTCTTGAATCACATGGCGGCGGCCGACGGCCCAGACGGGTACGTGGAGCTACCGCAGTTCGACCGCGACGAACACTTCCACGACTACGGGACGCTCGGAGAGGATTGCGAACTGGACGGCGAGCGGGCCGAGTACGAGTGTAACCTGCTCGGGTTACCGTCGTTCGACATCGAACAGTCGTACGTACAGGACGCCCAGCGAAACTACATCCAGCGGATCGCCGACCTGGGTGCCGATGGACTTCGGTACGACGCCGCAGCCCACGTCTGGCCGTGGTACTTCGAGACCGAGATCAACGCGCTCGCGGACGACCTCGGACTCTGGCGCGTCGGTGAAATCTGGGAGTACGACGTCGATCGACTCCTCGAGTTCGCCGACACCGGAATGACCGTCTTCGACTTTCCGCTGTACGACGCCATCGTCGAGGCGTTCGAGGGCGGGAGCATGGAGGCTCTCTCTCAGAACGCCGCACGCGGCGTCGCCCATCACCGGCCGAATGTTGCGGTTACTTTCGCCCAGAACCACGATACCGTCGGCCCGGGTGTCGAACCGGATCAACCCGAAGGCCGCGAGGTCGAACTCGCCGAAGCGTTCGTCTTCGCGTATGCGGGAATGCCGATGGTGTATCGCTCCGGGCCGGACGATCGGTCCGAACTCGACGACCAGGCGTTTCGGGACCTTGTCGCCGTCTCACAGGAGTTCGCACACGGCGGCGTGGTCGACCGCTACGTCGATCAGGATACCTACGTCTTCGAACGGGAGGGGAACCTGTTGGCCGGCATCAACAAGGGCGACTTGGCACGGGAGCAAACGGTCCAGACCTCCTGGAGCGACGCAACCCTCGTCGACCGGACTGGCTACGGCGAGGCCGTCAGCGTCGACGCCAGCGGGCAGGTGACGATCGAAGTCCCGGCCGAAGGCTGGGTGATGTACGCGCCCGACGACGAGGGCGACGACGGCGACGATGACGACGGTGACGGCGACAACGGCGAAATCACGTTACGGGTGACGGTCGACGTCGGCTACGGCGAGTCCGTCTACTTCACCGGCGGCAGCGACGAACTCACCAACTGGGGCGGCGGCATCGAAGGAACCTGGTCGGAGGGCAACGTCTGGGAGGTCACTATCGACGATCCCGGCGAGTTCGAGTGGAAGACCCGTCGGGGTCCGAGCGGCGGAACCGGCGACGTCTGGGAGCAGGGGGACAATCACGACGAGCACGACCTACAACCCACCCACCAGGGCTGGTCCGAGTAGTCGCCCCGTTTGGAGCCGATATCGGTCGTCCTCACCGGATCGCCCACGGACAACGACGAGCCCGTTCTTCCACGTTCTCTGGCCTTTATCCGGCTACGTTACAAATGGAAGTCTATGCGAGCCATCGAGGTAACAGAATACGGCGACAGCGAGCAACTCGAGGCGATCGACGTGGATATGCCCGAACCCGACGCGGGCGAGGTCCGAATCGAGGTCGAAGCCGCGGGGATCAACTTCGCGGACATCATGCAACGCCGCGGGGTCTATCCGGGCGGACCCGAGGCCCCGTACACCCCCGGTATGGAGGTCGCGGGAACGATCGACGCGATCGGCGGGGGCGCAGAGCATGACTCCGCGGAAAACGCGAGCGGCGAAGAGCCACGAGCGGGCCTCGAGTTAGACGAGGGCGACCGCGTCGTCGCGATGCTGAATACCGGCGGCTACGCCGAGTACGCGATCGGGAACGCCCAGATGCTCTTCCCCATCCCCGAGGGGATGAGCTTCGAGGAGGCCGCCGGCTTCCCCGTGCAGTTCCTGACCGCCCACAGCTGTCTGTTCGAGTGGGGCGGCCTTGAGGCGGACGAGGCGGTTCTCATCCAGGCCGCTGCGGGCGGCGTCGGGACGGCCGCGGTCCAGCTCGCCTCGAACGCCGGCGCGGAGGTGTTCGGCACCGCGAGCACCCGGGACAAACTCGACCTCGCCGCAGATCTCGGCTGTGATCATCCCATCAATTACACCCAGACGGACTTTCGGGACGTCGTCGACGAGGAGACCGACGGCGAGGGCGTCGATCTCGTCCTCGAGAGCGTCGGCGACGACGTCTTCGAGCGCAGCCTCGACGCGATGAGTCACTTCGGACGCATGGTCACCTACGGCGTCGCCAGCGGAGTTCCAGGAACCGTCGAGAACCGTCGCTTGCTGTTCGAGAACAAGACCGTGAAAGGGTTCCACCTCGGACAGGCCGCCTCCCACGACCCGAGTCGGATCATGAACGCCGTCCCCGAACTCACGGCGGGGCTGAGCAGCGGCGATCTCGAGGTCGTCCTCGGGAAGTCGTTCGCGCTCGAGGACGCCGCTGAAGCCCACCAGTACATCGAAGACCGCAAGAGTTCCGGGAAGGTCGTGCTAAAACCCTGACCGGCGATCGGGGTATCCGAATCGACCTCCGGCCGTCCGCTTACGCGTCGTCGCCATCGTCGTCTTCGTCGCCATCGTTCCCTGCATCGTCTTCTTCGCCGTCATCACCATCATCATCATCTTCGTCGCTATCGTTCCCTGCATCGTCTTCATCGCCGTCATCACCATCATCGTCTTCGTCGCCGTCGTCACCGTCATCGTCCTCCCCATCGTCTTCTTCGATGTCACCGTCGACATCGGTATCGTCACCTTCCTCGACCGTTTCACCGGAGACGTCGCCGTCGACCTCGGTGCCGTTCCCGAGATACACCGCTCCGCCGGCGTCGATCGAGCCGTCGACCGCTACGTCCGCGCGGGTCGTTACCGATCCCTCGGCGGTCACGTCGCCGTCCACCGTGCTGTCGTCGCCGAGATCGACGGCACCGCCGGCGTCGATCGGCCCCGCGATCTCGGCGTCTTCGGCGGTCGTTACGTCTCCCCCTGCAGTAACGTCGTCGTCGACCACAACGTCCGATCCGAGTTCGACGTTGCCGGCGTCGATCGGTCCCGCGACCTCGACGTCTTCCTCGAGGAGCGCGTCCTCGCCGGCGTCGATCGAGCCGTCGACTTCGACGCCGGCGAGAACTTCGATCGTCCCGTCGGCCGAGATGTCCTCGTCCGTGTCCTCCTCGACGGTAACATCGTCTTCGTCGGCGGGTTCGCTCTCGTCTTCCCCGATCTCGACCGGATCGCCGTCGTCCGCGAAGAGGTCTTCTTCGGCGTCGGTTTCACCCTCGTCGTTGCCGTCGGACGACCGGCCCTGACAGCCCGCGAGCGCGCTAACGGTTCCGGAAACGGCCGCGATGAGCGTTCGCCGACGAGTCGTATCAGTCATTCTCTCAGGCGTGAATACCGCGACGGGGTAGAAGAGTAATCGTTCCCTGTGTGGGTTGTGACTCGCAAAACTCACGCGTTCTCCGGCGATCCGCGACCGAAGCGGCCGTCGCCGATCGGCCGATTATTCGGTGTCGATTTCGACGGGGACGTCCCATTCGAGGTCGTGATCGACGAACTCGGCTTCGTCCAGCGGCGTCCCGCCCGCGAACCGAAACTCGCCGACGACCGTCCGGCCCTCGAGGACGCCCGGTAACCAGAGCCGGTCGTCCGTCCACATCTGGTCGTAGGGGACGTCCGTCACGGGGACCCACTCCGGCCGGGCCTCCGCGGAGGCGGTCGGTTCACCGGAGAACGAACGCGTCCGGTACACGTGACAGAACGTGTGCGCTTCGCCGTCGAGGAAGAACGTGAGTTCGCCCGCCTTCTCTACGACGTCCGGATCGATCTCGAGACCGACCTCCTCGTGAGTCTCGCGAACGGCACACTCGCGGGGCGTCTCGCCGGCCTCGAGTTTCCCGCCGGGGCCGTTGTACCAGCCCTCGCCGAGACCGCGTCGCTTCTCGATCAGGAGCACCTCGTCCGTGCGGTCGCCGTCACTACGACGGCTCCGTTGCGGGAAGCACAGCGTCGCCTCGATCATACGAGTTCGTTTCCTCGACGACACATAAAGCGTCAGTATTGGAGTCACGGCGGTCTCGTGGCGTTTAAGCTCCTCGATTCGCAGGAAGAGGTATGGAGTATCTCCTGTGGGTCCTGATAGCGCTTCTCGCCTACTCGGGCGTCGCCCCCCTGACGAGCGTCATCATGGAGGACGTTCCGGCGACCCCGGGACTGTTCCTCGCGACGCTCGTCTTCCTCGTGATCGCGTCCGGGGTGATGGTCTCGACCGGCACTGCCGATCCATCCGCCGCCGTGTCGGTCGAGGCCGGCTACGTCTACGTCGCCGGTGCCTTCCTCACGATCGGCATTCTGGCGTACACCGCGGCGCTCGAGAGCGGCCCGGTGAGCGTCGTCGTTCCGGTTTTCGGGCTGTTCATCGTCGGGAGTTCGGTCCTAAGTATCCTCTTTCTCGGCGAAACGATGACGGCGACTCGAGCGGCCGGGATCGTCTGTGCGGTGCTCGCGATCGTCTGCAGCGCGGGTGGAAACCGATGAGTCGACGGTATCTGCTCCTCTCGTTGGTCGCGTTCGTCGCGTACAGTCTTGTTGCTCCCCTGTTGAAGGTCGCGATGGAAACGATCCCGAGCACGACGGCGGTGTTCATCTCGAACGCCGTCATGCTCGCCCTGCTCGGCGGGTTGTTGCTCTACAACGGGACATCGCCGCGCCCGTACCTCTCGCACCAGAAAACGCCGCACATCGTCGTCTGGGGCGTCCTGCTCGCGGTCGGTCTCCTGGCGTACTACCGGGCGCTCGCCCTCGGTCCGGTGAGCGTCGTCGTTCCGATATACGGACTGTTCATCGCGGTTAGCTCGATTATCGGGATCGTCGCACTCGAGGAGTCGCTGACGACCAGAACGGCGATGGGGATCGGTTTCGCCGTCCTCGCGGTGGTCCTGATGTCACTGTAACGTATCAGTATCGAACCGGCAGCCAGTCGTCGCCACCGAGCACCGCAGCACTCGACGCCGGTAGCCGCCGATCAGTCGTCGCTCGAGGCGTTGCCACCGTGTTCGCCCTCCTCGGGTCCACAGCCGAGGGACCGGTGCGGACAGTATTCGCAGTGATCGTCCGGCGTCGTCTCGCGGAACGACGGATCGTCGACCGCCTCGAGCGTCGCGAGCACCGCCGACCATGGCGGCAAATCCGTCGGGTCCATGAGGTCGACGCGCGGACCGTCGACGTCCCCGACGTAGACGTAGCCGACAGCCGACACCGACTCGTCGAAGCGCCGTTCACAGGCGCGGGCGTACAGCGCCAGTTGCGTGGCGTCGCCGGGATCGATCCGCTCGGCCGTCGCCTTGTAATCGAGAACGACGAGGTCGCCGTCGGGCGTTCTCCGAACCGAATCCACGTAGCCGACGACCTCGCCGCTCACGCCGGTGACCTCCTCGAGCGCGAAGGGCAGTTCCGCGGCGAGGGGGCTCCAGTCGGCGACCGCCTCGTCGAAGCCGGGGGCGCTCGCCTCGAAAAAGCGATCGATGCACGCGAGGACGGCCTGGCGGTGCTCGAGCAGGTCCCGCGCGGTCAGCTGTCTGAGGGCGGCCTCGCGCCACTCCTCGCGGGTTCGGTACTCGCGGTAGAACGCCTCCTCGGCGATATCGTGAAAGACGGTCCCGACGAGCCGGGAACCGGATTGGCTCGAGGTCTCCGAGCGGAACTCGCCGACCGCCGCCGGATCGTCGATCGCCCGGACGACATGGTCGAGGTAGTGCTTTCGCGCACAGGTGTCGTGGGTCTCCATCGCCGAGTAGCTGTGGCGCATCGCGGCGGGCAACTCGGTCGCGTCCGAGAGCGTCTCGACGGGGAAGCGGACGGTGTCGGTCGTTAGCGCGGACGGCCGACGGCCACTCGGTACCCGCCGGGTCGTCCCCGTTGATCCGTTCTCGCGCTCGCGTTCCCGTCCACGGGGGCCGTGACTCGCCGCGTCGGCGGCGGGCAACAGCGTCCCGTTGCGCAGCAGTCGACCGAGTCGGTGAACCGTGCGGATCGCCTCGCGCGTCTCGAGCGGTTCGATCGGGCGGTCGTCGTACCCGGCGTAGTAGGTGATCGTCCCCGGGCTGAGGCCGGCCGAGAGCGCGATCGCCTCGGTTCGGTCGACGACGGTTTCGGGATAGGTCTCCCGCACCTGCTCGAAACTCGATCGCAGCGACGACCAGAGGTTCATCCGCTGACCGACCACCGACCACTCGATCTCGCTCGCGAGACACGCTTCGGCGGTCGACGCGGCGAGTTCGCCCTCCTCGCCGTCGTAGTCGTACTCGGAACCGAAGACGAACAGGTGGTTCTCGGCGCGAGTGAGCGCGACGTGAAGCACGCGCCACTCCTCGCCGACCGTCTCGGTCGCGAGGTCCGCGAGCAGCGGCGAGTCGATCTCGTCGTCGAGCGCCGCCGCGAGAAGCCGGTACTGGGCGCGTTCGGCGTAGTCGTTCTCGACGCACCACTCCTCGTCGGAGAGGTACGGAACGAGCACGGTGTCGAACTCGAGGCCTTTGGCCTGATGAACCGTCATCACGTCGATCGAGTCCGACGACTGCGTGCCGCGAGTGCGGTCGCTGCCGCCGCCCCGGAGCGTCCCCTCGAGCGCGTCGACGAACGCCGGCGTCAGCGTCTGGATCACCGAATCGCCGGTGTAGGCGTCGACGAAGCGCTCGAGCGACTCGAGTTCCGCTCGCTCCTCGCTCGTGAGGAACCACTCGAGGCGCGTCACCTCGCGGAACCGGCGGAAGAATCCCGACAGCGGGTAGACGTCTCGAAGCGTCTCCAGTTCCGCGAGGTGGTCGCGCGCCCGTTCGACTCGATCCGGGTCCTCGAGCGGTGCCGCGTCGACGGTCATCACCGCGTCGTACAGCGATCCGTCTCGTTGCTGGAGCGTCGCGAGGGTGGGCTCGGAAAGGCGGTACCGATAGAGCAGCACGCGCCGGAGGTGGGCGTCGGCATCCGAGTCGACGAGTACGCGAAGATACGACAGAACGGTCTGCATCCCCGGCGAGATATCGCCGCGTGGCGACCCCGAAATCTCGTAGGGGATCCGGAGCTCTCGCAGTTCGTCGGCGACCGCCTGCGCGTGGCGATTCGTCCGGACGATAACCGCGATGTCCTCGAGGCCGCGCTGGGGGACGTTCTCGGCTTCGCCGTTCAACAGCCGCGAGACGGTCGTCGCGACCTGCTCGGCCGTCGACCAGCCGACCTCGTCGCTCTCGACTTTGACGACGCGATCGGGCGGCTGCGCTGGCTCGCCGTCCGAAGCGTCGCCCTCGGAACCAGCGCCATCATCCATCCCGTACTCCCCCGGCGTCCGGCCGACCTCGCGGAGCGTCTTCGAGGACTGCGAGCCGTACTCGCAGTGGTTCGTCAGGTCCAGGATTTCCTGGCGCGAGCGGAAGTTGAGTTCGAGTTCGATCGCCTCGTGGTCGTTGTACGCCGCCGCGAGCCTGTCGAGTCCCTCCCTGTCGGTCCCCCGCCAGCCGTAGATCGCCTGATCCTTGTCGCCGATGGCGAGCAGGTCGGGCCGGTCGGGGCCGTCCGTGAGTTCGGTGATGAGCGCGAACTGCGTCTCGTCGGTGTCCTGGAACTCGTCGCAGTAGACCTGCGTCCACTGGCCCGTGATCTCGTCGGCGATCGATTCGTCCGACAGCAAGCCGGTCGCCGTCCGCACCAGTTCGTCGAAATCCAGCGTTCGCTCGGCCTCGAGCGTGTCGTGGTAGTCGGCGTAGACCGCGGTGTAGTGGCGGGCGAGTCGCAGGAACTCGACGTAGTGTTTCAGGCGACCGAACGGGCTCTGTTCGATCCGCTCCGTCGCCGTGCGCCAGATCTCGTTGCCAAAGAGCGCTCGCGGCAGCTGCTTCGTGGTCGGCTCCTCGAGCGACAGCGCCTCGATCGTGTTCGTCACGCACTCCTGAAGCACCCGGAGATAGCGGTCGACGTCGCGAACGACGTCGTCCTCGCGAAACGCGGCCGGAGCTTCCGCGATCTGTTCCCGACAGTACTCGAGGAGTTTGCCGTAGGCGACCAGCGACTCTCGGCTCGCCTCGAGGTGTTCGTCCGCGTTGAAGTATCGCAGCGCCTCGTTGTCGAAGGAAAGCTCGTCGCCGGCCGTTCGCTCGAGCCAGAGGACGAACTCGTTGCAGAGCTCGAGAGAGCGTACCGCCGGCAGCTGGTTCTGGAGCTGGTCGGGCGCGATATCCTCCTGACTCATCGCCTGAATGAACCGATCGACGGCGCTGGTGACGGCTTCCGGCGAGCCGTCGCCCCGAACCGACGCGGCCGCGAAGTCGTAGTCGTTCTCGGCGAGCAGCCGACCCACGATTCGGCGTCGTTTTTGTTCGGTAATCACGTCGAACTCGGGCGAGTAGCCCAGGTAGTAGGCGTACTCCTGAACCAATCGGTAACAGAAGGAGTGGTAGGTGTAGACGTCAATCGCCGCCGCCGCCCCGGGATCGAGGCGTTCGGCGACCGCCTCACGGATGCTCCCGGCGGCCTCGTTCGCGAACGTCAACACCAACACGTCCTCGGGGTCGACGTCGCCCCGTTCGATCGCGCGCTCGATCCGCATGAGCATCGTCGTCGTCTTGCCGGTTCCGGCCCCGGCGTTGACGGAGGTACAGGCCACCCGACTGTCGATGACGGCCCGCTGGCTGTCCGTCGGTTCGAGACGATTTTCCTCGAGAGACCCCTCGCCGCCATCGTCACCCATCGAAGCGCACCTCCTGAGCGAGGTGATCCTGACAGCAGACCGTATACTCGCAGGTGGGGCAGACGGTGTTCGAAATGTCGTCCCAGCGGTCGGTCGGATCGAACGCCCGCTCGGAGAGGCGAGAGACGACGGCTGCGAGTCGGTCGTCGACGGTCCGATTCCGGTGTTCGTGCGTCATCCCGTAGGTGTGGTGGTCGAGATACGGTTCGGTTAGATCCACGGTCTCGAGGCTCGCCTCGACCGTCTCGCGAACCCAGTTGACCGACGTGCCCGAGCGGTCGGCGAGCGGAATCTGGACGTACCGGCAGGTTCGCCCCTCGAGTCCGAGTCGGTCACAGCGATTCCGAAGGCCGTCGATCACCACGGCGGTCTCGAAGAGCGTGCCGACGAACGCCGGTTCGAACGTCTCCGCGTCGGGGTCGAAGTGATCGGTGAACTCCTCGGCGACGGCTCCCTCCCAGTCCGATCGGTAGCGCAGGAGGCCGAGCGGTGCGAGCGTCGGGACGAACCGAACGCCGACGACCGACGAGCCGTCGGCGTAAACGTAGTCGACGCTGGCGTCGATCGTGACGGTGGCGTCTTCGCCGGGCACCGAAACCGCACTCGAGAGCGGAAGGCCCGGCCCGACCAACCCCCCGTCGGTGGCGTCCGCCGCCAGTCGATCGATCCCGGCCGCGTGGTCGACCCCGACGCGCTCGGCGTAGGCCTCGAGCGTCGCCTCGAGCACTCGCCGTTCGTGGCGTCGCTGGGCCAGCGAGTGGAACCGCTCGTCGTGATCGGCCCAGAGCGCCTCGAGTCGCTCACGTGCGGCGTCCACGAGGCTCGCCTCGTCGGTGTTACCGCGTCGCAACGCATCACAGATCGCCGTTCGCAAGAGCGCGACGCGGTCGTCTATCGCTGTCTCGTCGCCGTCGCCCTCGAGGCCGTGGACGCGGGCGAACTCGTACCGGCGCGGACAGGTGAGGTAGGTCGCCAGGCCCGCCGCGGAGAGGCCGGTGGCGATCGACTCGGCGCGCCCCTCAGTCATCGCGAATCACCTCTCCGGCCGCGAACTCGAACTGCGAACGCACCGCTTCGGCGAGTTCGTCGTTCACGTCGCCCGCCTCGAGGACGACGGCGATCTCCTCGAACAGCTCCTCCGTGGCTCCGAGATCGGCCTCGCCGCCCGTACTCGCCTCCCTGAGGATCCGCTCGAGTTCGCCGTGAGGCTGGGCGAGCAGCGCCTCGAGCGCGTTCGTCTCGCCGTGAATCGCCGCCGTCGTCTCGGTTTCGACGTCGACGAGCGCGAGTTCGGGTCTCGAGTCGGCCAGTTGCAGGTAGCGAGACTCGTCGTAGGTCCGACGGAGACCCCCGGAGCCCCGCTCGTAGGAACAACAGTAGAGGTGGGTTCGCGCGGCGCGAGCACCGAGGGCGAGTTGTCGCCGAGATCGGTCGGCGTGATAGGTCTCGAAGGGATCGCCGATCTCGGCGGCCTCGGTGGTGGCGAACGTCTCCGTGATATCCGCCGCTGATGGATCGGTGACCGCCGGGTAGGTCGGCATGTCGCGGAGCCACGCCGTTGGGAACAGCTGGGTGAGGAACTGCTCGCCGGGGTAGGTGTCGTCGGTCAGGTCGAGCAAGAAGACGGCGTCCCGCGACTCGTACTTGAGATCCCCGACGGCACAGACCGTGACGCCTCCGGTCGGCGGCTGGGTCTCGACGGCGTGAACGTAGGCGGCGTCGTACTGGATCGTCCGCCGGAGCATCCGGCGCAGCCCCCGCCAGTCCGGCCCGACGAGGTCCGTCTCCTCAACGAATCGGGCGATCTCGAGCACCCGTCGGATGCCGGCGTACTGCTCTCGGGCGTCGACCCAGTCCTCCTGACGGGCGATCCGTCCCTTCAGATCCGTCCGACCGATCCACCGCTCGAGCGACCGGGAGACGCTCGAGTCGGTACACGACTCGAGCAGTTCAGCCGAGAAGTCGTCGACGCGAGCGTGCAGCCGATCGATCGAGACGTCGCGAGGATCGGTCGCGTCTCGAGTGGGATCGGTCGGGTCGAGAGGGCCGATTCCCTCGCCGTCCCGCTCCCGTTCGCACTGTAGCGTCACGAACGCGTAGAGTTCGTTTACCGCGGGGTCCTCGGCGAGCGAGTGGGTGCCGATCGTCGCCGTCGGAATCCCGGCGTTGCGGAGTTGGGTTCTGACCTCGGGGACCCGCTCGATCCGCGGCACGGCGACGGCGAACCCGTCGTAACTCCAGTCGTGACGGTCCCGAAGCGCCTGAATTTCGGTCGCGACCGTTTTCACCTGTTCGCGGGCGGTTCGACTCCGGATTCGGCGCGCTCGCCCGTGGACTACCGGCGCGGATCCGTCGTCATCGCCCCGCGCTCGCTGGTCGTCATCACTGTGCGTTCGCTGTCCCGGTGTTGTGCGCGATCCGGGCGTCTCTCCGGTCGCTAAAAACCGCGTGATCGATCGGTGCGGTGGCGTCTGCGAGTCGCGTTCACCGCCCACCGCGCGGGGAGACTCGACGACCTCGATCTCGAGGCCGTTTCCGACGAGGGCTTCGATTCGGCCCGGTTCGATCCGAGTGCGTTCGACGCTGGCGTGGCGTTCGCCCAGACAGACGAGGTCGGCCTCGGCGGTGAGCGCCGCGAGATACCGCCGATCGAGTCGACGGTACTCCTCGAACTCGACGGCGAGGACCGCGTTGATCGAGTCGCCGACTCTGTCCCGTAGCCCGTCCGTATTCGACTCGAGCAGATCGACGGTCCGCGGAATCACGTCGGCCCGCTCGACGTAGCCTCGATCCTCGAGTTCGGCGTGGAAGCGGTCGTTCATCGCGTACAGGAAGGCCAGACATTCGTGTGGCTTCGTGGCCTCGATATCGGCGAGGCGGAGTCGTTGGCGCGTCGCCTCGAGGAGCAATTGCCCGACGTCACGGGCGAAACTCTCGTGATTCGCCGCCCGCTCGAGGTAGCTCGGAACGTCTCGACTGGCCCCGTCGATCACCAGCGAGATGAGTTCGATCCGCTCTTCGTACTCGAGTCGGTCGAGCGTCGGATCGAACTCCTCGAGAACTTTCGAGGCGTGTTCCGGAAGCGATTCGACGCGCGGCGATCGCGGCGACTCGGTCGTCGCTTCGGCGTCGGTGAGGGCCTCGGAAAGGGACTCGAGGCCCGCGGGATGGCGCTTCAGGACGAGGACGTTCCGTGCACCGTAGTCGTCGGCGAGTGCGGCGTACTCCGCCGCGAGGCACTCGAATAGCTCGTCGCTGGGAACCGGTTCGGGAAGGAGTTTGCAGGTGCCCTCGAGCGGTGGTGAAGGAGACGCCATCAGTTGGTACGTCACCCAGTATAGCCGGGTCCGTACTTAAATGTACGCCGATTCGTAAACGTGATTGTGACGCTCTTGCGATCCGACTGGACCGCTGGACTCTAGCGACGCTTCCTCGAGCGAGCATCCGAGTGAATCTCGGACCGAAAAGTTTGGATGAGAGCTAACCACTCGGAATACAGTGTTGTAACTAATATTGTTAATTTCCCTCGGATCGGATTAGAGATTGTAGCGTGAGTAGAACGCATCTTATCCGCTTTGAGCGCAGTATACGACGGAATCGTGTTGTTGCCCGATCAAATTCGAAGAAAAGAAGAGACGAATTCTGCTCGAAAGTCCCATCGTCCTTCGCGTAGCGCAGCTTAGTCATTTGACTTCTTGTACCGTAATATTCACTTATCTAGTACGTCCCCAATAGGAAAAGTAATTTGATACATTCACAACTCGGCTACGGGTATCGAGGAGTACCGAGAGAAATGGGGTTCCATATCCGTCGCAGGCTGACGTACGTTCAGGCGGAAGTGGCGGTCTCCGTGCGGTGGCAACGACTGAAACGTACAATGACTTCCAGTAGCTACGACAAACGACGCGAGGTCGGTATTCGAGACCGTCCCGCTGGGCGCTGCCTCCGAATGCAGCCGTTTTCGACCGGATAGTGATAAAACCGCATGCGAGAAGTCGGTTTCGGAGCGATACCGCCGCTTCGATCAGATGTTCGAGACCGTACTGTGCTCCACTTCGACCGCCTGTGCGTCCTCGTCAAGCAACGCTACGACGAGGTACGGCGCGTAGGACTCGAAGTACTCGATGAGCGTCGCGATCCGTTCGGAGTCGATCGCCTCGAGCGAGTCGAGGAGCATGAACGGCACCGTCTCGTAGACGTCGTGGACGAGATACCCCGCCAGCGCGAACACGAGTCCGATTACCTCCCGTTCGCTCTCGCTCAGGTGGTTGATCGTATCCTCGTAGGCCGCACCGTCATCGGTGCTGCGGACGATCTTGAGGTCGAACGACGATCGCGAGACCTTTCGGCGACCTTCACGAACTTCCCGACTGCTCCGATCGATCCAGACCCGATCGAGGTTGCCGTACTCCAGCGTCTCGAGGAGGTTCTCCATGTGTTCGTTGAACGCTTCGACCGCGTCGGCCTCGATCTGGTCGATCCGCGTCCGGAGGTTCGTCAGTTCGTCGGTGGTGTCCTCACGACGGGCTTTGAGATCCTCGCGCTCGCCGAGTCGGTCCTCGATCGAGGCGATCTGGTCCGTGATCTCGTCGCGCTTGCGCTCTTTGCGCTCGAGTTTGAACTCGAGTTGGTTGACCTCCTTGTGCTGGTCGAGGACGCCGCTGTAGTCTTCCGTCTCGAGATCGTTGATCTCGACTTCGAGGGCATCGATCTCGTCGGTGAGCGCCTCGCGCTCCTCGGTCAACTCCTCGATGCGGTCGTTTCGGCGCTCGATCTCGTCGTCGATCGACTCGAGGCGCCGCTGGGTCTGGCGGTGCTCGGTTCGGTTTTCGTTGATGCTCGAGAGCGTCTCTCGTCGGTCGTTGAGTTCGGAACTGATCTCGGAGCGCTCTTCGAGTCGCTCCTGTCGTGCGGTTCGAAGCTGCTCGATCGTCGTTTCGATCTGGTCTCGGGCGACCGACGACCCACAGGTCCAGCAAGTGACGGTCTCGGAGTCCTCGAGCAACTGCTCCGTGACGGGTTCGTCGTCGTCCTGTTCTGCGTTTTCGAGGAACGAATCCGGCTCCTCGAGGAGTTGCTCGTTGAACTGGATGGTGCTCTGAAGTTGCGAGATCGCTTCGGAGAGCGTCGCCTTTTCGTCCTGCAGCGTCTCGATCTCCGCCTCGAGCCGGCTGATCTCCGTCTCGTCGCCCGTCGAGAGCGATTCGAGCTGTGTGCGAACCTCGTCCTGTTCCTCCTCGAGCGCCTCGATACTCTCGCGCTCGGTTTCGATCCGGTCGCGGGTCCGCTCGAGATCCGATCGCGTCCCGCGCAGTTCCTCGAGTTTCGTCTCGAGTTCGGATTCTTCCTCCCGACGCTCCTCGACGTCGACGTTCGTCTCCTCGAGTTCGGCCTGGGCCTCCTCGAGTTCGTCGGAGAGCGTCTCGATTTCTTCGGACACGCGCGTCCGTTTCGCCTCGAGATCGGGCAGGCGCTGTTCGAGATCGTCGAGTTCGTCGAGTTGCTCGTCGAGTTGACGCTTTCGCTGTTCATACTGTTCGATCTCGCTTTTGATCGCGTCGATGTCGACCGGACGCATGATCAGTTCGCGGAGGTCGTCGCCGCGAGCGACGGCCTGTCGCGCTTCGTTGGACTCGAGTAAGAACGCGAACAGATCGGCGAGTTCCGGGTCCTCGAGGTAGGGGTCGCCGTCGGTGGCTATCGTTCCGTTTCGGCGCTCGAGGTGCCGGCGGTAGGTGTTGTCGCCAAATTCGAGTACCGCACTTCCCTCGTTCGCGTCGGCTTTGAGACTCACTTGATCGCTTCCGAGCGCGGCCATAATCGCCTGCAGCAGTGAGGTCCGATTGGTCGCATTTCGACCGGAAAGCACTGTCACGCCCTGTTGAAAGGAGACTTCGGCATCATCGATACCACCGATATTGTTTACGGAGAGCGTCGCCTCTCCCGGAACGTTCCGTTTTTTCGTGTCTAATCCAGTTTCCATGTGATGCCGTTGTCCGCCCACATACATAGGTATTGCCACTTCCCCTGCGTGGTGTGCAGTCTCGGTGGCGAGACTGCGTTGGATTAGCGCCGCATACTATAAATACCTATCAGTTATCGCCCGCACCCAGCTCCTGACAGTTACAGGAGCGCTCGTCGAGCAGGTCTCTGACGGTGTATTCCTCGAAGCAGTCCTCGCAAGTCACCGTGACGGTGACTGCAACGTTGAACTCCCCGATGTCGATGATCTCGTTGCGTTCCAGTTGGGCGACCGTATCCGCCGTGACCGCTTCGGTTCGGTTCTGGAGCGCGCCGAGTTTCTCCGTGCTTCGCTCGAGTCGTTCGTCGTCGCTCGGCGTCTCGAGCGAGGTGTCGAGACAATCCGTCAGGTGATTGTAGACCGTCTGGTGGGAGACGAAGTCCGATTCGATCTGTTCGATGGGGACGCCGTCGCGTTCGAGTTCGTTGCGGGTCTGAACCTGCGTCCCGCTGCTGACGTCGTCGGTCAACAGCCGGTAGGTGTTTTCGACTTCCCCCTCCTTCGGCGGCAGTCCCGCATCCTCGAGTGCCGACTCGAGGATGCGCTGGTTTACGTGCGTCGCGAGTTTGCGTGTGCTATACTGTTCGTCCGCGTCGCCGGTCCAGTATGCGATCAGATCCTCATCGAGACCCGTAAACGCATACTTGTCAGCGACCCGTCCGAGCTTGCAGCCACAATGGCTCCCTGGTTCGGCTGAATGAGTACGATCGGTCACTAATTCACCATAGTCGCCGCTCTATAAAAAGCATTTGGATACCGAGAATCTTTACAGAGGTATGCTTGTAATTGTAAACTCCGTAGAATCGACGGACTGCGGGGGATAGTCCGGTCGTCCGCCGTTCGTCCTCGTTCCGAGTCGGCGTTTAGAAATCCGAGATTCGATTTCACGTTCTATCACAAAACTATCAGCGTAGCGTACTGTGTGTCATCCTGGGATTCGGTGAGGCCGGATAGAGTCGCTACACGAGCGGGATTCTTCGCTCGAGACACCGGTTACAGAGGGCTTTTTGTCCGACGGAACCGAAGGGATCGCAGCCGCGAATGTGTATCTGGAGATATGAATCCACCGATTCGTACCGTCCCGAAGGTCCGCTATTCCAACGCAGATCTATAACCGGGCCGAGGCGGTATACTCCGTGAAAACGGAACGGACGGGCCCACGAAACGACGCAAAAGCAGTAGCCGCTGCAGAGACAGCGGCGGACGACCGTGGCCTCGCCGCAAACCTCGCAGTAACGACCAACGAGGGGGTTCTCATCGCGGTTCGCTGAATGGACGGCACAAAGCTGGTCGCAGCCAGTATCGCTCGAGTACGAGGGAAAAGTCGGCTGCGAAGTCGGGTGCAGCGGTGGAGCCGTCTCGGCCGACGTTGCGGAGAAGCGCGATCGTTACGGCGTCAAAGGATCCCCGTAACGACGCTTCACAGCCGTATAACGCTACCCTCGGACATTACCCCCGGACGTTCTTCCACCGGCGGACGAACGAGCCGACAACCCTCCCTTTTTCGTCTCGAGTCGCATTGATCCCCTCACTGCTCCACGCGAGGGTACGCTATGCACGATCGACGGAACCCGTACTGTCCGGTATGACCGATACAACCGAGACGGGAACGAATAATCGTTTACGGCCGTACAAGCGTAAACACCTGGAAGCCCTGTTCGGATATCCTGTTCGAGAAATCCGAGCACAGCGTTCTACGACACCTCGCACGCTCGCCCACGTTCGTCCGGTCTGTCCGGATACACTGCGTGTCACTGTACCACGAGGACAGAGTGAATCGCAAAATAACTGTTTGAAATTTTTTATGATATCGCGATCGGTAGAGCGTTTGAACCACGGTCCGTCGACGCTGACCATCGACCCGGATCAGTCCGTACGCATCAGATCATTCGGTAGACTTCGTCCATCCACTGATCGGAATCGTCGTCGACGATGATGCCGTCCATCTGTTCGGCCCAGCGAGCCTGCGCGTCGCTCGTCTCCATGACCTCCTTGATCGCCTCCGGATTCTCGAGTTCTAGAAAGCCGAAGACGTGGCCGTCCTGCTCGAAGACGCTGTAGGTCTCGAGTCCGGCGTCGGAGTCGAGGTAGGCGTCCTCGAGCCAGTCGGGGACGCTCTCGTGAGCATCACGGTATTCGTCGCGCTTTCCGTCGGCTATCTGCAGGTGGAACGCGATTCGAGCCATGCGTTCTTCCCCTCGAGCGACGTACCCATAGCTATTACGCAGTGTCCGTCCGCCACGCGCGAGGAACTCGCCTTGCACGAAGCCGAATCGTCCTGCATGCGGTTGGAGCGTTCGAAGACGGGACCGAACCCAAAAATGCGGCTACGGCGGGAACGGAACGCTACCGGAACTGCGGCATCACTTCGTCGGCGAACAGTTCCATCCCGCCGGTGTCGGGGAAGTCGACGAACCAACACTGGAACTTCGTGACGCCGGCGTCGATCCGTCGCTGGATCGCGTCGGCACACTCCTCGGGCGTACCCATAATGAAGTACTCGCTGGCGATCTCCTCGGTCGTGATGTCGGCCTGATCGACGTACTCCTCCTCGAACTGGATCGGGATCATCAGATCGAGCAGTCGCTCGTACTTCTCGGGATCGCGCGTACAGATGACGTGGCCGTCCCAGGAATACTCGATCTCGTCGGAGTCGCGGCCGACCGTCTCGCAGTGGTCTTCGATGACGCCGATCTTGTGCTCGAGGGTCTCCGGGGTCCCGTTGAACACGTCCGTGTTCCAGATATCGGCGTGCTTTGCGACGAGTTTCAGCGTCACCTCCTCGCCCTGGCCGCCGACGAGGATCGGCGGGTGTGGATCCTGGACCGGTCCGGGATCGCAGTAGGCGCCATCGATCTCGTAGCGATCGCCCGCGAAGGAGGCCGCCTCGCCGGATTCGGTGGCCCACATGGCTTTCATCAGGCGGATGCTCTCGTCCAGGCGCATCAACCGCTCGAAGCCGTCGCGGTACTCCCAGCCGTAGGCCTCGTACTCGGGTTCGTGCCAGCCGGCACCGAGACCGAGTTCGAGGCGGCCGTCGGAGACGATGTCGAGCGTCGCGGCCATCTTGGCGACCAGCGCGGGGTTGCGGTAGTCGTTACAGAGGACGAGCGAGCCGAGGTTGATGTCCTCGGTGAGGCCAGCCAGCGCGGACAGTAGCGTCCAGCACTCGTACTCGGCTCTGTCGCGACCGAGCATGAGGTGGTCCGGTGCCCACGCGGCATCGAAGCCGAGTGCCTCGGCTTTCAGGACGCCCTCCTTCGTCGTCTCCCAGTCGAGTCGCTCGTAACACGGGGTGTCGCGGTGGACGGGGTCGGTTCCCGACTCCGGCGCGCCCGCGAACACCGGCACGTTGTACTCGAATGTGACGTCGGTCATGTTACTCGACGGCGAAGTGTTCCAGCGCATCGTGATTCAGCTGGGTACTGACGCCGGGTTCGTCCGGGAGCGGAATCGACCCGCTCTCGGGCGAAGGTGGGTTCTCGAAGATCGCGTCAGCGTAGGTCGACTCCTTCTCTTCTTGCTGTTCTTGGAACCATTCCGGAGTCGGAAAGTACTCCGCCATGGGCATGTTCGTGTGCGCCGCGATGGCGTGCAGCGTCGGATTCGTGCCGGCGTGCGGGATCACGGGCACGTCGTGGACTTGGGCCATGTCGGCGACCTTCATCAGTTCCGTGATGCCCCCAACCCGGCCGACGTCGGGCTGGAGGATGTCGACGGCCTCCGCTTCGAGGAGGTCCTCGTGACCCCAACGGGTGAACTCGTGCTCGCCCCCGGAGATCGGCATCGGCGCGGCTTCGCGAACCTCGGCGTAGCCGTCGATGTCGTCGGCGATGACCGGCTCTTCGACCCACGCCATGTCGTACGGCTCGAGGCGATCGAGCATCTTCTTCGCGTAGCGGACCGACCAGCCCATGTAGGCGTCGGCCGCGATCTCGAGCTCGTCGCCGACGGCGTCGCGGACCGTCTTGACGACCTCCTCGTTCTCCTTCATCCCCGAGCGGCCGGCCTCCGGCCCGTGAAGGAAGCGCAGTTTCACGGCGTCGAAGCCCTCCTCCGCGTACTGGATGGCCTCGCGTTCGAGCGTCTCCATGTCAACGGGGTGGAGGTTCGACGCGTAGGCGGGGATCTCGTCTTTCGTGGGGCCGCCGAGCAGCTCGTAGACCGGTTTATCGGCTTCCTTGCCCGCGATGTCCCACAGTGCTTGATCGACCGCGCTGATCGCCATGACGGCGACACCTTTCCGACCGAAGGGGAGCGTCGCGCGGTACATCTGCTCCCAGAGTTTCTCGCGCTGGGTGGGATCTTCGCCCATCACGATCTTCGAGAGCGTCTCCTCGACGACGGTGGCGATGGCGCCGGTTCCCCAGTTACCGACGCCGACGCCGGTGATCCCGGCGTCCGTCTCGACCTCGACGACAACGTCGCCCACGGGACCCATCCACTTACGGCGTGCCTGGGGGTTCTCGCCGTCAACGTTCCGGTACTCCTCGTACTTCGACATGATCGTGACGAGGGGGAACTCGATAAACTCGCCCCACGACTCGTTGCTGATCTTGGTTGCAGTGACGTCTGTGATTTCCATAGTAGTCAATCCCGATAGATTCGTGTCGAGATGTGAGAAACAGCCATATAAGTGTTTGCGATATCGGCTGGATTATCGGCTGCACCGACCGAGAATCTTCGAGTCGGGGCGACCGATTAGAAGATATCTGCGCGGACGAGCAGTGCGAGTGCGACGACCACGTATATCGCACCACTGATGAGATTCATGGCCATGGGGTTCCACGGCGCGTCCGACGGCATCTCGGCGACCAGCGGCGTAATGAGAACGAGCAGACCCATGATCGCGATGATCGTGCCGGCGTACAGATCGATCGGAAGATCGTACCCGTCGGCGTCGGATTGCGCTCGAGTCCGCGAGTCGTCTATCGGTTCGTCCTGGGTCTGCGTGATGGATCGGTCTGTCATGGGTTCACACCTGGAAGAGGAGGATCGCGACGATGAGCAAGGCGATTCCGACCGAGACGGAGACGGCCGCGATTCGTTTTACGCGCGGACTGAGGGTGGCGGAGTCGTCGTCGAGCGCCGACTGGACGAAGTTCGTCGGCGTCTCGTGGTCTTTCGGCGCGGTGAGGAGGCTCCCGACCACGACGACTCCCGTCACGAGCAACAGGGAGTAGAGCGATCGGGAGTACAGCGCCTCGTGGCCGAGTTCGAATCCCATGTACACGCTGACGGCTAAACCGATCGCGATGCCGAGTATCGCGCCCGTGCTCGTCGACCGATCCCAGAGCCCGCCGACGATGGCCACGGCGGCGAACGTCGGCATGATCGTCGCGAGGACCGATTGCGCGACGAGGTACATGGAATCTTCCAGCGAAAACATGTACGCAACGCCGATGCAGGCGACCATGAACACGACGCCCGCGATACGGCCGATCCGCACGTAGTGTGCCGGGCTCCGGTCCGGCGCCACGTACCGGCGGTAGATCCGCTCCGTAAAGAGCGTCTGGAAATTGTTGAGCTGCGAGTCGACGCTCGAGAGGACGCCGGCGATCAGTCCGACCACGACGACGCCGTACAGTCCGGGCGGCATGACGTCGTTGATCAGCATCGGCATCGCGTGGTCGGCGACGTCGAGGTTCGGGTACAGAACGGCGGCGGCGAGACCCGGAAGGAGGATGAACAGCGGGACGAGGATGGCGTACCAGATGCTCGTGTACAGGTACCCGATCTGCGCGGACTCCGCGTCCTCGGCCGACAGCGGCCGCTGGAGGATCTGCGATTCGGCGCTCCAGTAGGAGATCGCGGACGCGAGGAACCCGAAGTACAGCAGGAAGACGGCGATCGGACCGTCGACTGGGAACTCGGCGGCCAGCGGGTGATCCGAGGGCGTCATGGACGCCTGGTGGGCTTCCAGGCCCTCGATCAGCCCGGAGATCCCGCCCACCATGTACAGCGTGACCGGAAGCAGGAGGACCAGCGGGACGAACATGAGGACGAACTGTATGGTGTCCGACCCGGCGACGGCGCCGAACCCGCCGAGAATCGTGTAGGCCGTTCCGACGACGATGATCACGCCCATCGACAGCCAGAGGTTCCAGCCCAGTAGTGTGTTCAAGACGAGCGACCCGGCGTAGATGTACAGGCCCATGTTGACGAACATCCAGACGAACGTCCAGATGAAGTCGTACGCGTCGCCGACCGGTCTCGAGAACCGTCGGGTGAGCCATTCGCCAAGCGAGAACGCCTGTATCTGTCTGATGAACGGAATTATCGCGATCGTCGCCAGCACGATGGCGATCGCGTTCGTGATGGGGCCCAGCAGGACGATGATCCCGTACGCGTACGCGAACCCGGCGAGACCCAGGAAGTCGTTCGCGTTCAGATTGGTCGCGACGGTCGAAAACGCCTGAACCGACGGCGGCAGCGACCGGTCCGCGAGGAACGTACTCGCCGAGTCTGCGGTATTCTGGCGCATGTAGGCGCCGAATACGATCAGACCGAGCATGAAGACGCAGATGGCCATCCATTCGGTAAGTACGAGCGTCTGTCCGCCGATGCCCTGGAGTGGACGAAGCCGTATCGTGTTAATTATACTCATTCCGCGTTTCCACAGCCAACACACTCCATAATAAAAACTCGTATTGTCGTTCAGGTATTGATCGTTCGTTCAGAAGAGGAGCCGCCACCGTGAAGCGGGATCGACGCACGAACGCCGGAACGTTCCTACGCCACCGAGAACTCGTACGCGCCGGAGCCGAATTCGACGACGACGGTATCACCGTCTTTGCGGACGGATCGAACCCCCGCCGTGTCGGTCGACAGCGGCGTCCCGGACTCCGTCACGTCACTCGTGGCGGCGTCCGGTAAGTGGACGGTCGCGTCCGTGTTCCAGGGAACGGTCACGGACAGCTCGTACGTCGCGGCGTCTTCGTCGCGCCGACACTCCACCGCGAGATCGCCGTTTCGCGTCTCGAGAGCAGCCGAGACCCACTCGAGATCGTCGACGAGCGCCGGCGCGATGGTCACGTGGTCGGTCACGGAACGGTCGCCGATTCGGATCCCCGCGAGTACCTCGTAGAAGAACTCCGAGACGTGAGTGAACGGCGAGTGGTTGAACGAGTTCATACCGTCTCCGATGCGGTCGTCGCTGTCCCAGCGCTCCCACATCGTCGTCGCCCCGTTGCGGGCCATGTACACCCACCCGGGTCGTTCGGGTTGGCTGACGACGTCGTAGGCGACGTCGGCGTGGCCGTGCGCGGCGAGCGAGTGGAGGAGCGGTCTGGTCCCGAGGAATCCCGTTTTGAGTGTGCGGCCGTCGGCGTCGACTTTCTCGACGAGATTGTCGACCACCGACTCGACTTCGGCGTCGGGGACCAAGTCGAGAAAGAGCGGGACCGCGTACGACGACTGGGTTCCGGGCCCGTACACGCCTTGGTCAGGGTCGAAGAACCGGTCGTTGAACGCCTCCGCGATCCGGTCGGCGCGGTCGCGATACGCCTCCGCGTCCGCGTCGTTCTCCAGGGCGTCGGCGATCTTCGCGAACGTATCCGTGACCTGATAGAGGAACGCCGTGTTGTACAGGTCGTGGGGGAGACCGCGCCGATCGTCCACGTTCTCGAAGGCGAGCCAGTCGCCGTACTTGCCATAGTCACCGGTGAGGATCCCGTTCTCGGTGACGGAGTACCAGTAGTCGACGTAGTCGCGCATCCCCTCGTACTGTTCCCGAAGGATGCGTTCGTTCCCCTCGTGTCGGTAGAGGTACCAGGGGATCATCACCCGCGTGATCGACCACGTCGGATCAGCGGGGTCCTCGCTCACCTTGTTCGGGATGACGTCGGGAACGTACCCCATCTCCGAGGCGGCGTCGTCGTGATCGCGGGCCCACTTTTCGTCGAACCGTGCCGCGTCGAAGTTGAACAGGAGCGACCGGGTCGAGATGTGGGCGTCGCCCGTCCACCCGAACCGTTCGTCGCGCTGCGGGCAATCCTCGGGAACGGAGTGCGTGTTCCCGCGAAGTCCCCAGACGGCGTTGTGTTGGACCTGATCGAGATCCTGGTTGGAGCACGAAAACGTCCCCCGTCGGTCCATCGCCGTGTGGACGGCCTTCGCCGTCACGAGATCCGGATCGAACTCGCCTGGATACCCCGTGACCTGCGCGTATCGAAAGCCGTGATAGGTGAACCGTGGTTCGTACCGCTCGACGTCGTCCCCGGCGGCGATATAGACGTCCGTCGCGTCCGCGGTTCGGAGATCGGTCGTGGAGAGGTCCCCATCTTCGGTGAGCCGTTCGGCGTGTCCGAGGACGATCTCGTCGCCGTCGTCCGGGTCTCGGATCTCGAGGTCGAGCCAGCCGGTCAGGTTTTGTCCGAAGTCGAGGATCGGGCCGTCCGGATGCTCGTGAACCGTCTCCACGTCGAACGTCTCTACGACGCGCATCGGCTCGACGCGCTGCGGTCGAAGCACCCCACCCGGATCGTCGACGACGGCCGCGGGATTCCAGTCTCCGTCGTCGAACCCCGGCGACCGCCACCCGTCCTCGGACAGTCGGGCGTCGAACAGTTCGCCGTCGTAGATGTCGTTCTCACGGATCGGGCCCTCCGTTGCCGTCCAGTCACCGTCGGTCGCGACCGTTCGCGTCGATCCGTCCTCGAACGTCACGGTGAGCACGAGCCGGGCGCGCGGAGACCCGTCGGGGACCCAGTAAGCGCCCCGCTTCGAGAACCATCCGCGGCCCAGCCACACGCCGATCGCGTTCATCCCGACCGAAATCCGATCGGTCAGATCGTGACTCGAGTAGCAGACGCGCTGCTCGTAGTCCGTCCAGGCGGGGTTCAGTCGGTGATCGCCGACCCGTTCGCCGTTGGTGTGGAGTTCGCCGTACCCGACGGCGGCGAGGTGGGCGCGGGCCGACTCGATCGGTTCCTCGACGGAGAATTCCGTCCGCAACAGCGGCGACGCCGCCGCCATCTCGGATTTGGTGTGCCCGTTCACGAGGTGATCGCGGCCCCACGTATCGGTCTCCGCGGACGATGAGGCCTCGACCGGTCGTCCGCGGGCCAGGTCCTCGTCGCCGTTTCGCACCTCGAGCGCCGCCAGTGCGAAACACTGCCAGGCGTCGACGTGTTCGGTCCGACGAGCCGCACTCTGTGCGTGAGACGACTCCTCGGCGAGCGGTTCGAACGCGAACGGCTCCATCGCGGTGACCCGCACGTATCGACCGTCGGCCTCGAGACCGTCGTGAGCGTGAACGACCGCCGTCTCCTCCGGGACGCCGTCCGGTACGTCGTCGACCGCCTCGTCGGACGCGTTGACCTTGAGGACGGTCGTCGCGGTTTCGAAGTCCGGATCGTCCGCGACCTCGACTCGATAGGCGTCCGGAAAACCGAAGCCCTCGAGCGGGTCGTCGAACCAGGACGACGTGACTGCCGCGTCGTCGGGGGTTCGGACCACCGTGACCGGTGACGCCGGATGGAGGTCGACCGCCGTGATCTGCTCGCTGGAACCGAGGTCGACCTGAACCCACTCTTCGACGCGTTCGTCCGCGCGCCGCCACCGACTTCGCCAGCCGTCGGTGTCCCCCGCGCCCGGTTGGTGGGTGATCCACTCGCCGCGCCACCGTTCGGGACGGAGGGCCGTGAAGAACGAAGCCGATTCCGCCCATTCCGTTGCCCCCTCATCGGTCCACACTTTTACCGACCAGTGATACCGCTTGTCGGAACCGAGGTCGGGTCCGTCGTACGGGACGTTCGTCGACGTCGACAACTCGACGCGGCCGGAGTCCCAGAGGGACCCTCGACCGGCGTCGACGGCGCTTTCGTCGCGACCGATCACGATTCGGTACGCCGTCTGCCGAGAACCTCGGTGGTCGGTCTGCAGACGCCACGAGAACCGGGGCGCTTCCGACGGATCGACGTTTGACGGGGTCGTCTCGTACTCGACTTGGAGGTCAGTCGGTCGATGGACTTCCTCAGTCTCAGATACCGAAGACATGCGGTGAATTTCACCAGAACCCGTGGTAAACCTTTTGCCGATCGCAGCGAAGATAGCCGCCAGCGTGCATCGATCGGCGTTACCAGTCCGAGCGGCGACGCGCGCGTATCCGGGGATTCGATCCCGTCGACCGGACGATGTCGATCCGATTTCGACGCGAGCGACGCAGACGAGTCGCTCGACGCGTTCCTGGACGCCTCGAGTGGACCCGCGGTCTTCGGAACGGAAGCGCGACGCCGCACGACGGGTGAGTTCGGCCGCGGTCGCCGTTCGCTCGCGCACCGGTTTGAAGCCGACAGCACAATTGGTTCGCCGTATATAATACATACTAAGATAATTATTTTAACACTAGTCCAGTATATTATAACACATCATGTTTGATGATAGCACGAACACCCCTCGTCGGAACGTACTGAGAGGAATCGGAGCGAGTGCGATCACCGCCACGGGTGCGGTCGGTCTCAGCGGATTGGCGCTCGCGGACGAGCACACGTATCAAAATCCGGTCGGCCCGATCGGGTTCGGTGATACGAGCGTCGTTCGAACCTGCAACGGCACCTATTACGCGTACGGAACGGAAACGCCGGAAGACGTGGTCCCGATCGCTCGGTCGAACGACCTGGTCGACTGGACGTACATCGGCTCGGCGTTCGAGATGCAACCGGACTGGCGCGACGATCCGGACGCGGGCGTGTGGGCTCCGTCGGTCAACTACTTCAACGGCGAGTACTACCTCTACTACTCGTACTCGACCTGGGGAAGCCAGAACAACCCGGGAATCGGTCTCGCAACCGCGAACCATCCTGCGGGACCGTTCACCGACCAGGGACCGGTGTTCCGTGCGGAGGACCTGGGGATGACGAACGCCATCGACGGCGAACTGGTGGTCGTCGACGACACGCCCTACATGGTGTGGGGAAGCTGGTACGGTATTTACGGCGTCGAACTGACCCCTGACGGGAGGGACTACGTCCCCGGAACGGTGTTTCACATGGCCGGCGACATGATAGAGGGAGCGATGATCGTCAGGGAGAACGGGTACTACTACCTGTTCTACTCGACGGGCAACTGCTGTGACGGCCGAAACAGCACCTACGAAGTCGAGGTCGGTCGCTCGGAGTCGTTCTTCGGCCCCTACGTCAACCAGAACGGCGACGACCTGCGCGACCTGAACGACCACCACGCCGGTGTCGCGGTCCTGACGGGAACCGACGAGTTCATCGGACCCGGCCACAACACTGCGATTCAGGACGACGACGGTGACTGGTGGATGGTGTACCACGTCGAGGCTACCGACGAGATCGATACCCGCGTGCTCATGATCGATCCCATTCGGTGGGACGACGCCGGGTGGCCGATCGTCGGCGATGATGGAACGCCGAGCAGGGAACAGCCGGTTCCGCCGGCCGGTGCCGACGTCTGTAACTATCGTAGCCGCTGAACGTCACTGCACACCCAATCGCATGACAGCTGTGCAATCGGTGTGTGAATCGTTTCAGTTGTTACTATAGACGGCCCCCGACGGACGTTCCGAAGCGGGATCCGCGGACGGCATTCAGCCACCCGTCGGGGACGAACGCCCCCTCGGCGGACAGCGGTGGATCGGATCGCTCGAGTACTCGAGTACCAACGACTGACTACGACGTGTCGACAGCGGTTGCCTCGTCTTCGGCGTGTCGGGGCCGCACGTCACCATCGAGAACAACGCCGCCGAGATCGTCCGCACTGATCCAGCCGAAAACGTCATCGTTCGGACCCCCCTACTCGCACCTAAAGGTATATGTAGGTGAGTCACCCACTTATTGATAGCTCGACCAGAGCGAAGTAACCCTATATGAAGGCCATAGTCCATACCGGTCCCAGATCTATCGAGATTCGCGAGCGCGAAAAGGCGGTTCCCGACAGCGACGAAGTACTCGTTCGCGTCCACTCGGCGGGGCTGTGCGGCAGCGACGCGCACGCGTACACGTACGAAGACGGCTACGAGTGGATTCCCATCCCGCGGATCATGGGCCACGAGTACTCCGGCGAGGTCGTCGAGGTCGGCGACAGCGTCACCGACTTCGCCGTCGGCGACCACGTCGTCGAGGAGCCGATCCACGACTGCGGTGCGTGTTTTCAGTGTAAGAACGGCCAGCCGAACGTCTGCCAGAACTTCGAGATCACGGGGATGCACACAGACGGTGCATACACCGAATATACGACGGTCAAACCACGTGACCTCCACTATATCCCCGAGGACGTCCCGCTCGGTCACGCGAGCATCACCGAACCCCTCAGCATCGCGACGCGGGCCGTGTTCGACCAGTCGAACGTGACGCCGGGTGACACCGTCCTCGTCGAAGGACCCGGCCCGATCGGCGTCCTCGTCGCCGCCGTCGCGAACTCGATGGGCGCCGACGTCCTCGTCTCCGGACTCGGCAAAGACACCGAGTACCGGCTCCCGCTGGTCGAAACACTCGGCATCGACACGGTGGACATCGAGAACGACGACCTCGAGGCGGTCGTCGACGCCCGAACGGACGGCATCGGGTTCGACGCCGTGTTCGACACGACCGGTCACAAAAGCGGTATCGAGATGGCCATCGAACACGTCCGCAAGGGCGGAGGGGTCGTCGTCGTCGGCCTTCCCGGCGCACCCAGCGAAGTGTTCATGACGCCGGTGGTTCGCAGCGAGATCGACCTCAACACCTCCTACGGCTCGACCTGGCAGAACTTCGAACAGGCCATCCGGCTCCTCTCCGTCGGTGCCATCGACGCCGACGCGATCATCGATCGTACCTTCAGCGTCGACGAACCGACCGACGCCTTCGAGGCCTTCCTCGAGTCCGAAACCTGCAAACCCGTCTTCTCGTTCGCCGACTCCTAACGCGTCGGCACGGTCAGGATCCGTCGCTTCCCGTCTGTTTCTCCTTCTCGAGGTCGACCACCAGTTCGCTTTCAGGTGCTGTAATCGGAGCCGGGGCGCTCTCGCGACTCACAGCGCGTTCGACCGTTTCCCGTCACTAGACCTGGTATCGCCGACCTGCTCGCCGCCGACGGCTTCGAGCTGATACCGGATGTCCCTCGAGCGCGACTACCTCCGGGAGTACGACCTCGAGAACGCCGCTATCCTCGTGTGATAGCGACGGACCGTCTGCGAGTCGGTGCCCGGGAGGCGACCAGCCGTCCCACATGTCGGAACGCGTTGACGGGCAATCGGAACGCCGCAGCGGTGATGTCGATCGGCGTTCGTCCCGGCTTTCGCCACGGAGAACCAGCGACCGTTCAGCCACCACCCGACCGATCGAACGCAGGCGAGTTCTCGACCCGGTTCGGGTTCGATCCGGCTGGTCTGTTCGTATGCACGGGGTGACTCGGCATAGGCCGACTCGGCTCGAGAGTTACAGCGGGTTGAAAATACAGGTGTATTTAATTCTAGAAATAAAATTTAAGAATATAGGAGCGAATTACTATCGATGCTACTATGTCACAAGATAGCACGAGATATCCCCACAGGGAAGCGTCCGAACCAAGCGAATCGAGCACCCCGACGCCGCGCGTCACTCGCCGTCGCGCGTTGTCAGTCGCGGCCGCGGGGCTGGCGGCGGGTGCGATCGGTACGGCGCAGGCGAGCAGCCACGACGCCGAGGTCTGGCAGACCGACGGCACCTGGTACGCCGCCAACGACGGGACGGTGTACGAGGGTTCGGACTACATCGACGCGATTCAGGCGGCCGTCGATAGCCTTACCGCGGGCCGGACCTCCAAGGAGAAAGTCCTGATCAAAAACTCCGGGTCGGTCGGTCCCCACTCCTGGGACGGCGACGTCAAGGCCGTCGATCTGCCCAGCTACACGGTGATCGATCACAGCGGCACGATCTTCGTCGAAGACAGCGGCGACGATCTGATCGTGCCGTTTCGCGCACGGAGCGTCGAATCGATCGAGATCCAGAATGTCACCATCGAGGGCAACCCCCGCTACGGCATCTGGATCCAGAGCTGTTCGGACGTTCAGTTGGGCGACATCAACATGTCCTTGTGGGACACTGAAGACGTCGGGATCGGGATCCGAATCGACGACAGCGACGGCGGCCGGAGCCAGAACGTCTCGCTCGATTACGCCTACGTCGAAGGCTCTCAGCACCACGCGGTCGAGACCTACGGCGTCGACGACGTCAGCATCGGCACCGTCGAGACCGTCGACACGGGCGGCTGCGGGTTGCTCTTGAACGACACGGCCTACGCGACGGTCGATCGCGTGGACGCCACTCGAGCGGATCAGGGCGGCGGCTACGCCGGCTTCCGGTGTGCGAACGATGCCGGGCCGGAGATCGTCGTCAACCGGGTCGACGCCGTCGACTGCGGCCGCGGGATCTTCACCGTCTCCGGAAGCGAGGGCATCGAGATCTACAACGTGTTCCTCGACGGCAACGGCGGGAACCTCGTTCAGGACACTCGGTATCTACTCATCGACGGCGGGACCGTCACGAACACCGGCAGCAGCGGTATCCGAATCGACTCGCGGGACAGCGGCGACCATCCCCACACGACCAACGTCACGGTCCGAAACCTCGATATCACGGACAACGCCGAGTACGGCGTCTACGAGACCGGTCCCGATACGGGAGACAACGCGATCGTCCACAATCACCTCTGTAACAACGCCGGTGGAGCGATCGAAACGTACGCGAACAGCACGGACGTCAGCGGGAACTCCTACTGCGGCTAGGACGACCCGGTGGCAGTGGTCCGCTAAGTCCGGTACCGACGGTCCGGCGGCGGCTCACTCGAACCGAAGTCGACCGAAGTACTCCGGCGAGTGGTAGTCGGGCGCGGGTTTCTCGATGGGGTTCCAGGTCGCCTTCTGAGAGTCGGTAGCGACGCCGCTCCGGTAGAAGTTACCCCGCCACTCCGTTCCCGCGGTCGGCGCGATCTCGCGACCGGTCAGTTCCGAGAGGACGTCGAAGGGAATCGCGGCGGCGAGCCACCAGCCGTCGGCGTCGGACTCGCCGTCCGTCGTCGGACCGGGGACCGAGGTGCGGATCGAGATTCGATCGGCGAGTTCGGGCGAGATGAGGTCGCGATCGATCCCTCGCTCCTGCCAGCCGGCCTCCTGCCAGGCCACCTTGAACTGGCCACAGCAGTTCGGCTCGAAGTTGAAGTACCTCGAGTCCTCGTCAGGGGTCGGATCGGCGAAGAACTCGACGGAACTGTCCTCGAATGTCGGGCCGTTGAGCGCCGTCACCGACGCGGTGATCTCGCGGTCCTCGACGGAGAACTGCAGATATATCGCCTCGTCGTCGTAGCAAACGCGGCCGGTCGTGAGCGGTTTCGGACCGCCCTCGTGCCACGAGAATTCGTCGATGCGGAATACCGTCGCTTCCTCCCACGGTGTTCCGTCGACGGCGTCGCCGAGGGGGACGGTGCTTCGTGCACGGGCGATCGTGTACTGCTTCATGCGAGACGGTCGATCCTCGAGCGACTATAACACACCGGTCCCCTGCCAGGGCTGCGGCCGAGGCGACGAGCGCCGAATCGAACGTCACGCCGCGGCGATGTCACTCGAGAGCGAACCGGTAGGACCCCGATTCGACGTCGATCTCGAGGCGATCGCCGCCCCGAACGGCCGAGACGCCGTCGGGCAGCGTCGCCGATCTCCCGCCGTTCCCGTCGTCCCCGTTGAACCGGACCCGTTCGCCGTCGACGGACGCGACGGCGTCTCGATCGTCCATCGGAAGCACGACCGTCGCCGACGCGTTCCACGGGATCGTCGCCTCGAGACTGAACGTACCGCCGTCGCCGAATTCGCCACTCGCTCCGCGGGTCCACGAGACCTCGACGGCGCCCCGCTCGGTCGGAATGCGACCGGACGCCGACTCGAGTCCCGCGTCCGGCGGGCGGATCTCGACGCGTTCGCCCCCGACACCGCCGGGGCGAACGCCCAGAAGCACCCGTAGAATGCTCACCAGCACCGTCGCGCCCATGGCGTGAGACTCGCTGCGATTGCGCCGGCGGTCGTCCGGCAGCGACGGATCGCGACAGTGCCAGCTTTCCCAGGTGAACGTTCCACCCTGCTCGAGGATGTTCGCCCAGCCGTCGTCCGCGGGGTTCGTTACCAGTTCGACGATCGCTTCGGGACGGTCCGCGGCCTCGAGCGCCTCGAGTAACCACGAGACCGTCATCGGTCCCATCTCCATTCCTCGGTCGGCCACGCGGTCAGCGACGGCGTCGACGCGCGCTTCGGGGACGAGATCGAACGCTAGCGGAAGGGCGTTGGCGTGTTGGGACGCCGACTCGCTCGCGTCGCTCGCGTCGCAGCCGTCGACGTAGCGGTCGCCCTGGCGCAGGTGCTCGTCGATCGCGTCCTCGAGCGCTTGCTGGCTGTCGCGGTAGTGCGCTCGCTCGTGGCCCGGCCGCTCGAGTGCCGACGCGATGTCGGCCGCCCGCTCGAGCGCGCTCGCACAGAGGACGTTGACCGTCGTCCTGGCGGGCCACGCCCGATCGTAGCCGTATCGCATCTCGGGCGGCCAGTCGACGATCCCCTCCTCGTAGGGACCGCCGTCGCCGCCCGGGAGGCTCGTGGCGAGTCCGGTATCGGCGTCGACGTAGCGCTCGACGTAGGCTGCGATCGACCGAACGACCGGGTAAGCGAGATCGAGCGTTCGCCGATCGCCGGACGCGCGGTAGTACCGCCAGACCCAGCCGGGAAACGAGGCGGTAAAGTCGGGAATGTCGCGCTTGCCGTCCCCGTTCGGGTAGACGGCGTTCAGACGACCGTCACCCGCCCAGTACCGGTAGTGGGAGCGAACGAACTCCTCGATCGCCTTCCGGCTGAGCGTCCGTTCCTCGAAGGCCAGGGCCGTCGTCCGCGAGATGGCGGCCGCGTCCAGCAGGAACTGGCCTTTCTCGCGGGTGGGCGTGTCGACGAACTGTTCCTGACAGCCGTACAGCGCGGAGTGGCGCGCGAGTTCGAAGACCGCATCGACGGTTTCGTTCGAGCACTCGAACGTCGCGGCCGTCTCGTCGGGAACGTCGTTCCGCGTCGCCAGCAGCCGCACCTGCTCGGGCTCGAGTCGCTCGCCCGGGTCGTCTATCTGTAGATACCGGACGCCGAGGTAGTTGAACGGTCGGAACCGTCCCTCACCATCGTGCTGGACGTACTCGTAGCTCATGTCGGTCCACTGGGTTCCCTCGACGGTTGAAACCGTCCTATCGCCCTCGAGCAGATAGCCCGCCGTGAGTTCGACTCGATGGCTGTCAGTCCCCTCATCGAAGCGTACCTCGGGAAGACCGGCGTACACGCGCCCGAAATCGACGACGTACGATCCGGACTCGAGTCGTTCCATCGACTCCGGTTCGATCGGTGAGCGCACGACCTCGGTGTTCTGTGCGACGAGGCACTTCCAGGGTCCCGTCGGGTGGGTACCGACGACGTCTGCGAGTTCCCACGCCGCCGTCTCGAACCCCGGTTCGTCCCAGCCGATCGGCGCTCGGCGGCCGTCGATGCGCTCGACCGGCTCGGCGATCTCGTCGTTTCGCAGCGGTGCGTCCTCCCGCCACTCGGCCTCGCGGACGCGCCACGAGCCGTCGGTGACGATGGTCCGCTCGGAACCGTCGGCGAACGCCACGACGAGCTGGCAGACGAATCCGGGTTCGGCGGCCGGTCGCCCCTGCCCGTCGCCGTTCCAGTGAGTCAGGGCACCGATCGCGTTCGCGCCCGTTTCGAGATCGTCCGTGAGATCGACCGTCTTGTAGTACTGGTAGTCCGGATAGGAAAACGACTGGCCGCGGTCGACCGCGCGCCCGTTGACGGAGAGTTCGTACTGGTGACTGGCGGAGACGTACGCTCGCGCCCGATCGACCGCCCCCTCGAGAGTGATCTCGCGGCGAAGGTAGGTGAACCGGCCGCGCTCGAACGTGCCGTCCTCGGAGCGGCGGATCCAGGACGCCTCCCAGTCGGCGGGATCGAGGAGTCCCATCTCCCACCGGGCCGAATCGCTCCACTCGCTCGGTTCGTCGGATTCGTCCCACACGCGAACCGCCCAGAAGTATTCGGTTTCCGGCTCGAGAGGGCGACCACCGTACGGCACTGCCGGACGGTTTGACGGTCGCTTTCCGGTATCCCAGAGGTCCCCGTCGCCGGCGGAAAGACGGTCCGGCGTGGACGCGACGAGCACTCTGAACGCGATTTGTTTCGCACCGCGACGCTCGGAGTCGGCGTCGACGCGCCAACTGAGCCGGGGTTCGGTCTCGTCGATTCCGAGCGGGTTGGACGCGTACTCGGTTCGCAAGTCCACGGGTTGGTGGGGAGACATCGTAGCCGGTGTGCCACACTCAACCGCACCGTAAAAGCGTGCCGGCGCGGTCGATCCTCGCTGGTCGCTGGAGCGCGGGACCCCCGTTCCGACCCTCGGAGAGCAAGGAGATTTCGGCGAGCAGTTCGTTCTATCGTCGTGTGATCACGGCCGCCCGGTCGAGTTCGTGGTCAACGGATCGCCCCTTCGAAATCGGATTGAGAGAGTATCACGCTTGGTTTTATCACCCGAACGCTTATAATTATAGAACAGGTTTGAGGAACGTGCGGTGTGTAAGACAATGACTAATTCGAACAAGAGCGAACGGCGATTTCGACGGTCCCGACGCGAACTCCTCGGTGGAATCGCGGCCGGGACGACGGTGCTTGGAACGAGCGGTATCAGCGCAGCAACCGCAGACAGCCGAACCAATCGGCGCGCTGGCGGGAGAGGACGGGGGAAGGGCAGGCGCGGATCTCCCCGTCAGATGGAGGCACTTGACCGGGGACTCGTGGCCGTTCCGGCGAAAGACGGCGTACTCGTTCGGTGGCGACTGTTCGGGACGGACCCTGGCAACCTCGGGTTCCACGTATACCGCGACGGTGAACGGGTGAACAACAAACCGATCACCGACAGCACGAATTTTCTCGATCCCGATGGGACGACGGATTCGACCTACGCGATACGCCCGGTCGGCGTCGGTCGTGTGAAAAGCGGACGGAACCGCAGAAAGCGCGGCCACCGCAAACCCGGCATGTCGAAGTCCGTCGAGGTGTGGGACGAGCAGTACAAGGAGATTCCGCTGAACAAACCCTCCCCCGTCGAGGGCGAAGACGGGGAGACGGTCACGTACCACGCGAACGACGCGAGCGTGGGCGACCTCACCGGCGACGGATCGCTCGATATCGTCCAGAAGTGGACGCCGTCGAACGCGAAGGACAACTCCCAGTCGGGCCACACGAGCGACGTCCTGCTCGACGGGTACACGATGGAGGGCGAGCACCTCTGGCGGATCAACCTCGGACAAAACGTCCGAGCGGGTGCACACTACACGCCGTTCGTCGTCTACGACTTCGACGGCGACGGGACGGCCGAACTGGCCGTCCGGACGGCCGACGGGACAACGGATGGAACCGGCGCGGTCATCGGCGACCCGGATGCCGACTACGCGAACGAGGATGGATACGTCCTCAAGGGGCCGGAGTACCTCACCGTCTTCGACGGTGAGACGGGCGAGGAACTCGCGACGACGGATTTCGAGCCCGCGCGGGGGGACATCTGCGACTGGGGCGACTGCTACGGGAACCGCGGCGACCGATTCCTCGCCGGCGTCGCCTACCTCGACGGCGAACGACCGAGCATCCTCACGACGCGGGGCTACTACGAGAAGTCGATGCTGGCCGCCTGGGACTTCCGGGACGGCGACCTCGAGACCCGATGGATTTTCGACAGCGACGACGGTAACGAGGAGTACGAGGGCCAGGGCAACCACCAGCTCGCAACCGCCGACGTCGACGGCGACGGGAAGGACGAGATCGTCTACGGCGCCGCGGTCATCGACCACGACGGCACCGGGCTCTACTCGACCGGCTGGAACCACGGCGACGCCCTGCACGTGAGCGACTTCGACCCCAGTCGGGACGGGCTCGAGGTCTTCATGCCCCACGAGTGGGGACCGTACGGAATGACGTTCCGCGACGCCGAGACGGGCGAGTTACTGTGGGGCGAGGAAGGCGATGGAGACATCGGCAGGGGAATGATCGCCGACATCGACCCGAACTACGAGGGAGCGGAAGCGTGGGCGGGGATACCGCTATCCGACGACGGGCTCGGCACGTGGACCGCCGACGGCGAGCGGCTCAGCGAGGACACCGTCGACTCGATCAACTCCGCGGTCTGGTGGACGGGCGACCTGCAGCGGGAGCTACTGGACCACGACTTCCTCGGCTGGGAGGAGGGGTACGGCGTGGGTTGGATCAAGAAGTGGAACCCCGAAACCGAGGAGCTAGACCTCGTGAAGTCCTTCGACGGCACACGCTCTAACAACTCGTCGAAGGGCAATCCGTGTCTCTCCGGAGACATCCTCGGCGACTGGCGCGAGGAGGTGATCTGGCGAACTGAAGACAGTGAGGCGCTGCGCCTGTACGCGACGCCCCACGAGACCGACCACCGGCTGTACACGCTGTTGCACGACCCGCAGTACCGGACCGCGATCGCGTGGCAGAACGTTGGCTACAACCAGCCGCCGTGGCCGAGTTATTTCCTCGGACACGGGATGGACGACCCGCCGAAACCCGATATCGAACTCGTCACCGACGACAACCGACACGGGAAGCGCGGACGGCCCGGCTCCCACAACGATAGTAGCCACTGAACGTCACTGCACACCTGATCGCACGAGGGCAGCGCGGTTCGGAGCGAGCGCGGTTCGGAGCGAACGGAGTGAGCGAGAACCGCGGGAATGCGAATAGCGCGGGATCTTTGATCCTGCGGACCATGCGAACGGGCGCGCAGCGCCCGTGAGCAGACGGCGAGCCTTGCGAGCCGTGAGCGAACGGAGTGAGCGAGAACCGGGGTTGTGCGAGCAGGTGTGAACCGTTTCAGTTGTTACGATAGACTACAGCCCGTCGAACGTCGGCAGTTCCTCGAGGTCGTCGGGAACGTCGACCAGGTAGACGTCGCTGTCGGTCCCCTCGCGGGCGCGGGAGCTATCGAAGACGACGCGGTCCCCGTTCGGACTCAGCCGCGAGTGGGGATGGACGTCGTCGTCGCCGCTCCAGCCGTGAGCTACGAGTTTGCGCGGCGTTCGGTACCCGCCGTCTTCATCGTCCCACGACCAGAGCAGGTCGAACGGCGCGCCGCGGTACGTGCCGTCGCCGACGACCAGATTTCGGGTATTGCTGTGGAAGTGCGTGTAGAGATCCGGTGCCGGCCACTCGCGCCGGTCCGTGCCATCGTACCGAACGTGTCCGAAGAACGCGTCCGGATCGTCGCGGCCGCCCCGCCAGCCGTGGTAGCCGATCGTCTCGCCGTCCGCCAGCCAGTACTCGTGGCCGACGGCCTCGTCCGCGTCGGTCGGCCGGACGACCCACGTCTCGTCGGTCTCGAGGTCCAGCGCCCGGATGCGATCGACGTCCTCCCAGAGACCCTCCTCGGCGTACGTCACGAGTTCGGGCCGAGTCGGCGACGCGTTGACGTGGTTGAGCCACCGGTCGTTCTCGACGTGGACCATCGGCTCGCCGCCCGAGAGCGGAATCGAGATCACCTTCGAGTGCGGGCCGGCGTCCATTCGGTCGGCGATCCACCGCTCGCGATCGTCGGGATCCCGTTCGAGGTCGAGCGCTTCCGACAGCGCCGTGACGGCGCGCTGCCCGTCGGCCGTTCCCGCGGCGATGCTTCCCGTATAGCCGTCGGGGAGTTCGTACAGCAACGTCACCGCGAGCGTCTCGAGGTCGAGCGCGACGAGCCGCTCGTCACACCAGAACAGCGCCGTCGGTTCGGTCGCGATGCGGGTGACGCCGCTGATATCGTCCGGAAGGTCGGTCAGTTGCGTCAGTTCTCCCGACTCGAGGGCGACCGAGTATAGCTGTCGCGTTCCGCCGCGGTCCGAGCGAAAGAGCAACCGCCGTCCGTCGTCGTCCCAGCCTGGCTCGGTGAAGTACAGGTGTCGGCTGTCGGCCTCAGGGTCGCTCGTCAACCGCGTGACTGACGCGCCGGTCTCCGGATCGTCGTACTGCTCGCGCTCCGCGGGGAGCGTTCGGCCGGCGTTCGGCCCCTGTCGTAACTCGTCTTCCATCTGTACCGGGAGACGTACCCGTGGCGCAAAAAGGTATCCGACGCCCCGGACGACGCGGACGCCGCGTTCGTTCGCCTCTTCCGATACCGACTACTCCGTCCCGTCTCTCTCCACTCCCGCGATTTCACCGACTCGACACTCGAGGATGCGGTCGGCGGCGGCCGTCTCGATCGCGATGCGGTCGCGGTCGCCGGTTTCGACGAGTACCGGTGCCGTCGTCGGGTCGATCGTGTCTCGCCGGTCGACGGCCACCGGAACGCCGCCCGCGCGACGCTCCGAAAGCCGTTGGAAAGCGGCTGAACGCGCTAGAGTCGAGAGAGACGCCAACCAAAGTACAACGCGGACAGTACACTTATCTGGGTGATGAATCAATACGGTGGCATGGACCACGCACTTGTTATCGTCGACGACACCGACGCACACCGAGGGCTGCTCGCGGAAGCCGGACAGTTAGCCCACGATACCGGCGCAAAGCTGACCGTCGTCTCGTGGATAACGCCGGATCAGACCGAGGAGACGGCGGCGAATCTGGAGGTGATCGAGCAGGTCGAGGGAACGTCGTACAGCGATCCCGGTCCGGCCGCCACCGCGAAGCAGTTCGCACGGCAGTTCGCGGAGGACGTGTTCGAGTCGGTCGACGATTCGATCGAATTCACCGCCGATGGCATCGTCACCGAGGACGACGAGCGCGCCGACGAAATTATCGCCGCTGCGGAGCGACTCGAGTGCGATCACATCTTTCTCGTCGGACGGCGGCGGTCGCCGACCGGGAAGGCGCTGTTCGGCGACGTCGCCCAGCGCATCCTGCTCAACTTCGACGGCACCGTGACGCTTAAAATGAAGTGATAGAGCGGGCTCGAGTCGAATACGGCGGCCGTCAGCGCCAGTTCAGGACCGCGGCCATCGCCTCGTCGGGATCGCCGACCGGCGAGAACTCGCACCCGACGTAGCCGTCGTAGTCCGTCTCCTCGATCGCTTCGAAGACGTTCTCGTAGTGGAGTTCGCCGGTCCCGGGTTCGTGTCGTCCGGGAACGTCAGCTACGTGGATGTGTCCGATACGGTCGATGTTCTCCGTGATGTTCTGGATAACGTTGCCCTCGGTGACCTGCTGATGATAGACGTCGTACAGCAACCGGACGCTCGACGAGTCGACCTCGTCGATGATCTCGTAGCCCTCCCCGGACGTCTCGAGGTAGTACTCGGGGTGATCGACCGCCGTGTTCAACGGTTCCAGCACGAGCGTCACGCCCGCCGATTCGGCGTCGGGAGCGACCCGCGAGAGGACGTCGACGATGGCGTCGTGTTGGGTCGTCCGGTCCAGTCCGTCCTGGTCCGGCCCGGTCGTCACGATGAGCGACGGGATCTCGAGGTCGGCCGCCATTGCAATCGATTCGCGGATGGTTTCGACGGCGTCGTCGGCCGCGTCGGGATCGGTGAGCGTTCCGCCCGCGACGCAACCGACGATCGGAACGTCGGCTTCCGCGGCGGCGTCCTCGAGTCGGTCGAGGTCCTTCTCGCGCCAGCCCCAGAACTCGACGGCGTCGGCACCCGCCTCGGCGGCCCGCGATAACCGCTCGTGAAACGGCTCGTCGTCGTAGACCATCTCCACGCAGACGGACACTCGAGGCATTTACTCGTCCTCCGTCATCGGTACGGGGGAGAGCGCTCCGGATTCGACCATCTCCTCGAGCGGATTACCGTCGATGGTCAGGGGGAGGTCGACGCGGCCGCGACGGCGGGCGGACTCCCACGTGGCGAAGATCAGTTCGGTCGCGTTCAACGCGTTCTCCGCGCCGAGTTCCGGTTTCTCGCCCGCCTCGAGACAGCGGACGTTTTCGGCGACCGCGCGGTCGATGAACTCCCAGCCGTGCAGGCCGTCGTCGGTCTCGATCGACTCCCACTCCTCGTCGCTGGCGCGACGAATTCGCAACGTCGGCAACTCCTCGTCGCCCTCTCCGGACGGGCCGAGTTCGATCGTGCCGCGGGTGCCGATCAACCGGTGGTGACACCCGACGGCGCTCGTCGGGCCGCCGTCGTCGTCGCTGTCGCTCGTTCCGAGCCCGTTGACGCCGTTTTCGTACTCCCAGAGGACGACGGCCTGGTTCTCGTTGTGCGAGCCGAAGAGGATGTTCTCCTCTCCGTACTCGATCTGACCGAGCGCCCAGTCGCCGGAGACCTCGTCGTTGAAGTAGTTACAGAGGTCGAAGGAGTGCGAGCCGTAATCGAAGATGCCGACCGGTGCAGCGAACTCGATCCGCTCGAGATCGCCGATCTCGCCGCCGTCGAGCAGTTCCTTTGCCGTTCTGACCGCGTCGCTGAACCGCCGCTGGTGGTTGAACGTCAACTGGACGTCGTGGCGGCTCGCCTCCTGTGCCATCGTGCGCGCCCCGCCGTAACTGTCGGCCATCGGCTTCTCGCAGTGGATCGCCTCGACGACGCCCGATTGGATACAGTCGATCGCGATCGTGTCGTGGATCGCCGGCGGGACGCACAGCGAGACGATCTCGGGTTCGACCGTCTCGAGCATCTCGTCGTACGCTTCGAAGACGTTCCCGTCGTCGATTCCGAACTCGTCGGCGAACGCCTCGGCGTTCTCGCGGACGATATCCGCGCACGCGACGAGGGTACACTCCTCGAGTTTTTCGTAGGCCGTGGCGTGGTGGTAGGCCATCGCGTAGCCGTCCCTCCCGGGGTTGTCGGGTTCCGTGCCGGTACCGATCACAGCGACTCGATATGACATACCATTCGTTTCCGTCGGCGATGATATAACGATTGTCACTGTCGATCCGAGCTGACGCTCGGAGCGACGGGCGTCGGCACCGCGCCGATACGCGACGCGTTCCGGGGGTCGTCGAACGAATCGTGAACGGTGGTCGTGATCTTTTTGTCCGCCCGAATCGAGTAGCCGAACGAATGGGTACGATAACCGGCGTTCCGTCGGACGGCGACGTCCCGATCGTATACGAGGGTGCGGTCGCTGATCTGTACGTCGACGAGGACGACCACGAGGTTGCGAAGATCGCAACGGCTGACCTCGGCGATGATATCGAACGCGTCACGGGACGCCACCCCGCGATCACCGGTTCGCTCGAGGAGCTCTCCGGGTCCGTCGTGATCGTCGGCACGGTCGGCCGCTCCGAGGGCGTCGAACGCTGCCTGCGGGCGAGCGACGTCGACGTCGCGGCGCTGGCGTCAGAGCGGGAGAGTTTCGTCCTCGAGACGGTCGACGAGCCGCTACCCGGCGTCGACTCGTGTCTGGTGATCGCCGGGAGCGATCGCCGCGGGACGGCCTACGGCGCGTACGAACTGTCGGAGCGGATGGGCGTCTCCCCGTGGTACTGGTGGGCGGACGTTCCGGCCGAGAAACGCGACGCGGTCGTCGTCGAATCGGGAACGTACAGGTTCGGGCCGCCCTCGGTAACGTATCGCGGGATCTTTCTCAACGACGAGGACTTCGGCTTGCGGCCGTGGGCGTCGGAGACGTTCGCCCCGGAAGTGGCGGACGACCGGCCCGGAATCGGTCCGACGACGTACGCTCGGATCTTCGAGTTGCTGTTGCGCCTCAAGGCGAACACCGTCTGGCCGGCGATGCACCCCGATACGAAGGCCTTCTACCGGTATTCCGAGAACCCGGCCGTCGCCGAGGAGTACGCGATCGTCGTCGGGACCTCACACTGCGAGCCGCTGCACAGGAACAACGTCGACGAGTGGGACGACTCCCGGGGCGAGTGGAACTACGCGACGAATCGCGAGGAGATGTTGGCGTACTGGCGCGAGCGCGTCGAGGACGTGGCGGACTCCGAGAACGTCTTCACCCTGGGGATGCGCGGGATTCACGACTCCGGAATGCCCGGCGGTAAGACTCGAGCGGAGACAATCGAGTTGCTCCAGCGGGTGATCGACGATCAGCGTCGGCTGCTTGACGACGCCCACGAGCGGCCCGTCGAGGAGATACCGCAGGTGTTCTGTCCCTACAAGGAAGTCCTCGACGTGTATCGCGGCGGGCTCGACGTCCCCGAGAACGTCTGCCTGCTGTGGCCCGACGACAACCACGGCTACGTTCGCGAACTGCCGACCGACGCCGAGCGCCGGCGCGAGGGCGGGTCGGGAATGTACTACCACCTGTCCTACTGGGGTCGGCCCCACGATTACCTCTGGCTGTCGAGCGTCCCGCCGAGTCTCGTCCGGACCGAACTGGTGAAAGCGTACGACGCCGGCGCTCGCGACTACTGGGTCGTGAACGTCGGCGACATCAAGCCGACCGAAACGGAACTCGAGTTCGCCCTCGACCTCGCCTGGGACGTCGAGGCGACCCGATCCGTCTCGAGCGCCGAGTGGCTGCGCGAGTGGGCCACCCGCGAGTTCGGCGGGACTCACGCCGACGATATCGCCGAGATTCTCGCCGAGTACTACCGGCTGTCGCTGGCTCGAAAGCCCGAACACATGGGGTGGTCGACGGTGTATCCGGACACGCTTCCGGACGAACCGGCGTTCAGTTTCGTCCACGAGGGCGACGAGGCGCGCCGACGGATCGACGCCTTCGAACGCCTCGAGGAACGGGCGGAGTCGGTCTACGAAGCCCTTCCGACGGCGCATCGACCGAGTTACTATCAGCTGGTGTTGTACCAGGTGCGCTGTGCCGCGGCGATGTCGAAAACGCACCTCCACGCGGCTCGAAGCCGACTGTACGCCGGGCAAGGCCGCACGACCGCGAACCGCTACGCCGAACTGGCCGAACGCGCCCATCGGCGGATCGAAGCCGAGACGCGGTACTACAACGAGGACCTGCGCGACGGCAAGTGGGATGGAATGCTGTCGCACCGCCCTCGAGATTTACCGGTGTTCGACGTTCCCGCCACGGGGAGTCTCACGCCGCGGGGCGGGGCCGCACTCGGCGTCGTTGCGGAGGGCCACCGGACGCCGGCCCGCGGGGACGAGAGTCCGCCGCCGTCGCTGCCGACGTTCGATCCGGGCGTCGACGCCGAACGATTCATCGACGTGTTCACCCGCGGCGACGACCCCCTCGAGTGGTCCGCGACGGCCAGTGAGGAGTGGATCGACATCGACGCGACCGAGGGGACCGTCGCGGGCGAACGACGATTGTGGGTCGGGATCGACTGGAGCACCGTTCCCGATCGGCGCGCGACCGGCGACGTGACGATCGAAGGGGCGGGCGTCGAAAAGACCGTTCGCGTCGAAGCGGCGTCCCGACAGAGCGGCCCTCGTGGCGATTTTGTCGAGGTCGATGGAGCCGTCGCCATCGAGGCGGAGCACTACAGCGGTTCCACCGACGGCGATCCTGGCGTCTGGACGGGGTGTGACGTACCGGGACGCGTTTCGGGGACGACCGTCGCCGCGGAGCCCGCGACGTTTCCGAGCCACGCTCCGGGCAGCGACGCCGCCCCGGTGCTGGAGTACGACATCGAACTGTCTACGGTCGGATCGGTCGAAATCGAGGTACACTGTCTCCCTACGCAGGCGCTCAACGAGCATTGGGACCTGCGCTACGCCGTCTCGGTCGACGACGGCGAGCGAGCGGTCGTCTCGATCGATCCCGACGGCGGCGAGCACGATCCCCAGTGGCAGCGGAACGTCCTCCGCGGAGCCGCGATCACGACGACGATGCACACAATCGAGGCGTCGGGGACGCATACCCTGCAACTCCGAGCGTTGGACCCGGGTCTCGTCGTGGACCGGATCGTCGTCTACGCCGACCGCGGCCGTCGGACGTACCTCGGTCCGCGAGAAACGCCCCTCGAGAAGTAGCCACCGTCCGTCTGATGCCATCGGGCCGTGTGACCCGCTCCGAATCGGTACGATCCCCTCACGAATGCGGTGATCGGTGATCGGTGCCGGACCTCGTCGACGCCGAACGGATCGCCGAACTCGCCGAGTGCTTTCCACCTCCTCGGCAGAAACGTGGCCGCGTGGTGGGTGAGACGGTTGCCGGACGCTGTGGGAGTGGACGAACCGAATCGCTTCGCTCACTCGGTCATCGTCCACTGGGACGGATCGATTCTCTGATGGTGAACTCCGTACGATTGTAGAGAACGAAGTGACGGACCGGCACGGACGTCTATTACAACAGTACACGTGTAATGTGTGTGGCATCGTCACGAACTCGCACGTGTGGTATACACACGCGGACGCAGCAGAGCAGCAGTACACGGTCTCGGCGATCGATCTCGAATTCGATAACGGAGCCAATTCATTCCGACAGCAACAGTGCGTTTAACGAGAACATCGTTCCTGTATATAGAACGGCTGTGCACGAAACGAGTCTCAGTAGTAGCCACGAGACGACGGTGGCTGTACTTCGGGAGCGGACGACACCGCCCTCGAGATCCGAGGATGGACTCTCGGACGGTATTCGGAAAATCGGGCGCGAATCGACGGCCGTCGTTATCGGCACCGGCCGCGGTCGATCGTCGGACAGGCGGTCGCACGTATCGCATTCACTGAAGCACGGGAGACAAACGACGACCGGAGTTACGAACCGTAGTGATACCAGAGACGATACGCGACGTATCCGACGACCGTGACGGCAAGGAGCGAGAGGCCCCACAGACCCAGTACGCCTGCCATCGTCCCGTCGGCGACGAACATCCCGACGAGAATCAGCGCGACCGCGATCCCGATCGATGTTTGAACACCCCGACCACCCGGGAGACTCGCGAATCGACGCCGTACGGAGTTCACTTTGCTAGACGTGTTCATATTCGTACCGTCGTCCATATCGTACATATATGTTTTGTCGAACCGTCCGCTCGAGGAGGAGATAACTGGCTACTCATCCGGAATCACCGGGCTGTTCCAGTACTCGTGGGTGTCGTCCGCTCGGAAGCACCGAGCGTAGCTCTCCTCGTCGCCGGTCGCGTGGATGCGTTCCGGATGGTGGCGTCGACACACCTCGCGGGCTTCCGGACAGCGCGGGTGGAAGTGGCATCCGGAGGGGAGGTCCGTCGGATCGGGAACGTCTATTTTCCGCAGGGGGAACTCCTCGTCCGCTTCGTCATCGTAGAGGTTTGCCGTCGCCCACTGCAGCGCTTTCGTGTAGGGGTGTTGTGGGTTCTCGACGATTTCCTCGACGGTTCCGATCTCCACGATCTCGCCGAGGTACATCACGGCGATTCGGCCGCCGGACTTTTCGGCGATGTAGCGCGCGTTCGAGAGGTCGTGCGAGATGAACAGGTACGAGGTCTGGAATATGTCCTGCAGTTCGAGCATGAGATCCATCATCTCGACGCGCAGGGACACGTCGAGCGCGCTGATCGCTTCGTCGGCCAGGATCAGGTCGGGGTTCAACAACAGCGCGCGAACGAGGACCGCGCGCTGGGTTTCCCCGCCGCTCAACTGGTGTGGGTACCGATTCAGGTAATCGCCGGGCGGCGACATGCCGACCCGTTCGAACAGCGTGTGGATGCGCTCTTCTCGCTCCTCGCGGCCGAGGTCGGGGTACCACTTTTTCAACGGAAGCATCAACGACGTGAGGATCCGCTGATTCGGGTTGAGCGCGCTCCCCGGATCCTGGTGGATGATCTGGAGCGAGTGGCGAATCTCCTCGAAGGGGATCGAAACGTCGCCGGTCTTGTTTCGCGCCTCCCAGATGTCCTGTCCGCGGTACCTGACCGCGCCGCTGGTCGGCTTCTGGGCACCGATCGCCGTCTTTCCGAGCGTCGACTTCCCACAGCCGCTCTCGCCGATGAGCGTGAGCGTCTCCTGTTCGTCGAACTCGAGCGAGACGTCGTTGACCGCTCGAACCGTCTCGGACTCGCCGAAGAGGTCGAGCACTCCTCCACCGTCGGTGAATTCGACGGAGACGCCGTCCATCGAAAGCATCGGTTCGGCTGACCCCATCAGGTGCTCCCTCCGTCAGTCGCGGCGTTTTTGTCGGTCGTCGGACGGCTGTCGGGCGCGGCGCTAATCGGCACCGCGTCCGCGGCCTCGTCGTAGTAGAAACACGCCGACTCGTGGGAGTCAGCGACCGCCATCATCGGGGGCACTTTGGACCGACAGCGGCCGTCGGCTATCGGACACCGAGGATGGTACGAACATCCCGGAATCTGATCGACCGGATCCGGCTTGCTCCCTTCGATGATGTTCATCTCGTCGACCGGAACGTTCAGATCCGGCGTCGTATCGAGGAGCGCGCGCGTGTAGGGGTGCGAGGCGTCGTACAGCAGATCGTCCGTTGTTCCGATCTCGATGATGTTGAACGCGTACATCACGGCGATGCGGTCGGCGAGCTTTGTCAACAGCGGAAGGTCGTGCGTGATGAACACGAGCGTCAGATCGTACTCCGCTTGCAGTTCGCGCAAGAGCGTGACGATCGAACGCTGCATCAGCAAGTCCAGCGCGGCCGTCGGCTCGTCGAGGACGAGCACGTCCGGCTCGAGAACCAGGCTCAGTGCGATGAGCGCGCGCTGTTTCATGCCGCCGGAGAGTTCGTGCGCGTACGAGTCGAGGATTCGGTCCGAATCGAGGTACACGCTCTCTAAGAGTTCGCGCGCTCGGTCCATGCCGGCGGGGATGTCGCGGTTGTGATCCTGAAGGGTTTCCCGGAAGTGCGTTCGAATCTTCGTGACGGGATTGAACGAACTCATCGCCCCCTGGAACACCATCGCGACTTCTTCCCAGCGGAATCGATTCAGCTCCGACTCGGAGAGATCCAAGACGTCGACGGGGTCTCCGTCTTCCGGGTGGAACGTGACCTCGCCGGTCGAGACGCCGGGTTCAACGACGGCGTTGAGAAACGACGAGGCGAGCATGGACTTGCCGCTCCCGCTTTCGCCGATGATCCCGAGCGTCTCGTTGCGAACGACGTCGAGATCGGCATCGCGCACGACACGCGACTGTCCGCGGTTCATCTGGAACGTGACGTTGAGGTCTCTGACCTCGAAGATCGTGTCTGAATTACTCATTCGTTGTCCTCTCGTAGCGAACTGCAATCGGTGTCATAGTCCTGTCGTCGTTACTATTCATCGGTCGGCTCACGAGTCGGGCCCTCCGTCGTCGTCGATCGTCGACGCGTGACGCGCCCTGAGTCGAACGTTGAACACGCTGTCCATCCCCTGGGAGAACAACACGAGTCCGAACGACATCAGGAAGATCGTCAGTAACGGAAACGCGAGGAAGTGATACATGTCCGGCCGGCTCAACGCGTTCCCCTCGTAGGCGATGTTCATCATGACGCCCCAGTTGAACGTCGTGAACGGGAGGATACCCAGGAAGTACAGTCCAACGGACTCGAAGATGATGCGTCGAGACGCCAGCGCCGAGTTCACCGTTACGTAGGGCATGAGCTGGGCGAGCACGTCCCGCCGAAGGATCGTCCCCGTGGAGATACCCATGATCTGTGACGCCTCCACGTACGACTCCTCCCGGATGCTGAGTACCTGCGACCGCACGGTTCTCGCCAACCCCGGCCAGTTGTCGAGTCCGAGCAAGACGCCGATAACGTACGGGTCACCGGGCTGGAAGATGGCGATGAGGACGATGACCAGCGGGAGTCCGGGGATGGTGATGATGACGTCCGTTATCGCCATCAACGTCGTGTCGATCTTCGAGCCGCGGAGGAACCCCGAAACGACGCCGACCAGCGCCGCGAGTCCGACGCTCACGACCGCTCCGGCGAACACCATCCGGAACATATCCGGCGTCGCGTGAATGAGTTGGGCTCCGATCGGCTGTCCGAAGGTGTCCGTCCCGAGAATGTAGTCGACGTTCTGGAACGGCGGCTCGAGAACGGGAGCGTCGCCGCTCGTCGGTCTGTCGACGAGCCAGACGCCGAGGGTCCCCATCAGGAAGAAAGCGGAGATGATCGCCGTCCCGACGACGGCTCGCCAGTCGGTCATCGCCACTCGGAAGGGGGCGGCGACGTACAGGTCGAACTGGCGTTTGAGCCGTTGCGACCGCGGCGTCGGCTCCCGGTCGATATCCGCATCGAAGAGCGTTTCGAGCCCCTCCGGATCGTCGGGCTGTTCGTTACTCATCGTTACCTCCGGAGGAGATCCGGGGATCGATGAAGCCGTACGTCAGATCCGCGATCAGGATCGAAACGACCGTTACAAGGGTGAAGACGATGAGCGACCCCATGAGAACGGGGTAGTTCCGTACCTGGATGGCATCGTACACCAACAGTCCGACGCCCGGGTACGAGAAGATTTCCTCGACGATGACGGAGCTGCTGAGCACGCCGGCGATGCCGATCATGAACTGGGTGTACATCGGCAAGATGGCGTTTCGACCCACGTACTGGGTCGCAATGCGGGAGTTTCGGAGTCCGCGTAGCTCCGCCACCCGGAGGTAGTCTTCCCCGAGGACGCGGACGGAGTTGCCCCGCATCGTCAGCGCGGTGCCGAGTCCGAGGATGCTCATCGAGAGCACCGGTAGTGCGGCGTGGTGTGCGATACTTTGCATGAACGCCAGGTTAAATCCCTCTTCAACACCGAGTCCCACCCGACCGCCTGTCGGGAAGAACTTGTTCCGAATGCTGAAAAAGAAGATGAGCAAAATCCCTGCGACGTAGTACGGCGTGGAGTTGAGCGCGATAACGGCGACCGACGACACCGAGTCGAATCGGGATTTCTCCTTGAAGGCCATCACCGCGCCGAGCACGATGCTCACCGTGTATCCGATAACCATCGCGTAGACGCTGATGAGCATCGACCACGGGATCCGTTCGGCGAGCAGCGAGGTCACGGTGGCGTCCTCGTAGAGCGACTCGCCGAGGTCGAACTCGAGGAAGACGCTGGTCATGTACTGGTAGTACTGGACGTATATCGGCGCGTCGCTCTCGATGTTCGTATACTGTGCGACCAACCGTTCGACTCGCGCCGGATCGATCGTGTTCCCGGTTCCCATCTGTTGCTGTAAGATGACATTTTTGAGCGCCTCGGCCGGTCCGCCCGGCATCAGCTGATACAGGACGAACGTGAGTGTCACCGTTGCAAAAAACGTCAGCACTGCCTGTCCGACGCGTTTCACGAAATAATTACTTCTCATGTACCTTCTTTTCGATCGGTATTCGAACTCTCACTGGTATAGTGTCTGTGGTTGAGACGGTGTTAGTTGCGCGAAATCAACCCGCTCGTCAGCGCCCACGGTCCAGGGTTGGGCCGATCCAGACGAGTCTCGTCCGGATCGGGGAAGCTGAAGTTCTCGACGTCGCCGCCGAAGCCGCGATTTTCCTGCATGTGGACGATCGACGGCAGTTCGAAGTTGAACCACTGGACGAGTTGCTGGGTCAGTTCGATCGTCTCCTCCTCGGACGATGCGCCGTTCAGGTCGGTCATGAGCTGGGCCGGGTTGATCTCGACGCCGTTGCTCCCGACCTCTCGTGCGCCGACTTCCTCGGGAATTTCGGTCGAGAACGGCACGCCGGTCGGCCCGGTATCGTTGCTGCTGCCCTGGTCGCCTGCGAGGATGCCGTAGAAGTTGTTCGAGAAGTACGCCGACGGGTGCCAGAACGGAAGCGCGACGTGCCAGATCCAGGCGATGTCGAACTCCCACTCCTGGAGCTTCGAGTAGTAATCCTGGCCGATCGCCTCCATCTCCGTGTCCATACCGAACCCGTTCAGTTGGTCGCTGAACACCTTCGTCGGCTGAGACTGTGCGACGGCGGACTGCGTGATGATGTCGAAGGAGATGCTGTCGCCGTCGGGGCCGACCCACGTCTCGTCCTCCAGGGAATAGCCGGCGTCTTCCATGTGTCCGCGCGCCGTTTCTTCGTCGGCTTCGACGGGGTACTGAATGAGCTGATCGGTAAAGCCCTCACCGAGGTACATCTCCTCGATGGTCTCTCGGATGCCCGTCTGGACCTGCGTCGGCGTCGCAAGCATCCCCGTCTGCGTCGCCGCGTCGACGATCGAGGGAATGTCGATCGCGGAGATGATCGCCCGGCGAACCGAGCGGTTCGCGAGGTGCTTGTTGTTCCAGTTCAGCATGTACTTCTGGCAGTTGTAGTGGCTCAGCTCGTAGATGTTCTGGAGGTTATCGGGGTACTCCGAACGCTGGCTTTCGGCGATGTACTGCGTCATGTCGAGGTCATTGCTCTTCTCGAGTTGCTCGACTTGCGTCCCGGATTCGACGTTCGGCAGAACCCGGATCTCCTCGATGTCCGTCCGGTCCGCCCACGGGTGATCGTCCTGCTTCACCGCGAGCGTCTCGGAGGAGTTGAAGTCCTCGATCTTGAAGAGCGTGCTCCCGAGACCCTGGTCGACGAACTCCTCCGTCGAGATGGTCATCTGGAGGAGGTCGTTAGTGACGTCCTCGCGGGCGCTCTCGCCGGAGGCGTCCTGGTAGCGCTCGAGATACTCGCCAAAGACGGATTTGGGCGCTTCCATCCCGTAGCCCGCGTTCAATTTCGCAACGGTCGGCGAGATCTCGTCCTTGTAGATTCGACGGACGGTGTACTCGTCGACCAGTTCGTGCCCTTCGATTGGCGACCCCTCAGGATCCTGGTACCGATCGATCTCCGCCGCGACGAAGTAGTCTTCGGCGGTGATGTCGTCCCCGTTCCAGTAGCTCCAGTCGGTCGGGAACTCGACCGTGACCTCGTTCCCGTCGACGCTGAGTTCCTCGAAGAAATCCGATGAGACCGACCCGTCACCGTGTGCCGAGATCGTCCGCTGCAGCCAGTAGATGCTGTACGTTTGCGCGTAGTTCGCCGGGTTCCAGGGGTTGAAATGTACCTGCGTCGCCGGACGACCGCCTTCGAACGCCGTAACGAACCTCGAGCTATCCGTGCTACTCCCCATACAGCCGGCCAGTGCTGCCGCGAGCGTACCGCCGCTGGCACCGACAAACGTACGTCTACTCAGATGACAGTGGTCTCTGTTCATGATACCCACGGGCTATGTGTCACAATCCACCCTTATGTAATTTTGGGTGATACTCCCCTGAAGATCATGTTATACCGCGATAGCTGCGTCCCGAATCGTCTCCGCGCTCAGGAGATGATGCGAGCGACGTTCGGTGAAACTCCGAACGGGTGGTGTCAAACGACTCACTCGTATCGATCCGCGTCACGTGTAGCGATTTCTTCGAGTCCACTCCTTCGGACGGGTATCGATCTCGGACCGGATACGAACGAAAGACGATCGGTCACGTGCTCCGTCGCGAGCAGAGAACCATCATTCCGAGCGAGAACGACCCGACCACGACGAACGTGACGATCTGCACCACCGTGATCACGTACGTGCTCGTTCCCCGCTCGATGGCGGTCAGCGCAGCACCCAGGACGAGTAACGAGAGCACAGAAACCATAAACAGTAGTCGAAATCGGTGTCGGGATCGACAGAGGACATCGACGAACGTTTCTCCTGACATCTCGTTCGTGGTTCTCGCTCATCCATCACAAGTGTTACTGTGTGAAACCGCGGGAGAGCCGCGTGCGTTCGTCGCGAGTCGGGGTCGTCACGAGACTGCCCCGTCGAACAGCGACAGCCGAGTCGAAGGTATTCCGAACCACTCCAAATCGATAGCGCGACGTGTTTTTTCCCGAACACCGCATGACAACGTTTACAAGGGTCGCTATGAAGTCCTACCTATGTCAATAGGAGTCTGTTACTTCCCGGAACACTGGCCGCGCGAGCGGTGGAAGACGGATATCCGGCAGATGGCCGACGCGGGCATCGAATACGTTCGAATGGCCGAGTTTTCGTGGCGCGTGCTCGAGCCCGAACGCGGCGAGTTCGACTTCGAGTGGCTCGACGAAATCGTCGACCTGATCGGCGAGTACGGAATGCAGGCCGTCCTCTGTACGCCGACGGCGTCACCGCCGCGATGGCTGGTGGCGGACCGCCCCGAAATCCTCCAGACGGACCGCGACGGAACGGTCAGATCGGTCGGGAGTCGCCGTCACTACTGTTTCAACTCGACGGCGTATCGCGAGGAGACCGAACGCGTCGTCAGTGCGATGGCGGAGCGCTATGCCGACGAGCCGACGGTCGTCGGCTGGCAGACCGACAACGAATACGGCTGTCACGGAACGACCCGCTGTTACTGCGACGACTGTACCACCGCGTTCCGGGACTGGGCTCGAGAAAGATACGGGACCGTCGACGCGCTCAACGACGCGTGGGGAACGACCTTCTGGAGCCAGCAGTACGACGATTTCGAACAGCTCGACGTCCCCCGCCCGACGCCCGCACAGGATCACCCCTCGCTGGTGCTCGACTTCGCCCGCTTCTCGAGCGATAGCGTCGTCGAGTACAATCGGCTGCAGGCGGATCTCCTGCGCGAAGCGAACGACGAGTGGTTCGTCACGCACAATTTCATGAACCTGTTCGAGTCGCTGGACGCCTACGACTTCGGTGACGACCTCGATCTGATCTCGTGGGACTCGTATCCGACCGGTCACGCCCAACAGGCCGCCGGCGAGACGACGCGCGACGAACTCCGTGCGGGCAATCCCGATCTGCTCGCGTTCAACCACGACCTCTATCGGAGCGTACTGGACCGCCCCTTCTGGGTGATGGAACAACAGCCGGGAGACGTCAACTGGCCGCCTCACTCCGCACAGCCCGCAGCGGGAGCGATGCGCCTGTGGGCGCACCACGCGACCGCTCACGGTGCCGATGCGGTCGTCTACTTCCGCTGGCGACGGTGCCTCGAGGGACAGGAGCAGTACCACGCCGGCCTTCGAAAGCAAGACGGGACGCCGGACCGTGGCTATCACGACGCGACGCAGACCGCTGGGGAACTGTTCGACGTCGACGACGTCGACGCGCCCGTCGCCGTGGTTCACGACTACGAGAACGCGTGGGCGCTCGGCGAACAGTCCCACGCCCCCGATTTCGACTACTGGCAGCTGTTACAGTCGTTCTACGCGGCGCTTCGAGCTCACGGCGTGCAGGTCGACATCGTCCCCCCGGAACGCGATCTCGAATCCTACGACGCGGTCGTCGCCCCCGCCCTTCACCTCCTAACCGAATCGGTGGCGGACCGGTTGACCAAGTATGTCGAATCCGGCGGCGAGCTGCTGCTCGGCCCGCGGACGGGCGTCAAGGACGAGTCCAACAAGCTCCGGTCCGACCCCCATCCCGGTCCACTCTCCGCCCTCGTCGGCGCGACCGTCGACCAACACGAGACGCTTCCGGCGCAGTTCGAGCGGACCGTCGTTCGCACCGACGACGCGCACACCGACTACGCGTTCCGGACGTGGGCCGAGTGGCTCACCGCCGATGCGGCCGAGTCGCTGCTCGAGTACGCGGGCGACGATATCGAAGCCGGACGAACGGCGGCCGTTCGAAACGCGGTCGGCGAGGGTCGCGTCGTCTACTGCGGCGTCTGGCCCGAGACCGACCTCGCAAACGACCTCGTCCGTTCGCTCCTCGATCGCGCCGGCGTCCGCCGCGCGGATCCGCTCCCCGAGGGCGTGCGCGTCGCCCAACGGGGCGGCTACACGTGGGTGATGAACTTCAGGAGCGATCCGATCGCGGTGACGGTCGAATCGGACGCGTCGTGGCGACTCGGCGGCTCGAAGGTCGATCCGTTCGATCTCGCGATCGCCGACGCCGACGTGGTCGACGGCCTTTCCGCGCGGGTCCTCGAGTAGCGTGAGGAAGCGATTCGGGTCGGTGGACGCGGAGTACGAAGACATCCTCGTGGAAATAGTCTCGAGCGCCGAATAACCGTCCCGAGTCGGCTTTTCTACATGAGCGCGACCGAAGCGGACGGTTTCGTCCGTTGGTATCGCACTGAACGCGCGACCACTGCCCGATCGCTGGATCGGCGGTCGACTGTCTGATACCCATACTAATTTAGTCGTTCCGGGCGAAGACGGGGTATGAGTCGGAGTAACCGTGCGGCCGTTCGCGTCGGCGTTCGAACCCGTTCTCTCTCGAGAGGTAGATTACGATATGTCCGACAGCTCGGCGCGACGGACATCTTCGTCGATCACGCCGACACGGACGAGGAGCCCGACGAATTCAACGACCGCGACGGCTCCGAGACGATCTCGGTCGGCCCCGGTCAGATTCCGTCAGTCTCGGAACTCACGGCCGCTCGAGACCGCATCGAAGACGCGGGACTATCCTTTACGGGCATCCAATCGCTCCCGTATTCGATGTACGGCGATATCATGTTCGGCCGCGACGGTGCGGACGAAGCGCTCGAGCAGATCACGACCCTGATCCGAAACCTCGGGGAAGCCGGCGTCCCGGTGTTAGGATACCAGTGGAACCCGCGGGGCGTCGTCCCGATGCGGACGTCGCCCGTCGAGACGCGAGGCGGTGCCGAGGCGACCGCGTTCGATTACGACGAACTCGACAACCCGGACGACTCTCGCCCGATCTCAACCGAACGTACACCGAAGCCGAGTTCTGGGACAACTATCAGTACTTCCTCGAGACCGTGATTCCGGTCGCGGAAGCGGCCGGCGTCGACCTCGCGTTGCACCCGGTCGACCCGCCGGTCCTCGAGTCCCTCGGGGGCATTCCGCGGCTGTTCCGTAACGTCGAAAACTTCGAGAAGTCCATGGATCTCGTCCCGAGCGACAACCACGGACTGAAGCTCTGTCTCGGCTGTTTCTCGCAGATGGGCGAGGACGTCACCGACGTTATCCGCCGCTTCGGCGAGCGCGATCAGATCGTGTTCGTTCACTTCCGCGACGTCGTCGGAACGGTCCCGGAGTTCCACGAGACGTTCGTCGATACCGGCAACTTCGATACCGGTGACGCGGTGAGAACGCTCCACGACATCGGATTCGACGGGGCGGTGATTCCCGACCACGTACCGAAGATGGAGGGCGACGACGACTGGCGACACCGAGCGCGTGGATTCACCGTCGGATATCTTCGCGGCGTGATCGATACCGTTCGGTCGGAATCGACGCGGCCGACGCAGGTGACGGAGGTCGAGTAGGCCGGTCACCCGGCACGTCCGTCCGCAAGCGCCTATCGTTTCCTCCCGGAACCGCACCTCGTCGAACGACCCTCGAGTTCCGACCGTACCGACTCGTTCGGTGCGATCGGAGAGCGCTACGGTGTCGTCCCCGAGCGAGAACAATCGACCGACTCGCCCTCGTCACCACGTAGCCGGGTTGTCGATGCCGTTCGACGACGATGACGGGATCGATTCCGAGGGATCATCCGAAAATGACGCTCCCGAGAGCTTCGACACTGTCCTGTTTTCGTCGAAGGGACCATCGGTGCTGATATATCAGCTACCGATCCCATCGATATTTGAAGACGGTCCTCGATTCACCCTATACCGTCCGGTGGTGCCGAATGTACGGTGTCGGATACTGGCGTTTTCAACGGAGTGGTTTACAGAAGTACTGGTGTAAACCATTCTCCCGGTCGTCCCGCGTTGAGAGCCGGTACGCGCGTTACCTTGCGTTTTGAGTCGGAAAACGCCGTCTCAAGACGTCGTCCGCTCTCGCCGGATGAACGACGGTGGCCAGAAATGTCTTATCCCAAACTCATCGGATACGGACCACCCGTAGATCGATTCGATTTCGCGCCCGGTGACTGTGTCCGGCACTGTCGAACCGCCGGTCGAAACGATGACTCCAAACCGACCGCGAGAGACGCAGTACACGAGAGCGAACGGATATCACAAACGGTCGATCAATCGTCGGCATTTGAGAAGAAGGCAGTCGAGGCACGCGGCCGTCCTCGCCGAGTCGCGACGGGGCGATGACGGCCTCGAGACCGGCTCCGGCACGATCACCGAGACCGACGGACACCGCGAGTAACACTCAAGCGCGTCCGTAGCGGCCGCTCGTCGTGATTCCGGCCGATCGCTTCCCGCATCTAAAGGTATATGTAGGTGAGTCACCCACCTATTGATAGCTCGACCAGAGTGAGAGGTAACCCTATATGAAGACGATAGTCCATACCGGCCCCAGATCCATCGAGATTCGCCAGCGTGAAAAAGCATCCCCGGACGACGACGAGGTACTCGTTCGCGTCCACTCGGCGGGGCTGTGCGGCAGCGACGCGCACGCGTACACGTACGAAGACGGCTACGAGTGGATTCCCATCCCGCGGATCATGGGCCACGAGTACTCCGGCGAGGTCGTCGAGGTCGGCGACAGCGTCACCGACTTCGCCGTCGGCGACCACGTCGTCGAGGAGCCGATCCACGACTGCGGTGCGTGTTTTCAGTGTAAGAACGGCCAGCCGAACGTCTGCCAGAACTTCGAGATCACGGGGATGCACACAGACGGTGCATACACCGAATATACGACGGTCAAACCACGTGACCTCCACTATATCCCCGAGGACGTCCCGCTCGGTCACGCGAGCATCACCGAACCCCTCAGCATCGCGACGCGGGCCGTGTTCGACCAGTCGAACGTGACGCCGGGTGACACCGTCCTCGTCGAAGGACCCGGCCCGATCGGCGTCCTCGTCGCCGCCGTCGCGAACTCGATGGGCGCCGACGTCCTCGTCTCCGGACTCGGCAAAGACACCGAGTACCGGCTCCCGCTGGTCGAAACACTCGGCATCGACACGGTGGACATCGAGAACGACGACCTCGAGGCGGTCGTCGACGCCCGAACGGACGGCATCGGGTTCGACGCCGTGTTCGACACGACCGGTCACAAAAGCGGTATCGAGATGGCCATCGAACACGTCCGCAAGGGCGGAGGGGTCGTCGTCGTCGGCCTTCCCGGCGCACCCAGCGAAGTGTTCATGACGCCGGTGGTTCGCAGCGAGATCGACCTCAACACCTCCTACGGCTCGACCTGGCAGAACTTCGAACAGGCCATCCGGCTCCTCTCCGTCGGTGCCATCGACGCCGACGCGATCATCGATCGTACCTTCAGCGTCGACGAACCGACCGACGCCTTCGAGGCCTTCCTCGAGTCCGAAACCTGCAAACCCGTCTTCTCGTTCGCCGACTCCTAACGCGTCGGCACGGTCGGATCTCGTAGCAACCTTCCCGTTTCCTCGGCTCTCGGCGTGAGCCACGGGTCAACACAACGCTTAGTAGCGCTCGATCCGTCGCCGTTCGTACACGATGGTGCTGGATACACACACGCACGCCTGGACGCACCCGACTCGAGACCACCCCTGGGTGAACGGACCGCTCATCGACGTCGTCGACGAGTTCAGCGTCGATACCGTCTACACCGCCGAGAAACTCCTCGCGGATATGGACGCCGTCGGCGTCGACGAGGCGGTCGTCGTCGGCTACCCGATCTGCGAGTGGACCGACAACGCGTACACGATCCAGTGTGTCGAAGAGTACGACGCGCTCTCGGGAATCGTCATGCTCGACCAGTTCGCCGACGGCGCGGCCGATCGGCTGCGCTCGGGGATGGCTACCGACGGGATCCTCGGCTTCCGTCTCGGAGCGATCTGTTCGTACGACCGGATGTGGGAGACGTTCGATCCCGAGGCGAACTGGCTGTGCGACGCCGTCGACGAGACCGAATTCTGGGAGGCGGCCCGCGAAACCGACGCGCTGGTTCAGCTCCTCGCCCACGTCGACCAGCTCGAGCAGGTGGTCGAACTCGTCGAGACCTACCCGGAGCTCACGTACGCGCTCGACCACTTCTGTCACGCCGATCCGTCGGTCTCGCCGGAAGCGGGAGCGTTCGCCGACCTCGAGCGCCTCGCCGAGTACGACGTCGCCGTCAAAATCTCCGAGGTCGTCCACCGCTCCGAGGAGGGCTTTCCCTACGCCGATATGCACGACCACGTCCGCTGGCTGCTCGAGACCTTCGGTCGCGAGCGGGTTATCTGGGGCTCCGATTTCCCGAACGTCAGCGACGACGCGAGCTACGAGGAGAGCCTGCAGTGGCTCGAGCACGTGGACTGTCTCTCGAAGACGGACCGCGAGTGGGTGACGGGCCGGTCCTTCAAGAACCTGACCGGCCGCTGACTCGGAACGGTTCCGTTACTCGCCGACGACGTGGTTTTCGAGCGTTCCGATTCCCGCGACTTCGGCTTCGACCGTGTTACCGGGCGAGAGCAACTCCGGCGGATCGCGGAAGATACCGACGCCGCCAGGCGTCCCCGTCGAGATGACGGTGCCGGGCTGCAGCGTCATTCTGTGGCTAAGGTACTCGATCGTCTCGCCGACGTCGAAGATGAACTCCGCGGTCGAGGACTCCTGTTTGACCTCGCCGTTGAGTCGGAGTTCCACGTCGGCGTCGTTGGCGTCGATGTCTTCGGGCGCGGTCAGCGCCGGCCCCATCGGGGCAAACGTGTCGTAGCTCTTGCCGCGGAAGAACTGGCCGTCCTCGAACTGGGCGTCGCGCGCGCTGACGTCGTTGACGACCGTGTAGCCCGCGACGTACTCCTCGGCCTCGTCGGCCGACACCTCGCAGGCCGTCCGACCGATGACGATGCCGAGTTCGACCTCGTAATCGACCTGCTCGACGTCCTCGGGATGGACGATGGGTGCGTCGGGGTCGGTGACGCTCGAGGGCGATTTTGCGAACAGCATCGGCTTGTCGGGGATCTCTTCGTCCTGCTCTTCGGCGTGATCGTAGTAGTTGAGCCCGACGCAGATGATCTGTTCGACGGACGGGATCGGTGTCAGATAGTCATCCGGCTCGTCGATCGCCGGCAGTTCCCCGGTCTCGGCGGCGCGACGGACGCGGCGACGGTAGCCGGGCGTTGCGAGGTCCTCGATCGTCGGTGCGCCAAAGCGGTCCAGTGCGTAGGTCTGGTCGTCGACGGCAACGCCCCAACGGACGCCACCACCGGTCTCGAATCGTACGAATTGCATCACCTCGAAATTCCCGCCCTGTCTCATGAATCTTTCTCTCGTCCCCTGTTAACTGGAGCGGCCCGGGGACAATCGTTTCGCCCGAGCGACTCGAGACGCGGTCGGTTCGTTAGTCCGATCCGTTCGGAGCCACGAGCGAGATAGGATGCTGTGGCTGGCGGGACAGGAGCGCGTCCAGTTGCTCGAGACACGAGGTTCCGCTCGCGACGACCGTTCGATCGGCGGTATCGGACGTCTCGAACTGTTCTCCGAGCCGGTCGCCGACGTCCATACTCAGCTCGTAGTACTCGATCTTGTACCCGAAGCTTCCCGCCATCCCGCAACACTCGACGTCGGACGTGACGACGTCGTACCCGAGCTGATCGAGGACGGCCGTCGTGTACGCTTCGAGTTCGAGCGTCCGCTGCTGACAGTGGGAGTGGTACGCGATATCGGATCCGACGCCGCGGGCGGCGTCTCCACCGCGAAGCGGCGTCGGATCGGTACCGTTCTCGAGCAGCCCGTAGACGTACTCGAACACCTCGTAGCTGCGATCGGCGAGCGACTCGTAGCGCGACCCCCCGAGGAGCCGCTCGTACTCGCCGCGGAACATCGCGAGGTCGCTGGGCTCGATGACGACGACGTCGTAGCCCGCCTCGAGATAGGGCTCGAGGTCGGCGGACACCTCGTGAGCGTGGCCTTCCGCGGTGGCGATCATCCCCTGTGAGAGGGGGGCCCGGCCCGAGGAGGCGACCTCGGGGACCTCGACCGCGACGCCCAGCGCCTCGAGCGTGCGGACGGTCGCCTTTCCTCGGTCGGTTCGAACGTGATTCGTGTAGAGGTCGGGGTAGACGACGGCGTGGTACTCGGCGTCGACGGGACGGGGAACGTCCCGGTTTCGGAACCACTCGACGAACGTCTCGCGCTCGAACGTCGGCAACTCGCGCCGGCGGTCGATCCCGAGAACGCGTTCCATGAGGAGCCGCGAAGGCGGCGTGTTCGCCATCCAGTTCGAGACCGGCGCGGTCGCGGAGCCGAGTTTCGCGAGCGTCGCGAAGTTCCCGAAGAAGCGCTTCTGGAGGTCGAGTCCCGCGGGTTCTTCGTCCGGTGTGAGCCCCTCGACGAGGAAGTCGAGTTGTCCCTCGTCAGCCCCGCGATTGCGCCGATTCCGGACGACCGTGTTGATCCACGGGATGTCGATCTTGACGGGACACTGGTTGACGCAGCGCGAGCAGCCGGTACAGAGGTCGTTGAACTCGTCGGCCGACTCCTGGCCGTGGACGCCGGCCTCCCACCCGGTCGCGATGCCGCCCGAGTACGTCTCGCCGCCGAAGACGTGGCCGCCGACGGACTGGAAGTTCGCACAGGAGTTGGCACAGGCCGAACACCGGATGCAGTACAGCGTCTCTCGAAGCTGATCGTCGTCTCGCATGGCCATGCGGCCGTTGTCGAGCAGGACGAGGTGGAACTCCCGATCGTTCGGGTCGTCGGCGATCGGCTCGTCGTCGTCGAAGTCGACCGGCGGCGTCGAGACCGGCGGCGAAAAGAGGGAGACGTAGGAGGTGATGTCCTGACCGGTGCCCGAGCGCGCGATCAGTTCGACGAACGGCTGGAGGTCCTCGAAGGTCGGGATAATCTTCTCGACGCCCGCGACCGCGACGTGCGTGTCGGGCACGGCGACCGTCTTGCGGGCGTTACCCTCGCTCGTCACCAGCGCGATGGTTCCCGTGTCCGCCGTCACGAAGTTCGCGCCGGTCACGCCCATGTCCGCCTCCTCGATCCGCTCCCCGAGGTACTCTCGAGCGAATTCGGTCAGCTCCTGGGCCGTCTCGAGGGGTTCTTCCGGCTCGAACCGTTCGTTGAACAGGGTGGCGATCTCCTCGCGCGACTGGTGGATCGCCGGCGCGACGAGGTGGCTCGGTGCCTCGTCGGCCACCTGCAGGACGAATTCGCCGAGGTCGGTCTCCCAGACGGCACAGCCCTCGGCTTCGAGGTGCTCGTTGAGATCGATCTCCTCGGTCGTCATCGACTTGGACTTGACGACGGTCTCGGCCGCCCGCTCGCGGGCGAGTTCGCGGACGTACCGGTTGGCGTCGGCGGCGTCGTTGGCGACGTAGACGGTTCCCCCGTTCGCCTCGACCGTCTCGCGAACCGCCTCGATCAGTTCGGGGAGGCGTTCGATCGCGTCTTCCTTGATCGCGCGCGCTCGATCCTTGTACGCGTCGTAGTCCTCGAGTCGGGCGACGGACTCGTAGCGCCCGTCGTTGAACCCCAGGGCGTTGCGCTCGACGCTGTCCCCCTCCGTCGCCATGACGTGCCGGATTCGGTCGGCCTTCTGGGATCGCTTACTCGCCATTGTCTTCCAGAACAATCGCGTGCGTCTCTCGCGGCCCGTGAACGCCGTAGACGAGTGCGCCCATGTCGGCGGTCGCGCTCGGGCCAGTAGCGAGCACGGCGTCGTCGCGTCCGTCGCGGAACCGGTCGCCAAGCCGTTCGAACGCCGCGGCCATGTCGGGGACGAGGTCCCGCTCGCGAACGACGATCACGTGGCGGTCGGGAAAGAGGCCGGCGAGTTCGGCACCGGCCGGCGTCGACTCGAGGACGACCGAGCCGTAGTCGGCGACGCCGAGCGCGGCGGCCGTCACGCCGCAGGTCGCCTCGCGAAGCTGATCCGGCGTCGGCTCGAGGGTAACGTCGGTTCCCTCGAGGGTGACCTCCTCGAAGGGGAGCGACGCGCCGACGGCGGGGTGGTCGATGACGCCGGCGAGCGTTTCTTGGAACGCCGCCGGTGTCGTCCGGGTGACGTCCGTCCGGACGGTTTCGAGGTTCGTTTCGAACGTGTCTAGCTGTGTCGCCATTCTTGTACGTGACTAACGGATGCCACGGATTTGGGTCTTGTCATTGACCAGCACGTCCGCGCGAAGGTGTGGGTGTGCCGTGGACGCGAACCCCGTCGTCTCGCGGCGGACCTCCTTCCGCCGAACTGAACGGGTCCGAACCGGGCATACCGATTTCGGTCGTCGGAGGAAGGTGAGTAGAAATCGCCGTCACAGCGGCGGCACGTTACCGACCGTCGAATGCTCGCTGTCGCCCTCGATCGGAATCGTCGCGTCGGTGAGGTCGTTGGTCGCGAATAGCCGGTCGTCGGCACTGCCGCTCGTCGAGAGGAAGCGTTCGGTTCCGGGTGCCGCCCGACAGTTTCGGATCGTACTCCTCGTCGTCCCCTCGAGGACGATGGCCGCCGGGCCCGCCGCGTCGGCCTCGTCTCCGTTCGTCTCGTCGCCGTCGCCGGACTCGGGCGAACCCAACTGCGCCTGTCGACCGGTAACCCCGTCGATCACCAGTTCGTCCACATCGACACAGCGAACGCCGTGTGCGAAGTACGCGGGCACGTCGTCCGCCCACTCGAGGGTTACATCGCACAGTTCGACGTCGGTGACGCGCTCGAAGTGGATCCCCGAAATCGCGTCCTCGTAGATCGGAGCCATCACAGCGGTCGGTTGCAGGTCGACGTTTCCGCCGACGGCGGCGGCGTGACGGCTCCCGTCGATGGACAGCGAGATCGAGTCGAGACGGATTCGTTCGAGGGTCGAATCGGCGTGACCGTAGACGAGCGCTCCGTTCTCCGCGTCGGCGGCGATATTCGTGAATCGGATGTTTCTGACCGCGCCGAGGTCGGTGTCCTCGTCGCGCGGGACCGAGGTGACGTAGATCGGTTCGGCTTTCCCCCACCACGGCCCGGGACGGAGGTGCGTCGCGACGGTGATGTTCGAAAACAGGACGTTCTCGATCGTGCCGCCGTCGCGGTGTTGGATCCCCAGCCCCCGATTCGAGCCGTGGACGACGCAGTTGTCGAACGTGCAGTGGCGAATATCGCCGCTCGTCTCGGAGCCGAACTTGATCGCACACGCGCTCGAGGCGAGCGTGCAGTTGGTGACGGTCACGCGCTCGCAGTCCCGTTCGCGGTCGGCGTGGGAAACGAGGGTGATCGCGTCGTCGCAGGACTCGATCGCGCAGTCCGCGATGCGGACGTTCCGGGAGTTGCCGATCGCGATGCCGTCGCAGTTCGGGATCCGCATGTGGTTGCGGATCGTCACGCCGCGCACGTCGACGTCCGCGCAGTCGTCGAAGCTGAGCGTCCAAGCGGGCATGTCCCGCAGCGTCACGTCCCGGATCGAGACGCCCTCGCAGTCGACGAAGTGGAGCATCGGTCCCGGTCGAAACGACGGCTTCGCCACCGGCCACTCGTCGAGCGTTCCCGATCGCTCGAGGTAGGCATCGCCCTGTCTGGCGCGGTGCGGCGCGTTCGAAACGAGCGGGTGGCCGTCGCTCTCGCCCGAGTGCTGGCGAATCGGCTCGTCCATGTCCATGATCTCGGTTCCGCGTCCGTCGATCGTCCCGTCGCCGACGATGGCACCGTTCTCGACGCCCTCCGCGAGTACGAACGGCCGCTCGCCGTCGGGACCGACGTGGCGGTCGACGTACGCCGACTTCGACTCGGCGGGGAGCAGCCGCGATCCCGCCTCGAGACGGAGCGTCACGTCGCTACGGAGTTGGACGGTCCCGAGGACGTACTCGCCGCTCGAGACGGTAACGGTACCGCCGCCGCCGTCGTGGCAGGCGTCGATCGCGCGCTGAAACCGTTCGGTTGCGAGGTCGTCCGCCGACCCCACTTTTCGATTCGATTCGGCGGCCGGTTCGATCCGAAACGACGCAGTCGGCTCTGTACGCTCGGTCATCTCGTCCGGTTCATCGCGCCGAACGGTATAAATACCTCCGCTCGCTCGAGACGGGGTGGAACGACCGATACGGACGCTTCTCCGGACGGTTTCCGAACGACAGCACGCGTTAGCGACCGAGCCAACGGTCTACCCAGTCGTAGGCGCTCGACCGGACATCGGCGGGGAACTCGTGGCCCCCGTCGAAAAACAGCGTCTCGAACCGCTCCGGAGCGCCGGCTTCGGCGTAGGCCGCGGACACGTCGCCGGCGAGGGCGCGGACGGACTCGGGTGGAAAGATGTCGTCCTCGGTGCCGTGGGTTACCAACAGCGGCGTCGGGGCGACGTCGGCTAGTACGTCCGCCGCGTCGCCGACGGTCAGCAGTCCGGGGACGTACAGCGCGAAATTGTGGGTGATCCGCTCGCGCTGGACGGCGGCGAGTTGCGCCGTGCCGCTGGAGACGACCGCGGCGGCGACGCGGTCGTCGAACCACGACAGCCACGCGGCCTCCTGGCCGCCCAGCGAATGACCGACGACGCCCAACGCATCGGGATCGGTCAGGTCGTGACCCTCGAGGACGTCGAGCGCGACGACGAGATCCGAGAGGTACTTCGCCTGCAGGGAGGAGCCACGCAGCAGGTAGTCCATCGCGACGAATTTCTCGTAATCGGCACCCGTCGGAGCCGCGCCGGTCGCGCGCTCGCGCTCGGACGGGCATCGGTCCTCGAAGCAGAGCAGATCCGGACAGCAGACGACGTGACCGCGCCGGCAGAGTTCGACGCCGTAGTGGTACGACTCCGTGTCGCTCAGACCGGACGGATCGGACTTGCCGACGCCGAACTCGCCCGCGTGCGGATGAACGGCGAGGATCCCGGGACGGTCGCCGTCGACGTCGTCGGGAACGAGCAGATACGCCCGAACTCGCTCCCCCGGTTCGACGTCGTACTCCAGAAGTCGACGTTCGAACCCGTCGGCAGCCGTAACCGAAACGGTCTCGACGGCCGGGTCGGGACGGTCGGGAATCGTCCCGAGACAATCGATAACCGCGTCGCGAGTGGTGTCCATACCGGCGCAATGAACGGGGGACCCTTAAGTTTCTCCGGTGGCCCTTCCCCTCCGCTGATCGTCTCACGAGGGGAACTTCTCTGCACGCCGAGCGAATAACCGGGTCGAAATCGGAACGGAGTGTCGTCTATAGGTACTCTTCGGGATCGGGACGGTCGTCCAGTTCGTCGTCGCGTAGGTACGCTCGGACGGCCGGAACGAACTGGTACCGCAGGTCGAAGTAGAACGAGACGAGCCCGTAGATCCAGAAGAAAAACAACACGACTGCGGAGACGATGAACAGCGCGCCCGCAGTCGTTACCATCGTTCACTCACCCCTGTATCTCTTCTTCGGACGAACCGACTGTGGCACCGGCGGTCGCCGGGTCGACGAGGCTGTGCGTGACCGCATCGCCCGTCGCGCCGTCGAAAACGTGGATGTTCTCCCGGTCGAAGACGACTTTGACCGACTCGTCCTCGCTAATCGCGGTTCCGGGATCGATGCTCACGAGCAACTGCTCGGCTCCGTCGCCCATGACCGACTCGCTCTCCGACCGTGTACCGTGTGGCTGCAGGTAGGCGTACGTCTGATCGCCCACCGGCTCGAGCACGTCGACGACGGCCTCGAACGACCGGCTCGGGTTCGCCGGATCGTCCTCGCTCGAGACGAGGTAGGCGTCCTCGGGCCTGATGCCGACGGTCACGTTCTCGCCGTCGTATTCGGAACCGAGCGCCTGTTCGATCTGGAAGTGCGTGAGGTCGATCACGCCGCCGGCGACGGTTCCGTCGAACAGGTTCATCGACGGACTGCCGATGAAGCTCGCGACGAATCGGTTTGCCGGTCGGTTGTAGCACTCGAGCGGCGGTGCACACTGCTGAAGGGTGCCCTGATTGATGATCGCGATGTGGTCCGCCATCGTCATCGCTTCCTCCTGGTCGTGGGTCACGTAGACGGTCGTGATACCCAGTTCCTTCTGGAGGCGCTGGATCTCGGTGCGCATGTGAACGCGCAGTTTCGCGTCGAGGTTGGCCAGGGGCTCGTCCATCAGGAACACTTCCGGCTCGCGGACGATCGCGCGGGCGATCCCGACGCGCTGTTGCTGTCCGCCGGAGAGTTCGTCGGGGTTGCGATCGAGCATTCCCTCGAGTTGGACGATCTTCGCGGCCTGTTCGACGCGCCTGTCGATCTCGTCTTTGTCGAAGTCCCGAAGGCGCAGCCCGAAGCTGATGTTGTCGTAGACATCCATGTGGGGGAACAGCGCGATGTTCTGGAAGACCATCGCGATGTCCCTGTCCTTCGGCGGTTCGTTCGTGACGTCCGCACCGGCGATCTCGATCGTTCCGTCGGAGGGCAGCGTCAGCCCCGAAATCATCTCGAGCGTCGTCGACTTCCCACAGCCCGATGGGCCGACGAGACAGAGGAACTCGCCGTCCTCGATCTCGAGGTTCATCTCGTCGACCGCGATTATGTCTTCGTACCGTTTGGTTGCGTCACGAAGGGTAACATTCCCCATAAGTTATCACTCCTTTAGTCCCCCGGACGTTAAGCCCTTTACGATGTGTTTCTGTGCGACGATGACGAGGAGCGCGACCGGGAGGATGCCGATAAGGCTCGCTGCCGCCATCATGTTCCACAGTTCGGTGTGCTGTTCCTGGAAGTTGAGGATGCCGTACACCAGCACGGCCCAGTTGCCCGGCTGACCGTCGGTCATCATGAACGAGAAGAAGAACTCCCGGTAGACGCCGATGAAGACGATGATCGCCGCCGTCGCGACGCCGGGCGCGGAGAGCGGGATGATGACCCGAAACAGCGCGCCCAGGCGCGTGGTGCCTTCGACGCGGGCCGCATCCTCGAGCCCGTCGGGGATCTGACTGTAGAAGGTCGTGAGGATGAAGATGGTGATCGGAAGGCTGAGCATAGTGAAGGGGAAGACCATCGCCCACGGCGTGTTGTAGAAGTCCGGCGTCATGAACGGACCGAACGTGAGCGTCCCCGTCAGCATCTCGAACAGCGGAATCAGGTAGGTGATCCCGGGGAAGTACGAGACGATGAGCAAGAGGAGCATCAGCGGCCCCTTGCCCCGGAACTCGACGCGACCGAACGCGTAGCCCGCGAGACTACCGATCACGAGACAGATGACGACGGTGATCGCGGCGATCACGATGCTGTTGAAGATGTAGAGGTGTAGCGGGTACTCCTGTAGGACCGTGAGGAACACCGAGGTGTTGAACCCCTCGGGCACGATACCCATGTCCCGAAGCGTTCCCTCCGGCGTCAATGCGAGGATGAACAGCCAGTAGAACGGAAACAGCGTGATCGTGATGAAACCGACGAGTCCGACGTAGAACAGGAGTCGGTACGAGTCGGTTGCGTTGTGGACGAGGAAGTCGACGATGCGTCCGGCGACGCCTCTCTTTTCCGTCGTATCGGCTGCGACTGGATTACTCATTCTCCCACCTCATCTCTGAACTGGACGAGGTAGACCATGACGATCCCCCCGATAATCACCGCGGTGATGAACGCGATCGCGGACGCCGTCGCCCACCGCTGCAGGCGGAACGTATCGACCACGAGGCACGTCAACGTCGGGACCGTGTTACAGCCCGCCGACGCCTCGACGATGCCGTAGATCTTCATCGAACTGATCGTGTAGAAGATCATGCCGATGAGCACGACGGGCTTGATCAGCGGCAACGTGATGAGACGGAACTGTTGCCACTTCGACGCCCCGGCGACTTTCGCCACGTCGTAGAGGCTCTGATCGATGCTCGCGAGCCCCGCCATGATGATCAAGGCGATGAACGGAATCTTTCGCCAGACGTCGACGAGGATGACCATCACCATCGAGTCCCGGCTGCTCACCAGCGGATTCTGCGATAGCAGCCCGAGGTCGTGCAGGGGGTCGACCAGGAAGCTGATCGACGGCTGGAACAGCAAGTAGAACATCATCCCCTGGATGACGATCGGAACCGCCCATGGAAGGATGACGATCATCCGGGCGAACGACCGCCCGCGGAACTCCTTGTTCAGGATGAGCGCCATTCCGAGCCCGAATCCCGTTCCGATCGTCACGCTGATGAGCGTGATGAGCAGCGTGACCACCAGCGCGCTCGAGAGCGGATCGCTGAGCGAGAAGAACGGATTGTTCAGGACGATGTTTGTATCGCCGTTGAGGATCGAAACGTAGGTGTTGATCCCGTCGAACGCGCCGATCGGGTCCTCGCCGTACAGATCGTCGGTGTGGAGCGAAACCCAGAACGTCCGCGCGAGCGGATAGAACGCGAGGATCGAGAGGACGATGATCATCGGCGCGATCAGCAGATAGCCGTACCTGTCCTCGTCTAACCGTTCGATCCGGTACAGTACGGGCGAGACTGCCCGTTGTATTGCCTCTTTCATTATGGTGCTCTCTATTTTCGGATTATATAGTAGTTCGTGTCTCGAGCGGAGGCGCGGTGTCGACGGTCGCGATCACCTCAGGCCTCCTTCTGTTCGATCGCTTCGACGTCTTCCTGTGCCGCTTCGACGGCTTCCTGGGGCGATTGCTCCTGGTTGAGACACGCGTAGAACTCGCTGGCGATCGAGTTGGACTGGGTGTCCCAGATCGGATTGATCGGATGCACCCACTGGTTCTCCGATTGTAGCTGCAGGGTGTCGAGGTATCGGCTCATGATGTCGACCTCCTGTGCCTGGTCGGACTCGAACAGTTCCGGCTTCGGTGGCGTCGAGCCCGTAAACTCGAAGATGTCGAGGTAGAACTGTTCGGACGTCATCACTTCGAGCAACTCGACGGCCGCCGCGAGGTTCTCGCTCTCCGGGTTGAGCGAGAGGTGCCAGCCGCCGAGCGTCGCGTTCGTGCCGCCGGTGCCGTTGTATTTCGCCTCGTCTTCGGAGACGCCGTACGGGAACGGCATCAGGCCGAGGTCCTCGCCGAAGTCCTCCTCGCCACCGAAGCTCGCGATCGCGAACGACCAGTTCCGGTGGAATACGGCGTCGCCGGCGCCGAACGATTCCATCGAAGGCGTCGTATCCCATCCCAGCGCTTCGGAGGGCAGGAAATCGCCGTCCATACCGTCGATGGCGTACTCGTCGTCCGAACCGTGCATGAACGTCCGCATCATGCGCAGCGTTTCGATAATCGGCTCGTCGTCGATCGTGATGGGACGGTCGCCGATGGGACCGTGCTGGTTCTCCATATCCCCGAAGTAGTTGCCGCCCATCGTGACGACCTTCTCGTAGCCGGTCTGATGGCCGATCGTCCGCTGGTTGAGCGTCGTCGTGTAGCCGTGCTCGACGTCGTTGGCCTCCACCGCGTCGCTCGCGACCTCGGCGAACCGTTCCCACGTCATCGGCTCGGTCGCCCAATTCTCGCCCTCGGGGTCGTATCCGGCGTTTTCGACGTAATCCTTGCGGTAGAGGATTGCCGGAATGTCGACGAACTGAGGCACCCCGTAGAGGCCGCCGTCCCAGCGCATCGAGTCGACCATCGTCTGGTGGTATCCGCTCTCGAGTTCGGCGAGTTTCTCGTCCGATAGCGCCTCGTTCAGGTCGACCAGCCACCCTCGCGGCGCGAACGCCGACGTGTACGCGAAGTTCGTCAGCATGATATCCGGCGTGGATCGACCGGCTTGCAGGATCTGCGTGTATCGATCCTGCTGATCGTCGGCTCCCCAGACGCCGGTCGAGAACTCGACCTCGATGTTCTCGTGAAGGCCCGCGTCTCGCATCGACTGTTTGAGTTCGTCCTCGATGTCTCCGAACAGCGGCGCGGTGGCGTACTCGAGCGTCACTTCCTCGCCGTCGTAGTCGCCGATATCCACGCTGTCGTCGCTGTCGTCGCTGATACAGCCGGCCGTTCCGATGATCCCAGCGGCACCGGCCGCCGAAAGGACTTGACGGCGGGAAACGATCGATTCAGCCCGCACTCTACCCCGATTTCTATGATTGGCTCTGCCTACCATGATCAAGACATGAGTACACCATTATATAAACATAACCATTTATTCAGGAGTGGCGAGTTATCATCGCGTTCTCCCGACGAGGGATGGAACGAAGACTGAACGGATACGCGGTCCGGCTCACCCACCGTTGCTCGCACGTGCGAAAGTAGACTGTAATCCGGTAATACCAGACGGAATAGCGACCATTGCTAACATTCATCACACGACTCGTCGGTACCCGATATGGTATGTCACAATGAGACGCGGATCCGGCCTCACCGGACAACTGTTAAATAGGTGGTAGCTGTACTAGCTGGTAATGTCGCAAGAAGTTCAATATCCGGTCCAGGCCGCTGCGACAACCTTCCGGATCATCGAAACGCTCCACGACCTCAACGGCGCAGGCGTCGCCGAACTCGCCGACGAACTCGAGATGCCAAAGAGCACGGTCCACGACCACCTGCGAACACTAACCGAGGTCGAGTACCTGGTCAACGAGAACGGGACGTACCACGTCGGCGCTCGCTTCCTCGAGCTGGGCGGGTTCGCCCGAAGCCAGATGAAACTGTATCAGGTCGGATCGCCGGAGATCAAGAAGCTGGCCGAGGAGACGGGCGAGCACGCGAACCTGCTGATCGAAGAACACGGCAAGGGAATTTTCCTCAACAAGGTCAAAGGGCCCGACGCCGTCAATCTCGACACCCACATCGGCATGCGCGTCTATCTCCAGACGACGGCGCTCGGCAAGGCGATCCTCTCGAGGCTCCCGGAGGCAACAGTCGACGAGATCATCGACCGCCACGGGCTGCCCGCCGTCACTGAACAGACGGTTACGGACCGAGACGAACTGAAAGCCCAGCTCGCGGAGATCCGCAACCGAGGATACGCGATCGACGACGAAGAACGCGTACTCGGGATGCGCTGTGTCGCCGCGCCGATCTGCGACGAAGACGGCATGCCCATCGGAGCGGTCAGCGTGTCCGGCCCGACGAATCGGTTCAACAACGAAGTGTTCGAGGACGAGATTCCGAAAAGCGTGTTGAGCACCGCAAACGTGATCGAAGTCAATATGACGTACACGTAGCACGTCCGCCACCACCGGACGATCGGTGGAACCCACCTGTGGACGAACCCGTATCATTACAGACATACGATTGTAAGAAAATGCGCTACAACAGTTCCAGCGACGCTCGACCGGGAACGCAACTGGAACCGTCCCGTTCGAATCTCGGCGCGCACCACCGGTGATACCAAACGAATCGATGGGCTATCGATAGCCGCTGTCGCCGTCGGCGAACCGAACAGTAGTCGTCACGGTCGCGTCGACCGCTTCGCTGACCTCCGTACTCCTGCGGTCGCCCCGAACCGTCGGCCACTGCGGAATCGTCTTGACGTGCAGTTCGCAGAAAACGATCGCGATCTCCTCTGCTCGTCGGTCTCGAATACAGCGGAGAATCAATCGAATCTGTCGGTTCCGGGGAGAACGTGGTCTTCGACAACCGACTCGTCCAGTTCGATGCCGAGGCCGGGATCGGTCGGCACGTCGATGTATCCGTCCGATATTATCGGTTCGTCTCGTTCGAGCAAGTCGTCCCACCAGTCGACTTCCAGGGCGTGATACTCGAGGACGTCGGCGTTCGGGACGGCTGCACAGAGGTGAACGCAGGCCATCGTTCCGACGGGGCTACAGACGTTGTGCGGTGAGAACGGAACGTAGCGCTCCTCGGCGCGGTCAGCGACGCGCTTGGACTCGGCGAGGCCGCCGCAGGTAGTCGGATCGGGCGTGATCACGTCGACGGCGTACCCGTCGAGCAGTTCGGTCAGTTCGTGGACGCGAAACCGGTTCTCGCCGGTGGCGAGGGGCGTCTTCGTGCGCCGAGCGACCTCGCGTTGGGCGGCCGTCTCCTCCGGCGGAACGACGTCTTCCAGCCACATGAGATCGTACGGCTCGAGCGCTCTCGCGAGGCGAGCGGCGCTCTCGACCGTGTAGTCCCAGTGGCAGTCGAAGGCGAGATCGATCTCGTCGCCGATCGCCTCGCGGACGGCCGCGACGACCTCGACTTTGTGATTCAGCGCGGCGTTGGACAGCCGTCCGTTGTACGGATCCGGCTTGTTGTCGCGTTCCATATCGAGGTCGAACTTGATCGCGTCGAACCCCATGTCGACGACGCGCTCGGCCTCCGCCGCGTACGCGTCGGGCGTGTACGCCTCCGCGTTGGCGTACTCGGTGAACCCGCCCTCGTCGACCGCGTAGGCCTCGCCAGCGTGGCAGTCACAGTAGATTCGGACGCGGTCACGGTAGCGAGAGCCCAGGAGCTGGTAGACGGGCACGTCGAGGATCTTCCCAGCGACGTCCCACAGCGCGATTTCGATCCCGGAGACGGCGGTAACGACCTTTCCGGTCGTTCCGCCGTGGCCCGACATCTCCTGGACGATGTATCGAAACAGCCGTTCGACGTCCAGCGGATTTTCGCCGACGAGGAATCGATTGGTGTACTCGACGAGTTCGGGGACGCCACCGCCGCGGTACGCCTCGCCGATTCCGGTCACGCCCGCGTCGGTGTGCACCTTCACGAGGTTCCACTCGAAGTTTCCGTCGACGACCGCCGCCTCGACGCCGGTGATTTCGACGTCGTGACCCGCGGGTCGTTCTGTCGAATGGTTCGAAAAATCTCTCATTGCGTACCACCACGTATTCGTCCTCCAACCAAAGTTGTACCGGTGACGCCACTCGACGGCGTCGCGAGTCGGCGAGAGGGGCTCCGGTCGACGGCAAGAATTCCCTTCGAAATCAGAGACGAAACAGATCAGTCAGCTGGAATGGGGCGTCTCGAGACGGGAACGGGGTAGATTTCGTCGCAGGTTGCCGTCGTGGATCTATCCGCCGGGCGCGTTTTCCCGCGAGTTCGTCGAACGGACGATGGGATGGCTACGGGACGCCTTCAGCGGCCTGCCGCTGCGTTGCGCTAGCGCTGCCACGCGAGCGGTCGCGGGACGAGGGCGTTCGTCGACACTCGTCTATCGGACGGCTCTCGATGTGTGGCTGGTTTGACCAGTATTATCAGCTCGCGGTGACACGTCGGCCGAGCGATTTCCGTCCGCGTGCGTCGTCCGAACACGATTCCGGTCACGCTCGACACCGGTCCGAACGGTCCGGCGATCAGGCAGCAGACCGATCTACGAGTCGTCGCTCATCCAGTCGCTCGCCTGTGGCTCTCGAGGATCCGTCGGCACCTCGAGGAGAACCGGTTCGTCGGCGGCGACCGCGGACTCGAGGGTCGAGCGAATCTCCGACGGCGTTTCCGCACGCTCGGTTCGCATGCCGAAACTCGCCGCGAGGCCGGCGAAATCGATCGGCGCGTCGGTCCAGTCGTACTCGCCGTCCTCGAGGTCGTAGTTCCGGCCGGCGTCGTCGCTGATGATCGCGTAGTCCTCGTTGACGAAGACGACGACGGTGATCGGGAGCGCCTCGGCGACGGCCGTGTGAAGTTCGTGGACGCACATCAGCAGTCCGCCATCGCCGACCAGAACGACGACGTCCGCGTCCGGGTTCGCGAGTTGAGCACCGATCCCGGACGGCAGTGCGGTCCCCATGGTCGCCCACGAACCCGGATTGACGTACGAACGCGGGCCGCCGGCTTCGAACACGTTCAGCCCCCAGACGCGCGAGCCGCCGGCGTCGGCCGTGGCGATCGCCTCCCGCGGAACCGCCGCTCGAACGGTCTCGAGCGCGCTGACGGAGGTGATCGGCGGCGACGACCCGCGAAGCGACTCGAGCCGATCGCTCGTCGCCGTTCGGATCGCACCCGCTCGCTCGACGGCGTCGCCGGCCGCGAACTCGCGCTCGGAGAGCGCGCCCTCGAGACGCGACAGCGCCGCCGCGGCGTCGGCGACGATCCCGACGGACGGCTCGTAGCCGTTCCCGAGATCGTCGGCATCGAGCGTGACGTGGACGAGTGCTTCGGGGACGTCGACGGCCCACGCGCGGGTGGCAACGGCGTCGAAGTCCGTTCCCACGGCGAGCGCCGCATCCGCCTCCGCGAGTAACTCGAGCAACTCGGGCGACGCGCTTCCCGAGAGCGTCCCGGCGACGTAGCCGCCGGATCCGTCGGGAAGCACTCCCTTCCCCTTGTACGTTGCGACGACGGGGGCTCCGAGTCGATCGGCGACTCGGCGGAGGTTGTCGCTCGCGTTCGCGGTGCGAACGCCGCCGCCGGCGACGATTACCGGGTCGTCGGCCTCGGCCAGGAGATCGGCGGCGGCCTCGATATCCTCGGTTGCGACGCCCGTAACGAACTCTCGGCTGTAGTCCGCCGGCGTCGCGAGCGGAATGTCCATCGCGAGGAAGTTCTTCGGAATTCCGACGCGAACTGGACCTTTCGGCTGCGTTTCGGCGATCGAGATGGCTTCCTCGAGGACGGCGATCGTGCTTTCGGGACGTTCGACGAGCAGGTTCGCCTTGACGACGTTGTCGTAGGTGTCAGGGGGCGTCTCGTGGATACCGTCCCCGCCGCGTACCTCTGGTTCGGTTTCGACGGCGATGTGAACCAGCGGCGTACAGTCGTTGAGCGCGTTCTTCAACCCGTTCATCGCGTTCATGTCGCCCGGCCCCGGAACGACGGCTGTCGCCGCGGGCCGTCCGCTGGTTTCCGCGTACCCCCACGCCTGATGCGTGACGGCGGTCTCGTGTCGAGCGACCACGAACCGAATGTCGTCTCGCGTCCCGATCGCCTCGTTGAGCGGGAGCGTCTGTTTGCCGGGAATGCCGAACACCGTGTCGATCCCATCGGCAGTCAGTCGCTCGATGACGGCCTGGCTGACGTCCATACGATTTCCTCGTAAACCACGTACTTAGGACCTCCCCTTGTGGTACCCCGAGGTAGCGGCGCTCGAGGGATCGTCACCAAAAGAGTGTATCACCTGACGATATCGCCCGAAACGCTACGCCGTCGATGTGCCACTACTGGGACCCGACGGCGCAATCCTCGGCGGGTCCGCCGTTGTCGGCCCGAGCCACTGACTGCGTGGCGAGCGGTCCACGGAGGACATCCCGAACACGACCCGAGGCGTCAGCACCGAACTCGAGTTGAACCGCAGCCGTTCCCGAGAACGGAACCCTCCGGGTACGATATAATATATTTTTATAGATATAGATGTTGGCATGATAGTTTCAATAGGCACTATCTGGCGACAAATTCGAGAACGCGGAAAACGAACGCGTTGAGCGCATAGTCTGGCAGTCATTCGGAACAGCGGCTCTGTGGGTAAGGCGTCGAAAATCCCAACACACTCGAATTAGACCACTAGTAGGCGTGATACTCCATATTTGTCGAACGCTGGTTATTCCGTGCTCGAAGATGTCGGCTATAGCATCTCATCCGGTAATAGACTATTATTTGATGTTTCCAAAACCGATCCCCATCCCTTATCCGACGGTACTTTCGCGGTTCACCGCGACTCGGTTCGAACACCGGTCCGTTCGACGACCGCGGCCTGCGTCGACCGGAAAAACGGTATAGAAGGGACGCCGTCGGTGGAGACCGCCGCTGTAACCGACGCGAGAACGACCAGCGATTCGATACGGACGCACCCGTTCCCGGTCAAACTGATCGGGTTCGACAATCCTTATAGTGGGTAGTGAATACTAGTTCGTATGGAGGATATTTTCGTTGCCCGAGTAATGTCTTCGTCGCTGCAGACGGTCACACCGGACACGCTCGTCGAAGACGCGGGACAACTGATGCTCGAGAACGAGGTCGGTTCGGTCATCGTCGTCGACGAAGACAACCAACTCGAAGGGATTCTGACGACGACGGACTTCGTCCGGATCGTCGCCGAACGAAAGCCCAAAGACCGGACGCCGGTCTCGGCGTACATGACCCAGAACGTGATCACGGTCACGGCGCAGGACAGTATCCGCGACGCCGCGGACGTAATCGTCGAACACGGCTTCCATCATCTCCCCGTCGTTGACGAGGACGAGGGAGTCATCGGGATCATCACGACGTCGGATCTGGCCTCCTACCTCTCGCGCGAGGAGACGCCGAGTCCCGAGTAATCGGTCGCCGTCGAGCGCCGTATTCGACGGAGTCGCGCGTTCGCCGCGAGTTTCGTCTATCGATCCGTCGGCCTCGAGCCGATCTCGACGGTGAGTCAACCGTCGAGTTCCGGATCGTCGTCTTCGGTCATCCAGCGGACGGTCTCGTCGAGGTGGTCCCGCAGCGCTCGCGCCTCCGCCGGCGTCAGTTCGACATCGACGTGACCCATACCGTGGTCGCCCGCCATCGCGTCGACGCTCAGGACGATCCGGTGGCCGTCCGTCGATTCGGGTCGCACCGAGACGTCGGCCCGGTCGGGATAGTCCCGCGGCGGTCCGAGTTCGATATCGGTCTCGCCGCGGGTAACGCCCATTTGAACGCGCTCGGCGTGCTCGAGGTCGAACGAGTCCGTCGGATCCGCATCGATCGGGTCGCGCTCCGACTCGGGCTCTTCGGTGCGCTCGTCACTGGTATCGGTTGGCATACTCTGTGGGTTGTGTCGCCTCCACCTTGGCTGTACGCCCGGAACCGGACAGGAGACGAGCGGCCTCAGTCACGGTCTGCCGTCTCGAGAATCAGTCGACGGTAAACGCCTCCTCGGCGATCACCACGCCGCCGGCCCAGCACTCGCGGGCGAACCACGCGAAGTAGCCCACCATCCCGAGGGTGATGACGACCTCGATCGATCCGAGTCCGGTGACTCCGTCGCCCGCGAGGAGACTCACGAGGCTGACGCCACCCCAGCCGACCGCGAGCATCGAAACGGCGACCGCGGCGACGCGAGGCCAGCCGACGGTCCTCGAGCCGATCGATACGCGTTCACGAAGCCCGGCGAGGAGCATCGTCCCTCCGACGAGAGCCAGCCACGAGATCAGCACGAACGTCGACGGACTCGGTGGCAGGCCGAGCGAGATGAGGACGGTTCCCGCTAACACCAGCGTGACGAACCCGCCGCCGGTGAGCCCGTGCCGGACGACCCGCTTTCGAGCGTTCATCGCGCTCGTGTTCGCCGTCCGCCGCCGTTAACCGTTCGCATCGACGTCGTAATCGACGGCCGACATCGATACCGGCGTCGCTCAGTCGTCGTCCATCGGCGCGGTCACGGGCTCGACGCGCTCGCCGCGTGGCCCCTCGAGGTCTACCTTCGGCAACAGATCGCGCAGGTACCGTCCGGTGTGGGATTCCTCGAGTCGGGCGACCTCCTCGGGCGTGCCGCTCGCGACGAGTTCGCCGCCATTCTCGCCGCCTTCGGGGCCGAGGTCGATGACGTGATCGGCGTTCTTTACGAGGTCGAGTTCGTGTTCGATGACGACGACGCTGTTGCCGTTGTCGGTCAGTCGGTGGAGGACGTCGATCAGCTTGCGCTCGTCCTCGCTGTGGAGACCGGTCGTCGGCTCGTCGAGCAGGTACAGCGTCTCGCCGGAGTCCTTCTTCCCGAGTTCCTCCGCGAGTTTGACCCGTTGGGCTTCCCCGCCCGAGAGCGTCGTGGAGGGCTGGCCGAGTTTCATGTAGTCCAGCCCGACGTCTTTCAGCAGCTTCAGCCGCCGCCGAATCTGGCTCGAGGACTCGAAGAAGTCGTAGGCCTCCTCGATGGACAGTTCGAGGACGTCCGCGATGGTCTTGCCCTTGTAGGTGACGTCGAGCGTGGCGTCGTTGTAGCGCGCGCCGTCGCACTCCTCGCAGGGGACGTAGACGTCGGAGAGGAAGTTCATCTCGATCTTGACGGTGCCCTGTCCGCCACACTCCTCGCAGCGACCGCCCTTGACGTTGAAGGAGAACCGCCCCTTCTCGTAGCCTCGTTGTTTCGCGAGCTTCGTCGACGCGAACAGCTCCCGGATGTAGTCGAAAACGTTCGTGTACGTCGCCGGATTGGACCGCGGCGTGCGGCCGATCGGCGACTGGTCGATCAGGCGAACCGTCTCGATCCCCTCGAGCCCCTCGAGGCCGTCGTGGTCGCCCGGAATCACGCTCGTGTTGTCGTTCATCCGGCGAGCGAGGCCCTTGTAGAGCACGTCGTGCATGAGGGTGGACTTCCCGGAGCCGGAAACGCCCGTGATCGCCGTAAAGCATCCCAGCGGAAGATCCACGTCGAGGTCCTTGAGGTTGTGCTGGCGGGCACCGAGAATCGTCAGTGCACCCTCCGCGTCCCGGCGTTCGTCGGGAACCGGAATCTGCTTGCGGCCGGAGAGGTAGTCGCCGGTGATCGATCCCTCGGTCCGTTTGAGCTCCTCGACGGAGCCGTTGGCGACGACCTCGCCGCCGCGCTTGCCGGGGCCGGGACCCATGTCGACGACCTGGTCGGCACGGCGCATCGTCTCCTCGTCGTGCTCGACGACGATCAGGGTGTTACCGATGTCGCGCAGTTCCTCCAGGGTGTCCAGCAGGCGGTCGTTGTCCCGCTGGTGGAGCCCGATCGACGGCTCGTCCAGCACGTAGAGGACGCCGACGAGTCCGGAGCCGATCTGCGTCGCGAGACGAATCCGCTGGCTCTCGCCGCCGGAAAGCGTCGAGGCCTCGCGGTCGAGCGTGAGGTACTCGAGGCCGACCTCGCACATGAAGGCGAGTCGCGAACGGATCTCTTTGAGGATCTCCTCGGCGATCACCTTCTCGCGCTCGGTGAGGTCGGCTTCCATCGACTCGAAGTGCTCGAGAGCGTCGCCGATCGACAGCCCGTTGATCTCGGTGATCGAACTGTCGTCGACGAGTACCGCGCGACTCGCGGCTTTCAGGCGGGTCCCGTCGCAGGCCGGACACTCCGTGACCGACATGTAGTCCTCGATGTGCTCTCGGGTCGAGTCCGAATCGGTCTCGAGGTAGCGGCGCTCGAGGTTCGGAATGACTCCCTCGAAGCGCTTTTTCTTGCGGCGGGTCCCGTTTTTCGTCCGTCGCTTGAACAGCACCTGCTCGCTGGTGCCGTACAGGAACGCCTGCTGGACGTCTTCCTCGAGTTCTTCGAACGGGGTCGTCAGCGGGACGTCGAAGTGCTCGGCCACGGCGTCGAGGCGGGTCTGATAGTACGAGCGGTTGTAGCTCCAGGGTTCGAAGACGTGCTTGAGCGGTTTGGACTCGTCTTGCAACACGAGGTCCTCGTCGACCTCCTTCGTCTCGCCCAGCCCCTCGCACTCGGGACAGGCGCCGTGGGGCGAGTTAAAGGAGAACGAGCGGGTTTCGATCTCGGGGACGTCGATTCCGCAGTGGGTACAGGCCAGATCCTTCGAGAACTCGACGACGAAGCGGTCGTCCTCCTCGACTTCGTCGCCGAGCGCGCCCGTCCGGCGGGCCGCGTCGCCCAGATCACTCGCGACCTCCTTCGGTGCGTCCGGGAGGATGACCTTCAGCACGCCCTCGGCCTCCTCGAGCGCCGTCTCGACGCTGTCGATGATCCGCGGTCGGGCCTCGGTCGAGACCTTCACGCGGTCGACGATCACATCGATCGTGTGATCGAAGTTCTCGTCTAAGTTCGGCTCGTCGCGGGTGAGGTCGTGTTCCTCGCCGTCGACTTCGACGCGGGCGTACCCCTCCGAGACGAGTTCGTCGAAGAGGTCCTCGAAGGCTCCCTTCTGATCGCGGACGACGGGTGCGGCCAGCTTGGCCCTGGTTCCCTCCGGAAGCTCGAGGATGCGTTCGACCATGTTCTGTGCGCTCTGTTCGCCGACTTCGCGACCGCACTCGGGACAGTGGGGGGTACCGACGCGGGCGTAGAGAAGACGGAGATAGTCGTGGAGTTCGGTGACGGTCCCCACCGTCGATCGCGGGTTGTTCGCGGCGTTCTTCTGGTCGATCGAAATCGCCGGCGAGAGTCCTTCGACGGTCTCGACCTGTGGCTTGTCCATCTGGCCGAGGAAGTTCCGGGCGTACGCCGAGAGGCTCTCGATGTACCGGCGCTGCCCCTCGGCGTAGATCGTCTCGAACGCCAGCGAGGATTTTCCCGACCCCGAAAGGCCGGTGACGACGGTGAACGCCTCGCGGGGAATCGTCACGTCGAGGTCCTTGAGGTTGTGTTCCTCTGCACCCCGCACCTCGATATAGTCCTTGCTCATGTTCTGGTACTGAATGGTGACCGGATCGATGTTCGACTCGCTGCTCGATTCACTGTGATAGAGTCAGTGGCCGGAAGAACTTAACGAGTCTGAAAGCCCGGTAGCGTGATGCGTGCTAGCAAACGAAGTTTCGCGCGGGTCTCGACCGATTCGGTGGCCCGCCTGCGCTCGATTCGATGGATCGAGCCGATGTGTCCACGTGCGTTGTCACTGCACGATTTTCGTCGAGTACTGTGTCGAAACTGGACCACGTGAACACGCAAATATTGCGGTGAGATCGCTATCAGAAGGTATCTTCGGCGACGAGTACAGTGACTCGCGTCTCGGACACCGGCGATAGCGTTACATTCCAAATATTTTCGACGTTCGAAATGAAAGACATACTATGGAAAGACGTTCGTTTCTCGCTACGGCAGGAACCGCCCTTGTAGTGCTCTCTGCGGGTTGTTCAAGCATTACATCCGCTACTCAGCGGCAAAGCTACGAGTTTGGAATCTATAACGGACCGCGGGAGTCCCATTCGTTCAGAGTTCGGATCGGAAACGACTTAGACGGGTATTTCCGAGAAGAAACGTTCGTGATGGATGGCGAAACGGCCAACGAAAACGTCTCGATCGAGGATACTCCATCCCGGATCTACATCAAAATAGATTCGGCCGAGGAACGAGAATTTCCGTGGCCCGCTTCGACCAACGAGTTAGGAACCACCGCCGCTAAAGCGGACATCTGGTACGAACCGACGCTCGAGCAAGACGTTTTGATTCAAGAGGGGTGACAGACCGAATCGGCGCTGATAACTAGCCACCGCAGCGTGCGGTGTTTTCCGAAGAGGAATACCGGACCGATATTCATGCTCAAACAGACCCGTTACACTTCGGTAAGCGGCGGGGGCGAATCTCCCAGAGGCGATCGTCGGGGGTCGACAACATGGCCCGAATGTCGCCCCAAGACGCATCTCGAGCGCGGCTTCACCAGACGGTCACCGGCGGCGTCCGCGCGCTCGAGGACGGTCGATTCGCTCAGCCGCCATCGCGCTCGGTGCGGACGGCTCCGACGACCCGATTCACCGGTCGTGCCACCACTGGCCGACGATCCCGCCGGTCGCGACGGAGACGAGACCGACGATAACGAGGATGTTTACCACCGGGATCAGATACAGGAGGTTGACGACGACCGTTCCGACGACGAGCGCGAGCCACGGGTTCGATTCCGAACCGTCGCCGAAGTGACGGAGCAGGGCGGAGCCAGCAAGGATGATCCCGATTGTGTTCGCGAGCGTCAACAACACCGGCACGACGACCGCCGAAAGCGCGAGTGCGAACCCGACGGTCGGGGGCAATCCGCGTTCGGTGAGCAACGCGACGACGGCTCGCACTGACGCGACGGCAAGCGCCGAGCCGACGAGCGCGCCGAACCCGATCGCCCCCGCGTTCAGCGGGTTTTCGAGGATTCGAGCCTCGATTCGCCGGACGGACGACCGGGAGACGGCGAGAAGAATCGCACCGACGCTCAGGGTGAGGAGGCTATAGTAGCCACTGAAAGTCAATGCACACCTGATCGCACGATAGCTGTGCGATCAGGTGTGAATCGTTTCAGTTGTTACTATATAGAGTCCGAAGACGAAGGCGAGTTCGCCGACCGTCGTCGGGTCGAGTATCGACTCCTCGAGGTCGCGGCGCGCGAGGGCGGTCGTGAGCACGAACGGTTGAAGTATCATCGCTGCATGGGGACGCTCGAGATGCAATCGAAGGCTCCCGCAACTCGATGGACTCGAGGCGGAACGACTCGGTGTGGCGGGCTGGCGGACCAAAGTGACTTCGGTTGGAAGCGCCAATAGCGGGCTATGAGCGACGATACCGGACCCACGCTGTCGGTCGACGACTTCGTCGACTACTGCCACACGCAGACCGGCCTGCTCTCGGGGCGCGTCGAGATGATGCGCGCCGAAGCCGACGAGTTGCTCTCCGAAATCGACGAGGAGACGGCCGAGATCCGACGCCGACTCGAGGACCACACGAAGCGACTCGAGGGAACCGACGCGCCGTCGACGCCGGCCGGTCCGGACAGGAGCGACCTCGACCTCGAGGCGCTCGAGGGGCTCGAAAGCGAGGTCAAAGAGAAACAGCTGCTCGTCAAGGCCAAACAGACGCGAATGCAGGCCTTTCAGGAACTGGCTGCAGCCTACACCGACCTCGCCGGAGAGTTACGGTCGGACGTCGACGACGGCGAGGAAGCGATGACCCGAGTGATTCAGTTCGAAGCCGACAACGACGCGCCGACGTACTTCGAGGACCGGGAGACGCTGGTCGAAGCCGCGGCGCACTCGCGCTCGACCGAGGGCGAGTGAGCGACCGAAACGCGCGGGATCGTCGATCGCCGAATCGATCGTTCACTCCGCTTCAGACGCTCGTACCGTCAGCACCGGCGTCGTCGCCGTCCGTAACACGCGTTCCGTGACGCTCCCGAGCAGCAATCGGTCGAGTCCGCTTCGGCCGTGCGTCCCCATCACGAGCAGGTCCGCGTCCGCGTCGTCCACGTAGGTACGGATCATCCGATGCGTCGACCCGTGTCTGATCGCACTCTCGGCGTCGACGCCCGCGTTCTCCGCAGCCGCGACGCCCTCGTCGACGACCCTCCTGGCGTACTGCTGGAGGCGGTCGATCGTGAGGTCGTTGTGTTCTTCGATCCCGGCGGGAGTCACGTCGACGACCGAGAGGACGTGGACGGTCGCGTCGTGGTGTCTCGCCACCATCAGTGCGCGTTCGATCGCCGCGTCGGCGTATGCACTGCCGTCCGTCGGGACCACGATCGTCTCGAGCGGATAGGGGCGTCTGACCCCGGCCGCCCCTCGAACGACGAGGACGGGAACGTCGGCGTCGCGGACGACCGTTTCGGTGACGCTTCCCAACAGGAGCCGACCGACGCCGCTTCGGCCCCGCGTTCCCATCACGATCGCGTCGACGTCGTGAGTTGCGGCGTACTCGAGGATCGCCTCGGCCGGCTCACCGGTCTCTATCCCGTCGACGACGGACGTCTCGCTGTCGCCCACCCAGTCGCGACCGTCGGCGAGTTGGTCGGCGGCGTCCGCCGGATCCGTTCCCGGTTCGGTCACGTACAGCACGTGCACCGTCACCTGCTCTACGGCTGCGATATCGCCGGCGTACTCGAGCGCCGCGTTGGCCGGACCGCTCCCGTCCGTCGGAACGAGGATGCGTTCGAACATACGTACTCGTCATCGCACAGCGACTTACAGCTATCCGGGCGTCCCAGCGGTTGGGACCGACCGGCACGATCGACAGCCACGCGTCGTTACCCGCGGAGCGCCTCGAGCAGCGCGTCCACGTCTCCCCGACTGTTGAACGCGTGAACCGACGCGCGGATCGCCTCGGGACGGGGTAACGACCTGACAACGATACCCTGCGCTGCCAGGCGCTCGACGGTCGCCTCCGGGTCGTCTACGGCGATCGTCACGAGGCCGGATTCGAAAGAACGGGGACTCAACAGCCGCTCCTCGGACAGGCCGCTTTTGAGTCGATCGGTGAGCGCGCAGATTCGGTCCTCGACCGTCTCGACGCCGACGTCCTCGAAACACGAGACGGCCGCCGTCAGTCCGGCGTAGGGTGCCGGACTCGCGGTCGCGACCTCGAACCTCCGCGCGCCCGTTTCGTACCGGTACTCGACGGCGTTCTCGTCGACGACGCTCCGGTACCCGATCGCAGGGGGAACGAGGTCTCGCTCGTCCACGACGCCGTCACGAACGTACAAAAATCCGGATCCGAACGGTCCGCACAGCCACTTGTGGCCAGCGCCGACGACGACGTCGGCACCCCACTCGCGAACGTCGATCGGGACCTGCCCCGGCGCTTGCACGGCGTCGACCAGCACGAGCGCGCCGGCATCGCGGGCGACGTCGACCACCTTCTCGACGGGCAAGCGCGTCCCGTGGGTCCACGTGAGCGAACTCACACAGACGAGGGTTGCACCGTCGACCGCCGATTTGACGGCCTCGAGATCGAGTCGCCCACCTTCGGTCTCCAGCACCCGAACGTCGAGTCCGTGCTCGCGCTCGAGGCGCTGCCACGGGAGGATCCCCGCGGAGTGCTCGAGGTCGGTTCGGACGACGATATCGCCCTCGCCCCAGTCGATCGCTCCCGCGACGCGGTTGATCCCGTCCGTAGTACTGTCCGTCAGCGCGATTTCCTCGGCGGTAGCGCCGAGCAGGGACGCGACGGCTGCTCGCGCCTCGTCGTAGACCTCGAACGCCGCGGGGTACATCCCCTCGTCGGTCGGAGCCGAGTACTCGTGGTGCTCGAGGCTCGCGTTGGCCGCGTCGACCACGCGACGCGGACTCGGCCCGCCGGCACCCCAGTTGAGGTACGCGTCGGACTCGAGGGCGGGAACGGTTTCGCGGAACTCCAGCGGTGTCATCGCGTGGCCGTTGGGTCCACGCCGTGTTAGACCCTCGCTTCGGTCCGATTCCCGAAACTCGGCGACCGAGGGCGGATCGTGCGCCGTCGCGGTGTTCGGCGGAAGATCGACTCGAGGCGAGGGCTACCGAGCTCAGAGATTCCCGCGCAGGACGATCTCCTCGCCGACCGACTCGAGCATGTCCTCCGTGACGAGGTAGTCCTCGTCGTCTTCGCCTTCCACCCCGATCTTCGCGAGCAGATGTTCGGCGACCGAGGGGTTCGGATCGACGAAGGCGCGTCCGCCCTCGACTTTGGCAACGATTCCAAGTTCCTTTCCGTCCGCGTCGACGACCGTCTTTCCAACTTCGTCGTCAGTCAGTGTTGCTGTCACACTGGTTGGTATCACGACGGCCGGGATAACGTTCGGGCCGTCCCGTGCCGGTCCGGACCACCGGCGAACCCCTCAACCACCCCCTCGAACGTCCGTCAGTAGCGCCAGCCGACCATCTTCGTTGCAAACGCGCCCCCACACTATTTGCCGACGGTCGACGACGGTTCAATCGAAGCGCCCGCTTCGAGACACCACCATGACACACACCGTCGAAATCAGCGACGAGATGAAAGACCGACTGGACGCCCACTGCGAAGAAGACGAGACCTACGAGGAGTTCCTCGAGGAACTCCTCACGATCTACGAGACCGAAGGCGCGTTCCTCCAGGAGGGGTACTCCGAGTGACGGGGGCCCTCGAGACCGCCGATCGAAATGCGCGGCCGCATCCGATCACCGCCGTCGTTTCGGACTCGTTCGACGATAGTAACAACTGAAACTGTTTGTACACCGATCGCATAGCCGCGGCTCTCACTCACTCCGTTCGCTCCGAACCGCGCTGCCCTCGTGCGATCGGGTGCGCACCGACTTTCAGATACTACAGCGCTTCGGATTCGCTCGAGTCGTGTCCGGATGCGCTCGAGCAGCCAGGATGAACTCCGAGTCCCGTCAGTCGTGGGTGGTCGGGTCGTGATCTCGCTCACGTTCCTGTTTCTCCCGGAGGTGTTCGACCGCGTGGAGTTCGACCACGGGGAACACTTTGGCGACCGTGAGAAAGATCAGCGTTACCATGCCGACCGTGCCGATGATCGACGCGATCTCGATTAGGCTCGGGAAGTACGTGCCTGGCGTCGCAGCGTAGATGTCGAACGTCGGGTGTAGTAGTCCGTCGACGACGAAGAGGATCTTCTCGGTGAGGGTGGCGGTGAGGACCGCGATACCGCAGACGACGGCCCGACGCTTGGTGAACAGCGACGGTCGGATCGTCTGTGCGAAGATGTAGGCGAGCACCGCGGCGACGAGCCCGATCGCGAATAGATAGAGTGCGTTCGAGAAGTTCGCCTCCCACACGTGGGTCAGGTCGACGGGGGCGACGAACGAGCCGGTGATCATCTGCTGAAGCTGGAGCCAGAGGAAGAGGAGACAGAAGAACCCGAGCCACAGCGTGAGCCCGCGGAAGATGTCGTCGGTGATGATGTGATCCCAGTCGTAGGCCCAGCGGAACGCGTAGGAGAGGAGGATCACGCCGCTGATCGCCGAGGTGAGCGCGATGGTGAGGAACTGCGGCCCTTGCACCGCGCCGAACCAGCCCGGCATGCTCGGAATGAGGGCGAACAGCCACGGAATCACGCCGCCGTGGAGGAGGAGCGGTGCCATGATGATGATCGCGAGCGCGAGCCACCAGACCATCCGTTGGACGATCTCGTCTTCTTTCTCCGAGTAGCCGACTGTCAACAGCTTGTAGATGGGGCCGAAGTGATCCGGCAGTTCACCGCGTAACCTCGTGATGTCGTATCGAAGCGTGAGCGCGAGGTAGGTCGCCGTCAGCACGAAGTAGGCCGTGATGACGGTGACGTCCCACACCAGCGGCGAGGCGTGGATCGTGATGTGGTAGTGCGTGATGATGCTCGTGACCATCCGGTCGGGTCGCCCCAGGTGGACGACGATGTAGAAGCCGGCCGCCGACAGTCCGGCGATGGTCAGCAGTTCGGCGAGGCGCGCAACGGGCATGTACCGGTCCATTCCGAGCAATCTGACCGCCGCCGAGAGGATGATCCCGCCGTGGGCGATTCCGACCCACCAGATGAACGCCCCGATGTACAGTCCCCAGGTGACGCCGCCGCCGGACCCCCAGTCCGAGAGACCGGTCACGACCAGTCCCCGGTAGAGCTGGTAGAACCAGCCGAGCAGGAAGAGCGCGAACGCCAGTCCGGCGACGGCGACCAGTGCGAAGTACTTCGTCGACGTGTTCTGTATCGGCCGCAAGATATCGGCCTTCTGTGGCGTTTTCGTACTCATGTGGTAGGGGCTCCCAAGCGTACTTCAGCCATCCCCGTTATTGCACCCGTTGGCCTTGCAAGCACCGTCGTCAGACAGCGCACGCCGTTTTCGAATTCACGGTAACGGAGGTGAGCCGCGGTGAATCGGTCTCTCGGGGCGGAGCGCACCGAGCGTCCGGCGACAGCACGCTCAGCGCTCAGCTATCGTCCGATACCACGCGCCGTGTTACCAACGCAATCACTCAAGTGCTTCCCGGACCAACGGTTTCGCATGGAGTTGCTGGTCGCCCTCGACGAGTCTGAACCGGGGTGGGAGGCTCTCGAGTACGCGCTCCGAGAACACCCCGAGGACGACATCGTCGTCGTTCACGTCGTCGACTTGAGCCAGAGCGGGTACGGCGAGTTCGCACACCTCGGCACGAAGGCGATCCGCGATCGGCAGCGAGCGCATGCGGCAGAACTGTTCGATGCGGCCCGCGAGCGCGCGGCCGAACGCGGCCGTGAACTCACCACGGAGCTGTTGGTCGGCCAGCCCGCGGCCACGATCGTCGATTACGCCGCCGAACGCGGAGTCGACCGCGTGATCGTCGGCAGCCACGGCCGGTCGGGGATCTCGAGGGTCCTGCTCGGTAGCGTCGCGGAGCGGATCGCCCGCCGAGCCCGCGTTCCCGTGACGATCGTTCGGTGAGTCACTGTCTCGCAAGCAGACGGATAATCCGTCAGCTTCGCCTGGGTTCTCCCACTCGAAGCGGACGGCCACCGATCGTGTGTCAAAACCAGTATGTGTCCGGAACCCGTAACTCAATCGTGACTGAATAAACTAATGAGGGTCCGAAACAGTTTCGGCGGTATGAACAACCGCTACGATGTGGTCATCGCTGGCGCCGGCCCGGCCGGCGGTCAGTGCGCACGCGACCTCGCTACCAGGGGCTACGACGTTGTCGTGCTCGAGACCGAGTCCGAAGAGGAGTTCCCGCGCCAGAGCAACAAGTCGACTGCGGGCACGTTCCCGTCGATGATGGCGTCCTTCGGAATCCCCGACGACGTCGTGATGCAGTACACCGACAGCGTCGTTCTCGAGTCGCCGACCGACCACTACGTCCGGAAACAGCCCGGTGCCGTCCTCGAATTCGCTGACTTCAAGCGATTCCTGGTCGAAGACGGCCGAGACGACGGTGCCGAGTACCGATTCGACGCCCGCGTCACCGCGCCGATCATGGAGGACGGCGAGATCGTCGGCGTCAGATACAACGGTGACGAGGAAGTCTACGGCGAGATCGTCATCGACGCGACGGGTCCGGCCGCCCCTCTCGCGAAGAAACTCGACGTCGTCGACCTCAAGCGTGAGAACCACGCGATCGGCATCGAGTACGAGTTCGAAGGGATCGATATCGACCGACCCGGATTCGCGGACCTCCACGACGCGATGATGCTCCGACTGGACCACGAGATCGCCCCCGGCGGCTACTCGTGGATCTTCCACACCGGCGAGGACACCGCCAAGGTCGGCCTCTGTTACATCCAGAACGAGAGTCACAGCGAGTACGCGCGCGAGGACACCTCGATCGACGACTACCTCACTCACTGGCTCGAGACGGATCCGCGCTTCGCGAACGCCGAGCGGATCGAGGGGAAACAACACCGCGGCTCGGCCCACATCCAGCCGCCGGGGAAGGTTCACACCGATCGGTTCATGGCCATCGGCGACACCGTCCCGACGGTCGATCCGCTCTGGGGAGAGGGGATCAACAAGTGCATGCAGTCGGGCCGCGTGGCGGCCGTCACAGCCGACACCTGCCTCAAACACGCCGACCACGAACCGACCGCCGAGAACCTCGAGGTGTACGACTCCCTCTGGCACCGCGACGTCGCGCCGAACCAGCGAAAGCGGCTGCTGATGACCCAACTGCTCTATCTCGCTCCGAACGAGCGCTACGACGAACTCATGGCGGATCTCAACCGACTCGACGACGACACGCTGGCGAAGGCGAACCGGGGGAACGTCGGTGCCATCACGGAACTACTCGGTCTCGAGGATGTACCGCTGGTCGCTCGCCTGGCGAAACAACAACTCAAACTCAAGGGACTCCTGTAGCCGGCTCCGGCCCCGGGCGACATGCCGTCTCGCTTCCGGCCCGCCGTCGCGCCGTGTCCCTCCGATCGTCGCGCTTCTGTCACGAGTACCGAACGGTTAATGATCCTCGCCTTCGAGACATGCCAATACGTTGACTCGCCCACCCCGTCCCACCCTCGACAGTCACGCCATCTCGAGACGCACGATGCTCGCTACCGGCGTCGCGCTCGTTTCCGCGACGGCCGGCTGTTCCGGCTTTGTCGACGACGAGGACGACGGGACGGCGGCGGATCTCGAGAGCTACGCGCCCGCCGGCACCACGTTGCTCGTCCACCTCGACATCGCTGCGGTCGCGAGCAGCGACGCCGTCGACGGTGGCGTCGACGAGACCCTCGCGGTCCTCGAACCTGCCGACCCGGAACACGTGTCCGACATCACGACGAGGTTCGAGTCGCGAACCGGGCTGGACCTCCTCGAGACGGACGACGTGTTACTGTTCGGAGCGTCGGCTGCCGACTCGGACGACGCCGGTTCCGACGACTGGGAACACATCGACGTCATCGTCGACGGCGACTGGAACGAGGACGACATCCTCGACTCGCTCGAAGGGAATACCGGCCTCGAGTACGCGGAAACGACGTACGCGGACGAACCGGTGCTGTACGAACCTTCCGCGGACGTGGACGATCTTCCGGAACTTCCCTCGGTCGGCGATCACGGCGGCGGACGTTTCGTTATCGGCGGCGGCGAAGCCGTGCGAGCCTCGCTCGACGTCCGGTACGGGGACGCCGACCCCGTCTCCGGACCCGTCCGCGAGGCGTACGACGACACCCGCGACGCCCAGCTATCCGTCGCTTCCGAACCGTCGGGATCCCTCGTTCCCGAGATGTACGCGTCGCGCATCGAACTGAACCTCGATATCCTCGAGGAAATCGAGGCCGTCGGTCGGAGCTACGACGTCGTCGAGGCCGGTATCGACCTCGAGGTCGACCTCCACGTCCCCGACGACCGCGACGCCGAGGACCTCGAGACGACGCTACTCGGAGCGTTCCCGTCCCTCGGCCAGTTCGACGAGGAGTTCGACGAGGCGCGCGACGACATCGGCCTCGAGCGCGACGGAGCGGTCGTAACGGTCGCCTACGTGGGCGAGGCCGACGCCGTCTTCAGCCTGCTCGATGGAGTGTGACGCCGCGTGGACCTGCCGGCACTGCTGCGAAAGGAGTCGATCACCGTCAGGCGAAACCTGGGGTTGATCGGCGTCCTCCTCGTCTTGCTCCCCGGCGGCATCGTCGCCGGAACCGCCGTCTTCGAGCAGACGATTCCGCGCGACGTTCCGGTCGGCGTCGTCGCCGAGGAGGGAGCGACCGCGGACGACATCGCGATCGCCGAGGCGGGCCTGACCGCGTTCGCGACGCCGGTCGAGTACGAGTCGGCGGCCGACGCGCGCGAGGGACTCCAACGCGAGGAAGTCTATCTGGTGGTTCACGTCCCGAGCGACGTGATGGACGAGGGAACCGACGCGAACGTCACGATCGTCTCGGACCACGCCTTCGTGCCGTTCCAAGAGCCGGTCAACGAGAGCGCCGGCCTCGCCGAGTCCGAGATCGATCGACTCGTGCGAGCCGACGTTACCGTCGACCACGAGCGGGTCGGCGACCCGCACACGCTCTCGGAGTTCCTCGTCCCGACCGGGCTGTTCGCGTTCGTCACGCTCTACGCGCTGGTCTACCTGCCCTATCAGGTTCGCTCCGAACGGCCGGTGCTCGATCGTCTCCAGACCGAGTCCAGACTCGAGACGGTCGTGGCGAGCAAACTGCTCTTTTACGGCATCGTGCTCGCGATCCCGGCGGTGGTCGTCGCCGCGACGGGCGCGTGGCTGGGCTACGACGTGAGCATCCTGTCACCGCTGTCGGTCGCCGTGCTCGGGCTCACCTTCGCCTACCTGGCGGCGATCGGGCTCGCGGTGCTCTTCGCGCTCGGACTCCGACAGTCGGCGCTGTTCGTCAATCTCGGACTCGCGCTGGCCGTCTTCGGCCTCTCGAGTCTCGTCTATCCGGTCGGGTTCTTCTCGCGGAGCCAGGGAACGATCTCGCGGGCGCTGCCGACGCACTACTCCGCGATCGCGATGCGAAGCTCGATGCTGCGGGACGCGCCGGCGTCCCTGTACGCCGACTACCTGCTGTGGCTGATCGCGACGACGCTCGCCTCGCTCGTCGCCCTGAAACTGGCCCTGCTCGTCTACCGGCGGAGGCGGTGATCCGTGACTGATACCGACTCCGATTCCGACGCACTCGCGCTCGTCGACGTGTCGAAACGCTACGGGGAGACGACCGCGCTCGAGGACCTCACGCTCGAGATTCGTCCGGGCACGTTTCACGGCCTGATCGGCCCGAACGGCTCGGGGAAGACGACCCTGTTCGCGCTGCTCGCCGGACTCGCGCGTCCCTCGAGCGGACGGCTCGAACGCGCCGACGCTGCGACGACCGTCGGCTACAGCTTTCAGGAGCCCCGGTTCTACCCCGACCTGACCGTCCGCGAGAACCTCGAGATTTTCCGGGGCTTCGCCGACGATCCGCCGCCGGCGTCGTGGGTCGAGACGCTGCTCGAGGCGCTTCGGCTCGACCCGGCGGCGGATCGGCGAGCGGCCGAACTGTCGGGCGGATTCCGCAAGAATCTCGATCTCGGGCTCGCGCTGGTCAAGCGCCCGCAGTTCCTGTTGCTCGACGAGCCCCTGGCCGACGTCGACGACTACTCCCGGCGGCGCATCCGGACCTTTCTCGAGTCCTACCAGCAAGCGGATCGGACGGTCGTCATCTCGACGCACAACGTGACCGCGTTCGCGGACTCCTTCGATCGACTCACCGTCGTCGTCGACGGCGAACTTCGGTTCGACGGGGTACCGGAAAGCGATATCGTCGCCCAGTACCGCAGTGTACTGGAGTAACGGGCGACGCGGAAAAGACGCCGACCGCGACGAATCGAACGACGGCCGCAGTTGCGGGGGATCGTCGTCCAACATATCCCCGGATGTGAACAACAGTTATGATTGTTCGGAGGGTGTTGCTCGTATGGCACACGTTCCGGAACAACTGGACCAATACGTTTGTGAAAACTGTAAGATAGTCCATGCGGGCACCTCGACCGCGACATCCGGCGGTTCCGAACCGCCCGATTCCTGCGGTGCCTGTGGCAAGGACGTGTTCGTTCAGGCCAGCGAGTGGGCCAACCGCTACGAGTGACGGCCCACCCTCGAGAACGGTCCGTCTTCGCTCAACGGTTGCGGTAGCCGCCAGCACGGACTCGACTCGCGGCGGGGGCCGTTATCTCGAGCGTCGACCGAGTCGGTCAGTCGTCCGCGTCGACCGTAACCGTTCCATCGTCCGTTTCGTCGGACTCGACCGACCCGACTTCGTCCGCCTCGGCGTCGCCGGTTTCGGCTGCCTCGGAGTCGTCGACGCGCGGGAAGTTGTCGATGGTCTCCTCGCGGAGCGCGTCCTCATTGAACTCGTACTCGTCGTCGAGGAACTCCACCACTCGATGGGTATCCTTTACGGCGTTTTTCAGACACGTCGACGCGCCCGGGGAGGGCGTGATGTTGAAGATGATGTCGTCGCCGATAATCTTCGCCTCGCCCATGTCGAGGGACTTGTTTTTCGTGTCGACGATCTGTGGGCGCACGCCACCGTATCCCTTTGCCCGTTCGATATCCTCGAGTTCGACGCTCGGAACGACCTTCTGGACGTGCGGGAGGAACTGTCGCGGTCCGACCTCGGGGAGGTCGTAGACGAGGTTCCTGATGACGTAGGGGAGGAGGATCCGATCGGAGAGAATGTTGGCGTAACTGAGGAACGCCGCGGCGTTCAGTCCGAACACGTCGAGGAAGTCTTTCACCGTCGACATGCGGCCGCGCTCGAGCGTCGGGACGAGTTTCGCGGTCGGTCCGAACCGGGTCACGCTGGCGTCGTGGACGTCCGCATCGCCGTGGACCGCGGCGAAGGGCAGTTTCTTCATCTGGAGCGTGTACACCTTCCCATTGAGGAGATCGTCCGCGAGGAAGAAACTCCCGGCAATGGGGAGCAACACCTTGTCCTGCCCGTAGCCGAGCTCCTTCGCGATCTGGAGGCTGTGTGATCCCGCGGCGACGACGGTGGTATCACAGTCAAAGCGACCGTTGCTCGTGCCAATCGTGTACCCGTCGAGCGTCTCCGTGATATCCTCGACTTCCGTCCCGGTGTAGATGTCGACGTTCGCTTCCTCCTCGGCCTGTTCGATGAACGACTTCGTCGTTTCGCCGTAGTCGACGACGTAGCCGTCCGGCGTCTGGAGCGCGAGCATCTCCGTCTCCGGATCGCGGCCTTCCACGACCTTCGGTTCGATTTCGGCGATTTCCTCGCGGTCGATCGCCCGAAGTTTCGGGAAGAGTTCCCCGAACCCTTCCTCGGTGTAGCGGCGCTCGAGTTGGTCCACTTCCTCCTCGCCGACGCCGAGAACCATCTTGCTACGCTTGGCGTGCATCTCTCGGTCGGCGTCGTGGTTCTCTAGATAGCCCGCCAAGAGTTCCGCGCCTTCCTTTACCTCTTCGGCCTTCTCGAGCGTGTAGTTGGTCTCGATATCTCCGAAGTGGAGGGTCTGGGAGTTGTTCGTGGAGTGGGAGTTGATCGCCGCGATCTCCGACTCCTTCTCGATCAGTGCAATGGAGTCGATATCAGTGAACTTCGCGGTCGTGTACAACAGGGATGCGCCACTGATACCGCCACCGACGATAACGAGGTCGTATTTGCCAGACATGTTTCGGGAGTAGCTATTTCCGTCACGGAACTCCACACGGATAACTCATATTCTTTGACTTGGATTTTCGTCAATTGACGGAATTAGTATCGACGACTTTCACTCCCGATTGAGAATACCGGACATGAGAGGCTCATTCGGCAGATAACCCGGGTTCACTGGCATGTAACGGAAGGCATCGATAGCACAACATCCTCGAATTGTTGAACCCCTTACATGTGACTCTCGCAAATATTACCGTGTATTGGATAATGACTCCGTATTCGTCGCAACGAATTCGTCAGTAGTCGATTTTTCGTGAGATCGATTCGATCACGCCGATAGTCCTGCGAATCCGTCGGTCGCTTCACTCCCGCCGATTGGTTCCAAACGATCCTGGCGACGCCGGTTTGAGAGCCGGAAACGGCGCTACGTCGAACCGGGAGCGGCGCTACCCCGAGCGACGGAGGTAGGAGGGTTGCATTCTCAAGTCGACGGGACTTTAGAGACGCGCCGTGGAAGGTACACGTGAATTCTAACGAGGTTCGACGTCAGTGGGCGACCCGGTCCGGAGAGTATTCGCCGACGTATTACGCCTACTACGGTCCCGACGAGACGAGCGAGTCGATTCGCGGAATCCTCGAGCGGTTCGTCGACCGGGACGCATCGATCCTGGAACTCGGCTGTAGTTCGGGGCGTCACCTGTCGTATCTCTCCGAACACGGGTTCGAAGACCTGACAGGGATCGAGGTCAACGGGGACGCGTTCGACGTAATGCGAGAGAGCTATCCCGATCTCGCCGCTCACGGAACGTTCTACCACGACGCGATCGAAGACGTCGTCAGGGATTTCGACAACGGACAGTTCGATGCGATTTACTCGGTTGAAACGCTCCAACACATCCACCCGGACGTCGAGTGGGTCTTCGAGGAACTGTCCCGGGTCGCGGGCGACCTCCTTATCACGGTCGAAAACGAGAGCAAGATCGAGACCGATAGCTCGCGATCGGCGGAGTTCGAAGTGAACTACGTCAACGACGATTTTCCCCTGTACTACCGCGACTGGAACCGCGTTTTCACCGAGTTAGGATTCGACGAAATCGACGCCGAGTCGGGAAAGAGAGACACCGTCCGAACGTTCCGCTCGAGGCGGGACTGTTCCGTCCGGTAACCGTACACGCGGTTGCGTACCGGCGCGAGGAGCGAGCACGAAAGTCGCGGATAACGGAGTGCGTTTTTCGAGAGTCCGTCCGCCGGCTTTGATAGTAAGCAGAGTCGCACTCGATCCGTGGGGGACCGAACGCATCGTCCATCTCCGACGTACCCACGAGTCTGTAGGTCATAATTGTTGACTAGGCAACACTATTCCTATTCGGCTCCTAATATCGGTTACGATTGATGGATAGAAGACGATTTCTAGCGGCGGTAGGGGTAGCGACAGCGGGATCTATGATCGCTGGATGCATCCAATATCGTCCACTTCCGGAGCCACAGGATATCGAAAGCAACGTCACCGACGACCGGTTTCGAACGAGGCGAGACGGCGGCGAGTGGACCGATTTTCGGGCCCGTGGCGTGAATCTCGGGATGGCAAAACCGGGCTACTTTCCGGGAGAGGCGGCGATCACGAAAGCCGAGTACAGTCGGTGGCTGAGACAGATCTCGGAGATGAACGCGAACGTTATCCGAACGTATACGCTTCACCCGCCGGCGTTCTACGAGGCGCTCGCCGAACACAACGTCGATCGCGACGACCCGTTACTGCTCTTGCAGGGGAACTGGATCGACGAAGAGGTGATGATCGAAACGGGCGACATGTTCGACCCGGAGGTGTTGAAAATTCACGAAGAAGGGGTGGAAAACGTCATCGATGCGGTGCACGGAAACCTCTCAGTACCCGACGAACCGGGGCACGCGAGCGGACAGTTTCGAGCGGACGTCTCACCGTACGTCCTCGGGTACGTACTCGGCCTCGAGTGGGACCCGGAAGTGGTCGACTCGACCGATAAGAAACACGACGGCCTCCGAGAGTACGACGGAACCTATTTCACGACCGAAAACGCGACCCCGTTCGAACATTGGCTCGGCGCACGTCTGGACGATGCGGCCGCGTACGAACACGAACACTACGATACGCTTCGGCCGCTGAGCGTGACTAACTGGGTGACGGCGGACCACCTCGAGCACCCTGCAGAGCCCATGGAGGAAGAAGACCTCGCGAGCGTCACGCTCAACCACGTCTTCCCGACCGACGAGTTCACTGGAGGTCTCTTCGCGACGTACCACATCTACCCCTACTATCCGGATTTCTTGAATTTCGAACCGGAGTACGTCGAGTACGAAACCGAGACCGGTGAGCGGAGTAGCTACCGCGGCTATCTCGAGGACCTCATCGCGGCGAGCGACTATCCGATATTCGTCGGCGAGTTCGGCGTCCCGGATTCGCGTGGCATGACACACAGACACGTACAGGGGTTCGACCAGGGCCACCACACAGAACGCGAGCAAGGCGAGATCGTCGCGGAACTCTACGAACAGATAACCGAGGCGGATTCGCTGGGCGGCGCGGTGTTCTCCTGGCAGGACGAGTGGTTCAAACGAACCTGGAACACGATGGACTACATGAATCCCGAACGCCGCCCGTTCTGGTCGGACACCCAGACCTGTGAACAGTCCTTCGGGCTGCTGAGTTTCGACCCGAAAGGGAAGACCAACATCACCTTTTCCGGGGACCCCGCGGAGTGGAAGCGCGCAACCGAGTTGTACGCCGATACGAGCGCTGAGCCGCTGGTGCGTCTCGACGACGGCCACGACGGGGCGCGAACGCTCACCGGACTCGAGGTGGCGGTCGATCCTCGGTATCTGAATCTCAAGCTGTCGTACGATGACCTCGGGCCCGAGGTCGACTGGGATCGAACGAACACGCTCGTGCTCCTCGATACGAAACCGGATCAGGGGAACACCTCGACGCCGCTCAATACGGCGCTACAGACGAACGAGGGCGTCGACTTCCTCGTTCACCTCGCAGGACCCGAGGACTCTCGAGTCCTCGTCGACAGCTACTACGACACCTTCTACTATCTCTACGGGGAGGACCTCGAGATGATCCCCGAGGTCGAGTACGCGGGGGAACGGGACAGCGGCGAGTTCCACGAAATCGAACTCGCGCTGAGTCGAGAGCTGTACATTCCGAGTTTGGAGGAAACGATCGAGTTCGAAAGCTACGAGACCGGGAAGCTCCGGTTCGGGAACGGCGACCCGGAACTCGAGCAGTACGATTCGCTGACGGACGTCTGTGTCACGCCCGAAGAGAACACGATCGAGATCCGTCTCCCGTGGCTACTCCTGAACTTCGGCGACCCAAGCCAGCGCGAGGTTCTCGGTGACCTCTGGGATAGCGAGTTCTCGATCGGAGAGTTCGTCGGAGAGATCGTCGAGGGGATTTCCATCTCCGCGGTGACGTTCGAACCCGATGACGAGAACGAGGCCACCGACCTCGAGTCGGAACCGAACATCACCGACTCGCTGTCGCGGGTACGCGGCGAGGAACTGCGATTCGATTCGGACTCGCAGTTCACGTGGAAAACGTGGGACGAACCGGCGTACGACGAGCGTCTCAAACAGTCCTACGACATTCTACAGGATGTCTACGGCGAGGCGGAGTAAGAGCGGGCAGTCGGAATCGACAGCGCTCACTACCGGTCGAACACGCACGATACTCCGAAGTGGCAGATCTACTATCGATATTCCGATCAAATATCTTCCCAGTTAGCCGTCTGTAGCCGTTTTTGCGCCCGGAAGCGTTACCCCAATACGGAGACAATATACGATACATGCCCCACTCCTTCGAACAGCAACTGACGGAGCGTGCTGATTTCCGTGATTTTATCGATCAGTTCGATAGCGTCGCCGTCTGGTCGGCGGACGAGTCCGGACTCAGCTACATGAGCCCCGCGTTCGAGGAGATTTTTGGCCGTTCGGTCGAGGATATCCTGGAAGATATGTCCGTTTTCATCGAAGCGGCCCATCCCGACGATCGCGATCGAGTCGTCGCCGTGATGGAAGATAGCGACGATCGACTACGGAACGGGGAATCCTATCAGATGGAGAGTCGCATTATTCGGCCCGACGGAACCCTTCGATGGATCGAAGCCCGTATGCTCCCGCTTCACGGCGACTCGGGCGAGGTCACCGAAGTGGTGGGCGTGACGATCGACATCACGGATCGAAAACGCACCGAACTCGAACTCGAGCGACAGAACGAACGACTCGAACGGTTCGCCAACATTCTCTCTCACGACCTTCGCAACCCCCTGACCACCGCGAAGGGCTACCTCGACCTCGCCACGGACAAATACAGTCACAAGTATCTCGACGTGGTCGGCCAGGCGCTCACCCGAATCGAGGAGATCATCACGGACGTCCTGACGCTCTCTCGCGTCGGAAAGGCGGCCGAAACGACCGAAACCGTCGACCTCGAGGCGACGGCCAGAGAGGCGTGGCTGATCGCGGACGAGGGTCGGGGCCGCCTCGAGGCGGTGGACGATCTCGGCGCGATCGAGGCCGATCGGAGTCTCGTCGGGCAACTGTTCGAGAACGCGTTTCGGAACGCGATCAAACACGGTTCGACGGACAGTCGGCCCGTAGCCGACGACAGTGTCGAACACGGTTCTCGAGACGTTACGGTCCGGGTCGGACTGCTCGAGGAGGAAAACGGGTTTTTCGTCGCCGATGACGGCGTCGGCATCCCCGAATCCGAACACGAACAGGTGTTCGAGGCCGGCTACTCCACCTCCGAGAAAGGAACCGGCTACGGCCTCTTGATCATCAAGGAGATCGTCGACGCTCACGGCTGGGACGTTCGCATTACGGATTCGACAACCGGCGGCGTCCGTCTCGAGGTCACAGACGTCGCCGTGGCCGAATGACCCCCGTCCGTTCGCCGAATTCCTGTCGAACTCCCCTCGGTTATATACCCATACGCGTGATCCGTGCACTATTCGCTATGGACACTCGGTTATATACCCATACGCGTGATCCGTGCACTATTCGCTATGGACACTCGGTTATATACCCATACGCGTGATCCGTGCACTATTCGCTATGGACACTATCGAGGATCCACAACGGGTTGCATCGGAACACCCTGAGCTCGATGACGTACTGCCGTGATCCGCTCTCGCTCCCACGCGCTACTCGAGGCCGCGACCGAGAGCGCACGGTTCGGAATCTGTTGCAACCGCCGTCGGGCGCGCTGCCAGCGGCGGGTGATCCGCGATGACTGACGACGCTCCCGACCCGTCCACCGACCGGGACGAGATGAGTGAAGACGTTCGTGACAGCCTCGAGGCGATTCTCACCGACGACGCGTCCTCACACCGGCTCGATCACCTCCACCGGGTCGCGAGAGAGATCTCCGGGCGTTCGACCGAGACCGCCGTCTACGACCACGCGATCGCCGGCGCGCACGACCTCTTCGACGTTCGCTACGCCGTCGTCGCGCTTCCGCGAGGCGACCGGTGGGTAACCGTCACGAGTACGTGTTGTGACCTCGACGTCCGGTTCGAACAGACGCCGATCATCAACGCCGAGATCGAGCGGGCGCTCGATCGAAACGAGACGACGCTGATCGATGACGTTTCGGAAGCGACCGACGGTGCCGTCCCGTTCGAGGACGGACGCGCACTGTGTGCGCCGATCGGCGACGCGGGAATGCTCCAGCTCGTGAGGGACGGGAACGACTTCGACGAGGCCGACGTTCGCTACGCGAAGTTACTCGGATGGATCACGGCCGCGCGCCTCGAGCAACTCGCACTGAGCGAGGAGGTCAGGTCGATGGAGAACCAGCTCACGTCGTTCGCCGATTTCGGCGGGGAAGTTTTCGAACAGACGTCACACACCCTCCGAACGCCGCTAACGACGATCATCGGCTACATGGAACTGCTCGCCGACGAGGAGGTGGGATCGCTCTCCGACGAGCAACGCGAGTTCACGCAACTCGTCCTCCGAAAGGCGACCGAACTCGACGCCGCGATCGAGACGCTCACGTCGTCATTCGACACGCGGTTGGCGAACATGCGCGCCGGACGGCACAGTCTCCCGGTAACCGATCTGATGGACGTTCCGGAGTCCGACGACGGCCCCTTCGTCTTCCTCGCTCTCGATACGGGAGTAGGAAGGCTCCTCGCCGAGCAACTGATCGACCTCGGTTACGAGGTCACGGTCGCGGACGACGAAGCGGCCGCTCGAGCGGCGGTTCGTCGCACCCCGTCGTCGACGATCGTCGTCGAACTGTTCGCGCCCAGTAGCGAGGACGGGGCTGAGAACGATCGCGAGCGGAGTCGCGGAGAGGAGAACGGCGATGAGAGACGGGTCGAAGACGGAACCGGGAACGGAGAGGACGAGGGCGGGAGTGAATACGGAAACGGGCTCGCCCTCGCCGAGACGATCCGACGCGAGGACGGAAGCGAGGAGACGGCGGTCCGCCTGGTGTCGATTCTCCGGGACGAACCGACCGGCGTCACACAACTGGGCGCGTCCGCGTACGTCCCGGAGCGATCGGATTCGATCGTCGAGGCGGTGGAACTCCTCCTCGGCGTCGGCGACGAAGAACGACTCCACGTGCTGATGTTCGACGCGATGGCGACCGAGACGTCGAGAGACGAGTTGCCTGCAAGCTGGGAGGTGACGACGGTCGACGGTATCGACGCGGCACGAACCGCGGCGCAGACGGCGCTGTACGACCTCGCGCTCGTCCGAACCGACTCGCTCTCCGGTCGGGAACGGGAGATCGTTCGGGCGCTCCGGGAACGCCGACACGGACGACGGCTGCCGGTCGTGCTCGTCGACCGCGGATCGACCGTGACCGACGCCCGGTACGTGCTGGGCAGAAAGTTGTTCATCCAGCGTCCGCTCACCGTGGCGGATCTCATGTCGATGCTCATCTCGGAGTCGACGGCCGACGACGACGGTTCGACGATCGAAGGCGACCGCGGAGGGCCGGACGACTCGTGACGCGAGTTGCGCTTATCACGGAAGGCGACGGGGACGTACGCGCTTACACGAGTCGAACCGGGGGGCTCGATGCTCGGCCGCTCACTCGTCCGGCCGGGCTATCGCGGTTCCACACCTAACTGGCGGTCGTGACCGGGATCCGCTTGGAAGAATTCCTCCGGGTCGAAGGGGCGAGCCTCGCGCCGTTGTTTCTCGTAGATCTCGTCCGCCCACGCCCGCGCTTCAGCGGCGGGCGTGTCGATCACGGCCTCGAGTTGTGCCGATTCGCGGTCGTGCCCGCAGATACCGATACGGTCGTCCATGATGTTGAGCCCGCACCGGTCGTCGTCCGGCAGCGCGTCGTGGAGCAGTATCGTACAGTTTTCGCGTGCGAGGGCCTCGGCGGTCAACGACGGATTCCACGCCACGATCGCTCGCAGGATCTGCGGCGAGTAGATGTACTCCGTGTTCATCCCGTCGATGACGCGCTGACAGAATACCTCGAGGTTACCGGACTTGTACAGCGTCGTCCCGAAGCCCCGGATCGCGTCGGTGGACTCGAGCAACTGGGTGACGCGTTTGATCGGGCGATAGGGATACTCGGGCCCCGGAGCAGCGACCTCCGCGTCTTCGAACAGGTCGACCGTGAACCCGTCCATCTCGTGTGGAAGCCACTGCCAGACGTCGCGCAGCGTTCGCGCCGTCGACATCCCCGACCACAACTCGGCGAACCGCTCGGTGACGAACTCGCCCAGTAGCGTCAGTTCGTACCGCCCATCGTCGCGGACGATCCAGCCGCGGTCCTCGAAGTCCCGGATGATCCGGCCGACAGTCGGGTTCGACGCGTCGGTCGCAGCGCACAGGTCACGGCGGTCGCGAGGAGACTCGGCCAACGTCTCGAGGACCGCGACTCGATGCGCTGATCGCGCCAAAAATTCGATGTCGCGTATTGCTGTGTCCATTGATATCAGTACACAGTGGAAGGTAATACGTTTCGGGGGACCACCGATGGCGAAACAGCGAAGGGAACTGCTCTCAACAGGAGTAGATCCAGATCTTGTGCCCGTTGGAGCAGTGAGCGGTGTTGTACTCGCCGAAGGCCGCAGCGTACGGCCTCACCACGAACTCAGCGTCGGTATCCGAAACCGCGACGCTCGTCGGTCGGTCACAGCGCGGGCAGGCGACCTCGATCTCCTGCGACCGGTCCGTCGAGTACGCTCGCGAACTCTCCCTAGGCATCGGTGCTCATCTTGGCCCGCATGTGGTCGATGACCGCCGTGTGTTCGTGCTGCGGGCTAAAGAGAACGAATTCCGAATCCTCGTCGGCCCTGACGGTGTGTCCGGGCGGCCAGTAGAAGAGATCTCCGGCCACGTCGGTCTCTTCTGGCTCGTCCGTGTACCGGACGGTGAGCGTCCCCTCGAGGACGTACCCCCAGTGGGGGCACTGGCACGTGTCGTCTTCCAGTCCCTCGAGCAGCGGCGTGATGTCCGTTCCGGCGGAGAGCGTGAAGTACTCCCCGCTGAGTTCACCGTATCCGCTGGCGTTTCCGAAGCCTTCCTGCTGGCGAGCGACCGCGGCCGGCGTGTCGATCTTCGTCGGGATGTCGTCTTTTGCGTGTTTCATAGGGTTCACCCGGTTGCTGATCGTGGGAGTTCGTGACGACCCGCGCAGCCAACGACTGGCCCCGATTCCGACAGTGGGTTCGGTCGACCGCACCTTCCCGCCCGTCGTCGCCATCGATCTCCGCCGACCAGTACTACCCTGGAAGCGGCCGTCCAAGGAGTACTCACCTGGTGGAATATTTCACCGTCTGAAATCGGGCGCTCGAGCGTGGTCACGGACGTTCCCAGTATCAGAGACAGACCATCGAGGAACCGCGCATTCGACCGGATCGCTTTATGTGATTCCGTCCCGTGCATCGGTGGGATGCCCCTTCCACTCGCAAAGCGACGCGCCGCGGAACTCGATTCGGACGCCCGAGCGATACTCGACGAGGGAGTCGCAGTGGGAGCGCCCGACATCAGTCACCTCTCCCCCGAGCAGGCTCGAGCGGCTCTCAGCGACGTGTTCATACCGGACGGCGAACCCGAACCGGTCGCGTCCGTAACCGAGCGAAAGATCCCCGCCGACGCACGTGATATTCGAATTCGAGTGTACGATCCTGACCCGGACGAGACGCGTCCCGCGGTCGTCTACTTCCACGGCGGTGGCTGGGTCGCCGGGAGCCTGGACACCCACGACGGCGTCGCGCGGTCGCTGGCGAACGAGGGCGACTGCGTCGTCGTTTCCGTCGACTACCGGAAAGCACCGGAACACCCGTTTCCCGCGGCCGTGGAGGACGCGTACCTCGCCACGAAGTGGACCGGCGACAACGCCGACGAACTCGGAGCGAGCGAGGGATTGGCCGTCGCCGGCGAGAGCGCGGGCGGCACGCTCGCGACCGCCGTGACGCAGATGGCCGTCGCAAAGAGCACCGCCCCGCCGGATATCGATCATCAGGTGCTGTTCTATCCGGCGACCGACCACTCGTTCGACACGCCGTCGTACGAGGAGAACGCCGATGGATACTCGCTGACGGCGCGGTCTATGGTGTGGTTCTGGAACCAGTACCTTCGAGACAGTATCGACGGCGAGAACCCCTACGCGTCGCCGCTTCGTGCGCCCGAGCGTGTGCTCGCCGACCTGCCACCGGTGGCCCTCTTTACGTGCGGGTACGATCCGCTCCGCGACGAACAGTTCGCGTACACCGAGGCGCTTGCGGAAGCGGGCGTCCGCGTCGAACACCATCATTACGACGACATGATCCACGACTTCGTGAACATGCGTCGACTTGCCGACCCGTTTCCGGGAATCGAAGCGGCCGACGACGCGCGCCAACGGGCCGGCGCGGCACTCCGCACGGCGTTCGAGTAGACGGAGCTGCGAGCGGACACGGGGTGACCTCCGATGTGTCGGAGATGACGTACTCGCCTGACATCGGTCGTGAGTAGTCAGTTAACGGACCGATGCGTGTATCCGGGCTCTACGATTATCGCGTTCGACGTGGAACGGTAGCTGATGGCGCCCACAACCGTCTGTCTAACGTACGATTTCGACGCGGTGTCCGTCTGGATACACACGTTCGGAGCCGGTAACGCACCGACGCAACTGTCTCGAGGAGTGTACGGCGCGTGGGTCGGTGCGCCCCGCATACTCGACCTTCACGACGAGCACGACATCCCGGCGACGTGGTTCGTCCCCGGCCACACGATCGAAAGCTTCCCCAACCGAGTGGGTTCGGTTCACGACCGGGGGTACGAGGTTCAATGCCACGGCTGGAGCCACGTCAATCCGAGCACGTTCGATACCAAGGAAGCGGAGAAATCGGAGTACGAGCGGGCGATAACGAACATCGAGGACGTGACCGGGCGCACGCCGGTCGGCTTCCGATCGCCCGCGTGGGAGTTTTCGACACACACGCTCGCCATCCTCGAGGAACTCGGTTTCGAGTGGGACTCGAGCCAGATGGGGAACGATTTCCGGCCGTACTACCTCCGGAAAAACTGGAGCGCACCCGCCGACGGCCCCTACGAGATCGGTGACTCGACCGAGATCGTGGAAGTGCCGATCTCGTGGAAACGGGCGGATTTTCCGGCGCTGATGTTCGTCTGGGAGCAGTCGATACTGTGGGGGTTCGCCGACGAGCGATCGGTGTTCGACCTGTGGCAGGCCCAGTTCGACTGGCTGTACGAGAACGTCGACGGCGGGATCTTCACCCTCGCGATGCACCCACAGGTGATCGGACAGCCCCCGCGCACGGCGCGTCTGGAGGAACTGATCACCCACATGAAAACGAAACCGGACGTCGAGTTCGCAGCCCTCGGAACGGTCGTCGACGAGATCGAAGCCGGCGATCGGGAGATCTTCGAAGTGATGGGGGAACACGAGGAGAGTGGGATCTGAGCGTCCGGCAGGCCGTCCGCACACGAACGGTAGTCGACGGTCATCGAGCGGGCGTCACTCCTCGGCGAGCCCGATCGGTTGCGTACTGGTCACCCCGCCGTCGTCGTTCAGCAGGTGGGCGCGGACGTAGGGAACGTGATCGGCCGACAGCGAGATCGTCTCGTCGGTTGATACGACCTCCCCGTCGCTCACCCAGCCGAGATCGTCGTAGTCGGACGCCTCGATCGAGATCGCACCGGCATCGCGATCGACAGTGAGCGCGTCGACGAGCGGCCCCGGCGCTGGGTCCTCCGAGTCGGGATCCCACGTCTCGCGCCCGTGGAGCAACGTTCGACCGGCGATCATCGCGTTCGCCGCGGCCCGTCTCGAGGCGGGTTGGTCGGTCGGATCGAACTCGGTGTCGTCGAGCAACACGGTGGTCCAGTTGACGTCCAGGTCGGACCCGAGTTCGTACTCCGTCGGATCGTCGACGCCGAATCCCCAGAGCAGCCGATCGGGCGCGAACACCGAGAGCAGGGCGTCCCACAGCCGGAGATCGTGACCGAGGATCGACGTCCTGTTGAACACCTCGAGTCCGACCATGCCCTGTTCGCGCGTCCGGAACTCGAAGTCCGTCCGGTACCGTTCCCACGCGTCGTCCGGATCGCTCCACGCGTAGTAGAAAAACGGGTGGGCGAGGACTGCCAGCCCGCCGCCGTCGGCGGGGACGTGGTGGTCCGTTCGATCGACGATCGCGTGGGACTGTTCCCACCGGTCGGTGATCTCGTCACCGTCCACGTCGGCGTGAGCGAGCGTGCTGAAGAGCGATGAGACGTGTTCGTCGTACGCGAACTCACAGCCGGGAAAGGCGACGACGCCGAGTTCCTCGGGATTTCGATCCTCGAACGCGCCGTCGATGGTCGAAAAAGCCGTCCAGGGCCACGCGATCGGTCGACCCCCCTTGTCCGCAACGGCGTAGACGGTGTAGTCCAGTTCGCGGTAGCGGTCGACGACCTCCGCGGGTTCGGTCACCGCGCCGCGCACGTGGTTGTGGAACTCGCACTTGTGAGCGGTCACGGTCCGCCAGTCGACGGCGTCGTACGGATCGTAGACGACTCGGACGTCCGAATCGGCGAACTGTCCGTCGACCGATCCGCGCACGTCGGATGCTCGAGACCGTGGCGAGATCGGGAGGCTTACTGTGGCACCGACGGCAGTTCTCGAGAGGAATCGTCTGCGTTCCATACGTCCTCCACCCCAACCCCCGTCATAGGGTTGTCATCGGGTCGTCGTGACACTCCCGACTGCTGTCTCGAACGCCGTTCCAGACGGACCGGACATAGTGTGACAGAAAGCCCTCAGAATCGGGGAAAGCGAAGTTCGTAATCTGCGGCGGAGACTCGCCTGCGTTTTGAGATGAAGGCATCGCTTAGTCAGCGGAAACAGGAGCGTTCAGTCGGTCTTACTATCCCCTTCGGGGAATCCTCGTCCTCGAAAACGCGTTACGTTTTCGGGTGTGGCCCGAGATGGCCGCGCCATCTCGGCATCACGAGAGACGACCTCTCTCGAACGACAACGAGACGCGTTGCGTCTCGTCATGCCCCTTTAGGGCGGGGAGGATGTCAAAATTGTCCGAAAATGCTCCCGTCCGCGTACTTTCGCTCGTACTCCGCATCGTCCGCGATAAGTATGAGAATCCCCTCGACGAGTCCGAGGAGGGAAGGGATGCCCGTCCAGAAAAAGCAGAGGTAGAGGACGCCGTACTTGATGTTTCCTTGGTAGAATTTGTGCGCACCGATTCCACCGAGCAGAAGGGCCAAGATGCCGGCGACGATCTTGTCCGAGTTGGCGTCGCTACTGGTGGAGTACTGCCTCACGCCGCATTCCGGACAGATTTCCGCCTTTTTGTTTATCAACTCGCCGCATTCGAGACAGTATTTCTCGTTCTCGTTTCGGTTCCCGTCTCCCGCCTCGAGCGTGGTCGTCTGGGCGACGCCACAGCCAGGACAGCGTTCCGCGGTATCGTTGATCTGGTCCCCACAGTTGATGCAGTGTTTCATCGTGATCTCTTTTGGCTTGTCACAGCAGTCATAAAACATTAGCCATGTTTCAGTTCACCGGGCTGTAATGAATAGAGAAGAGCACCGGCGATAACCCCGTAGGCGACTCCCACGGCGGCGACGCGAAAATCGGCCGCGAGGAACAGTCGTGGCAAACCGACGCCGTACCCGTATCCGAGCAGAAAGCCCGTGGTCGTTCGAACGGCGTTGTACCCTCGACGGTCGGTAAACGTCGTCACCGTCCAGTCGACGAGCGCAGGAAGCGGGAAACCGAGGACGATCAACAGGGCGGTGGTCGACGAATGCGCGAGACCGGACGCGAACAGCGAGGCGGCGAGCGCGGCGAGTATCCCCGGGTACAGTCCCAGACACCGCGCACAGAAGTGGATCCGTCTGCCGAAGACCACGGGTGAGTAACACCGGTAGCGCTCGGACGGAACGTGGTGGGACAGGAGGTACGGCCACGTCCTCGAGAGTCCCTTTCGCACCTCCGCCCGGTCGATTCCCATACCGGATCTCAGCGACTGCGACGACTAAAAGTTGTGCGTAACCGACGGATCCGATTCCCGTCCATCGCGACACCGATGCAGTCGGTCGTGGCTCAGTACTGCGGGTTGGACGAGAGTTCGTCGTATTCGTAGGAGTAGGAGTTGATACCCGCTTCCTCACAGCGTGAACATAAGTTTGCTGGCAGAACATACGTCCGCTCACCCAATCCTTTCTCGAGATGTTTGCAAAATGCAATGGTGATCTCTCGATCTTCCGCGCTACCTTCTGCACCCTCGAGCACCACCGCCAGATCCGGATCGTCGTAATCCGGTTTGATGACGTAATCGCCCGGAGTGAAAGGGTTCTCCGCGTGCTCAAGATTAGTGTGTTTGTAGGTATAGAGCTTGATATCCTGATCGTCACAGTAGGATGCAAGCTTCGCGGGATGGATTTCGCGCCAGTTGCCAGGTCCGTCATCGAGCATATTCGGAAACGCGACACTGACGGCTTCGCCATCCATCGTCTGTCCATAGAGATTAACGTCTTGTTCCGGTGGGAGAACCTCTACGACCACAGCAACTGAAGCATCGGTATCTTCTGCTTTAACCACTCGATCGCCGGGTTTGAACGGGTTCTGTGGCTTCTGATTCATGTGGGCCGTGTTCGGCCCCAGATCCTGTAACTCGTTCATCGGACGCGCAGCGAGGTGCGCAAGCTTCTCCGGTTCCTCCCCGGAGTACGCCGTCTGCGTTTTGACTTTCGACTTGAGCGTTTCAGTTCGCTCCCAGCCAAGGAGAATAAGCGCATCTTCGTTGTCCCGATGCCAGACCATCACGATAATATCGTCGTCCGGATCGTTCTCGAGGATGTTTGCCGGACGAAACGCGGAGACGTCCCTCGAGGTTTTCACGTCGATTTCGTAGCCGAAGACGTCGAAGTCGTGACCGGAGAAACTCTCGGGATTACAGCGCCGGATCGCTTCTTCGTTCTCCCAGTCCCACATCTCGACGGGGAGGTATTCGCGGCAGAACTGCTCGAACGCGAGTTCGCCGAGGTTCCCGATCCGTTTGACATCTAAATTATCCGCACCCTGGATAACCGCTTGGTGATGTGCTCGCTCTCTATCGATTTCGTCCGGCGTATAGAGATACATTACGCTCTGGTTATTTGTTAGCGTAATGTATCTTACGCACGGGTAGCAGCTTGGGAAACAATACGACATCCGGGTTGGTCTATGGCCGATCTGCTACCCGTTGCTGTCTCACGATCACAGAGAACTACGTATTTGTTCGTGGCTAAAATAGGGTTCGCGTGCTAGTCCGCGTCAATAATTCGATTGACATAAGAACGGAAATCCGTTTCGTCACGAAGTAACGAGGTCTGTGCTACCGGATAGAATGACTCTATCGAACGTGGTAGTTACTGTCATTCCATGAACGGACTTTATGCTTCCAAGCAGTTAATAGATTATACAGTGATGGGTCATGGGCACACAACTATCGAAGTCATCTCTAGAGAACTACTCGATCCGAAACGTGCTCGTCGGATCGGCCACGTATCCGCTGAGAACACCAAATAAGAAAGTCGCGTTCCTCGTCGGCGGGCTGCTTCTGATTCCGGTGAGTATTGTAACGAGTATTCCGTGGGACGAAACGGCGAATTCGACCATCATCAACGTATTACTGCTGGGTTCAGCCCTGCTTTCGATACTCCCGATCGGATACTATGTGCGAGTTATCCAGCAGGTATCACGCGGAAACCGTGATCCACCCGCTTTCGACCTCGGGAACTGGAAGAGTTTGTTCAGCGTCGGTACAAGAGCGATCGTCATCTATATGATTTTTCTCTTCTATCCACAGAAAGCCATGGGCGCAGTAACTGGATTGCCGGGACAGATCAGCATAGAGGCGCTGGAGGGGTGGCTCGGGGGGATAATGACCGTCCTGTTGGTTTTCATCGCGAGCACCGTTGTCTATCCATCGACAGTTTTGAATTTTGTTCGTGAGGAGAAACTTCTTGACGCGTTCTCTCCGACGTTACTTCTCTCAATGATGGTCAATCGAAAGTTCATAATTGGGATAATCCCAGTCGCAATCATAACCCAGGTGATTTCGTTCACCATCTCGAGACTGGTTTTATCAGATCTTACTGGAGATTTTACCATCGGTCCGCTAACGATAGTCCTCGTCGGCCTGGCAGCGTTCTACCTGGGAATGTCGCTGAATTACGCTCTCGGTCGCCAGTTGGAGGCCGTACTCGTTACTGAGGCGGAGCAGGATACGGCCTTCGAACCGAGCTTTCGCCCACCGTTGAACGCTCTCACGGAATTGTATGAGGCAGGCGTTTTCACAGCAGATGAATATTACTTGAAGCGACGCGACCTCGACACAGTTACCGAAACAACGTCACCAGCGCCATCGACACAACTGACTACTGTTCGTCAACTCAATACACGCGGCATCGTATCGGACGAGGAGTTCGAAGCGACGAAGCAAGCGTTATCCACGGACACAGAGCACTCACAGACCGGTTCTACTGTCTCGGCTGACAACGGGGACTCGAACATTCGATCCGAGACGAGACCGCTGGAAGCGCTGTATCACCTGTACGAAGAGGGGATTTTGACCAAAGCCGAATACGAAGAGATACAGCGAACCCTCAGAGAACAAACTAATTCGAAGGTGCCCGACGATCAATATCCGTCGAAGATTGCTGCACAACTTACCGACCTCGAGTACGTACACGAACTAGAACTAGTTACCGACCGAGAATATGCAGAAAAGCGACAGCAGATAGAGGACCAGTCCTCATTGTAAACAGGCGTGCATTCACGACGACAGTAGTCTAGCACTCGCATGAATAATGGTTAAGAATTTGGACGGCATAGGTACAGAAGAGATGGAGGAAGGACGAGGGGGACACACACGTCGTCGTGTTCTGATGGCCGTCGGCGGATCTGTGAGTATCGTTCTGTCCGGCTGTCTATCGATACCCGAAAACTCGATTAACGGGGATAACGCCACTGAAAACGGTACCACCCTGCCACCGGACGGGCAACCGGATCCGGAGGCGTTGCCCCATCCAGAAGAAGATCCGGACGCGCCCAACGCCGATCCGGAGGTGTTAGCGAAGTATACGAGTTCCCAATTCGCGTACAGTACGTTGTATCCGGAAGCATGGAGTATCGATGAGAGCGATCCCACGACAGTCGCGTTCCTTCCAGCGGATGAGGTCGGCGGACAGAAACTGTATACCTTCTCGAACGAGGAATCGCTGTCCGTAGAGGAGTTTGCGGAACGGTGGCTTACCACCGCCAGCGATACTGCCGCAACGTACGATGTGGTAGAATCAAGATATGTGACGATTCCGAGTGGCCAGACGGGGATTATCTACGACATCGATTCAACGTATGAGAGTGGTGAATTCCGGCAAAAGGTGCTCGTCGTTACAGCAAGCGTAGCCCAGTACGTGAACGAATTTTGGCTGTCTGCGGACGTGTATACCGAAAAAGTCGACCAATTCGTCGATCTCATCTCCGAATCGCTGACACTACTTTCGGCTGAAACAGGGTAGTCCGACTGCCTGAGAGAGCGTCGCTCCCGCTCCGGTTACGCCGAGGAGAACGTCACTTCGACTCGTACTCGACGAGTTCGACCTCGAGTTCGAGGTCGCCGTCCTCGGTGTAGGTGGCCACGTAGGGGGCGATTCCGACCTCCGAGGCGCGGAGACAGCCCTGCTTGGAGCGGTCGCCGTCGATCGTCGTCTCGACGAGGGAACACTCGACCCCCGCGTAGGAGCGTTTCTCCGTGACCTCGGTGATCTGGGTCCCCTCGTCGGTGGTGGTCTGTTTGCGGTTGCCGACCGAGGGGTTCGTAAAGCCCATTTCGACATAGTAGAGCAGAGAGACGCTCTGGAGCGCCAAGATCGGCTTGTGAGCCGGTGTGAGGAACAGTTGGCCGGACACCTCGTCGCCAGGAGCGGTTACGGTCGACTGATACTGCTCGTCGCCGAACTCGTAGTCGACGCTCGTCGTTACCTCCTCGCCGGCGTCCTCGATGTCGTACACCAGCCGCCCGGTGACCTGTTCGCCGGTCTCCTCGTCCATCCCCGCGAGGTCGAAGGCGTAGTAGCCCGGTCGACTCAGGTTGAACCAGTCGTCGTCCGCGTCGGCTCCGTCGCCGATCATCGAGCCGAGACCGTCGTCGTCAGCATCACCGCTGTCGGCCCCACTGTCGTCCGCCGCATCGTTCTCGCCGTCCTCGAGGTCACCCAGCCCGCCCGTCCCGGTACAGCCCGCGAGGGCGACCGAGAGGACGACCACAACCGTCAGAACGGTGTGGGCAGTCAGCTTCGCGTTCAGCAATCGATCCAGTCCGGATTGTCCGTGTGATTCGTCCATGTGTCGTAGTTCCGTTTTCAGTTCGTTTCGACGGCGAACGACTCGACGATCCGCGCGGCGAGTTCGTCGAGACCGTCATCGTCGTTCCAGTCCACCCCGAGGACGTAGCCGGTCTCGCCCTCGCGGACGAAGAGGTAGGTGAGCCGCCAGCGCTCGCCGTCGGGTTCGCCCCAGTAGGCGTAATCGACCACCCGACCCATCCCCCCGCTCTCGAGGAAGACGTCCCGGCGATCGAGGCGTTCGATCGCCCGGACGTGCTCGTCAGCTGCGAGCGTCTCGAGGAAGCCCGCGACGTAGTCCGCCAGCGTGAGGTCGCCGCCCTCGTCGACGGAGACGGTCGCACCGGCCGAGCCTATCCGGTCGTCGAACGACGTCCCGCCTGCCGGCTCCGCCTTCGCGGACCAGGTAGCCGGATACGCGAGCCGGTAGCCGTACTCGTCGTCAGCATAGGTCTCGAACGACGATATCGATCCTGTCCCGTCCATCCCCACGTCGCTGTTCCCGTCCGCCCGTCCGTCGGTCGCTCGTCCAGCGGTATTCCCTGTTTCCTCTCGGTTCGTGGGCACGGCTCCGCCTCAGACCAGTTTGTCGGCGATTCCCGCGACAACGGGCAGTCGGGTGGTCTTGCCCCGGTAGGTCGTGACGATGAGGTAGACCCAGACCGCGAACCCGCCGAGCGTGAGTCCCAGCCAGACCAATCCGAGGAGCAACGAGATGATGCTCCCGATGATGACTGTACTCGTACTGGCGAACATGACCGTCGTAAGGATCGTTCCGCCGATGCTCAGTACGATAGAAGCCAGTACGACCAGCCCGGAAACGACGATGCTCTGAGCGGCGTGAAACCGCACGAACTGGTTGTCTCCTTCGATCAGGAAGAAGATCAGCCCCGAGACGAACCCGAACAGATACGAAAGCGCCCCCGCGACGTTCTCGTCGAGTCCCGATTCGGTTTCCGTTGGTTCCGTCATACGTTCGGCCTCGAGATCGACGTCCTGTGTATTGCTTGCCATTGGTAGTTTCGACGAGGAATCCGCGCCCAGTAGCGCCTTCCTCCGGTACCAATCGGAAGGAGCGACGGTCAATTATATGAACCGGGTGAGATCATTCCAGATGCTGGGATCGTCTCAGACCGTGGAACGACGTTCAGCGAGTGAACCAGTTTCTCCGGAGCTATCCAAGGGTTCGAGCCGCCAGATTACTGACGGAGGGCCGATAAACGACCAGTGAAGTTAATATCGACATGAGTTAGGTTAACGTGGGGATGGATATCGAGGAGCTCATCGAAATTGTCAGGCAAAAGCCAGTACTCGACGCGTTACGAGAGGAGGGGGCGCTCGATCGGCGAGAGTTAGAACAGCACCTGAACGTCTCCCGGTCGACCGTCCACCGGTTCACCCGATCGCTCAGGGACAGCGGCGTGATCGAACGCACCGGCGGCGAGTTCGTCCTCACGCCACTGGGCGAGGTGGCCGCCGAAGAGATTGCCGAATTTCAGTCGACGGTCGAGGCAGCGTGGGACCTCGCACCGGTCCTCCGGGTTACCGCCGCCCACGATATCGACATCGATCTCGAGGCGTTTACAGGTGCGACCGTGACGACCGCTGCGCCCGGAACGCCCTATCGTCCGGTGAACCGATTCATGTCGCTGGTACGGACGACCGAGACGTTACGCGGCCTCGATCCGGCCTCCATCAACCCGCTCCACCTTGACGAACTGTACGACTGCATCAGTACCGAGATGGAAACGGAGGCCGTCTATCCGCTCGCAGTCGTCGAAGAACTCCTCGCGTCGCACCCGGAACGGGCACGGACAGTCATCGGGAGCGGAAATCTAACGTTCTGGATCCACGACGAGCTCCCGTTCGGACTGACGCTCTGTGACGACCGGATCGGAGTCGGCGTGTACGACGACGAGACGGGGCTGTTGCGCACGTACGTCGATACCGATTCCTCGACCGCACGCGAGTGGGCCGAGGACGTCTACACGACCTATCGCGCCGAAGCGACTCCCCTCGCGGAAGCGGTCGATCTCGACCGATTGTTATCTGATTCAGCAGCGTCCAGCGGGTAGCGCAGTAGGGCGTTCGACCGTCGGCACGATCGGAACGAGAAACTGTGGGGATGCGAATAGACGATCCCGGATATTCGCGGACGTATCGAATCGATTGGTCGTCTCGTTATTACCTGACACGGGAGATACTTCCGCCCAGCATGGGCGAAACGGGCACGCGGACCGCTCGAGGATAACGGAGTTTCGATACTGAAGGGATCAACGAACGACGAGTGGTGCACGTAAATCGGTGGCCTCGGCACTCATAGGGCTCGTCACCACCGGGTGCCGAGTCCGGTTCGGAGCGAGTGATTCGTCATCAGCCACTCGAGCGTAACGCAGCCGCTCCAAAGACGGTTTGGATTACTCGAGAAGACCCTCGCCCACCCTATCGCGCTTTGGAGTCCGCAAAGGCGGCGTTGAACTCGTCGATCAGGTTCTCGAGGCGCGCCGTGTCCCGGTGGGCAAACGTCCGGGGGGCGCGGTCGGTGGCCGTCCGCGGGTCAGTGCTGATCTCGGGGGCCGTGGTTCGAGTGGGTCGGTTCGGGTGCGATTCGGTCGCGGTCTGGAAGTGTGGTGTGCTCATGTCGGTCGGAGAGGTGGCGTCGTCGGGAGCCGATACTGGGTCGTCGAAAGAGAGGGGCGTGAGTTCACGCTACTACGTGTACGACCGACATCTGTACGCAACCGTATACGCCCCATAGTTATAAAAGTTCATGATAGACAATGGTGCTTCGTTCATCGTATGAAATTAAACCGCGTCTCGACTCGAGGGAGCGCTCACAACAGCAGTAAGGCGGCCATACTCCGATAGATTAAGACCGTCTGGAGATGTTTCCTCGAGTAGAGACTCCAATGGGCGACGACGGTCACGATACCGACGCCAGTCACCACGGTGACGACAATCACCGTCCCCTCGACAGCGACGAGGACGCCGACAGCGACGCCAGCGGCGTCGACACGCCGGACGTGAGTTTCGTGATCCCCACGCGGAACGAGGCCGACTATCTCCGGGGAACGCTCGCGAGTATCGCCGCGCTGGATACGAGCTACAGCTACGAAACGATCGTCGTCGACGGGAACTCGACCGACGGGACGCGCGCGGTCGCTCGCGAGTACGGCGCGATCGTACTCGACGAAGACGACTCGAGCATCGCGGCCGCGAGAAATCTCGGGGCCGACCGCGCCGGCGGTGAGTGGCTCGTCTTCATCGACGCGGATACCGAACTGCGGGCCGACTACCTGACGAAACTGCTCGGTTACCTCGAGGCCGACGGCCTCGCCGCGGCGAGTTCGCGCTGCCGGATCACCGGGCCCCGACGGGCGAAGGTGATGGAAGCGACGATCAACTACGTCTTCCCCCGGCTCGAGCGCCCGATTTTGCCGGGATTCAACTGCGTCGTCCACCACGGGGCGTTCGACGAACTCGGCGGCTTTCCGGACGTGCCCAACGAAGATACGGCGTTCAGTCGCCGACTGGCCGGTCGGTATCCGACGGGGTACTGTCCCGCGGTGTTGGTCGAGAGTTCGGGCCGCCGGATCGCCGAGGACGGACTCACCGGAACGCTCTGGCACTACGTGACGCTGGACGTCGAACGAATTCGTCGAACGAACCGCAGCGAGTTCACGCCGTAGTCCGACCGTTCGTGGCCGCGAGTCACGGCCGGCTCAGCACCGTCACTGGAGCGTTTCATCGTCACGGAAGCGCTTTCACACTGCGGGAGCGGTTTTTCGACTGCCGTGGCGACTCCACCGGGACGGTTCCACCGGAAGGCCAGGATCCCCTCGAGAGCGAACCGCCGGTGACATCCTTCCCGGCGTAGCCGGAGCGGGAACGTCGTTCCATCGGGCGGTTGGCTGCGCCAGATAACGCCGGACTCCTACCGCAGACGGGATGGCCCACCTCGGGAACTGCGGCGACGGGCGTCTCCTCGTCGCCGGCGCGTTGCACACGCAAGAACTCTTGTCGACGGATCCACGAGTAACCGTATGACACCGACGCTCCCGCGGCTCGGTCTCGGCACGATGGGAATCGACGATCCGGAGACGATCGACGCCGCACTCGACCTCGGCTACCGTCACCTCGATACGGCTCAGGTCTACGGCAACGAGCGCGTCGTCGGCGACGGACTCGCCCAGAGCGACGTTCCGCGGGAAGAGGTAACCGTCGCGACGAAGGTGTGGGCCGACAGCTTGGCTCCCGAAGACGTCCGTCGAACGACCGAGGAGAGCCTCGACCGGCTCGACCTCGAGTCGGTCGACCTGCTCTACGTCCACCGCCCGATCGAGACGTACGACCCGGAGACGACGCTGCCCGCCTTCGACGACCTGCGCGCGGACGGACTGATCGACGCTGTCGGGTTGAGCAACTTCGCCGTCGACGAACTCGAGACGGCCCGCGAGTTCCTCGATGCGCCGATCGCGGCCCACCAGGTGGAGTTCCACCCGCTGTTCCAGCCCGAAGGGGTCCTCGAACACGCTCGCGAGCACGAGTATCCGATCGTCGCCTACTCGCCGCTGGCCGGCGGACGCGTCCGCGATATCGACGAGGTCGTCGCGGTCGCCGAGGCGCACGACACGACGCCGGAGGCGGTCGCGATCGCGTGGCTGCTCGCGAAGGAGGGCGTGACGACGATTCCGAAGGCGAGCAGCCGCGCCCATCTCGAGGCGAATCTCGCTGCTGCCGAACTCGAACTCGACGGCGAGGCGTGCGAGCGGATCGACGGGCTCGAGCGGACGGCGGAGCTGTTTCCCGAATAACGTCCGACCCGGCCGGACCACGGCGGTGATTCGGCCGACTGATCGCGGGTGGTCTCGTTAGGGGTCTTTGTCGGTTCGCGTCGTAACACCGGCATGGCCCCGATCCCCGCCGAAGCCGAACGGCTCCTCGAGAGCGAAACGCTGATGGCTCACCTCGCAACCAGCGTCGATGATCGCCCGCACGTCGCGCCGGTCTGGTACCGCTACGAGGACGGCGTCGTCGAGCTCGTGACGACGGGGCGAAAGCTGGCGAACGTTCGCGAGAATCCGCGTGTGGCGCTCTCGATCCAGAAGGACGACGACGGCGACGCGAGGTGGATGGTCGCGCTGCGGGGAACCGCGACGATCGTCGAGGACGCCGACGAAATCGGGGTCGCCACTCGGAAGATCAACGAGAAGTACGGCGCGGACCCCGACGCCTACCCGCAGAATACGCTCGTCCGAATCGACGTCGGATCGGCGAACTATCAGACGTACTGACGACGGTTGGAATTCGTTCGCCCCCGCAGGTCGGAACGCTCTCGGATCGGTCCGGGTCGTGTACAGTGCGGTCGTCAGGCCGGCGGGATAACGATGGCTATTTGACTCGTCTGAGAATACGGTACGAGACTGCATCTACAGGACGCAAAAATGTCACTCGAACCGCTTTTCGTCGACGTCGGGGCTACGCTCGAGAACGCCGGCGGATTCCTCCAGTACGTCCTGGTCTTCGTTTTCGCCGCGATACCGCTCCTCGAGATTCTCGTCGTCATTCCGGTCGGGATCGGACTCGGGCTCGATCCGATGGCGACGGGTGCCCTCGCATTCGCCGGGAACGTTGCGTCGGTTTACGTCCTGATCTACTTTCACCGGCGGATCTCGAACTGGCGGCGCGATCGACGATCCGCGGACGAAACGGACTCGAGCGACCGGTTCGAACGAGCACGCGGGCTGTGGGAACGGTACGGACTCCCCGGAATAGCGATCGGTGGCCCGATCCTGACTGGCGTCCACATCGCCGCACTCGTCGCGTTGCTGGCCGGCAGCTCCGAGCGAACGGTCGCGGGGTGGATGACGGTCGGAATCGGTCTCTGGGCCGCACTCCTCGTCGCCGGATCGGTGTTGGGGGTTTCGTTGCTCGGGGTTGCGTGATCAGGCCGGCCTCGAGGACCGGGTGGCCTCTCTCGAGCACGGTGAGACGTTCGAGTTCGAGCCGTCCGATCGCCACGGCTAACGACGGGGTCGTTTCGGACGGGGATCAAACCGGCTCGGAACGGTCGAACGCACTCACTCGTCGTTCGAATCGCGGTTCTCCTCGCGACGGTCTGTAGGTGTCGAGCCGGGGAGCGAGAACGGATCCGCCTCGTCATCTTCGTACCGCCCCTCGCTGTCGGTATCCGCTATGAAGAGGAGGAGTCCCATTCCACCCGAGAGAAACACGAATCCAGCCCACTTGGCGGGAGAATCGAGCCCACGGCGGTTTGCGTCCCAGTAAACCAGTGCCGAGATCGAACCGAAGATCGCGACGTAAATGAGTCCGATCAGCAGTAGCGGACGCCAGAGCATATTCTCTCTCTTGAACGTACAAGTATAAATGTAATATTATTGTCGAGAAAAGCGAAGAAGAGATCTGCGAATATGCCAAGAGCCGAGACATAGATGTGTTGGCCGATATCGCGGAACTTCCGCGCCATCCGCAAGTTCGAGGGGTTCTCGGCGCGAGGTCCTGAGGCGCTCCGAGCGAAGAAGGCCGACGAACGAGGCGGCTTTACCGATCGGCTCGTGCTCTAATCGCGTTGAATCGGAAGGTCGGGGAGCGTGCCGTCTTGAGCACGGCGAAACCTACGAGTTCGAACCGGCGTCGGATCGTCGGAACTAGGTATTCGACGAACGGCCGGTACAGCGGATCTCTGTGTCACTTCGGACTGAGCAATCGGTATGCGGTGGCGCGCGCTGGGCCGCGTCGAACAGATAGTGAGACGCGGGCCGAAACTACGCGAGGGATGGGTGAGCAAGAGTGCGGCGCGTAGCGCCGCTGACGCGAACGGCGTAGCCGTGAGCGCGAGCGAATGAATCGGCTGGGGAGGACGTGGAAATCCCCGGTGCCACGATAGCAGAGACACCGCGTTCGTTTCAGTCTCATCGACGACGAGCGTCCTACTCGTGCTGGCGACACGGAGTAGCCACGCCCTTTCCAGCCGATTTCTCCTCACGGACGCGAAGCGTCCGTTCGGATGGTTCGCGGGACCGTCGGTCCCGCGCTAACGCTCACTGCGGTTCAGCGCGCGCCACCGCACGTGCTCTCTCGTCTCGAGCCGATCCGGTACTCGTCGATGACGGAGTGGTGTCGTTCCCTCGAGCGCCGCGGGATCAGTTTGCGAGTCGCTCGAGCGCCGCGGCGACCACGAGCGGGAACGTGATCGTCGCGTCGGCGTAGACCGAGACGTTGTCGGCGTCCTTCTCGAGTTTGCCCCACGAGCGGGCTTCGTCGAGCGTCGCACCGGAGAGGCCGCCGGTCTGTTTGGGGTCCATGGTCAACTGGACGGCGTAGTCGTAGGCGTCGGGTGCGACGAGCATCGTCTGGAGGGTGAAGTTCTTGGGGACGCCGCCGCCGACGATGAACGCGCCGGCCTCCTCGGCGTAGTAGGCGGTGTCGGTGAGGGCGGTCATGTCCGCCAGCGCGTCCAGCGAGAAGTCGGAGGTCTGGGAGTACATCCACGCCTGGAGGCCGAGCACGGAGTCCTGAACCGCGGGGCAGTAGATCGGCACGTCGTTCTCGTAGGCTGCGGCGGCGATCCCCGGCCCCTCCGAGACCCCCTCGCGCTCGTTGACCTCGGCGTTCGCGTGGCCGAGTTCCTCGGTCAGCCGCTGGATCGAGACGATGCCCTCTTCCTCGAGGGTCGGAAACACCTCCTCTCGCAGGTGGGACTCGAACGTCGCGAAGAACTCCTGTGGGAGGTAGACGTTGTAGATGCGGTCGACGCCCTCGTCGCGCAGCGTTTCGTCGTGTTCGCGCTCGGTCTTCCCCTCGGCGTGGACCGCGCCGTGGTGGTGCTTGCCGCCGATGGCCTCGATGCTGTCGTGAGTGAGATTCGCCCCGGTCGTGACGAGCACGTCGATGTGGCCCTCGCGAATCAGATCGGCGACGATTCGTCGCATCCCCGTGGGCACCATCGCCCCCGCTAGCCCGAAGAAGACGGTTACGTCGTCGTCGAACATCGACTCGGTCACGTCGACCGCCTCGTGGAGGTCCGCAGCGCCGACGCCGGCGTTGCCGTACTCGTCGGCGAGTTCGCCGACGGTCATGCCCGCTCGAGCCTCCGCGTGACCGATCGGATCGTGCGAAAACGTCTCGCGTTCGGGTTCGTGATGGCCGTCTTCCGCATCCGCGGCGGAATCGTCAGCGTGGTCGTCGCTCATATCCTCGAGTGAGGACGCCAGCGCTTTGAACGTCGCGATCCCTCCAGCGCGAATCGAGCGAGGCGAGCGGCGACCCGCCGGACCGCTGGTTCGGTCGAGAGCGGAGGTACCGCCGAACGGGCGTCACAGCCCGGTCGGCACATCGAAGTACGTCGTCTCGAGACCCCACTCCGCGACCAATTCTTGTAGCGAGCACACGCCGAACGTCTCCGTTGCGTAGTGGCCCGCAAGCACGACGTTGATCCCGGCCTCCTGGGCCTCGTGGTAGACTTTCTGTTTTCCTTCGCCGGTGACGAGCGCATCGACGCCCGCATCATCGGCCTCCTCGAGCCAGTCGGTTCCACTGCCGGTGACGATCGCGATTTCAGAGATTTCCTCGGGGCCGAATCCGAGGCCGCGTACCTGTCGGTCCCCCGTGTCGAGTTCGGCCTCGAGGCGGTCACAGAGCGATTCGATCGAGTAGGACTCGAGGGCGGTCCCGCGCTGGCCGATGTACTCCGGGCCGAGTTCGCCGAATGGCGAGCGGTTCTCGAGATCCAGTACGTCGGCGACCCCGGCGGCGTTGCCGTGATCCTGGTGGCCGTCCAGCGGCAGGTGCGAGACGTAGAGTGCAACGTCGTTCTCGATCAGCGGCGCGATTCGATCGTAAGTCCGACCGGTGACGCGGTCGAAGCCGCCCCACGAGATGCCGTGGTGGACGACGAGCGCGTCGGCGTCGGCGTCGATCGCCCGCTCGAACGTCTCCCGAACGCCGTCGACGGCGAACGCGACGCGTTCGACCTCGCCGCCGTCGGGACCGACCTGGAGGCCGTTCGCACTGGCGTCGAGGTCGGCGTAGTCGTCGGTTCGCAACTCCTCGTCGAGTCGATCGGCGAACACTGCGAGTTCCATGCTGCGAGGTTCCCCGTCGAGACCCTTGTATCCGGTAGGTTTACCGCTCCTTGGTCGGCGATGGGAAACGGGGAGATCCCGGTCTCACATCAGGTAGAACAGCGGGAACAGGAACACCCACACGATGTCGACGAAGTGCCAGTAGAGCCCGAAGAACTCGACCGGACGGTGGTCGTCGAGATAGGCGTCGATCGTCCTGATCCGGTAGATCATGAAGGCGGCGATGAGCAGTCCGAGGATCACGTGCAGCGCGTGCAGACCCGTGGTGACGTAGTAGATGGAGTACTCGAGGCCGTACCACCAGTACTCGCCGTGGGAGATCTTGACGCTGTACTCGTAGGCTTTCACCGTCATGAACGCCAACCCGAGCAGGAGCGTCGCGCCCATCGCGGTGAGCAGTCCCTTCTTGTTCTGGCGCTCGGCGAAGACGAGCGCGAGGACGACCGTGAAGCTCGAGGTGAGCAGGATATAGGTGTTGAGCAGGCCGGGCCAGGAGGCGAACGGCACCATCGTCCAGTTGTTCCAGCCCATGTGCAGGCGCATGAACACGTACGCCCCGATCACGGAACCGAAGACGACGACGTCGGAGGCGATGAAGAACCAGACGCCGAGTTTCGTCGTCCCGATCCCGTCGAACGGCCAGCGTTCGGCGATCGCCATCTCGGGCGCGTGAAACCGCTCGCGGCCGTACTCGAAGAGCGTGTAGCCGAGGATCGCCACGCCGAGTACCGTCAACACCGGGTAGAGGATGCTCGGTTCGGCACCGGTGCCGACGAGCGTGTCGGGTGCCGTTCCAGTTCCGTCGGCGAACGAAACCATGTACGGGGTGATTCCCGAAATCCCGAGGAAGAAGACGAACATGCCGAATCCGATCCCGACCGGCCAGATACTGGCGTGATCGGCGTGTTCCGCCTGGTGCGACGCGTCGGCCGTCAGACCGCCGTCGGTGGCGGCCGCCGAGTCGTCGACGAACTCGAGGCGACCGCTGGCGTAGCTCGGACGGCCGTCCCAGTTCTCGAGCGGCGGGGGCGACGGAATCGCCCACTCGGCGGTTCGGGAGTACGCCCACGGATTGTCGGGGGCGTCGGGACCCGACAGCCAGCTCTTGGCGAGCGTGTAGAACATGATCAGGAACGACGCACCGAGGACGAACGCCCCGGCGGTCGCCATCCGGTGGTACAGTTGCAGTCCGACACCGTAATCGAAGACGCGACGCGGCGTCTCCCAGGCGAGGAACATCGGGAAGTACAGCAGGTTGAACCCGAGGAAGTAGACCGCGAAGTGGAGTTTCCCCAGCGTCTCGGAGTACATCTTCCCGGTGATTTTGGGCCACCAGTAGTAGAGGCCGCCGATCAGCGCAGTTACCCCCGAAACCATCACGTAGTGGAAGTGAGCGACGACCCAGTAGGTGCCACGGAACTCGAAGTCCAACACGACGGCCCCGAGGAAGACCCCGGTGATCCCGCCGAGGATGAACAGGACAAGCGCACCCAGCGAGAAGAGAAACGGCGTGGTAAATCGGACCCGTCCCTTGACCATCGTGTAGATCAGCGCGAAGACCATCAGGTCGAAGGGCAGCGAAATCCCGATCGTCGTCGCCATGAACAGCGTCTTGATCTCGAGGTTGATGGTGGTCAGGAACATGTGGTGCATCCAGACCAGGAAGGACTGGACGGCCACGAGGACCATCGCGATGATGACCCACTTCCGACCGACGAGTCGCCGGCCGGTGAAGGTCTGGAACGTCTCGAACATGATCCCCAGTGCGGGGAAGAAGACGATGTACACCTCCGGATGGCCGAAGAACCAGAACAGGTGCGCCCACAGCAGGCTCGAGCCCTGGTCGGTCGCAAAGTACTGCGTCAGGAAGATGCGGTCGCTCGCCTGCAGTAACAGGGCGGCGAGCAGCGCGGCGAAGGCGAACAGCATCATCCAGACCGTCAGCAGCCACGACCAGGTGAAAAGCGGCATGTTCCAGAGGCCGAGCCCTTCCGCCCGCGAACGGTGAATCGTCGTGAGGAAGTTCACCGTCCCGATCGTGATCGAGAAGACGAACAGAATCAAAGCCAGGATCGCCGCGTTCCCCCCGGTGGCCGCCTCCATCGCGGTCGTGTACATCGGCACGTTCAGCGGGGCGTACATCGTCCACCCGCCGGAGAACGTCTGCCCCTGAAAGAACGAGATTCCGAACAGGATTCCCGAAAACAGGTAAAACCAGTAGCTCATCGCGTTCAATCGCGGAAACGCGAGATCCTTTGCACCGATCTGCAGCGGGACGAGATAGTTCGCGAAGCCGGTCGCGATCGGAGACAGGAACCAGAAAACCATCAACAACCCGTGAGCCGAGACGGCCTGATTGTATTCGCTTCCCGTGAGGAACCCCGTGCCGCCGGCATCCCACAACTGAATGCGAAACAGCATCGCGAGGACGCCGCCCAGCAGCAAGAAGAACAGCGCCGTCGCCAGATAGAGGACCCCGACGTCCTTGTGGTTCGTCGTCACGAGCCACCGCTTGATGCTCGTCATCGGGGGAAGGTCGCTCATCGCCGGATCACCCGCTGGGCAGCGGCGATCGCTCGAGGAACCCACCGAACCAGCCCGATCCGACGCACAGTCCTCAGCCCACGTCCGCGAGACACGAGGTCCATTGACAGAGTGTTTCTCACTGATTTCGTGTATCAACGTATGGGGCGCATTTGCAAGGTGTCGGTAGCTGGGGGCGTTGGAGCCTCTCCGGACGGACGTTCGAGTTACCAGCCACGCCGTAACGATGTCTCAGTTCGCGTGTCGACGATCCGTAGCCTCTCCGCTTTCGGATCTCGAGGCACGACGTAATCGGTACCGAGCCGTGCGAGCGATAGTAGCTGCTACACGTCAATGGACGCCTAGTTGCACGGTGGTTGTGCGATCGGTTTGTGCATACGTACGATTTGCGATCGGTTTATCGATACGTACGATTGCCACAGTAATTACCGATTGCTCGTCTGACGATCCGGGTAAAACCGGCCCTTATACGTGTGCAACTCCTCCGATCGATAACGAGAGATGTTGCACTGTGCGTCTCCCGGTCCGTAAAGGACGTCTGGGGACAGAACAGTCGTGTATCGATCACGGGCGCATCACAGAATCAACGCTCGTGTACACATCATGTCCGATCATCACTTCAAACGGGTCGCCGAAGAGACGGCCGAAATCCTCCTCGTCGAGGATAACCCGGGCGATATTCGCCTAACAGAAGAGGCGTTCAAAGCGACGGATACCGAGACAACGCTTCACTCCATCACCACCGGTGATCGCGCCGTCGACTTTCTGACGCGGCAGATTGCTACCGAATCCGCATCGCTTCCCGATTTCGTTCTTCTCGATTTGAATTTGCCGGGGAAAAACGGCTGTGAAGTGCTCGAAGCGATCAGAAGCGATCCGCAACTCAAACCGCTTCCCGTGATCGTGCTCACGAGTTCCGAAGCCGCGGAAGACATCGAACGGTGCTACGACGCACGCGCCAACGCCTATCTGACGAAACCGAAGGGGCCGGACGAGTTCGAGGCACTCGCGAAAGCGGTCGAGAAGTTCTGGTTCGAACAGGCACGGTTTCCGTCGCCTCTACGGTAACGACGTCTGCGAGGCGGGACAGAGCGACCATCCACGGTGAGTCGGCGAGCGAAAGCCCGCTACGTCCCGTCGGCGTGGGAAAAGACGAATTCCCGAACCAGTTTGCCGGCGAGCGAGGCGGCCTGTCCGTCGTCTCGGTCGTTGACCTCGACGACGTCGAACCCGCCCGAGCGGGGGGCCACCTCGCGGACGATATCGCGCATGTCACGGGACTCGAGGCCGAACGGCTCCGTCGTCCCCGTCCCCGGCGCGTACGCGGGATCGGCAGCGTCGATGTCGACGCTCAGGTAGACGGTCCGTCCCTCGAGTCGGTCCCCGAACGACCAGTCCGCGATATCCCTCGGCGGGACGACGGTCACGTCGTCCTCGCTCGCACGGTCCCACTCCGCTTCGCTTCCCGTTCGCACGCCGAGGAGGACGACCTCCTCGACGGCGTCGACCTCGAGAATCCGTCGCGTGACGGCGGCGTGGGAGAGTTCGTTCCCGGCGTAGGCGTCGTACAAGTCAAGGTGAGCGTCCAGACAGACTACCACCTCGGGTTCGACCGCGCGGACGCCGGCGAGCGAGACGCTGTGTTCGCCGCCAAGCATCAGCGGGATGGCGTCGTCCCAGACGACGTCGCGCAGGGTTCCCGTGAGGTACTCGAGGTACTCCGCGGCGTCGTCCCAGGCGGGGACGTCGCCGCGGTCTTCGACGGCGAGGTCCGAGAAGTGCCGGTCCGTCCGGTGGTCGTAATCGTCGAACGGCTCCGCAAAAGTTCGAATGCGTCGGGGACCGAATCGAGTCCCCGGCTGAAAGGTCGTCGAGACGTCCAGGGGCGCACCGACGACCACGAAGTTCGGCCCGTCACGATCGGGATCAACCGCCTGATCCGCCGTATCGGTCTCCTCGCGTTCGTCACTCGCCCCGGGAAACATCAGACGATCTTTCGCTGGTCTTCCATCTCGAGGTACTCGATGTTCTCGTCGGGGGAGACGTCGACGTCCTCGGGAATGCGCATCGTGAGCGTCTCGTACGTTTCAAGGTCCATGACCTGCATGTCGTTGCCGTCGACGGAGACGACCTGACCGTTCTTCCGCTCGATGATCGGGACCCAGATCTTCGCGTCGACGGGCTGGGAGAGCGAGCGCTTCTTCCCGTCGAAGACACCTTTGGCCTCGACTCGAGCCTTGGCGCTGCCGTGTTTACCGGGTTTGGCGGTCGAGTAGGCGTTGATCTTACAGGCTGCGTCGTCGATCATGACGTAGCTTCCTTCCTGGAGTTCGCGAACTTCGGTCTGCTGTTTCGCCATGTCCCGGCGTAATCAACCGACGGCCATAAACCGTTTGGAATGGACGCTGCCCCGAGGTCGGTCGGACTGGCGGACGGAAACCGGACAACCGCTTCTCGGTCGCCCGTTCGGGCGAGATCTGTCACTCGAGACGATCGCCCAGCAGTGATGGTTCCGGCCGTCCTCGGGGTCGGCGGGACGGAGTACTACGCGGCGTCCGCGTCGGTAGTCCACCGAAATCCGCTCGGCTCGAGCGGCGGCACGAGCGGGCTCGTCGGCAACCCGTCGCCGACCGCGGAGTCGTTGTACGCCCGCGGCGCGACGTCGTTTGGGCCGTCGGGGTAGTACAGCGACGCCAGCGTCTGGATGTGACCGCGGCCGACGCCGAGTTCGAACTGGCCGCCGCCGTACAGCCGAATCCCGCGTTCGTCGCAGTGGGCGAGCGTCTCGAGGAGCGACTCGAGCGAGCCGAACCGCGAGGGTTTGATGTTGAGCCAGTCGGGCTCCCACGGGAGCGCTTCGACGTCCTCGAGTCCGTCAATCGGGGCGTCCCACGACGTCCGAGCGCGGACGGCAGGATCGTCGAACAGCGGCTCCGTCTCGTCGGTCAGCGCGGGGTCCTCGATGACGGTCTCGGGGAAGGCCTCGAGCACCCGCCGATACAGTTCGGGATCGGCCGGCGTGTCGACCTCCGTCCCCTCGTACTGGCCTTTGAGGTCGAGAATGCGGATCGCGTCGGCCCCGACGGTTTCGTCGAGCGCCGTCACGACGCCGTCGTCCCACGCCGGGGTCGGATCCAGCTTGAACTCGAGACCGGGAACCCGCTCGCGGAGGCGCTCGAGTCGGTCGGTCGTCGGCGGATCGCCGAGTCGGGTGCTGGCGACGAACCGGACCGGTTCGAGCGAGCGGTCGAGCGCGCTCGCGACGGTCGTTCCCGCCTGGCGGAGGGCGAGATCGAGCGCCGCGCTCTCGAGCCCCCAGCGCCGGTAGTTTCGAAACACCTCGCGATCCGGCGCACCCGCCGGGAACAGATCGACCGACTCGAGGTGTGACGAGAAGGAATCGATCGTGTACTCGCCGGTCGAATCGGGCAGTCCCGACTCGGCCAGCGCGTCGTGGTCTGCCGTCTCGTAGGTGACGTCCTCGCCTCGACCGACCGCCGTTTCGCCGTCGGGACCGACGCCGGACAGGGCGAACTCGGTGGTGACGCGGGTGAACTCGCTCGAGGTCTCGCGTTCGAGGCGCTCGCTCGAGACGTCGTCGATCGACAGCGACAGGTCGGCGATCCGCTCGTAGTCCATACCGGACGGACGGCTGCAACCGAAAAGAACGTTTCACCGGGAGCGGGAGGCGATAGGTTGCAACTGCCTCGCGCTCGGGTTCACTCGTCGCCCCGTCGCTGGCGCAGGTTCTGTCGCGTAAACTGCGGTCGGACGCGCGTCGAGCGCGGTTTGCGGAACGATCGGTAGAGTTGAATCGTCACCGCGACCGAGAAGACCGCTGCGATGACCGACGCCTCGGGTGCCCCGAGCGCGTAGAGGACGCCCATGGAAAACAGCGACATCGTGAGTAACATGCCGTAGACCAGCCGCTTTGCGAGCGTGTTGAAGACGTTCTCCGAGTCTTCGACGCCGATACGGACGTAGAGGTCGTCGCGGTCGAGCCGATCTAACGTGCGCTCGGCTTTGGGTGCCAGCCGGGTCAGCGATTCGCCGGTTCGGCGGAGTTGCTCGCCCGATTCGCGGAGGTACTGGCGGACGGACTCCTCGCGATAGCCCTGTTCGGTGAGGTAGTCGGTCGCGGTCTCGATGAAGTCGAACTCCGGATCGAGCGTGACGCAGACGCCTTCGACGACGGTCGCGACGCGGAGGACGAGCGCGAGGTTTTTCGGCAGTCGGAACGGGAATTCGTAGATCGAGTCCTCGATCTGGCCGATGATCTGGTTTACCCGATACTGTTCGATATCCTGGCCGCGCGCGTCCTGAATAGCCAGTTCCATCACGTCGGCCATCACCGTCCGGTCGGCCTCCGGTGAGAGCGTGCCGATCTCGGTCAGCGCGTCGAGGATGGCGTCGATGTCCCGGTTGGCGACCGCGATGTAGAAGTCGACGATCTTTCCCTGGACGAAGTCGTCGACCCGGCCGGACATCCCGAAGTCGTAGAAGACGATCCGGCCGTCGTCGGTCACCGCGAGGTTGCCCGGGTGCGGGTCGGCGTGAAAGATCCCGTCGTCGATGATCATCTGCAGGTACGACCGCTGGAGGTTCTCCGCGACCTGCGTTCGGTCGACGCCCTTCCGGTCGAGTTCCTCGACGTCGTTGATCTTCGTCCCCTCGAGGTACTCCATCGTGAGCACGCGCGGCCCCGAGTGGCTCTCGATCACGTCGGGGATGACGAACCGGTCGTCGTCCGCGAAGTTGGCGCGGATCTCCCGTAACATCGTCGCCTCGCGCTCGTAGTCCATCTCCTCGCGAATGGTCTTTGCGAACTCGTCGGCGAGGTTCTCGAGGGAGAACGCTCGAGAATCGTCGACGAAGTAGAGGAGGATCGGCAGCGACCATCGGACGACCCGGAGATCCGCCGCCACCAAGTCCTCGATGTCCGGCCGCCGAACCTTTACGGCGACTTCGCGGCCGGTGTGGCTCTCTGGAGCCGACTGCGGCCCGTCAGTCCCAGTCTCGATGCGCGCTCGATACACCTGTCCGAGGCTCGCCCCGCTGATCGCCTCGGTCTCGAACTCCTCGAAGCGGTCGTCTAGCGGCCCGAGTTCGTCCTCGATCACCCGCCTGGCGGCGGTCCACTCGGCGGGCGGCACCTCGTCCTGGAGCGCCGCGAGAACGTCGATGTAGGCCGGCGGCAACACGTCGGGCCGGGTCGAGAGCAGTTGACCGAGTTTGATGAACGTCGGACCGAGCGTCAACAGCGACTCGAGCAGGACCTCGGCGCGGTGGCGGTGGGTCTCGGCGTCGACCCGGCGCGGACGGCCGAACAGGAGAAACCGACGACGGTCGCGGGCGTACGCGAGCAACAGCGGGAGGAACTGCCACGCGACGAGAACGAATCGCTTGTATGCGCGGAGGGAGACCAGTCTCGGTCACCCCATGTTAGCCGGCGTCCTCGTCGACGACGTCGATGGTCGTCTCTCCACCCGAAGACAACTTGGGCAGCGTCAACTCGAGGACGCCGCGTTCCACCGTCGCCTCCGATTCCGTTTCGACCGCGTCCGCGGGCAAAGGAAGTTCGACATCGAGAAAGAGCGACCGGTTCTCCTCGAGGTAACGATAGTCCTCGTTGGGGTCTTTTTCGCGGTGAGCCTCGATCGAGATGCGGCCGTCCTCGACCGTCAGGGTGAGCGAGTCGGCGGTAACACCGGGGACGTCGAGGACGAGCAGATAGGCGTCCTCGCTCTCGAGAAGGTCGAAGAAAACGTCCTCGGAGAGATTCCCTAATGCATCGCGGAGCGCTGACATAGCTACAGGTTCGAACGCGGATACGAAAAAGCCCGCGGTAGCGGCCGATTCGATGGGAACGATGGAAACTGGGTGCGTCCCCGATCCGGTTTCCGAGCGAACCCGTAGTCCCCCACGCTTTTGGCGTCCGGCGACCCGGTTCAGAGTATGGAAGGAGCCGACAACGAGCGCAAGCGGTCCGGGTTCAAGGTACGGACCCCGGTCGACGAAGCGCGCCGAATACTCAGGGAGGCCGTCGTAGCGGGGCACGACGGAATCGGTATCGACGGCGACGATAGCGACGGTCCTGCGAGCGTCGGTGCCGGCGACATCCCGCCCACGACGGATACGGAACTCGTGGACATCGAACGCGCGGACGGGCGAGTGCTTGCCGCTCCCGTCGCGTCCGCCCGAAACGTCCCCCACTATCGGCGAGCGGCGATGGACGGCTACGCCGTTCGAGCCGCGGACACGTTCGGGGCCAGCGACCGCTCCCCCGAAGTGCTCCGAGTCGCAGCGGGAACCGGCCGCGACGCCGAAGTCGCGCCGGAAACGGCCGCCCGCGTTCACACCGGAAGTGCCCTTCCCGAGGGTGCGGACGCCGTCGTCATGATCGAACAGGTCACCGAACTCGAGTCGGTCGACGAACTCGAGGTCGCCGACGCGGTCGCGGAGGGCGAAAACGTCGCGCCCGTCGGCGAGGATATCGAGGAGGACCAACGGCTCTACGCGGCCGGCCACCGGCTCCGGCCGTCGGATCTCGGCCTCCTGCGCTCTGCAGGCTACGCGAAGGTGTCGGTCGCGAAGCGGCCGACGGTCGGCGTGATCCCGACGGGCGAGGAACTCGTCTCGAGCGACCCGGGACCGGGCGAGGTCATCGAAACCAACGGACTCACGGTCTCCCGGCTGGTCGAGCGCTGGGGCGGCCGCTCGACGTACCGAGACGTCGTCACCGACGACCCCGAATCGCTGCGCGTGGCGATTCAGCGGGACCTGACGAAGGACGTGATCGTCACCACCGGCGGCTCTTCCGTCGGTCAACGCGACCTGCTGCCCGAGGTGATCGACGACCTCGGCGAGGTGCTCGTCCACGGCGTCGGCCTCAAACCCGGCCATCCCGTCTGTCTCGGCGTCGTCGAAGGGACGCCCGTACTCGCGCTGCCCGGCTACCCCGTCGCCTGTATCGTCAACGCCGTCCAGTTCCTGCGGCCGACCGTACGCTGGCTCGAGGGGACGACTCCGGATCCACACCCCACGACGCACGCGCGCCTCGAGCGAAAGATCCCGAGCGAACCCGGGACGCGAACGTTCGCGCGGGTACAACTCGAGGCGCGCGAGGAGACGGACCTCGAGGCCGACGAGCCGCAGTTCGTCGCAACTCCGACGCGAGCGAGCGGGTCGGGGGTGCTCTCGAGCGTCGCGCTCGCCGACGGCTGGGTGGTCGTCGGCGATGACCGCGAGGGGATTCCGGCCGGCGAGAGGGTCGCCGTGGAGGACTGGGAACCGAACCCGTAACAACCGCGGGACAGGCGAACGGTGGACCACCATCGTTTAATAGAGATGTCTGTGTACGTGTCCAGTAACGATGGAATGGAACGAGTTCCTCGAGGGAGAGTCGCTCACCGGACGGCAAGCCGTGATCATTTTCTTCGGCTTCCTGCTGTTGGTTATCTTCGCCGGGGTACTACTCGTCGTGTTCAGTGACGTCTTCCAGGGGCTCGTGTGATCGCGCCGCAACCGACGGAAGAGTAACCGACGCGGCCCACGAAACGGCGCTGTCAGTCATCTCTCTACCGGATCGCGAGTCGAACCGCGTCCGCGAGCGCGTTCACCCGGGCGACGTGCTCGTAGGAGCCATCGCGAACCCCGTTCGTCACGTAGGAAAAGCCGATATTCTCCTCGGGATCGGCCCAGCCGACGCTACTGCCGAGTCCGGCGTGGCCGAACGTCCGCTCCGGCGACAGCGAACCGTACGGGGCGACGGTCGTCCCGCCCTTCCAGAATCCGAGACAGAACCGCGCCTCGCGGCCGATCGTTCCGTCAGCCTCCGTTTCGGCCTCGAGGCGAGTCATCCGTTCGACGGTTTCCGGTTCGAGTATCCGCACCCCATCGAGCTCGCCGCCGTTGGCGAGACAGGCGTAGAAGCGGGCCATGTCGCCGGCCGTCCCGATGCCGTTGGCGGCGGGGATGACGGACCGGTGGATCGCCTCGTCGTTGAACGGGGCCGCGACTTCGGCGTGATCCCCGAGTCCCTCGCCGGGGTCCCGACAGCGGTCGAACTCCTCGAAGCCGACCAGCGTCGCCACGTTGTCGTCCTCGTCCGCCCGAAGGCCGATACCGGTGTCTGCCATTTCGAGCGGTTCGAACACGCGTTCCGCGGCGGCCTCCTCGATCGGCGTCCCCGATACCCGGCGAACGAGTTCCCCGACCAACCAGCCGAACGTGAGGGCGTGGTACGCCGGAACCGCCCCCGGCGAGTGGACGAGGTCCATCGCCTCGAGGTGCTCCACGACGGCGTCCCAGTCGCTCCAGAGGTCGGGACGGTCGTCGATCTCCCCCCGGGGCAGTCCGGCGGTGTGGCTTAGCACCTGCCGAACGGTGACGGCGGCTTTCTCGGTGCCCGCCTCGGCGAACTCGGGCCAGTGATCCACGACGCGGTCGTCGTACTCGAGCGCCCCCTCCTCGACGAGGGAGTGGAGCGTCACGGCTCCGTAGGGTTTCGTACTGGAAAAGAGGACGTGCCGCGTCTCACCCGTCTCCGCCTCGCCGTCCGGACCCGTGACGCCGCCAGCGAGATCGAGCGCCCGCTCGCCGTCGACGTAGACGCTCAACTGAGCGCCGTGATGGAGCCCCACCTCGAGGTGCCGATAGAAGAGGGCGGCGATCCGTTCCCGATCCGTCTCGGTAAGTCGTGACATGCCACCACCCTCACGCGGTAGGGTTGTAACCGTTGTCTTCCCGACGGAGAATTGCCCTCACTCGAGTCGGTGCCAGCGCGGCGCCGACTCGAGGCTCGGCAGGACCGACTCCAGATCCAACTGCGCGGCACCGTAAAATCGCTGCCGGCCGACGGGGGTGCGGACGCGCAACACGACGGTGTTCGTCGTCACTCGAAAGATCGACAGCAGCCATGACCGTCCTGACTGCTCCCACTCGCTGTGAAGCGTCGCATCGTCGTCGTCGACGACGCGTGACCCCAGTTCCCAGCTCAGCCGCGATAGATGCGCCAGATCGATCGGGACGGCGTCGGGAAGGGATACACCCGTGGCACCACCCTGTTGGAAGCCATGCGTAGCCATACCACGAGCATCACCGCTCGAGCGGAAAAAGCCATTCATCCAGTTTTCTTTATAAGTAAGTCGTCGTTTCGACGGGAATCGACCCCCCGCTACGGGGGATCCGGACACCTGTCGCTCGGCGCTCGAGTCGAGTATCCGTCCATCGACGGTCGGCGAACGGACCCGGATCGCCGCGGTCGGTTCCGTACACCGGAGCGGGACGGGCGCGACGCTAGTCTCCGGGCGCGGATTCGGGGCGGTACGCGCGACTGATCGCTTTCCAGTGGCCGGCCTCGAACCGGTAGTAGGTGACGACGGCGGGGACGAGCGTCTCGAGGAGCAACGCGGCGTAGAGCGCGCCGATTCCCAGCGGCGTCACGACCTCGAGGGAGGGGATCGGGACCGAGACGGCGCCGAGGAAGGCGACGGGGAGCGCGAAGACGTACAGGCCGAGTACCTGCCCGTAGAACGGCCAGCGGGTGTCGCCGCTGGCGCGGAGCGGGCCGGTCGCGCCGCCGCTGACGCCGCGGAAGACGACGCTCACGCAGGCGACGGCGATGAACGTCGTCACGAGCGGCAGGATCGCCGGGTCGTCCACGAAGACGCGACCGACCTGCTCGGCGAAGACGAGCACGACCGCCGCGCTGACGAGGTAGACGCCGACGCCGAACCAGAGGACCTCTCGGCCGTACGTGTCGGCGTCCTGCTCGTCGCCGATGCCGAGTTCCTGTCCGACCAGGCTGCTCGAGGCGAGCGAGAAGCCCCAGCCGGGAGTATCCATCAGATCGCGAACGCGCCGGGCGACGACGTAGGCGGCGAGAACGTTCGGGCCGAAGAACGCGACGATCGCGAGCATCGGGAACTGCGCGCCACGCCGGGCGACGTTCGTGAAGACGAGCGGTGTGCCGATGCTGAGGACGTCCCGAACGTCGGCGACCGTCGCCTGCGGCCACCCGAGACTGAGGGTCACCGGGAACTCGCCGACCAGCGGCAGTCGGCCCGTGGTGAATCCGGTGACGAACGCGGCCAGGACGACGACGTTCGCGACGACGGTTCCGATCGCCGCGCCGACGACGCCCATCCCCAGCCCGAAGATCAACGCCGCATTGAGCCCGACGTTGACGAGGGCGCCGCCCGTACGGAGCATCATCGGCGTCCACGCGTCGTCGGCACCGACGAGCGTCCGGCTCCCGATGAGATTCAGCGCCGCGAACGGGACGCCGATGGCGACGACCCTGAGGTAGTCCGCGCCGTACGCGATCGACGTGGCGTCGTTCCCTACGAGTGCGACCAGTCCGTCAGGAACCAGCCAGTAGAGGGCGGCCAGCGGGAGCATGATCGCGACGACGACGAGACCGCTGGTCGTCACCGCCAGCGAGACCTCCTCGGCGCTCCCGCCGGTGTAGCGCTGGGAGACCAGCCCGATCGTCGCGCCGGCGATCCCGCCGCCGATCCCGAACGCCAGCCCCCAGAAGGGGGTCGCGAGCCCGACGCCAGCGATGGCTGCCGGCCCGAGGGCGATCCCGACCATCGCGATATCCGCCGCGGACTTGGACATCCGGGCGAGTCCCGTCACGATCCGCGGCCACGCGAGGTCGGTCGTTCGCTCGACGCGTCGCGGTTCGATTACCCCGAATCGCGCGAGCAGCGAGCCGACTGCAAGGAGGAACCAGCGGAACGGGTTCGGGAGGGTACTCCATCGAAAAGACACGACCGTGGGTTTGGGTTCTGGCAATAAAGGACTTGATATCGGGGAAGACACCGAGAGATGTTCGCATTTTCTCGGGAAATTATACCATGATCGTTCATCGAGATACGAGACTGTTCGTTCGCGTCACACCGACACCGTCACCGCTCTCGAGACGCCGCGGTCGACCGACGTTTTTACCCTCGGCCCGCCAACTGCGAGTATGGAACGCAAGGAGTTTCGCGATCTCGCCTCCCCCGATGACGCGCGTGCGGCTATCGGCTCGCTTTCGCTCGAGGGCGGTATCGACCGCGTCTCGCTCGAGGACGCCCGCGGGCGGGTGATCGTAACCCGACTCGACGCCGAACTCGACGTGCCGGGGTTCGACCGGGCGAGTCTGGACGGCTACGCCCTCCGGGCGCGGGACACGTTCGGTGCGGACGAGGCCGATCCGGCGCGACTCGAGGTCGTCGGCGAGGTCCACGCCGGCGAGAAACCCGACGTCGAACTCGAGGACGGACAGGCCGCCGAGATCTCGACGGGTGCGGTGATGCCGTCGGGAGCGGACGCGATGGTTCCGGTCGAGCGCACGGATACCGACGGATCCGGCGACGGCGGTACCGACGTGCTGATTCGAACGTCGGTCGCACCCGGAGACAACGTCATGTTCGCCGGCACGGACGTCGCCGCGGGCGAACGCGCGCTCGGTCCTGGAACCCGAATCACGCCCCGCGACATCGGATTGCTCTCCGCACTCGGGATCGACGAGGTTCCCGTTCGCGGGAAACCGCGAGTCGGCATCGTCTCGACGGGCGACGAACTCGTCAGGCCGGGCGAGGACCTCGAGAGCGAGCGCGGCGAGATCTACGACGTCAACAGCTACACGATCGCCGCGGGGGTCGAGGACGCCGGCGGGGAGGCGGTGCTCTACCCCCACGCCGGCGACGAACGGGACGAGATGGAGCGCGTACTCCGGGAGGCCGCCGGCGAGTGCGACCTCGTGCTCTCCTCGGGATCCACCAGCGCGAGTGCGGTCGACGTCATCTACCGCGTGATCGAAGAGCAAGGCGAACTGCTGCTCCACGGCGTCAGCGTCAAACCCGGAAAGCCGATGCTCGTCGGACGCCTGGAGTCGTCGGCCTACGTCGGCCTTCCCGGCTACCCCGTCTCCGCGATGATGGTCTTTCGAACGTTCGTCGCGCCGGCGATCCGCGAGGCTGCGGGGCTGCCCGAGCCCACGGCAGCGACGATATCGGGGCGGATGGCCCGCCAGGAGCGGTACGGGGAAGGACGGCTGCGACTCATGCCCGTCGGCGTAGTCGGGGATGCGACCGGCGATCCCCTCGTCTACCCCGTCGATAAGGGTAGCGGCGCGACCACCAGCCTCGCCGAAGCCGACGGCGTCGTCGAAGTCGATCCGGAAACCGACTATCTCGAGGCGGGCGAATCCGTCGCCGTCCGGCTCTTTTCGCCGGACGTCCGGCCGCCCACGCTGTTGGGCGTCGGCGAGGACGACCCCACGCTGAACCGGCTGCTCGACGGCCTCGAGAACCCGCGCTACCTCTCGGTCGGTTCGCGGCCGGGCGTCCGGCGACTCCGAGAGGGCGTTCCCGACGTCGCCGTCGTCGCCGGTCCCCTCGACCGCGATATCGAGGCGACCGAACTCGGGCGCTGGAGCCGCGAGTGGGGACTGATCGTCCAGGCCGGCAACCCCCGCGAAATCGAGGCGCTGGCTGACGTGGTTGATCGCGACCTGCGCTTCGTCAACCGGACGACCGACTCGGGGCTGCGCTCGAGTCTCGAGGCCGCCGTCGACGATCTCGCGGCCGATCGCGACGCCAACGCTCGCGACGTCCGCGGGACGATCGACGGCTTCGATCTCGGGCTTCGAGCCCACGAAAGTCCCGCGCGGAAGGTCATCGCGGGCGAGGCCGACGTCGGCCTCGGACTGCGCGAGACCGCGGATCGACTCGACCTCGGCTTCGTCCCCGTCGGCGAGCAGTCGGTGCGAGTCCTCGCGAACCCCGACCGCACGGGCAAGGACAGCGTGCGGGAACTGAAAACGGCACTCGAGAGCGGACCGAACGGCGACTGACGAACGCCGGATATATTTCAACAGAATCGACAGTCAGGACCGTCGGAACAGTGATTTTTACGCCCGTACGGTGTACCCATCGTGATGTCGACGATAGCCGAGTTCCGGCTACCAGCGGTGGAGACGACACTGGGAACAGCGATCGAACACGCAGCCGGAGCCACGTTCGAACTGGAGTCCTCAGTATCGAAAACGCGGCCCTCTCTTTGGGTATCCGGTGTCGACCGCGAGACGGCCAATGCCGCCTTCGAGGCGGATCCGTCGGTCGAGGAGTATGACTTACTCGTCGAAACCGAGTCGAGACTGTTGTTCGACGTGAGCTTCGTCGACGAGACGATGGGACTCCGCGACGAACTGCTCGCCGACGGCGGCTCCCTCCTGGAGATGTGGGGCACCGACGGCTGGTGGCAAGTCAGGGTCCGATTTCGCAGTCGGGACACGCTCACCGACGCCTACGACCGACTCGAGGAAGCGGGGATCTCCGCCGACCTCCGGCGGGTAACCGACGTCAGCGGCGTCACGGACGACGAGACCAGATTGACCCCCGAGCAACAGGAGGCCCTCGAGGCCGCACTCGAGCACGGCTACTTCGAGATACCGCGAGGGATCTCGATGGAGGAGCTGGCGGGCGAACTGGGCATCTCCCATCAGGCGCTCTCCGAGCGGTTTCGCCGTGCCTACGAGACGCTGGTCGACGACGAACTCCAGCCGGCGGGCGAACAGTCGCGCGCCGAATAACCGGTCGCTCGAGACGGACGACGGCGCCGGGACCATCTGCGTGGCCAACGTTTACAGCGACCAGCGTGGCAGACGTCATCGCATGCTCGAGCTTTACCAGGCGGAACGCTGTCCGCACAGCACGGACGTCAGAGCGACGCTCACGGATCTCGGCGTCTCGTACGTCATCCACAACCCCCGCCGACCCGGCTCCGAAGGCGGCGACGTACTCAACGAACAGACCCAGCAGGCGATGACGAAACTGGGCGGTAAGGACTCGATTCCGTTCCTCGTCGACACCGATCGCGAGGAAACGCTCTACGAGAGCGAGGAGATCATCGACTACCTCGAGCGCCACTACGGGTGAGGCGCGGACGACCGCGGCGACGAGGACGCGAGAACGCGTCGTCGATCAGTCGCCCGAGTGAGAGGGCAGCAGATCGTGAACGAAAACCTCGTGAGGGACGTCGGGGAGCTGCGGCGGGACGACCCCCTCGCTCGAGTCGATCGTGTGTCCCGTCTCGACGTGATGTTCGATCGCTCGTCGCGATCGGACTCGAGCCGCTGGTTCGTCGGTCTCGCTCGTCCACCAGTCGCAGTTGAGACAGTACTTCATCGCGTTTCTGACTCTACCTGGAAGTGAACTGGTGAATCCTTTTCGGTCTCGCTCGGACCGAGCGCACTCGCCGAAGCGTGGCTCGACGAGCGGCGTTCTCGACTCGAGAGCGCGACTCCGTCGCCCTCAGAACAGTTCGTCGAACGACTGCACGCGGTAATCGCCGCGCACGCACTGCCCCCGGCGTTCGTGGCCGACGCGTTCGACGTGGATCGCGTCGAGGCCCGCGTTCCAGGCCGCGCCGACGTCGTTGGCACCGTCACCCGCGAGCACGCCCTCGTGGCCGTTGTTGCCGACCCCGAGATCGTTCATGACGGACTGAACGGGGGCGGGGTCGGGCTTCCAGCCGGTTTCCGGGGTGCAACAGAGTCGCGCGTCGAACCAGTCCCGAATGTCGAGGTGATCGAGAACCGGCTCGCAGAGGAACCGTTGACAGTGCGTGACCAGCCCGACCGGCTCCTCGAGGTCGGCGACGAACGCCGCGTCCTCGTGAAGGTAGGTCTGTTCGGCCCGGACCTGCGGATCTTCCTCGTCATGGAAAGCCGTCCAGAACTCGTCGGGGTCGACGCCCCACTCCCGGAGCTGTCGGTCGCGAGAGCCGGTCAGACCGCTCCAGAGGATATCGGCCTCCCGGTCGGTGAACTCGCGACCGAGCCGGTCGCCGACTCGGTCGAACACGTCGCGGGTGTACGACCACTCGACGTCGACGAGCGTTCCGTCGAGATCGAGCAGCCAGAAGTCGTACTCGCAGTCGACGGCCGTCGCGCCATCCATCGGACGCTGAGGTACGGCCGTCTCGGATAAAGGTGTATCGCCCGTCACGTCAGGACTCGTCGGCTGTTTCCGCCGCTCCGTCCGCGTCGGTAACCCTGATACTCGAGCCCAGATACTTCGAGAGCACCTCGTCGACGTTTTCGGCGTTGAACGCCTCGAGATCGGCCGCGATCGCCTCCTTCAGCGCCGTGAAGTACTCTTGGTCGACCTGCAGTTCGCGAAACGCGACCGACTCGACGGACTCGCCGAGCCACTCCTCGGCGAGTCGGCGACCGTGCGCCTCGTCGCCCACCTCGCCGCGCCACAGCGTATCCCGGAAGAACAGCCAGCCCTCGCGGCCGGGTTCCGGAGCCTCGCGAAAGACGGTTACCGTCGTCCGGGCCGACGACGACTCGAGGCGGACCGACGACTCCTCGGACTCGAGGCGGAGCCGTGCGCGGAAGACGTACCGGGCTTTCATCGGGAGCGACGGTTAGGCGTCTCGCTCGGATTCGATCAGCTCCGCCATCTCGATGTCATCGCCCGTGATGCCGCCTTCCTCGTGGGAGGTGAGTCGGATCTCGACTTCGGCGTACCGGATGATAATCTCGGGGTGGTGAAACTGCGCCTCGGCGATCTCACCGACCATCTGCGCGAAGTTGACGCCGCGGAGGTAGTCGTCGAACTCGTAGGTTCGAACGATCTCGTCGCCCTCGCGATCCCAGTCGTCCGGAAGCTGTGACTCGATTTCGTCGTCGGAAAGCAGATCAGCCATGCTCGCTGGAACGGCGCGCAATCAGATAATAATTGTGCCACGCGGGTTCGTCGGGGCGGCTATCGGCCCCGACCGAGGCGGGGCAAATCCGCCCCGCTCGAGGTCAAAAACGGATCACCGACAACGACTTATCGACGAGCGGAGTACGTGCTGGCAATATCATGTGCGATCTGTCTGCGGACTGCTCGAACGACGGAACGTGTCAGCTCGTCCTTCGAAACGAGCACACGGGAATCGAAACAACCGAGTATCACTGCAAAGCACATCTCGTTCTCCGAATCTGGGAAGTCGAAGCGGACGACGATCTGAGCGTCGTCAGCGCGACCAAACTCTGGAACTAACTACTACCGACGCAGTTAATCGTCGTCAGTCGCCTCGAGTTGCGGTTTGACGGACATCGTACCGGGCGTCAACGGTGACGCCATCGGCCCGTCGTCGCCGCCGAAGTCGGGATCGAACAGTTGGAGCGCGGTGTTGATCGTGCTCCAGTCGTCCTCGGCAGCGGCTTCTCGCAGGCTCTTTGTCGGCGGCGCGAGCAACTGATTGACCAGCGCGTCGGCCATCGCTTCGACGACCTCGCGCTGGTCCGCGGAAAACTGCTCCCCGTCGAGTTGCGAGAGCGCCGTCTCGAGTTCCCGCTCTTTCATCCGGTTTGCGGACTCGTACATCGCGGCGATCACCTCGTCCGCGCGGGCTCGTTTGTACTGCTCGCAGAGCAGTTCAAACTCCCTGTCGATCATCGACTCGACCTCGCGAGCCGCGTCGGCGCGTTGCTCGCGGGTTTCCGTGGTAACCGACTCGAGGTCGTCGAGATCGTAGACGGTCACGGTCGACAGCGAATCGGCGGCCGGAACGACGTCGCGCGGTTGGCCGAGGTCGACGACGACCTGCGCCGGACCGGTGCCGCCGTCACCGCCCGTGCCATCGTTTTCGCGCCCGCTATCGGCGCTCTCGAGCTGTCGCGGCTCGAGCACCGGCTCCGCGCTTCCGGTTGCCGTGATGACGACGTCGACCTCGCTCGCGACGGTGTCGAGCGCCTCCAGGGGCACGGCGTCGGCCGCCGCCTCGAGTTCGCTCGCGAGGTGTTCGGCGTGTGAGACGGTTCGGTTCGCGACGACGACGGTCCCAACGCCGGCGTCCGCGAGACTGCGAGCGGCGAGTCGTCCCATCTCGCCGGCCCCGACGACGAGGGCGGTGGCCCCCTCGAGCGGAACGTCCCGGGCGGCGAGCGTCGTCGCCGCCGAGCCGAGCGAGACGACGCCCTCGTTGATCCCGGTCTCGGTACGGGCGCGCTCGCCGACGTGGATCGCCTTCGTCACGGCGGCCTCGAGCATCTTCCCGATGCCGCCGGCGTTGCGGGCGTCCTCGTAGGCCGTTCGGACCTGTCCGATGATCTGGTCCTCGCCGAGGACGACCGACTCGAGTCCGGATGCGACGCATAGCAGGTGGTGGAGGCTCTCGTCGTGGTCCGTCAGGACGACCGCATCGTCGTCGACCGGCGCGAAAAATTCCTCGAGGGCGGCCCGTCCGACGTCGGCGTCGGTGCCGACGACGTAGGCTTCGACCCGGTTGCACGTCGAGAGCACGTACGCCTCTTCGACCGCCGGGACGGAACAGAGGTCGGCGACGCCGGCCCGCTGGCTCTCGGGGCTGGCAGCGGCGAGATCGTCGACGCTGCCGCTCTCGTGAGTTACTCGACCAGCGGTCACGACCCCGGCCGGAATCACGGCCGGTCACCCCCGTGGGGCAGTTCCTCGGCCAGCACGTCCTCGATCACTTGCTCACAGTTAGGAGTACCCGTACGTAAAGCTGTCCAAAGGGCCGGGGAATTGACGACATCGGTGACGATCTGCCGTCGTCGCTCGGGCGGAACGTCCCGCGCTTTGAGCTCCGTCCGGAGCCGTCCGCAGACCGTCGCCATCTCGCCCGCTCCCGAGAGCGTCTCCTCGAGTTCCGCTCGGAGGTGCTTGCTCAGCGCGGGCGCGGTTCCGCCGGTTGCGATCGAAACGACTACCGGGTCCTCGCGCACGGTCGCCGGAACCACCACGCTACCGGAATCGCGTCCGCCCGCCCGATCCGCGCGGTTGACGAGCACCCCGCGGTCTCGAGCGGCGTCGGCGACGGCCTCGTTGACCGCCTCGTCGTCCGTCGCGGCGACGACCAGAGCGGGCGCAGTCCGCTCGAGCCAGTCGGCGACATCGGCCGGTTCCGGCGCGGATTTTATCAGTTCGGCGCCGCCAAAGTCCAGATCGGCGAACTCGGGGCTGACGACGAGCACCTCGGCTTCGCGAGCGAACCGTCGGGCCTTTCGAGCACCGACCGGACCGCCGCCGAAGACGAGTACCGTCGCATCCGTGAAATCGTGCAAGAGTGGGATCATGCTGGGAAGTGGGCCATCGACCGTGGGTGGTTACTCGGATTCGGTGTTGGCTTCAGCGCGCTCGTCCAACCGAATGCCCGTCTTCTTCAGTATTTGCGTCGAGAACAGCGAGTCCCAGTCGTCGTCTGTGACGTCCCAGTAGTCGGCCATGGTGTCTCGAACCTGGTCGATGCGCTGTCGGCTCTCTTCCTCGCTGCGGCCGTGGGTCATCGCGAAGAAGTTGTACGGCCAGACGCCCTCGTGGCGCGGCCGCCGGTAGCAGTGCGTGACGAAGGGCAGGGCGGCGACCGCCGGGCCGACCTCCTCCACGAGGTCGTCCGGGACGTTCCAGACCGTCATTCCGTTCTCCGTGTAGCCCAGCGCGTAGTGGTTCGGGACGACGCCGATCCGGCGGATTTTTCCCGCCCGCTCGAATCGGTTGATCGTCTCGATGACCCACCGCGTCTCCTGGCCGATGGCGTCGGCCACGTCCGCGTACGGCGTTTCGGTGAGGGGAAGTCCGCCCTGGACCTCGAGGACGAGATCGCGTTCGGCCGGCGTCAGCGCGGATCTGCCCGTCGAGGGGACGTCGGGTCCCAGGTCGGTGCAGTCGATACCCGCGCTCGCACCGTCCTCGCCGTCGAGGGGGCCGTCGACGTAAAACTTCGCCTCGACGCGAAACTCCTGTTCCTTCGGGAGGTTGTACGTCTCCTGGCCGGTCTCGGCTTCGATCTCCGCGAGCACTTCGTCGACTCGCTCCTCGTCGGCGACGCTGAGGACGAACCAGACGTTCAGGTGCGGGTGCTCGCGCTCGTAGTTGTGGGCCACCTCGCGGTAGGCGTTGACCTGCTCGACGACCTCGTCGAACCGGTCTTCGGGTGCGTGCATGGCTACCAGCGTCGCCGCGCCGCCGATCTCCTGGGCGTTGACGAGCGGGCCGAATCGCGAGAGGACCCCGCGCTCGTCGAGGTCTCGAATCGTCTCGAGCAGTTCGGTGGCGTCGATGTCGACCCCGCGATCGCACATAGCGGCTGCGGCGGGCTCGAAGGGACGCTCCACGACGGGAAACCCGCCCTGATAGGCGTTGACGACCGCCCGTTCGCGCTCGGTCAGGTCGACGTCCGTGGTCATACCTCACCGTCGGGAGGCCCGCGGCATAAACGAACCGGGACGGCGCTCGAGTAGCGGTCAAGGGGGAGACTGGGGGTGCACTCGATTTGCGGTCGCGCCCGCGTCTCGATCGGGCGTCAGAGACATCGCCCCGGTCCGCCCGGACCCGTGCGCTGGCTCGCAATGAACCTGAGCGATCGTCTTATTCGCCGCGAACGCCGGTCACGTCGTAGCCCAGTTCCCGAACGTCCTGGAGGATCGCCTCGTGGTCGGCGCTTGCCTCGTAGTAGATGACGATATCGAAGCTACCCCCGCGCAACAGCTGTTGGCACTCCCAGACGAACGCCTCGTCCTCGAGGGTCAGTCCCTGATGCTGGTTCGAGGAGAAGTCGGGGTCGTCGTTGCCCGAATAGACGTAGCAGTCTTTCGGGTCGTACCCCGAGTGCTCGGCGATGATGTCGCCGACGTCGATCGTCGCCTGCATCATCCGAACGTCTTCGCTGCCGTCGTGGTCCGTGTGAACGATCGCACCGTTGAGTTCGACGTCGCCGGGCTCGAGTAGCGTCTTGGTCCGCTGATAGAGGTCGTCGTCGATCGCGTCTGCCATTGCTCGAGCCGAGGGCTCCCGAACGGATAGCCGTCACGATTTCCCGGGCGGACACTCACCGGAACGGAACGTTGTGCCGTGATAGGACACGCAAAACACATAGGGTTCGATGACCTCTAGGCGAGTAATGAAGCGGTGGCTCCGTCAGCGCGTCGATGCGGCCTACGAAGGGGTGCTCTCGAGAGAGATTTCGGGCGCGCCGACCCACGTTGCGGTGATCCAGGACGGGAACCGCCGATACGCCCGACGGAACGGAGAAGCCGCCCACGACGGACACCGCCAGGGTGCGCAGACGACCGAGCACGTCCTCGAGTGGTGTCAGGATATCGGCGTCGAGGAACTGACGCTGTACACGTTTTCGACGGAGAACTTCGATCGATCGGACGAGGAGAACGAAGCGCTGTTTGATCTCCTCTGTGAGAAGCTTCGACAGTTCGCCGACGCCGAGCGCGTCCACGACAACGAGGTGCAGATCCGGGCGATCGGCGAGGTCGAAAAGCTTCCCCAGCGCGTTCGCGACGCCGTCGACTACGCCGAACGACGTACTCGCGACCACGGCCAATTCGTCCTCAACATCGCCCTCGCGTACGGCGGTCGCTCGCAGTTGCTCGAGGCGGTCCACGACGTCGCCACCGACGTTCAGGCGGGGAGCCTCGAGCCCGACGAAATCGACGTCGAGACGATCGAGGACCGGCTGTACGATCAGCCGGTTCGCGACGTCGACCTGATCATCCGGACGGGCGGTGACGAGCGGACCTCGAACTTCCTGCCGTGGCACGCGAACGGAAACGAAGCCGCCGTCTTCTTCTGTACGCCCTACTGGCCGGAGTTCTCGAAAACGGACTTCCTTCGGGGCATTCGAACCTACGAACACCGCGAGGAATCGTGGCGACGGACCCGCGCTCGGCGGGCGATCGCCCTCCTCGGGGCGATCAGCGATCCCGAACTCGTCGAGGCCAAATCGATCGTCGAGCGGTTCCGCGACTCGCTTCCGACGTCCGAACAGCCCGACCCGGGGGACCTAGACGACGAAAGCGAACAGGTCGACGGGATCGACTCGAGCGGACGGGCCGCCGACTGAACGGGCGAACCCCACGGAGCGCAGTCGGTTGGCTGTGGTCGGCGTCCGACTTCCGCGCTTCGAGCGAAGTGTCCGTTCGGAGCCTGTACCGTCTGTCTACGGCACTCACCGCAAAGTCTTTATATATTAATAATTTTATATCAAGGAGAATGTCACAACCACACCTCTCCATCGACGTCGATCGGTTCACGCAGCGCACTGGCCTCGCGGTCGAGACCGCGTACGCACTGCTCGCGTCGTCGCACACACGGCTCACGCTACGCGCCCTCTCGAGGTGTGAGCCGCCCGTGACCCTCGACCGGCTAGCGGCGGCAGTTGCGCAGTTGGACGCCGAGTTGCGCCGGTCGGCGGCCCGTATCCTGCTCGTACACGTGACCCTTCCCAAACTCGAGGAGTACGGCGTCCTCGAGTACGAACTGCGTTCGAATGGCTTGCAGCTAGAAGGGCCCGTCGTCGGGCTCGACGAGCCCCTCGGAGCGGGTCCGGAGTTACGCGACCCGGCCGAGTGGATCGAGCCCCAGGATTCCGTCGACTAGCGTGTTTCGGTCGGCGGCGGTACCACTCCCGTCCGTGATCCGTTCTCACGACCACGTCGGAATGAACGCTCGCTATCGGCCGAACCGTCGCGACCGGTTGCAGTACTCCCTGACCGCCCGTAAGAAGTCCCGTTTCCGGAAATCACGCCAGTTAACGTCCGTAAAGTAGAGCTCCGAGTAGACCGACTGCCAGATCATGAAATCGGAGAGTCGTTCTGCGCCGGTCTTGATCACGAGGTCCGGTTCGGACGGAAAAATGAGGTGTTCTTCGACCCGCTCGTCGTCGATCTCGTCGGGTTCGAGTTCGCGCGTTTCGACGCGTTCCGCGAGCGTTCGGACCGCGCTGGTAAACTCGTGTTTGCCCCCGAGACCGATGCCGATCCGGATCGGGGCGTCCGCGCGGGTCCGATCCGCCGGCCCGCGAACGGCCACCTCGTGAGGGGCCTCGAGCGTCTCGAGTTCGCGCTGCAAGGCAGGGACCGCCGCGGCGTCGAGGACGCTGACGTAGACGGTGACCTGCGAGGCGTACTCGAACGCCCACGCGAAGAAGTCCGTGAGCGTTTCGTAGGCCCCTCGCTCGAGCAGGTCGCGCTCGGTAATCACGAGCGCGACGTGGTCGGGGCTCTCGGCGCCGTGGCGGCGAATTCGAAGAGCGAGGTACCGTTCGTACAGTCCCACGTGCTTGCGTTTCCGGGCCGATACTATAGGCGTACGGATTTCTGTCACCGACAGCAGTTCGGTCGCCGACTTTCGTCCGGCGTCGAGACCGGTCGTGATCGCGGACGGACCGTCACTCGAGTCGACGAGAAGAGCCGGTTGACATACCGATCACCGCCGCTCCCCGCCGTCGGAGAAGCGCTCGTGACCGGCCGATCCGAACACGGTATCGCGTCTCACTCGGGGAATTCCGCGGCGTCACCGGTGAACGGAGGTCAAGAACCTTCAAGTAAACGCCACAGAAAGGACTCGATATCGTGACAACACCCGTTCGGCGAGCAGGCGTGTTCGCGATCCTCTGTACGCTCGCACTCGCCGTCCCACTTGGTGGCCCCTGGGTCGGGATCGTCATCGCAGCCGCCATCGTTGTCGGCGCGTTCGCCGTGACCGACGGCCCGCTCTTCGATCTCCTCGCGTATCCCGGTGACTACGAGGACGGCCGTCTCTACGGGCTCATCACCTTCGCCCTCGCAGCCGTCGCGCTCGGCATCGTTGCGGCCACGACGTCGATGTCCGTCGCCGTCTTCGTCGGAACCGTCCTCCTCATCGGATACGGGAACCTTGCGGAACAGATCGCTCGCCGTCGGACGGACGACGACGTCCTCCGTTCGGGGGCCTTCTGTCTGGTCGCGACCGGCGGTGCCGTCGTCGGACAGACGCTCACACACGAGTTCACCGACAGCATCGGCCCCCTCGAGTCGGTCGCGTCGACATTCCCCGCGATGATCTTCCTCGGCGCGAGCGGCGCGTTGCTCGCCGCGTTACTCCGTGACGTCCTCCTTTCTCACGACGACCCGATCGTGATGCTCGCCGTTGGCCTGCTCTGCTGGCTGCTCGCCGAACTCGAGCCGACCCTCACCACGGCGGGAATCGTCGCGGCACTCGCGATTACCATCGCCCTCGGCTACGCCTCCTACGCGCTCGAGACGGCCTCGATCGCGGGGATGCTCACCGGAATCCTGCTCGGCCTGCTAACGATCGTTCTCGGCGGATACGGCTGGTTCGTCGTCCTCATCTCCTTTTTCGGGATCGGCGGCCTCTCGTCGAAATTTCGGTACGAACAGAAAACGGAACTCGGCGTCGCCGAGGACAACAACGGTGCTCGCGGCAGCGGCAACGTTCTGGGCAACGCCGCCGTCGCGATCGTCGCGGTACTGGGCTACGCGGCGAGTTCGGCGACGCTGTTTCCCGGTGATCCCGATCCGAACCTGTTTCTGTTCGCGTTTACCGGCTCCGTCGCGACCGCGATGAGCGACACCCTCTCGAGCGAGATCGGGAGCGTCTTCGAGACGCCGCGGCTGATCACCACCTTAGAGCCCGTCGAACCCGGCACCGACGGTGGCGTCACGTGGCAAGGCGAGATCGCCGGTCTCGCGGGCGCAGCCGTCGTTGGCGGCATCTCCTACGCGCTCTTTCCGGAGGTCACCGCCGTCGGTGCGGCGATCATCGTCGCCGCCGGTATCGTCGGCATGACCGTCGACAGCCTCCTCGGCGCGACGCTCGAGGGGAACGTCCTCGGCAACCAGGGCGTCAACTTCCTCGCGACGCTGTCCGGCGCATTGATCTGTGCGCTGCTCGTGCTTTCGTTCGCGATGCTCGGGTAGTACGCTCGACAACGCAGTTCCAGTTCGTAGATGAATCGTTTCGGTCGAACGGGCACATTGAACGCGACGAGCGGTCTCGAGTGCCGAAAGTACCGCACCGACACCGTGGAGGCGTCCGTCAGCGGCCGACGTCAGCTTCTGTCGGGCGCTTCCTCTGCGACGTCGTCGATCGCGTGAATCCTGACGGCGGTCGGCCGTTTGGTGAACTGCCCGAGCGACCGCGCGATGACCCGTTCGACACCGCGGTCGGCCGCCAGATCGAGCAGTTGTTGACTCAAAATCCCGTCGAGGATCATCGTCGTTGGCTCCGTCTCGAGCGCTTTGAGGGCGTCCGCCGCGTCGTTCGCGTCGGTCTCGTCGACGGTATCGTTGTCGGCGTCGAGGAATCGAACCCGGTCGGTTCCCGCTCGAATGACGTCCGTTGCGTGACCGTAGACCGTTTCGGGTTCGGCGGGTTCGTCCGCCGACTCGGCGGTGTTCTCGATCGCGGTCCGTGCGTTGGACGCCGTTCGCCGGTGTCCGGTTGCGGCGTCGGAGTCGCCGTTCGAGCCGTCGTCGTCGGCAGCGCCACCGGTCACACCCGTGTCGGAAGCCGCGTTCGCCGGACTCGCCGCCGCGGCGTTCGAGTCGGACGGCTCGTCGATCGTTGGTGGCGACGCGACGGGGGAGCCGTGATCGGCATCGGTCTCGGTCGGCGCTGGTGCCGGTGTCGAACTCCCGTCGGTCGCGGCGACGGCGTCCCTGGGCTCGTTCATCCCCGAGACGGTGTCGTAGGGGACCTTGTTCCGCAGCGCTGCAAACAGCTGGTGGTGATCGAGTTCCTCGACGGAACTCCCGGAGGGGGCGAAGGCGACGTAATCGATGTCGCCGACCTGCGAAAGCTCCTCGAAGATGAGGTCGCCGCCGCGGTCGCCGTCGAGAAACGCGGTGACGGTACGGTGGCGGGTGAGCTCCGCAACGGCATCGGGAACGTTGGTCCCTTCCACCGCGATGGCGTTTTTGACGCCGTACTTGAGCAGCGTGAGCACGTCCGAGCGCCCCTCGACGACGATGATCGCGTCGCTGTCCGTCACGCGGGGACCGGCAGGGAGCCCCTCGTACTCCGTGATATCCTCGACGCGGACGTGTTGGCGCACCTCCGCGAGGATCTCCTCGGAGCTCATGACGGTGTCGTCGAACCCCGTCCGGAGGAGTTCCTTCGCGCGGTCGACGACCTCCTTTCGCTTCGCCGCTCGCACGTCCTCGATCTCGGTCACCTCGAGGTCGGCCCGGCAGGGACCGACTCGGGTGATCGTCTCGAGGGAGGCGGCAAGCGTCGCGGTTTCGACCTTGTCGAGGCTGGTCGCGATAGTGAGGTGGCCGTGTGACTGGCCGCCGGTACTGGTTATTTCGACGTCGATGCGGCCGACTTTCTGTGACTGGCGGAGATCGCGGAGATCGAGTTCGTCGCCGAGCAACCCTTCGGTCTGGCCGAAGATCGCGCCGACGACGTCGCTCCGCTCGACGATTCCGTCGGCGGTCACGTTCGCGTGGATGAGATATTTCGACGTGTCTTCCATGGGAATCTGTCCCGCGGTACCGCGAACACGGTACCACAACGGTTTATGTGGATTTTGGATCGTGACGGGGAAATAGCTGTTGACCTCCGAGTCAGCAACTCCGACCGCCAGGGACGGGGAGTTCACGGGATCGGACGGCCGTCGAAGCGGTATATCGTACAGTAGCCGCTGCACGTACTGCACGCCCGATCGCATCTCCGCGGTTCGGAGCGAACGGAGTGAGCGAGAACCGCGGAGATGCGATCGGTGTGTAAATGGTTTCAGGTTGTCCGATAGTGCGACGGACGATACCAGTACCAGTAGCACATGACCGCGAGCAATACGATCAACCCGCCGAGAAAGAAGATGAGGCCGGGCGGGACGGTATCGAAGAGTACCTCGGCGACTTCGGCCCCGCCGTCGCTTACGTCCCCGGCGGATTCGTTCCAGTCGGCGGTCACGACTTCCTCGTCGGCCGGCGTGTCGACAGCGTTCCCGTCGGCACCGGTGTCGGCAGCGTCACTCTCGTTTCCGCTGGTGGTCGTGTCCTGAGCCTCGAAATCCCCGGCCGCTTCGTCGCCGTCGGCCGAGCCGCCTGCATCGCCAGACTCGGTTGTAACGTCCGTAGACTCCGAATCGTCCGTCCCGCTCGTAGACTCCCGATCGTCCGCTCCTGCGGCCGGCGCACCCGCACCCTCCGCCGACGAATCCGCCGCCGACTCGGCCCATCGCGTGAGACCGTACTGGACCAGAAGGCTTCCGCCAGCAAGCGCGCCGATTCCGCCGACGAATCGGGAGAGCGCTTCGCGCAACCGGCTCGCCGTCGACTCGTCGCTCGTGACGATCAGGGGGCCGTCGGTCGTCGCGTAGACGCTCATCTCGTTGCCCCGCGAGGAGTACCACGTGTCGACGACCTCGATGAGTCCGGCGCCCTCGAGGTTTTCGAGGTGGTACCGAACGTTCTGTATCGACGAGTCGATCGCGTCCGCGACGTCGCTCGGCGTCCCGGGTTCGTCCTCGAGTCGCGCGTAGATCTGCCGGGCCGTCGTCGAGGAGAGGGCACCGAACACCGCGTCGGCGTCCTCACCCTCGAGATCGACGACGCGCGGGTGGCCCTCGTTCTGGGCTGGTTCGGAACGGAACGGGAACAACCGGGCCATCTCAGTTCAAATTACATTCGCCTGCCGACACCTATACGCTTTTTCCTCCCTGAAAAATCGATTTTACCTTCCGAAAAACGGGCCCAGAGGCGGCCGTGAGAGATCGATGGTTGAAACTCTTCAATAGTGGCTGTTGAAGGGAAACGGTTACCAACGTCGGGCCACACCACCCCGTATGCGCCGTCTGGAACGCGTGGGCTGGATCACGGCTGCGATCGTCCTCAGCGCGCTCGCGATTCCGTGGATGCTCTGGGGCGACGCGACGGTCGTCGCCGGCCTCCCGCTGTGGCTCTGGTGGCATATCGCCTGGATGGGGATCGCGTCGGTCGTCTTCTGGCTGTTCACCCGCAGAGCGTGGGGAATCGGCATCGAAACCGGCAGCGACGCCGGCGACTCGAGCGACGCGGGCGGCGGACCCGCAGATCGCTCGTCGCGGTCGATCGGCGGGGGTGATCAACCGTGAGCGTCGCCCTGCAGATGGGAATCATCGTCGGGTATCTGTTGCTGGCGCTGGCTGTCGGTCTAGTCGCCTACCGGCTGACCGACCGCACGGCCGAGGACTTCTACCTCGCGAGTCGGACCCTCGGCACCGTCGTCCTGCTCTTTACGACCTTCGCGACGCTGCTGTCGGCGTTTACGTTCTTCGCCGGCCCGGACATCGCCTACGAGCAAGGCCCCGAGTGGATCCTCGTCATGGGATTGATGGACGGGATCATCTTCGCGATACTCTGGTACGTGATCGGCTACAAACAGTGGCTGCTCGGCCGGCAGTACAGCTACGTGACGCTCGGGGAGATGCTCGGCGACCGATTCGCCTCGAGACGCCTGCGCGGCCTCGTTGCGGGTATCAGCCTGCTGTATCTCTTTCCGTACGTCATGCTTCAGCAGGTCGGCGCGGGCACCGCGCTCGAGGCGCTTACCGAGGGTGCCGTACCGTACGCCGTCGGTGCCGGGCTGATCACCGCGTTCATGATCCTCTACGTCGTCGTCGCCGGGATGCGCGGCATCGCCTGGACCGACACCCTGCAGGGCGCGTTCATGCTCGTCACCACCTGGATCGCCCTGCTCTGGGTGCTCGCCGCCGTCGGCGGTCCCGGAGCCGCGACGTCGGCGCTCGAGCGCGAGACGGCCGGCCACCTCGCGCTCGGCGGCGGCCTGTACACCCCGCAGTGGATGCTCTCGACGGCGATCACGATCGGCTTCGGCGTCGCGATGTTCCCGCAGGTCAACCAGCGCTTTTTCGCCGCCGGATCGAAGACCGTTCTCAAACGGTCCTTCGTCCTCTGGCCGATCCTCTGCGTCCTGCTGTTCGTCCCCTCGTTCATGCTCGGCGCGTGGGCCGCCGGCCTCGAGGTGGCGATCCCCGAGGGCGAGAACGTCCTCCCCGTTATCCTCGCCGAGTACACGCCCGTCTGGTTCGCCGCGCTCGTCATCGCCGGCGCGATGGCCGCGATGATGTCCTCTTCGGATTCGATGCTGCTCTCGGGCTCGTCGTACTTCACCCGAGACCTCTACCGACCGTTCGTCGACCGCGATCTCACGGAGCGACGCGAGGACCTGCTCGCCCGGATCGGCGTCGTAGTCTTCGCGACCGCATCCTTCGGGGCGAGCCTGATCAATCCGGCGACGCTGTTCGAACTCGGCGACGCGGCGTTCAGCGGCTTCGCACAGCTCGCCTTGCCCGTACTCGTCGCCCTCTACTGGCGGCGGACGACTCGAGCCGGGATCACGGCCGGAATAGTCGCCGGTCAGCTGTTCTACCTCTCGAGTCTCTTTCTCGCCGTCGTTCCCGACACCTACGCCGGCTGGACGGCCGGTATCGTCGGCATGGGCGTCAGTCTCGTCGTCACCGTCGGCGTCTCGCTGGTCACGACGCCGGCAGCGGACGAACGGCGGGCAATCTACTTCGAGCACACGGGATCCGACTGAACGAGTCTCCTACCGCTACGCTCGAGGGCGGCCGCGAGCACCTTGCCCACGTCACCGAAACTTTGTATCTCGTCACCGTGGACACGGCCATGGATCTCGACCTCGACGGCAACGGCGCACTGGTAACGGCCTCCTCGAGCGGCCTCGGATTCGCGAGCGCGCAGGCGCTCGCCGAGGAGGGCGCAAACGTGATGATCTGCGGGCGCGACGAGGAACGTCTCGAAAACGCTCGCGAGGAACTCGCCGAGACGGCCGAGGGGGAGGTACGGGCCACGCCGACCGACCTCACCGACCCCGACGAGGTCTCCCACCTCGTGAGCGAGACGGTCGACGCCTTCGGCGGCCTCGACCACCTCGTCACCTCCTCGGGCGGCCCGCCGAGTACGACCTTCCTCGAGACGGACGAACAGGACTGGTACCAGGCCTACGACCTGCTGGTGATGAGCGTCGTCTGGACGATCGAGGAAGCCCGCGAGCACCTGCTCGACTCCGAGTACGGCTCGATCACCTGCGTCACGTCGCGGACGGTCCGCGAGGTCGCGGACGGCCTCTTGCTGTCGAACTCGGTCCGTCGGGGCGTGATCGGCCTCGTGAAGACGGTTTCGCGGGAGTTCGCCCCCGAAATCCGCGTGAACGCGGTGCTACCGGGGACGATCGAAACGCCCCGAATCGAGGAGCTCATCGAGGCGAACATCGAGCGCGGCGTCTACGACGACTACGAGGACGGACTCGCGACTCTCGCGGACGATATTCCGATGGACCGAATCGGCGAGCCCCGCGAACTGGGCGATATCGTGACCGTGCTCTCGAGTCCGCGCTCGAGTTTCGTCAACGGCGTCGCGGTGCCGATCGACGGCGGGCTGTTGCGGAGCTAGCGGCGAGTTCGTCGCCCGTGCGGGACGCCGCCGTGAGCGTTTCGTAGGCTCCTCGCTCGAGCCCATTCCGCCTCAGTAGCGAAATCTACGTGTGACGACCCTTACGTCTCGACCCGTTCGAGCACGATTCGGTCTTCGAATCGACCCCGCTCGCTTGCTTTCTCCGAGCGAAGGGACGACAAGCGATCCGCCGAAACCCCGTGGTGCTCCCGGATCGCGTGAACTACTTCTAGGACATCGGCCAACTCGGCCATCTCTTTCCCGTCCCGAAACTCCGCGACCTCCTCGTCCAGTTTCTCGAGGAGGCGTTGCTCGTACTCCTCGTCGTCCGCGGTGTGAACGACCGGCGTCTCACCGTTTCGTTCGATGCGTTCCGGAATACCGTCTCGCACCAGTTTATCGTATTCTCGCCCCATAGGCCCACTCCACGCGTCGCCGTCTTTTGGATTATGGTGTCGAACGGGCGTCGGAACTACGAGTTCCGGCTGGACGAACGCAGTTGAAACGGATCGGAGAGCTGACCGGCTAATCTGCCGAAATTTCGCAGCTGCCTTCGTAGGAGACATCGTCGACCGACTCGATCTCGGCGTCCTCGCCACAGACCGGACAGGACGGGTTCGACAGTATATCGACCGTCTCGAAGGTCATGTCCATCGCGTCGTACATGAGGAGTCGCCCCTCGAGCAGGTCGCCCTTCTCGAGCAGGTACTTGACGACCTCGGTGGCCTGAATGCAGCCGACGGTGCCGGGCAGGACGCCGAGCACGCCGGTGGTAGCGCAGTCGGGGACGGTGCCGGGTTCGGGCGCTTCGGGGAAGAGACAGCGATAGCACGGCGGCGAGCCTTCGGACGCCGAATCGGCCTCGCTCGAGTCGTCGCCGCGGTCGTTCGTGAACGTCGTGACCTGCCCCTCGAAGCGATAGATCGCGCCGTGGGAGAGCGGCGTGCCGGTGAGCACGCAGTGGTCGTTGAGCAGGTATCGCGTCGCGAAGTTGTCGCTGGCGTCTAAGACGACGTCGTAGTCGTCGACCAGTTCTGCGACGTTGACCGCCGTGAGGCGGGTCTCGTGGGTATCCACGTCGATATCCGGATTCAGGCGGGCCACGTAGTCGGCCGCGCTGTCGACTTTCGGCCGACCGACGTCGTCGTCGCCGTGGATGATCTGGCGCTGCAGGTTCGACCGTTCGACGACGTCGTCGTCGACGATGCCCAGTCGGCCGACCCCCGCCGCTGCGAGGTACTGGATCGCCGGCGATCCCAACCCGCCCGCGCCGACGACGAGGACGCTCCCCTCGAGCAGCCGTTGTTGGCCCTCGGGTCCGATTTCGTCCATGATCACGTGTCTCGAGTAGCGATCGAGTTGGGTCGCATCGAGGCGGAGGTCGCTCATACTCGGTAGTTGGTGCGAGAGCGAGAAAAATCCGCGGGTCGATCCAGCGCTGGCGCTCGGGCGGACGACCAGCGCGTGTTGCGTGTCTGACGGTTGTCGCGTTCGTCGAGCGGTCGAGGCAGATCTGTGGGTGAACCCGACGTTTTAATAGTGTGGTGTGCGTTCACATAGCTATGGCAACCTCACCCAACGGTGCCGGTGACGATGTCGTTGATCAATTCCTCGCAGATCACGGTCACACGGTAGAACGAGTCGGGTGGGAACGAGAGTATAACAAGAAACAGTGCCCCGAGTGCGGCGGCTTACACGATACGGCCGCCAATTCCTGTACCGTCTGTGGCTGGGAACCGACGTTGTAGCACCACACCCTACGCTCGTTTTCGACGACGCTATCGCGGCTTCGTACCGGACTGTCTCGGAGCACCACGCTCCTGAGAGACCGTCCCAAATATTTTCAACCATCGTCATACGGTACAATTATAATATATTGTTTTCAATAGAAGTTCTGAGGATTACCAATGCCCGAATGCCAGAACTGCGGTGCGTTCGTCACGGACGCGTACGCCCGGGTGTTTACCCCTCGAGGTGTCGACGATCCACGTGTCTGCCCCGACTGCCAGGACAAGATCCGCGACGGCGCCGACATCCGAACCGCCCGCTCCCCGCGGAACCCCTGAGGCGATCGACGACCGGCCGCCGTCCGTCGAGTTCGCCGGACGGACGGGGCTTTTCTATTGACGAAAATCCACGTGACTTATGGGTATTGCGCCCTTGAATAGCTACAATGGCTACCACGGAGACGAAGGTTACCCGGTTGTTCGGTGGTCCGGGCAGCGGCAAGACGACCGCCCTGCTCGACCACGTCGAAGAAATCCTCGAGCAGGATGGCGTGACGTTCCGGGATATCCTCGTCGTCTCGTACACGAGAGCGGCCGCACAGGAAGTTCGCGAACGACTGGCCGAACGACTCGACGAAAGCCCCCGTGCGCTGCAGGGCAACGTCTGTACGATGCACGCGAAGGCCTACGAGTTGCTCGACCTCTCTCGAGCCGACGTTATCGGCGAATCCGACAAGGAGGAGTTCTGTGACGATTACGGCATCGACTACGAAGACGAGTACAGCGGTGCCGGCCGCCGTACCGCCCGCTCGACGACGATCGGGAACAAGATCATCGCGACGAGCCAGTGGCTCCAGCGGACCAGCCGCGACGTCTCCGACTGGTACGACGTTCCCTTCCAGTGGGACGAGGAGGAAGTTCGGCTCCCCCCGGAAATCGACTCCAACGCCCAGGAGGGAAACAAGTACACACCGACGTGGCCCTCCGACGACGACAGAATCGACGTCCCCGAAGCGATCCGCGCCTGGCGCAACTACAAGGGTGAGGAAGGGAAAATCGGCTTCGCGGACATGTTAGAACGCGTCAAACAGCGCTCCCTGCTGCCGAGCGTCGACTACCTGGTGATCGACGAGTTTCAGGACATCACCACCCTCCAGTACGATGTCTACGAGGAGTGGAAACCCCAGATGAAACAGGTGTTGATCGCCGGCGACGACGATCAGGTCGTCTACTCCTGGCAGGGTGCCGATCCCGCGCTCTTGCTCGACGAAGAGGTCGACGAGGACGTCATCCTCCCGAACTCCTACCGACTCCCTTCGAACGTCCTCAACGCGGTCAACAAGGAGATTCGCCATATCGAGATGCGACAGGACAAGGATCTCAAACCGCGCAAGGAAGGCGGCGCCGTCGAGGCTCGAGCGAACGCGTCCATGCTCGACGTCGTCCGGAACGTCCGACGGACGCTCATCGAGAGCGACGGCACGATCATGATCCTGTTCCGAGCGCGCTACCAGATGTTCCAGTTCATCGACGAATTCATCACCGAGGGGATTCCGTTCACCTCGCTGACCGACCAGCGGATGTGGACCGACCGACTCACCCAGTACGTCCGCGCCGTCGAGGCCATCGACAAGGGAGACGACGTCACCGGACTGCAGGCCCGCCGACTCGCCGACATGCTGCAGGATTCGGCCTTCGGAACGACCGAGCGCGACGAACTCTTCGACGAAATCGACGAACGACAGGAAGAGACCGGCATCGATGACCTCGAGGAGCTGATGATTCCCGCCGAAGTCGTCCGGGACCACGCGCCGTTCATGCCGGGTCCCGCCTCGGCCTCGGACATGGTTCGGAAGGTAACCAACTTCCAGAAAAAGAGCATCCGATCGTACTTCGCGATCGGCGAGTACCTCAAGATGGAGACCGACCGCGTCCGCGTCGGTACCATCCACTCCGCCAAGGGACGTGAGGCCGACCACGTCATCGTCGGCACCGACCTCACCGAGAAGGTCGTCGAGCAGATGGTCGCAACCGTCGACGATCCCACGGACATCCCCGGCTGTGAGGAGTTCACCAAGACGACCTCGCCCGTGCCCGTCCTCACCGACAACGAGCGCCGCGTGTTCTACGTCGGCATGTCCCGGGCCCGCGAGCGCCTCGTCCTCCTCGAGAACCTCGTCGACGGAGCCCCGACCCTGCCGATCGACGTCCTGCTCAACAACCGGCTGACGGACGCGAGCATGGAAGAGTTGGTCGAGCAGGCCCAGCAACCACAGGACACCGACGCGGACGGCGAAGCGATCGAAGCCGAAGCGCCGTGACCGGCGTCGACGCTGGCTCCGACGACGGTGTCGGATCTCCCCTCGAGTCGCTCGTTCGCGAGACGCTCGAGGCCCGCGACGCCGTCGCGTTCGTCCACGCCGGCGGGCGCGACGATCCGGCCGTTCGGTACTGCTGGGCGACGCTCGAGCGCGGCGCAGTTCCCGAGCACGGCGTCGTCGCAGTCGGGTTCGACGGCGAGGAGTGGATGACACACACGAGTCGGGACGCGTCCGCACACCCCGCTCGGACGCTCGGCTCCCAACTGGCCGGCCGCGTCGAAACGGCGACGCTGCTGACGCCGCCACGGATCCCGCACGACGCCGCCCTCTATCTCGAGAACGACGGATTCGCGCTCGCCTCGACGGACGTCATAGAGCGCGCTCGAGCGACGAAGACGCCGGCCGAACGCGACCGAATTTCGACCGCGCAGGCCGCCGCTGGCGCTGGAATTCGGCAAGCCGCATCGCTGCTCGCGAACGCAGCGATCGACGACGGCCGACTCGTAGTCGACGGCGAGGAACTGACGCCAGGTCGGCTCCGAATCAGTATCGATGAGGCCGTCGTCTCGGCCGGCGCGTTTCCCGCGGGCAACACCGTTATCAACCCGGATCCGGGACACGCGCCCTCGAGTCTCAGCGACGGCGGTACCGCCCTCCGCCCCGGCGAGCCGATCGTTCTCGAGACGGCTCCCCGCGGTCCGGGCGGCTACTACGGGGGGCTCGTTCGGACGCTCGTCGTCGACGGCGACGGCGGCCGAGAGCGCCGAGCCCACGTCGGGGTGACCCAATCCTTCCAGTCGGCGCGGGCGATGTTGACGGCGGATACGGAGTCCGTCACGAGGATCGAAGCCGACCTCGAGGCCGAGGTCCGCGCCTTCGGGTTCGGCGAGGCCGACGAGGTCGAAACGCGCGTCGCCGGTGTCGGCCTCGAGCCCCGCGAACGGCCGCTCGAGGGCGGTACCGAGGTCGAACCTGGAAGCGTCGTTCAACTCGAGTCGGCCGTTCGCGTCGACGACGATGGCGGCTGGCTCCGGATCGCAGATATTCTGGTGAAAGGAGAGACGGGAGAGCGGCCGGAAGTTCTCCCGGCACCATCGCGCTCGCTCGAACCGACGGCGGTGCTCGAGGAGTAGCGGGACTGCCTCGAGTAGGCAGTCACTCGTCTCTATCAGATTCCACACCGCACTCGGCATCGTCGGTATCCTGATCGGAGCCTCGGAACCACCCGAAGATGCTTGCCGTAGCATCGACCACTACCTCTGCGATTTTGAGGACGCCGATTATGAGATCGAGCATGCGTAGCGATCGACCGGATACCTGTCCTTTCGTGTAGAAGAATATAAATTTCCGCCTCGGTCGCAGCCTACGGACGGTCGTCGTCGCTGACGGTCGCCGACGTCTCCTGTGAGTCGGTCGATTCGGCGTCCGGCTCGCTCGTTACCGTTCCAACGACTCGCTTCGCAGCGAGTTCGGGAATGTCCGTCGGCATCGTGAGCCGTTGCTGGATGAGGACGAGCAAGACGGCGAGGACGAGCAAGACGCCGCCGACCAGCGTCTCGCCTCGAACCAACAGCAACTCGAGTCCGGCGAGCGCGGCGGGAATCGCGAGCACGAGGACTCCCGCGAGTTTGATGGTGTCGATGATACCGGCCATTGCGTTGTGATAGCGCGGGTAGCGACAAAAGGACGACGACTAGGCCGCAGGTCGTCCCGGTTCCAAATATGGAACGCATACCGGTATCAGAACGCATTTAGCCGTCGGCTGGCATCTTCGGGTATGTTCACGGGAATCGTCGAGGAGACCGGCGTAATCGTCGCTCGAGAGCGAACCGAGGACGGCCTCCGGCTCCGGATCGGAGCCGACGCGGTCGCGACGGACCTCGAGCACGGACAGAGCATCAGCGTCAGCGGCGTCTGTCTCACGGTCGAGCGCTTCGAAGCGGGAGCGTGGTTCGAAGTCTTTCTCGCGACCGAAACGATCGAGCGGACCTATCTGGGCGACCTCGCGGAGGGCGATACGGTCAACCTCGAGCGGGCGATGCCCGCGGACGGCCGCTTCGACGGCCACGTCGTCCAGGGTCACGTCGATGCAGTCGCGACGGTTTCGAGTATCGAATCGGTGGAAGAGGACTGGTTCTTCGAGTTCGAACTGCCCGAAGGCTACGAGCGCTACGTCGTCGAGAAGGGGTCGATCACGCTCGACGGGATCAGCCTCACCGTCGCCGACCTTGATTCGGAGATCGGTCGCGTGACCGTCGCGATCATTCCGACGACCTACGACCTCACGACGCTCGCCGAAAAGGAGGTCGGCGATCCGGTCCACCTTGAGGTCGACGTACTCGCGAAGTACGTCGAACGGCTGCTCGAAGCGCGATTCGAGTAGGTGTTCGTCAGGGTACGAGCGACGGACGGATCACGCGCCGGGGATTCCGAACGCGCCAACGCCCAGCCCGAAAATCGTGTTGAGCACGAAGAGGATCACGATCGCGGCGCCCCACGCAGCGATGCCGATGAGCGCGGCGTTGATCCACCCGCCGGGGTATCGCCAGTTGATGACCCAGATCCAGGCGAGTAACGCGATAATCGGGCCGAACAGCGGAATCCACGCCGTTAGCGCCCACACGATTGCGCCGACGAACGCCGTGACGACCGCGTGAGAGTAATCGTCGACGTCGACGATGATCGATGCGCCGAGATATATCGCCAGGCCGCCGACGAGCAGTGCAACGACGAACGCGACGACCGATCCGATAACTGCGACCATCACGACAACGTACCCGTTCAGGAGGGATATACACTGCGCCGCGGCCGCTCGAGGTCGACGCCTTGCTCAGTCCGTGAACCGAGTCGCTCGGCAGCGTCTCCCGCCTTTGTCGCCCGACGGCTCACACCGCTTCGTCCGCTATCACCGCCACTGAAACGATTCACACACCGATTGCAACGCCGTCCGGCGATCGGTGTGTAGCGATCTGCAGCGGCTACGATAGCCGTCGCCGGCATTCCTCGAGCAACTCGACCTGTCGCTCGAGTACCGCTGTGACCCGTTCATCTCCCTGTTCGACGCCCTCGTCGAGTTGCATCCGAACCTCTCGAAGCTGCTCGAGGTGGTCCGCGAGCCGTCCCGAGAGTTCCTCGTCCGCCAGTTGTCCGTGGGCGTCCTCGAGTTCGGCGATCGCCTCGTTCATCGACTGTTGTCGGCCGCGCAGTTCACCGGCATCGGCTTCCGCCAGCGCGGAGACGGCGTCGAAGTACTGTTGGGTAGCGTTCTGGGCCGCCTCGATCCCCTGTCGCTGGACGAGCAGCGACGTTTGGAAGGCCTCTCGGGCAGCGCTCTGTTGGACGGCGAGTCCCTGTTCGATCAGCTCCTGGCCGTTCGCCATGGCGGTGCGCTGTGCGGCGAGCGCGGCCGAGAGTGGAGTTTCCGAGCGGTCTCGGTCCTGGCTTTCCTCGGACTCGCTCGCGTCGGGCGTCGTCTCGCCAGCCGCCAGATCAGCCACGGCAGCGTCCCCCGGAACGACCTCGCGAGCCGTCGTTTCGGCACCCGTTTCTGCGTCACTGTCTCGGCCGGCGATCGTATCGGGGTCGGTCTCGGGCTCCGAACGCTGATCCGAGTCGACGGCCGATTCGACATCGACGTCCGGAACGATTTCGGAGTTCGCGTCGACGGTCGCTGACGCAGCGTAGACATCGTCCTCCAACTCGGTTTCCGGGTGTGAATCCGCCGCGCCGGACGAATCGACGTCGACGTCGGGATCCAGTTTCGTTTCCGGACGGGAGTCCGATCCTGTCTCCGCCTCCGATCGAGAGTCCGTCGCCGCCTCGGAATCCGCCTCCACCACCGATTCGATATCGACGCTGAAATCGAATTCGTCGGACAGATCCATCGCTTCGGTTTCGCTCGTCTCGAGGTCTTTCGCGTCGTCCGGTTCCGCAGCCGACTCGAGATCGACGCCGGTGTCCAGTTTCTCGGCAACGTCATCCGCTCCGCTCGGCCCTTCAGCCTCGTCTCCCTCGTCGGGTTCAGCGGCGTCGGCAGCCGATTCAATGTCGACACCGTGGTCCAGTTCGTCGACCGGGTCCGACTCGTCGGTTGGCGGTCCGGCCGTCATTCCGTCGCTCGAGTCGGTCCCGTCGCTCGTTGCGGCTGGGTCGCTATCGTGATCCACCCCGCCGTCCATCTCATCCGGTTCTGTCGCCGGTTCATCGGGGAGCTCTGTCGCTGATTCGTCCGAGGGTTCTGTCGCCGGTTCGTCGGGGAGATCACCCATCGGAGTATCTTGAACGCCGGATCTGTCCACCGACTCGTCCGTCTCAGCGTCGGCGATCGATTCCGTCGCGGCCCCGTCGGTCGTCTCCGTCTCCTCGTCGTCGACGGCACCGGGTTCCGCGGCCGGCCCGGTCGCGTCGGCCGTGTCAATGGCACCGATGTCGTCGGCCACACCCGTTTCGTCGTCTCTCTCGGCCGCGTTGTCGTTCGCGGCCGCCATCTCACCTCCCTCGGGAGCCGTCTCCCGTGTTGGGTCCTCGATCGTCTCCTCGGCGGGTTCGTTTCTGGGCTCTCGGTACGCCGTGTGGTCGGACTCGAGCCCCGTTTCGGACGGAGAGTCGGCCGACGGCTCTTCCTCGAGGGCATCGACGGACTCGACGTCGAGTCGGATCGACTCGCTCGATATTTCGTAGACGGCGGTTTCGTGAATCTCAAGGGTGTCCTCGTGGGACTGGCCCCAGCTGAGCGTCGACCTGATCGAATCCAGAATACCGGCGCGCGGCGCGACGCGAGCGGTCTCGCCGTCGACCGCCGTGACTGTCCCGATCACCTCACCGTTGGCGTTCTCGACCGTTTTCTCGAGGTCGTCGTCGGTAAACGTCGCACTCATATCCGAATCTGCGCCACTGGTACCCAAGCCGGTGGTGCCTGCACCAGCGTGGGCGGTGCGATAGTCGCGGTGGAGGTCGCTTGTCACCGCTGTGGGGGTTCGAACTCGGTCCGCTCCGGCTTCGGAGGTGTACCGGTGTCGTCTCTAACGGACAGGTAAGTCCGGCGGTATCGAGCGATCTTCCGGTAGAGATAGTACCCGATGACGAGATCGAAGAGTATCACGTAGGAGACGAACGCCAGGCCGAAGCCGATGGGGAGTACCGAGGTGATGAGTTCCGGAGCGATTCCGACCGTGACGTTGTACGTTCCGTGAATAAAAGCGGCGATCAACAGCCCCTTCACGACGAGCGGACCGGCGTATCGGGGGTTGAACTTCGCGAGTCCGAGGTAGTAACCCGCGATCGCGGAGTAGATGACGTGGCCGGGGCCGACGAGCGCCCGAACGGTCGCGATGCCGGTCGCGGCGGTGACCGTTCCGGTCCCGGCCCCGGCCTGGGAAACCGTGCTGGCGATGTAGATGGCGTTCTCGATCGCGGCGAACCCCAACCCGGCAATCGCACCGTAGACCGCGCCGTCGATGACCGCATCGAACGTGTCGCTTCGGTAGGCGAAGACGCGAACTGCGAGGAGTTTCACGCCCTCCTCGACGGGACCGACGATCAGGTAGAAAAAGAGGATCGTGCCGACGAGCGGAATCGCCTGGAGACTCGGACCGAACGCGCTGTTTACGACCGCGGCGAACGTCGCGAAGAGCACGGCCAACAGGAACGTCCCGACGAGGAGTCCGAGGGGTTCGTTCGTCGTGATATCCGTGCGCCAGATGAACCCGGCGAGCAACGCCGCGGGAACGACCGAGAGCCCGAAGAAAACGGCGAGCGACGGATCCTCCAGAACGAGTACGGCGGGCTGGACGAGTAAGGCGAGGGTGATCACGAGCGCGACGACGAGAACGATCGTCTGGAACCCGTAGCTGATTCCGGTATAAATCGCGGACGCGAGTCGATCGGTGATCGATCGCGGCTCCCACGTCGATACGTCGTAGAGATCTCTCGATTGCTCGTCCGCCCGTTCGACCGGGTCACGTCCAGGCGACATACCCCCTCCTACGACGTCCGCTCCGGTAAGCGTTCGGCGACGAACGGTCCTAGTATGATATTGACACTCAAGACCAGTATAAGGATCGTACTTATCCGTGTTCGATCGCCATAAACGGGCACTCATGTACAGTTCAAGCCGCGGCATCCTCTACAGCGCGCCACCGGAACCGGACGAGACCGACGGCAGTCGAGCGATCGACGCGGCCAACGCATCGACGGCGGACGAAGACGACGCCGACGCGACCGCTTCTGGAAGCGCGGACGCCGTTACAGCCGACGATTAACGCTCCCGGAGCGGACTCGGAATCCACAAAGGCCTCGCCTTCGAACCCGCCCGTATGCACTTCGATCAGCGAACTCAGAAGGCGCTTCGAGACGCCGGCCTCAAGACCGACGACCTTCAGGCCGTCTCGCAGGCGATCGTCGACGCCGTCGACGCCGACGCGTCGGCGCTCGAGGAGTTTTTCGACGCCAACGACACCGTCTACTCGGACATGGAGATGGCACACTCGACGTCGGCGTATCCCGAACACGCGGTCGACTATCTCGATCTCACGACCCACGCCGACGAGATGCGCGGATGGCTCCGGTTCGACTCGTGGGGCGTCTACGTCGAAGGCGGCCGGATACTGCCGGACGAGTCCGTCGAACTGACGCTCGGACCGACGATCGACGGTCGCGTGCGATTCGCGCCCGATCGGGAGACGCTGCGGTGATCCTCGTGTTCGAACGCGTCGGGTATATCTCCACTGACGGGCGTGTAGCCACGGAGGGGCCGCGATGACGACGGCACGCGTGCGCGGCATCTACACCACCGCGATCACGCACCTGCTCGGAACGAACGGTCTCGAGGTCGTCCAGGCCTCCGAACCGATTCGAGAGCGCTTCGACGAGTCGTTCCCCGCCGCCCCGGCGGACGTGACTATCGAAACGACCCGCGACAGACAGGGGGTCGAGATCTCGGGCGTATCCGAGGCGGTCGAAACAGTCGCGGACGAACTCGAGGCGCTCGCGATCGATAGTTTCCGCTGGAAGAGCGACGTCCCTCGCGGTGCCGTCTTCGACGCCGACGTGCTCGAGGCCGGCGGGGGTGGCGGCGCGACGGTCGACCTCGGAGACGACCAGCGCGGCTACCTGCACTACGACGATGCGGACGGCTACGTCGACGAAGGCGATCGCTATCGCGTACAGGTCCACGAGCCAACGCCGCCGTGGAGCGACGACGAGCCGCGAGTCGTGCCGACGCTCGAGGTACAGGGCGGGCTCTGTACGCTCTCGCGGGACCGGACCGGCGTCTCGGCGGCCCTCCGGGGCGAAAAGGCAGACGAACTCGTCGGGATGACCGACCTGCTGTCGGTCGACGTGCCGGCGGGATGGGGCGTCCGCTGGCAGCGCGCGGCCGCCGACGCCGATCTCGAGGCGATGCGTACCGCCCTCGAGCGGGCGGCGGATCGATCACGGGCGCTCGAGGACGCGCTCGCAGACGCACCCGACGAACCGGCCGAACCGGGACGGTTGGCCGCGCCGCGAGCGACGACGTGGTGCTGGTTCGGCCGCGATTCGCGACTCGCGCTGGATGCGCTCCGCCGCGAAGTCGAGACGACGATGCCGGGACATCACCGAACCAAGGCCGCCGACCGGGCCGCGAGCGCGGCGGTCGACTTCGCGGAGGCCGTCTGTGAGTCGACCGGCACGGCGGGGGACGACGGCGACGGCGAGTTCCCCTTCGCCGCCGTCACCCGGCAGTTCGGACCGACGGCAGGCGATCGGATCGAGATCGGTCACGGCAAGCCCGACGGCCGGTTGATCACCCTGGGTCGCGGCGAGGTGACCGACTGGGACGGCGACGGGAAGGTGACGCTCGAGCGCTCGATGCGCGGCGGCGGTAGCTACGACGCCCTCGGCGTCCCGAAGGAGGAAGGCGACGTCGCCGTCACGAAGTTTCGCGAGGGCCGGTGGTGGTACCCGACGACGTACAAGGACGCCGCCGGATCGGCGAAGGGAACCTACGTCAACGTCTGTACCCCCGTCGAACTCTTCCCCGACTCCGCGCGGTACGTCGACCTCTACGTCGACGTGATCCGCACTCCCGACAGCGCGGTCGAGATCGTCGACGCGGACGAACTCGAGGCGGCGGTCGCGGACGGCCACGTTTCGGACGAACTGGCCGAGAAGGCGACGAGCGTCGCCGAAGCCGTCGAGCGCGCGCTCTCGAAGTGAGTCGGCCGGCGATTGCGCCCCGAGAAGGCGTCGAGGTGACGATCGGTTCTGGAAACCCGCGTTTTATCGACATCACGCCCCTATCAGTGGTGAATGGCACCCAGCGAGTCTGATTCCACGTCTCAGTCGATCCCCACCGTTTATGACGCCGCGGACGTGGCCCACGCCGGCGGTATGCGGGCGAATCGCGCGTTCCCGACGCGGGCGCACTCCCACCAGGATCCGTTCGTGCTCTTCGAGCGGTTCCACATCGACGCCGGCCAGGGCTTCCCCGCCCACGCACACGCCGGCTTCGAGATCTGTACCTACATGCTCGAGGGCGGCATGGCTCACGGCGACTCGCTGGGTGACGACACGACGACTCGAGCGGGCGAAGCGATGGGAATCACCGCCGGCGAGGAGATCCGGCATTCCGAATTCCCGGCCGATGGACCCTGCAGCGGCCTCCAGTTGTGGATCAATCTTCCGCGGAACCGAAAGGATATCGAGCCGTCGTACGCCGACGCCTCGAGCGATCAGTTGCCGACCGAAGCGGTGGACGGAGCGAGCGTCACGACCGTCGTCGGCGAGGGCTCGCCGCTCGAGTTCGAGACGCCGATGACCTACCTCGATGTGGTGCTCTCGGAGGGGACGGCGTGGGCGTGGGACCGACCGGACGAGTGGGTCGGCTTTTGTTACGTCGTTTCAGGATCGGGAACGGTGGACGGAACGCCGCTCGAGCGCGGACAGTTCTATTCCGTCGGTACTGACGGCGGCGCTGTCACGCTTTCGACGGACGAGACGTGCCGCGTCGTCGTCGATGGCGCGCCACACGAGGAGGAGATCCACCAACGCGGGCCGATCGTCGCGTAAGCACTCGTTTCATCGGTCGAACGGTGTCGGCCGCAAGAAACTGGTCGGTCGATCCGTGGCGTCACAACGACGAGCGAAGTATAGTAACAACTGAAACGATTTACACACCCATCGCATAGCTGTCGTGCGATGGGGTGTGCATTGACTTTCAGTGGCTACTATAGTTAATCCGAAATCGTCGCAACGTCTTCGGTCCGGCCGGTGGTCGGCAGCAAGTGAACGTAATCGTCGAGGTCGAGCGCGAACTCTCTGGCGGCCGTCGGCTTGACCCAGTGCAGGTCGAACTCGTAGCCGTGTTCCCCTCCGCCGTCGGTTACGGTGTGCGTCCAGCGGTCGCGGGATTCGTGGACCGTCGAGTGAAAGAAGTGCCGGACGTATCGTTTCGGAGGCGACTCGCGGCGCGTCCAGACGTCCGTCGTCAGGTGTCTCGTCGCATTGAGCGCCCCGAGTCCGCTCTCCTCGACGACCTCTCTGAACAACGCTTCTCGCGGCGATTCGCCGGGCTCGAGCGTTCCCTTCGGAATCTGCAACCCATCGTGTCCCGGCCCGTCGAAAACCAATAACTCACCCGTCTGGCGTGTGACATACGCACACGCCTTCTGGACGTACGTTACGTTTTCCATAGTACAACTAGTCACACCGTCGGTACATAAAAAACACACCCCAAAAGGTGTTAAAAGAGGCTAAGGTGTTATGTGCACCCATAACAGTACTTCCTGCGAATAGAGCGGGTATACACCGGCTGCCACAGGATGCTCCAGTGTTCAGTCGGCTGCGAGCTTGTCCAGCCCGGCCGACTCGATGTCTGCGCCGTCGACCGACGAGCGAAGGGAGTCCATCCCGTCGTCGCGATCGATCTCGAATCCGTTCTCGTACAACCCCTCGACTCGAGCCAGCTCTTCGTCGGAAAGCTTCGGCACGTCGCTCGCGGCCGCCCACTCGTCGATATCGCCCTTCGTGCGGAAGGTCGGCGTCACGGACGCGACCGGGTCGTGGGAGAGGAGCCACGCGATCGAGGCCTGTCCCATCGTTCGCTCTCCGTCGCGCTCTAAGAACCGCAGCTTCTCGAGTTTCTCCCAGCCGGTCTCGTACCACTCGTCGGGGCGGAACCCGCGGTGGTCGCCCTCGCCGAGTTCGGTGTCGGGCGTGACCTGTTCGTTGAGAATGCCCGACGAATGAGGCACGCGAGGGATCAGGCTCGTCTGTGAGCCCGTTCGCTCGATCGTCTCGAGGAAGTGGTTGCCGACCTCCTGTTCTAAGACGTTCCAGACGAGTTGCAGCGAGTCGAACTCCTCTTCGATCGCGAGGTCGCCCTCCGCGAGCCAGCCGATCGAGGGGCCGAGCGCGAGGCCCGTGGCGTCGATTACGCCCTCTTCTTCGAGTTCGTCGAGCACGTCGAGCACGTCGGGGGTGATCTCCTCGACGTCGGCGTTGTGCAGTTGGAGGACGTCGATGGAGTCCACCTCGAGGCGCTCGAGGCTCTGTTCGACGGCGTCGCGAAGGTAGTCGGGGTCGATCTCCTTGGGCAACTCGCCGTGGCCGGCCTGCGGATTGTTGTAGAAATCGTAGCCGACCTTGGTCGCGATCGTCACCTCCTCGCGAACATCGGACAGCGCCTGCCCGATCAGCTCTTCGCTGCGGCCGTGGCCGTAGACGTCGCCCGTATCGAAGTAGGTGATACCCTGCTCGACGGCGTACCGGATCATCTCGATGGCGTCGTCTTCCGAGCGGTCGCCCCACCAGTCGGTGCCGACGACCCACGCGCCGAATCCGACCTCGCTGACCTCGACGCCGGAGTCGCCGAGTTCCTGGTATTGCATATTCGCCCCTTCGTAGCGAGAGACCTTATTGGGTACGGAACTCGCCCGTGATCGGGCGCGATCCCGCCCGAACGCGTTCGCTCGGTGCCGTTCGAGCGGTCGAGTCCACCGCGTTCTGTCCGGCAGTAATCGGTCCGAATAGTTCATGGCCGAGCGCTGACAACCGATGGTATGGTCGACGAACGAAGCCGGTCGCTCGAGTACGGAACGCAGTTGCTCGTGTTCGTCGGCGTGTTACTCGCGACTCTCGCCGTTCTCGCGCTCCTCGTCGCGTTGCAGGCCGATCCCGCGGTGCCGCTCGAAGCGATTCCGCTGCGTGTCAGCCCAGGACTGCTCGTCGTCGGCGCGCTGCTCGTCGCCGGTGCGATCGGGATTCCGGCGCTCATTCTCACCGGATGGCAAGCGACACAGAAAGAGGCGACTCGAGACCGAGAGCGGTAGCGAGCCGCCTCGACGAAGTCGGCTCGCGTTCGAAGTATCAGAGTACGTCTCAGCTCACGCGAATGCGTGATTTCGATTAGCGATCGTGGTCGTCGTCTTCGGCCGACTCGTCGTCGGTATCGGCGTGTGCCTTCTCGTCATCCGCGTCCTCGTCCGGCTCGACTTTCATATCCGATGCGTCCTCGTCGGGCGTTTCTTCGGGTTCGATCGCGTCGGTCTGGGACGGCTGGGCCTGCTCGGGATCGGGGCCCGTCGCCTCGCTCACCTCGTCGGCCATGGCCGTGTCGGAGACATCGACCTCGACCGGACCGTCCTCAGTGTCGCGCCGCGGGTCCGCTTCGTCGCCTCCGCTCTCCGGTTTCGTTCGCGGCTCCTCCTGGTCCGCGTCGTCGGTGAACTCGACGCGCGACCCCGTATCGCCCTCGTCACCGAGCTGCGCCGAGTCGTCGATCTCGCCGGCGGCGTCGATCTGCGACTCGCGACCGGAATCGGGGCGCTCGGCGGCTGCGTGGGCGTGATCCGACGTTTCCTTGCCTTCGGTTCCGCCCTCGATTTCGTCCGTCTGTGGCTCGAACGTCGACGCTTCGCTCGAGCGGCGGTTTCGAAGGCCGTAGCTGAGCAACCCAGCGGCGGCAACTCCCTTCGGAAGCGCCCGTAGCTGGCCCCGGCCGAGCGATCGGAGGGCGGACAGGAGCACCACACCGCCGCCCAGCAACGGCAGTAGCTCGCGCTTGGTGTCACCGGAGGCGACCGACCGCGCCAGCGCTATCGGACTCCCTGTCTCGAGCGACTCGATGCGTTCCAACTCGTCCGTCGAAAGGTCGTAATCGCGTTCCTCAGACATTGATTGGTCCTCCGCGCACGCTGCGCTCACGACTGGTACGCATCCCGCACGGTTGAAAGTTGGACCGGCAACTGAAACCGAATACCCGATCTCGCACGGGGTCGCGTCGACCGGTTACCACTCGAAGCGATCCGGATCGCGTGCCGCGAGCGCCGTCCTGACCGCCGCAACGTTCTCGGGGACGTCGTGGACCCGGACGATATCGGCCCCGCGATCGGCCGCGATCGCACTCGCCGCGACGGTCGCCGCACCGCGATCGCCGGCCTCGCGGCCGACGTGGTCGAACATCGACTTGTGCGAGTGGCCGAACAGCACCGGACAGCCGAGCGCGCGGAACTCGTCGATGCGACCGAGGACCTCGAAGCCTTCGCGAGCGGATTTTCCGAAGCCGATCCCGGGGTCGACGACGATATCCTCGCGGTCGATGCCGGCCTTCTCCGCAAGCAGGATTCGTTCGGAAAGCTGGTCGATCACGTCCTCAACGACGTCGTCGTACTCGATCCGGCGATCCGGAACGACCGGGGCGTCGATGCTGTGCATCACGACGAGCCCCGCGCCGTGCTCGGCGACGACGAAGCGCATCTCGGGATCCTCGAGACCCGAGACGTCGTTGACGATATCGCCGCCCGCCTCGAGAGCAGCGTCGGCGACCGCAGCCTTGCGGGTATCGACCGAAATGAGGGCGTCGAGGTCCGCGATTCGCTCGACGACGGGAACGACGCGATCGATCTCCGCGTCGGCCGGAACGGGGTCGGCACCGGGTCGGGTCGACTCGCCGCCGATGTCTATCACGTCGGCACCGGCCTCGACCATCGCCTCCGCGCGGGCGACGGCGTCGCCCACCGCGTCGTACTCGCCGCCGTCGTGGAAGCTATCGGGCGTGACGTTCAGGATCCCCATCATCGCAGTGTGGTCGGCCCACGGATACTTCGAGGCCGTGGGTTCGGCGTCCCGCCCGGTATCCGAACTCGGATCGGGGCCGTTCGAGTCGAACTCGAGGGTTTCGCGAAGTTCTCGAGCGATCTCCGCACGTTCGTGTGACCGAGCGTCGGATCGGGGTCCACCTCGAGTTCCGGACTCGAGCGTTTCGATGAGACGCTCGAACTGGGAGACGGTCCCCATCAAGACGGCGTCGACGGTCTCGTCGTTCCGTCGGAGGCCGGAAAGCGCACACTCGCCGCCGAAACGTAACAGGTCCTGTTTCAGGGCGGTGGCCTGCCGGTGGTCGAGGCTCGTTTTGACGACGCGGTGAACGGCGTCACCCTGCAGTCGGTGAACGCCGGATTCGGGAACGTCCGCCCCTGCGAGCGCCCCGCGGGCGTCCTCCAGATTGCGAACTCGCTTGGGGACGCCGGCGCTGAGCCACCTCGAGCGAGCCTCGGCGACGGCAAACAGCGAGCCGGTAACGAGCACGCAGTCGTCGGCGTCGGCGTCCGCGAGCGTGGTTGCGAGCGCGTCCTGAACGGTCGCGTTCGTGCGAACGTCCCCGACGCCGGCGTCCGTAAACACCTCGGCGAGAACGTCGCGGTCTTCGGCCCGCTCGAGGTTCGGTTCCGTCGTGATCGCCACGTCCGGCGTCGGCAGCGTCGCCGCCATCTCGCGGTGATCCTTGTCGTGCATGGCTCCGAAGATCAGCGTGAGGGTGTCGTACTCGTAGGTCGCCAGCGTCGCCGCGAGTTGCTCGCAGGCACCGGGGTTGTGCGCGCCGTCCAGAATCACCAGCGGCTCCGTATCGAGTACCTCGAACCGACCCGGCCAGTGGGCGTTTCGCAACCCCCGTGCGAGCGCGTCGTCGGAGAGATCGGTCAGTTGGCGGGCCAGAACGGCGGCGATACCCGCGTTCTCGGCCTGGTGCGTTCCCAACAGGGGGATCCGCGTCTCGAGGTGCCAGTCGCCGGCATCAACGGTCACGGCGGCTTCGGTATGGTTCGTCCGACCGCCGTAGGTGACCCGCACGTCCGGCGGAATGGCGTGTTCCGCCTCGGTCACAGCAGTCCCATCGGCTCCGTCGCGTCGCGAACCGACCGTAACGACGTCGCCCGCGACGTCGCGAATCGCCTCGAGGGCGTCCCCGGAGACGCCGGTCACCAGCGGCGCGTCGGCCGGGGCGACGTGGGCCTTATCGCGGGCGATCTCCGCTTCGGTGTCGCCGAGGATCCCCGTGTGCTCCAGGGTGACGCTCGTGACCGCGCTGGCAACCGGATCGACGACGCTCGTGGCGTCGTACTTGCCGCCGATGCCGACCTCGAGGACGGCGACGTCGACGTCCTCGCGGCCGAAGTGCCAGATCGCCATCGCCGTCATCGTCTCGAAGAACGTCGGCGACTCGCCGTCGGCACCGCGTTGGGTGATGTACTCGTGGACGGCCTCGACGTAGTCACGGACCGCCGACCGGGGGATTTTGCGCCCGTCGACGCGGATCCGTTCGCGAAGGTCCTCGAGATGCGGCGAGGTGTAGAGCCCGACGGAGAGCCCGGCTTCCCGGAGGCTCCGTTCGACCATTCGCGCCGTACTTCCCTTCCCGTTGGAGCCCGCGATCTGTACGAAATCGACCCCTTCGTGGGGATTTTCGAGGTGGGCGAGTAGCCGCGCTGTCGATTCCGTCCCCGGTTTCGGGCGGAACCGCCGCAGATCGAATAAAAAGTCCGCCGCCTCGTAATACTCCATACTCGAATCACAGAGTCCGCGCGCTTAGGAATGTCGGACTCGAGTCTGGCGGGTCAGTCGGCCGCTCGAGGCTCACCCCGGCTGACCCGACGCTGAGCCACCGGCGTCGAAGTACCGATGGCGGTTGACGAGATAGACGGCGGACGCGAGCCAGAGCGCACCGAAGAAGCTGTAGATGGCGTATCCGGGTGGATATCCCACTCCCCAGAGCGTCGCCACCGAATAGACGCCCACGTACACGCCGAGCGGACCGCCGACGTACACCCATACGCTCGGGAGCCAACCGGTTCCGCGTTCCCGGGGAGCAGTCGCGTCGATGAAGAGCGCGACGAACGCAACGATCGAAAGGGGGACGAGAAATAGCATCCCCAGCGCAGAAAGGAGGAATCCGACATCGCTTTCTCCCAATTCCAACAGCACGTATCCCAACACCGGCGGGGCTACGAGGACGTACGCGGCGACGGCCTTCCAGTATTTCGAGGCGGGACCGGTTCGGTCGTCGCCGCCCGCAGGGCCGGACACGCGCCGGTCTCGATCGAGTCTCGTCGTCACCCAGCCCGCGAGCTGTGCGGCGACCATCGTGACCAGAACGGTGAGTCCGACGCCGATCACGAGGGCGACCGGCGTCAAGACGACGATGACTGCGGTCCATCGCGACGAGTGCGAACCGATCGTCGTGATCGTGTGAGTGACGTACAGAAGTACTACCGCGATCGAACCGGCGAGACCGGTCCAGATCCCGGCACGGCGGCTCTCCGTCTCTCGGTCGCTGTAGTAGTAGCCGACGATCAGCCCCGCCAACAGGAGGGCTTCACCCGAAACGGTGCCGCCGACGGTGGCGACATCGTCCGGCGCCGATATCCACGAGAGGGCGAGCGTGAACGGAACCGTGGCGAGTCCGACGAGAATCGCAACCCGCAACGAGTCGTCGGTCAGTCCGTCCCGGAGGGCTCGAAGTGGAGCCATGGTGTTCCTGTTCGTGTACCGGATACGGATCCGTTAATCTATTGGTCCGTTCACATGACTGGAGAGATTCGGCTCGCTCGAGCGACGGAGACCACCGGCGGCTCGGCGGGCCGACACCCCGGCGGAACGTGCGACGGGGCGATGAACGTGGATGGGGCGATACGAGCGGATAGCGCGGACGCTACTTCGGCGACGCCTCCGCCGAACGGCCCGTTTCCTCCTCTGGCGTCTCCTGGGTCACCTCGAGGAACGCCTCCTCGAGACTGCGGGCTTCGCCGGTCTCGGCGCGGGATTTCAACGCTTCGGGCTCCCCCTGAGCGACGAGTTTGCCGTCGTGAAGGACGCCGATTTCGTCGGCCAGTTCGTCGACGACGGGGAGGATGTGCGTCGAGAGGAAGATCGTCATCTTCTGATCCGCGAGGTCGGCGATCGTCTCGCGCATCGTCCGAGCGGCGCGAGGGTCGAGCCCGCTCGTGGGTTCGTCGAGGAAGGCGACGGCGGGTTCGTGCAACACCGCCTGGATGACGCCGACCTTCTGGCGCATCCCCTTGGAGTAGCCTTCGATGCGCCTGTCGGCGTCCTCGAGCAGGTCGAATCGCTCGAGCATGGACTCGATCCGGTCGCGCGACTCGGCCTCGGGCAGATCCCGCAGACCGGCGGCGTACTCGAGTTGCTCGCGGCCGGTGAGTTCGTCGTAGATCGGCGGCTCTTCGGGCAGGTACCCGATGTGGGGCGTGACGTCCTCGCGGTCGGCGATCGAGTGGCCGGCGACGCGCGCCGTTCCCGACGTCGGCTTGGTAAGCGTCGTCAGCATCCGCATCGTCGTCGTCTTCCCCGCGCCGTTCGGGCCGAGGAAGCCGTAGACCGTTCCACGGTCGACGTCCATCGTCAATCCGTCGACGGCGGTCGTCTCCCCGTACCGTTTCGTGAGGGACTCGGTTTCGATGGCGGCTGCATCGACAGAGCTCATACTCGTCTCGTTTCGTCGGCATCTGTATAAATGTGTAACACGTTCCGTCGAGGGCGAGGGCACCGACGTCCGAACGCGATTCAGCCGAGAACGCCGTCGCGAACGACCGGTTCGCGACGGACGCCGCCGTCGACGGTCCGGCTCCGACCGCATGACAAAATCCAAACTATTTACTCGGTGCAGGACGCGCTATCGATTATGATCCCCGAACCAACGTGCAGTCCCCGGTTCGTGTGGGGGTATCGGTGATGTCGCGCGTTCCCCTCGTCGTCGCCAGAACGGAATTTCGCCGGACGGTTCGAGCGGTTTCCTCCGAGCGGACGAAGCTGCTCATGATGGCGGCGCTCGCGGTGTTCATGCTCGGGTCGGTCGTGATCGCCGGCGGCTACTTGCTCCCCGAACTGGGCGAGCAGTTGGCGGAAGGTGTCACCGCCGAAGGCGCTGCGATGGCGACGGAACTCGTCACCGGCGGGGTCGCAGTCGGGTGGCTGTTTTTGATCTTTATGGCGGGAATACGAACGTTCACGTCGGCAGCGACCGTCGATAAACCCGCCTTTCTGCTCACTTCGACGTCGCTCCGGAACACCGTCATCGGCGTCATCGCGGCCGAGATCCTGCTGTTCGGCGTCTGGCTCGTGCCACCGGCAATACTGCTTTCAGGCGCGTTCGCCTACGGTGCGGGGACGATCCTCCCCGTCCCGTTCACGCTGCTCGCCGTCGCGCTCGTCCTCGTCACCGCCGTCCCCGTCGGGTTCGTCGTCGGCACCTGGGTCCGCCACCTGGTCACCGTCTACGAGCCGATCGCCCGGTATCGAGTGGTGTTGCTCATCGGATTCTGGGTGGTCTACTTCGGCGCGATCATGACGGGGCAGTTCAACGTCGTCATGGGCCGGTTGTTCACCGCCCTCCAAGACAGCCCGCTGGGCTGGCCCGGCCACCTGCTGTTGGCCGGCGTCCCGAACGTTGCCGCCTCGAGCGCGACGATCGCTGGAGCCATTGTGGGTGCAACGCTCCTTAGTACGGTCGCGTTCGCCGTCGGCATCGCCTCCGCGCGGATACACTGGTTCGCCGATCCCGCCCGATTCGAGGAATCGGCGGAGCCGGCACAGCCGGATTCGTCGAACCGACTCGCGGGGCTGCTCGCTCGCGGCGTCGCGCGACCGACGCAGACGGTCACGCTGACTGCCATCCGTCGAACCAAACGCGCCCCGATCCGACTGGTCTACGTCGCCTATCCGCTGTTCGGTGCGATCGGATTCGTTCAGGGTATCATCCAGACCGGAACGGTACCCTCGTACGCGGCCGTGATCCTCTCGCTCTACGTCATCTGGGCCACCGGAGCCCTGTTTACACTCAACCCGCTGGGCGACCTCGGACCGGCGTTGCCGGCCGTGGTCACGTCGCCGCTCACCGGGCGGCAGGCCATCAGTGGATTGGTGGTCGCCGGGACGCTCGTCGCCGCCCCGGTCGCCCTCGTCGTCTCGCTCGCGTTGGGACTCATCAGCCCGCTCTCGCTCGAGCAAACGGCCGCGCTGGTTGCCGGAACGGTCGTCGGCACCGTCGTAACGCCGGCGCTCGCGACCGGTATCGGGTCGACGTTCCCCCGGTTCGGGAGCGTCAACGTCACGAACAACCGCGAGGCGGTGATGCCGAGCAAGACCGCGTTCGTCGTCTACTCGCTCGCGATCGTACTCCCGGCGGCCGCAGCGGTCGTCCTCTATACGGACTCCCCCGACATGCTCGCCGAGTTGATCACGACGGTCTCCGCGTGGACGCCCGGTCCCGACGTGTCAGTCTCCGCTCGCGGGATCACCATCACCGCGTGGGCCGTCCTCGTTATCGGCCTCGTCGCGCCGGTGGTCTCGTCGCTGTACGCCGTCGAACGGTTCGACTGGTACACGCTCGACTGAATTCCCGAATCCTCCTCGAGCGCGGCCGAGCTCGTATTCGAAGTCGGCGACCGTCGACGTCCCGATATCGACGACCCAATACTTATTTCGCGGGCCGAGAAACCGCTCGCGCAATGCCACGGCTGTGGCGGCTGACACGGAATCGGTACGGTCGCGCCGTCTACGACGCGCTCGCACGGCGCGGAATCACGGCGACGGAGATGATCGAGTACGTCGCCGACCTCGAGGACGCGCCGGCCGCCGACGGCGGGAGCCAGCGCAGTGCATACGCGGTCGAGACCTGCGATCCGTCGACGGTCACAGCGCTTGACGCGCCAATCAAAGAACTCCAGTCGGACGAACTCGTCGTCGCCGCGCTCGAGGACGACCGTCCCCGTGGTTACCTGTTTTGCTCCGTCGACGCGGCCCACGAGATCCATCCCCTCGAGCGGGAGTTGCGCTTCGAGGGGGTGTACATCAGGCGCGTCTTCGTCGACCCCGACCACCGCAACCGCGGCATCGCGACGGCGCTGGTCGGCGAGACCTGCCGACTGGCCCGGAAACGGGGGGAAGAACGCGCGACGGCGCTGGTCGCGCTCGACAACAGCCCCTCGCGAGCCCTGTTCGAACGCCACGGATTCGACCCGAATCGCCGCCGCCGCTACGTCAGGGTCGGTCCGTTCTCCCATCGATCGGTTCGACCGACCTGATCGGGACATACCTCCGAGCTCGGTGCATTCGCCGTCCCGTACAGATCGACGGAAACTCCGTACTGGCACGTAGCGACCAGGAACTATATAGATACGCACTAAGTAAATAGTTCTCGGAGCAGCTTTATTTCGGTTCGGGTGGAGGTACCACTCGAGCGGATGACCAACGAACTGCGAGAGGCGATACGGGGCGTCAGGAACCGACTGGATCTCGCCGATCGACGGGTCGGGACGTCGGCCGAACGAACGAACGTGCTCGAACAGTTGACGGGCGCCGACTACATCAGCCTCGGGGCGCTGTTCGTCGGCTGGGCCAGCGCCCTACTGTTCGTCGGCGGCGAACCCAACTGGGCGCTGCTGGCCATGTTCGGCGCGTTCCTGCTGGACAAGGCCGACGGCTGGTACGCCCGCCGCACGGGGACGTCGTCGCCGTTCGGCCGGCAGGTAGACTCGTTCATCGACATCTTCGCTTACCTGGTGCCGGCGGTACTTCTCTATCACTTCGTCCTCGCGCCGCACGTATTCGCTAGCCTCGTCGTCGGCTTCCTCGTGCTCGCCTTCGGCGGTCTGCGACTGGTCCGGCACAACGAGGAAGGATTCGGCTCCGACGGCGGCGCCAGTTACTACCACGGGACGACGGTCGTCCACACGAACCTCCTCGTGGTCGCGAACTACTTCGTCGCCGCTCTCGTCGGGTCGTGGAACGGCTGGATCGCGGGATTGCTCGTCGCCGCCGCCTGCCCGCTGATGGTCTCGGACTACAAGGCCTACAAGACCGACGGCACCCACCTTCTCGCCGGCCTCGCCGCGGTCGCGGCCGTCGGCCTGGCACTGGGCCTCGAGTTCGGTTACCTATGACGAACCGGACCGAATACGCCGCGATCGATCCAGGGCCGCAAACGCTCCGAATCGACCCCCACGTGCACACCGCGGCGTCCTTTGACGGGACGACGACGCCGACGGAACTGGTCGACGCGGCCCGCCGCGCCGGCCTCGATGGAATCGCCGTCACCGACCACGATACGATCGACGGCGCCCGTGAGGTCGCGCGACTGGCGCCCGCTGATCTCCTCGTCATCGTCGGCTGCGAGGTCTCGACCGCCGACGGCCACCTGCTCGCGCTCGGCGTCGACGCCGCGCCGGAACCCGGCCGCCCGCTCCCCCGGACGGCCCGAACGGTGCGAGACGCCGGCGGGATCGCAGTCGTCGCCCACCCGTTCCAGCGCTCGCGCCACGGGGCCCGCGGGGCCGCGATCGACGGCGTCGACGGCGTCGAGGTCTACAACGCCCACGCCGTCACGAACGTCCGCAACCGACAGGCCGACCGGTTCGTGATCCGCCGCGACTACCCCCGGTTCGGCGGCAGTGACGCCCACCGTCCGGCGAACGTCGGCCGCGCCGCTACCGACGTTCGACTCCCTGCCGACGCCGTTTCGTCCCCGGATGCTACGCCCGCGACCGAGACGGTCCTCGAGGCGATGCGCGCCGGTCGAACCGACCCCGTCGGAGATCGGACGACGGCCTGGCAGTACATGACCAAGGTCGTCGGCAACGCCCGGCGGAAGACGCCGTCGCTTTCGCTGTTCTGAGCGGTCTGCGATGCCGAATTCGAGGGTAGTACGGCGCGACGTTCCGGTTCGTCGCGCTGTCGCTGTGATTCGAGAAGCGCCGCTCGAGTCCACCCCGACCGCCAGAAGGGACTTCTTTATCAGGATTGAGAGCTACGTACCGAACAGTATCGCTATGATGGCGCTCACCCACGGGTTCATGGCCCTCGCGGCCGCCGTTTTTCTCTTACCGGTTTTCGGCGAGTACGCCGGGCCGGCCCTCCTTGCGGCCGCGTTCCTCGGCGGCCTCGCGCCCGACGCCGATCTGGTGGCGCGCCACCGGAAGACGCTGCACTTTCCGGTCTGGTTCTCGGTCGCGACGCTCGCGCTCTCGAGTCTCGCTGCCCTGACGGGGTCGGGCACGCTTCTGGTGCTGACCGTCGCTGTCTGGGCCGCCGCCCTCCACTCGATTTCGGACGTCCTCGGCGGCAGCGCCGAGTGTGAGCCGTGGAATCCCGTGACCGAAAACGGCGTCTACAACCACGTTCTCGGGCGCTGGCACCGACCGCGCCGGTACGTCCGCTACTCGGGCGCGCCGGAGGACTTCCTCGTCTGTCTCGCCTTCGCGGCCGTCGCGATCGACTCCGGACTGACCGGACCGGCCGTCGACCGCGCGCTGCTCGTGCTCGTGGCGTTCGCCGGCGTCTACGCGCTCTGTCGGAAACGACTTGCGGAGATCGGCACGGTGGCCGGTAGTCTCGTTCCGAGGAAACTGCGCGCGATCCTCCCTGCGGTCCGCGTCGAGGAGACCGAGACCGACGGGACGACGGTCGACATTCGGTTCGGACGGTGAGCCAATCGAATCGTCACGGCTCGCGTCGGTCGGCCCGTCCCGGCCCGGAGAGCCGATTTTACCAGTTTCGTTTCGCCTCGACGGAGGATCGTACTGGTCGTCGCGTTATCGATATCGGCCGCTCGGGCGACCGCTCGCATGTCGACGGCTGACGAACCTACCTGAAGCGCAGGGAGAACGACGCCGTCCGGATCTGGAAACGAGACGTATCGCGTGGTCGCCGCCGAGTACGAGACGGTGTACGATACCACGCTGTCCCACGGATTCGCCGCGAACGAAGGCAGCGATCGGCCCCACAACTGGTCGGCGAGAGTCGGCAGCCGGTCGAATCGGAAACGCGAGCGAGGTGGACGAGATCGACGGCAAGAACGAGATGGGATACCCCGCCGCTGCGCTCGAAAACGAGAAAAACGGCAACACTGGCTCGAGAGAGCCGTCCGTCAGTTCGTCAGTCCGAGCGGCCCCACTCGGCGGAGCGCTTCGGGCGTCCGGTGATCGCCTGGACGTCGATCGGTTCGTCCTCGGCTTCGAGCGCCTCGAGCGCGGCCGCGGCGCTGGCGGGCGTCGAGAAGTAGGTTATCTCCTCCTCGACGGCGACCTCGAGCAGGCTGCGATCCCGCGAGACGATGAGATCGACTTTGCCTTCGCGGACGGCCTGGGGAAGATCGACTTCCTCGCAGAGGTTGAAGTGGTCGGTGAAGCCGTCGACGAGCGCGTCGCCTTCGTCGGTTTCCGGATCGGGGAACTCGTCGGCCGAGAGGTCGATGATGGCAGTTCCCGACTCGGGAATCGGCTTGCCCGTCGCGTCCTGAGCCTTGTCGTAGGCCTTGCCGAAGGTGTCGGCGCTACCCATGACCTCGCCGGTGGATTTCATCTCCGGGCCGAGACGCGGGTCCGAGCCCGGCAGGCGGTCGAACGGCAGGACGACCTCCTTGATCGACGTCTGTTCGGGGATCTGCTCGTCGATATCGAGGTCGGCGAGCGTGGTGCCGGCCATGACCTTCGCGGCGATCTTGGCGATCGGCACGCCGGTCGCCTTCGAGATGAACGGGACGGTACGCGAGGAGCGCGGGTTCGCCTCGAGAACGTACACTTCGCCAGCGTCGGACTCATCCGAGTCCGACGAGCCATCCGGGCTACGCCCGGAGACGCCGCGCACTGCAAGCTGGACGTTCAGCAGGCCGACGGTGTCGAGCGCGTCGGCGATGTCCTCGGTCACCTCGCGGACGCGAGTCAGCGTGTCGTCGTCGAGCGAGCGCGGTGGGATCATACAGGCCGAGTCGCCGGAGTGGACTCCGGCGGCCTCGACGTGTTCCATGATGCCGCCGATCAGGACGTCCTCGCCGTCGGAAACGGCGTCGACGTCGAGTTCGACCGCGTCCTCGAGGAAGTCGTCGACGAGAATCGGTTTCTCCGGGCTCACGCGGACGGCTTCCTCGATGTACTTCTCGAGTTCCTCGTCGTCGTAGACGACCTCCATCGCGCGGCCACCCAGCACGTAGGAGGGACGGACGAGGACGGGGTAGCCGATGTCGTGAGCGAGTTCGAGCGCCTCCGTCTTGGAGAAGGCGGTCCCGCCCTCGGGCTGGGCGATCCCCAGTTCGTCCATCAGGGCGTTGAAGCGGTCGCGGTCCTCCGCCAAGTCCATCGCTTCGACGCTGGTTCCCATGACCGAACATTCGAGGCCGCGACGGGTGATCTCGTCCTTCAGCGGTTCGCCGATGTTGACCGACGTCTGGCCGCCGAACTGGACCATCACGCCGTCGGCACCGGTCGCCTCGGCGACGTCGGCGACCTCCTCGGCCGTAATCGGCTCGAAGAACAGCCCATCGGAGGTGTCGTAGTCCGTCGAAACCGTCTCGGGGTTGTTGTTGACGACGTGAGCGTCGACCCCCATTTCGCGCAGCGCCTGCACGGCGTGGACCGAACAGTAGTCGAACTCGACGCCCTGCCCGATACGGATCGGGCCGCCGCCGACGACGATCACGCTCTCGAGGTCGCGATCGACCTCGAGTTCGCCGGAGGCGGCGTCGCCGATGAGCGGGCCGGACTCGAACTCCGGCTTGCGCGCGGAGTAGTAGTACGGCGTTTCCGCCTCGAACTCGCCGGCGCAGGTGTCAACTTGCTTGTACGTCCGTCCGGGAACGGCTTCCTCGACGGTGCCGACGTCGGTTCCCGCCGTCGCGGCGATGGAGGTGTTGGTGTGGCCGGCAATCGCGGCCTCGGTGAAGTCGCCCTCCTGTGCGGCCAGCGTCGAGTCGGCGATGCGCTCGTAGCGCTCGACGTACCACTCGAAGACGCCCGTAAGCTCCTGGACCGCCGCGGCGGTGTAGCCGCGTTCGAAGGCCTCGAACATCGCGTAGGGACGGTCGGGGGAGGGGCGCTCGAGGTAGTGCTCCTCGAGTTCCTCGTCGGAGACGTCGGCCCAGTCGACGTCGGGTTCGTACTCCGACGAGCGAAGCGCCTTCAGGAGTGACTCCTCGAAGGTGCGGCCGATGGCCATCGCCTCGCCGGTCGATTTCATCGCCGTCGTCAGCTCGAAATCGACGTCTTCGAACTTGTCCTTGGGCCAGCGCGGAACTTTGGTAACCACGTAGTCGATCGCGGGCTCGAACGCGGCCGTCGTCTCGCCGGTGATCTCGTTCGTGATCTCGTGGAGACGCTTGCCGAGTGCGACCTTCGCGGTCACGCGAGCGATCGGGTACCCCGTCGCCTTGGAGGCGAGCGCGGAGGAACGAGAGACGCGCGGGTTGACCTCAACGACCCTGTATTCGCCGCCGGGGGTGCCGTCGTCGTGCCAGGCGAACTGGATGTTACAGCCGCCCTGAATGCCGAGTTCGCGGATGACGTCGAGCGCGGCCGTACGCATCTCCTGGTGGCCCTCGTCGGGGACGATCTGGGAGGGCGTGACGACCGTCGACTCCCCGGTGTGGATACCCATCGGGTCGATGTTCTCCATGTTACAGATGATGATACAGGAGTCGTCGGCGTCGCGCATGACCTCGTACTCGTACTCGACCCAGCCGGCGATCGATTCGGTGATGAGGACCTCGCTGTTGCGCGAGAGGCGAAGCCCTTTGCGGACGCGAGCGAGGAGTTCGTCCATCTCCTCGACGACGCCCGAGCCGGAGCCGCCGAGCGTGTAGGTCGTTCGGGCGATGACCGGCAAGCCGCCGACCTTCTCGACGGCGGCCTCGACGCGCTCGCGGATGTCCTCGTCGCTGAGTTCCGTGACCGACTCGCCCTCCTCGAGCGAGATCGTCGTCGATCGAGGAACGGGCTGCCCGATCTTCTCCATCCGCTTGCGGAAGAGGTCGCGGTCTTCGGTCGCGTAGATCGTATCCAGGGGCGTCCCCATGATCTCGACGTCGTACTGCTCGAGTACGCCTTCTTCTGCTAGTTCGGCGGTGACGTTCAGTCCGGTCTGGCCGCCGAGACCGGCGATAACGCCGTCGGGCTGTTCCTTCCGGATGATCTCGGCGATGGCCTCGGTCGTGATCGGCTCGATGTAAACCTCGTCAGCCATCTCCGGATCGGTCATGATCGTCGCCGGGTTCGAGTTGACGAGCACGACGCGAGCGCCCTCCTCCTGTAGCGCCCGGCAGGCCTGTGCGCCGGAGTAGTCGAACTCGGCGGCCTGCCCGATCTGGATCGGTCCGCTCCCGATCAACAGGATCGTGCGTCCATCCCCTGTGTCGCTCTCGCCCTGATGGTCCGTGCTCATGTTACTTGTTCGTCCGAAGTTCGTACATCGTAATAAGCCCCACGATACAGTACGAATCTCGAAATGCCTTTTCGAAATTCGAACTATCGCGATCGTCGGTCCCGCCATCGCGGTTGGGGACCCGACACCACCTCGAGAGCGTCCAGGCTCCGCGTTCAGACCTCCGAATCGGTCATCGACCTCGACCGACGCGCTGCGGGCGCATCGATCGTACGTCGGCGGAGCGTCATTATCGCTTAGAGGTCGTTCGGTGATATCAGCCCAAATCTATATCTTCGCACTGGAGAGAAGTGTGCGCATGAAATCGACGGGCGAATCGAACTGCGATACCGCCCATCCGAGCCGAATACGCGTGTTACACGTCGACGACGAGCCCGAGTTTGCGGACCGAACTGCTGCGGCGCTCGAGCGAGAACGCGACGCGTTCGATACGATCACTGCGACCACCGCACGCGACGGGCTGGAGTTACTCGAAGAGACGCGGATCGACTGTATCGTCTCGGAGTACGACATGCCCGAGATGGACGGACTGGCATTTCTGGAACGAGTCCAGTGCGGGGACGAAGCAACGCCCTTTATTCTGTTTACGGGTTCGGGGTCCGAAGCCCTCGCCAGCGAAGCGATTACGGCGGGCGTGACGGACTACTTTCAGAAAGGAGACGGTGCCAGTCAGTATCCGGTTCTCGCGAACAGAATCGTCAACGCGGTCGAAACGACCCGAACCCGGCGGCAGCGAAACCACCAGCTACGCGCCATCGAAACCGCACAGGAGGGGATCAGTCTGCTCGATGCGGACGGGACGTTCAGCTATATGAACCGGTCGTACGCCGACTGCTTCGGATACGAACCGTCGGCCCTGATCGGCGAACACTGGGACGTACTCTATACCAACGAGGAGGCGGCGACCGTTCACGAGGAGGTTCTCCCCACGGTGATGGACGAGGGCTACTGGCGCGGTGAGACGGTCGGTCTCCGAGCGGACGGCACGCAAATCATCGTCGATCACACGCTCTCGACGACCGATCACGGCGAACTCATCTGCACCGTTCGGGACGTAACCGACCGCAAGGATCGCGAGCGGGACCTAGAACGGTACGAGACTATCATCGAGGCCCTCGGCGATCCAGTCTACACGGTCGATTCGGACGGCCGCTGTGCGTTCGTCAACGACGCCTACGCGGAGATGACCGGCTACACGAAGGCCGAACTCATCGGCAAGCCAGTCTCGTTCCTGCTGGACGAATCGTCCGCCGGACGCGGAACGGACGTCGTTCGAGAGCTCTTATCCAGCGAGACGACAGCGACCCAGCAGACCTACGAGATCACCGTCGTCACGAAAGACGGAACCCGAATCCAGTGTGAAGACAACGTCTCGTTGCTTCCGCTCGAGGACGGGCAGTACCGCGGCGTCGCCGGCGTCGTTCGGAACATCACGGAGCGAAAGGATCGCGAACGCGAACTCGAGCAGTACGAGACGATTCTCAGGACGATCCCCGACGAAGTGTACATGCTCGATGCGGACGGCTACGTGACGAACGTCGTTCCGCCGACCGGTTCCGAACTGACGACGACGGGGTATCGGCCGGCGGAACTCCGCGGCGAACACGTCTCGGTCATACTGAGCGACGACGACATCGCCAGAGGCGAGGTGGAGATCCGGCGACTGTTGAAACGCGACGACCGCGAGAAGGCGTCGTTCGAGATGACTCCCATCACGAGAGACGGCGATCGCGTTCCGAACGAAAACCACATCGCCTTGCTTCCGACGGACGACGGAACGTTCCGCGGCACCGTGGGCGTCCTTCGAGATATCACCGATCGAAAGGAGCGCGAACGCGAACTAAAACGCCAGAACGAACGGCTTGAGTCGTTCGCCAGTATCGTGAGCCACGACCTCCGGAACCCGTTGAACGTGGCACAGGGCCAACTCGAGCTGGCTCGAGAGGAGCACGACGAATCCCGTCTCAGGACCGTTTCGAAGGCACACGAGCGCATGCAGCGGCTGATCGATGACATCCTACGGATTGCACGCGAGGACGACCCGGTAACGGAGACCGAACCGATCGACCTTGCGGCGTTCGCTCGCTCCTGTTGGCAACACGTCGAGACCGAGGATGCGACGCTCAACGCGGAAACGGACGCCGTCGTTCAGGCCGATCGGTCCAGGTTCGAACGACTCGTAGAAAATCTGATTCGGAACGCCGTCGAGCATAGCTCGACGAGCCATTCGGTCGCCGACACTCCCGAAGACGCCGTCGAAAACAGTGTTACGGGCCTCGAGTCGCAATCTCACAGCGGTGTCGTACAGGGGAACGAGCGCGACGGCGTTACCCTCACCGTCGGTTCGCTCCCGGGACGGGCGGGATTCTACGTCGAGGACGACGGGCCGGGTATCCCGCCCGAGGACCGCGACGCGGTGTTCGAAACCGGCTACTCGACGACGACCGACGGCACCGGCTTCGGGCTCTCCATCGTCGAACGGATCGCCGATGCCCACGGGTGGACGGTGACCGTAGTCAACGGAGACTCCGGCGGCGCGCGGTTCGAGTTCCGCGACGTCGAGGTCCGTCGCTGAGAGCGGTCAGATCGAACCGTGGTGGCTACGCCAGTAACGCGGAGGGAGGGCGCTCGAGTCGCGGGACGTTAGAGGGCGCGGTCGTGTTCGCTCTCGAAGTCGCGCTGGCGACGGTACTGCTCGACGAACTCGCCCACGTCGAACTCGAGCATCTGCGACTCGAAGTCGGTGACGGCGTCGTCGTCCTCGGCGTGGCTGATCGCGTGATCCATGAGTTCGACGACGAGTTCGACGATGATCTCGTGGAGACGGCGGGCGTCGAAGTCGGTCACCCACAGCATCGCGTAGCCGACGGCACCGTCGTTGCTGGCGTCGTAGCTGACGACCTTCTCGGGAAACTCCTCGAGCACGACGCCCATCAGGTGGGGCGTGCCGAACTCGCCGAACTCGTCGTCGGTCTCGATCGTCTCCTGGAGGACGGCGACGAGCGACTCGGGGAAAAACCGGGAGGGCGGGTGAACGTCGGTGACGACGGCGTGATCCTCACCACAGCTACAGGTGTACTCGCGCATGCCGAGGTCGATCTCGTGTGGATCGAGCGTCGTCCCACAGGGAAGTTCGAGGCTCCGATCGCCGCCGGAACCCGGTACGCGGGGCTCTGCCATTGCGTGTGGTTCGGTCGGCGAAGTCATAAGGGCGACGACTCGGCGACCCGCGAACTCGAGGACCGGCACTCGAGAGGTCGGTTCGCCGAGTCGAACGCCCGGCCCCTCGGTTCGGGCTCGGCGGCGTCGCGCGGCTCACGCGGACAGCCGCATCGCGACGCTGTACATCTCGCCGACCGATTCGGAGCCGATCGCCGCCTCGAGCGCCTCCGCACGCTCCGTCAGCGCCGTCTCGAGGTCGCTCGAGAGCCGCTTCGCTCGCGAGCGCACGACGTTGGCGTGCGCTTCGACGTGCCGTTCGGTCCACGGAACCGGCGCTAACAGCGTCCGATGGCGGTCGAACTCCCACCCGCGGCCCGCGAACAGGTTCCGGAGCGCGTCCGCCGGGTAGAACGTCAGCATCGGCCGCCCATCGGCTAACTCCGCGGCCGCGTTCTCGAGGGCGAAGAGGGCTCGAATCGCGGCGTCGCTCGGAATCGGTTCGTAGTCGTCGACGACGAGGTGACAGCCCGGCGCGGCGACTCGAGTGAGTTCTTCGACGATCGCCTCGAGGTCGGCGGGCGGAACCACGTTGAACAACCCGTGGGCGGTGACGACGTCGACCGAGTCGGTCGGCAGCGGGAGGGCTCGGAGGTCGGCCTCGAGAGCGTCGAGTCGATCGCGACCGCGAGCGTCGGCATCGGGTATCGCGATCTCGCCCGCCCGTTCGACGGTCGTTCGTGCGTGCTCGCTATCGTTCGTCACGGCGTAGACGCGGGCCGCGCCGTCGGCGAGCAGCCCGGCCGTCGTGTTGCCGACGCCGGCGCCGGCGTCGAGACAGACTGCCCCGTCGATCGGCCGGTCCTCGAGGGCGGTCGTTACCGTTCGCGGGACGTTCATCGGAAATCGGTTTCTCGGGCGGAAGGGCGTGGCGACGAGTTCAGTGGTGAAGCTGCTCGGGCACGGGACTCTCGTCGTGACGGGAGCGCTCGATCAGCGAGCGCCGTTCGCTCTCGGCCATCCCGTCGTATCGGCTCGCGGCGTCGAGAACCATCGCGACGAGCTTCGGATCGCCGGGCGTGACGACGGTCGTGAGCCCCTGCGACGCGGCGAAGTCGAACCGCGCCCTGATCGCGTCGGGCGTGTCGACGGGCTCGTACCAGTTCGCGTAGGGCCGGTCGGCTTCGGGCAATTCCTCCTCCGAGGGCCACGATCCCTTCGCGAAGGCCTTGATGCCGAGCGCGCCGATCCCCTCCTCGTCCGCGCGCTCGAGGACGGCCTCGTAATCGTAGTCGTCGTCATCCTTGCCGGCGACGACCGGGTTCATCGGGAACATCAGCGTCGAGAGGTCGTCGATCCGATCGATGGCGTCGAGGATGAGCTGTGGGTTCCCGTGGCTCGTGAGTCCGATGTCGCCGACGAGTCCCTCCTCCTTGGCGTCGCGAAATGCTTCGAGCGCGCCGTCCTCGCCCGTAATCGTCTCCAGTTCGTGCTCGTACTCGAGGCCGTGGATCTGATAGAGGTCGATGTGATCGACCCCCAGCCGATCGAGCGAGCGCTCGAGTTTCCGCCGCGCGCCCTCGTAATCGCGCTCCTGGGTCTTGCAGCCGAGATAGATCTCCTCGCGGTGCTGGCGCAGTTTGGGGCCGAGCTTGCGTTCGGCGTCGCCGTAGGTCGGGGCCACGTCGAAGTGGTTGATCCCGCGGTCGAGGACGAGTTCGACGAGTTGGTTCGCGCCCTCCTGCTCGAGCCAGTTGAGGGCGATCGCGCCGAAGGTCGCGACGGTGCTCTCATGGCCGGTATCGCCGAGGTTGCGCGTTTTCATACCAGTATCCTCACTGACACCGCACATAAATCTCCACGTACTCGCAATCCGGGCTCGACCCGAAACTGACGGCAAAGCCGATCGACGACGGACGGCAACCGACGCTCGCGGTCGACGATTCGACCACAACAACGACTCTCGTCGCGGCTCAGGGCCAGTCGTCTCGAACCGGTTCGGTGTCGTCGTCTTCGGTTTCGACCTCCGTCGCGACGATCCAGTCGGCGGCCTCGGCGGCGTCCTCGACGGCGAGGTACTCCCAGCCGACATCGTCGGCCAGTTCTTTATCCTCCTCGCTCGAGCCGATGAGGACGTACCGGTCGGTGTCGAACTGGTTTTTGACGCCCTCGAGACTCTCGGCTTTCCCGCGCGGGCCGGAGAAAAAGTCCTGCCGGATGCGGTTCTTGCGCGTGAAGTTCGTCACGACGTAGGTCGGTTTCTCGGAGACGACGCCGATGTACTCGGTCCAGCCTCTGGCGTCTTCGAACACGCGCTCGGGGGAGGCGAGTTCTTTCAGCGCCTCGAGTTCGAACGCTAGGGTCATGTCGCTACCGCCGTTCATACGCTATCGAAGACGCGCACCGGGGAAAACGGCTTCGATACTTCTGACGACTCGAGCGGACGTGTCCGAAATCGATCGAGTTGACGCCCCTATATGCGTTTGACCCGATAGTAGTCCGTAAAGACGATAACTTCACCGTCCTCGAGATCGGGATCCGCGCCCGGACCGGGGAGATCGTCTTCGAGCGTCGTGTAAAACGACTCCAGTGTCTCCGCGTCGAGTTGATCGACGTGACGGACGCTCGTCTCCGCTGTAACCGACTCGACTCGCTCGAGGCGTAGTGATCGATGGTGGAGTTCACTGGCAGCCATGTTCACTGTTACCAAATGCCACAATAACACTTAACGGTTCCGGCTATAGTAGCCACTGAATCAGCGGCGAGAGCGAGCCTCGAGACGGATCTCTCGGCAGGAAACGAGAGCGGACGGCGGTCCGTGCGCACTCGAGCGGGTCTCGAGAACGCGGCCGAACGTACCATCCGGCGATTCGCGGTCGATCGGTCGCAACTGAGCGACCGGAAAACGAGCGCGTACTATAGTAGCCACTGAAAGTCAATGCACACCTGATCGCACGAGGGCAGCGCGGTTCGGAGCGAACGGAGTGAGCGAGAACCGCGGACTATGCGATCAGTGTGTAAATCGTTTCAGTTGCTACTCTACTGCTCTTGTTCCTGTGCCGGCGCGAGGTTATCGAGGTCGACGGACTGCTCGAGGAGCACCTCTGCCTGATCGGCGACGTCGCGCTGTTCGCGCATCAGCTGTTTGAACTTGCTCTGGGGCGAGAGATCGCCGATGAGGACGCCGCCGACGATCTTGCCGTCCTTGAAGGCGACGCGACGCCACTCGGTGTCGCTGTAGCGGCGCTCGGCGTGTTCGTCGCCGAGAGTCGGGTGGCCAAAGGAGAGGAACGGGAAGTCGAAGTGGGTGATGGAGTACGAGGAGACCCACTGGAACTCCTCCGCTTCGTCGGTGTCTGCAGCCATGTTGATCGCGGCGACCCGGCCCTGCTCCTTCGCTGAGCCCCACGAGCCGTTCTGGGCCTGCTCGCCGAGCAGGACGTCGTAGAATCGGGTGATGTCGCCGGCGGCGTAGATATCGTCGACGTTCGTCCGCATGTACTCGTCGACGACGATCCCGTTGTTCTCCTCGAGACCGGCACCCCGGAGGTACTCGGTGTTGAACGACAGGCCGATAGCGACGCCCGCGAAGTCACAGTCGTAGCGCTCGCCGTTGGGATCGACAGCGGCGATGATGTGGCCGTCGTCGTCCGTTTCGAACCGATCGACGCCGCTATCGAAGACCGGCTCGACCCCGACTCCTCGCATGCCGTCGTGCATGATCTCCGCGCCGTCCTCCGAGAGGGCGTAGCGCCACCACCGATCGCCGCGCATGAGGTAGTCGGCCTCGATCCCCTGCGCACCACAGACGGCCGCGAAGTCGATACCGAGCAGGCCGGCACCCACGATAACACCCGTATCGGAGCGCTCCGCGTGCTCGCGGATCCCGCGGGCGTCCTCGAACGTCCAGAAGTGGTGGACGCCGTCGGCGTCGCTGTTCTCGACCGGCAGCTGGGTCGGCGTTCCGCCGGTCGCGATCAGCAGTTTGTCGTACTCGAGGTCCCCGCGATCGTGCGTGTGGACGACCTTCGCGTCGGGGTCCACGCCGGTCACGTGCGTGTTGAGCGAGAGTTCGATCTCGCGGTCCTCGTACCACGCTTCATCATGGATCGAGATCGGAGCCTCGGGGAGTTTTCCTTTCGCGTGCTCTTTGATGAGAATCCGATTATACAATGGCTCCCCCTCATCGGTGATGACGGTAATCTTCGCATCCGGATCTTCCTCCCGGAGGGTCTCGGCAGCCGAACTGCCCGAGATCCCGTCACCGATGATCACGTACTGGGTCATATTCTGATCGTTCGTAATGCGGGTTAAAGTGGGTTGCTATCTCGTCTATTATGCCTCACTCGCTGACCCACCGCTACAGTTGTAAACTGAATCCCTGTTCTGGTTACCAAAATATTAGTTCGTCCGGCGTTTTCACGCTGCTTCTCGAGGATGCAAGGTTTGCTGTTATCTCTGACGACCGGTGGCCGGGAGAAACTGACCACTTCACCGCTCGTTGGTCCGTCATCATCGTCCGAACCGCTCTTTACGCATCACTTCGTAAACGATGGCGTGAAACTCCACCAGAACGTCCGTCACTTCGCCTCGCGGGCGGCTCTCGAGACGCCGGTCGTCCGGTCGGCCGCCAAGTCCGGACTCGTCCGAATGCACACGAAAATCTTCCTCGGGAAAGCGGATCCGGAGTACGCGGAGGAGCGCAAAGCCCACCTCGATGCCCTCTTCGACGCGACCGTCGACACCTACCTGCGAGCGCTTCAGAAGGGGTACTCCGAGGCCGAGGCTCGGGAGATCACCCACATTCAGGCGAACTTCGACTTCTACAACCACGGCTGGACCGAGATGATGGAGATTCCGACCGACGAACTCGAGGCCCACTACGACCGATACCGGGGATTTTTCGAAACCTGGGAGATCACGATCGACGACCCGCTGGGCCAGTTCGCGCCGCCGGAGGGTCTCCCCGAGGCCCCCGCGACGCCGGAGCGCCTCGAGGATCCCGAACACCCCCACGCCGCGGGCGGCTTCGCCGACGACGTCTACGTCGAGACCGACGACGGCGACCTCGTCGTTGGGGGGCAGGACGAACCTGCGGAAGCCGACATCTCGAACGCGCCCGGAGTGCGTGACGAAGACCGCGACAAACACTGATCGAGTACGAGGCAATCGCGTCGCTCGCGGTTTTCGTTCGCGGACCGCGAGGTGCGTTACACGCCGATCACACAGTCCCCGTGCGATCGGTGTGTGAATCGTTTCAGTCGTTAGGATAGCTTCGTCGAGGGGGTGGCGAATCCTCGACGCTGTTCCAGCAGCGAGACAGTATATAGGACCTGATTACTCCCGTTCAGCGGACAGTAACTCGGTGATAACAATGCCGGCTCCTGAACAGTTTACGGTAGATGAAACGACGAGCATACCTCGCGATGGCGACGGCAGGATCGCTGTCTCTGGCGGGCTGTACCGACACCAGTTTCGTCGACTCGAGTTCGAAAAACGGGGACGACGGGAGCGACTCGAACTCCGAGGAGACATCGAACGAGTATTCCGGACCCACCGGGACCGACGACGACTTCGAAAACCTCGACGCGTGGACCGTCTCCGGCGGGACGCTGACGGCCGATCCGGACCGCGCACTCGTCGGCTCTCAAAGCGCTCGCATCGAGACCACCGCGGGCGGCCAGACCACCAGACTGGCGAAGACGTTCGCGGAACCGCGCGACCTCACCGACGTCGTCCCTGGCGTCGCGGCGACGGCGAACGATCTCTTCACCCCGTGGCTTCGACTGGTCGACAGCGGCGGCGACTCGGTCGAGTACCGGCGCGGGATTACCGCCGACCTCCCCTTCATGCGGTACAACTTCGGCCTCGAGTCGATTAGCGACGGGTTCGATAGTACGGCCGTGCGCGAAGTGCAACTACAGTTCTGGTCGGGCGAGGGACAGGAGCGAACGGTCTGGTTCGACGATCTCCATTTCATCCCGCGTCCGGAGACTGGAAAAGTGATGATCCAGTTCGACGACGTCCACGTCACCGATCATACGAAGGCGCTACCGATTCTCGAGGAGTACGGCTACCCGGCGGTAACGTTCGTCAACCCGAACTACCTCGACCGGGACGCCGGCGGCGATCCCCGACTCTCGCCCGAGCAACTCCACGACCTCCACGATGCCGGCTGGTGTATCTCGAATCACTGTCTGAGCCATCCTCGGCTCCCCGAACTCAGCCGCGAGGAACAGCGGGACGAGATTCGCGGCGGGAAGGAGTGGCTCGTAGAGCAGGGATTCGAAGAGGGTGCGGAGTACTTCGCGTACCCGTTCGGCCAGTTCGACGAGACGACGATCGAACTCGTCGACGAGTACCACGAGATCGGTTTTGCCGGCGGGGGGCCCGTCCAGGGGTACACTACCAACACGAAACTGGCCCCCCGAATCGGAGAACCGAGCGCCGAACGCGTCCGAACTGCGCTCGAACGAACGGCCGAAATGCGCGGTATCACGTCGGTTTTCTACCATCGCCTGGAGGGCGAGAATCTCGCGGCCTTCGAGACGTTCGTCGAAACGATCCACGAGTACGAATCGCAGGGCGATCTCGATGTCATCCTCCCGCAGGATCTCGGGCGGGAGTACCTGTTTTAGGATCACCCCCGCCGATCCGGGCACGTTCGCCACGGATATCCTGACGGTTTCCAAGCCGCTAAGTAGTCGGAGCGTCCCGGTTTCAGCAACGATTAGAGCGGACATGGCACTGCAACGTAACGATCGATCGATCGCGGGGTTCACGATGGCCGGACACGCGCTCGTCCACTGGTTCGAGACGTCGATCCCGATCTTTCTGGTGGTCTGGCTCGCCGAGTTCGACGTCAGCGTCGCGTTGTTCGGCATCGTCGTCGCGCTCGGCTACGCGCCCTTCGGGATCGGTGCGCTCCCGGGCGGCATTCTCGCGGATCGCTACGGCACGAAACGGCTCATTCTCCTGTGTCTCGGGGGAATGAGCGCTGCCTTCCTCGTGCTCTCGCTCGCGACGTCGATCTACACCATCGCGATCGGGCTCGTGCTGTGGGGCGTCGCCGCCAGCGTCTACCACCCCGCCGGCCTCGCACTCATCAGCACCGGCGTCGAGGACCGAGGAACGGTCTTCGCCTGGCACGGCATCGCCGGCAACGCCGGGATCGCACTCGGCCCCTTCGTCGCCGCGACGTTGCTGATCTTCCTCGAGTGGCAACTCGTCGCGGCGATCCTCGCCGTTCCCGGCGTTATCGCCGTACTGTACGGACTCAGCGCGGAGTTCGATCCGACGGCGGCCGTCGAGGACGGCGTCGACGCCGGAGCCGACGAGGCCCTATCGCTGTCGGCTCTCGTCTCGAACTCGCGGGCGCTGTTCGCGAGCGCCTTCGCGATCGTCTTCGTCATCGTCACCTTCGAGGGGCTCTACTACCGCGGGATGCTCACCTACCTTCCCGAGATCCTCCACGGCCTCGAGGCGATGGACGGACTCGTCGTCCCCGACCGACTCGAGGGGATCGAGCCGGCCGACTACATCTACGTCGGTCTGCTGGTCGTCGGGATGGCGGGCCAGTACGCCGGCGGAAAACTGACGGATCGTATCGCACCGGCGCAGGGCCTGGCGGGAATCTTCGCCGTACTTGTGCTTCTCGCACTCGCGTTCGTCCCGGTTACCGGGATGGGGCTGGCAGCGATCGCCACACTCTGTGGCGTGTTCGGCTTTTTCCTCTTCGCGATTCAGCCGTTCTACCAGAACGCGGTGGCGGTGTACACCCCGCCGGATAGCCGCGGACTCTCCTACGGCTACACCTACCTCGGAGAGTTCGGGTTCGGTTCGGCGAGTATCGCCATCGGCGGGTTCGTTCTCGGCGGCGTCTCGCTCGCGGCGTTTTTCGCGGTCATCGCGAGCTTCGCCCTCGCCGGCGCGCTGCTCTCGACGGCACTGCTCGTCGGCCTCGACCGGTTCGTCGATACGGACCGGCCCACGGACGCGGGCGCGGACGACTGATAAGATGAGCATACGTCGTCGTTGGCGGTCTCGAGTTCCGGAACTCGCCGGTCGGTCGGCGGGCCGGTAGGTCGTTCCGTCGTCGGGACGGTTCCGTTCGGACCGTCGCGGTCCGCTACCTTTTTGCCTGCAGTCTCGGAAGGAATCGGCATGCTCACCGTGCGGGCACCGGCGACGAGTGCGAACCTCGGGAGTGGCTTCGACGTCTTCGGTGTCGCCCTCGGAACGCCCGCCGACGTGGTCCGGGTCGAACGGGCACCGGAAACGCGGATTTCGATCACCGGGGCCGGGAGCCAGTACATTCCGGAGGATCCGAAACAGAACACCGTCGGGGCGGTCGCCGACGCCCTCGACGCACCGGCACACATCAAGATCGACAAAGGCGTGCGGCCGTCCTCAGGTCTCGGCTCGTCCGCCGCGAGCGCGGCCGCCGCGGCCGTCGCCCTCAACGCGCTCTACGACCGCGGCCTCTCGCGGGCGGAACTCGTCCCGATCGCCGCCGAGGGCGAGGCGCTCGTCTCCGGCGAGGCCCACGCGGATAACGTCGCCCCCTCGCTTCTGGGCGGGTTCACCATCGTTACCGACGACGGCGTCACCCAGGTCGACGCCTCGATCCCCCTCGTCGCCTGCCTCCCCGAGACGTCCGTTTCCACGCGCGACGCGCGCGGCGTCGTCCCCGACTCGGCGGCCCTCGAGGACGTCGTCGACACCGTCGGCAACGCCGCCACGCTCTCCGTCGGCATGACGCGCAACGACCCCGACCTCGTCGGGCGCGGCATGAACGACGCCATCGTCACCCCCGAACGAACCGCCCTGATCGACGGCTACGAGGGGGTTCGCGAGGCCGCCCTCGAGGCGGGCGCGACCGGCGTGACGGTCAGCGGTGCCGGGCCGGGCATCCTCGCGGTCTGTCACGGGCGTGACCAGAAGGCGATCGCCGGCGCGATGATCGACGCCTTCGAGGCCGCTGGCATCGAAAGTCGGGCCTACCAGACGCGCGTCGGCGAAGGGGCGCGGCTGTACCGGGACTGATCGCCGACTCGAGTCGAAAATGGGTGCCCGAACCGACGCGTTACTGACGATACTCGTTCTCGCGGCCGTGGGCATCGCGTTCGTTCTGGTCGACGCGTCGCTGTCGCCGCTCGCGCTCGCCCTCGGTGGACTCGGTACAGTGGTGTTCGAACTCGTGGCCGCTCGAGACGTGGCTACCGTTCGAGAGTACTGGGAGCGGCCGGTGATACAGGCAGCGTCCGTCATCGTCGCGCTGCTCGTCGTAGCCGCGGGTGCCGCTCTCGCGCCAACCGTGGTGCTATCGTTGTTCTGTGGAGGTGCGATAACGTACTTCGCGTTTCTCGGACTCGTCGGCGTGGGGCTCGTTCCGCCACCGCGGACGTGGTGGTGAGACCCGCTGGTCGCGTCGGCTCACCGCTTCGAGCCGCGGGCCGTCTTCCAGCGACGGCCGTAGATCCGCGGGAGCGCATCGACCTTCGCCCCGCGAACGTTCCTCGGCACGGTCGACACGCGCGTGGAGACGCTGGCCGGCAGTGGACCGGAGGGAACCGACGACACCGCCGTCGGATTGTTCGAAACCGGCCGTCGGCCGGCGTAGCCCGAGCCGCGCTGTTTCGACTCGTACAGGTCTTCGAATTTCGAATGGCCCTCGAGAACCCCCTTGCGGGCCGTTTTCGCCGCCTTCTTCGCCTGCTGCTGGAGCGCCGCATCCGGCGCGTCAGCTTTCACGTCGTCGACGAACGACTCGACGTCGGCAGCCGCTTCGGAGTCGCCGGAGGAGTCGAGCAGATCCGGGCCGACGACGTCCTCGAGTTCGGATTTGAGCTGTGGCAACTCCTTTTGAAAATCGACGACGTCGACGGTGTTCCAGAGCTCTCGTAGATGAATGACGTGTCGGATCGTGCTGAGATCCAGCGCCAGATCCGGATCCCGCTCGCGAATCGCTTCCGGGAGTTCGTCCAGGTCGAGGAGATCCGGCAGCGCCGACACCTCGACGACGTCCGGCAGCTTCTCGAGGTCGATCGTCTCGAAGATATCGTCGACTTCCTCGACGACGTCCCAGAGCTCGGCTGCCGTCGCCGACAGCGTCTCGTCCGACTCGTCGGCGGTGGTTTCTTCGAGCAACCGTGTGGTTCCCGCTTTGAGCCGGGTGGACAGTTGTTCGACGGGAGACTGGGACGTCGTCTGAGTCATACGAGGGAGTAGGCGCTACACGGAGAAAGCGAAGCTGCTTGCCGATCGGTTGCGGTTCGGAACCGTCAGAATAGCGCGTCGGTTTTCGCCGCAGTCGTTTAGACGCCTCGACCCTGCATCTTTTCCTCTTCGGCGAGATCGGCGTTCGCGTCGCCTTTCATCCCCTTGCCGAGGTTCTTCGAGATTTCGGCGAGCGTCTCGGCGTCGTCCCAGTTGTTGGTCGCCTCGACGATCGCCTCGCCCATGGCGGGCGGGTTCTCCGCCCCGAAGATCCCGCTGCCGACGAAGATGCCGTCGCACTCGTGGTGCATCATGAGCGCCGCGTCGGCGGGCGTCGCGATGCCACCTGCCGCGAAGTTGACGACCGGCAATCGCCCCATCTCGGCGGTCTCGTGGACCAGTTCCGCGGGGGCTTCGATCTCGCGGGCGTAGGCCTCCCGCTCCTCGTGTTTCATGCCCTCGAGTTCGCGGATCGCGCCCTTGATCGTGCGCTGGTGGTGGACGGCCTGGTTGACGTCGCCGGTGCCGGCTTCGCCCTTGGTCCGGATCATGGCCGCGCCCTCGTCGATGCGACGGAGCGCTTCGCCGAGGTTCCGTGCGCCGCAGACGAAGGGAGCCGTGAAGTCGCGCTTGTCGATGTGGTAGGCGTCGTCGGCGGGCGTCAGCACCTCGGACTCGTCGATCATGTCGACGCCGACGGCCTCGAGAATCTGGGCCTCCTTCGTGTGGCCGATCCGGGCCTTCCCCATGACGGGGATGGAAACCTCGTTGACGATTCCCTCGACGTCCGCGGGGTCCGCCATCCGGGCGACGCCCCCGCGCTTGCGGATGTCTGCCGGAACCGCTTCCAGGGCCATGACGGCGACTGCACCCGCGTCTTCGGCGATCCGAGCCTGTTCTTTGTTGACGACGTCCATGATGACGCCGCCTTTCTGCATCTGGGCGAACCCTCGCTTGATGAGATCCGTCCCTCGTCGTAGTTCCTCGAGATCGGTCTCCGTGTCGGACATAGTGCGGCGTTAGGACCCATCGCACTTACGCGTGTCCGTTCCCCACAGCGCGTCCGCTGGCGTGACAGTTCGGCTCGCGTCGCGGTTCACGACCCGACTCGCTCACCGTCGGAGAGCCACGCGCGAACGCGAGAGCCGTACAGGCTCGCGATCGGTCGGGTCCGGCAGCCGAGGGTTGCCCGCAGGTCGGGATCGATCTCGAGCGTCGTCCCGAGCCCGGTTCCGACGGCGATCTCGCCCCGAATTCGAGCGCGCGTTCGCACCAGATCACCGTCCATCGTCGTGTAACTCCACAGCGTCCGATCGCTGTCGCCGATTCGGGTGCGCGGCCGCGGGACCTCGAGGCGGACCGTTTCTCCCGTCTCGCCGTTGCGGACCACGGTTCGGAGCCCCCGCGGGCCGTCGGTCACCGTGATGTCGGCCCGTTCTTTGGGGTAGCCCCAGATCTCGCGCCCGAGCGCGACCGACGGATCGGTCGTGACGGGCAGCCAGTGGACGTACCCGCCGATCTCGCCGTCGAGCAACTGTGCAACCGGGCGGTCCGTCCGACCGCCGCGGACCGCGGGGACGATGACGGCGAACTCGTCGTAGGGCTCGAGGCCGGCAGCAGCGCTGCCGGCTGCCGAGTCGGCATCGGGGCTCGTCGCGTCACGACCGCCGCCGACGCGGTGGTACTGGATGCCGACGAACGTCACGCAGCCGATCCCGGGTGCGATCGCGAGCGAGGAGAGCGCATCCGGCAGGAGCGCCTCGAGTCGGTCTCGCCTCGCGGGGACCGTCACGCCGCCCATCGCGAACTCGAGGTCGAGCGGCAACGCGATTTCGTGGCCGGTCGAGAGCGTCACTCGAGTTCGATCGCCGGTTCCGCGGTGCATACGTCGACCAACGACGGGGAGCCGGTAAGTGTCTGCGGGTGACCGGTTCGGAGTCGACAATCGCTACTGTTTTGCGGGTGTCGTTCCTCACGCTGGATGAAACGATGTCCACGACGCCCGGGGTGCCCGATCGGGATCCACTGCCGACGTATCTCGCGCCCGTTCCGAAGACGCTCGAGGACCTCGGCCTTCGGTTCGCGTGGCTCGTCGTGGCGATCAACCTCGCGGGGACGGCCTTCGGGTTCTGGTACTACGCGCCGCAGTTGTCCGAGACCGCGACGGTCATGTGGCCCTGGGTCCCCGACAGCCCGCTGGCGACCCTGTTTATCGCGCTCGCGATCGCCTGCTGGAAACTGGGGTACGAACAGCCGTGGCTCACGTCGCTCGCGTTCTTCGGAAACGTCGTGTTGGGCCTGTGGACGCCGTTTACCCTGCTCGCGTTCGCCGACGCGTACGGCTACCTGCACCCGCTGATGTTTCAATTCCTCTTCTGGAGTCACCTCGCGATGGTCGTCCAGGCCTTCGTCCTCCACCGAATCACCGACTTCCCCGTCTGGGGGGTCGCCGTCGCGTTCGTCTGGTACGCCAGTAACCTGCTCGTCGACTACTTCGCGCCGATCGTCGGCGAGCCACACCACACCGCGATCCCCGTCGCCCGAGACACGCCGATGTTCCTCGGGGCGGACGCACTGGACGTTATCGCCGCGGGAGAAGTCGCGTTCGTGTTCCTCGCGCTCTTTCTCGCTCTCGCGACGAGGATCAAAACGCTCGAGGCGGCCCGCGATCGAGATTCCCGCCGCGAGTCGAGCGAACAGCGACCGACGCCGTGATCGGCCCGATCAGGCGTCCTCGAGGATGACGACCGCCGACTCTGTCTCGATCATCTCGCCCGCGCCGGAGTAGCTCCGCTCGAGTTCGACCTCGAACAGGTCGTCCTCGAGTTCCTCGTCGGCGACTCGAAGGACGCGCGACTCCGCGCCGTCGTCGATCTCGTACTCGCCGCTCTCGATGCCGGCGTCGATATCGCCGACCTTCGAGCCGAACTTCGGCCCGAGCGTCGCGTAGTCGAGGTCGATCGAGGCGACTTCGGTCGTCACCTCGGGCTCGTCCTCGAGAATCGTCAGCTCCCGGACGTGCATCACGTTCTGGATGGCGTCCTCGAAGCCGTCGATGGGGCCGTAGACCGAGACCGCTTCGAGGGCTTCGTTCAGGGGCAACTGGTTCTCGCTCTTGTAGCGTCGCAGCGCCGAGATGACCTCCATCGCGGTCTCGCCGGCCTCGAGGTCTGCTTCGTAGCCCTGCGGGGCGGGCCACTCGCGCGTGTGGAGACTCTCGAGTTCCGAGGCCGGACTGGTGGCATAAACCGCCTGCCAAATCTCCTCCGTGACGTGGGGCAAGAACGGTGCCCACACCTCGAGGAACGTGCGGTGTGCCGTTCGAAGCGCGTACTGCGTCGACGGCTCGTCTTCCCGAGTCTTGGCGATCTCGAGGTAGTCGTCACAGAACGTGTTCCAGAAGAAGGTTCTGAGACGGTCTCGAGCCTTCGCGAACTCGTATTCTTCGAAGTGTGCGGTGAGATCCTCGACGGCGTCGTCCAGCTCGGCGAGCAGCCAGCGATCGATCGCCTCGAGGTCGGCCGGCTCCTCGGGATCGGCGGGCGCGAGCGTGTCGACGAGCTTCGAAGCGTTCCAGAGTTTGCGCAGGAGCTTCTCGCCCGCGGTCAGATCCTTTTCCTGATACGGGAAGTCGTCCCCGACGGCCGCGCTGGCGGACCAGAACCGGACGGCGTCGACGGGGTACTCCGAGAGCACCTCGTCGGGCGCGACGATGTTACCGCGGGATTTGGACATCTTTTCGCGGTTCTCGTCGAGCACGTGGCCGTTGATCATCGTCGCGTCGAAGGGCACCTCGCCCGTGTGCTCGTAGCACTTGACGATCGTGTGGAACAACCAAAACGAGATGATGTCGTGGCCCTGCGGCCGGAGATCGAAGGGGTACAGTTCGGGGTTGTCCATGGAGAACTCCTCGCTCTCCTCGTCCCAGTCCCAGCCGGCGTTGATCAGCGGCGTCAGCGAGGAGGTCGCCCACGTGTCGAAGACGTCCTCCTCCGGGACGAACTCGTCGTGACCACACTCGGGACACGCATCGACTGGTGGCTCGTCCGAGAGGGGATCGACAGGGAGTTCCTCGCGCTCGGCCATGATTTCGTGATCGCACTCCGCACAGTACCAGACCGGGAACGGAATCCCCGAGTCGCGCTGGCGCGAGATCAGCCAGTCCCACTCGAGGCCCTCGATCCAGTGTTTGTAGCGCGTGAACATCTTCTCGGGGTACCAGTCCATCTCCCGGCCGGCCTCGAGGTACTCCTCCTTGTGGTCCAGAATTTCGACGTACCACTGCTTGGAGACGCGGTACTCGACCGGCGTATCGCAGCGCTCGTGGACGCCGACGGCGTGGGTGATCGCCCGGCGGTCGCGCAGGGAGCCTTCGTCCTCGAGGTCCTCGACGATGGCCTCGCGGGCCTCTTCGGTGGACAGTCCCTCGTAGTCGCCGGCGAGGTCGGTCATCGTCGCGGACTCGTCGATGGCGACGCGAAGCGGCAGGTCGTGGGCCTGGTACCACTCGATGTCGTTCTGGTCGCCGAAGGTACAGCACATGACGACGCCGCTGCCTTTCTCCATGTCGACGCGCTCGTCTTCGATGATCGGCACCTCGTGACCGAAGAGCGGAATGCGCGCGGTTTCGCCGACGAGATCCTGGTTCGCCTCGTCGTCGGGATGGACGAAGACGGAGACGCAGGCCGGAATGAGTTCGGGTCGCGTCGTCGAGATGACGAACTCCTCGCGCGGCGCGCCGGCGCCCACGAGTTCGAACGCGATATCGTTGAAGTGCGACTCCCGTTCGTCGTCTTCGGTCTCGACCTGCGAGATAGCCGTCTCGCACTCGGGACACCAGATCGCGGGGGCCTTCTTGCGGTACTCGCGCTCTTTCTCGTAGAGATCGAGGAAGGAAAGCTGCGAGATGCGCTGAACGCGGGGTTCGATCGTCTTGTAGGTGTTATCCCAGTCGATCGAACAGCCCAGGCCTTGCATCTTCTCCGTGAACTCCGCCTCGTACTCCGCACAGACCTCGCGACAGAGTTCCTGGAACTCGCGGCGCTCGTAGTCCTGGTGGCGGATGTCCAGTTCCTCCTCGGTCAGACGCTCGCTCGCGATCCCGTTGTCGTCGTAGCCGAAGGGAAAGAGCACGTCGCCGTCGTGCATCCGCTGGAACCGGGCGGCGAAGTCCTGCAGGGTAGAGCCGTAGAGGTGGCCCATGTGCAGGCTGCCCGAAACCGTCGGCGGCGGCGTATCGATCGCGTAGGTCGTGTTCGGATCCTGTCCCGGATCGCCGTCGTACGCGTAGACGTCCTCGTCGAGCCAGCGCCGTTGCCAGCGCGTCTCGACCGCCGCCGGATCGTAGCCGCCCTCGAGGGTCGGTCCGTCGTCCCCGGCGTCGTCCGCCGCTCGCTCAGGCGCATCCGTACTCATGCTCTCACCGCCCGTCTCGGGCGTCGTCCGTGCGTCGTCGTCCCGTCGAAACTGTGTTCGTTCATTGGAAATACCGGTCGTTGCTCGGTGAATGCTGGTCGCCGACAATACATCCGTCGAAACGGGGTGGGGAAAGGGGGCTATAGCGCCCCTACGAAAACGGTCTCGCGTGCGCGGCGGAACTCGAGAGCGCGGCTACGGCCACCGTCGCAGCGACAGCCAGCGCCAGTGTCGAGCATATGTAACTGTACCGGGGGGAACGGTGTTAGGTGTTTCGTCGTCTCACGGATCGGGCGCGCCATCGAAGTGAATCACGGCCCGCGAGTCGCCGACGACCGTTAGCTCGCCGTCGAGGTACGTCGCCAGTCGCTCGAGCGAGGGGCCGCCGTCGTCAGGGTCGACCCTGACGACCGTAATTCGCTCGTGCTGGGTCGCGTCGTACGTCCCTTCCATGATGACCGAGAACAGTTCCCGCGACGTGATCGGCTCCCCGGCGTCCAGTCGCGCGGCGATGCCCTCGAGCGAGGATTCGACCGTCGTCTCGACGTCGAACGTGACGTCCACGGAGACGGCCGCGTTCTCGTCGGTGGCCGCGAGATACTCCTCGGAACTCCTGATCGCGGGGACGATGACGTCTTCGAAGTCGACACCGTAGGTCTCGGTACCGAGGTAGACGAACGCGACCATCGCCCGGAGGCCGTCGAGAAACGCCTCGTCGGTCGTCGTTTTCTCGAAGGTCTGCTTGCGATCCTTCTCGGGGAGCGCGTGCAAGAGCAGATCGAAATCGAGCGTCGCCGCCAGAATTCGCCGGCGGATTCGGGCTTCGGCGTTGCGTTTCGACTGTTCGTGGCTCATCTCCCGTTCGCCGAGCAGATAGGCTCGGTCCGCGGGGCTGAGTATCCCGCGTTCGCGATCGATGTCCGTGTTCATAATCCAAATCCGATTATACAACATCGGTTTCGATCCGAACTGCTATCACGCTGCCGGTCCGAAGGGACGGCAATGAACACGGCTGTTACTCGAAACGGTGGGACATGAGCGGGCGCATCGCGGGCCGATACGCGGATTGGATCGTCTCACACAGCCGTCTCGTCGTCGTGCTCGTCTTACTGCTCACCGCCGTCGTCGCCGCCGGTGCAGCGATCGGCGAGAGCGAGGACGGCGAGATCGGCCAGTTCGAGACCGACTCCGAAGAGACCGAGGCGCTCGAGGAGATCGAAGCGACCTACGGCACCGACGAGGGTGTCGTCGCCCAGGTCGTCGTCCGCGAGGAGGGCGGTGACGTCCTGACCCGCGAGTCGCTGCTCAAGGGGCTGCGGCTCCAACAGGAGATCCGCGAGGACGAGGACCTGAACGCGACGCTCGACGAGCAGGGAGTCGTCGGCCTCGAGAACGTCGTCGGGACGGCCGCGGTTTTCGAGGACCGGGCGGCGGCGAACGGCCAACCCGAGACGAACGAGCCGACGCTCGAGGAGCAGATCGACGCCCTCGAGTCGCGCTCGAACGCAGAGGTCGGGGAACTGCTCGCCGACGTGCTCGACCCCGACGCCGAACGGGGCGGTGAAGACGCCTACGAGTTCCTCCCGACCGACTACGAACCGGGCTCCACCGAAGCCGAGTCGCGGATCACGTTCGTGTTTCAGGTCGACGACGGCGGTCCGGGCGAGGAGCCACAGGCGACGTACGACGCACAGGTCGAGATCGCCGAGCGCGTCGACCAGCGCTTCGACGACGCGTTCGTCTTCGGACAGGGGATCGCCGACGAGGCGTCGTCGAACGCCGTCGGCGACAGCTTCGCGATCATCACCCCCGTCGCGCTCGCGCTCGTCCTCGGCGTCCTCGCGATCACGTATCGCGACGTCGCCGACGTCCTCGTCGGCGTCTTCGGCATCGCCGTCGTGATGGCCTGGCTCGCTGGCGTTCAGGGCTGGCTCGAGATTCCCTCGAGTCAACTGCTTATCGCCGTCCCCTTCCTGTTGATCGGGCTGAGCATCGACTACGCGCTCCACGTCGTCATGCGCTACCGGGAGGCGAGGGCGGGGGAACTCGAGGACGGACGCACACCGACGGAAGCGGGCGGTGGCGAGGCCACAGCCGAGACCCGGCGCGGGACGGACGGCGGCAAAAACGGAACGCGATCGGGGATGCGACTCGGACTCGCGGGCGTCGTCCTCGCGCTCGCGGCGGCGACGGTCTCGACCGGCGTCGGCTTCCTCTCGAACGTCGTCAGTCCGCTCCCGGCGATCCGGGACTTCGCGATCCTCAGCGCCGGCGGCATCCTCGCGACGTTCGTCGCCTTCGCCGTGCTCGTTCCGGCGCTCAAAGTCGAGGTCGACGAGGTCCTCGAGACCCGGTTCGGCCGCGACCGGGCGAAACCGCCGTTCGGAACGGGGACCAGCGTCGTCAACCGCGCGCTCTCGCGGTTCGTGACGCTGGCTCGTCGAGCACCGGTCGCGGTCGTGTTCGTGGCACTCGTCCTCGCCGTGGGCGGTGCCTACGGGGCGACGACGATCGATACCGAGTTCAACCAGGCGGATTTCCTCCCCGAAGACGCTCCCGAATGGGCCAAGTCACTGCCCGGCCCGCTCGCACCCGGTACCTACACGATCAGCGACGACGTGGCCTATCTCGGCGAGAACTTCGCCGAACGGGGCGAGGGGAGTCAAACGCAGATCCTGATACGCGGGGACGTGACCGATCCCGAGGCGCTCAGGGCGATGGCCGACGCCGGCGGCGGCGTCGGCGAAGACAGTACGATCATCGTTCGGCCCGGTGGCGAGGCCGCGATCGACGGCCCGCCGACGGTCATTCGAGAGCTCGCTGCGGAGAACGAAACCGTCGCGGCTGCCCTTGAGGAGAGCGATACGACCGACGACGGCCTCCCGAACGAGGACGTCGCCGGGTTCTACGACGTGCTGTTCGAGGCCGATTCCGAACGGGCGTCCGACGTGCTCTATCGAACCGACGACGGCGAGTACGAGTCCGCCCGCCTCCTGGTGAGCGTGCAAGGCGATGCCGCCGCACAGACCGTCGCCGACGATACTCGCGACGTCGCGACCGGGATCGAGAGCGACGGTCCCGTCACCGCCGTCGCGACCGGCGGCCCGGTGACGACGGCCGTCGTGCAGGACGCGCTCCTCGAGACGCTCGTCCAGGCCTTCGCGATCACGCTGGTCGTCATCCTGGTCTTCCTGACGGCGCTCTACTGGGTTCGCCACCGCGCGCTCTCCCTCGGCGCGATTACGCTGGTGCCGGTGGTCGCGGCGCTCGCGTGGTTGCTTGGCACGATGGCGGTACTCGGCCTGCCGTTCAACAGCGAGACGGCCGTTATCACGAGTCTCGCGATCGGTCTCGGCGTCGACTACAGCATTCACGTCGGCGAACGGTTTCTCGCCGAAAAAGAAGCGCGCGAATCGCTCGAGGACGCCCTCGCCGCGACGGTCACCGGGACCGGCGGGGCGCTGCTCGGCAGCGCGGCGACGACGGCGGCCGGGTTCGGCGTCCTCGCGCTGGCGCTCGCGCCGCCGCTCCAGCGGTTCGGGCTGGTGACCGGGATGAGCATCATCTTCGCGTTCGTCGCCTGTCTCACCGTCCTGCCGTGTCTGCTCGTGCTCCGGGAGCGGGTGCTCGCTCGAATGGGGTGAGGCGAAAACCGATCCGCTCGCCGCGAAAGCGGCGCTCGAGTCGCCGATTACTGCTGTGACGGGTCGCCGAGCGCGACGTCGATTCGGTCGTGGAGCGCGCCGTCTCGGTCCCTGAGGTGGCCCGGCGACCGGTCATTGTGGACGGCGAGCAGTTCCGAGACGATGCTCATCGCGATCTGGTACGGCGCACCGCCCCCCAGGTCCAGCCCGATCGGCGTGTAGACGCTCGAGAGCTCCGCCCGCGTGAACGCTCGGTCCTCCTCGTCGAACGCCTCGAGCATCTCCTCGAAGCGTTTGTGGGGTCCCATCAGCCCGATGTAGGGCACCGGCGACTGCACGAGTTCCTCGAGGGCGATCCGGTCGTCGACGAAGTTGTGGGTCATCACGACGGTGTACGTCCGCTCGTCCAGGTCGAGTACGTCGCGGACTTCCGCGGGGGACGCCGAGACGACGCGATCCGCGTCCGGGAACTTCTCGCCCGTCGTGACGGCTCCCCGGAATCCGACGACGGTTACCCGGAAGTCGGCCAGCGTCGCCAGTTCGACGACGGGCGCGACGTCGTGTCCCGATCCGAAGACCACCAGCTCCGGCGGCGCGGCGATCCCGTCACAGAAGAGCGTCACCGCCGAGCCGGCGACGTCGACGGTGACCGTTTCCGCGTCCCCGGTCGTCGCGAGCGACGAGACGGCGTCCTCGAGTCGAGTCGTCACGTCGTCCGGCCACGTCCCGACCAACTCGCGGAACTCGCCGGCACCCTCGTGGTAGTACGCGCGGTCCCCGCGGTCGAACGCGTCGGTCTCGCTGTCGAGGACCGTGACGACCGTCCCGCTCTCGCCGTCGGCGAACGCGCTCAGCGCGGGCTCGAGCGCGTCGGTGAGCGGCTCGAGGAGGATGTCTATCACGCCGTTACAGCCGATTCCGAGGCCCCACACGTCGTCGTCTCCGCTCAGGTCGAATCGTTCGATACGGGACTGGCCCGATTCGAGGACGGCCGTCGCCAGCGACCGAACCTCGTCCTCGAGACAGCCCGCGGTGAGGCTCCCCACGCCGTCGCCGTCGCTATCGATGAGCATTTTCGTCCCCGGTCGGCGGTAGGCGCTCCCCTCCACGCGGACGATCGTCGCAAGGACCGCTCGCCGGTCCGACCGGCAGGCGTCGTAGATCGCACTGAGAACGGCCGTTTCGGGAACGCTCCAGTCTCGAGAAGACATACCGTGTGTTGGGCGCTCACGCAATTATACCTTCTGTCAGTCGAGCGATCCGCGTCCCGTCTCGACGGCCGAACTACCGCGACCGATCCTACGGGACACCCGCGCCGACGGTATACTCGTGGCCGATCCGACCGTGAACGCCGCGAAGCGTGAGCTGTCTGGCGATTTCCTCGAGATCGTCCGATCGGGAAAACCCGAACAGTCCGTCGATGAACGGGGACGCGGTCGCGAGTCCCCGGCACGTCGGTTCGTATTCCGCGTCGGTCGCGAGCGGGTTGAGCCAGAGAACGGACGCCGCTCGAGTCGAGAGCCAGGTCATCCCCCGCTCGAGCCGATCGAGTTTCCCGACCTCGAGGCCGTCGCTGATCACGAGGACGGCCGTCTCCCGATCGACGGCCGCCGGGTAGTCGGTCCGGAGGGTCGAAATCGCGTCGCCGATCCGGGTCCCGCCGCCCCACTCGGTCTCGGCGCGCTCGAGGGCGGCGATCGCGCGGTCCGACGTCGGTTCGTCGAACTGCGCGGTGACCTCCCGCAGGCTGGTATCGAAAAAGAATATTCGAACCGATCGCCAGTCGGCGTGCATCCGCTGGAGCACGCCCAGCAGGAATCCGCGATCGATGCTGTCGAGGACCGACCGGCTGACGTCCACGAGAACGACGGCGTTCACCGCCGTCCGGTCGTAGCTCCGTCGCTCGAACTCGAGGACGGTGCCGCCGGTCCCGAAACTCCGTCGGAGGGTCCGACGGACGTTCAACGCGGCACCCGCCGGTGCGTCTTCGAAGCGTCGACTCCGCTTTCGCCCCAGCGCCCGGCCGATTCGCTCGAGCGGTTCGCGAACGTCCGCCTCGGGTAGCGTCACGTCGTCGACGGCGACCGGTTCGGAGCGACCGGTTCGGGTCGACAGCGCGCGAAAAACGCGCCCCTCGTCCCGTTCGGAGTTCGATTCGTCGTCTCCGTCCGCAGTCGCGCTCGATTCCGCTGCGGACGACTGCGTGGATGCCGCCCGCTCGAGTGGCTCCGGAGACTCGGGGCTTCCGCCGCCCGCGTCCCGATCCGGTTCGCCGGACTGCGGCACTGCGAAGGGCTGCGCCGTGCTGTCGGCGGCGGACGGTTCGTCGCTTCCATCGCCCGTGAGTCGAGCCCAGAAGGCCGGAAAGAGCCGTTCGAACGCGTCGAGGTCCGATCGCTGGGAGACGAGCGCAGTGCGGAGGGCGGCGCGGACCGCCGTCTCGTCGGGGTCGGGGAGTTCCGCGACGGCTCGAGCGGCCGTACTGCTCGCCGTCGGCGGGACGGCCGCGCCCTCGGTACGGAGCGCGTCGGCAAAGCGCACGATCTCGCCGATCACGTGGTCGCGGACGGTATCGAGCCCGCCGGACTCCGGGTTGGTAGTCACTGCGCCTCCGCCCGCTCTCGGGCGTCGCTGGCCGCCCGAGCGAGGGTCTCGAGCAGATCGTCGTCGATTCGAGAGACGTCTTCGACCTCCTTCAGCAGACACGAGAGCGTTCGATCGATCAACTGCGGCGATAGCGCGGTGTCCGGATCGCCATCGTCGGTCGCAGCGCTGTCGTCGTCGGTCCCCGATCGGAGCGCGAGGAGCGCGCGGGACCAGTCGAGCGTCTCCGCGATGCCGGGCTGTTTCAACAGCGGTTCCTCGCGCAGTCGCTGGACGACGCCGCAGATCTCCGCGGCCGTCGGCCCGTCCAGCTCCGGGGCCTTTCGCCGGACGATCTCTCGTTCCTTCTCGAACGACGGCGGCTCCACGTGGAGGTACAAACAACGTCGCTTGAGCGCGTCGCTCAACCCCCGCGTCCGGTTCGACGTGAGGAGGACGATCGGCGGCACCGACGCCTCGACCGTTCCCAGTTCCGGCACCGTCACCTGGAAATCGGAGAGGAACTCGAGGAGCAGCGCCTCGAACTCCTGATCGGCCCGGTCCACCTCGTCGATGAGGAGGACGGCGGGCCGGTCGCGATCGCCCGACAGCGCCCGGAGCAGCGGTCGCTCGAGCAGGTACTCCTCGTCGAACACCGACCCATCGTCGGTGACGCCGCGCTCTCCGGCCTGCACCGAGAGGAGTTGCTTCGTGTAGTTCCACTCGTAGAGCGTGTTCTCGGCGGCCAGTCCCTCGTAACACTGTAACCGAACCAGTTCGGTCTCGAGACCCGCCGCCAGCACCTTCCCCAACTCCGTCTTCCCGCTCCCGGGGTCGCCCTCGATGAGCAGCGGTTTCCCGAGTCTGAGCGCGAGCAACACCGGGATCACGATGTCGTCCTCGGCGACGTACTCCTGGCGATCGAAGAGCCGTCTGAGATCCGACTCGGTGAACGTCTCGAACGGGGTCGCGGTCGTCTCACTCATGGTGCGCTCCGACGAGCGGGCGTCGTTCCGCGGATCGTCCACCGAGGGCCGCCGATTCTCGAATCCATTGGGTTCGTGTCGTTCCGAAGCGCTCCAGACGGTAAACGTTCACTCGAGGAGCCACCAACGTTCTGATAGATATTGCCGAGCGTCACTGTCTGCAACTCCGGTGGCAAAGCTATTTACCTCGATCTGGTATCTAGCACATGTGAGTTCCTGGCACGAGAGTTGGGAACAATACTCGTGGAATTCGAGGCGCATACTCCGAGGTCAATGAATGTCAGAACACAGTATATCGGTAACGGTCAACGGAACGCAACACGAGCTAACCGTCGAACCGCGGACGTTGCTCGTCTCGGCGCTTCGAGACGAACTCGGCTATACCGGTGCGAACGTCGGTTGTGAGACGGGTCGGTGCGGTGCCTGTACCGTCAGGGAGAACGGCGAGACGATCAAATCCTGCACCCGCCTGGCGGTCCAGGCCGACGGGGCGGAGATCGAGACGGTCGAGGGACTCGCCGACGACGGTGACCTCTCGGCCCTGCAGGAACGATTTCAGGAACACCACGGTCTCCAGTGTGGCTACTGTACGCCGGGGATGCTCATGTCCGCCGACACCTTCCTGCGGGAGAACGACGATCCAAGCCGCGAGGAGATTCGGGAGGCGATCGAGGGCAACCTCTGTCGGTGTACCGGCTACCAGAACATCGTCGACGCGATCGAGGCCACGGCCGACCAGTTGGGGGAGCAACGATGAGCGACGCGGATGCGGACGGACCGACCGAGACGGTCGGCGAAGTCAGAGCGGACGGGGGATCCAGCGACGACAGCGGCGGAGCCTTCGGTTCCGCGATCGAACGCGGCGAGGACGTTCCGCTGCTGACGGGTTCCGGGGAGTACACCGACGACATCTCCCTGCGAGGAACGACGCACCTGGCGATCCGGCGGTCCGAGCACGCACACGCGCGCATCGAGGGCGTAGATACCAGTGACGCGGAAGCGATAGACGGCGTGATCGCCGTATTCACCGGCGAGGACGTCGTCGAGAGCGGCGTTCCGAACACGATTCCGACCGCGTGGGACCTTCCCGGGCTCGTCCAGCCGCAGTATCGGATGCTCGCCACGGACAAGGTCCGCCACGAGGGAACCGCCGTCGCCGCCGTCGTCGCGGAGACGCGACACGCGGCCCACGACGCCATCGAACACGTTTCGGTCGAGTACGAGCCGCTCGAGCACGTTACGGACCCCGTCGAGGCCGTCGAGCGAGACGTGCCGCCGGTTCACGAGGAAGCCGAGGACAACGTGGCCTTCGACTTCGAACTCGGCGACGCGGACGCCACCGACGAGGCGTTCGCCGACGCCGACCGGGTCGCGAGCGTCGACCTGCGACAGCCCCGCATCATTCCGAACGCGATGGAGCCGCGGGCGGCCCTCGCCGACTGGGAAGAGGCGACGGGGAAACTCCGCCTCTGGATGACGAGCCAGAACCCCCACCTGCATCGAATGCTGCTCTCGGCGGGGACGCTCGGGCTCCCGGAGAACAAGATTCAGGTGATCGCCCCCGAGGTCGGCGGCGGCTTCGGGAGCAAGATCTACCACTACCCGGACGAGGCCGTGACGGCCTGGTGTTCGATGCAACTCGGTCGACCGGTGAAGTGGCAGGCGACGCGCTCGGAGAGCTACCTGACCGACTGTCACGGCCGAGACCACGTGACGACCGGCGAGATCGCCCTCGACGACGACGGGACGATCCGCGGGGTTCGCGTCGAGACGCACGCCGGACTGGGCGCACAGCTTTCGCAGTTCGGGACGGCGACGCCATCGTATCTGTACGCGACCGTGCTATCCGGCCAGTACACGATCCCCGCCATCCACTGCCGCGTCGTCGGCGCGTTCACGAACACGACGCCCGTCGACGCCTATCGCGGCGCGGGTCGGGCCGAGGGAATATACGTGATCGAACGGCTCGTCGACGTCGGCGCGCGGGAACTCGAGATGGATCCGGCCGAACTGCGACGGCGGAATCTCGTCCAACCCGACGAGTTCCCGTACGAGTCGGCGGCGGCGCTGGTCTACGACAGCGGCGAGTACGAACGCGCGATGGATCTGGCGCTCGAGCACGTCGACTACGACGCGCTGCGCGAACGCCAGCGCGAACTTCGAGACGAGGGACGGTACCTCGGGATCGGGATCGGCAACTTCATCGAATCGGCCGGCCTCTCGCCCTCGGGGCTGGCGGGCGATCTCGGCGCACAGGCGGGCGGCTGGGAGAGTTCGATCGTTCGCTTCGACTCGACGGGATCGGTGACGGTCCTCGCGGGAACGGCCGACCAGGGACAGGGCCACCGAACGACCTACGCTCAGGTCGCCGCGGAGGAACTCGGCGTCTCCGTCGACGACGTCACGGTCGTCGAGGGCGACACGGATCGAATTCCGCAGGGGATGGGGACCTACGGCAGCCGCAGCGCCTCGGTCGGCGGCGGCTCCATCGCCCGCGGCGCTCGCGAGGTTCGGGAGAAGGCTCGCCGGATCGCCGCCCACCAACTCGAGGCGAGCGTCGACGACATCGAGTTCGACGAGGGCGAGTTCCACGTCGCCGGCGCGCCGGATCGCTCGCTGCACATCCAGACGATCGCTCACGAAGCCTACCTCGGCCACGACCTGCCCGAGGGGATGGACCCGGGTCTCGAGGAGACCAACTTCTACGATCCGGAGAACTTCACCTACCCCTTCGGCACCCACGTTGCGGTCGTCGAGGTCGAGCCCGAGACGGGCGAGATCGAGATCGAACGCTACGTCGCGGTCGACGACTGCGGCGAGATCATCAATCCGATGATCGTCGAGGGGCAGGTCCACGGCGGGATCGCACAGGGAATCGGGGCCGCGCTCTACGAGGGAGCGGCCTACGACGACGAGGGCCACCTCCGAACCCGGCGGATGGACGAGTATGCTGTCCCGCACGCGACGCAGTTGCCCGACTTCGAGACGGACAACACGGTGACGCCGAGTCCGCACAACCCGATCGGGGTGAAAGGCGTCGGCGAGTCGGCGACCATCGCGGCGACGCCGACCGTGGTGTCGGCCGTCGCGGACGCGCTCGAGCCCTTCGGCGTCGAGCACCTCGACATGCCGATCACGCCGGAGTCGGTCTGGCGGGCCACGGAGGGTGATCGCTGATGTACACGAACGACTTCGAGTACTACCGCGCCGACAGCGTGGATAGCGCGCTCGAACTGCTCGGCGACCACGACGGTGCCGAACTGATCGCCGGAGCCCACGGCCTGCTGCCGCGGATGAAGACCGGCGACGAGTCGCCGCCGGCGCTCGTCGACATCGGGCGGGTGAGCGGGCTCGACACGATCGAATCGTCGGACGGCGATAGCGGCGGTGACGGTGACAGCATTTCGGTCGGCGCGCTCGCGACTCACGCCGAGATCGCCGAATCGGAACTCGTCCACGAACACGCGACGGCGCTCGCCGACGCCGCGTCCGAGTTAGGGGATCCGCAGGTGCGAAACGGCGGCACGATCGGCGGGAACCTCGCCCACGGAGACGCGCGCTCGGATCCGCCGGCCGCCCTCCTCGCGCTCGAGGGCTCGCTCGAGGTCCGCGGTCCGGACGGCGAGCGAACGATCGACGCGACCGATCTCTTCGAGGGGCCGTTCGAGACGGCGGTCGCCGACGACGAGATCGTTACTGCGGTCCGGATTCCGACCGACGACGACGCCGTAAGCGGCTACCGCAAGCGCCGCGATCCGCTCTCGGGCTACGCGATGGTCGGCGTCGGCGTCTGGCTCCAAATCGACGACGAAACGATCGAGGCAGCCCGGGCTGCCGTCACCGGCGCGACGACGACGCCCTCGAGACTGCCGGCCGTCGAGGACGAACTCGAGGGGAGTGCAGTCTCCGAGGAGACGATCACTGCGGCGGCAGCCGAGGCCGGCACCACGCTGGAGGCCGACGCGTTCGTCTCGGACGTCCGAGCGAGCGCCGAGTACCGCGAGCACCTGCTGACGATCGACACCGAGCGGGCGTTGTACGACGTACTGGACGTCGATCAGTAACCGATCGTCGTCGTTCTTCGGAGGAGTCCACGCGGGGACGAGGATCCCGGGAGAACGACGAACCGGCGGTGTTCGCCCTCGCCAATCACGGCACGGACCGTTACGTCCTCCCCGCGAAAGCCGTCGAGAGAGGCGTCACACGAAGGTATTGAAGGACACGATACCGACTGCGAGCATCAGGAAACCGAGAGCGACCGTAATGACGGCACCGCCCCAGTTGCCGACGCGGTAGGCCAACGAATGCTTCCGATCGAGATCCTCCCTCGTGTGGATGCTGACGAGCCCGTTCACCAAGACGAACGTCGCCGGGAGCACGAGAATGGTGTAGGCCACTAACCCGGCGAGTACGAGGCTGGCGACGACCACCAGACTCCCGAGTAGTGCCAGTCCGTAGCCGACGGCGTAGAGCTGCCAGGACTTCATCATCAAATTGGTCTGACACTACAGTCACGACCGGCATGTATCTGCCGGTCACGTGTCCCCCGAAACTGACCGACACCCTCTACGTGCAGACGGTACTCGCAACGACCTCGCGCGACTTCGGCTCGCGGTGGAGTTCAACGGAGTTTGCACCGACGGTGTTCGCCGTCGGTCGACGATGCCAGACGGCGTTAGTTGGTCTCGAGAACCAGCAGGTCGTCGCCGGCGTCGACTTCCTGTTCGTTTTCCGCGAGGAATTCGGTGATCGTGCCGTCGGCCGGCGCCGTGATATCGTGGAAGTTCTTCATGACGCCGACCAGTCCGATGACGTCTCCCTCGGAGACCTCGTCACCTTCGTCGGCGAACGTCGCTTCGTCCGGGTCCGGTCGCGTGTAGAAGACGCCGGGCATCGGCGATTGGATGTGTTCTGTCGTCATTTACGAAATCTTACCAGTAAGTACGACCCCTGAGCATATAGGTTTTGACAAAGCTATACCACTCCCTACATCATTGTAAACTCTCGCAACCCGCATTGTTTACGAGAAGATGTAATTATCTTAGTGTGTATCCTATCCTACTCTAGTCGGCATCTATACAGTGGTAACCGTTCTCCTACACGGTAGGATGAGTGACCGAACGATAACGAGACAGGAGCTTCCGTCTCCGCGGTACGAATACGGCGGTGACGACTGGGTGTTCGTCGAACTCGACGAGGCGATGAGCTTCGACGCGAACTTCAAGGCACAGGCGATGACACAGGAGATCCGCCGGAACAGTCTCGAGGGACTGATCGAGGTCGCGCCGTCGAACGCCTCCTACCTGATCCAGTTCGATCCGGGCGTGTTGCATCCGGACGAACTGATCGAAGAGTTGCGATCGCTCGAGGACGAGATCGACGTCTCCGACTACCAGTGGGAGGCGCGGGTGTTCGACATCCCCGTCTTCTACGACGATCCGTGGACCCACGAGACCCTGATGGACTTCCGGGAGCGCCACCAGGACCCGGATTCGACGGACCTCGAGTACTCCGCAGAGATCAACGGCTTCGACTCCGTCGAGGCGTTCATCGACCACCACGCCGGTGCGCCGCACATGGTGACGATGATCGGGTTCGTCCCCGGACTGCCGTTCTGTTTCCAGATGGTCCCTCGAGACGAGCAGATCGAGGTGCCGAAGTACGAACAGCCGCGGACGGCGACGCCGAGTCGCGCGATCGGATTCGGCGGCGCGTTCACCGCCATCTACCCCGTCCCCGGGGCCGGCGGCTACCAGCTCTACGGTCGAACGCCCGTCGAAGTACTCGACGTCGATCAGGAGCTGTCGGCCTTCGAGGAATCGATGGTGCTCCCGAACCCGGGAGACATCCTCAACTTCCGCCGGATCGACCGCGAGGAGTACGATTCGATCCGCGAGGCGGTCGAAGACGGCAGCTACGAGTACAACTACGATCGAGTCGACTTCGAGCCCCAGGCGTTTTTCGAGGATCCACGCGGGTACAACGCGAAGCTTCTGGAGGTGCTCGAGTGATGCGAATTCTCGACGGCGGACTCGTCACGACCGTTCAGGACACCGGCCGCTACGGCCACTACCACATCGGCATGCCACCCTCCGGCGCGATGGACCAGTTCGCCCACAAAGTCGGCAACTGGCTCGTCGGCAACGACGAATCCGACGCGACGCTCGAGATGACCTACATGGGTGCGGACGTCGAGTTCGAGGACGACGCCGTCTTCGCCGTCACCGGCGCGGACATGGAGCCGTCGCTCGAGAACGAGCCGATCCCGACGTGGACGGCCGTCCGAGCCGAGGCCGGCGACACGCTCAGTTTCGAGTTCGCGACGGAGGGCGCGCGAACGTACCTCGCCGTCGCCGGCGGCATCGATATCGAGCCGGTGATGGGGAGCCGGTCGACGTACACCCTGATCGGCATCGGCGGCCACGAGGGCCGCTCGCTCGAGGCGGGCGACGAACTGCCGACCGGCGAGCCGGCGGGGGACGCCGACGCGATGGTCGGCACCTCGATCGACGAGGCGGACCGACCGGATTACTCGACCAACGAGATCAACGTCGTGATGGGGCTCTGTGACTATCGCCTCACCGACGAGGGCCGACAGCGGTTCCTCGACGCCGACTGGAAGGTTTCCGACGAGGCCGACCGGGTCGGCTACCGGTTCGAAGGGCCCGACATCACCGACATGTTCGAAGAGCGCGAGCAGCCCTTCGGTGCCGGAACCGACGTCACCAACGTCGTCGACCTCGGCTACCCCGTCGGCTCCATCCAGATGGCCGGCCAGCCGATCATCCTGATGCGAGACGCCGTGACCGGCGGCGGCTACGCGACCGTCGGAACCGTCGTGAGTCCCGACCGCGGCGCGCTCTCGCAGTGTCGAACCCACAGCACCGTAGACTTCAACGCCGTCGACGTCGAGGAAGCGCTCGAGATCCGTCGCGAGCGAGACGACCGCCTCGAGCGCATTCAGAACTCCCTGTAGTCCGAACTTCCAATAGATGATCAACAAAGTACTCGTTGCGAATCGAGGCGAAATCGCGGTTCGCGTGATGCAAGCGGCGACCGAACTCGGAATCGAAACCGTAGCCGTCTACAGCGACGCCGACGAGACGGCCAAGCACGTCCGGCGCGCCGACGAAGCCGCGCACGTCGGCTCCTCCGTCGCCGGCAAGAGCTATCTCGACCAGGAGTCGCTGCTGGAGGCGGCGACCGAAACCGGGGCCGACGCGATCCACCCGGGCTACGGATTCCTCGCGGAGAGCGAATCGTTCGCCCGCCGGGTCGAAGACTCCGAGTTCATCTGGGTCGGGCCGCCGGCGGACGCGATGGCCGACTTCGGCGAGAAGACCAAGGCGCGGGCCATCATGGACGAGGCCGGCGTTCCGATCGTTCCCGGGACGGACGAGCCGGTCGACGATCCGTCGCAGGTGCAAGCCTTCGGCGACGAACACGGCTACCCGGTCGCGATCAAGGCCGACGGCGGCGGCGGCGGTCGCGGGCTGAAAGTCGTCGCTGGTCCCGAAGAAGCCGAGGAAGCCTTCAAAAACGCCAAACGCGAGGGCGAGGCGTACTTCGACAACGACGCCGTCTACGTCGAACGCTTCCTCAAGAACCCGCGACACATCGAGGTGCAGGTCATCGGCGACACCCACGGCAACGTGCGCCACCTCTACGAACGCGACTGCTCCGTCCAGCGTCGCCAGCAGAAACTCATCGAAGAGACGCCGTCGCCGGTGCTCGACGAGGAGACGCGGGAGGAGCTCTGTGAAGCCGCCCGATCCGGCGTCGGCGAAGCCGGCTACAGCAACGCCGGAACCGTGGAGTTCCTCTACGAGGACGGCGAGTTCTACTTCCTCGAGGTGAACGCCCGGATTCAGGTCGAACACACGATCACCGAGGCGGTGACGGGCATCGACATCGTCAAGGAACAGTTCCGCGTGGCCGCGGGCGAGGAGCTGTCGTTCGAGCAGTCCGCGGTCGACCCCCGAGGTGCGGCGATGGAGTTCCGCATCAACGCCGAGGATCCGTTCAACGACTTTTCGCCGACGCCGGGTACCCTCGAGACCTATCGACCCCCCACGGGGATGGGCGTCCGCGTCGACGACGGCGTCGACCAGGGCGACAGGATCAGCCCGTTCTACGACTCGCTCGTCGGGAAGTTCATCGTCACTGGACAGGACCGAAGGGAAACGCTCGAACGCAGCGAGCGCGTCCTCGAGGAGACGGAGATCGAGGGTATCTCGACGACGATCCCGTTCCACCTCGCGGTGCTCGAGGACGACGCGTTCGTCGACAGCGAGCACACGACGAAGTACCTCGACGAGCAGTTCGAGGGGCTGGACGAACCCTGACCGCACGGCGAGGGTGACGATTCGAGGGGCGAATCAGACCAGTTCGTCCAACCGAGCCAGTTCGATCCTCTCCGCCTCGAGTCGGTCGTGGATCGTCTCGAGCAGTTCGACCGAATTCGGGCCGTCGCCGTGGATACAGATCGACGACGCGGGGACGTCGATCGTCGTTCCGTCGACGGCCTCGACCTCGCCGCGGGTTGCGATGGAGACGACGCGATCCGCGACCAGGTCGGGATCTTTCGGCTCGACCGATTTCTCGACGATCAGGGTTCGGTCAGGGTTGTAGTCGAGGTCGACGTAGCCCTCGAAGACGGCGTCTAGCTCGTCGTACTCTTGGGCGACCTCGTAGATGTTCATGTCGGTCGCCAGGTAGACGAGGTCGGGGTCGACCTCGAGGATGCCCTCCATGACGGCGCGGGAGTGCGCCTCGCTCTCGGAGAGCATCGAGTACATCGCGCCGTGGGGTTTGACGTGCTGGACGGTCGCCCCGTGGCGCTTTGCAAAGGCCGTCAACGCGCCCAACTGGTAGACGACGTAGTCGCGTACTTCCTCGGGCGTCGCGTCCATCGTCCGGCGGCCGAACCCCATCTTGTCCGGGAGACCGGGATGGATTCCGATCCCCACGTCGTGTTCCGCTGCGAGTTCGACGGTCTCGCGCATGACGTGCGGGTCGCCCGCGTGGTAGCCGCCGGCGATATTCGCGGAAGTGATGTAGGGCATCACCTCGCTATCGCGCCCCATCGTCCAGTTGCCGAAACTCTCTCCCATGTCGCAGTTGATATCGATTGCAGTCATCGGTGGATTGGTACCGTATCACGTCCTTCGTCGTCGATCTACTTGAGGTATCGTGACCGTGACGGATCGTAGCCCCCATCGCCGCGCCGGCGAATCGAAGCCGACCGAGACCGACCGCCGGTTTCGCGACCGCGCTCAGTACTGGGCGTCGGAACTGCTGTCGGAGTGCGCCCGCACCCACAGTTCGCCGATCCGCGAGAGTCTGGTTCGATAGGATTTGCCGTGTTCCTCGCGTTCGATGTACCCCTTGCCGCCGGGACCCAGCCGATCGACGTTGTAGATGACTTTCGAGCGAAAGCTGTCGGTGTACTCCTCGTTCAACTCGCGGGCGAGCGCCTCGGCGAGTTCCGAGACCGAGTCGAACTCGCCGTCCTCGCCGAGTTTGTAGAGGATGAGTTCCTCGAACGGCTTGACGTTCGAGAACGTGGCGACCGGTAACTCGACGATGTGACGGCCGTCGATCTCCTTCGCGCCGATCGTCGTTCCGCGCTCGTCGAACTCCGAGAGGAGATCCCGCGCGCTCTCGAGGCGAGCGTCGATCCGATCGCCGTCGATGGTCGCTTCCTGCGCGCCGAGGTCCTCGAGCAACTCGATCTGTTCGCGCAGTTCCTCGGCGAGTTCCGTCTCGAGGTACTTCTCGGGGGCGGTGTAGTAGGTGTGGATGCCCTCGCGGTCCTCCTGGCGCTCGACCATCAGGGAGTGGGCGGCGTTGGCGAACGCGAAACTGACGGTTCGCGGCATCGCGGCGACGTTCACCCAGACCTCGTTGCCCCGGTCGAGTTCGGCGGTGATCAGATCGTAGGCCTGCTCGAAGGCCGCGTCGTAGTCGTAGACGTCCTCGAGGACGAATCGCTCCGTACTCGCCCCCAGCAGGTTCCGGAAGTCGGTCTCGAGTTTCTCCGAGAGGTGTCTGGAGTACTCGACGTTGGCTTCGCTCCCGACGGCACCCTCGAGGAGGATGACGCTGTCGACGTCGATCTGATCGCGCACCAGCGGCGCGATCAGCCGGTCGTAATCGAAACCGACCGGGACGATGTGGGTTTGCATACGTGGTACAGCGGGTCGGTAGTTATAAAAACTGCCAGTCTCGCGACCGTTCGGGCGGACGGCATCGCCGTCCGCGCGCCGCTTCGGACGTCGCGAGAACCGACGGATCCGGAGATCGAGAGAACCGAAGCGGTCCACGATCGAACTCGAAGAGACCGCGGCGGGCCGATTCGGGGGTCTCGGTGGGCCGACTCGTGAACGTGTTCACATCTCGGCGGGCGGGCGCTCGGACGATTCGACGCCCGAAACGCCGGTCTACGGTCTGGTGTTTATTTATCGCCGTCTCCCGTAGCGCCACCTATGGTGACTCGCTTTCCGAGCGTCGACGAGCACGTCGAGGGATCACGGTTGCAACTCGACATCTGGCACCCGGAGTGCTGGACGCTCGAGGTCACCGACGGCGCGCCGGGCGGGTTGCTCGGACACGGCGTGTACGCCATCGACGGAAAGGCCACCGGCCGATTCACCGCGTACGGCCGATCGGTCGACGATCTGGAGGAACTCCTCGCGGCCATCGAGGCGTCGCCGTTGACCGACGAGGTGCGGGAGGCCGACCAGCACTACGCCACCGACGTCGGGACGCCCGATCCCGAGAACGCGACGACCGGGCTCGTCGTGCAGTACGAACTGACGAACAGCATCAACGACGCGCTCGTCTCGCGGGGGTTCATTCCCGACGAACCCGTCCGGATGACCGACGGCCGCGAGTACTGGACGGTCGTCATCCACGAGGATCGGGCGACGATCGCCGATCGCCTCGACGAGATCCGCGAGGAGAAATCGGCGACCGTCGAGGTCGAGACGGTACGATCGCTCCACGAGGGGGTGACGAACGGCGTGTTCCGGACCGACTGCCTGTCCGAGCGACAGCGCGAGGTGTTCGAACTCGCGCGCACCAGGGGATACTACCGCTGGCCACGCGAAACGACGGCGGCCGACCTCGCCGCGGAACTCGACATCGCCGAGGCGACGCTGCTCGAGCACCTCCGAAAAGCCGAATCGAAACTCCTCGATCCCGGCGCGGTGTGACCGGGACGCGACCGTCGACGCTCACCCCTCGCTATCTAGGGAGGGGGTTGATTTCCGGCGAATTCATGGTACTAACAGTCATGGGACCAGATGCCACAGAATCGGATCGAAGCCTCGCCCGCGATATCGGTCCCCTCGGCGCGATCGCCACCGTCGTCGCCGGGACGCTCGGGGCCGGGCTGTTCGTCACGCTCGGGACGGCCAGTTCGACGACGGGACCCAGCGTCATCCTGATCATCGCGCTGTCGGGAGTGATCGCGATGGCCATCGCGATCAACTACAGCTGGCTGGCGACGATCTTTCCCGCGGCCGGATCGACGTACTCGTACGTCACGCGAGTGTTTCGCAACCGCCTGTTCGGGTTCGTCGCGACGTGGTCGCTCTGGCTGGGGTACATGGCTGCCGTCTCCGTGCTCGCGCTCGGGTTCGGCAGCTACCTGCAGGTGTTTTACCCCGGCGTCGACCCGCAGTGGGCCGGGATCGTCCTGATCACCGTCCTGTTCGCCGTGAACATGCTCGGAGCCCGCAGATACAGCATCTCACAGAACATCATCTTCATCCTGCTGATCGTCTCGATACTGGTGCTTGTCGTTCCGGGAACGTTCACCGTCGAGGCCGGCAACTACACGCCGTTCTTCACCGGCGGGTTCGACGGCGCGCTCGCGGCCGCCGTCCCGCTGTTCTACGCCTACATCGGGATCGCCGTCGCGGGCGAGATCGGCGCCGAGGTCAAGAACCCCTCGAGAAATCTGCCGCTCGCGATGGCCGGCGGGACGCTCATCCTCATCGCCCTCTACATGTGGACCGCCGCGGTTATCTACGGCGTCGTCGGGGACTACACCGTCCTCGCGGGCTCTGACCGGCCGCTCTCGACCGCCGCGGAGACGTTCCTTCCGGTGAACGCGACCGCCATCGTCGGCATCGGCGGACTGCTGGCGACCGCCTCGAGCGTCCACGCCGTGATGGCCGCGGGGATCAAACTGCCGTACTGTTGGGCCTGGGACGAGGTGTTCTCGACGCGGTTTTCGGAGGTCAACGAGCGCTGGCGGACGCCCCACTGGTCGCTGTTCACCCTGTTTGCGGTCTCGGTCGGCCTGACCTTCTGGACGGGCGGGCTGGACCAGGTGATCGCAATCGCGACGTTCAGCTACCTGATCGCCTACGGGGCGACGTCGTTCACGGCGATGTACCTCTACCTCGAGCGGCCGGCGATGCGCGAAGAAGCGGCCTTCGATCCCGGCAGGTGGATCTTCGTTCCGGGGCTGCTCGGGCTCGGCGGCTGCGTGCTCTTGCTGTCCCAGGCCTACCAGGGATCGATGACGGTCTACGTCCCGTGGCTCGCGATCGGGCTCGTCGTATTCGGCGCGTACTGGTACAGAGGCAAGCGCTCCGACACGGACGTCGACGCGATCCTCGATACGCTGCCGGGCGTCCCGACCGACGAGTACAGTCCCGCGATCGCCGACGAACCGACGGTGGCCGACGACGGAACACCCGCAGACGATTAACGCGAGCGACCGAACACGCACACCATGAGCAAACGCTCTCACACCCCGGCAGACGGTATCGACCACGACGAGACGATCGCGTTGCTACAGGATCTCGTCCGGATACGGAGTCCGTACTTCGAGGAGGCAGAAATCGTCGAGTTCGTCTACGACTGGCTCGAGCAGGAGGGACTCGACCCGGAGTACCAGCCGGTGAGCGAGCCCGAGATCACCGGCTACGAGGGGAACAACGTCCTCGCGCGGCTCGAAGGCACGGATCCCGACGCCCCGACGCTGCTGTTGAACGCCCACGTCGACACGGTCCAGTTGGTCGAGGGGTGGGACGAGGACCCGCTCTCGGGACGGCTCGAGGACGGGAAGTGCTACGGGCAGGGCGCTTGCGACATGAAAGGCGGGCTCGCGGCGGTGCTCGTCGCGTTCCGGGCGCTCGCGGACCTCGAGCTTCGAGGCGACGTCGTCCTCGCGGCGGTCGTCGACGAGGAAGGCCCCTACGGGCTCGGCGCGAATCAGCTGCTCAGGGACGGTATCACGGACGAGTGCGACGCGGCCATCGTTACCGAGCCCGGCCCGATCCTCGCCCAGTCGGAACTCGAGAATCCGGCGCTGTTGCTCGGGGCGCGCGGACGATTTCTCTACGACATCACGGTTCGGGGACGCGCAGCCCACGGCTCGCAGCCCGAACGAGGACGGAACGCGGTGGTCGACGCCGGCGCGCTGGCCGGCGCGCTCGCGGCGATGGACGTCGGCTCGCATCCGAAACTTGGCGACGGCTCTGTCTGTCCGCTATCGATCGAAGGCGGTGGGGAGACGCTCTCGGTCCCCGAGCGCTGTCGCCTGTTGGTCGACCGCCACGTGGTGATCGGCGAGGACGCCGACTCCGTGCTGGCCGACGCCGAGCGCGTCGTCGCCGATCTCGGTCTCGACTCGGCGGTCGAAGTCGGGTTCCGCGAGGCACCCGCGACAGACGTTCGCTACGGACCGTACGTCACTGACGAGAATCACCCGCTAGTGCGTTCCTTGCGGACGGCCGCCGAGTCGGTCGCGGGACGACCTCCCGCGATCGGGTACTTCTCGAGCGTGGGCGACTTCAACTACTTCGGCCACCGCGCGGGCCTCCCGACGGTGATCGTCGGCCCGGACGGCGAGAACATTCACGGTGCTGGCGAGTTCGTCTACACCGACGAGGTCGTCGAGGTAACCCGCATTCTGGTCGACGCGGTGGCCGAGTTCGCGGGGTAGGTAATTACGGAACGGTCCCGTCGGCCGGTTCGCCCGTTCGAATCGCGGATCGAGTGGCCGAGGTCGCACATCCCCTCGCACGACGGGTACGATAGCCGTGCGATGGGTGTGCGATGGCTGTGAACACAGTTTCAGGTGGTACCATCGGGCTCGTCGAGGATCGCTCCGACGAGTTTCTTCTGGGCCGCTCGAAGGTGTTCGTGAAACGTCGCCGGCGTCACCTCCATCGCGGCCGCGACCTCCTCGCCCGAACTGTGCCGGGGCCACTCGAAGTAGCCGCCGTAGTAGGCCGTCTCGAGGGCCGTTCGCTGGCGATCGGTCAACGCCTCCGCCAGGCGATTCTGGAGTCGGTCGATCGATTCGCTCGAGGTGGAAATCTGTCTCCGGGCGACGGTCCGCGTACCGGAGTAGACGTCCACGATCTCGTCTACGACGGCACGGATGTCGGTCCCGGTGGGGAAGTGGACCGTCGTAGTGTACTCGCCGTCGTGGATGGCGGCCGCCTCGACGTAGCCGCCGTAGGCGTCGACGACGCCGAACATCGGTGGGTCGGTGATGGACAGTTCGAACGTCACGTCGCCGGCCGACCGATCGATCACCGTCACCTCGTTCCAGTGGGGGACACACTCGACGAGTTCCTCGACCAGTGGAAGGGTCTCGGCGTCCGTCGTTCCGTACTCGAGATAGCGCTCGTCGTCGATCCGGATGACGCGATCGAACCAGACCGAATGACCGGTCATCGAGGGCGCGTCGAACATCTCGACGGCGTCGTCGATGACGAGTTCGAGTTCGATCACGTCGTCGCCGAGCAACACGCGTTTGCGCTCGAGGGCGGCGATCGCGTGCCCCAGAATTTCGCCGAGTTGGCCGACGACGTCTCGTTCCTCGTCCGTGAACGCGTTTCGGCGCGCACTCGTGACGCCGAGAACGCCGTACAGGACGCTATCGTGCGTGATCGGAATCGCCGCGGCCGACCTGTAGCCGTGCTCGCGGGCGTCCTCGTGCCAGGGCTCGAACGACGGGTCCTCGAGCACGTCGTTCGAGACCTGTATCGTCTCGGTTCGGATGGCCGTACCCGCCGGACCGCGCCCGGCCGAATCGTCGGAATCTATCGAGAGCGGGATCGACTCGACGTAGCCGTCGACCCCCGCTTCGACGCGGTGAGAGACCGTGTTCGTCTTGGTATCGACGTCCGCGATGAACGCGAACTCGTAGGACGGCGAGTCTGCCAACGACTCGCACGTGGCTCGCTCGAGGTGGTCCCGCGTCGAGCCGTTGACGATCGCATCGTTGATCTCGCGGACGACACCGTTGACGTGATCGAGCGCGGCCAGCCGTTCGCGGTGGTGTTCGAGTTGCCGTTCGCGCTGTCGGGCGTCGGTGACGTCCCGCAGGATCGAGAGATGTACGCCGGGCAACACGTCGGCGACGGAGTTGTACTCGACGACGCGTTCCGTCCCGTCCGGCCGGACCAGCGAGAACGAGCCGCGAAGCCGTCCCCGCTCGAGGAACTCCTCCCAGGCCGATTCGAGGTCGTGATCGTCGTGGATGAACTCCGCGAGCGAGCGGCCGCGCAGTTCCGATCGCTCGAGACCGATCAACTCGCTTGCGGCCGGGTTGGCGGCGGATATCTCGTCATCATCGGCGACGAGGATCGCGTCGTGTGCGTCTTCGAAGATCGACCGGAGCCGTCTGTTTTCCTCTTCGAGCCGTCGTTTGCGCCGTTTGCGCTCGGTGACGTCGGAGACGACCACCGTCACGCCCGACTCGTCGGGGTAACATCGCGCCTCGAGCCAGCGGCCGGTGGGCTCGTGACGGTCCACGGCGGTGACCGGGTGCTGGCGCTCGAGGGCGGACTCGTGCGTCTCGCGAAAGAGCGACTCGAGGCCCTCGATCACGGACTCGAGCGACGCGGATCCATCGGCTCGATCGGGTTCGGTGGCTCCGTCAGTTTCGTCGCCGGCAGACCGCTCGAGTAGGGCCCTGACTCGATCGTTGACGGACGTATACTGCAGTTCAGCGTCGAGCGTGTAGACGGCGTCGTAGACGCGGTCGAACGCGCTCTCGGGATCGACGCACCGATCGACCGTCGCCTCGGGTTCGGTCTCACTCGCTCGACGCTCATCTCCCATATGGGTACCCTGAGAGTCGGTCTCAATAAACGTAGTGGGTAACGCGGTCTTTCGAACGCACGAGCGCGATCAGCGGCCGTTACGACTGTCGTCCGTCATTCGACAGCGTCGTGACCGGTACCGATATCGACCGTCCGAATCAAGTCCGCGATCGTCTCCCGGTCACGCTCCGGATCGGCGTCGAGGCCGACTCTCGGTTCGTCCGCATCCGTCGTCCCGTCCCCGTCAGCGACGGGAGCACAGTCCTCGAGCGGCAGCGTTCCCCCGGCCATTCCGTAGCTCGTTTCGGTCGGCCAGACGGCGACGTGGGCCTCCGCGTCGAGCCGGTCGCCGCCGGACGCCGTCAGTTCGGACTCGACGGGAAAACCCGCGTCGAGTACGAACCACGCGCCCGCCGCTCCGTTCGTCGCCTCGAACTCGAGCGTGTTCCGCGTCCCCTCGACGGTTACCCCCTCGCTCTCGAGGGTGTCGACGAACTGGGCCTTCGCTTTCGGCGCTGCCGTCGAGAAAAACGACCCCGGCGAGATGCCGAGGTCCGAGAGGGACGGAGAAACCGTCATCGTGACCGCGAACAGCGAACGGATCGGGATCTCACTCGCGGAGATCGCCGAGAGTCGCTCGGCCCGGTCGATCGGTTCGTACAGCGTCGTCTCGGCGGTGACCGAGGCGAGCAACACGCTCGATTCAGCGGTACGTGTTCCGATCGGTTGCCACGACTCGGCCAACGACTCCGGCAGGTCGGACGTCATCGCTCTCGCGTACGCGACCGTCGCCTTTCGGTCTGCCGATCCGATAGCGGGCGTTGTGAGAGAGTCGGTACGGGTCGTTACTCCTGGTGGCGCACGCGAACCATCCCGTCGGAGGTAACCCCGACGATCAGCGGCATTGCGACCTCGCGACCGGAGACCGCACGGCCCGCGGCGTCACTTACGACCTTCATCAGGTCCGGTGCGGTGTGATCGACCTTGACGCCCTTCTCGTCGCAGGCCTCGTAGACGAGCTGTGGAACGTCGTAGAGGTCGGTTCCGGCGGGGACGCGGACGCGAACCGGGGCCCGGAGCGCCTCCGCGAAGGCGACCGTCTCGCGAGCCTTCTCGAGATTCTCGCGCGCGCTCGACTCGACCGAGGAGACGTTCGCCCTCGAGGTGCCGAGTGACTCGGCGATGTCGGCCTGTGACACGCCGCGTTCGCGCAACGTGAGGACCTGCGCCTGTCGGTAGGTCAGCACGCTCGTCTCCGGCTCGAATCCGATTTCCGCGAGTAACTCCTCTACCTCGTCGATCACGGCGACCGCCTCCGCTCCCGATCGGCTTCGGTGTCGCGTGCGCTCATACGAGTAGCTAAGACGGCGACGGGATCAAAGCTTCGCCGGTCCGGTCTCGAGCCCGGTTCCATCTCGCGGGAGGGAAACCGGTTGCGTACGGCCCGCTGCACCGTCGTCGTCGTTCATCGCTAGTGGAGACGCGTCGAACGGTCCGTCGGTCCGTGACGTGACGGGCGGACCTCGCCTCGAGCGAGTCACAGGACGAAGATCGTAGAACGGAAGCGAAGACGGCCGCGATTCAGTATTCGAGTTCCCACCGCTTCTCGTCCATCGCGGCGAGTTCGTCGACGACGCCGGCGGCGAGCCGATACGTCGCCCCGTCACGGACGACGGTTCCCGCCCGTTCCAAGTGCTCGAGGTGGGCGTAGGACTCACCGGGGCCGTGAAGAATGTGGATGCTCTCGAGGTCGCCGAACAGGTCGTCGCTGACCGTCCAGGTGTCGCAGGGCCCCTTTCGGTCCAGCGCGTCGAGCACCCGCCAGGACCGTTCCTCGTGGTGGTCGATGATGTACTGCGCCCGATCGGCCGGATCGTCGATCGGGTCGCGGTGGCCCGGCCACGCCCGGTCGTAGTCGGCGTCGACGATCCGCCGGAGCGCCCGGAGATACTTCTCGAGCGGGTTGTCGACGCGGACGTCCGCGCCGCCGACGTTCGGGGTGTACACCGGAAGCAAGGCGTCGCCCGAGACGACCTCTCGGGGGGCATCGCCCCTACCGCCCGAGAGTTCGAACATGCAGAGTCCGGCGGCGTGACCCGAAGCGTGGACGACCTCGAGTTCGGTCCCGTTGACCGAGAACGAGTCGCCGTCCTCGAACGGAGTCACGCTCGGGGACTCCGTCGTCGCCTCTCCGTCGGCCATGAACTCGAGCAGCACCGCCCGTTTGTCCTCGGGCATCCCCCACTGTTCGAAATACCGCTCCTGTAACTCGTGTAGCTCCGCCCACGCGTCCTCGTCCCCCGCCACGAGCGCCGCGTCGGCGGCGTGAACGCAGACCTCTGCGTCGCTTTCGACCTGAATCGTTCCGGCCAGGCCGGTGTGGTCGCCGTGCCAGTGCGTGAGAAAGATCCGATCGACGTCGGCCAGACCGAGACCTCGCTCGTCGAACGCCGCCTCGAGTTGCTCGCGGGTCGTCTCCATCCAGTCGCCGGTATCGATCAGTACCGTCTCTGCCCCGTCCGCGAAGAGGTACGCATTGTTGTCGCCTTCGAACGCCGAATTAGACAGGGAAATTCGCTCCATGAGAGTATACCGCACATCAACTGCGAAAACTGTTGCGAGAGGGACGAGCGCATGCGCCGTATCGGTCCGGTAGCAGTTCGCAGGTGAAGGAATCCAAAATCCGCGCCTCGTCGGAGCGAAACGGGCGATCCATCGAGAGTGCTCCGCTGACTGTCCACTCGGCGGGAAGGCACTCGAGTCGGACTACGAGCCCCAGAAGTTATCGCGACTGCCGAGTCGTTCGCGCTGCTGTTTCGTGCCCGTCTCGTCCTCGTCGTCGGCCTCGTCGTTATCGCTGGCCGCAGCGGCATCGTCGTTGCTGTCCGAAGCCGCGTCGTCATCGTCCTCGTCCGACTCCATCGGCAGCAACTCGAGTTCTTCTGCACGCGCGTGGTTGCTGTGAACGCGGACGATTTCGACGCGAGCACGGGCCTCCGGGAGGACGCCGTCGACCATCACGATGAACCCGTCCTCGGTTCGGCCGACGCCGGCCCCGCTTTCGTGCATGTCGACGACGTCGACGACGACCTCCTCGCCCTGTTTGACGGGCTGGGTTTTGAGGTCGTTGATCGGCTGGCTGTAGTGGTTACACCACTCTTTGCCGCCTCGATCACCGTAGTGTTGACACCCCATTCCAGAGATCCGTTCAGAAAAGCTCGGACAGTCGTCGGCAAGCGGACAGTCTGCCATACGGCGTACTACCAGTGGCGTCGTTAAACCGTTTCCGTCTCGAAGATCGAACAGCCGCTCAAATAAAACGCTGGTAATATTTTGCCGGCATATCTGGCAGTTGCGTAATGGAAAACGAGAAAGTATGCGAAGAATGGTAAATAAACGCGATCCATGAGACGGCCCGTTTCGAAAAGGTTTACGGTACGGACGTAGCAGTGATAGATGATGAAAATCCTCGTTACGGTCAAAGAAGTCGCGACCGTCGAAGACGAGTTCGAGATCGAGGGCACTGAAATCGCCAGCCAGTACCTCGGTGCCGACCTCAACGAGTGGGATGACTACGCCATCGAAGAGGCCGTCCAGCTTCAGGAGGACGGCATCGCCGACGAAGTCGTCACGGTCACCATCGGCCCTGAAGAGTGCGAACAAACTATCCGTCAGGCGCTCGCCAAGGGTGCCGACCGTGCCGTCCGCGTCTGGGACGACTCACTCGAGGGCGTCGATCTGCTCGACGTCAACGCGAAGACGGAGATTCTGAGCGGCGTCGTCGAAGCAGAGGACCCCGATCTCGTCCTTACAGGCGTCCAGGCCGGCGACGACAGCTTCGCCGCGACCGGCGTCTCCCTGGCCGAAGAGATCGGCGCACAGTGGGGAGCCGTCGTCAACCACCTGGAGCACGAGTTCGACGACGACCTCGCCTCCGTCCGGCGCGAACTCGAGGGGGGCGTCGAGGAGCTGACAGAGATCGAACTGCCGGCGGTCCTGACGATCCAGACGGGGATCAACGAGCCGCGCTACGCGAGTCTGCGCGGCATCCGTCAGGCCCAGCGCAAGGAACTCGACGTCCAGACGCTCGCCGACCTCGGCGTCGACGAGAGCGCGATCGACGCCGAACTCACCCTGACGGACATGTACGAGCCGGAAAGCGAGAGCGACGTGACGATCTGGGAGGGCAGCGCCGAGGAGACGGCCGCGGAGTTGGGTGACCTGCTCCGCGACAAGGGGGTGGCACCATGACGGACGTCCTCGCGATCACGGAACACCGCCGCGGCGAGCTGCGCGACGTCAGCTACGAGATCATCACCGCGGGCCGCCAACTGGCCGACGAGACCGGCGGCGATCTGCACCTGGCCGTCATCAGCGGTACCGTCGACGAGTTCGCGGAGAAACTCAACCGCGACGGCGTCGAGGCCATTCACACCGTTTCCTACGGCGAGGAGTTCAACCACGACGTCTACACGCAGGCGATCACGCAGCTCTACGACGAACTCGCCCCGCAGTACGTCCTCGCACCCAACAGCGTCAACGGACTCGACTACGCACCCGCCGTCGCAAACGCCCTCGACCTGCCGGTCGTGACCGACACGATCGACCTCGAGACGGACGGCGAGACCCTGATCGCGACCCGCGAGATGTACGGCGGCAAGGTCGAGACGACCAACGAACTCGAGGGCGAAGCCGTCGCCACGATCCGGAGCACCGAGTGGCCCCAGAGCGACGGAACGGGCGACGCCTCGATCGAGGCGTTCGACGCCGACATCGACGAGGACGCCATCGGCTCGAGCGTCAACGGCTTCGAGGAAGTCGCCGGCGGCGACGTCGATATCAGCGAAGCCGACGTGCTCGTCTCCGTCGGTCGCGGGATCGAAGAGGAGGACAACATCCCGCTCATCGAGGACCTCGCCGAGGCGCTCGGCGCGACGGTGTCGTCCTCGCGACCGATCGTCGACAACGGCTGGCTGCCCAAGAACCGCCAGGTCGGCCAGTCCGGGAAGGTCGTCACGCCCGACGTCTACATCGCCATCGGGATTTCCGGCGCCGTCCAGCACGTTGCTGGGATGAAGGGCTCCGATACGATCGTCGCGATCAATACGGACCCCAACGCGCCGATCATGGACATCGCGGACTACGCGATCCACGACGACCTCTTCGACGTCGTGCCCGCGCTGACCGAAGAGTTCCAGTAGCGGTACCGAAAGCGGACGGGATTCTTTCGGTGTGTTGACCGAGAGTCGTCGTGCGAGGCGAGTGGGTCGCGGGGATCGCCGCGCTCACGGACCGTTCGCGCGGCGATGCCATCCACAAGGACTCTTGAAATAGTCGAACAGTATCTACTCCGCTTATATTTTTATCTCGAATATAAGAATTATTATGACTGTGAGCCAGATGGCAGTCGAAGCTCGGTAGAAGTGTTGCCGAATTTATGAATTATTCGGTGATTGTCCCGTATTTATATATACTAGTGCTCAGATACGAAGATATGTCATTCCGAACGAGGCGACGGGAGCTACTGATGGGGGTGGCCGCCGCTGGGTGCAGCGGTCTCGCTGGCTGTCTCAGTAGCGTTTCCGGACTCGACGTCGGTGATACCGACGACGGAGACGAAGATCGCACCGACCGAACGCTCAAACTGGGAATCATGCAACCGCTCACCGGTGATCTCGGTTCCGTGGGGAAGCCGATCCGTGACGCCGCGTTACTGCCGATCACCCAGGTCGAAGACGATATCGACCTCGAGATCGAGCACGAAGTGGTCGACACGGAGACGTCCGCGGCGACGGGCGTTCAGCGAGCGTCCCAGCTCGTCAACGCGGGCTATCCGATGGTCAACGGGCCGGCGGCTTCCGACGTGGCCCTGCAGGCGACCCAGCAGGTACTCATCCCGCACCGGGTCGTCAGCTGCTCACCGTCGGCGACGACGCCGACGATCACGGCGCTGAACGACGCCGGCCTCGTCTTTCGGACGGCACTGTCGGACTCGTTGCAGGCGGTCGTCCTCGCCGAGCAGGCCACGGCGGACCTCGGCCACGATACGGCGGCCACGATGTACGTCAACAACGACTACGGCTGGCAGCTGAGTCAGGCGTTTACGCAGGCGTTTGAAGCGACCCACGGCGGGTCGGTCTCGGTGCAGGTTCCGATAAACGAGGAGAGCGATTCCTACGCTGATGCACTCGAGCGGGCTCGAGCAGACGATCCAGGGCTGTTGATCGTGATCGGGTATCCGGAGACGGGCACGCAGTTATTTAGCGATCTGGGCGACGATATCGGCGACGTCGACGTGCTCGTCACGGACGGACTCCGAGACGGCGGCCTTCACGAGGAAGTCGATCACTCGATCGACGGAATCCGCGGAACGGCACCGCTGGTCGGCGGGCCCGGCGAGGCGTTTTTCTCCGACCTCTATCAGGAAACGTACGACGCCGAACCGGGAATTTTCACGGCCCACACCTACGATTCGACGGCCGTTCTCTTGCTCGCCAACGCCTACGCCGGGCAGAATGACGGGACGGCGATCAGAAACGCCATGCAGACGGTCACGAACGGACCCGGCGAGGTGATCGAGCCGAAGACGCTCGCCGATGGTCTCGAACTCGCGGCACAGGGGGAAAACATCGAGTACCGGGGCGCCTCGAGTGCGCTGTCGTTCGACGATAACGGTGACGTGATGGACGCAACGTTCGAATACTGGGAGTTCGATCAAGATGCAGAGGGTGGAATCGCCGAAATTGACAGGGTGACCACGTAATGTCGGGAATCAAAAAACTGGTGCCGTCGTTCGTCAGACGGCGATACCTCGCGAAGTTCGTAATCTCGATTCTGGCGGTCGTCCTGGTCATCGCCCTGGTCGGTTTCATCAGTCACGGCGCGATCGACGAAACGGTTAGAGCCGATTCGAACGAGCAACTCGAGTCGACTGCCGAGTTACAGGCGGACGGAATCGGCGACTGGGTCGAGTCGATGCGGGTCCAGACGCGGTCGGCGTCCTCCTCGCCGGTGTTACAGGAGGGTGATCCGCAGACGGTCCAGGGTGAACTCGTGGAGGCGCAAGCGAGGATGTCCGTCGACGTGCGGGCGATTCACTACGTCGACACCGAAAACGGCGAGGTCGTCACGAGCACGGACGCGGAACTCCGCGGCGAATCGCTCGACGACGTCGAGGATCCGTGGACGACGACCGACTTCGCGAGCGAACTCGCGTTCGACGGCGCGGTCTGGAACTCCGAATCGGCCTACCAATCGCCGTCGCTCGACGACCAGGTGATGGCCTTCGCCAGTCCGGTAACCGAGCGCAACGACCGCGTCGTCGTCGTCATCGGCACGCTCGAGTACCGCGTCCAGCAACTCCAACAGGAAGGAGCGTCGTCGTCGACGGCCATCATCGACGCCAACGGAACGCCGGTCCTGCAGGCCGAAAACGCCTCGATCGACGAGACGTCGGTCGACGAGGATGCGCTCGAGGCCGCCCTCGGCGGTCGGCTAACGCGCATCGAGGACGAGGAGTTCGTTCGAGCGTACACGCCGGTCGGCGACACGCAGTGGGTCGCCGTCACGAGCGTTCCGACCGAACAGGCCTACGGTGTCGCGAGCGACGTCGGTACCAACGTCATCGCGATGGTGCTCGTCAGCCTGATCACGCTCGGACTCGTCGGCGTCGTCCTGGGTCGACAGACCGTCGTTCCGCTGGCCGAACTGCGCGATCGGACGAAAGAGATGGAGCAGGGCAACCTCGGGGTCGATCTCGAGACGTCCCGGTCCGACGAGATCGGTCGGTTGTACGACGGGTTCGACAGCATGCGCACCTCGCTACGGGATCAGATCGAGGAGGCCGAAGCGGCGCGCCAGGACGCCGAACAGGCGCGCGCCGAGACCGAGGCGATAAACCAGCACCTCGAGGCGAAAGCGGACGAGTACCGCGACGTGATGGCCCAGTGTGCCACGGGCGATCTGACCCAGCGGCTCGATCCCGAAAGCGAGAGCGAGGCGATGGCCGACATCGCCCGCTCGTTCAACTCGATGGTCGACGAGCTTGAGGAGACGACCGCACACGTCAAGACGTTCGCTACCGAGGTCGCGACCGCGAGCGAAGAGGTGACGACGAGCGCCGAGGAGGTCCGATCGGCATCCGAACAGGTGACCGAGTCCGTCCAGGAGATCTCCGACGGCGCGGATCGACAGAATCAGCACTTACAAGCGGTATCGAACGAGATCAGCGGGCTTTCGACGACGACCGAACAGATCGCAGCGTCGTCGAACGAAGTCGCCGATCTCTCCGAACGGACGGCAGAAACGGGCCGACACGGACGGAAAGCGGCACAGGAAGCGATCGACGGGATGCACGAGATCGAGTCGGAATCGAACGAGGCCGTCGAGGCGATCAAGGCGCTCGAGGCGGAGATGGAACAGATCGACGAACTGGTCGAGTTCATCTCCGACGTCGCCCGCCAGACGAACATGCTCGCGCTGAACGCCAACATCGAGGCGTCACGCGGTGGGGCCGGTGGTGACGACGGGAACGGGTTCGCCGTCGTCGCATCCCAGGTCAAAGAGCTCGCCGAAGATACGAGAGAGACCGCCGAAGACATCGAGAAGCGACTCGAGCGAATCAACGAGCGGACGGATCACACGGCGACGGAGGTACAGAAGACCGCCGACCGGATCTCGACGCACGTCGACTCCGTCGAGAACGCGGCTTCGGCGCTCGACGAGATCGCGGACTACGCGAGTCAGACCAACGACGGCGTTCAGGAGATCTCCGCGGCGTCCGAAGAGCAGGCCGCCTCGACGCAGGAAGTCGTCGCGATGACGTCGGCGGCGACCGGTATCTCCGAGACGACGGCACAGGAGGCCCAGCACGTGGCCGCAGCCGCCGAAGAGCAGACGTCGGCGCTCGCCGAGGTTTCGGAGAACGCGAACTCCCTCGCCGGACAGGCGGCACAGCTGAGCGAGGCGCTCGACCGCTTCGAGACCGACCGGGGAATAACCGCCTGGGAATCGGACGGCGACTCTGAACTGACCTACGAGGAGGGGACGTCCATACCCGAGGAGATCCCCGTAGAACCCGAAACGGACGGTCAAACGTTTGACGGCGACGGAACGACGGGCATCGGTTCGAGCAACGCACCGATCGAGACGGACGAGAAAACTGCCGACGCAGAAGAGACGGAGGACGACGCGGAGGGGACGAACGCCGACGCGACGGAATCGGAGGACGATGCGTCGACGTCTCCGAGCACCGATCAGCCGTTCTCGTTCGACGAAGTCGACGAGACGTAGCTTCGGCGGAACCGTCACGTACTTTTTACCCCCGTCCTAAGCGCTGGCAATGGAACGGCTGGTGCGTCGTCGGGCGCTGATCGAGGAGCGACTCGTCGAGGTTATCGACGGCCTCGAGCCGGAGACGCTCAGGGATGAGGTTCGCCACACGGCGCTCTCGGGCGGGAAACGTGTCCGACCGATGGTGACGTTACTGACCTGTGAAACCGTCGGCGGGACGGCCGAAGACGCGGTGGATTTCGGCGTGGGCATCGAACTGGTCCACAGCGCATCGCTGGTAATCGACGACATCATCGATCGCTCGGAGCTGCGGCGTGGCACGACCAGCGCGTGGGCCGAGTTCGGACACGGTCCGGCGATCATCACCAGCGACGGCCTGCTCGGCGAGGCCTTCGCCCTCTTTTCTGCTGATCCGAACGCGACGCAGGTCGTCGCCGAAGCGATGGTCGAACTCGGTATTGGCGAAGCGACGGAGCTGTCGGCCAAGCCCGAGACCGAAGCGGAGTACATGACGCTGGCCCGACGCAAGACCGGAGCCCTCTTTCGGGCTGCCGCGGAACTCGGAGCCATCGCCGCCAAATCGGACCCGGTTATCGTCGAAGCAGTCGGCGAGTACGCCGAACGGGTCGGCGTCGCCTTCCAGATCAGAGACGACGTTCTGGACGCGATCGCCGCGCCCGAAGAACTGGGCAAACCGACCGGCCACGATGCAGCCTTAGAGCGCCCGTCGGTCGTTCAGGTGACAGATCTCACGCCCGAGGAGGCCAACGCCCGCGCTCGAGCCGAGTCCGACCGGGCGATCAAGGCGCTGGACCGCGTCGAGGTCGCCGATCCGACATCGAGGGACTATCTCCTCGAGTTAGCGGAGTTCGTCGTCGAGCGCGAGCGATAGCTCACACGCGCCCCATCTGTCGCGTGCCGTCGTCGGCCTCCTGGTCCTCGTCCGCCGACCCCGAAAACCGAGATTCGGCGACGGCGAAGGTAAGCGTGCTCACGATACCGAGGAGCGTGCCCGCGGTCAGCGCCGCCGCGAGGTAGTTGATCTCGACTTCGTCGAGGAAGAAGGCGCTCACCGCGTAGAGAACGATGGCGATCGAGAGGACGTAGAAGGGGGCGTTGAGATACCGCCACTCGAGGGTACCCGCGATGTACTCGTCGGTAATCTGGCCGAGGCTGGTGGTGATCCCCGCGGCAGCGAGCCACTGGATCGAGCCGTAGACGAGCGCGGCGACCATCACCGGGGCGCCGAGTTCGCCGGTGGTCGTGCGTTGTGCCTCCTCCAAAGCGTTCATCCCGCTCACACCGCCGAGGACGAACAACGCGGCGGCGACGACGTAGGCGAGCAGCGTCGTCCGACCGGCGTACAACGATCGGCGGGCGCGTTCGACCGCCTCGTCGAGGCGATCTCCCAGCCCGAGTCCGCGAGAGATGAGATACAGGCCGAGCAGCGCCGAGGTCGTTCCGAGGACGAAACCCGGCATCTCGAGGAGGGAACCGATCAGCGCGAGCGGATAAATGAGGAGCAAAATCCCCAGCGGAATCAACACCGTTCCCCGCGTTTCGGGGTCGTTCAGCACCTGTTTGATCGTGTAGTACATCGACTCCAGGTTCTGGGCCTGTCGGACGACGACGCGCCGGACGCCGTCGATCGGGACTCGAGAGCGGATGATCGGGATGACGGATTCGTCTTGTGCGCCGTCGGTGACGACGAGGACGGTAACGTCCTCCGCGGTCGAAAGGCTCGCGAGAACGGTGTCGACCTCGTCGCCGACCTCGCGGTTTGCGTTGACGTCTCCCTCGTCGTTGCCGGTGACGACGGCAACCTCGACGCTCTCGTCGCGTTCGTCGAGGTCGTCGTAGATGTGTAATCCCTGGAAGATCACGTTGACGTCGGAGTCCTCCGGATCCGCGGTTGCGAGCGCGACGGCCGACTCTTCGACGGGATCACGACCGATGACCGGAGTCGAAAAGCCGGTTTTTCGACCGAGGTCGTCGTCGAGGTCGACACAGAGGACCAGCAGCATCTGCCCGGACGTTCGAGCGCAGGGTATTTCCATCTTCTGGGGACGACAGAATTCAGCGGGTCTCGGAACGAACACCGCCGTCGATACCTCGAGGTCGCCGCCGGTTCGGCGACTGTGGTCGCCGTCACCGATCGGACGTCTGGGTCGCCATCGACACAGAGAACATCGGTCCGGGAGGACAGTAGATGACATCCCATTTCGATCCAGCGTATACCAGTATCCGCCTGAGCACCCCATCCGAGCGGCACAGTAGCGACAGGGATGACGTGGTGATCGGTATCGTGGGACCAGTACGCAGGTGTCGAGCCCCCGTATCCGACGTGTTCGTTTCGCACGGCTTTTGTGAGTCGGCCCAGTACGTACCGTTGAATGATTTCGAAGGGCTGTGAGCAGTGCGCGAAAGGCGGAAAGATGGTCATGTTCGTCTACGGCTACTGTGACCAGCGCGACTGCTTTTACTGCCCGCTCGGTGAGAACCGAAAGAACGTCACCGACGTCTACGCCAACGAACGCCTCGTCGAGAGCGACGAGGACGTCCTCGAGGAGGCCCACCGGATGGACGCACTGGGCACCTCGATCACCGGCGGCGAACCGCAGGAAGCGCTCGACCGAACCTGCCACTACCTCTCTCTGCTCAAAGACGAGTTCGGCGAGGATCACCACACCCACCTCTACACCGGCATCACCGGCGGCCGCGAGAACATGCGACGGCTCTCGGCGGCCGGCCTCGACGAGATCCGGTTCCACCCGCCCCTCGAGCAGTGGGGCGACCTCCACGGCACTGAGTGGGAAGAGATCCTCTACGTCGCCCGCGAAGAGGGACTCACCCCGGCGTTCGAGATTCCCGGCATTCGACCCGAGGTGGAGTTCCTCGAGTTCCTCGACGAGGGCGCTGCCGAGTTCTGTAACGTCAACGAATTCGAGATGAGCGACGGGAACTACCGCCGGATGCAACAGGAGGGGTTCGAACTCAAAGAGGACCACATGAGCGCCGTCGACAACGACCGCGACGAACTCCTCGAGGTGATGGGCGACCACGAGAAGGTCTACTTCTGTACCTCCGTCTTCAAGGACGCGGCCCAGCATCGCCGGCGACTCAAACGGATGGCCCGCAACGTCCGACGCGAGTTCGACGACGTCACCGACGACGGAACGCTCGTCTACGGCAAAACGTACACGGATCCCGATCGCTTCGAAGCGCTCGGCGTCCCCGAGGAGTTCTACACCGTCAAAACCAACCACGTCGAGGTCGCCTGGTGGCTTCTCGAGGAGATGATCGAGGACGGTGACGTCGAAGAGGGCGAAATCGTCGAACAGTATCCGAGCTACGACGGGCAAGTCGTCGAACGGACGCCCCTGGCGTAACACCGCGAGTGAGCGGAACGAACGAGCGGCCTTTTTTCATCGAAGTTTTTTTGCGCGAGCGGTGCGCCGTCGGCGCACCCGAGCGGAAAAAAGTTCGCGACGCGGTATCCGAGCTACGACGGGCAAGTCGTCGAACGGACGCCCCTGGCGTAGAGCAACACTCCGCGAGTGGCCGTCGGAAGCGAGTAGCGTTTGCGGTCGCGTTCTTTGTGAGCGGGGCTGGCGGATGGTGTGATCGATCCGGAACACGTGAACTCGCGTGAAAGATCGGATACGGCCGACTTCAGATCGTTGAGCGTACGGTAACGATTGTTTCACCGCGTCCAAAATAGCGGAACCGACCGTCTCGAGGCCGTACTGTGCCGTCTCTTGATAGTTCTCGGAATCGCCGTTTATACAGGGTGTAGTAATAAGCGATTATCCCGGAAGAAGCAGCTACGATGCAATTCCGAAACTATGCTGTCGTGGCGGTTGCACTCCTCGTACTCCTCTCGGGGTGCGGTGCATTCGGGGTAACGCAGTCAGACGACCCGTCGAACGAGACGGACATCGAAGGCGACAACGCGGAGAACGGGTCGACGACCGACGACGGAGACGAGACCGACGGTGAAGGAGACGACACTGACCACGAAGACGGGACGACCGATTCGGAGGACGAATCGACGGCGAACGCGGAGTGGAATCCGCCGGCGGAGCCGAACCGACCGCTAGAAGACAAGCGCGAAGACCGGATCGAGAGCGTCGAGTTCGTGGACAAAGAGCCCGCGGCGAACGGGGACGGCTACTCGAACTTCAACCTCGAGGTGGTCGCCAACACCAGCATGGAGAACGTCGATCCGCCGGAACACGGTAACGTGATCGGTGAGCCGTACTTCTTCGTCAAGATCAACGAGGACGAGCAGAAGCTAATCGAACGCACCGGGCAGGTCAGTATGGACGAAAACGGCACGTACCACATCGAGGTTCGGCCGGCCGGAATCGAGGAGTTCGGCGACGGCCCGCTGACCGTCGAAGTCTTCCTGATGGACGAGGACAAAGACTGGGACGACATCTACGACGCCGTGGGACAGGAGATCCACTTCAATCCGGACTCTGACGGCGACGCCGAGGAAGAGACCGACTCGGAGACGACCGAAAACTGAGCGTCTCGGGCTGAAGCCAGCAACCGATCCGATCAATCGAGTTCGGTCGGGTCGACTTCGGGAAGCGTAATGAGGTTCTCGCGACCGATTCGGAGTTTCTCTATGTCGCCGTCGTCGTCCATCTGTGAGAGCAATTGGGACACCTTCGCGTTCGACCAGCCGGTTTCCGTGACGATCGAGGCCTGTTTCATTCGACCGTTGTTTCGCGTGAGCATTCGAAGCACGCGCTCCTCGTCGCTCAACAGTTCGGGGTCGATCCCGTCGTCGACGTTCTCCTCGAACTCGAGGTACGTACCGGCGGCCGTCGGGGAATCGATATTCGAGGCTGACGCGGTCTCGGATCGTGAGCGGACTGCCGTCCCACCATCGGCGCCTGCGCCACTCGAGTCTTGCCGGTGGTCCCGCTTGCCCTGATCGTTTCGATCGACGAGTCGAGAGCCGATACGGCCGAAGTACCCACCGATTTCGAGCCGGGCGACGCGTTCGGCGAGTCGGTCGAGCGGAGCCGGCAGGTCGACGGTCGGCTTCCAGCGCGCGAGGAGGTAGCTGCTGGTCCCGACAACGACGACGAGTACGAACAGGCCGCCGAGCAGCCATCCCGAAAGTCCGGGACCGGAGCTGGTACCGGTGCCGCTGCGAACGAAGACGATCTCGAGTTCATCATCGCTAAACTGGTACGGGCCGGTCCACTCGAGTTGCGTCGGCGTCTCGAGGGCGAATCCGGACGGCGAGTCGATGACGAGGCGCTGACTATCGGCAAGCGTCGGCAGCCACGTCAGCGCATCGCCGAAGTAGATTCGATCCGCATCAACCGTGGCGAAGTTCGTCCACGTGAACGAGTAGGAGATGATGCCGACGCGGGGCTCCGTGCCTTCGGTGGAGTTGGACGCAGCGTGGCCCTCGATTCCCGCATCCTCGAGCGAGACGATACGCCCCTCGTTCCAGCCTTCGTTCTCGAGCGTCATCTCGCGGCCGGTCGCCTGTTGTGCATCCCGTCGGAACGTGTCGAACTGCCGGGGGTCGTACGAGACGTCTCGCTGCCCGCTCGTGACTGCGTCAGCGTAGTCGATAAACTCCGCTTCTTCCTCCGCATCAGTCAGAAGGAACCGGCTCTCGATCGTCAACGTCGTATTACCGTTCTCGTGAACGTCGAGTCGAATCACCTGTTTCGGATCGACGGAATCGAGCGAGGACTGGGTGACTGCCGGGTTCGATGACGCAGTCGCCGGAGATTGTGAGCCAGTCGAACTCGCGTAGGATGCGGATTCTAGTAGCGGCCGATCGGCGATCGAATTCGTCTGTGCGTGCTCGGGTGCAGGCGCAAACGCAGTCGGCGTGGCGGCCACCACCCCGAGGAGGGACGTCGCGAGGAGGACTGTGAGGGCGAGCGTAACGGCGGTGGATACCCGCATGCGTATCAACGGGTGGTTTCCGGGAGGAAAAAACACTTTCCATCGCAAAATAAAACGTTACGGCTGGAACTGAACGGTCTCCGCGACGGAGATTGCATCTTCCAACGGCCGCAAAACGGGTAGAAACGCCCCGAATCGAGTGAGAGTGATCACCAAGGCTACCCGTTACTAGTGCGACCAGTTTTTGTATCAGGGGTTCATACAGTGTGTCGATGAACAGCGCGATACCTGCCCTCCTCGCGTTGCTTCTCGTCTCCTCGCTCGTCGCCATCCCCGTCGTGGCGGGACCCGGAGATGGGGTGCAAGACCGACCACAGGCAGCCCTGCAGGAACAGACGGTAACGAACGAAACGGCGGCCGAGGGAACGACCAATCGGCTCTCGCTCGACGGAGAGATCAGAAGCGAGTACGTCGAATACGGAGCCGACTTCGGAACGCTACTCGCGAGTACCGACGACGAGTTGCGTGACGATTACGAACAGTACACGATCCTCGACCGTCGCTTCGACGAAGTGACCACCGACGAACAAAAGCAGATGGTTCAGGCGGCAAACGAGAACATCGAAGACCGGGCGGACGAACTCGAGGAACGGGAGAGAAACGCCGTCAGAGACCACGCCTCGGGAGAGATGTCAACGACCGAATTGCTCCAGATCCTGTTGCGAAATTACCACGAGGCGGCGGTGCTCTCGGATGCCCTCGACGATATCGAGGGGCGAGCGGATCGGATTCCGGGTTACTCGTTGCCGATCAAAGACAAACAGAACGAACTCGAGATGCACCGGACGCCGGTACGAACGTCCCTCGAAACGGCAGCACGCGGGCTTGAAGACGAAATTACCGTTGCTGTGGAAACCTCAGAAAGCGGATACACACTCACGACCCTCGACAACAACTACGTCCGCGAGGCAACTCGGTTCGACAATCGCAAGGCCGCGTGGGGTAGCGAGTTCGACGATATTACTGACGCCTACAACCACGCCGGCGAGTTGTATCCGTGGGTGTTCGAAACCGGCCGCTCACCGACAGCCAACGAACACACGTCGGTAAACCTGTATCGAATTCAGGCGTCCCACGATCAGGGACGGTTCGAGGCGTATCTCGACGGCGGGACGGGTAACGTTCACCGAGAGGTACAGGAACTGAGCCACAGATCGCTACCGATCGAGACCGAAACGCGCTGGTCCGAAAACGGTCTCAACGTGTCGCTCAGCGAGACGCCGAGAAACGGGCCGGCCGAGATCACGGTGACTGACGCGGAAACCGACGAGCCCGAGACGGCGACGGTGACGGTCGATGGATTCGAGGTCGATCAAACCGACAATGATGGTGTCCTCTGGTTTACCCCACCGTCTGGAACGTACGACCTGGTGGTAGAGTCGGACTCGAACAGCGTCGAAATAACGGTTCCGGAGTGATAACGCGGAATCGCTCTCGCCGACATGAACGCCGCGCGGCAACCACGTAGCCGAACGCGCGTACCGTCCCGCCAGAGATCCGGTTCGATCCGTTCAGTCGGGTAGTAGTGAGCGAGACGACGACAAATTTACTCGGGCGAACGTTTATATCGGAACGAGCGGCCAGAGCGGTGCGTGAACGGAGGGGTGAGAGGAGCGTCATCGAACGTCCGCGACGGGGCGACCCGAGGGATCAGCCCGGTCGTCGGCGTCGTCGTGCTGATTGCACTCACCGTCTGTCTAGCCACCGTGATCGCCGTCGGCGTCGGGGCGTGGTCGCTCGAGGCCGGCGGACCGACCGCAGCGTTCGACCTCTCGGTCGACGGTGAGCAGTCGACGGTCGCCGTCGAGCATGTCAGTGGCGACCCGGTCGACGTCGGGCAGCTATCGGTGGTGATCACGGTGAACGACGAGGAACTGGCGGACCAGCCGCCCGTGCCGTTCGTCGGAGCAGACGGGTTCGTCGGTACGCCGAACGGACCGTTCAATTCGGCAACCGATCAGGAGTGGCGGGCGGGCGAGCGCGCGAGCGTTACCGTCGCCGAGGAGAACGATCCCGGTATTGAGGGTGGCGATTCTGTTACAGTCACGCTCACCGTCGACGGTGATCGCGTGGCGATCCTCGAGACGACGGCAAGCTAAGATGAAGAATCAGCAGCAGGGTGCGGTAGGGAACTTAGTAGGTTATCTGTGCGGCGGGGAATGTATGGGTTATTCGGGCGCGCGACCGATCGTCGTAATCGCAACCTCGGGGTCGTACGACGGTCCCATGAAGGCGTGTTTTACGTCCTCGAACCCGGCTTGTTTGAACATTCGGTCGGCCTCGTACTCGTCGTAAAAGAGCATGATCGAATCGGCGAGTTTCTGGGCGATTACGTTGTCGGGATAGTTCGGGCCGACGACGAGTACCTGCCCGCCGGGTTTGAGTACGCGGCGGAACTCCCGGAGCGCGAGGATCGGGTTCGGCCAGTACTCGATCGAACCCGACGACCAGACGACATCGAAGGTGTCCGTCGCGAAGGGGAGGCGTTCGGCGTCGCCGCGGTGGAAGTGGACCGGCGGTGCCGCCTTCCCGAACTTCGCGTAGGCCTGCTCGAGTTGGTGTTCGCTCTGATCGAGCGCGTACACCTCCTCGACGTGCTCGAGCAGTCCTTCGGTCGCAAAGCCGGTGCCACAGCCGACGTCGAGAACGGCCGTGTCGGCCTCGAGGTCGAGCAAGCGGAGGGCGTCGGCTCGCATCTCCTCGTTCCAGATGAAGGGATTGACCTGGTCGTACACCTTCGAGAGGTACTTGTAGAACAGTCGAGCACGGGCCTTGTTCTCGAGAACTCCCATTGGGGATGCGTTTCGCACCGACCGGCATATGTCTGCTGTTCCCGTCGGTTACGAGAACTCGGTCGTCGGAATGAGCGGTCCGTGCGGTCGGCGGAACGCTGGATGACTTTCGCAACTACCATATACGCGCTCTTGCAAACGTTTACCCGCTTAGAGTATGCCGAGGCCAGAGGTTCTCGAACGAATACAGTCGGCGGAGGAGGAAGCCGACGAGATCGTCGCATTGGCACAGAACGACCGCGACGAGCGAATAGCCGAGGCCCGGGAACGTGCCGAGGAGATTCGCACGGACGCGGAACAAGAAGCGCGGGATCTCAAAGAGCGCCGTCTCGAGGAGGCGCGCGAGGAGATCGACGAGGAGTGCGAACGCGTCCTCGAGGAAGGCGAACAGGAGCGCGAGGCGCTCGCCGAGCGCGCCCAGGATCGGGTCGACGAAGTGACCGCTCACGTCGTCGAGCTGTTCCAGGAGGACGTCCATGCTCAGACCTGAACGGATGAGCAAGGTGTCGGTGACCGGTTCTCGGGGCGTCATGCCCACGGTCATCGAGGCGATTTACGGACTGAATCTGGTCCATCTCTCGGACTACGACGGCAGCTGGGAGGGGTTCGATAACGGCAACCCGATCGAGGGAGCCGACAACGCCTCCGAGAAGCTGGTGACGGTCCGCGCCCTCGAGAGCACCCTGGATCTGTCGGCCGACGAGGCCGAGCCGGGGACCCTCGAGGACGACTGGGAGGGACGAATCGAAGACATCCGAAATCGAGTCAACGAACTCGACGACACCCGCAGCGAGGCCCGCGAGGAGCTCCGCCAGGTCGAAGAGAAGATCGGCCGCGTCGCTCCGTTCGCGGAACTGGGGATCGACCTCGACCTCCTGTCGGGGTACGAGTCGGTCGACGTCGTCGTCGGTGACGGGCCGCGAGAGCAACTCGAGGCAGCCGTCGCCGACTCCGAAGAGATTCGGGCGTTCGAGCTGTTCACCGGTGGCGATATCGTGGCCATCGTGGCCGCGCCCACCGAAGACGCCGGCTCGACCCCGATCGACGACGCACTCGTCGGTGTGGAGTTTACCCGGCACCCGGTGCCGGAAACCGAGCAGACGCCGGGTGCGTACGTCGAGGAACTCGAGGAGCGCAAGCGCGAACTCGAGTACGAGATCGAAGACATCGACGCGGAACTCGAGGAGATCAAGCACCGCGAAGCCGGCTTTCTCCTGCGCGTCGAAGAGGAGCTAACCGTCGAAGTGCAGCGTGCGGAAGCGCCGCTGCAGTTCGCGACCACGGATCGGGCGTTCATCGCGGAGGGTTGGATCCCGAGCGACGAGTACGAGAGACTCGTCGCGGCGTTGAACGATGCCGTCGGCGACAGCGTCGAGATCGAAGAACTCGAGCGCGCGAGCTACAACCGCCACGGCCAGATCCACACGGAGGATATCCAGCAGGGCGCACCGGCTGCGGCAGACGACGAAGACGATGCGGCGTCGGAGGACGGCCAGCAGCAAAAGGCCGTCACCGACGGTGGCTCGACCGTGACGATGGACGATCAGCCGCCGACGGTCCAGAACAACCCGTCGGGAGTCAAGTCGTTCGAAGTGCTGGTGCAGGCGGTCAACCGGCCCAAGTACAGCGAACTCGACCCGACGGTCTTCCTGTTCCTGACGTTCCCGCTGTTCTTCGGCTTCATGATCGGCGACGTCGGGTACGGGATCATGTACATGGCCATCGGCTACTACATGTACTCCCAGTTCGACAGTCCGGGAGTCAGTAGCCTCGGCGGCGTCGCCATGTGGGCGGGCGCGTTCACGATCGTCTTCGGGATCATCTACGGGGAGATCTTCGGCTTGCACGTGCTCGGAGAGGTGCTCTGGCACGACACGCTGGGGGTCGACCTGTTCCCGTTCAACAAGGGACTCGAGCCGGCAGCCGCTGACTTCGCGCTCGGCTGGATGGTGATCAGCGTGCTGGCCGGGATCGTCCACCTCAACATCGGATATATCCTGGACTTCGTCGAACACCTGAGCCACGGCGTCAAAGACGCCCTCTTCCACAGCGGGTCGTGGATCCTGATGCTCAACGGCATCTGGATCTGGATCTTCTCGCTGCAGGCGGAGGCTTCGAAGCCCGACTTCCTGTTCACGACGTTCGCCAGCGACGGGCCGTTCCCGATCGGATTCACCGGGTTCCCGGAATGGGGGCTCGTGACGATACCGCTTCCGCTACTCGGGGACTTCCTGCTGACGGCTCCGCTGCTCGTCTTCCTGATCGGGCTCGTTATGCTCGGGGTCAGCGAACCAATCGAACTTATCGAATCGCTCGACGTCGTCGTCAACGTCTTCTCGTACACCCGGATGGGCGCAGTGTTGCTCGCGAAGGCCGGCATGGCGTTCGTGGTCAACCTGCTGTTCTTCGGCGGGTACCAGGACCCAGACGGCGCGTTCCACTTCCTTCGAAATCACGATCCGAGCTACGTCGCCGAACACTACGGCGAGGGTGCGGAGGTCATCTTCGGCGGCCTCATGCACTCGGGCACCGCGGGCCTGCTCGGTGGACTTGTTATTCTCGTCGTCGGACACATAGTCGTGTTAGTGCTTGGCGTGACAAGCGCCGGCTTACAGGCTGTACGTCTCGAGTACGTCGAATTCTTTAACAAGTTTTATGAAGGCGGTGGGGAGAACTACGAACCGTTCGGACACGATCGAACCTACGGTGAAGACTAACTGATAACAATGGTATTTGAACTCGGACCAGAACTGGCGGATGTTGCACTGCAAGCAGGAGAAACGGCAGAAGGAGGCCCGGCGCTCAACGACGCGGGTGCCGCAGCGCTCGCCGTCGGTCTCGCGGCCCTCGCATCCGGATACGCAGAGCGCGGGATCGGCGCAGCCGCTGTCGGCGCGATGGCCGAGGACGACGACATGTTCGTTCGTGGCCTGATCATGACCGTCCTTCCTGAGACGCTCGTGATCCTGGCTCTAGTCGTCGTCTTCATCGTCGGATAACTTCGCCCCCCTTCTCTTACCAATGAGTTTGGACACAGTCGTAGAAGACATTCGAGAAGAGGCCCACGCGCGTGCGGAGGACATCCGCGCCGAGGGCGAAGCGCGCGCCGAAGAGATCGAATCGGCCGCCGAGGAGGACGCCGAAGAGATCGTTACCGACGCGGAGCAGGCGGCCGAGCGCGAGATCGAGCAGCTTCGCGAACAGCGACTCTCCAGTGCGAAACTGGAGGCGAAACAGAAGCGTCTGGAGGCTCGCCGAGACGTCCTCGGCGACGTTCGCGAGCAGGTCGAGGACGAACTCGCCGCACTCGAGGGAGACACCCGAGCGGAGCTCACGCGAGACTTACTCGACGCGGCAAGCGACGAGTTCGACGCGGACGACGACGTCAGCGTCTACGGTCGCGACGGCGACGAGGAGCTGATCTCGTCGATCCTCACCGAGTACGACGGCTACGAGTACGCCGGCGAGTACGATTGTCTCGGCGGCGTCGTCGTCGAGAGCGAACAGTCTCGAGTCCGAGTCAACAACACGTTCGACTCGGTTCTCGAGGACGTCTGGGAAGACAACCTCCGAACGATCAGCAACCAACTCTTCGAGCAATGAGTGTAGGTGCCTCGAATCCGGAATACGTGAACGCTCGCGTTCGGTCGCGCCGAGCCTCGCTGTTCGCGGACGAAGACTATCGGAAGCTGATCCGGATGGGGCCGAGCGAGATCGCACGGTTCATGGAGGAGACGGAGTACGAACGCGAGATCAACGCACTCGGCGCACGTTTTTCGGGTGTCGACCTGATCGAGTACGCGCTGAACCAGAATCTCGCAAAGCACTTCCACGACTTGCTCGACTGGTCGAAGGGGCGACTCTACGACCTCATCTCCCGCTACCTCCGCAAGTTCGACGTCTGGAACCTCAAAACCATCATCCGCGGGATCTACACCGACACCGATGCCGAGGACATTCGGACGGACTTGATCATGGCCGGCGAACTCGAGGAGTCGACGATCGACCGACTGCTCGAGGCCGACGAGATCGAAGACGCGGTCGAGATGCTGAACCGGACGATCTACTACGACCCCCTCACGAGTGCGTTCGAGGAGTTCGAAGAGACCGGCGCACTCGTCGCCCTCGAGAACGCGCTCGATCGGGAGTTCTACGAGCACCTGCTCGAGGACATCTCGCGCGGACCGGGAGACGAGCCACAGGAGGGGCCGGAAGCGAAGTACGTCGAGTTCCTCCAGGCCGAAATCGACTTCCGGAACGCCCGGAACGCGTTGCGACTCGCCCGCAGCGGTGCCGACCTCGATCCCGCCAGCTACTACATCGAGGGCGGCGTCCTGTTCGACCAGTCGGAACTGAGCCGACTCGTCGGCGACTACGACGCCCTCGTCGACCACATCGGCGAGAACAGGCGCTACGGTGACCGGCTCTCGGGAGCGATGGATCGGTTGCGCGATGCTGACAGCCTTATCCAGTTCGAGCACGCACTAGACGCTGCGTTGCTCGAGTACGCGGATACGCTCTCGAGCATCTACCCGGCCTCCATCTCGGCCGTGCTGTCGTACATCCTCGCGAAAGAGCGCGAGGTCGAGAACATCCGTGCGATCGCGCGCGGTCGCGAGGTCGGACTTTCCGAAAGCGAGATCGAAGAGGAGCTGGTGATCCTATGAGTCAGGAAATCGCAGTCATCGGCAGTCCGGAGTTCACCACTGGCTTCCGACTCGCGGGAGTCCGCCGATCCGAGAACGTCCCGGACGACGAGAAAGACGCGCAACTGGACAACGCGGTCACCGACGTGCTCGACGACGAGGGCGTCGGTATCGTCGTCATGCACGACGACGACCTCGAGTATCTGTCGCGGAAGGTGCGCCAGAACGTCGAGACGAGCGTCGAACCGGTCGTCGTCACCATCGGCAGCGGAACGGGTGGAGGCGGACTGCGCGATCAGATCAAGCGTGCGATCGGTATCGACCTGATGGACGAGGACGAACAAGCAAACTAAACTATGAGCCAGGCAGAAGACACCCAGACCGTCGACGAAGACGGTGTAATCGAAAGCGTGAGCGGTCCAGTCGTGACCGCCGCGGACCTCGACGCCCGGATGAACGACGTCGTCTACGTCGGCGACGAAGGGCTGATGGGCGAGGTCATCGAGATTGAAGGCAACCTGACCACGATTCAGGTCTACGAAGAAACCTCCGGCGTCGGCCCGGGCGAACCCGTCGAGAACACGGGCGAGCCACTTTCCGTCGACCTCGGACCGGGCGTGCTGGACGCCATCTACGACGGTGTCCAGCGCCCGCTCGACGTTCTCGAGGAGAAGATGGGAACGGCGTTCCTCGACCGCGGGGTCGACGCCCCCGGAATCGACTTCGAGACGGAGTGGGAGTTCACCCCGACCGTCGAGGTCGGCGACGCAGTTGAACCCGGCGACGTCGTCGGTGAAGTTCCCGAGACCGAGAGCATCACCCACCGCGTGATGGTCCCGCCGGACTACGAAGGTGGCGAGGTGACGTCGACCGAGAGCGGATCGTTCACGGTCGACGAAGCCGTCGTCGAACTCTCCTCCGGAGAGACCGTTACGATGCACCAGGAGTGGCCCGTCCGCGAGGCCCGTCCCGCGGAAACGAAGGAAACGCCGACGATCCCGCTCGTGTCGGGACAGCGCATTCTCGACGGTCTCTTCCCCATCGCGAAAGGCGGGACGGCCGCGATTCCCGGTCCGTTCGGCTCCGGGAAGACGGTCACCCAGCACCAACTCGCCAAGTGGGCCGACGCGGACATCGTCGTCTACGTCGGCTGTGGCGAGCGCGGTAACGAGATGACCGAGGTTATCGAGGACTTCCCGGAACTGGAAGACCCCCAGACGGGCAAGCCGCTCATGTCCCGGACCTGCCTCATCGCGAACACGTCCAACATGCCCGTCGCAGCCCGCGAATCCTGCATTTACACGGGGATCACCATCGCGGAGTACTTCCGCGACATGGGCTACGACGTCGCGCTGATGGCCGACTCCACCTCCCGGTGGGCCGAAGCCATGCGCGAGATCTCGAGTCGACTCGAGGAGATGCCCGGCGAGGAGGGGTATCCCGCATACCTGGCCGCGTCGCTCTCGGAGTTCTACGAGCGCGCCGGCAAGTTCCAGTTGCTCAACGGCGACGAGGGATCGGTGACGGCGATCGGTGCCGTTTCGCCGCCCGGCGGCGACTTCTCGGAACCCGTCACGCAGAACACCCTGCGCATCGTCAAGACGTTCTGGGCGCTGGACGCCGACCTCGCTGAGCGTCGGCACTTCCCCTCGATCAACTGGAACGAGTCGTACTCGCTGTATCGACAGCAACTCGACCCCTGGTTCCGCGACAACGTCGCGGAGGACTGGCCGGAGGTTCGCCAGTGGGCGGTCGACGTCCTCGACGAGGAGGCCGAGCTCCAAGAGATCGTCCAGCTCGTCGGTAAGGACGCCCTGCCGGAAGACCAGCAGCTGACCCTCGAGGTCGCACGCTACCTGCGTGAAGCCTGGCTCCAGCAGAACGCGTTCCACGACGTCGACACCTACTGCGATCCGAAGAAGACCTACCGGATGCTGCTGGCGATCAAGACGTTCAACGACGAGGCCTTCGATGCGCTCGAGGCCGGCGTCCCGGTCGAAGAGATCAACGATGTCGACGCCACCCCGCGGCTCAACCGGATGGCCACCGCCGAGGAGTGGAACGAGTTCATCGACGAACTCGAGTCCGACCTCGAAGAACAGATTCGGAGTCTGTACTAACCATGAAAGAGTACCAAACAATCACGGAAATCAGCGGTCCGCTGGTGTTCGCCGAAGTCGACGAACCCGTCGGCTACGACGAGATCGTCGAGATCGAAACCGACGACGGACGAACGCTGCGCGGACAGGTACTGGAATCGAGCAAAGGGGTCGTCGCGATCCAGGTGTTCGAAGGGACGGGCGGTATCGACCGCAACGCCTCCGTCCGATTCCTGGGCGAGACCATGAAGATGCCCGTCACCGAGGACCTCCTCGGACGGGTGCTCGACGGCTCCGGCCAGCCGATCGACGGCGGTCCCGAGATCGTCCCCGAATCGCGCGAGGATATCGTCGGCGAGGCGATCAACCCCTACTCCCGGGAGTATCCCGAGGAGTTCATCCAGACCGGCGTCTCCGGCATCGACGGCATGAACACGCTCGTTCGTGGCCAGAAGCTGCCGATCTTCTCCGGGTCCGGACTGCCTCACAACGACCTCGCGCTCCAGATCGCCCGTCAGGCGTCGGTGCCCGAGGAAGAGGAAGGCGACGACGACGAGGGTTCGGAGTTCGCGGTCATCTTCGGTGCGATGGGAATTACCGCCGAGGAAGCAAACGAGTTCATGGACGACTTCGAGCGCACCGGCGCGCTCGAGCGATCGGTCGTGTTCATGAACCTCGCGGACGACCCCGCAGTCGAGCGGACGGTCACGCCGCGACTCGCGCTGACGACGGCGGAATACCTCGCCTTCGAGAAGGACTACCACGTGCTCGTCATCCTCACCGACATCACGAACTACTGCGAGGCGCTTCGTGAGATCGGTGCCGCGCGTGAGGAGGTTCCGGGCCGGCGTGGCTACCCCGGATACATGTACACCGACCTGGCACAGCTCTACGAGCGTGCCGGTCGAATCGAGGGCAAGGAGGGGTCGGTCACGCAGATCCCGATCCTCACGATGCCCGGCGACGACGACACCCACCCGATTCCGGACCTGACCGGCTACATTACCGAAGGCCAGATCGTGATGGATCGGGACTTAAACAGCCAGGGTATCGAGCCGCCGATCAACGTCCTGCCGTCGCTATCCCGACTGATGGACGACGGTATCGGCGAGGGGCTGACCCGCGGCGACCACGCCGACGTCTCCGACCAGATGTACGCCGCCTACGCGGAGGGTGAGGACCTTCGCGACCTCGTGAACATCGTCGGTCGCGAGGCGCTGTCCGAACTCGACAACAAGTACCTCGACTTCGCCGACCGGTTCGAGACGGAGTTCGTCCAGCAGGGGTACGACACCAACCGCTCGATCGACGACACGATCGAACTCGGCTGGGACCTCCTGTCGGAGCTCCCAAAGGAGTCGCTCAACCGGATCGACGAGGACCTCATCGAGGAGCACTACCGCGAAGACGAAGCCGAAGCCGCCGAAGTTTCGGCCGACTGATCGTCGCGGTTTCGTTTTGCCGTTCCGTTTCCCTCGATCCACACTCCGAACAGCCGATCGGCCGTCTCGAGTGGATACGGTGGGCCGGGATCTCCGCGGACGGCCTCGTTGCGTTCACTCGAGCGAACCTCGCGGGCTACAAAGCCGTCCGCCGGATCGAATTCTCGAGGAACCGCCGACGACCGCGACCGACGAGATCCAGAAGTACGAACTCCGACGGGAAGAGTGGGACGGCGAAGGACGGACGGTCGACCAGGGACGACAGCCGTCAAGTCGTGAACCGGAGCACGGGTCGCCCGCTTCGAGCGGACGGCCCGCAGCGCCGTCGACGATCAGGACGCTCTTGGTGCCGAGGGTAGGTACCGCTACTTATCGTAGCGGTCGGCGTCGTTCGGACGCGTCCCCCATCCCGATTCCCTTCCCTGGTCGTCAGGGTCGGTCCCCGCCGCGTCCGCACTCGAGTTCGACCGCGGTTCGCCCCGTCCACCGCGTTCTTTGGCGAGTTGCTCCGCGTCCGAACGATCGACGACCGTCGGATTCGACGTCTCGTTGTCGATCGCGAGCCACAACACGAGCGGAACCACGATGGCGAGGAGAACGACGAGGAGAAAGGCGATGGCGAACATGGGTACGTTGTCGCTCGAGTTCCAGACACAAAGAATTTATCGAATGACAGGAATCAGAACGTATGAAGGACGAAAATCAGGGCTGTCCCAAGTGTGACCACACGGAGACCGAAATCGACGAAATTTCGACGACCGGAACCGGTCTCTCGAAGTTTTTCGACATCCAGAATCGAAGGTTCATGGTGATTAGTTGTACGAACTGCGGCTACTCCGAACTCTACCGTGGCCAATCGTCGGGAGAGATGGTCGACCTCTTCCTCGGGTAAACCCGTACTCGAGGAGTCCGTCAACGGCGGCGGCCAAAACTGTAAACAGTTATCCGACTGGGGGCGTAATCCCCCCACAAGATGGCCAAGGACGTCAAGCCCACCCGCAAGAACCTGATGGAGATCGAGGATCGCATCGAACTCTCCGAGCGGGGGCACGGGACGCTCGAGAAGAAACGGGACGGGCTGATCATGGAGTTCATGGACATTCTGGACAAGGCCCAGGACGTTCGCGGCGAACTCTCCCAGGACTACGAGGATGCCCAAAAGAAGATCAACATGGCTCGAGCCATGGAAGGCGACGTCGCGGTTCGCGGGGCCGCCGCCGCACTGCAGGAACACCCCGAGATCACCACCGAGTCGAAAAACATCATGGGCGTCGTCGTCCCGCAGATCGAGTCCTCGCGCGTCTCGAAGCGCCTCGACCAGCGCGGCTACGGGATCATGGGAACCTCCGCGCGCATCGACGAGGCCGCCGAAGCCTACGAGGACCTCCTCGAGAGTATCATCCTCGCCGCCGAAGTCGAGACGGCGATGAAGAAGATGCTCCGCGAGATCGAGACCACCAAACGGCGCGTCAACGCCCTCGAGTTCAAACTCCTCCCCGACCTCTACGAGAATCAGGAGTACATCGAGCAGAAACTCGAGGAACAGGAACGCGAGGAGACCTTCCGCCTGAAGAAGATCAAGGAGAAGAAAGAAGCCGAGGAGAAAGCGGAACGGGAGGCCGAAGCGGCGGAAGAGGCGACGAAGGAGGAGACGGGTACGGCCGAACCGGATATGGAACAGTCGACTGCGGGCGGCGTTCCGGGCGGCGACTGATCGCTTTTCACGCTCTCTCAGATGGCCTGTTCAGTTTGTAACGAACCGACGATCGCGTTTTCTATTCCCGAGGAGTACCGCGAATACGCACCGGAACAGTCACCGGCGGCGACGTGCTGTACGCGCTGTCTCACCGTCGAACCGGCGGACGGTGAGGTGCTCGAGGAGCCCGATTTCACGCGCGTGAGTAACGCGTTTCCGACCGGCGAGGCGGCGATTCCGCTCGCGCTCGCGCTGAGTCTGTGTTCGTCGCTCGCGACGAACCGGGCGGCGATCGAGGAGCTACTCGAGGCCGTCGAACGCGCGGGCACGGACCCGTTACTGGTTCTGGATCGGCTGCTCGACGATCCCGAGATCGAGCCGCGGATCGATCTCGAACGACGACGACATCAACTCGAGCAGTTTCTGTACTAAACCGGGGGTACTCTCGGGGGGCTCCGCACGGATCCGGAGACGGGTGTCTCGTCGACGGAGTTTCCGAAGTACGGAGTCACACGGTATCGTCGTTTCTCCACCCGTAGTAGTGGAGGATTTCCATCACAATGACGCCGATCACGAGGAATATCGTTCCGATTGCAGCGGCGGTGAGGGCCATAGGTGAATAGTGTCGGACGGAGACCATAAATGGTTCTGGTGAGGTATCGTTTGCGAGTAGCCGCCGGAGAACGAGTAGCGGTTACTTGCCGGTCGGCGTTACGTTGTCGCTGACCGCCTGTTTCACCTGCAACGCGGCGCTCGCGGCCAGTCCGCGCGCGACCTCGTCGCGTTCGTCGGCGGTGATAACTTCCTCGGCGGCCGCGACCTCCTCCAGGTCGGGCGTGAAGCCGGCGCTGACGGCGTGACCGATCGGCGGTCGAACGGCGACGGTGACCTGCGGGCCGGTGAGGCCACTCGAGATGTCGGAGTCGACGATGTACTCGTCGGGGAGGAACTCGCGCGTCTGGGCGGCGATCCGCGAGACGTCACGGTGGAGCAATCGCTTCTGTGCCCTCGAGAGTTCCGGAACGTCCGCCGCGGCGCGCTGACCAGCACCCGTTTCTCCCGGCAGCCCTGCGTACGGCGTATTTCCGTTCATGAGAAGTGTGTACCGGTAGCAATGCACTGACGGGTCAAAAGGATTCGCCTTCGGACAATCTCAACAGATCGGCTCGCTCTCGCCGTAGACCGCGAGTACGAGCGCCGTCGTGTGCGTCCCCGATTCGGCCCGCTGGCTCTCGACGGCGATCCGCGGCTCGGTGAACTCCCAGTCTCGAAGTTCCTGGCCGGCCTGCAGCCCCTCGCGAACGCGTCGTTCGACGTCTGCGCGGTCCGTCTCGCCCGACGTCTCGTAGAACAGTCCCGGACCGTCGTCCGCCGACTGGGACCACGCGAGGGCAGCGCTGACGCGTCCCGGTCCGGTGGCGGTGGCTCGAGCCTCGACGACGGTCAGGCGCTCGCCCGCGGGGCCGAGGTCGGGGGCGGTGCCGACGGCCTCGACCATCGTGTCCGCCGGAATCACGGAGGAGACCGAGACGAGGTTGTAGTTCTCGATGCCGGCGTCGGCGAGCGCGGCGTCGTAGGAGGACATCGCCGTGGGTCCGAACGCGGTCCCCCAGACGACTCGAATCGTGCTCATAGTCGGATTCGGGGACCGAGGGCGTAAGGGCTTGCGATCCACGACCGAGCCTGTCGTCTCGAGAATCCGTTCAGTGGCCGCGAGCGACGCCTGAAGAACTGAAGGCGGCGGCGAGCCGGGGGAGGGCAGGCAAGTGCACCGAAATTCGCCGCGAGCGCAGCGAGCGGGCCGACGACTGACGTGGAGAGCGCGGCGCCACGCGCCGCGCATAGGCGAACGGCGACGCCGTGAGCCGAGGTCCCGAAGGGACCGAAACGGAAGGAGGGGGCTTTTCATCGAAGCGAAGCGGGATCGAAGATCCCGCGAGGTCCGAGAGAGCGTTGCTCTCTCGAGATTTTGCCGAGGGACGTTGCGCTGCGCGGCGAAGCCGCCAGCGCAACAGACCGCAGCGCAAAAGTTCGCAGCGTAAAACTTCGTTGGTTACTGGTAGAAGTAGCCGGCCGAAGAGATGACCTCGCTCGAGTCGTCCTTCTCGATCTTCTCCAGGGCCTCGACGAAGTCCTGGTGGATGACTTCGTCGCGGTCGCCGCGGATGGCGAACATGCCGGCTTCGGTGGCGAGGCTCTCGATTTCGGCACCGGAGTAGCCGTCGGTGTCGTCGGCGAGGTCCGCAAAGTCCACCGCGTCGTCGACGTTCATGCCGCGGGTGTGGATCTCGAGGATCTGCTCGCGGCCGTCGCGGTCCGGTTCGGGCACTTCGATGAGGCGGTCGAATCGGCCGGGGCGGAGGATCGCGCGGTCGAGCATGTCGAAGCGATTGGTCGCGGCGATGATACGGATCTCGCCGCGGGCCTCGAAGCCGTCCATTTCGCTCAGGAGTTGCATCATGGTTCGCTGGACCTCGGCGTCGCCGGAGGTCTTCGACTCCGAGCGGGTGGTGGCGATGGCGTCGATCTCGTCGATGAAGATGATAGCCGGTTCGCGTTCGCGGGCCATCTCGAAGAGGTCGCGGACGAGTCGGGAGCCCTCGCCGATGAACTTGCGGACGAGTTCCGAGCCGGCCATCTTGATGAACGTGGCGTTGGTCTCGTTGGCGACGGCTTTGGCGAGCATCGTCTTGCCGGTTCCCGGCGGACCGTGGAGGAGAACGCCGCTCGGGGGATCGATCCCGACTTCGTCGAACAGTTCGGGCTCGGCGAGCGGCTGCTCGACGGCCTCGCGGACTTCCCGAACCTGGTCATTGATGCCGCCAATATCCGCGTAGGTGACCTCGGGACGCGCCGTGATCTCCATCGACTGCGCGCGCGCGTCGGTCTCGGCGTTGAGCACGGTCTGAATCGCGAAGGAATCGTTGACGGCGACGCGATCGCCGGGCTCGACCTGCTCGACGATCTGCGGCGAGACGTCGGTGAGCACCTCCTGATTGTTGCCGTGTTGCTTGACGATTACCTCGTCGTCGCCGAGGACGTCCTCGACGGTGGCGATGTACAGCGACGAGCTTTTGAGCGTCTCGTTTTCTCGTTCGACGCGGTCGACGCGCTCGCGCAGGCGCTGGCGGCGCTGGTCGGCGTCTTCGAGTTGCTCGGAGAGTTGTTCGTTGACGTCCACGAGATCCGTATAATGCCCGCGGAGCGCCTCGAGCCGCTCATCGTCGGGAAGGTCGGGATCGATATCGCGGTGAGGTCGGTCTGGGATAGACGGGCTTCGAGACATCCTGACGTACGCTGGTAAGTCCCGGATGATAAATGTGCCTTTGGGTCCCGGACGGTTTTCGAATCCGACCACAGACGGGGGAATACCTGCGAGATACGGGCCTCTGATCGGGGTACAGCGGTGATGACGGCGCTAGCGGCTGTTCGACGCGAGACGGCGGTTTGTCCGGTGGTCCCGGACTCGAGTCCGAGTCGGACGCGAGAGCGAACCTGCGAAGGTGACCGGGTCAGGAAAGCGTGTAGCGTTCGAACTGAGAGACGGCACGCCGGTACAGCAGACGTGCGACGACGACACCGCCGACGGTGACGCCGGCGACGGTTCCGCTCGAGGGCCGGACGAGACTGGTCAGCAACCGCATCGTCGTCTTGCCCGCGCCGTTCGGACCGAGGAAGCCGTAGACGACACCCTCGGGGATCGACAACTCGAAGTCGTCGACGGCGAGCGTCTCACCGTACCGCTTCGTCAGTCCGGTCGTCTCGATTGCAGCCATTCGTTAGGCCACGTTACATATCACTACCAGTAGTGGTTTCGGTTCGATCGACAGGGGAAAACGCAGCGGGTTACTCGAGCAACGCGTCCATCTCCTCGAGACGCTGCCCGTACGTCCCCAGGGCCCGATCGATCGGCTCCGAACTGCTCATGTCGACGCCGGCGATCCGGAGCAGGTCGAGCGGGTATTCCCGGGAACCGCGGCGGAGGAACTCGAGGTAGTCCTCGGCGGCGTCGCGGTTCGGTTCGCTTCCGGGTCCGTTTGGAAGGATGTCGTCGACGATAGCCAACGCGGCCGAGATGCCGGTCGCGTACTGGTAGACGTAGAACGCCCGGTAGAAGTGGGGAATCCGCATCCATTCGGTGGCGATTCGGTCGTCGATCGTTGCGGGTTCGTAGTAGTCCTCCTTGAGCCCCCGGTAGATTTCGTCCAGCCGGTCGGCCGTGAGCGGTTCGCCCCCCTCCTCGAGTTCGTGCGTGTCGTGTTCGAACTCGGCGAACAGGGTCTGGCGGTAGAGGGTCGAGCGCACGCGTTCTAAGAACTCGTTCAAGACGTGTTTCCGGAACTCGGGGTCGTCGACGGTCTCGAGGAGGTGGTTCGTCAACAGCGTCTCGTTGACCGTGCTCGCGACCTCGGCGACGAAGATCTCGTAACCCGAGTAGACGTACGGCTGGGCGTCCTGTGTCAACTCGGAGTGCATCGAGTGGCCGAGTTCGTGGGCCAGCGTGTACATCGAGGAGATGTCGTCCTGGTAGTTCATCAGGATGAACGGCTGGGTGTCGTAGGTGCCGCCCGAATATGCGCCGGACTGTTTGCCCTCGTTCTCGTAGACGTCGACCCACTGGGAGTCGAGCCCGTCCGCGACGCGGGACTGGTACTCGTCGCCGAGGGGAGCCAGCGCGTCGACGATGTACTCGGTCGCCCGATCGTACTCGACGTCGGGTCCCTCGTCGCCGGTCAGGGGCATGTACACGTCCCACATCTGAAGATCGTCGACCTCGAGGGCCTGTCGTTTGAGTTCGGCGTGGTGGTGAAGCTTGTCGAGGTTGTCGTGGACGGTATCGACGAGCGTGTCGTAGACGTCGACCGGGACGTTCGGCCCGTCGAGGGCGGCCTCGCGTGCGGTGTCGTAGTTTCGCGCCTGGGCTATCTTGACGTCAGCCTTCACGCTGTTCTTGTAGGCGGCCGCGACCGTGTTCCGGACGGACTCCCACTCGTCGAAGTACCCCTCGTAGACGCGCTGGCGGAACTCCCGATCGGGGCGTTTGAGCAGGTTGACGAAGTTGCTCTGGGTGATCTCGACGGGCTCGCCGTCGCCGTCTTCGACCGTCGGAAACGCCATATCCGCGTTCGAGAGCATGGTGTACACTTCACCGGTCGCGCCCGTGACCTCGCTCAGGTCCGCGAGGAGTTCCTCGACCTCCGCCGAGCGCGTGTGGGGTTTCATCCGGAGCACGTCGTCGATATAGTGGTCGTAAGTCTCGAGACCGGATTCGGTCTCGACCATCGTCTCGAACTCCTCGCGAGTCAGCTCCTGAATCTCGGGGTCGATGAAGGAGGCCGCGGACTGCGCGTCGGCTGCGAGCGACTGCGCGCGGGCGGTCAGCGCCTGGTACTGCTGGTTCGTCGTGTCCTCGTCGCGGCGCATCCGAGCGTAGGCTGCGACCATCGAGACCTCGCGCATGATCTCGTCGCGGAGCTCGAGCACCTCGAGAAGCGTTTTGGCGTCGTCGGTAACCTGTCCCTCGTAGGCGGCGAGATCGGTGACGCGCTCGGCGACGGCCTCGGAGGCGTCCTCCCAGTCGTCGTCCGTCGCATAGATGCTCTCGAGATCCCAGGTATATTCCTCGTCGACCTCGGAGCGTTCGGGAACGGAACTCATACCACGCGCTTCGGAACGGAGGTGGTAAAGCGTGTCGGACAGCGAACACGGCACACGGCGGGGCGCAACGGTGGTGATAGGGAGGGACGAGTCGAGCGAAACGGTGGCCACGCGCCGCCGTCGCGCACCCGGTCCGATTTCGACGACCGCTAGCATATTCCGTTCGAACGTGGAAGTCCGAGTATGGACGAGAGCGCACCCATCGACGACCGCCTCGAGCGCGCGCTCGGTCGCGCGTGGACCGACGATCGAGCGTGGAACCTGCTGACGCGGTTAACCGAACTCCCCCATCGAATGGGAGGCTCGCCGAGCGAACGACGAGCGGCCGAGATCGTTCGCGAGACGCTTTCGAGCGCGGGCCTCGAGAACGTGCAGTTCCAGTCGTTCCCGATGCAGTACTGGGAGCGGGCCATCACCGAGTTCGCCGTGCTGGAGGGCAAAGATGACGACGCGGCGAGCGGGAACACCGGAGGCATCGATCGCTCGTTCGAGGCGATCGCGCTCCCGTACTCGCCGGCGGGCGATGTCGAGGGGCCGCTGGTCGACGTCGGCTACGGCACGCCGCCGGAACTCGAGGACGTCGACCTCCAGGGCGGCGTTGCGGTCGCGAGCACCACGACGCCGTCGGGTCAGCGGTTCGTCCACCGGATGGAGAAGTACGGCCACGCGGTCGCGGCGGGCGCGGAAGCGTTCGTCTTCGCCAACCACGTCCCCGGACAACTGCCGCCGACGGGAGCCCTGAAGTTCGACGGCGAAGCCGCCGTTCCCGGCGTCGGCGTCAGCGCCGAGACCCACGACTGGCTGACGGAGTACGCCGACCGCGGGGGCCGCGCTCGACTTCGGGTGGACGCCGCGACCGAAGACGGCTCGAGTCAGAACGTTCACGGAACGCTCGGCGGTGAGACGCCGCGCGCCTCGGAGCGTTCGAGCGAGCACGACTCGCGAGATGCGGAGACGGACGACGAGGTACTCGTCGTGGCCCACTACGACGCCCACGACATCGCCGAGGGCGCGCTCGACAACGGCTGTGGCATCGCGACGGTCGCGGCCGCGACGTCGATTCTGTCCGCGATCGAGGATACCCTCGAGTGCCGCGTCAGAATCGCCGGCGTCGGCTGCGAGGAGATCGGATTGCTGGGTGCCGGGGCGATGGCCGACGCGTTCGACCTCGAGTCGATCCGCGCGGTGGTCAACGTCGACGGCGCGGGGCGGTTCCGGAACCTGCGGGCGTACTCGCACGGCTCCGAGGCGCTGGCGGAGGTGGCCGAGGAGGTAACGGACGCGGCGGGGCAACCGGTCGTCCACGAGCCGGATCCGCACCCGTTCAGCGATCACTGGCCGTTCCTGCAGGCGGGCGTGCCGGCGCTGCAGTTGCACAGCGAACCGCCGTCGGGCGGCGAACGCGGTCGCGGCTGGGGGCATACGGCGGCGGATACGCGGGACAAGGTCGATCCCCGGAATCTGCGGGAGCACGCCATGCTGACGGCGCTGCTGGTTCGAGAGCTGACGCGGACGGACGTGGCGCGGATCGAGGCGGAGGAACTGCGCGCGCAACTGCGAGAACAGGAGTACGAGCCGGGAATGAAGGCCGCGGAGATCTGGCCCGAGGCGTGGGAGTGACCCGAACGGTGGCCGACGCACTCAGAACGGGACGTCGTCGGAGATATCGCGGGACGTTCCCTCCGAGAGGCCGTCGAACCCGGTGCTTACCGAGACGGTGTCGATCGCCTCGACCTCGTTCGGAAGGCGACGCTGGATCGCCTGCGTCGTCATCGGACTGACGCCGCAGCCGCTACACGCGCCGCTGAGGTTGATCGAGACGCGGCCCTCCTCCAAGTCGACCTCGGTGATCGACGAGTCGCCGCCGTGGGCCTGGATCTGGGGGAAGTTCCGCTGGAGAAACAGGGAGACCGCTTCTCGAACCTCGTCCTCTGGGGACTGCTCCGGGGCGGATTCGCTCATGAGAGAGCCAAGGGACCGGACGAATATATCTCTGTTCACGAACCGAAATCGGTTACGCGGGAACGGAGCACGGATCGCGTTGACACGCGCTGTGGGAGACAGCGGGTAGTCTCTCGAAGACCGGTCGAACCGCGGAACCTACACGTGGAGTAGCGCGACGAGCGCGAGCAACACGATCGGGACCAACACGTCGGTGACGAGAATTCCCCCCGCGTTGTCGGGATTGAGATCCCCCCGCGTGCGGATATCACGGACGTGTACGGAGGCGGCACCGAGCAGGAAGATCGAGACACCGATCGTGGTCGCGATCCAGAATCCGCCGTCAAAGACGAGACAGAGCAGACCGAGGACGCCGAACGCGAGGTTCGCGAACGCGATCTCCGTCTGGAAGGGGTTCCCGGTCGGCCAGCCGATGAGCGCGGCGACCATATCGGCTTTGAAGTAGTGACCGAGAAACGCCCAGATGCCCTGGAGTCCGACCGTAACGATCAGAAACGAGAGCAAAAACGCCTCGACGGCGGGCGCGTTCCAGACCGTGATCTGGACGACTGCGAGGACGATCGCGCCGGCCGGAAACGCGAGCGGTTGGACGTAGTCCCGTACTCTCAGTTCCTCCCTTCCCGGCCGCTGAACGCCGTCTTCGCAAGACGATCGCGTGGAATCTGTGAACATATGTACTCCCCGCACTCGCGTGCGTCGCAAATCGTAGCACTCGACTCGAACGCTGATAAAAGAATCAGCGGACGGTGGAGAGTGTCGTTCCGACGGACACGAGCACTCCCGTTCATCGAACCCGTACGTAGCGTTCGGCTCCGGCGGTAGCGCGTGTTACTGCGGGACGCTGAGACGGGAGTAGAATCGCCGCAGGAATCGCCCCTCAAGCGACCGGTAACCGAACTCAGCCGCGCATTTCGGCGTCGACGGCCGTCCGAACGGTGCGAGCGACGCCGAGCATCGCGACGAACGACCCCGCGACGACGAGCGCGACGAACAGGAAAATTCCGATGCCGACCGCACCGGCGGTGGAGTACGCGAACAGCGGCGAGGCGACCTGATAACCCAGAAAGACGATTATCACACCCGCTGCGACGTGAAGTGACGCTCGCCAGTACGCACCGTACTCTTCCGGCGACAGTTCCATGCTCGAAACCGTTCGTCCCGATTATCAAAAGCGTTCGTGCGCTCACCGGACGCCGTCGGCCAACCGCCCCGCCACTCGCGCGCCCGTTCGGCGCTCGATCCGCCGCGCCTCGAAGAGTTCTCGCGCGCTCGCAGCCGCCTCCTCGTCGGTGTCGAACTCGAGGCCGGGGTAGTCGACGGCGGTCAGCACGAGCGGCTCCGGGGGTGCGGGCGCGACGCCCTCGTGGCCGGGCAGCGGTTCGGAGTCGAACGCGCGGTCGATCTTCGCGGGCGAATCCATCCCGGCTCCGACGGCGCGGGCGAGCGAGACGAGGCGACGGACGAGTTCGCGGGCGAAGCCGCCGGCGGTGACCGTCACGATCAGGTAGTCGCCGTCGCGGGTCGCCTCGAGCGTCGGCGAGCGCTCGGTGTTGTGATCGTCAGGCGTGAGGTTGTGAACGTCGTGGGTGCCGGAGAGGGCCGCACAGGCGGCGTGGAAGCGGTCGTCGTCGACGGGTTCGGCCTCGGTCTCGATCGAATCGCCGGCGTCGGTCGGCGCGTACAGGTGGTACGTATACTCCCGACGGCTCGCGTCGTGGGTCGCGTGGAACGCGGCGGGCACGTCCGTAGCCGCCCACGCCCGGATATCGGCGGGGAGTTCGGCGTTGAACGCCCGCGGCGAGAGCCACTCCGGGCTCTCGAACGCGATGGTCTGGGCGAGCGCGGAGACGCCGGCGTCGGTTCGACCGGCCGCGGCGTAGCCGACGGGTTTGTCGGCGTCGAGGACCTCGAGCGCGCGCAGGGCGTCGAAGACGGTATCCTCGACGGTAGCGACGTCGGGCTGGCGCTGGAAGCCGTAGTAGCCGGTGCCGTCGTAGGCGATCCGGAACGCGCGCGGTGGCATCGGTTCGACCGAAGAGGGCGAGCGAGTTAGGAGCGTCGAACGATCCGCGACGGCTCGAGTGCACGCGTCGTCCGCCAGCCGCGCGTGTACCCGCTGCTACGTGGAGAATCACCGACCTGCGGCCGTCGCCACGACTGCGCGATCGTCCTGTTCGATCGGGACGGACTGACACTGCCGGTGGAGGATCTCGTGGCCGATAATATCGAGGTTTCGGGCACATTCCAATATCGTGAACCACCTGCATACTCCGGGGCGGTGGCCTTCCCTGCGAAGGGCGGAGTTGTGATAACCATGGCGGGATCTACCGAAACCGAGAGTTCGTCGGCTAACGGGCGTGATTCGGAGTCACATCAATCCGTGCGGAACGTCGTCCTCGTCGTTCTCGATACGGCTCGAGCAAAGAGCAGCGGTCCGAAGACGACCCCGGCGCTGACCGAACTTGCCGAGGAGGGAACGACCTTCGACAACGCTTTCGCGACCGCCCCGTGGACGTTGCCCTCCCACGCGTCGATGTTCACGGGGACGTATCCTTCCGAACACGGCACGCACGGCGGTCACACCTACCTCGACGAGGGGTTGCGGTCCCTCCCCGAGTCGTTCGCCGACTCGGGGTACGAGACGATCGGCGTCTCGAACAACACCTGGATCACCGAGGAGTTCGGGTTCCACCACGGCTTCGACGACCTCCGGAAGGGCTGGCAGTACATCCAGTCCGACTCGGATATGGGTGCCGTCGTCCGCGGCGAGGACGTTCGCGAGAAACTGCAGGCCACCCGAAATCGGCTGTTCGACGGCAACCCGTTCGTCAACGCGGCCAACATCCTCTACAGCGAAGTGTTCCAGCCGGCCGGCGACGACGGTGCCAACCGGTCAACGAAGTGGATCGCGAACTGGCTCGAGGCGCGCGAGGACGACCGCCCATTCTTCCTGTTCTGTAACTTCATCGAACCCCACGTCACGTACGATCCGCCTCGAGAGTACGCCGAACGGTTCCTTCCCGAGGACGCGAGCTACGACGAGGCGACGGACGTTCGACAGGACCCCCGCGCTTACGACTGCGAGGACTACGCTCTCTCCGAACGGGATCTCGAACTTCTCAGTGGGCTGTACGAAGCCGAACTCTCCTACGTGGATGACCAACTCGGCCGGCTCCGAGCAGCGCTCGAGGACGCCGGCGAGTGGGAGGACACCCTCTTCGTCGTCTGTGGCGACCACGGCGAGCACATCGGCGAACACGGCTTCTTCGGTCACCAGTACAACCTCTACGATACGCTGATCAACGTGCCGCTCGTGCTCCACGGCGGCCCGTTCACCGGCGGCGGGCGTCGGACTGATCTCGTCCAGTTGCTCGACCTGCCAGCGACGTTCCTCGATACCCTCGAAATCGACGATCCCGAACTCACGAAACAGGGATCCGGACGCTCGATGCATCCGAGTTCGAAGGCCGAACCGCGAGCGGCCGTCTTCGCCGAGTACGTCGCTCCACAGCCCTCAATCGATCGGCTCGAGGCCCGTTTCGGCGAGATTCCCGACCGAGTTCGGGAGTTCGACCGTCGACTCCGGGCCGTCCGCACGGACGAGTACAAGTACGTCCACGGGGACGATGGGTTCGAGCGACTCCACCACGTGAAGACGGATCCGCACGAACGCACCGACATCTCGGCCAGGAAGCCCGAGCGGGTCCGAGCGCTCCGCGATCGACTCGACAAGCGGTTCGAACCGATCGAAGAGACCAGAGAGAGAACCGACGTCGCGATGCGCGCGGGAACGAAAGAGCGACTGGCGGATCTGGGATACCTCTGAATCCGTTCTGCGTGCGAGGGAAAACGCTCGATAGGGGTTGCAAAACGGGTGGGGATATCAAGGGGACACCAGTACACGGGGAGCGATTTCCGACTGGCTCCGGAACGCGGTACCGTGTCCCCCTCCACGAACACCGTGACGCGAGCGTTTCCGACGCGGGCGATCTACGATCACGCCGCCGACCGACTGACCGTCGCCGCGGATCTCTTTCCCGACGACGTGGACGATATCACGGTCACCGTAAGCCCGAGGGAGATTAGACTGCTGGTCGACCGCGACGAGACGACGCTCGAGCGGTCCGTCGCACCACCGGCCCCTCGCCGCGTCTTTACGGACGATCGCGAGGCCGTCTACAACAACGGTATTCTCACCGTTTCCGTCGGGACGGCGCGCCGGCCTCGTCGAAGCGGCCTCGTCGAGTAGCGATCGTTTCGGCAGAACGCAGCCGAACGGGTGAACGCCCCGTTCGCCACCGTTCCATCGGTCGTCTCGACGGAGTGCGTTCGCCTGCAGTGAACTTTTGCCCGCCGATCCGATACGGTGTACTCGAGTCGCGATCGTGCCGCCCGCACCGGTCGCTCGCAGAAATCACAGATACGACGATGAGTACCACCACCGCTCGCGACGACACGAACGGATTCGTTCGCTTCTTTCGCAACTACACGAAGACGTGGATCCACGCCGTCGCGACGGCCGGGCTGACGGCGTTCGGGACGCTTACGATCGTCCACCGCTGGTTCGCCGCCCTCGCACTCGCATCGTACGCCGTCCCGCCCGTCGTGTTGTATCTTCGACGCGGGCGGGCACGACCGCGCGACGAGACGCCCTCGAGCAGCGGGTCCGAGCCCTCGAGCGAAGACGGGCGGGAACGAAAGAGCGGAGCGGAACGCGCCGGATCAGAAGCGGAGGCCGACTCAGTCACGACGCCGGGTGCATCCGAGAGCCCAACGGCCTCGACCGCATCCCCAAGCGCGACGACGGCGGAGACGCCCGGTTCCGAGTCGCAGAAGACGACGGCGGAGCGCTCGATCGAGCGCCAAACCGGCGCGAAGACGCTCGAGAACGCCGGATCGGCGGCCGGCGACGAGCGCGGCGAGCCGCGAGAGGAGACGGCGACTGCATCCACGGACGCCGGCATATCGTGGCACTCCGTCGATGCATCCGCTGACGCGACGTTACGCGACGTAACCGTTCCGGCGACGGGCGGGGTCTACGCGGTCGGTGACGGCGGTACCGTCCTCGCCGGCGACGGCGCCGACGAGTGGTCGGTCGTTCTCGAGGACGGGCCGGCGGCCCGGGGAAACGACCTCCGCGGGGCCGACGCGACGGTCGACGGCGACGCGGTGTGGGTCGCGGGCGACAGCGGCTCGCTGGGCCGCATCGACGTCGAGACCGGACGCCACACGGACTACACGGCCCCGGAGGACGTCACCAACAACTGGCTCGGCGTCGCCGTCGGCGGCGGAAGCGACGCGGAGACGGTCCTCCTGATAACCGGCTCCGGGGCGATCCTCCGCGGACGGTATCGCGACGGTGCGCTCGAGTGGGTCGGTCCCGACAAGCCGGGCGGCGGCTCGAGTCTGAGCGGCGTCGCGCTCGCCGACGACGGCGTCGGCTACTGCTGTGACACCAACGACGGCATCTTCGAGACGACCGACGGCGGCGAGTCGTTCGAGCGGATCGGGCTCGAGAGCGCCGACGGGACGCTCACCGATATCGCGACGACGGGGCGCGAAGACTGCCTGGTGAGCGCCGACGACGGCGTCGTCCACCGCCACGATGGGGCGACGTGGACCCCCGAACGCGTCGCCGACGGCTCGCTGAACGGGATCGCTCGCCGCGGAGAGCGAACGGTCGTCTGTACCGGCGACGGCACGGTTTGCGAGCGAGCGACGCCGACGGCCGACTGGGAGCAGTTCGACGCCGACGCATCCGGCGCGCTCCTGGCGGTCTCGACCGGCCCCGACCGCTCGGTCGCGGTCGGAGAGCGCGGAGCCATCGTCGAACGAAGGTAACGGAACGGACGGCCCACCGTCGGTCACTGTTATGGCGCTCGAGGATGGAGCTACTCGCGTGGTGAGCGACCGCGAAACCAAACGCAACCGCTGTCAACTGTGCGGGACGGCGTACGGCGGGACGGCGAAGTCGGGTTCACGGCTCGAGGAGCCGTTCTGTTCGCCCGGCTGTCGCGAGATCGATCGAGTGCTCGACGATCCCGACCGCGAGAGCGAACGTGCCGACAGCGGCGGTAGCGGCGGAAACGACGACAGCAGCAAAAGTGAAAGGGGCAGCGGTAGCGGAGAAAGCGACGGCAGCGGCGGCAGCGACGACAGTGATGGAAACGGTGACGCGAACCCCGTCGTTGCCCCCGAGGGTCGCAACGGCCCGAGCGAGGATCGCGAGCGCACGTTCTTCCGAATCGACGGCATGCACTCGGCGCTCTGTGAGTCCTACCTCGAATCGATCGCCGAGAACCAACGCGGCGTCTCGGCCGCGGCGGCGAGCTACGTCACGGAGACGGTCCGGGTCGATCACGATCCCGATCGCATCTCGGCGACGGCCCTCGAGGACGCCCTGAGCACGACCGGTTACACGGCGTATCGACGGAAGGCGGCCACGGAGAGGGGGGATACTAACGATGCGACGACCGACGCAAGTACCACTCACCGGTCACGAGAGATGCGGGGCATGCGAAAGCGCCGCTCGGAGACCGTCCTCGAGTTGCGCTACATCATCGGGGTCGTCTTCGGTTCGTTCCTGCTGGTTCCGTACGCGACGGTGTTTTACCCGGTCTACCTCTCGGAAGTGTCCGACTACTGGCTGTTCGAGACCTACGGGGAGGCGTTCGCGAGTTTCGACGGCCTCCTGTTTCTGCCGGCGTTCCTCGTGACGACCGGGATCGTCCTCTACCTGACCGGGATGCCGATCCTGCGCGGCGCGTACGTGAGTCTGAAACTCCGGCAGCCGAGTACGCACCTGCTCGCGGCGTTCACGATCGTCGCCGCCTACTGCTACGGAACGGTCGCCTTCGCCGTCGGTCGACCGGAGATCTACTACGACCTGACGATCCTCGTCGCCGCGACCGTGATGGCCGCGGTCTTCTACGAGGCGACGGTCAAGCGCACGGCGTTGAACCGACTGACCGACCTCACGGTTTCGCAGGTCGGGACGGCCCGCATCCTCGAGTCCGACGGAACGACGCGCGAGCGTCCGGTCGAGGACGTCGCGGCCGACGACCGCCTGCTCGTTCGCGCTGGCGAGCGAATCCCGGTCGACGGCCACCTCGCAGAAGGGGAGTGTACCGTCGACGAGGCGGTCGTGACCGGCGAGTCCCTCCCCGTCTCGAAAAGCGCGGGAGACGCGGTGATTGGCGGATCGATCGTGACCGACGACGCCGCGGTCGTCGCCGTCGGCGATCGGACGACGAGCAGTATCGATCAGCTCACGCGCACCGTCTGGAATCTCCAGAGCGCCACCCACGGCGTCCAGCACCGGGCCGACGCGCTCGCTGCGATGGCGCTCCCCTTCGTTATCGGTGCTGTCGCCGTCGTCGGCCTGGGCAGCCTCCTGCTGGGCGCGAGCGCGACTGCCGCGGCGATGGCCGCGCTCCTGACGCTCGTCGTCGCGAGTCCGTGGGCGTTCGGGCTCGCAACCCCGTGTTCGATCGCCTCGAGCATCCGCGACGCCCTCGATGCCGGGATCGTCGTTTTCGACGAGAGTGTCTTCGAGCGGCTCCGAACCGTCGACGTCGTCGTCTTCGACAAGACCGGGACGCTGACGACCGGCGAGATGACCGTCCTCGAAGCGGACGCGCCGCCGGACCTCTTACGAGCGGCGGGGGCGATAGAGCGGCGCGCGTCGCACCCGGCGGCGGCAGCAATCGCGGACGCCTTCGCCGACGATAGCGACGGAAGCGACGGAACCGAGTCGGCGCGAACCGACGGCGGGGTCGCCGACGAAAACGCGGACGAGGAGCCTGGGGCCGGCGCGGTGCGGGAGTTCGAGCGCCACGCCACCGGCGTCGAGGGGCTCGTCGACGGACGGCGGATCCTCGTCGGCCATCCCGACTGCTTTCGGGAACGTGGGTGGACGCTCGAGGACGACCTCGAGTCGCGGGTCGCGGACGCGCGAGAATCCGGACTGCTCCCCGTCGTCGTCGGTCGGGACGGGCGCGCGGAGGGACTCGCCGTCGTCGGCGACGAAACGCGCGACGAGTGGGCGGAGACCGTGACGGCGTTGGACGAGAGCGGCGTCGACGTCGTGGTACTCACCGGAGACGACGACGCGGCGGCGACTCGGTTCCGCCAGCATCCGGGCGTCGAACGCGTCTTCGCGGACGTCCCGCCCGCCGGAAAGACGGCGGCGATCCGACGGCTCCGCGCCGAGAACCGCGTGGCGATGGTCGGCGACGGGACGAACGACGCCCCCGCCCTCGCCGCGGCGGACCTGGGCATCTCGCTGGGCAGCGGGACGGCTCTCGCCGCCGACGCGGCCGATCTCGCGATCGTCGAGGACGACCTGGCCGCGGTCGAGCGGGCGTTCGCGCTGGCGCGTGCCGCCCACGGTCGCGTCGTCCAGAACCTCGGGCTGGCGCTCGTCTACAACGCGATCGTGATCCCCGCCGCGCTGGCGGGGCTGTTGAATCCGCTGGTGACGACCGTCGCGCTGGTCGCCAGCGGCGTGTTGATCGTCGGGAACTCCTCGAGGGCGCTGCTCGAGGCGTAGTCGGCTTCCGTGAGGAACAGACGGCGACGACAGAGTTCGTAGAGACGGTCGCATCTGGGATTTCGCACGTTGCCTTCGTAATGGGTACAGCCGATCCGCGAACCCGATGGTCCGCGGTCCGGTCTCGCCAGCAGCGTCCGAACCCGGTACAGCCTACACCAGTCCGGCCGAACTCGCGGCGAAAATCGCCACGGAAAGCGCCACTAACAGCACACAGACGGCGGTCCCGATGGCCAGTGGCACGTTCTCCGTCGCCTTCTCGTGGATTGGCATCTCGGCGTACTCCTCGCGGAAGGCCTCGAGGTTCGCCTCGTCGTAGAAGTACTTGGTATCGAACGCGAATTGCCCGGTCACCGCACAGTCGGTACAGACGGGTTCGCCCTCGAGGCGCTCCGTTTCGATGTGATCGTCGCAGTTGATGCTGCCGCAGTTGTCGCAGTACGTGTAGTTCGCGCTCGCTCCGTTCGTATCGCAGTGAACGCACTGGCGGAGTTCGTTCGTCGTGGTCGACCGCGAGGGGCCGGCAGCGTAGTACGCGTACTGATAGTCGTACTCTCCGAGCGGAAGCCGGGACCGGACGTGGGGCACGTAGACGGGATCGATCGACCAGATCGAGACGTCCGATCGCTTCGGCGTGCACGTCTTCTCGTAGTCGACGTGGTTGCCGCCCGTGTACTGGACCGTCGTCGTGTGAACCTGCTGAAGCCGATCGATGGCCCACTGCTTGTAGGTCGTCTCGGTCCGGCCGAACCGCGCGCGCGTGACGTCGTCGAAGGTGCCCTCGATATCGCCGGCCTCGAGATCGATCCGGGGTGCCGACGGGTTCGCGACGAGGTCTCTGACGTCACCGGTCGCGATCCGCGGCGAGTCGCCGTCGGCGCGGATCACGAGGTCGTTCGACTCGTCGACCTGGTGGACGACGCCGACGGTCGTCTCGAACGTCGCGCTCGTCTTCGTGTGGACGGTCACCATCGGCTCGAGGGAGACGGTCGTCTCGGGCGTCGGAATCGTCGCGGCCTCGAGATTTTCGATCTCGTGTGCGGCCTCGAAGACGGGCGCGTCCCGGCCGGCGGTCGGGTGAGTCGGTCGAAGCGCCTCTTCACAGAGGATCTCGATCCGGCCGTTGTAGAGGTCCATGCCGATCTCACCGCTGATCTCTCTGATGTCTTTCCCGTCTATGAGTTCGACGCCGCCGTCCCGTCTGGTTCCCAGACCCCGCGCGTACTCTCGGGCGGGGTCGGTAAAGCGTCCGGACGTTACCACCAGTCCTCGAACCGGCCCGTCGTAGTCGTAGGTCTCGACCGCCGAGTGCAGCTTCTGGATCACCGGTCGGCCCACGGTCTCCGTGTGCTTGCACTCGACGACGATCGCCCGCCGTCGACCGTCGACGACCTCTTCCATCAAGATGTCCCGCCCTTCGTCGGCCGTTCGCCTCGATTGGCGGACGCTCTCGTAGCCGAGGTTTCGAAACACGTCCTCCATGAGATCCTCGAACTCGTAGCCCGAGAGATCGTCGAGTATCGCCATCGCGTTCACGAAGTATAGACAGTCCATCATTGATAGCGTTTCGCCCTCGGTCTCGTCGTCGAGTATCGGTACCGGTTGCCACACCTGAAACGTCTTTTAGCGTGTCCGTGGTTCGACGGCTATGACGAGTGATCCGGACGACCTCGAGTTGACCGACGCCGAAGCGAAAGCTCTCCACGAGATGCAACTCGGCACCGAGCACCTCCACCGCGCCTACGGCAGTCTGCTCGAGTTCCACCACGAACTCGGCCACGCGATGGATCGGATGAGCGACGCCGAGGACGCCCTCCGCGAGGCCGACCACGACGAGTGGGCCGACGCCCTCCGCGACGATCACCTCCCCGCTGGCGCGGTCAGCGACCAGTGGACCTTCGAACTCGTCGAGGAGTTCTCGACCGAGTTCCTCGAGGAGGTCGACGACTTCGAGACCGAGGTCAGAGACGAGTTGGCCGACGGCATCGACCACGTGACCGAGCGTCGACAGAAGCGACGGCTCCGCGAACGCAGCGACGACGCCGACGACTGATACGGACGGGTCGGTCGGACAAGGCGGACGTCGAACCCGTCCCATCGCGCGGGAGACGATCGGACAAACCGATCGAGAAGCCGGACGACCGACGACGTGACGGTCGCCAGTATGCCAACTGTTTTCGCTACCCCCGTTGCAGCGCCACCTATGACCGATCGATACGACGCGATCGTCGTCGGCGTCGGCGGAATGGGCAGCGCGGCGGTCGCTCACCTCGCCGATCGAAGCGCGGACGTTCTCGGCCTCGAGCGCTACGACGTACCCCACGGCTACGGCTCCTCGCACGGCAGCACCCGGATCTTCCGACTGGCTTACTACGAGGGGAGCGCCTACGTCCCGCTCCTCCGACGGGCGGACGAACTGTGGCGGGACCTCGAGGTCGACCACGACCGGAAACTGCTGTACAGAACCGGGTCGATCGACGCCGGCCCCGCCGACGACCCCCTCGTGGAGCGCTCGAGGGAGTCCTGCGCGGAACACGACCTCGAGTACGAACGGCTCTCGAGTGCGGAACTCTCGGAACGGTATCCCGGGTACGACCTTCCCGAGGGGTACGAGGCGATCTACCAGCCCGACGGCGGCTTCCTCGTACCGGAACAGTGTATCGTCGCACACGTCGACCGCGCCCACCGTGCGGGAGCGACGATCCGCGCGAGAGAGCGCGTCGTCGACTGGCGGCCCACGGCCGACGGCGGCGTCCGGGTCGAGACGGACTACGACGCGTACGAGGCGGACAGGCTGGTGATCACGGCGGGTGCCTGGGCGGCCCGGTTCGTCGATGCGCTCGAGGGAATCGCCGTTCCCGAACGACAGGTGCTCGCGTGGCTCCAGCCCCGCGTGCCCGAACACTTCGAGCCCGACCGATTCCCGGTCTGGAACCTGCAGGTCCCCGAGGGCCGATACTACGGCTTCCCCGTCCACGACGTTCCGGGGTTCAAGTTCGGTCGCTATCACCACCGCGAGGAGACGGTCGATCCCGACGCTTTCGAGCGCGAACCGACGCAGGCGGACGAGCGACTGCTCCGCGAGTTCGCCGAGGGGTACTTCCCCGAGGGGGCCGGTCCGACGATGGGCCTGCAGACCTGCCTCTTTACGAACACGCCGGACGGTCACTTCGTCCTCGACACGCTGCCCGACCACCCGCAGGTGACCGTCGCCGCCGGCTTCTCCGGTCACGGCTTCAAGTTCGCCAGCGTGATCGGCGAGATCGCGGCCGACCTCGCACTCGAGGGCGAAACGACCCACCCGATCGAGCAGTTCTCGATCGATCGCTTCTGAAAGCGGAGCACCGGCGTTGCACCTCGCGTTCGCGACGCTCGCCGTCCCGTATCGACGAGTGGTCAGATGTCGACGGCGAACGGCTCGAACTCGCCTGCGCGACTCGCGAAGTCGCCGAGCAACGTCGCGACGGCCTCGAGATCGTCGGTGTCGATCACCTCGACGGGGGTGTGCATGTACCGGTTGGGCACGCTGACCACCTGCGAGGGGATCCCGCCGGCCGCGGTGAAGAAGCCGTCGGCGTCCGTGCCCGTCCCGAGGCCCAGCGCTTCGACCTGTACGTCGATCTCGCCATCATCGGCGACCGAGCGGAGCGCCTCGAAGAGCGTCGGGTGGTTCGTACTCCCCCGTCCCAGGGCCGGCCCTTCGCCGAGTTCCATCCGACTCGTCTTCTCGCTCGGTGCCGAGGGGTAGTCGATCGCGTGACCGACGTCGACGACGACCACGGCGTCGGGCTCTAAGTCGAATCCGACCATCTGCGCCCCTTTGACGCCGACTTCCTCCTGGACGGTCGAGACGGCGTAGACGGTCGCCTCGGTGCCGTCCTCGACCGCGTTGCGAAACCCCTCGGCGGCGGCCCACGTCCCGACGCGGTTGTCGAGCCCGCGGGCGGCCAGCCGCGTCTCGGAGAGCCAGGAGACCGTCGACGAGAACGTGATCGGATCGCCGACCTCGAGGCGTTCGTTCGCCTCCTCCTCGTCTTCGGCCCCGACGTCGATCCAGAGGTCAGAGATGTCGGTATCGCCGTCGTCGTCCTCGCGGAGGTGGATCGCGGTCTGCCCGATCACGCCCTCGACGGGGCCGTCCGCGGCGTGGATCGTGACGTGTTGACCCTGCGAAACCGACGGGTCGCTGCCGCCGATGCGTCCCGGTCTGACGAATCCGTTCTCGTCGATCGATCTGACGATGAATCCGATCTCGTCGGCGTGGCCGGTGAGGACCACTTCGGGCGCGTCGGGATCACCCTCGTGGACGGCGATGGCGTTCCCGTAGGCGTCCGTCCGAACGTCGTCCGCGAACCGTTCGACGTAGTCGAGCCAGACGCGCTGACCACGCGTTTCGTAGCCCGACGGCGAGGGCGTCTCGAGCAGTTCGACGAGGAAGTCACGCGACGGAGATTCCATAGCCGATCTGTACGGCCGGTGGATAAATAGTATCGGCTACGGAGTGTTCGTCGGAGCGAAAAAATCGAATTGGCGTCTCGGTTCGGCGAGCGAGCCGATCAGTCGTCGGCGGGCGTCGCTCCGCTGCCGCCTTCGGCCTGCTCTTTCGTCCACGCGAGCTTGCCGCCGGCAGCGAGGATTGCGCGCTCGCGTTCGGAGGCGTCCAGCGTCGCGGTGTACTCCTCGTCGCCGACGCGGACGGTGAACTCCTCCTGTCCGCTCGTGACGGCGTCGTAGACGTCGTCGACGATCTCGATTTCGTCGCCCTGATCGATGTTCTCGTAGGTGTCCTCGTCGATCGTCAGCGGGACGATCCCGAAGTTAAAGAGGTTCGCGCGGTGGATCCGGGCGAAGCTCTGTGCGAGGACGCCCTCGATGCCCAGATACATCGGACAGAGGGCGGCGTGTTCTCGCGAGGAGCCCTGGCCGTAGTTCTCGCCCGCGACGAGGAATCCGCCGTCGGCCTCGAGGGCGCGCTGGGCGAAGGTGTCGTCGACGCGCGAGAGGGTGAACTCGGAGAGTTTGGGGACGTTCGACCGGTACATCAGGATGTCCTGGGTCGCCGGGATGATGTGATCGGTCGTGATGTTGTCCTCCATCTTCAGGAGCGCCTCGCCGGAGATGTCCGAATCCAGCTGGTCTTTCAGCGGGACGTCGCCGATGTTCGGCCCCTTGATGAGTTCGTCGTCGACGGCCTCGTCGGGGGCGATGAGGTCCGTCTTGGAGCCGTCGTACTCGTCGGGGAGTTCGACGCCGGGGGCCTCGAGATCGTCGAGTTCGTCGGCGAGGTTCCGTGGGTCGATGATTTCGCCCTTGAGCGACGCGGCGGCGGCGACCTCCGGCGAACAGAGATAGACGTTGTCGTCTTCGATTCCGGAGCGACCCTCGAAGTTGCGGTTGAACGTTCGCAGCGAGACGGAATCGGAGGACGGGACGTGACCGATACCGATACACGCACCGCAGGTCGCCTCGGAGAAGTTGACGCCGGCGGCCATCATCTCCGCGACCCAGCCCTCGCGGGCGAGCATTTCACTCGCTTGTTTGGAGCCGGGGGCGACGATCGTCTCGGTCTCCATCGAGGTCTCGCGACCCTCGAGCATCTTGGCGACGGGGAGGATGTCCTCGTAGCCGCCGTTGGTACAGGAGCCGACGATGACCTGCTCGACGGACTCGCCTTCGACTTCGCTGACGGGAACGACCTTGTCCGGCATCGAGGGCTGGGCGATCAGCGGCTCGAGGTCGGAGAGGTCGACGACGATTTCGTCGTCGTAGTCGGCGTCGTCGTCGGGCTGGAGTTCGACGTACTCGTCGCCGCGGCCGACGCGCTCTAGGTAATCCTCGGTCTGGTGGTCGGTCGGGAAGATCGAGGTGGTCGCGCCGAGTTCCGTGCCCATGTTGGTGATCGTCATGCGCTCGGGTGCGGTGAGCGTCTCGACACCCGGACCCGTGTACTCGAGGATCTTGCCGACGCCGCCTTTGACGGAGAGGCGACGGAGCAGCTCCAAGATGACGTCCTTCGCGGTGGCCCACTCGGGGAGTTCGCCCTCGAGGCGAACGCTGACGATCTCGGGCATCTCGATGTAGTAGGGTGCGCCGCCCATGGCGACGGTGACGTCGATCCCGCCGGAGCCGATGGCGAGTTCGCCGATCCCGCCGGGGGTCGGCGTGTGGCTGTCCGAACCCAGCAGGGTCTTGCCGGGTGCGGCGAAGTTTTCGCGGTGAACGTTGTGACAGATACCGTTGCCGGGGCGAGAGAAATGTGCGCCGTATGTGCCGGCTGCAGAGCGGAGGAAACGGTGGTCGTCGGTGTTCTTAAAGTCGAACTGGTAGGTCTGGTGATCGCAGTACTGGGCTGCGATCTCGGTCTGGACCTCGTCCAGTCCCATCGCTTCGAACTGGAGCCAAACCATGGTCCCAGTCGTGTCCTGAGTAAGCACCTGGTCGATCTCGATACCGATCTCCTCGCCGGTTTCGAGTTCGCCCTCGACGAGGTGATCGTCAAGAATCTTCTCGGTGAGTGTTTGTCCCATAGCACACAGAACTCGGCTTTCCGGCGTGATAAATCCAGCGTGTTTCCATAGGATCGACCATGTAGAATCTTCCCAGGATGGTATTTTTCACGTAATTATTGCCGAGTGGTTGGGCATACGTGAGAAGAAATATGTTGGTTTGAGTGATGTTGCCGTCGTCCGTCGAGACGCTCACCCGGTCGTTTGGCGTCTTACCCGATCACGTCCGAGGAACTGGTAAGTTCAAAGACGTTCATGATTTGATCGGTACACTTCACGGTCGACAGCCCGGCTGTCGGGTCCGACACAGGTAACCGGTCGGCAAGGAAGTCGTCTTCGACGCCGGTGCCTCGACGGCGAGCGGCGAAATCGCCGAACACCGGAGGTTACGCCAGACAAAGGGAAGGGACGGCTCGGCACCCCTGTAGTCGACGTTCGTCTATCGGGGAGAAATCGAAACGCACTCACCAGTAAGCCTTCTTGCTGTTCGTATGTTCCGTTCCGGTGCGTTCGTCGCCGAGCACGTCTCGCCGACGACCGACGAGCAGATCCAGCCCAACGGCGTCGATCTCACCCTCGACGTCGTCTTCGAGCAACTCGAGCCGGGTCGCATCGGTCGAGACGGCAAAGAGGTCGGCGACCGCGTCGCCCGCCCGCTCGAGGAACTCGAGAAGAAAGATCCCGACACCTACTACCTGCCCGAGGGGATTTACGTTGCCAGATACGGCGAGCAGATTCGGATCCCCGAGGGACACATCGGCTTCGTCTATCCCCGCTCGTCGCTGATGCGCAACTCGTGTATGTTGAACACGGCGGTCTGGGACGCCGGCTACGAGGGGCGCGGCGAAGGACTGTTGCAGGTTCACCACGACATCGAAATCGCACGCGGTGCTCGGATCGCTCAGTTGGTCTTCGCCGAAGCCGATCACGAGGACGTCTACGAGGGCAGCTATCAGGGCGAGAACCTCGAGTAGGCCGTCCGTGGACCGCCGGTTCGCGTACCCTTTTCCCGCTCCCGGTGGAGCGTTTCGTACCGATGATGGCGACCACGCACGTCTTCGCCGGGCTCGCCGTCGTCGCTCCCGTCGCGTATCAGGTCCCCGAATTCGCACTGTCGCTCGCGGTCGGTGCGATCCTCGGCGGGTTCGCGCCGGATTTCGACCTCGTGCTCGTCCATCGACGAACGTTCCACTACCCGATCGGCGGGCTCGCGGTCGCCGTTCCGGCCGTCGCGATTGCGATCGAATTCCCCTCGAGCGTCACGACAGCGCTCGCGGCGTTCGCCGTCGCCGCGTGGCTTCACGCCGCCAGCGACGCGATCGGCGGCGGTCCCGAGATGGACCCGTGGAACGACCGGAGCGAGCGGGCGGTGTACGACCACGTCCGCGGACGGTGGATCCGGCCCCGACGCTGGATCCGGTACGACGGTGCACCCGAGGATGCCGCCCTCGCCGTCGCGCTCGCCGTCCCCGCACTGGTCGTCTTCGGGGGGTGGATTCGCACCGTCGTGCTCGGCGGCGTCACCCTGTCGCTCGCCTACGCCCTGTTCCGGCGACGACTGGTGGCGTGGGTTCCCGACTGGCTCGAGTGACTGATCGTACGGCGTCGTCTCGCTGTATCGGAACGCCGTTATCCCCAGCGCGAGCGTTCGTGCTCGAGTTCGTTCCCGCTCGGACGTGGAAACCGCGAACGGGGGGCGGCGGAGACGGCCGCGAGTCGGAACGCTGATACACCCACTCGCCGAGCAACTCGGTATGGTTGATACGTTCCTCGCCCAGACGATTCACCTCGTATTCGCCGCGATCTGGGCTGGAAGCGTCTTCTACGTCACGTTCGTCATCTTGCCGCTTGCCAGGGACGGTGCGTTCAACACGACGAAACCCCTCGAGGTCATCTCGGGAAAGCTTACGACGATTTCCCGCGTGAGCGCCCTCGTCTTGCTCGCCTCGGGCGGCCATCTCGCCGGAACGCGATACACCTCCGAGAGCCTCTTCAACACGACCAACGGGCACCTCGTGCTCGGGATGGTCGCACTCTGGGCGGTTCTGGCCGGACTCATCGAGATCGGCGGAAAGCAACTCGAGGCGGGGCTCAACGGCAAGAAATTACGCGAACCGGCGAGCGATGTCCTGTCGCTCTATCGGGCGGCATCGGTCGTCGCCATCGCCTTGCTCGTGGTCGGTGGGATGATCACGACGAACGTGACGCGACTCGTGTAGGGACGTAGAAGGAGGTAACTCAGCCGAACGTCGAGATTGTTTTTCGGAAACAAACGTATTAGAAAGAAACATTCTTGCGAAAGATACTTAGTCAGTTACTGTAACGTACTCCCATGATGATCAGGGGTAGAGAGATGGCGCTGTCGTTGCTCGCCGTCGGAACGGCTGCAGTCGCCGGCTACATGCTTCAACAGGGCCAACGGACCGACTGCCCGTCGCGATCGAAGGCGGACCTCGGTGCCCGAATCGTCGGCCACGACGGGATCCCAGCAGGGGCAACCATCGTCGACAGCAGTTCGCAACGACTGGACGAGATCCCCAGCGCCCGACGCGCGCTCGACCGCGCCGTTCAGAACGACGCCCGCGACGAGTGGGAACACGTCACCCTCGAGCACGAGGGAGCCTGGTCCGTCGTCGACGCCGTTCGCGGCTCACTGCCGTACCACAACGGGGCGGGTCGCGAGTACAACGGCGTCTACGTCCGTCACAGGGGGCGAATCGTCGTGCTCGATGCGATCGGCTGGGCGCGACTCGAGGAGCCGATCCACTCGAGTAACAACTGAAACGAGTTACGCACCGATCGCATCGTCCGCGCTCCTCGCTCAGGTCTATCAGTGCGGCCACCGGTCGGTTTCGACGGCGGCTCGCGACCGCGGCCTCCAAATCACAACCACTACCTCACACCCCCGCAGAGTGACTCCCATGCAAGTGGGCGTAATCGGACTCGGACGCATGGGACAGATCGTCGTCGATCGCGCGCTCGAAGCGGGCCACGACGTCGTCGCCTTCGACCTCGAGCCGGAAGCCGTCGCGACGGCCGCCGACGCGGGTGCCGAGCCGGCCGATTCGATCGCGGATCTGGTGGACCGACTCGGGACGGAAAAACGCATCTGGCTCATGGTGCCCGCGGGCGGAGCCGTCGACGCGACGCTCGAGGAACTCGAGGGTCACCTGACCGACGACGATATCGTCGTCGACGGCGGGAACTCCTACTTCGAGGACTCCGTTCGGCGGGCGGAAACCTGTGCTGCAGCCTATCTCGACTGCGGGACCTCGGGCGGCCCCGCGGGCGCGGAACTCGGCTTTTCGCTCATGGTCGGCGGCCCCGAGTGGGCCTACGACGAGCTCGCACCCGTCTTCGATGCCGTCGCAACCGGCCCTGACGGCCACGAGCGAATGGGGCCTGCGGGCTCGGGCCACTACGTGAAGATGATCCACAACGGGGTCGAGTACGCGCTGATGCAGACCTACGGCGAGGGATTCGAACTGCTCCACGAGGGCCGGTACGACCTCGACCTGGAGAACGTGGCGTCGGTCTGGAACAACGGGGCGGTGATTCGCTCGTGGCTGCTCGAGCTCTGCGAGGAAGCCTTCCGCGAGGAAGGGGCGGACCTCGGCGACGTCGCGGATCGCATCGAAGGCGGTTCGACTGGGACCTGGACCGTTCAGGAGGCTCTCGAACAGGAGGTCCCGCTCCCGCTGATCTACACGGCGCTCTCCGAGCGCTTCGGCTCGCGGGCCGACGACGGCCGGTTCTCGCGGCGACTGGCGAACCGACTCCGGTACGGCTTCGGTCGACACGAAGTCCCGCGACGGGAGTAACGCGGGGCTCTCGAGGGGGAGGGCGCTACCGAAATCACCCCACTGGAATCCGACGAGACGCTACTCACGTCAACATCACACGCGATCAAACTGTGATTTTGCCTGGTGAACCCGGGTCGAAATATTGGGTTATTTTCTTTACTCCCGGTCCCAACAGCAGTAGTGATGAACGCATCCCGTTCGACGACAGTAGCGATGACCGACGACCAGCAACCAAGTATGGCCGTCGTCGATCTCATCGCTCAGGTAGACGGAATCGATCCGCTCGACCTCGAGCCGCTCTATCACGCCGTCGATCCCGAACATCTCGACACGCTCTGTACGTCCAGCGCCGGTTTTTCGACGCTCGAGTTCGTATACGCGGACCACACGGTCACCGTCGAACGATCCGACGACGGACTCGAGATTTCGCTCGAGCCGGTGACGATCGGCGGCGATAGCTCCCACGGCGTCGCCGATAGCGGCCCATCGGCGTAATCATCGCAGTAGCAGAACGCCCGCCGAGTGGTGTGCCATCGTGTCCGAAGACCCGTCTGCAATTTCGGTCGACGAGCCGTGCTTCTCTACAGTGACAGCGTCCTCGACCTCGAGGGCTACGAGGAGTTTTCGCGACTCGAGGGTGAGGAACTGACGTTGCCTACCGCCGACGAGCAGCGGCCGCACGCGACGTTCCTCGCTGCACACCGAGGGATGCACGGGTTCGAATCGGTGTGAGGATCGCCGTCCTGCGTGGGTAATAGGAACCTCCGTAGGGTGAACCGAAACCGCCGTTTTAACAAGCGCGATCAGTACTGATCTGGTACTGCACCGGTTCTTGTGATCTTCTCGAGGCACTCGAGGTCGACAACACGGCCCGCGAGTTCGTCACACTGGTCGCGAAGGGGACCGAGTGCTCAACGGCCAGTGCTGTGGTCGTTACTCATCGTGATCACCCTGTTCTCGGATGTTCCGTTCGTCGTTCCGATAATTATCAGCTCGTTCGTCGTTGTCCACTTGACTGTCATCAGTCTGTTCGTTACAATCGCATTCGTCGTCACTTCGTTCGCTATCAGGTTTGTCGGTATTCGGACCGTCCCGCTTACATTGGCGTTTCCGTTCGTGCTCGAAGGCCCCCGGAGCCGGACCGGAGTACGTCGTTACGATCGATCCCTGACGGTCGGTGGAGGGAATACCGTGTTCGGAATTCTCCGGTGGCCGGTAAGGGATCGACGACGCCGGGCCAAACAATGCGAGCCCAGCGTGGCTTACCTCCGCTCTGACCTCGCGGATATGTCGCGCGGCTTTCTGCCGGGTCTCGTCGTCGACATCCGCGAGTTCGGTGGTCGTGACTTGCTGGATGTCCACGAGCAGCGTGCGCGTGAGATGGTCGATCGATTCGAGTCGCTCGCGGATGGGTCGGGTTGGTCTTCCGCCGTCGGTGCGAACTCGAGTGATTGATGTCGATGCTCCAGATCGGTCGAGGCTTTCAAGATTCCGTGAATCGTCGGTGAACATGGCTTCCGTACCAGAGTTACGGGAGCTGCTGCGGCTCGGTGCCACTACACCGGACCGCTTTTTCCGCGTGGTCAGTCCGTAGACGGACCCGCGTGTCGTTCCCGTGTTACACAGAGCTGTTTGCAGACATTTTAAACCTAGCTACAGCATTGTTTGTAAAAAAACTATATTGTTTCTCCATAACACCCAATGAAAATAGTCAAACGGGGAGAGAACATCTTCGGAACAGATGCGCCCGAGGTTGGCAGACTGGATGACGCCGGTCGATAGGGATATCCTCGAGTTGCTCACTAACGAGGGTGGGCCACACGAACTCGTTCTGTCGCCCCGGATTATCGCAGAGAACACCGATTGGAGCCGTCAAACTGTTCGAGACCATCTGATGACGCTTCGAGATCGTCGTCTCGTTGAATACCATGATGAAAGCGGCGGGATCTATCGGCTCTCCGATCGCGGTCGGTCGTATCTCGAGGGCGAACTCGATGTCGCCGAACTCGAGGACGAGGAGTAGACTGCAACGTGGGAGAGTTAGCCACAGCAGTCTAAGCGTGTGGTATTAGGCTTCGCCCGTGGCGGTATTCGTCGAAACCGAAGAATGCAGCAGTTATCGGACGGCTAGCAACAAAACCGATCGCTCGGCTCTCGGACCATCCAGCCGACTCTGATTTTGACGCACCGAGGCGTGTGGCGAAGACCGACCAGATGGCTGGAGACGAGTGTCAGAACGGACGGCCAACCGAATCCAGAGAGACTCGAGGACTCACTCTGAGCCGTCGGCCCGCGCTATAAGTGCAGTTGTAACACTGTACTGGCGAGAGTGAGCGTGCTGCTCACACTGGCGGCGATGAATCACCACACCCTCCCCAGCCGATTCGTCCGCTCGCGGGCTCACGGCGACGCCGTTCGCGTCCGCGGCGCTACGCGCCGCGCTCTCGCTCATTCATCTCTCGCGCGGTATCGTACGATCGTTCCTCGCTATCGCTCGGACACGATCGACAGCGCACGCCACCGCCCGAAGATCGACCGGAACGATACGTAGACTCCCTCGACTCGCCTTCGAGAAACCGAAGCTCTCACCGACGGAGATAGCAGAGCCGGGTCAAACCGGCTCCCGAAGCGCCCAGACGTCCTCGAGCGGCTCGAGCCGATTCGGCTCTCGCCCTCGCTCAGTGAGAATCCCGGTGTGGTACAGCATGGCCTTGAGCTGAAACACCGTCGGCGAGTGGTAGACGTGTCCGTCCTCGAGCGCCTCGCGCCGAAGCGCCCCGTCTTCGGTCAACACCCGGCTCCGAACGTCGTCGTCGCCGCGGACGAACAACTCGATCGCGAACGTCGGATGCAGCGTGTGCAGGTGCTCGAGCAAGTCCACGAGCGACGGCTCGGGCAGCCAGTCGTCGTGCATGGTCTGGAGTTCGGTCACGAGCAACTCCGTCGCCGGATACTCGAACACCACCCGCCGCGCCAACTGGCCCCACGCCGGCGCGACCTCGACGAAGCGTCTCGAGGATCGGTACCAGTCCTCGAACTCGGACAGCGCCGCCTCGACGGAGCCACAGCGCGCTTTCGCGAAGCGAACTACCTCCTGGCCGAGCGACGTCAACTCGACGCTGACACCGTCTTCGATCAGCCCCAGGAACGTAGCGCCCCGTCTGGCCTCCGCGACCGCGTTGACGACCTCGTACTCGGACAGCAGCGTGTCGGTATCGCCCGCAGCGGTGTGAGCCAGCGGGTAGCCGAGGTAGTTCTTCGGATGGTTCAGACTGAAGGACGCGTCCGCGACCCCCTGCGCCCCGGCCTGAAATCGCAACGCCGTGGCGTCGCTCGAGGTCCGATTGCCCACGACCCGCGGGACTTCGAGCACCGCGACCTCCCCCGCACCGTCCACGCCGAGGACGCCGACGTTCAACTCCCGCGCCAGCGTCCGATCGGTTTCGGTGATCGCAGCTATCGGTGCGGCGAAGTACGCCGCGTTGGCCTCGTGGAGCCGGTCGTACGCCTGGACGATCCCGAGTTGGGTATCGACACCGCCGCTGGTCTCCCCTTTCGCCTCGATGGCGATCAGCGGCGGCTCGTCGCCCAGCCGTTCGACGGCGAGCAGGTCCGACTCGAGCGCACGCACGCCGACCAGATCCGGATAGCCGCCGCCGATCTGGACGTGGTTAAACGGCGCGAGAACGTCGCGAACAGCCGGCTCGACGGGACGGCCGGGGAGCCACTCCGCTTTCGAGAACTGGGTGTCGGACACGACGTACGACGGCCCATCGTCCTCGTCGCTCGGAAAGAGCCGCCGCTTGGTGTGGGCCAGCACCTGCGGTTCCGAGAGCCGCGCCGCGCTACTCATGGCTCTCGATTAGTCACGACCACCAATAACCTTCTGGCAGTCCGACGGGTCGCTTCTCACCGCACGGTTGTCGGCCCGTCGAGCCACGCCGGGCGGGACCGAAGAACGACCTGACTTTCGTGGGTTCGCTGTCCGCCGAGAGAGCGCCCTCACAGCGACAGCGCGCTCGCCTCGAGTTCGCTGAAAATCCCCGCGGTCAGCATCCCGGTCCCGAGAACTGCGAGTGCGATTCCGACGATCCAGAGCATCGATCCCCGTTCGAACAGCGCCGCGAGCCAGAGCGCGACGACGAGGACGACGCCGCCGGCGACGATCAACCGGACGAACCGCTCCATAGGGTCGGCTTCGACGTCCCGGATCAAGTATCCCGCCCTCCCGCTCCCTTCGACACCCCGACGATGTCGAGTCAGGCGTTAGTGTCTCGAGCCCGTACGCCCATCCATGACCCAGCCAACGCTCGTCTACGACGACGACTGCGGCTTCTGTACGTGGTGGGCCGACTACTTCGACGAGCGGACGAACGTCCGCATCGTCGGCTTCAGCGACCTGCCCGACCATCCCGACCTCCGCGAGCGACTGCCCGAGTACTACGAGGAGTGCTCGCATTTCGTAACCGACGACCGCGTCTACTCCTGTGGCGCGTCGATCGAGGAGGCGCTGCGCCGCTACGACCGCGACGGCCCCGTGCGCGAGGGGATCGACTTCCTCCGGAATTTCGAGGACTACGAGCGCGTCCGCGAATGGGGGTATCGCCGCGTCGCTGACAACCGCGACAAGTGGGGCCAAATCATGTCGAAGACGCCGCCGGCGCGCCGAGACCGACAGTCGGATCAGGATCGGTGAGCCACAACCGGGCGTCCCCACGACATCAGCGTTACAGCCCCGGACCGCGAATCCGCAAGTCCTCGGGCGTCACCGGCTCGACGTACGTCCTCACCCGCTCTCGACGCCACCAGTCCCCGGTCTCGGCTCGCTCTTCGGGCGTCGTGTACCGGTACCGGTACCGAGTCGCCCGAACGTGCGTTGGCCCCTCCTCCCGCCCGGCGAACGGGTCCTCGGCCAGCAGGCCGCGTATCGACTCGTCTCCCTCGAGCAACGTCGCCAGAAATCGCGGAAACCAGGGGTGTCGACGCGGCGTCGGTGCCATGGCGGCGAACCACAGCTGCCAGTCCAAGCGCAGGTGATACAGCGCGATCTGTGGCGGCCGCCGCCCGGGATCGGTCGGCTTCCCTTTGAACCGATACGCCTCCCAATCGGTCTCCTCGTCGATCCGCCCGTCCGTCGTCCCTTCGATCACGATTTCGTAGCGATCCCGCGTCACCGAACCGAACGCACCGTAGGTGTTCACCAGGTGTAGCGGATCGAAGGCGGTGTTCATGGTCTGGCTCTCCGAGAGCATGTTCGCGACCGGGCGGACGCTCATGGCGATCACGATCACCGCGACCACGACCGCCGCCCCCTCGAGATACAGCGGCGTGGCTACCGGGTCCGGCGACGAAACCGGCAGTACGGCCTCGATCGCGGAGACGGGAAGTACGGCCTCGAGGACGCCGTCGCTGAACGTCGCGATCGCGAGGACGATCGTCAGCGCGTTCAGCCAGGCGAAGTTCCCGGTGAGCATCAGCCAGCCCATGAAGCCGATCGTCGCCGCACCCGCCAGCGCTGATGCAGGTTGTGGCGCGAAGTACAGAAACGAAACCGCGAGTTCGACGACGTGGTTCCCGAACGTCTCGACGCGGTGAAAGCGATCCGATCGGTGGTGGACGTACCAGCTCAGGGGGTTGGGAATCGGCTGCGTCTCGTAGTGGTAGTTCATACACGAGAGATCGCGCCAGCACGCATCCCCGCGGAGTTTGATCAGGCCCGCACCGAACATGTTCCGAAATAGCACCCACTGCAGGAGCAAGAAGACGATCGCGGGCGGCGATACCGCGCCGGCACCCAGAAAAATCGCGAGGAAGCCGGTCTCGAGGAGCATCGACTCCCAGCCGTAGCCGTAGAAGGTCTGGCCAGCGTTGACGAAGGAGAGGTACAGGAACCACATCGCAGCCCACAGCACCATCGAGACCGGCGTCGGATACGGCTCCGGGAGCCAGTACGGAACGCCCGCCAGCGCGAGTGTCGACAGTCCGACTCCCGTCCACGCGCAGATCCCGATCGCCCGGTCGCTCGGGACGAAGTAGAAGAGACTCGGCCGCTCGCGAACGGACCCGCCCTCGGCGTACCACTCGAGGGGCAACAGGCCGTCCTCGCCGGCCAGCGGACGGAACTGAAACGCCGCGACGAGAAACGCCAGCAGAAATAAGAGCGCGAGCCCTCGCTGGAAGAGGAAGCGAACGAGCCAGAACTCCTCGCCGTGGAACATACCCGTGTTTCATCCGCGAAGAGCCAAAGGGCTGATGCGTTCCGAAGCGGCGAACAGTGATCCGAGCGGACGGTCACGTCTCGAGACGACCGCCCTAGGGCGTCAACATCACTTTGATGCACTCGTCGTCCTTCTCGTTGAACGTCTCGTACAGGTCCGGTCCGTCCTCGAGATCGGCCCGATGAGTGAGGATGAACGACGGGTCGATCTCGCCGTCCTCGATCGTTTCTAAGAGCGGATCGAGGTAGCGCTGCATGTGCGTCTGTCCCGTCTTCACCGTCAGGGCTTTGTTCATCACCGATCCGAAGGGGATGTTCGTCCGCCCGAGATAGACGCCGGGGACCGAGAGCGTGCCGCCCTTCCGGCAGCACTTGATCGCCTCTCGAAGCACGTACGGCCGATCGTCCTGCAGTTTCAGCCCCGTTTTCACCCGATCGGACATCCCGTCGAGACCCGTGCCGTGGGCCTCGGTTCCGACCGCGTCGATGCACCGGTCGGGCCCGCGACCGCCGGTCATCGCCATTAGCCGATCGTAAACGTCCTCGTTCTCGTAGTCGATGGTTTCCGAATCGCCGTGCGAGCGGGCCATTTCCAGTCGTTCTTGAACGCGGTCGATGGCGACTACGCGGCCGGCCCCGAGCATCCAGGCGCTCTGGATGGCGAACTGTCCGACCGGGCCGCAGCCCCAGACCGCGACGGTGTCCTCCTCCTCGATATCGGCGTTCTCGGCGGCCATGTACCCCGTCGGGAAGACGTCGGAGAGGAAGAGCACCTGCTCGTCGGGCAGGCCGGAGTCGACGTTGATCGGCCCGACGTCGGCGTAGGGGACCCGGAGGTACTCCGCCTGCCCGCCGGCGTAGCCGCCCAGCATGTGCGAGTAGCCGAATAGGCCGGCCGGCGAGTGCCCCATCATCTTGCGAGCCATCTCGGCGTTCGGGTTCGAGTTGTCACAGAGCGAGTACTGCTCGGTCTCGCAGAACCAACACGAGCCACAACTGATCGTAAAGGGCACGACGACGCGATCGCCCCGTTCCAGCGTCTCGACCTCGCTGCCGACCTCGACGACCTCGCCCATCGGCTCGTGGCCGAGCACGTCGCCCTCCCGCATCGACGGCATCTTGCCGTTATAGAGGTGGAGGTCGGAGCCACAGATCGCGGTGGCCGTGATCTCGACGATCGCGTCGGTCGGATTGACGATCTCGGGTTTCGGAACCTCGTCGACGCGGACGTCCTTCTCGCCGTGCCAGGTGAGCGCTCGCATCGATTCGTCGCTCACAGCAGATCACCCCGGCCGCGGGCCGACGGGTTCCCTTCGGTCGTCGGGATCTCCCCCGTCTCGGCGAGGCTCTTGAATCGGTCGAGTACGCCGCCGACGAGCGACTCGGGAACGACGTCGAGTTTCTCGATCACCGCGGTGCCGAGCGAACCACCCGGCGGAGCGAAGCCGACCTCGAGCGTCACTTCGGTCCCCCGGTCACCCGGGGCCGGCCGAAAGGACATCGACCAGCCGTCGATCAACGCCGTCCCGTCCGCCGGTTCCCAGCGGAGGCGGTCGCCGGGGCGATCCTCCACGAGGCGGGTTTCCCACGACAGGCGCTGATCGGGCGACTCGTGGACGGTCCAGCGGTGGCGATCCGCCTCGAGCGCGGTAACGTCCGCGAACGGACCGACGAGGCGATTCAGGTTCGCCGCGTCGCGGGCGAACTCCGACAGTTCGTCCGCCGGTTTACCGATCGTGATCGACTCCGCGACCGTCTCCGCGCCGGTGGAGCCCTCGGAACGGGCGCCGACGGCTCGGTAGGCCATCCAGCCGCCGACGAGCGCGATCGCCGCCCCGCCGAGCGAGCGCCGTCCGAGGCCGAACGCCACGAGCGCGCCGCCGACCGCGCCAGCGCCGATCCGTTTCCACCGAGAGAGATCGGAGTCCGACCTCGAGAGCGCCGGGTCCCGCGTCCGATCCGACCATTCGTCAGCCGCCGTATCGAGCGAGTAACTGAACATGAATTATCGTCCTGGGGCGGTACGACGCGCGGTTGTGCGAGCGGTCACGATCGTATCGAGCGACGCGCATCGGGAGTGGTCGCGCCCAGCCGTTCGATCGCGGTGACGCTCGTCGATCGGTCCATCGTCCACCCCGTGGAAACCGGGACTCAGTTCTGACATACAGTACCAATCCTCGTCCGTACTCGAGGCGAAATATCGGCTTAGAGACCCGGGCTGAAAGTGAAGGCACGCCACCCGGAGCGACTGCACTCGGAACGGTAGTTACCCGTCGTGACCCGACCGGGCCGGACACACCGACGACGGACCGACCCCACCACAGCATTATCCCGCTCAGGCCCGTGTCTCACTGTATGGCAGATACGAAAAAAGGCCGGAACAAGAAATCCCGTAACGTAGAGGACCGCCAGCGGGAACGGGAGGTCGCGGAGGCGCGCGACCGCGACGACGAAGCCGAACCGCCACAGGATGCGGCGGACGAGGCGCAGTACGAAGCGGACGAATCGTGTCACCGCCGAGGGTGCAGCGAGCAGGCGGCGTTCGTCGTCGTCGAACGATACCAGGAGGAAACCGGGAAAGGTGCCGTCGAGGCGACGGCAACCCTGTGCCGAGAGCACACCGCCGAGGAGAGTCCCGCGAACCTCGAGGGCGTCTACGCGGACTATCTGTTTCGCGTCGAGGCGCTTCCTGGGACGGGCGACACGGAGCCGGAGCACTGACCCTGCTGCCCCGTTCTCCGTCGTCCGCTCGGGTTCGCTGACCGCGATGGCTCGCCAGCTACGGGAGGCCGTCGCCCTATCGCACCCCGTATCGCCTTATCGCTCTTCGTACTCGTCGAGCCACGACTGCACCACGCCCTGCAACGCGCCGGTGGTGCTCCCGAGGTTCAGTAGCTGATATCCCGACGACGCCTTCTCGTTGACGTCCGCCATTCCGAACCCGAGGCCGCCGAGGGGGACGTCGCCCTCGAGCGCCGCCTCCCGAATCTCCTCGACCAGTTCCTCGACGTCTTCGTGGGTCGGCTCTCCGGGATGCCCCGTCGACACGGCGAGATCGAGCGGCCCGGCGAAGACGAATCCCAGTTCGGGGACCGCGAGGATCTCGTCCAGATTCGCCACCGCCGTCGGGTTCTCGATCGTCACGCCGACGACGACTTCCTCGTCCTCAGTGTCGGCGTAGTCGTCGGTCGTTCCCCACCGACTCGCACGCGGGGCCGCGAACCCTCGCTTTCCGGGACCGTCGTCGTACCGAAATCGCGCCGCCTGAACCGCCCGGCGGACGTCGTCAGCCGTCTCGATTCGGGAGACGAACAGGGATCGAACGCCGGCATCCAGCGCTTTCCGCACCATCCCCGGATCGGGTTTCGGCAACCGAACGAGCAGTTCCGTCCCGGTCACGTCCGCGGCCCGAAGCAGTTCCTCCAGTCGCTCGCCGTCCCACGGGCTCGGCCCGGCGTGTTCCAGATCGATCCAGACGAAGTCCAGCCCGAGTTCGCCGTAGAACTCGACGAGAGAGGGATTGTACGTGCTCTCGAGGACGCCGAGCGCGACGTCGTCGTCTGCGAGCGTGCGTCGGAGAAGGTTGGTTCGCGGTGAGGTCGCCATAGGGGACGGACGCCGGCGAGCGGGATAACGCTTGGCGGTGGGGTTGGTGGTCGAGGATTCGATCGAACCACGTGCGGTGGCGCGCGCTGTCGGCGGCCGAACGAGTGTGAGGGCAGCCGACGAATGCGTGCGAGGGATGAGGACCACAGCGACCGACGGGAGCGAGGACCGCAATCGGCTGGGGAGGACGTGGAATTCACCGCCGCCAGCGACTGCAGACCATTCGGCTTCCTCGTGTCTCTTCTACACGCTCGAGTGTTCGATACGCAGTCCAACTGGTCGCTCGAGCGATCGACATCACCCGCTACGTCCTCGAGCCGGGCGAGCGATTCAGCGGCTCGGTACACGCCCACTTCGACCAGGAGGAGGTGTTCGTCGTCCTCGAGGGCGAGGCCACGTTCGAGACTCGAGCGAGCGGCGACGACCGAACCGAAATCACGGTGAGCGAAAACGAGGCGATCCGGTTCGCCCCCGGCGAGTTCCAGTCCGGGCGCAACGCTAGCGACGAACCGGTCGTCGCACTGGCCCTCGGCGCGCCCCGCGAGAGCGAGGACGTCCATCTCTCTCGAATATCCGTCCTCGACGACAGGACCATCGAGTGCCCCGACTGCGAGACGAACCACATGCGAATCTCGAGGGCCGAGGCCGCCGACTTCGAGTGTCCTGCGTGCGACGCGACGTTCGCGTTGGACCCCGAGTAGCCCGCGCCGTGGCGAACCGCTCGGCTACCGATCCAGCGACCACAGCGCCGCGCCGGCGAGGACGACCACGAGCCCCCCGCCTGCGAGCACGGCCAGTCCGGGCGCGAACGAGCCCGTGGCGTCGTGTAACACCCCGATGAGCAGCGGCCCGACGAAGCCGCCGATCTCGCCGACGGCGAAGATGAAGCCGACCGCCGTTCCGGTCAGCCGGGCACCGATTCCCTCGAGATCCGGCGGAATCGCCCGGAGGAGCGGCGAAATCCCGCCGATTCCGAGCCCGGTGACGACGATGCCGAGGAGCACGAGCGCGCCGGTACCGCCGGCGATCACCCCCGCGACGCCGAGGAACGCGACGAACCCGCAGCCCGTTAGCGCGAGCCGTCGCGACTCGAACCGCTGCGACACCGCGGGCACCGTGAGTACGCCGACGACGTAGGCACCGATCAAGAGGCTCGTCGCCTGACCGGCCGGCCCGGCCGAGAGCCCGCGGGACTCGAGCACCGTCGGGAGCCACCCCTGCAGGCCGTGGTTGAGCAGCAGGTACATCGTCCCGATGGCGACTACCAACTGGAGTTCGCGGTGGGAAAGTACCAGCCGAAGGTCGGCGACGACCGACTCGAGGGAGAACGAATCGTCGGTGGCCATCCGCTCGTCGATCCGCACTCGGCGGGCGACGAGCGACCAACAGAGCCCGTAGGCCACCGCGACGACGCCGCTCCAGAAGAACAGCGGGCGCCAGCCGCCGAGCCACGGTCCCAGCACGGGTCGGCCGACGGCGAAGACGAGCGCCGAGCCCGCGGAAGCGCCGACGAGGTAGATCGACGAGGGCCGGTCGGTCTTCTCGGGCGGGAACAACACGCCGACGAGTTTCGGAAGGCCGAACGTGATCGCGGTCGCGCCGACGCCGAGTAGCAGCGTCGTCGCGAACAACGAGGGAAAGCCGGGCGCAACGCTTCTGAGGATCTGAGCGACGCCGTAGAGCAACACCCCGGCCGCGAGGCTCCGACCGGGACTGATCCGGTCCACCGCGAGCCCCGAGAGGAGGGCGATCGGAATGTACGTCAGCGGGACGGCCCCGGCGAGGATCCCAGCCTGCGTGCTCGAGAGTCCCACGTCGTCGATGATCACCGGGAGGTACGCCGGCAGCGAGAACCAGACGAACATCAGGCAGGTGTAGCTTCCCGACCCGAGGAGGACGAGGCCGTACTCCCGACGAAACTCGCCGGTCCCGAGACTCATCTAGCCGAAACGAGTGGCGACGCGACCGAGTAGTTTGGCGTAGCGGTCGATAGGACCGGGTCCGTTCGAGATGGTCGCCGTCTCGGTGGATCGATGCGACTGCTCGAACCCCACAGGCCAGTTTCGAACGCACCTGGGTCCGGTTCGATCGGCCGCTCGAGCTCCGACGAACCGCCAACTCCACTGCCCATCATACCGTCACGGTCTCGCCGAGTTCGGGCGCGCTCGAGTCGAAGCCGTCGCCCTGCAACTCCGCCGCGAACGCCTCGCAGCGGTCGCCGTGGTTGACCAGCACCGTGCTGTCGCGGTACGACTCGAGGTACTCGAGCAACCCGTCCCGATCCGCGTGGGCGGAGAAATCGTACTGCTCGACCCGGGCGCTGACGGGCATCACCCGACCGTCGATCTCGGCGCTGCCGGTCTCGAGCAGGTCGCGCCCGGGCGTCCCCTCGACCTGGTAGCCGGTCATCGCGATCTTGTTCGCCGGGTTCCCCCGGACCTCGGGGATGTACGTCATCGCCGGCCCGCCCGAGAGCATGCCGCTGGTGGTGATGATCGCCGCCTTCTGATCGACGATTCGCTTTCGCTGTCCGCGAGACGGCCCCCGTCTCACGTGGCCAGCAAGAGTTCCGCTCTTGCGCTGGCCGGTGACGAACCGGGCGTGAGAGATCGCTCGCCGGAACGCGTCGGGATCGCGGACGTATTCGGGATACCGCCGGAGCATCTCGGTCACGCGTTTGCCCATTCCGTCGACGTAACACGGGATGTCGTACGCCTCGCAGACGAGCATCAGTTCCTGCGTCCGACCGATCGCGAACGCGGGGACGACGACCGAACCGCCGTCCCAGAGCGTCGTCTCGACGCTCTCCACGAATCGCTCCTCGACGACGCGTCGGTCCTCGTGTTCGACGTCGGAGTACGTGCTCTCGCAGACGACGACGTCAGCGTCGGGACGTGCGGTCGTGCCCGAAACCAGTCGCTGTCCGCCTGCGGGCGAGACGCGGTCGCTCGAGCGGTCGCGTCTCGAATCCGTACCGCTCTCATCCCGACTGCTGTCCCCCTGCTCGTCCAGGTGGAAGTCGCCGGTGTAGAGCAGTCGCGTCTCCCCGTCGTCGACGAGGACGTGGGCGCTGCCGGGAATGTGGCCGGCGTTGTAGAACGTGATTTCGTGGCCGGCAGCCTCGAAGGGCTCCCGATAGCCGTGCGTCTCCGAGACCTGCGTGACGCGCTTGAGGTCGGGTTCGGTGAACGGACAGTTGTATGAGCCACCGTGCAGTTTGAGCGTGTCTCGAGCGAGCGTCCGGGCCAGTTCGGCGGTCGGCGGCGTCCAGTGGATCGACGGCCGAGCGGTCCCCGAGAGGAGGGCCGGAATCGTCCCGACGTGGTCTAGGTGACCGTGGGAGACGACGACCGCCTCGGGATCGGGCGTCTCGACCGGAAACTGCGGCGGGTCGGCCGTCAGCATCCCGAAATCGAGAAGCAGGGCGTCGTTCACGAGGAGCGCGCTTCGGCCCACCTCGCGAGCGCCGCCGAGAAATCGAAGCTTCATTACCGTCTATCCGTGCTCGAGTCGTTTTCCTCCATCGATTCCGGTCGCCGTTCGGACGCGTTGCAGACCACGTGCGAACGCGCGGATCGCCGACGAACGAGCGCCGATTCGAACGCGCCTCGCCGCACGGATCGACGTTCAGCCAATAAAAACCCAGTATGCGGAATACGGTTTACTATCTAACGGGATAGCCGTACTCGGTGCAACATCGTCCAAAGGATACATTACGGGCGTACGTGATAGACGTTACCTACGTCACACTGACTATGTCGAATACCACACAAAGCGGGCTCGAGAAGTCGTTAGGGCGAAAAGAGATGCTTATTCTGGCGTTCGGTGCGATGATCGGCTGGGGGTGGATCGTCCTCGCCGGCGACTGGATCCAGGAGGGCGGTCCGCTGGGAGCGATCGCCGCGTTCCTCGCCGGCGGCGTCGTCGTCGGCATCGTCGCGATCATCTACAGCGAACTGGCGTCGTCGATGCCGCTGGTCGGTGGCGAACACGTCTACAGCCTCCGCGCGCTCGGGCCGATCGGCTCGTTCGTCTGTACCTGGTCGATCATCTTCGGCTACGTCACCGTCGCTGCCTTCGAGGCGGTCGCGTTGCCGTCGGCGATGGCGTTTATCGTTCCCGGATTCGACGCGATTCCCCTCTGGAGCGTCGCCGGCGAACCCGTCTACGCGACCTGGATCCTCGTCGGCGTGCTGGGCACGCTCTGTGTGACGTACCTGAACTACATCGGCATTCGCGTCGCCGCGCAGTTCCAGATCATCATGACCGTCGTGATCGCGTTCGCCGGGGTCGTCCTGATCGCTGGAGCGTTCACGAACGGACAACCCTCGCCCGACGCGTCGTTCGGCGCGGGAACGGCCGGCATCTTCGCCGTCATCCTGATGACGCCGTTCATGTTCGTCGGGTTCGACGTCATCCCGCAGTCGGCCGAGGAGGCCGACGTCCCGGCGCGAACGCTCGGCCTCCTCATCCTGCTGTCGGTCGGGATGGCCGCCCTGTTCTACATCGCCGTCATCTGGGGCTCGAGTCGCGCCCTCTCGGGGTCGGCACTCGTCGACAGCTCGCTCCCCGCCGCGGAGGCGATGGCCGTCCTGTACGATAGCCGGACGATCGGACAGCTCATGGCGCTGGCTGGCGTCGCGGGGATCCTCACGAGCTGGAACGCGTTCATCATCGGCGGTAGCCGCGCGCTCTTTGCGCTCTCGGAGTCGGGAATGCTCCCGGAATCCCTCTCGACGGTCCACCCGCAACACAACACGCCCAGCAACGCAATCTTGCTCGTGGGCGGTCTGTCGGCGCTCGCGCCGTTCTTCGGTGAGCAGATGCTCACGTGGGTCGTCAACGCGGGCGGACTCGGCATCGTCGTCGCGTGGTTCCTCGTCGCCGTCTCGTTTCTGGTGCTCCGGTACCGCGAACCGGAGATGGACCGTCCGTACGAGGTGCCGGGTGGGTCGGTCGTCGGCGTCGTCGCGCTCGTGTTGACCGGCATCTTCGTCACGCTCTACCTGCCGGGCGGTCAATCCGCGCTGGTCTGGCCCTACGAGTGGCTCATTGTCATCGGCTGGAGCGCGCTCGGACTCGTGCTCTATGCGCTCTCGGGCGATACGCCGGTCGAGACGACCGACGAAGTGGTTCGCAGAATCGAATCGCTAGATCGGGAGTAAGGACAGAGTTCTCTTCGACGCCGGTCGCTCGAGCGACGACGGGCGGCGTCTCGCTCTCGCGTCTGCGGTCGACTCGCGGTCGGGGCTAGCGATCCCAGAGCCGCGTGCGATCGCTCGCGGTTCGCGAAGGGGCGTCGCCGAGACCGTCCGTGCGGTCGGAATCGTCGGTCTCGAGCAGACGATCCAGTTCGCGTTCGAACTCATCGTCGTCAAGTCGGCCGTCGACGTACCGGGAACGGAGTCGATCCGCCGGGTCGTCGTCGGTCGCGTCGGGACCGACGGACGCGGGATCGTCGTCGGTACCGTCGCGAAGTAACGACGTGAGGCCGACGACCGCCAGCACGCAGATGGCGAGGAATGCGAGCGTGACGACCGCCGCGACGATCGACAGCACGATACTCACGATCGTCGCGATGACACCGAGCACGACGAGGGCGAGCAAGAGGACGCCAGCACCTTTCAGGAGGGCGGTTCCCAGACGGGACATACGTGTAATTCGTCTCACACGCACAAAAACCTACAGCGTCCGACCCGATTCCGTCGGCTGCTCACGGACCGTTCGAGCGGGGGCCGTTCGGTCCTCCCTCGAACGAGGCAGTCCGCTTTGCGAGTCCGACGAGGTAGACGTCGAGCAGACAGACCAGCAAGACTGCGAGCGGGACGGCGACGTCGGTGTAGTCGACCGACTCGAACTGCAGCGCCGTCACGAAAAACGGCTCGCTGAATCCGAGCGCACCCGACAGCGACCGGGCGCTCAGAAACGCGAGCGCGAGGCCGTAGCAGGCGAACCAGATCGCCCCGCGTTTCCACTGACCGAGATAACAGTGACCGAGGCCGGCGACGAACACCGACAGCGGATACGCAGGCCAGATCGGCCGCGAGAGGTCACTCATCGGTCGACGTTGTCGTCCCCCGCGTGGTAGATGGACTCGCCCGGGAGGACGCGAGCGGCGTTCGCTCGAGGATCGGTATCGGTGGCCGCAGCCGTCGACTGGGACGCGAGTGCGGTCATCGGGCCGTGACTATCGGTTCGCAGGATGGTCTGTGTTTCGGTTGGTGGCGATAATGACCGCATCGCAGGTCTCGAATCGGTCACGAACGGGTCGACTGGTCAGTCAGGGAGAGAGCAGGCGTTCGGTTCTACTGTCCTGTTCGTTCTCGAAACCGGAATCGAACGCGCTCTCACTCGCGGTTTTGATACCGCTGAATTCCGAATCGACCGTAGCCACCGTAGGCGATCTCGAGCGAGCCGATCCACCAGTTCCACCGATCCGTCGGCGCGCCCTCGGGCGCATCCGAGAGTTCCTCGATGACCACGTCGTTCGTCAGCGTCGCCCCGACGTCCGCCGTGTACTGGCCGGAATCCGCGAGGTCGACGGCCTGACGGACGACCACGCGGGATTGCCCCTTCGTGCCGCCGAACTCGTCGCGCAGGCGGATCTCGAGTCGTCCGGGATCGATGAACACGGTCTCACCGTAGGTGGCCGACGCACTTGACTGTTCGAGTGAACGGAGAGGGACGGCGGTTCGCCGGTCGGGAGCAGCCGTTCTCGAACGACAGCGCGACAGTTCGGGGACTATCGATGTTCTTTTGAGCCACGACCGTCTTCCGTGGGGTATGGTAAGTTTCACTGTCGTCGTCGGCGACCCCGAATCCGGGTCGTCCTACCAGCTTGAGGCGGAGGAACAGGACGCGAACCGATTCATCGGCAAGTCCATCGGCGAGGAAGTCGACGGCGGGGCGGTCGGCCTCGACGGCTACACGCTCGAGATCACTGGCGGCTCCGACAACGCCGGGCGACCGCTCAACCCGGAGGTCGCCGGCGCGAACCTGAAGGAAGTGCTCATGAAGGAGCGCCAGACGGGCTACAAACCGTCGCGTGACGGCGAGCGCCGTCGAATCACGGTTCGCGGCCGCGAAGTTTCGGACGCCGTCGCACAGATCAACGCCTCGGTCACCGACCACGGGAGCACCGACATCGACTCGCTGCTCGGCGACGGTGACGCCGAGGACGAATAACCCCCTCGCGAATTTTCGCTTCGTCAATGGCAGATCGAATCTCGAGCGACCACCCGTCAGTACGGACGGTTCGGTCGACGTGTACCGAGACGGCGACCGGCGTCCGTCTCGAGGTACCGGCCGACGATCGCGATGCGTTCCCGACCGACGAGGTCGTCCGAATCATCCTCGACGGCGACGAGCTATTCGCACGAGTCGAACGGGCGTTAACCGGCGACGATCTTTCGATTCCGGGCGTCTACGAGACGCCGGATCAGGCCCGCGATCCGACCGGAGCGACGGACCGGCTTGCGACGTGGGTCGACGACCACGACGTGTCGATGAGCGGGTCGGTACTGGTCGACGTTATCGAACCCGAATTCCTCTACGGACTTCGATCCCCCGGCGAGACGACCTACTACGATGCCAGGGAGCCACCAAGCGATAGCCTGAGTGATATCGCGAAGAACGTAGAAGACCAGTAGGTACAGCCACCGTCCTCGAGCGAGAGTTCGGATCGCGGTGGCTGAACGACGTCTTCGGAAGAACGCGACGGGTTGTGAAACAGCGTCGTTGCTTAGAGCCGCGGCAAGAACGCATAGAGTAACAGCCCAAATGCGAGGTGTTGAACCATCGTTCGCTCGACGGTCGTTCGAACGTACTCCTCGTCAGCGATCGAATACTCTTTCGTTCGAACCTTTGCGTGCATCGAGAGCACGTCCGCTTCCTCCAGATTGTGCAATCCCGGATAGACGGTACCCGGACTGAGTTGGGCACCGAAGAGGTGGGTCAGATCCGAAAGGAGTTCCTTCCCGTGAGTCTCTTCGTGCAGAGCGATGAGCATCAGGAGAATTTCGTCGAGGTTCTCCTTGATAATCGCCTCGTCGAACTGCACGTCGTCCGTCGGCAACGCGCCGTTTACCTGTGCCATCAACTCGTCAAGTTCGTGTTCGACGTCTTTGGTCGACTTCTCAGCAGCTCCGAAAGAAATGTCGTACGATTCCGACTGATTGTCTGCAGCCGCCGCCCTCGACAGTTGGTCGAGTACGGACTCGGTATCGGGTGTATCCTCACGCATTAACGATCACCAGTTGGGGGGTTCGTGAGTGGAGCGTACACGGCAGTCGGCCACGCACTACCGACGGAGCAGTGGATACGACACCAATCACGACTATTGAGTTCCTGGCACGGACAGATATTAAACGACAGGGTATTAGACATTCACAGGTTTAATAATTAAATAGTATCTGAATAATATAATAACTAATTATTTCATCGTTGGTTAGGAATACGGAGAATACGGTCATGGAAAATAACATTTGTGGTGTGAGGGAGAGATATATAATTAGAAGTGCAATTCCTTCCCATAACACGTTACCTCTGATAAATCTATTGGCCACTTTCCAAATATATGATCAGTGAGTCGCCCCCCCATCGCGGATGATACTGACCATCTCGTCTTGCTCGTCGGCCTCCTCGTCTTCGTCGATCTGTCGCTCGACGCGCCGTTCGGCCATCCGGGCGATCATGACGTGTTCCTCAAGATCGTCGCCCCTGATCCTCGCAACGTACTCGAGGCTCTGGGCGTGGGCGCTAAACAGCGTCCCGCTGAGCGACTCGAGGGGGTACTCGAGGGTGGTCGGTTCGTCGTAGCGCTTGTTGTGGATCTCGCCGAGCGAGAGGCCGCGCAGGTACGACGTCATCTGGTCGCGGACGAGCGGGCTGATCCAGCCGATATCCTCGTAGTAGCGCAGACAGTTCAGTGCACCCGTGGTCCCGAACGTCTCGCCGAGAAACCGGGCCCACTGAATGGTCGCGTCGGTTCGCCCGGCCGATCGTTCGAGGGTCTCGAGGTAGGGATTTGAGTCTGACATGGTAGCTGGCCGACGTGGCCGATCTATACCGATGACAGTGATGGAACTATCAAGAAGGTTCGTTCGATTACGAACGGTGAGTCGCCGGCTTGGCGGGTTCTGCGACGGTTTTACGCCGAAACCGGCCATAGCGGGCTCTCGTCGAAACTGACGGAGGTGGCCGGATCGACCGATCGCTCACTCCGGTTCGCTCACACTGATGAGGGTACCCACGGAGCCGAGGACCGCTCGACGGTTCATACTGAAAGTGTGCGGAGAGTGTACATATCGTTTTCAACTAGCAACTCAGCGGGCGATCTGGACGAGACGAGAGCCCCGGTGAGCGCGCGTGTCACGCCGGTATCGCTCGAAAAACGGATGCGACACCACTTGGCAGGGGCTGAACCGACCACCTACCGAGCAGTTACGCTAGACGCTGATGACGAAGTTGACCACGTACTGGGTGACGACGGCGATGATGGCACCGAGCCAACTCATGAAGACGAAATGGACCAGTCCGCTGATGATGTGGCCGCGGTCCGTCATGCGGATCATGATCGCGGAGAGCAACGCGTTGATGAAGATCGTCGCGATCAGGAGGTACTCGATCACGACGAGGTTGTACTGGCTCGTGTGGAGAAACGAACCGGCGATATTGCTCGCATCTCCCTGATCGAGGTTCATCTCGCCCGTGATATCGATCATGATCTCGACGACCTCGAGACCGATGAAAAAGGCGAAGACGCTCGCAGCCGTGATACCGTACAGGACCCCGACTAGCGTCGTCGTCGCCTGCTGGCGCTGCTCGCGAACTTTGAGCACTTCGTTCTGGTTCTGGCTGATCACCTTGCCCAGTTCCTTCGGGTCGCCGCCCATCTGTCGGCCGACGACGTACATGTCGCCGAACTTCTGAATGAGGTAAGAGCCGGTTTCGGCGGCGAACAGCCGCCACGATTGAACGTTGTCGATTCGCATGTTGAGTCGCTTGTAGAGGGCGTCGATGTTGTCGGTTAGCGCGCCGAAATCCTTCTTTCGCAGGCTCTCGAGAACGCTTCCAGTCGAGGTCTGTTTGACGCTCTCGACGGCTCCGAGCGCCCGGATAAAGCTGGGAAACTCCCCGTCGCGGACTTTGACCTTTTGTTCCTCCTGGCGCATCCGCCAGCCGGGGTAGAGCAACGGGGTTACCGGAGTCGCCAGAAGAATCGGGACCGGGACCTCGATGGGGGACGGGACCGCGCCGACCAGAACGCCGACGGCGACCACCGCGAGGAGGAGGCTGCTTCCGCCGCCGATCAACAGCGCTCGAGGGATTCGATCGAGCGGGGTAGATCCGGCGGTGTCCTCGATGTACCAGAGCGGGTCGTACGGCGAAATGACGTGGATCGCGTAGACGAACGCGACCTGGACGATCGCGAACATGGCTATCGTCCCGGCGATGAGTAGCGTGGGACTCGTACCGATCAGAATCGGCAACACGATCGCAAAGACGAGGATGAACGCCACCGACAGCATCATCGACATGTACAGTTCCTTCATCACGTCGATCTTCGCCAGGTCGGCCTCGTAGCGCGTGACGAACTGCTGGATGATCGTATCTTGCTCTTCCATCAGGAAGTCGCTGATCTGCTGGCCGCCACCGACCGTGTACGCGAGTCGCTCGAGAAAGTCGGTCAACAGGGGGCTCGAGGTCTGTTTGGCTCGAATCCGACAGGCGTCGTCGAGGCTCTGGTTCCACGTGTCGACCATCGCGACGAGGTGTCCCATCTCCTCGGCCAGCGCGTCGTACTCGTCCTCCTCCGCGAGCGTTCGAAAGATCTCGACGCGGTTGATGTTCGTCATCGAGAGGACGGTGATGTGGGTCAAAAAGAGGTGAAAGCGCTGGCGAACCTGCTTTCGCCTGCGATCCTGGGACAGTTTCGGGTAGATGATCGCAACCACCATCGCCAGCAGGCCGAGCAACACGACGGGAATCGCGACGAACAACGAGAGGCCGAAGACGATCGCCACCACTATCGCCCCGACGAACAGGCTGAATGCGGGTGCGAGCGCGATCAGGAGATATCGCCGGGTGGACATCTCCATGTTCGCATACGCCACGTTGAGCGACTCGAGTACCGAACGGGCGCTCATATCGGGCGCGGAGTGGGAATCTGTCGACATTGGCGGTGGTGTGGGTCGGTCGTCGCTCAGGCGAACTGGTTGAGCCCGCGGATCTGGATCGGCAGGCCCTCGAGGCCGTCGCGCTGGTAGTCGGCGATCGCGTCGTTGACCTCGTGGTAGCCGAGCACGTCGGCGTCGATGAGTTGACGGATGATCTCCGCACGCCGATCGAGTTCGTCGTAGATCTTCCGGGTGTCCTGGTAGCCCAACAGGGTCGCGATCTGTTCCTCCAGAACGTAGGAGTTGTTCCGGCCCGTGAAGGCGACGTCGTCGTCTCGAGGGTCCCACTTGAACGCCTGCCGGGTGACGACGCCGCCCTCGTAGTCGGAGTAGCCCTCGATCTCCTGTACGGAGGTCACGCGGCGGAGGACATCGTCGCCCTGTTTGACCCGATTCTGGAAGAGGGCGACGTCGCAGTTGTCCATGAACGTCTCCGGGACGTTGATCGGGGCTCCGGTAAACCGCTGGATCATCGAAACGATGTCGCTCGCGTGGAAGGTCAACATGACGGGATGACCGGTCTGGGCCGCCTGGAACGCCATCTGCCCTTCCGCTCCGCGGACCTCGCCGACGATGATGTAGTCCGGCCGCGAACGGAGGGCGGCCGCGACGAGATCGAACATGTCGACGTCGGCCGACTCGTCACCCGATCCCTCGCGCGTCAGGAGTTGCTGCCAGGTGTCGTGGGGCGGCAACACTTCCGCCGTATCCTCCGCGGTGTAGATCTTCGAATCCTGCGGGATGAACGAGAGGATCGCGTTCAGCGTCGTCGTCTTTCCCGAAGCCGTCTCGCCGACGACGAACACCGTCTGCTCGTTCTCGAGGCAGAGCCAGAGGTACGCGGCGAGTTCGGGACTGAGCGTTCCCCACTTCGTGATCTGGAAGATCGACAGCGGGATCTCCTCGCCCTGCCGGATCGTCATCGACGGTCCCTGGACGGAGACGTCGTCGGAGTAGATGATGTTGATACGCGACCCGTTGGGTAGCGTCGCGTCGATGACCGGATCCGAGTCGCTGATCGGGTGGTTCATCCGCTCGCCCATGTTTCGCAGCCACTGTTCGAACTCTTCGGGCGTGCCGAAGTCGACGGTCGCCGAGATCATGCCGTAGGTGCCGTGATCGAGGTAACACTGCTTCGGGCCGATCACGTGAATGTCCTCGTTTGCCGTGTCGGCCATCACCGGTTCCAGCGGGCCGAGTCCGACGATGTCCCGCTGTAGCTGGTAGCGCAGCCGATCGAACTGGTCTCGCGAGAGGGAGATCTTGCTGGACCCGAACGATTTGAGTCGGCCGATCGATTGCCCGGTTATCCCCGACGTGATCTCGACGACGGCGTCGAGCAGTTCGTCGAGGTGCTCCTCGAACTCCTCGTTGTCGCTCGGGGCCGGTCGAGTGACGCTCTTATCGAGGATTCGCTGGCGGATCTTGTTGTACAGCGCCGTATCCTCGTCCTCGAGGGTCGGTTCGACGCAGTAGTACGTCGTGGAGATCCCCATGTCACCGTAGACGTGACAGAAGATCGGAGCCTCGGCCTCGTAGATGACGTTCGGCCGGTTGGATTCCCACTCGCCGCTCGGTTCGTCGATGAGTTTCGGGTACTCGTTGTACTCCTCGTAGAACCACTCGAGGTGCTGTCGAAGGTGCGGGTGCTCGTCCGCCAGCGCGTCGAGTTCGTTCTCGAGTCGCGCGGAGCCGAAGTCGGCCATCTTACGCCACCGTCCGACTGACGATCGAGATGCCACGCCCCTGCTGGACGTTGAAGCCGATCGAATCGTCGACCGGCGTTTTCATGTTCTGGAAGCGACGCACGAGGATCTTCCGGCGGATCTCCTGGCCGACCGCGTTCGTCTCGATCTGGAAGTACACGTCGGCCACGTTTCGCAGCGGACGCAGGGCGTCGTCCCGGACGCTCGTCGGGTCGATCGTCAACACGATCGTCTTGTCCCGCATGGTCACCTGCCGAAGGAACGTGACGAGCCGCTGGATGACGTGATCCTCGTTCCCCTCGTCGATAACGGCCTCGTAGTTGGGATCGTTTCGCAACAGCGCGGAGAGCGTGTCGATGTAGACGACGTCGGCTTTCCAGAGCGTTTCCGCGCTCGCGAGTCGGGCGAGCAGTTGCCGTTTTTTCCCCTCGTCGTGCGTGTCGACGTTCGCGTGAAGGAAGAGCAGCTGCTCGTCTAACAGCAGGTCGACGACGTCGTACGACAGCGAGTGCATCTGCTGGACGTACTCCCAGGACTCGAGTTCCGTCGAGATGTAGGTCACGTACGCGTCCTCGGTTGCCATCCCGTAGGAGAAGCGCTGAGAGAGGGCGCTCTTGCCAGCGCCGTCTTCACCCTCGATGAGCACGATGCTCCCCTCCGGGATGCCGCCACCGATAGCCGTGTTCACGCGATCACTGTCGGTCAGTCCGATGGAGTAGTAGTCAGTCATGATTAGGGCACGTAGATCTCGAGGGTTTCCCGGTCGCCGATAGCGATGACGACGACTCGGTGCTCCTCGCCCGTCTCGAGGGTCTGGTCGCTTACGTCGAGTTGGGCAACCTCGCCGCTGCGCAAACTGGAGTCGCCCGCATCCCCGTAGACCGTAGCCGTCACCGAGTTCGTGACGTACTCGCCGTTGACCAGAACGTCGATATCGCTTCCGTCGACGGCGAGCGTCTTCTGGCCGGTGTTTTTGACGAGGATCGAGACGGTGTCGCCGTCGTACACCGCGTCGCTGCCGGGGTCGCTGATGATCTCGATGTCGGTATCGATCTGGTCGCTGACGTCGCCGCTGTGCGTGTCGATCGACCCGCTAATATCGGTAACCGTCGTGACGAGCGTACCGGCGACAGTGGCCGCGACGAGCATCGCCGCGATGAACAGGATCAGCGTCGAAACGGATTCGCCTGCCATCGATCACACCTCGAGCGTCTTTGCGAGTCCGTGTTCGGTCACGATCTTCACCCGTTCGGGCCGGTCGGCCTCGACGGTGATCGAGAGCGTTTCGCCTGGCTGCCAGAGCTCCCTGCGCTCGCTTCCGTCGACGAGCGTATCGCCGTCGTCCAGTTCCACGTACTTCCCGTCGACCAAGAGATCTGTCGCCGGCACCGACAGCGTCGTCGATCCGGCGTTGGTCACGTTCACCGTCAGTGCACGCTCCGTCTCGTTGTACCTCGACTCCTCGAGCGCGAGGTCGCTATTGTAAATCTCGAGGGTCCGATCGTCGCGGTCGTCGATCGCCGTCAGCCGTTCGTCGTGGGCCGTCTGGAGGACCGGATAGGCGATGCCGGCGGCCATGAGCACGCCGACGAAGATGATTGCCGTCGCCCCGCTGGTACTGAATCCCACGCGTGATCACCTCTCGAGTCGGGTCACGGTCCCGGCCCCGATCCCGCCGACTGCTTCGGTTCGACCTCCCGTTTCGTCTCGTGGATCTCCCGTATCTTCATGATGTACGTGTAGCTGTCGGCGTGATCCTCGGCGGTCAGCTCCTCCGGTGCCGTCCCCGGATCGACGTGAATATCGAGATCCGGACCGCTGAGCACGCCCTCGAGGTGCGTTTTGACCCTCTCGTCGATCCAGCCGATCTCGGCGTAGTAGGAGATGGCTCGCAATGTCGCCGCCGAACCGGCCGTCCGAACTAACTGGGTGAGCCACTCGAAGACGATAATGTCGGTCGCGTACGTGTTCGGGAGCGCCGTGAGAGTGACGTCATCTTCGTCGGCGGCAGCGGCGTCGGTGGCGTCACTGCTCGCTGTTGCGTCGGACGGCTCATCAGCCGGCTGGTCGACGCTCTCGGTCGCCCGCACTTCGACATGCGTATCGTCCGGTTCCTCGTCCTCGTCGAACGTGATCGTCCGCCCGCCCGCGGACTGGGCCTCCGCCGCGTCCTCGATTACCCCCTTGAGGTCGTCGAACGAGACCGTCTCGTCGCCGCTCGAGGGCTGCTCAGTCGCATCGAGATCGAATCCGCCCTGCGTCCGGCTCTCGTCACCGGCTTCGTCCTCGCCGAAGACGCCGAAGCCGTTTCGCTCTTCGCCCGCCCCGGTGAACGGGTTGACGTCGTCCGTGACCATATCGTAGACGCCCAGAAGCTGGCGAACCGTTTCGTTTACCTCCTCGACCTGATCCGCGACCTGTTCCTGAGAGTCCCGAACCGAACCGAGTCGAGCGCTTTTGGACTCGAGTTCCGCCTCGAGTTCCTCGATTCGGTAGTAGAGGTCGTCGATGTCCTCGTCGCCATCCGAACCGCGGCTGAAAATGCCGCCGCCGCTGTCGCTCCGTTTCGCGGAGTCGGACTCGGTGCTCTCGTCGTCCGTCTCGTCGGACGCCGTTTCGCTCCCCTGAGACTGCTCCCCAGCAGCGGCGTCCGCGTCGTCGAGCGACTCGTCGTCCGCTTCTCGACGTTGCTCGCGCTCGCGACCGCGGCGACCCCCACTGCTGGTGAGGAAGTCTTCGATAACGTTGCGGAAGTGCTCGAGTCCGAAATTCATGATCTCCTACGTGTCGTGACTCGTCGGTTCGATTCGCGCGGGCGCTACGGCCGTCTCGAGATCGGCGATACCCGCCGACGGCGTGTCTCCAGTCGCGGATCGAACGGTCATACTACTCCTCAGTAATGGGCAAGTTCCTAAAGGTGTACGCTCGAGTTCGCCCGCCGTTTCGAGACGTGAGTCGAGTCTCGATACGCCCGCTGAAACCGTACAGAGCTTGATAGTATCCCTAGCCATTGTCTCCGCCGGGGTGCATCCCCAGATACTGTGATGCCAACCATCTCGCCACGCTCCGGCCTTCGACGGGACCCAATCGACATTCCGTCGCCACGCCCGCGGAGGGAGCGACGGGCTCGCCCCGTCAGGCCGGAAGGGAGCGTCCACGCGGATTCTCGAGTGCGTTACACGCGGTGTGACGCGCTGTCGGCGAGGAGGGCACGCAGGGTGTACGCATAATGTTCGAAACAATAACAGACGACGACGAACGTGGCCAGGTGGGTATCGGTACCCTCATCGTATTCATCGCGATGGTGCTGGTTGCAGCGATTGCGGCAGGTGTACTGATCAATACGGCCGGCTCGCTCCAGAGTCAGGCCTCCGATACCGGTTCAGAAACCCAACAGGCGGTGGCGAACCAGATCGAGGTTATTCACGCATACGGAGACGTTGATGGGAATAGTAGTATCAGCGACGTTAATCTGGTCGTCAAGAAATCGGCCGGCTCCGACGTGATCGACCTCGATTCGATGACGGTGCAGTTCACGAGTGAAACCACGTCAGAGACGCTCGAGCTGGGAGACGGTGCACTCACCAGTAGTGGGCTTGCTGGAACGGACTCCGATACGGCGCTCGTAAACACCGACGATCGAATCGAACTGCAGATCGATCTCACGGCGGTTGACGGGGGTTCCTCGATGGGAACTGGCGATAGCGCGACGGTCGAAATCGTCGACCAGTCCGGTGCGACGTTCACCTACGGCGTGACCGTCCCGCAGACGTTTAGCGACGACGCGAATGTCGTGGAAGTATAATAATGTTCGAACGAATCACAGCCGAAGACGAACGCGGACAGGTCGGGATCGGGACGCTCATCGTGTTCATCGCGATGGTGCTGGTCGCGGCGATCGCGGCAGGCGTGTTGATCAATACGGCCGGTTCGCTCCAGAGCCAGGCCTCCGATACCGGTTCGGAAACCCAACAGGCGGTGGCGAACCAGATCGAAGTCGTACACGCCTACGCGGAGACCGGTACCCCTGGCGACCCGTACCAGGATCTGAATCTGGTCATCAAGAAATCGGCCGGCTCCGACGTGATCGACATGGAGTCCGCAACAATCCAGTACACGAGTGAGGTCGATTCGGTAACCCTCGCTCACGAAACCAATCCCGATTCGGTGGCTGGAGAGGAATTCAGCACGGTTAATGCGACCGATGGGACCGTTCAGAGCTCGCTGACGAGTACGGAAGACCGGCTCGAGCTCTCGATCGATCTGGATGCGACGACCGGAACTGATCCGCTCTCGCCCGGCGACAGTGCGACAGTTGCGATCGTCGATCAGTCCGGTGCGACGTTTACCTACGGCGTGACGATGCCACAGACGGTCAGCGGCAACCAGACGGTCGTCAACGTCTAGACACTTCACACGATCCGACGGACGAGATGGTCCCGGATCGCGTGTCACATTCTCGATCCCGAAGCCGATACGGTATCATTTCCACCCGAAACCGATGGCGAATCTCGGTAGTGGTCACTCCCGTCCGAGGCGACTCACGGCTCGAGTTCCGTTCCGACTCAGCGTTCGATATCGTCCGGGTCTTTTTGCGAGATCCGTGCGGAGAGCAGTACATGACGGACGATTCCGTTCGGACCCCCTCTCGACGGCATTTTCTCGGCGCGGCCGCCGGGACGGCCACGACGGCCGTCACGGCCGGCTGTCTCGGCTCGCTGGTCGACACCACGTCGAGCACTCAGATCGAACCCGAACCCCCCTCTGATCCTCGGGAGGGGTCGCCCGGCGAGTTCTACTACTTCCTCGAGGAGAACGGCATCGAAGTCGACGAACTCGCTCGAGAGGACGACGAACTGTACCTCACCTATCGCTCCGAGGCCGAAGCCGTCGAGGAGTCCGACGAGGAGATCTGGCTGATCTACGAGGTCTACAAACGGGCGCTGATTCGCCGCGGCTCGGAGATCGAGTTTCTCTACACCGAGATCGCGAACCCCTTCGATGGTCAGGCGCTGGGCTGGGGAATCAACTCCGAGTGGGTCCACCAGTTCGACAGCGACGAAACCGCACGCGACGAAAACGAGTCGGATATCGACGGATCGACCACCCCAGACAGGAACGAGACTGCCGGCAACGGGACCGCTGGAAACGAGACCACCGAAGACGGGCTCGATATGAACCAGATCACCCTCTGGAACAACATCATGAACTCGAAAGTCTACGCGGAAGACCTCGAGGACGACGATAGCGCCCCCGACGACGGCAACCAAACTAGCGACGACTCGAACGCCGACGAGACGGTCGATAACGAAAGCGACGACTGAGAACCCGTTCGGGAGCCGTAGACTTACAACCCTCACGCACGCACGTAGCATCGACAGATGACCTCCGACCCGACACCGGACGACGGCGTTCTCACCCCCGACGAACTTTCGCTCGAGGACGGCGTCGCCGAATTGGGTGACAACCGGTATCTCGTTCGCACGGACGAGTCGGACGACGCCGCTGCGACGAACGCCGCCCTGACCGGTCACGCCCGTAGAACCGGCACGGATCTCGAGGACCGAACCGCGGACACCGTCGGGATCGAGTCCGGATCGTCCGCCCGTACACGCGGGGCTCTCGCCGACGCGGCCGAACCTCACGGGATCGACATTGCGCTGAAAACCGACGGGGAGATCGCCCACCACTACGCGACGTCACACGACGTTCGCGAGGTGTTCGTGGACCTCCTGACGTGGTATGCGGGCCAACTCGACGACGACATGTCGCCCGAAGAAGCGCTGGGGGTTATGCTGGCCGCGTCCGATCTCGAGGTTTGAGTACGCACCGTCGACGGCCTCGCGTGAAAGCGCCGGAGACGGAGAACGCGAAGTGCGGTGATCGCTTGCACCGGCGATCGCTCGAGCGAACCGAACCCCGCTGCCCGATGACGCGCCCTTTTTCCACCTCGAGCGACGATGGTAGTCCATGACCGACCCACGCGAGGAGTTCCTCGCCGGCGAGCGACCGGACGACGTGGCGCTGTTCCTGGCTGACTCCTACGTTTCCGACGACCGACTCGAGCGCTTCGGCGAGCGCGTCGAGGACGGAATCGTGATCGTCGTCGACGGCGAGAGCGGCCGGAACGCGTTCCAGGCGGCGACCGACATGGAGGCCATGCAGTTCGCCAAGTCGGCGATGGATCTCGAGGGGGCGATCGACGACGACCTCGCCGACGGGACGTGCCCGGACGCGACCGAGGGCGAGGAGCACGCGGTCCAGTTCGTCTTCGCTTTCGCCGAAGAGCAAAACGAGGACGTCGGCGGGATCTACGCCGAGGGAGACGTCGTTCACGCCTACGCGCAGTGTACGTGTGGCACGGCGTACTCGGATCGGTGGAACGCCACGAACGCGTAGGCGACCGTAAACGCGCGGACGGTCACGAGCGCGGAGAGTGCTACAAACTCGGAGGGGATTCGAATACCCGGAACGAATGCGATCGAGTCGCGGTCCGATTGCTGTTCTCTGTAAGGACCACCCTTTTGCGACCGGACCGACTACGTTCGGCGATGAGTTCCTTCGAAACGCCCCAGAACTCCGAGCGCGGATTCGGCCTCTCGAGTCGCGAGGTGCAGGTGATCAGCGGCGCGACCGGATTGATGGCGATCACCGTCGCGCTGATGTACGTCTTCGCGGCGACGCCGCTCGCGGTCGTCAACGACTACCTGTTCTCGTTCCCGATCGTCGGCGTGCTCGTCTACGGGGCGGCGATCACGGGCGGAGAGATACTCGCCGAACGCGGGATCAAGGGCGGTGATATGTGGATCGCCTTCGTCGGGATGGTCGTCCTCCAACTGGCCTTCGGGACCTTCGGGGCCGGAATCCTCTCGATCGTCCCGCAGGAGACCCAGCTTACGGTGCTGGGAATTACGGCGATCGTCACCGCGCTGATGACGGCGCTGGTGTCGGGCTACGTCTACGCCCGCTCGACGACGTTCGAACACTGGGGACGGTTTGCGAACTACGCCTTCCTCGGCGGCATCGGCGTGATCCTCGTCGGGACGTTCGTCCTGCAGACCCTGTTGCTGGTCGGATTCGTCCTCATCTTCCTGGGCTTTATCCTCCGACTTGGCTACGAGATCTGGCAGGTGCGCGACAACCGCGACGCCTCGATCGGGCTGCAGACGATCGGCGTCTACGTCGCCGTCGCCGGCGTGTTCGTCCACGTCCTGCAACTCGTGATGCGGTACGTACTCTCTCGAGGGTGACCGAGCGCGTCCGAGCGGCCGTTTTCGCACCGTTCCACGCTCAAAGCGGAATTTGACCTTCCAACAGATCTTATACGGCCCCTGTCGACGAGCCTCTATGAACAGGAGAGCGTACCTCGCCGGCGCTGGAATCGGGCTCTCGGGGGCTCTCGGCGGCTGCCTCGAGTCGGCGTCGATTCGGTCCTCGCCGTCCGGGGCGAGCGGCGAGTTCGAACTGACCGATCTGACGGCGTCGACGAGCGTCGATCGGCCGTCGGGCGGTTACGCTCTCGAGCGGTCGGCGTCGTACTCGGCGGACGCGGTCACGCGGGAGGAGGAGCGAACGGGCGAGGAGCGCGTCGTCGTCGATATCTCCAAGGTCGACGACGACGAGGTTCGCGAGGCGCTCGAGGTCACCATCGAGACCGGCGAGTGGCGGTCGGAGACGCTTCCCGATGGACTCGAGGAAACCGTTGAGACGGTCGACTTCGTCACCGGCGTTACGACGGGAACGGCCACGCACGTCGGGCTCACGTTACACTACGTCGATCCGGACCGCTCGCCCGCGATCGAGTTCGGTGCGACGATCACGGACGCAGCCGTTTCGGAAGACGGTCCCGGCGCGATCGATCTCGAGTTGACGAACGTCAGTTCGACGGTTCAGGAGGTGTTTTCGGGGACGGTGCCGCCGTTCGGAATGGTACGCGCGGCGTCGGTCGACGAAGATGACGAGTTTCTGCTCTGGCGGGAGTACGAGGAGGAAGGCTGTTACGGATTCGACGGCTCCGGCTGGACCAGGTGTGATATCGGCGCAATTACGCCGATCCAACCGGACGAAACGCTCTCCCGGCAGTACGAAGTTCTTCAGGGTTCGACGGCCCACTATCCCGATCAAACGGTGCCTCCGGGACCGGGAACCTATCGGATCGCGGACATCCTCACCTACAGCGAGGGCGAAGGAGCACCAGGGGCGGAGCTCTCCTTCGAAGCCGAATTCGTCCTCGAGTCGGTGTAGTACCGACGGGACCGACGCAGTACTCGAGTCGATCAGTCGTCGTCGGCCGCCGCGTCGGCGTCTTCGGCGTCGGCTTCCTCGAGAACCTCCTGAAACGCGCCGAGGATCACCTGTTTCGTCACCGCGCCGCGGGAGGTCCAGTGGGTCGCGTAGTCGAGCATATCGTCGTAGATGTCGGGTTTGCAGCCCGCGGCCTTGGGGTGACCGCCGCCGTTTACCTTTCCGGCGACCTCGTGACACAGCTGGAACTCGTCGGTGCCGCGGATCGAGGCGGAGCCGGCGGGTTTGACGATTACTGAGGCGTCGGCACCCTGTTCGCGCATCGCTTCGGCGACCTCGTTTTGCGAGCAGCGGCCGTACGTGATCCCGACCGTGTAGCCGCCGATCTCGCGAAGCTCCGACCGGCCGACCGCTCGGTCGATGAGCGCGTTCTTCTCCTTCCGGCGCTCGGCGATGTACTCCTGGACCCACTCCGGAAGATCGACGCCGTACTCGCGAACGACCTCGACGTACTCCGCCGGGTCGGTCCAGTAGGCGTAGTCGGCCAAGTCGTCGCTTCGGGGATCCTCGCGCAGCCAGAGATCGTGATCGCGCGTGACCGTCGCCAGTTCCTCGTACATCGGCCCGAACTCGTACTCGAGCGAGCGGTAGACGACGTCAGCGCTACACTCCTCATCGGAGTCGCCGACGACCAGTTCGGCGCCGGCGTCGCGGACGCCCGTGGCGACCTCGTCGCCCCACTGGTGGTGGTCGTACCACGAGACGCTCGCCGCGGTCTCGAGCGCCGCCTCGAGTTCGTCCTCGACGTACTCGAACCGGTCCGGCGCGAGGTCGCAGACGAAGATGTCGATTCCAGCATCGCCGTACTCGGCGACGCGAGCCAGGGCGTCCTCGACGTCGTGCGGGCTGGCGGGGATCAGTGCGACGTTGTGCGGCGTCGGCTCGGGTTCCTCGAGCGGGCTGTCGACGTCGCCGGCGAGAACGGTGGATTCCTCGTCAGCGTCGTCGACAGCGTCGGCCGCGTCCGATGCGTCAGTTTGCTCGTCAGCAGCGTCCGGCTCCGGCACGTTCTGGACGTCGTCGTAGGCCTCCCGAATCAGCGCCACGCAGGCCAGGCCGTCGGCGTCGGGGTCGGCGATGACGGCCACCTCGGCCCCCTCGAGCGCCGCCGCGGTCTGTTCGTCTTCGAGATCGTCTTCGAGGTCGTCAGGCAGGAAGAAGCCGGTTCCCGGGAGAATCGACTTGCGAGAGATCGACAGATCGCCGCTGTCGATCAGTTCGTTGTACATGGCACATCCTGAACGCCGAACGGGGAAGTAATCGCCGGTCTTCGCTTTCAGGCCACCGACACGGTCGGTGTGACCGTACTCAGACGTCGGCCGCCGACCCGTCCTCCGCCGCCTCGGCCGCCGGCTCGAGCTGTCGAACGGAGAGGACGGGGACCGGCGAGGTGCGGACGACGCGTTCCGCGACGCTGCCGAGCAACAACCGGTTCTCGCCGTGGCGACCGCGGGTACCGGTCGCGACCAGATCGGCGTCGACCTCCCTGGCGTAGCCACAGATTTCAGCGGCGGGTCGGCCCTCGCGAACGGCGGTCGTCACCTCACGACCAGCCCGCTGCTCGACGGTCGCCAGTGCGGCGTCGGAGGTCGTCTCGAGGGCGGTTCGCAGTTCGTCCCGAAGCTGCTGGGGTGAGGCGTCGACCTCGCTGGCGTCGACGACCGAGAGGGCGTGGACGTCGGCATCGAAGCGATCGGCGAGATCGAGTGCGATATCGACGGCTCGTTTGACGCTCTCGGAGCCGTCGGTGGCAACCACGACCGTATCGAACATACGCGGTGGTTACGGCCGAGGCGGCATAAATACCGGCGGCACGTCCCGCCGGATGGGACCGAAAGACTGGCGAACGACGCTCGGCGAACGGTGGGCCGCGTCGGCGCGCTATCACGGTCGGTGACGGGTTCGCCATCGCGATCGCGACTGGCCCCGGTAACACATCACGCGGCCGGGAACTGGGGGGTGGCTTTTTTGCGTCGGGGGACACACCACCCGGTATGGACGATAGCGAGCCGTTTACCGTCGACACCGTTCTCGCACCGGTCGACGGAAGCGACGAGTCCGCCACCGCCCTCGAGTGCGCCGTTGCCGTTGCCGACCGCTACGACGCGTCGGTCCACGCGCTGTTCGTACTCGGTCGCGGCGTAGTGCAGGGAATGAACGCCGGTGCCGTCGACGAAGACACCATCGCAGCGGATACGCAGGGGTTCTTCGACGACCTCAGCCACGTTGCGGACGACGCGAACGTTCCGTTCGTAACAGCCGTCGACGACGGGTTCTCCCAGACGCGAAAAACGCGCCACCCCGGTAACGTCGTTCTCGATACCGCCGACGAGATCGACGCCGACTTCATCGTCCTCCCGAGAGAGCCCGTCACCGATGCGGCCTCGGCGGAAGTCCTCGAGAAAGTCGCCGAGTACGTTCTGGCCTACGCGAGCCAGCCCGTTCTGTCAGTGTAGCCCGCCCTGTCAGTCGCCGGAAATCGTGTTCTCGCCCGCTCACCCGAGCCGAATCGCCATCTCCTGTTCGAAGCTCTCGGTTCCGGTCGACGCGAACCCGACTCGCTCGTAGAGGGCGATCGCCGGGTTGTTCCAGCGCTCGACGGTCAACCAGACGCGTTCGATCCCGATGTCGCTCGCGTGTCCCAGCAGATGCTCGAGCAGTTTCGTCCCGATCCCGGCCCGCTGGTAGTCCTGCAGGACGAAGATCGCGAGCTCCCACTCGACCTCGCTGTTGTCCTCGAGAGCGGACGGGTCATCGGTGTCGGGAACGAGCACCGCGTGACCGATCACGTCCTGGCCGTGGCGGGTAACGACGTTGACGCTCTCGTCGGCGATCGTCTCGAGCCAGTTGCGAATGCGTTCCTCCCCGGTCGGCGGAATCCCCTGTGCCCGGTCGGTGGGATCGAACTGGACGTACATGTCGACGACGTCCTCGAACGTGTCCGCGAAATCGTCGGACGCCGTGATCTCGATCGATCGGCCCTCTCGGTCCTCGACGGTCGTCGGCGGCGAGGGGAACGGTCCGGCCGGCTCGTCTGGATACGGTCGCGTGTCAGCCATCGTTATCGCACCAGTTTGACGGTCGTCGGAGCGTTCAACAGGACGAATTCGGTGATCGGCCCGAGTTGAATCTTCCCCATCGGGCTCAGCGTCCCGCCGCCGATCACCAGCTGGTCGAACTCCCCCTGCTCGGCGTAGTCGACCAGCGAACTGCCCGGGTCTCCCTCGAGGGTGACGACCTCGGCGTCGACGTTCGCCTCCGAGAGCTGTTCCCGCGCCTGCTGGGCCATCTCCTCCTGTGATCGTTTCGCCTCGGGTTTGTCGACGACGGCGACGGTGAGATCGTCGCCGACCTCGCTCGTTCGGTCGATCGCCTGTCGGAGCGTCTTGATCGATTCGTCGCTCCCGACGATTCCCACTAGGACGTTCATATACATGCGTGTGTACCGATGAACGAAAACCGTTGTGCCCAGCGTCAGTCTCAGGGATTGATCGGGGCCGGACTGGTCACCGATCGCGGGGGCGAGAGCAGGTACTCGACTCCGAGTGAGTCGAGAGTGCCCCGCTGACACATACGTTGCGCATGACGACGACGTTAAGAGCGTGTGGTGAATACGTTGACCGAATGAGTGATGCGGCGCTCGATGTCGTGGAGTTCCTGCTCACGACGAGCGTGTATTCGGACGATAGAACGTTGGATGAGAACGATCTCCCGCCGTCGTTCCGCCGGGTATTCTGGACCGGCGGCGTCGATGACGACGGCGACGAGGGTCGGAGACACGCCGGAATCAGCCGGCCGCTCTCAGCCACGAACAGTACTGCTCGGCAGGCGACGGGCGTCGACCAGCCGTGGGAGGCCGTCTCGGATCTGATGTTCACCGAGCGCGACGAGTTCTCGGGAACCATCACCCTCGCTCAGGAGGAGATGGCCGAGCAGTGGTACGCCGAGCGCGTCGACGAGGAGCGACTCCTCGAGAACCCGACGCTGACGAAACACCTCACGACCCACAAGGAGTTCGGCGACGAGTTCGACGCCAGCCACGAGCAAGCCCGCGATCAGAACCGGCCGATTCAGGCCGACCGCGTCTGGATCGACGGGCTCCTCGAGGAGTACTTCGACGAGGAGGACGACGAGGAGATGCTCGATCTCGTCGAGATCCGCGCGCCCGAGGAGGTCGACATGTCCCTCGACGACCTCGTGCTCACCGAGGACCAGGAGAACGAACTCAACAAGATCTCGAAGGCGATCGAACACCGCGACTACCTCGCGAACATCGGCCTTCGCGAGATCGGAAAACTGCTGTTCGTCGGCCCGCCGGGGACCGGAAAAACGTCGACGGCGCAGGCGCTGGCCCAGGATATGGACCTGCCGTTCGTCGAGGTCAAACTCTCGATGATCACGAGCCAGTATCTCGGCGAGACGGCGAAAAACGTCGACAAGACCTTCGAGGTCGCAAAGCGGCTCTCGCCGTGTATCCTCTTTATCGACGAGTTCGACTTCGTCGCCAAGACCCGCCGGAGCGACGAACACGCCGCTCTCAAACGCGCCGTCAACACGCTGCTCAAGAGCATCGACAACATCTCGCTCATTGACGACGACGTGTTGCTGATCGGCGCGACCAACCACCCCGACCAGCTCGACGACGCCGCCTGGCGGCGCTTCGACGAGATCATCAACTTCCCCAAGCCCGACTACGGCATGCGCGCGGACATCCTCACCCTCATCACCCGAACGATGGACATCGAGGAGTTCGACCCGCAGCTCATCGCCGAGGTCACTCAGGGGCTGACCGGCAGCGACCTCCGGATGGTCCTCCGAGAGGCCGTCCTCGAGGCCCTGACCGAAGACCGAACGACGCTGGATCAGGCGGACCTCCTCGACGCCGTCGAGGAGTTCGAGGAGCGTGACACCCTGAAGAACATGGACATGATGGGCGGCGACCACGACGCGCTCGTCGCCGGCGGGGATCTCGGAAAGGCCAGTGATGGCGGTGAACCGAGCGGGTCGGAGGAGGGCCACGACCACGCCCACGACGACGGCGATCACGACCACAGCCACTGAATCCGACCGTCGGCAGGCGGGTCGCTACGAACCGGACACGCGAGACCACTGTTCTGACGAGCGAAACTACCAACTGGCCGCCCGGTGTCGTCGGCATATGAACGATTACCACTCGCACACGAACTACTCCGACGGCGGGTTTCTCGAGGGGATGGTTCAAGCCGCCGACGCGGCCGGTCTCGAGGGAATCGGGCTCACGGACCACTGCATGGTGTCCTCCCGCGAGCCCCCGAAGACCACCCGTAGCGTCTACGGTTTCAATCTGGACCGGACCTACGAGCGTCGACGTCGGGCGATCGAGGAACTCCGTAACCGGGCGGACATCTCCCTCGAGATCTACGACGGCGTCGAAATGGACTACGATCTGCGCGACGAACGCGCGATCCGGGACTTTCTCGAGGAGACGGCGTTCGACTACACCATCGGGAGCGTGCACGTGGTCGACGATCTGAACGTGCAGGTGCCGAGCAACTTTGCAAACACGAGCGAGGCGGAACGCGACGCGATCGTCGACGACTACTTCGAGAACCTCGTCTCGCTGATCGACTCGGAACTGTTCGACGTCGCGGCCCACCTCGACCTGGTCGAACGAACCCCGCCGCTGCGGGGTCGGGCGACGGTGGACCACTACGAGCGCGTCGCCCGGGCGCTCGCCGATTCGCGAACGGTCCCCGAGATCAACGCCGGGCGAGCGATCGCGGACGCGGCGATCGTCCACCCCGCCGAGACGTTTCTCGAGATCTTGCGCGAGTACGACGTCGCCGTCACCGTCGGCTCCGATTCCCACCGACCGTCCGAGATCGGCGACCGAGCCGCGTTTCTCGAGGAGTATCTCGTGAGCCGCGACCTCGAGCCGGTTGCGCCGCCGGGACTCGACTGACCGGCGGTTTTCGAGAGTCGACTCGCGGATGGGCTGTCGGGTTACACTACGCTTTTGCCCGCGGCTGCCGACGGCAAGTTTATGACTACCGACCGGAACGTCTACGGAACGAAACTCGAGCCCTGTAGTACCGATCCGACGACGGGTTTTCTGCGCGACGGCTGCTGTCGTCGCGTCGAATCGGACCGAGGCCGCCACGAGATCTGTGCCGTGATGACCGAGGAGTTCCTCCGATTCAGCGAGGCGCGGGGAAACGACCTCGTCACACCGAAACCCGAGTTCGAGTTTCCCGGCCTCGATCCTGGCGATCGGTGGTGCCTTTGCCTCGCGCGGTGGCTCGAAGCCGAGGAGGCCGACCGCGCCCCGCCGGTCGTGCTCGAGGCGACCCACGAGGCGGTCCTGCGAGACGTCGACCCGGACCTGCTGCGGGAACACGAGTACGATCGAACCGAACGCGGCGGGGCGTCCGAGTAACCGCGACCCGCTTCGCGGGGAACATCCTTATGGCCGGACTGCGAACCGAACCACAATGAGCGGTGGATCGCGATACGTGGAGGCCGATGCGCGCGCCGATGAGTCGATCCATCACGTCACCACAGCGAGCGTCGTCGAGCAGGTCAGTCCGTGCCGCGTGGACGGAGGTGCCGACGAACCGTGCGCGTAACGCTGCTCGGGACCGGCGACACGACCGGGACGCCGACCGTCGGCTGCGACTGTGACACCTGCGAGACCGCCCGCGAACGCGACGTCGAGCGCACTCGGTTTTCGGTCCACGTCGAGAACGAACGCACCGACGAATCGCTGTTGATCGATTTCAGCCCGGACTTTCGCTATCAGTTCCTGCGCGACGGCGTCTCGCTGCCCGACGCCGCCATCATCACGCACATTCACTTCGACCACCTCGACGGGCTCGGGAACGTCTTTCGCGTTTTCGACTCGCTCGATATCTACGCGGCGAACGAGACCGATCCGAAGACCGGCAAAAGCGTCGCCGAGACGGTCAGTGACGACTACCACTACCTCGATCAGATCGACGTTCGCCCGACGACGCCGCACGAATCGATCCGGATCTGTGGCTTCGACGTCACGCTCGTCCCGGTCGAACACCCGCCGCTGGTCTGTTACGGCCTCGCAATCGAGGATCCCGAAACGGGCGCGAAGCTGTCGCTTTCCGGTGATACGAGCTACAACGTCCCGGCGGCCTCTCGAGAGGTCCTCGCCGACCCGGACCTGTTGCTCGCGGACGGAATCGTTCCCGCCCATCTCTGTGAGTACCACCCCATCGGCGGCCGCCACGAGAACGAGGACGGCGTTCCGCGGACGTTCGGAACGAAACACATGACTCGAGAGGGGGCGCTCGAACTGGCCGACGACCTGAACGCCGACCGAACGCGACTGGTCCACCTCGCCCACTACTATCCGGCTACGGAGGCGTTCGAGGAGCCGCTCGCGATCGACGGCGAGACGTACGTCCTCTGACGGAACTGCGGGGCGGCGACGCGACCGGCCGAGACGTGTACACTCAAGGCCGTCGAACACTGTAGTTCACTCATGAACTGGACCAGGCGGCGCGTGGTCGGCGTAACCGCAGCGGCCGCCGTCCTCGCGGGCTGTCTCGGCGAGGACGGAGGCGATACGGACGGCGACGAGGAGCCGAGCGGAGACGGCAACGGTGACGAGGAGACGAGCGGAGACACCAACGGCGACGACAGCCGCGACGCCGAGACGGTGCTCGAGGACGCCGATATCGAGGACCACACCGGCAAAGAGACCGTCGAAATCGCGATCGATCCCGACGGCGCTGGCTTCGAGCCCGCGGCGTTCGAGATCGATACGGACACCTTGCTCTGGTGGCACTGGGAGGGCTCGAGCACGGGACTCTATCCGATCGACATTCCCGAGGACTGTTTCTGGGGTGAGGAAGACAACGAAGACGACGAGTGGGAAGCCGGCGACGAGTACGACCGAATCTTCTGGGCGCCCGGGTCGTATCTCTACGCCAGCCGCGACGAGGACGGTGAAGAGTTCATCGGCGCGTTTCGCGTTCGCGACTCCGAGGACGGGGAGCAAGACGAGGACGAAAACGGGAGCGGAATGGGAATGTAGAGCGGGGAACGCGCCCGACGTACCGGAGGTATCGAGACGCCGATCGTCCGCTCAGTCGAACTGATCCAGCCCCGACTGCCGGCGACGTTTTCCCTCCGGATCGGCGATCCAGGGGGTCCGACGGTCGCGTTCGGCCTCGAGATCGATCGCCGGACGCGAATCCGACGCGGGCTCGTAGCCGGCACACGAGGGGCCGCACTCCGACCCGGCGTCGACGACCCGCCCCTTCCACGAACAGTGGGGGAGCGTCGCCGCGCTCGAGTCGTCGGTGCGACAGGCCCCGCAGTCGGGGAACGCGTAGGTCCGCCACCCCTTGCCGTAGGCGCGTTCGGCGATACGTCGACGCGCGTCGGCTTTCGCGTCGGGTTCGACGACGGCGATCTCGGTTCGGCCGGGGCGGGTCTCGAGCGGTTCGATTCCCGGCTCGTCGACGGCGAGGGGCGACGGATCGCGAACGACCTCGATCTCGAAGGCGGACCCGGCCGCCGTCGGATCGCCGTCGCGGTGGACCCGCCAGACGCCGACCTCGTCGGGGATGCGATTCAGGTGCGCTCCGGTCACGTAGCTCTCGGTCGCGAGGACGACCTCGTCGACCAGCGCGAGGCTGACGTCCGTCCGCAACTGCGCCTCGAGATCGCCCGGTCGACCGAGGTCGGGTTTGTTCTCGATGCCGACGATGCGGTCGTACCAGTCGGGGTAGCGAGCGACCTGGCGGACGTACTCGCGGCCCTTTCGGCGTTCGCGTTCGAAAAAGCCGATCTCGCAGGCTCGCTCCGTGGCCCGCCGAGCGCGGTCGGGGTGGCAGTCGAAGGCGTCCTTCCAGTAGCGCGCCTGCCCGGTTCCGACGTCGGCGTCGATCGCCGCATCGGGAATGGACTCGCTCGTGAGGGCGAGACGGTCGTCGAACGCGGGACCGGGCTCGACGCGGATCACGTCGAGGATCCGGCCGCCGGGATCGGCGACGCTCGCGCCGAGTTGACGGGCGAGGATTCCCTCGCAACGGCTCTCGAGGTGGGCGCACAACTCGAGTTCGAAGGCGAACTCGCTCACGGGTGTCTCGAGGGGAGCCAGCGTGAAAAAGCGCGCGAATATCGGCGTTACTCCTCCGGAACGGTCGCCCGGGCCGAACGTTGATCGTCGGCGGTCGGCAACCGATCGTCGGGATCCGTCGGCGCGAGTTCGTTCGAGTCGCCGCCGTCGGGTGCTCGATCGAGTCGCGTCGCGACGACACTCGCGAGGCGGCCGATCGCGGCCGGAACGACGATGGCAACCGCGAGACCGGTACCGACGGCCGATGCGGGTCCGAGAACCGGTACGGCCGCGAAGACGGGCCAGACGGCAAAGCTGGCGACGCTTCCGGCGAGCAGTCCGAGCGTCGTGAGCGCAACGAGGAACGCCGTACTCGCGAGGGTTCGATCGGGAACGTACCGCGGTTCGGTGGGGTGGATCATATCGGTCTTCGTTCGAACGGAGGAGCCCCAACGGAATAGTTGTAATCTGAACGATATTTTTGTACGCCACCGTACTGAAATCCAGTTCAGTCCGAACAACAATTTGTGGCGGTGCGAGCCGATACGACGGGTTCACCGAGACGCGACTCCCGTTCGATGGCGGGCTGACGATGCGGAGAGACTCCGACGAACGGAACGAAAAGCGGCTCACTCGAGCGATTCGATCGTCGTCTCGAGCACCGCGAGGTCCTCGTTCAACGTGGCGCGAAGTTCGTCCCCCGCAAGCGGGAGGCGGACGCGAAGGCGGATCGGGTCGTGCTCGACGACGGCCGTGTACTCGTCGGAGACGCACCACGGCAGCGTCCAGTAGGGTCGTTCGTCGAGGGAGACGCCGCGCTCGCGGTGGAAGCTGACGACACGGGAGTGGTCGAGCAAGCGGAGTCCGGGTGCCGAACAGAGGGTGTAGCCGCACTGGACGCACTCGTGGTCGACGCGAACCGTCGCGCCGAGACAGCACGCGCCGTCCTCCGCGATGTGCGACTCGACGCGACCGCTACACTCCGGACAGACGCCGTCGGCCGCGAGGCAGTGGAGGTGACGGACCCGTTGGTCGAAGGCGTCGGCGACCTCCTCGCGCGTCCGGTCGTTCAGCCCGCCCGGCGGGAACCCGTACTCGCCGTGGCCGTGCCCGCAGTCGGGACACGCGATCGCGAGTTGCTCGTCCCGATACCGCGCCTCGAGCGGGCCGTCGCAGGCGACGCACGAGCCCGCGACCGGGAACGGATCGATCGTCGGGTGCTCGTTGAACGAGCCGGCGATCACCGAGCGGACGACCTTCTCGCCGGCGTGTTTGAAGTCGTAGCCCGCGTCGGTCTGGACGACGAACTGGCCGGCGAGCTTCTGGAGGTGGTAGTTGAACTGCGCCGAGTCGCGCATCCCGATCTCGCGTCGCAGCTCCGAAAACGCGACCGGACGGTCCTCGGCCGCCCACAGCGCCTCGAGGATCGACAGTCGCGTCTCGTTCCCGATCAACGCGAAGGCGTCCGCCGGGTCGAGACAGTCGGTACACTCGAGGACTCGCTCGCGGTCGCTCGAGACGTCTGATTGGCTCATGAGGGTACGGACGCGGGCGGTCGACAAAATCGTTCCCTCAACGGCGTTTTTGTAAATTCTCTAATAAATATGCGATCGTCGGAGCACGAACGGATGAGGTTGAGGCGAAGCGGGACGCTGTCAGGGCCGCGGTGCGGCCTTCTGGAGCGCCGTTTCTGCGATGTTCCCGCCGTAGTCGGCGCTTCGGGAGAGGGAGTCGAGAATCAGTCCGAGCGACTGTGCCTGCACGGGATCGAGGTCGCGGAGCATGTCGTCGATCGACCGGGTGTGTTCGTCGATCTCGAGGACGGACTCGAGGGCGTCGTGGCTCAGTTCGGTCGCCTCGCCGCTGTCCTCGGCGAACAGCGCGTCCATCGACTTCTCGAGGATCGCCGAGGCGTCGGCGTGGAGTTCGAGGAGCGCGCCAGCGACGTCGTCCGGAATATCTCCGAGTTTGCGGGCGAGCTGGCCGATCTTGACGGCGTGGTCGGCGACGCGCTCGAGTTGCCGGGCGCTCGAGTGGTAGTCGAAACAGTCCTCGCGGGAGACGCCGAGCGCTTCGGCGGCCCGCGGTGATCGGAGCGTCGCCCGGAAGATGCGCGAGACGACGAGCCAGAGCCGGTCGACGTCGTCGTCGCGTTCGATCACGTCGGCGGCGATGTCGTCGTCGTTCTCGACGAGCGCGGTGAGCGCGTCCTCGAGCATCGAGGTGGCGATCAACCGCATCCGAGTGACGGCGTTGACGATCGACAGCTCAGAGGAGTCCAGGAGGTCCTGGACGACGACGCAGTCCGTCTGCTCCTCGACGACTTCGACGCCGATGAGCCCCTGAATCGCGCTGCGGATCGCCCGCCGCTGGGCCGTCGTAATGCGGCCCGCCTCGAGTTTGATGATGTCGAAGCCGCTGACGTACATCGTCAGGACGGCACGGACGAGCTGTTCGTCCTCGAGCGAGGAAACGTCGAGCGTTCCCTCCTGATGGTCGGTTTCACGCTTCGGTGTGACGAGTAGCATATCGTCTTCGGAGTAGATCTCGACGGTCGAGCCGCTACTGATGCCGTTGGTGGTCGCCCATCCTTTCGGAAGCGACACCGTATACGTCGATCCACCGGTCACCTGGACCTTGCGTGTCTCCATATGACACGTTTTCTATGGGGAGAACATAAACCTACCCAAATCTATAGAGTTGTTTCCACTACTGCCGTCGATAGCGCGAGAATTGAGACGGCGTTCGCGCTGAATCGCGCCTTAAGACGCTCTAATACACCACAGACAGTATCACAATGTATCGATACGTACCGACATATAGGCTATATAGATATCCCGAATTTCCACCTCGATACCGAATTAGCTCGAGCGGTTGTTTTCGTCCGTACTCGAGATCGACGGTCGTTTCGGCGATTTCGACGAATCGGCCGTCACGCGGTACTCTGCCGACTGAGTCCGGATCAATCGGACCGAGTGGTCTGATCGATACCACGGGAGTTTGCGTATTCGGGGACGCGGTGACCGTCGGTCGTGAGCCGACCGAGAACGCTCCGCACCAGCAGCGTCGAAAACGCAGCCGCGACGAACGGGTACGATGTGGGAGAGACGGATCCGAACGGGCGGGTTGATTTGAACGTTATTCGGCAGGCCGGTCGGCACAATATAGTCCGTGTCGAGACAGCTGTTTTTGGAGATGAAGCACACATTCGAGAATTGTTCCGAAATTAGATTCTGTCGATTTCGTGAACTTGGGACACCTACTGCGCCAGTACTGATCTTCAACGTTCTTGGATATATAGGTACGTGTGGATATATAGTAATCATAGCATCGTACTTTTATCACCCGTCGTATCGTCCACATGATGACCGATAAGAAATTCGGACTGGTGGGTGGATCGGCGACAAGACGCGGATTCCTCGCGACGACCGGGGCCGTGGGAACGCTCGCACTCGCTGGGTGTTCGGAAACCGACGCCGACGAAGATGAGGGCGGTGAAGTGGTTATCACCGGCTCGAGTACCGTCTTCCCCGTCTCCGACGAGATGGCTCAGCGGTTCATGGACGAGAATCCGGACATCAACGTCCCGACCGACTCGACCGGCAGCGGCGGCGGCTTCGAGAACCACTTCTGCCCGGGCGATTCGGATATCAACGGCGCGTCGCGGCCGATCAAGGACGAAGAGGAGTCGAGCTGTCTGGACAACGACGTGACGCCGGTCGAGTTCGAAATCGCCGGCGACGCGCTGACGATGGCCGTCAGCCCCGACAACGACTGGGTCGATTGCATGTCCTTCGACGAGATGGCCCAGATTTGGCAGGAAGACGGCGCGGAGACGTGGGCCGACGTCAACGACGACTGGCCCGACGAGGAGTTCGAACTGTTCGGACCCGACACGACCTCCGGAACCTTCGACTGGTTCACCGAGAACGTCGTCGGCGAGGCCGGTAACCATCGCGACGACTACGAGCCGACCGAGGACGACAACCTCATCATCCAGGGACTGCAGGACAGCCCTTACGCGATCGGCTACTTCGGCTACGCGTACTATCAGGAGAACCAGGACGCGATCAAAGCCCTCGAGGTCAAAGAGTCCGAGGACGACGAGTGTGGAGAGCCGAGTCTCGAGGCCGCACAGGCCGGCGAGTATCCGATGGCTCGCCCGCTGTTCATCTACGCGAGCGAGGAATCGATCCAGCGCGAACCGGTCTACGACTTCCTCGAGTTCTACCTCGAAAACTCGAGCGAGAGCTTCATCGCCGACGACATCGGCTACGTCCCGTCGGGCGACGACGTCCGCGAGGAGAACCTCTCGACGCTCGAGGATCTCGCGTAAGACATTGTCGTGGCCGTGAGCGGACGACCAATCACCACGAACGGACGCTAATTTATCAACAATATGAGTAATGATTCGGTAACTACCTCGCTAACACGAGTACAGACCGGCCGTGATGCCAAGGAGCGGTTGTATCGCTGGCTGTTGTTTTCGTGTACGGCGCTGACAGTACTGGTGACGTTGAGTATCCTCGGGACGCTCGCCTACGACACGATTACGTTCTTCGACTTCGACCACGTCGAGGTCGTCTCCTTTCTAACCGGAACGGAGTGGAACTCGAGAACGGGAACGTTCGGGATCCTCCCGCTCGTGAGTTCGACCCTGATCGTAACTGTCGTCTCTGCCGCGATCGCCATCCCGATCGGAACCGCCGCCGCGGTCTACCTCTCGGAGTACGCCAGTCCGCGAATGCGCTCGGTATTGAAGCCAGCGCTCGAAATTCTCGCCGGGATTCCGACGGTCGTCTACGGCTTCCTGGCGCTGGTGTATCTCTCCCCGTGGCTTCGAGCGGCCGGCGTGCCGGTCGGGACGTTCAATCTATTGAGCGCGTCGATCATGGTCGGCATTCTGATCGTGCCGATGGTCTCGTCGCTCTCTGAAGACGCGATGAGCGCCGTTCCGGAGGAGCTTCGTGAGGCGGGGTACGGCCTCGGCGCGACGAAGTTCGAAGTCTCGACGAAAGTCGTCATTCCCGCCGCGGTGTCGGGGATTTTCTCGTCGTACATTCTGGCCATCTCTCGGGCGATCGGCGAGACGATGATCGTCGTGATGGCCGGCGGGATGATGGCGCGACTGCTGAACGTGACGAACCCGTTCGAGAACCTCTTCAACTCCGGACAGACGATGACCGCGGCGATGGTTCACGCGGTGACGAGCGACGCGACCGGCGCGTCGGCGGAGTTCTACAGCATGTTCGCGATCGGCCTGACGCTGTTCGCGATCACGTTCCTGATGAACCTGCTGAGCAACCGTATCGCGGCGCGGTACCGCGAGGAGTACCAGTGAGATGACCGAGATATCGATACGTGCGATTCGATCGGAGGTGGACAGCTAATGGCGGGACGGACCGACCGATCGACCGCCGACGACTGGTTCGATACCGGCGAAGAGATCGGCCGAACACGGGGGATACTGTTCAAGTGGTTCTGTCTGGGTGCGACGATGCTCGCACTCGGCTTGATGCTGGTATTCCTTCTGTACGTCGCTAACGACGCGTTCCAGCCACTAACGGCCGACCCGATGTGGCTGGGCCTGTTCGGACTGGTTGTGATCGCGCCGGCGTTCGTGTTCGCCGCGTACGTATACCGAAACGAATCCCAGGCAGGACGGGTCGCCTACACGGCACTCGGCCTTCCACTCGTCGCGACGCTGGCGGCCGGCGGCATCTGGATCGTCTTCGCCCACATCGTCACGCCCCACGAGTGGTTCGCGTTATTCCTCTCACTGCTCGCCGCAGCCGCCGTCATCGAGGGACACACTCGAGTCCGGCCGGACGTCGTTCTCGAGCGGTTGGGCGTCGTCGTTCTCGTCCCGTTGCTCGCGCTCGTCGGGATTCCGGCGATCAGCATCGACGTTCTGGTTCGGACACCCCTTCTCGGACAGGAACTGTTTCGAGTCGACCTCTCGACGCCGGAACTCCTGCCGAGCGTTCGGGCGGTGATTCTCTCGTTGCCGGTACTCCCGGCACCGGGTCTCGTCCTGCTTGGAACGGTCGCTGTCCCGATTGCAGCCGCGATCGGGTGGCACATTCGTCGCGTCCGCGAGAGCGAGCGCGACGGGGCGGTCGCGTTCGGAGCGACGGCTGCCCTCGCCGGAGTCGGCCTCGCTACCGCGCCAGCGGTCGGTATAACGACGACAACGTGGATCCTCTTTGCGACCATCGTCGGCGGGGCCTGCGGGCTGTACACCGAACACGTCCTCCGACGCCGCGAGGGGACGATTGGACTCGCGTTTCCGATCGTCGTCGCAGTCGGGTTCGCGCTCCTGTGGGCACTCGCGGGAACGCTCGGCGTCGCCGGGCCGGACTCCTGGCTCAACTGGTCGTTCCTGACCAGTCCACACAACACGACTGCAACCGAGGCCGGAATCTATCCCGCCCTCGTCGGCAGTATTTTGATCCTCGTCGTGATCGTTATCTCGGCGTTCCCCATCGGCGTCGGTGCGGCGATCTACCTCGAAGAGTACGCGCCGACGCAGGGACGCATGAGCCAGATCGTCGAGCTCATCGAGGTCAACATCGCGAACCTCGCCGGCGTTCCCTCGGTCGTGTACGGCGTCCTCGGCCTCGCAGTCTTCATCAGGGTGATCGGCATGGAAAACGGGACGGCCCTCGTCGGCGGCCTCACCATCGGACTGTTGATCCTCCCGATCGTGATCATTTCGGCCCAGGAGGCGATCCGTTCGGTGCCGGATTCCCGGCGTAATGCTGCCTACGGTATGGGCGCAACGAAGTGGCAAACCGTTCGAGGTGTCGTCCTCCCCGAAGCGATTCCGGGCATCCTCACCGGAACGATTCTCGCGCTGGGGCGTGCGATCGGCGAAACGGCGCCGCTGTTGATGATCGGCGTCCCCGCCGTCGTTCGAACCTCGCCCAACTCCTTTACGAGTCGAACCGGAGCGATGTCGCGACAGATCTACACCTGGTCGACGCAGATCGGGGTCGACTTCCGGTACGGCGTGCTCGCGGCGGGCGTCATCACGCTGCTCGTCGTCCTGCTCACGATGAACGCGACCGCGATCGTCCTCAGAAACCGCTATCAGCGAACCCAGAACGGGTAACGATGACTCAAAACGATCCATCCGCGTCCGATCCAACCGGACGTCAGACAGCGAACGAGACGGCTGGTATCGAGCTCTCCACGGGAGACAACACCGCCTCGAGCGTGGAGACGGGACCCGAATCGACCGTCCGCCACCAGACCTCGACGGTGTCCGATCCGATCGTCGAAGCGAGGGACCTCGACGTGTACTACGGGGACGACCGCGCGTTACAGCAGGTCGACCTGGCGATTCCCGAGCGCAACGTGACGGCACTGATCGGTCCGTCGGGCTGTGGAAAATCGACGTTCTTGCGCTGTATCAATCGGATGAACGACCGCATCGAGAGCTGCCGCATCGACGGCAAGGTCCAGTTCGACGGAAAGAACGTCTACGACACTGACGTCGACCCCGTCGCCCTGCGCCGGAAAATCGGCATGGTGTTCCAGCAACCGAACCCCTTCCCGAAGTCGATCTACGACAACGTCGCATTCGGCCTCGAGGTCCAGGGCATCGATGACGACGTCGACGAGCGAGTTCACACGGCACTCGAGCGTGCCGCGCTCCTGGAAGAAGTCGAAGACCAACTCGAGTCGTCGGGCCTCGACCTCTCGGGCGGCCAGCAACAACGCCTCTGTATCGCCCGCGCCATCGCTACCGATCCCGACGTGATCCTGATGGACGAGCCCGCGTCGGCGCTCGACCCCGTGGCGACCTCGAAGGTCGAAGACCTCATCGCCGACCTCGCTCGCGATTACACCGTCGTTATCGTCACCCACAACATGCAACAAGCGGCCCGCATCTCGGACAAGACGGCCGTCTTCCTCACCGGCGGCGAACTCGTCGAGTTCGACGAGACGGAGAAAATCTTCGAGAACCCCGAGCACGACCGCGTCGAGGACTACATCACCGGCAAATTCGGCTAATCATGGCACGAAACGAGTATCAACAGCAGCTCGCGGACCTGCGCGAACGCGTCCTCGAGATGAGCGACCTCGTCTGTCGGCAACTCGAGCGAGCCCTCGAGGCTCTCGAAGCGAAAGACGACGAGCTGGCCGACCAGATCATCGCGGGCGACCACGAGATCAACGAGCTGTATCTCGACCTCGAGCAGACCTGTATCGAGTTGCTCGCGCTCCAACAGCCCGTTGCTGGCGATCTGCGATTCATCGCCGCGTCATTCAAGATCAGCACCGACCTCGAGCGAATCGGCGACCTCGCGGTCAATCTCGGGGAGTACACCAAGCAGGCCGAACGCGAGCGCTACTCCGAGATCGATATCGCCTATATCGGTGAGCAGACGATCGAGATGGTCGAGGCGGCGATGGCGGCCTACGAAGCCGACGATGCGACGACGACGCGAGATATCGCGGCGATGGACGACGAGATCGACGCGCTCTGTGAGGGTGCGAGCGAGATCGTCGTTCGAGACCTGCTCGAACTCGAGACCGCGGTCGAGAAGTTCGGTGACGAAGCGCTCCTCGAGGACGTCTCGCGGATGCTGTTGACGGTCCGCGATCTCGAGCGCGTCGGCGATCACGCGGTGAACATCGCCGCGCGAACGCTGTACATGGTCGAAAACGACGACGAACTGATCTACTGATGAGTCACCACTCGCTGTCCGACGGCGCGGCCGATCCCATCGAACGGAAGGTCCAGTTGACCGGCAACTCCACGTTCGTCGTCTCGTTGCCGAAAGCGTGGGCGCTCGATCAGGGCCTCGAGTCCGGGATGTCGATGTACCTGTATCCGCACGACGACCGGGTCGTGGCCGCCCCGGAGCACGTCTCGGGTCGCGATCGGTCGGTGACGATCGAGGCGACGGCGGTCGAGGGACGAACGGTGGTACAGCGGGTTCGCGCGGCATACACGACGGGATACGATCGAATTACGGTCACCGGAACGGACCGCCTCGAGGCGGACACGCGACGGGAGCTCGAGCGAACCGTCAGTCGGCTGATCGGCATCGAAATCCAGGACGTGACCGACGATCAACTTTCGATAGCGAACCTGCTCGATGCCAGTGAGGTCTCGCTTCCACAGACGGTCGCGCAGGCGCGACAACTCGCGCTCGAGTTACACGGTGACGCGGTCGACGCCCTCCTGTCGAACGACGACGAACTCGCACGACAGGTCCAGAACCGGAACGGCGACGTCGACCGACTGTTCGCGTTCGTCAGTCGGGGGTTCCACCGCGGGCTCGAGGACGTGCGGGAGGTCGGTCAGTTGGAAACCGATCGGACGGTCGCGTTTCGCGAGTACCGGATCGCGCGCCAACTCACGCGAATCGCGGACCGCGCGGATCGGATCGCGGCCGTCGCGCTGCGCCAGTCCGATCCGCCGGACGACGCGCTCCGCGAGCGGATCGAACCCGTCACGACCGATACCCGGACGGTCGTCGACGCGGCGCTGGCGGGTGAGTTCCGGTCCGCGACCGAGACGCATTCGGCCGTTCGTGCGTCTCTCACGTCGCTCAACCGGCAACTGCACGGTCGATCCGACGCTGACGCGCGGTTGTACAGGTCGGTGTTCGACGCCCTCCGGCAAACGGCCGATATCGGCGTCGAAATCGCCGAGACGACGCTCGAGGCGAGCGTCGCGGAGCGAGAAACGAGAGTACCGTGACGAGCGAGCGATCACTGCCGTCCGACGGGATACTCGTCCGGACGGGAGCCGAACGTAGTGCTACAGTCGCTCCGAGAGCGATCCGTACGGCTCCTAGAAATAGCCTTGTGTTGACGAGTGGACGGAACAGTTGCGTGGTGTTTCACCACCCGCTCGAGAGACGGTGACCGACGATGCTCCGCCCCCAGCGGAACGGTGCCGACCGATCGACGACGGCTGCTCTCGATGCGCGCCCCCAACCGAGACGACCACGACAGCCTCACCCGTCCGATTCACAATGTCCGATCACTCCACGACGGCCGACCGGTCGACGGCAGTCGACCCGTCCACGACAGCCAGCCGGTCCACACCGGTCGAGCAATCGACAGCCTGTCCGCTGTGTTCGTACACCGGCGAAACCCGGAACGCCACCTACACGCACCTGTTGACCAGCCACCGAAAGAGTTCGATTAGCGAACTGCTACTCGAGTGCCAGCCGGCGGACGCGCCACACTGAACCGCCGGATACCGAACGTGATCGCGGTTCCAGTTTCGGGTATCGCTTCCCGAGAACCGGTGTTGATCGGAAGCCGCTCGAGCACTGACTTCATTCGACGCTGCAAAACTCGTCGCCGCCGTGCGGACGTTTTTCGGACCCGACCGGTCGAAGCGGCTCGCCTCGAAGTGCCGATAGCGTACCGGTCGATACGGCACTCCCTACATCGATACGGAGTACTCAATACGACAACTAGCAGCGGTTTTGTGTAGTTTCTCCGTTCCCCTAGATAGTCGTTCGAGGTTACACGCCCCTATGAGCAAATCATCACACGACTCCGACGGCCACGCGGTACGACGGCGACTCGAGGCGGCTGCAACCGACGCGGATCCCTCGTCCGCGCTCGAGTGCGTCGTCGTCCACTACCGAAACCAGTCGGATCGGTGTACGATCGCACCGCGCGAGTGCCCCGAGGAAGAACGGACCACCACCTGGTTGTCGGCGGATCTGTCGGCCGTCGTCGACCTCGCGGCAGTCCGGTAGCGATCGATTCGCCGTCGGGTGTTCGCGGCCGGGTTCGCCCTACGAAACGGACGTGGACGATCCGTCCCCGGATCGATTCACCGACACAAGCGTGTTCGGCGGTGACTGTACTGTCGGGGACGGAGCTGTCCGGAGTGGTGTTAGACACTACGTATCCGTACGATGTCGTCCGTACTGTACAATATGCCAACTAGAATACTTAATGCGGGTTCGCCGGTCTGTTGCTAGTGTCGTGAGCGAACTCCCGCCGGCGTACGCCCGAAAGAAGGTGCGATAGATGGTGCCGATCGACGCGGACGGAATCGTTCTCGCACGGCTCGCACGACCGACGACCGAGCGCCCAGTTCGGCTCGCGGTGCTCTCCGACCTCCACGTCGCCACCAGGGCGCGCGGTACTGACAGGCTGTTCCACCGAACCGAGGACCGAGCGGCCGCCGCGATCGAATCGATAAACGCCGCCGATCCCGACCTCGTCTGTTTCGACGGGGATCTCACGAAAGACGGCGAGCCGTGGAACTTCGATCGATTCGACGAACTCGTCGCCGAACTCGAGGCTCCGTTCGTCGCGACGCCCGGAAACCATGACGTTTCGAAAACCAGCGACGAGCACGACACGCCGCCCGTTTCGTCGTTCGAAGACCGGTACGCGCCGGAGTCGTTGCCCCTGGTCAGATCGGTCGGCGGGATCGATCTCGTGGTTTGCAACAGCGCGACGGTCCCCGACGGCTCGCTCGAGGGCGAACACCGCGGTGCGCTCTCTCGAGCGCAACTCGAGTGGCTCGAGACGACGCTACAGGTTGTGTCGAACCCGGTCGTCGCGTTCCACCACAACCTGTTACCGATTCTCGGAAGCGATCTCGTCGAGAACTCGCCGTGGCAGACGTTCTCGCTTCAAAACGGTGAGACAGTCTTCGAGGTACTCGACCGCTACGACGTTCCGCTCGTGATCTCCGGCCACCACCACGTGCCGGCGACGGTGAGCGCCGGGTCGCTCACGCAGCTCATTGCGCCGGCGACCTGTGCCTACCCGCTGGCACACCTCCTGATCGATATTGACGCTCAGGGAACGACGGTCACGCTCGTTCCTCACGCGACGGCCGCCGACCGGCGAGAATCACACGACGCGATGTGCGCCGGGCCGCCACTTCGTCACACGTTCGTTCGACTCATCGACGAAACGCTCACCGCGGCACCGCTGGTCGATGCGACTGCCGATCGAACGGAGTCGTTACCGACCGTTCGGAGACGGCAGTTCCAGTCGTAGCTAAGACCGCGAGTACCATCTCCTTCGATGCAGATCGCGTTGTTCTCGAGGGTCACGAGACGATCGTGACCATCTCCCGTACGGAGTCGATGAAGGGGGAGGAGCCGCCGTAAGCGATCGTATTTCACAGAGAAGCGTTCCGTAGATATTTCTTCAATATAGTACTATTATAAATTACTATCGTGCGATCCGATAGATTCAGGGTTGCATGCCAGAAACCGACAGCGAAACGGATCAGCCCGATGGAAACGGTGCGGGTTCGACCGACCGGCGGAACGCGAGCATCCTCAATCGGCGGCAGTTCGTCGCCGGAGCGGGCGCAGCAACCGCCGGCAGTGCGGTCGTGGGAACCGTCGGTGCGAGCGACGGGAACGGCGAGACGAAACGCGGCGGCAACGCTCGTAGGGGGCGCGGTCCGCACGAGGACCGTGCGACCGTCATCGCCCACCGCGGGTTCGCCGATACGTATCCGGAGAACACCGTCGCGGCGTTCGCGCTCGCCGCTCGAGGCGGATCGCACGACGCCGCTCCACGACGGGGTGCGGACTGGATCGAACTGGACGTCTACCCCACCGCCGACGGTGATATCGCCGTCTTCCACGACGCGGACATGAGCGGGCTGACCGACACCGACGGCCTGATCTACGAGACGCCCTCGGCGGACGTCTTCTCGGCCGAAGTGCTCGAGAGCGGCCAGACCATCCCGACGCTCGCCGAATCGATGGACGCCATTCCGCCCAACGTCGGCGTCAACATCGATATCAAAGCCGGTGCTCCCGACGTGCAGTTCGGTCGGGTCGCCGATCCCGACGCCGAACGCGACGCGTGGCAGTGGCTCGAGACGGTGGTCGACATCGCCACCGATCACCGAAACGAACTCCTGCTTTCGACGTTCTGGGAGGGCGCACTCGCGACGGTTCGGGATATCGCCCCCGACGTCCCGGCGGCGTACCTCCTGTCGGGGTCCATCCAGGAGGGACTCGACGTCACCGACGAGTACGAGACGGCGGGGATCAACCCGTCGATGGACATGATCTACGGCACGCCGTTTTTCGACGAGGAGTCCTACGAGCCGATCGATCTCGTGGCCGAAGCCCACGCTCGAGACCTGCCGGTCAACGTTTGGACGGTCGACACCTGGTACGAGGCCGAGCAGCTTATCGACGCCGGCGTCGACGGGCTGTTCCTCGACTACCCCGGAATCGTGCGGTGGGGGGCGCTCGAGCGATACTGATACCGTTGGACGGCGGCCGATAGGAGCGATCGCGACAGAGCGGCCGCCTCGACGACGTCCGCAGAACGCACAGCGCTCCGCCGGGCACCGCGACGCTCGAGACGCGTGCGTTTCGACGCAGAGCTGCTCGATTCTCTCCGGTGGTATAGTAACAACTGAAATGATTTACACACTGATCGCACAACTGTCGTGCGATCAGGTGTGCAGTGACGTTCAGTGGCTACTATAGTTCGCTCGACGACGATCCGATTCGAGGCGTTCGACCGCGACTGGAGAGGTGATTCTGGCGCGTATCACGCGCCCCAGAGACGGGTATAGCTCGCAACCTTTATCAAGCGCACGACGGAACTTCTATCTAAGATTACTCACCGTCTTATGGCAGGAAATCAACAACCGGAGGTGAACATCGGGCTCGTCGGTCACGTCGACCACGGCAAGACGACGCTGGTCCAGGCTCTCAGTGGGTCGTGGACTGACCAGCACTCGGAGGAGATGAAACGCGGTATCTCCATCCGTCTTGGCTACGCAGACGCGACGTTCCGCTACTGCGAGGGAGCGGACGAACCCGAGTGTTACACCGTCGAGGAGGAGTGTCCGGACGGCTCGGAAAGCGAGCCGCTACGGACCGTTTCGTTCGTCGACGCCCCGGGTCACGAGACCCTGATGGCGACGATGCTCTCTGGTGCATCGCTGATGGACGGGGCCGTGTTGGTGGTTAGCGCCAACGAGCCCGTTCCACAGCCCCAGACCGAAGAACACCTGATGGCGCTCGACATCATCGGGATCGACAACATCGTCATCGCCCAGAACAAGGTCGACCTCGTCAGCGGCGAGCAGGCACAGGACAACTACGAGGAGATTCAGGAGTTCGTCGAGGGAACCGTCGCCGAAGGCGCTCCCGTCGTTCCGATCTCCGCGGGCCAGGAAGTCAACATCGACCTGCTGATCCAGGCGATCGAGGCGGAGATCCCGACGCCGGACCGAGATCCCGACGCCGATCCTCGGATGCACGTCGCCCGTAGTTTCGACATCAACAAACCGGGAACGACGGCCAAAGACCTCTCCGGCGGCGTTCTCGGCGGGAGCCTGATCCGCGGCGAACTCGAGGTCGACGACGAGATCGAGATCCGGCCCGGCCGCGAAGTCGAAGAGGGCGGCCAAACCGAGTACGTCCCGATTCAAACGTCGATTCGATCGCTGCAAGCCGGCGGCAACAACGTCGACACCGTCACGCCGGGCGGCCTCCTCGGCGTCGGAACCGGACTCGATCCCGCCCTGACGAAGGGCGATGCCCTCGCCGGTCGGCTGGCCGGTCCGCCGGGGTCGCTGCCGCCGACGTGGCAGGAGTTCACGATGGACGTCGACCTCCTCGAGCGGGTCGTCGGAACCGACGGCGGCGAAGTCGACGAGATCAGCACCGGCGAACCGCTGATGATGACCGTCGGCACGGCGACGACCGTCGGAGCCGTGACCAGCGCCCGCGAGGGCGAATGCGAGGTCAACCTCAAGCGTCCCGTCGCCGCCGAACCGGGCGCGAAGATCGCGATCAACCGCCGCATCGGTGCGCGCTGGCGGCTGATCGGGCTCGGGACGCTCAAAGAATAGCGATCGACGAGGACACGACAGACGAATGCACACGCCGACGCAGGTGGCCCTCGATACGAGCGCGCTCATGATGCCGGTCGAACTCGACGTCCGACTGTTCGACGAACTCGATCGGATCCTGAACTCGTTCGAACCCACGGCGCCACAGGCCGTTATCGAAGAACTCCGCCGCCTCTCGGAGAAAGGCGGGACGGAGGGAACAGCCGCAACCGTCGGTCACGACCTGGCAACCGAACGCTGCCTCGTCGTCGATACGGAGGCATCGTACGCCGACGATGCCCTGGTCGAACTCGCCCGCGAGGGCGTCGTCGACTACGTCGTTACGAACGATCGCCCGCTTTGCGACCGAGTACTCGAGGAGCGTGTACCGGTAATTGCATTACGCGGGAGAAACAAGTTAGCGATCACTCAACCATAGATGTACAAACGGGTCAGACTAAAAGACACGGTAGAAGTACCACCGGAGGAACTCGGCGACGTCTCGCCGGACCTCGTGAAGCGACTGCTGCAGGACAAACTCGAAGGGCGGATGGACGAGGAGGTTGGCAGTGTCGTCTCCGTCACCGAGGTCCACGACATCGGTGAGGGGACGGTGCTACCGAACCGCCCGGGCGTCTACTACGAAGCCGATTTCGACGCCGTGACCTTCGATCCGCAGATGCAGGAAGTCGTCGACGGGACGGTCGTCGAAGTCGTCGAGTTCGGTGCCTTCGTCGGCATCGGCCCCGTCGACGGCCTGTTGCACGTCTCGCAGATCAGCGACGAGTACCTCGCCTTCGACGGCGAAAACCAGCAACTCGCATCGAACGAGTCCAGCCAGACGCTGGGGGTCGACGACGCCGTCCGGACGCGCATCGTCACCAAGAGCATCGACGAGCGCAACCCGCGCGACTCGAAGATCGGCCTGACGGCGAAACAGCCCGGTCTCGGCAAGCACGGGTGGCTCGAGGACGAACACGAGAGGCAGGAAGCGGCTGCGGGTGAATAACGATGGCCTCGGATCGACTCGTCTGTCGTGAGTGCCACCGGGTCAACGATCCGGACAACGAAACCTGCGACTCCTGTAACTCCTCGTCGCTGACCGAGGACTGGGCCGGCTACGTCGTCATCGCCCATCCCGAGGAGAGCGAAATCGCCACCGAGATGCAGGTAACCGAACCCGGCGCGTACGCGCTGAAAGTCCGGTAACTGTGGCTCGCGACGACGAGCGGTCGTCGGAATCGGATCCCGCCGATCCCGACGAACAACTGCTGGTTCTCCCCGACGACCTCCGCCACGAACTCAAGGAGCCGATGGGGCCGATCGAAACCGACGCCGAGACGCTCCTCGAGGACGTCGACGGGCCACTGATCGCGGTCGGCGACGTCGTCACCTACCATTTCCTGCAGGCGGGTCGCCCGCCGGACGTCGCGCTCGTCGACGAGCGAACCAAACGACAGGAGGTGGACGAAGAGATCCGCGAGACCGTCACCGAAGCGACGCACCTCGAGGCCATGAACCCGCCCGCCGAGATTTCGGCGGCGGTGATCGAGGCGCTGCTCGAGGGACTCGCCCGCGAGGAACCGACCACGGTCCTCGTCGAGGGCGAGGAGGATCTGGTCGCGCTGCCCGCCATCGTCGCCGCACCAGAGGGTGCGAGCGTCGTCTACGGCCAACCCGACGAGGGGATGGTCCACGTGAAGGTGAGCGACGAGCACCGAGCCGAGATGCGTGCGCTGCTCGATCGGTTCGAGGGGGACACGGAGCGGTTTTGGAAACTGCTCGACCGGGACGACGGGTAGTCGATGCCGTCGATTCGATCGTAATTATGTTTCTCGACCGCCTACTCGAGTTCGATGAGAGACGACTCCGAGGCGAAACGGGCGGCCGCGTCGTCGTTCGACGTCGCCGCTGTCGACTACTTCGACAGCGACGTCCACAGGCAGGGAACCGATCTCGAACGGCTCGCGGACTGGTGTCGGGACGCGGACGAGGTGCTCGACGTCGCCACGGGCGCGGGACACGTCGCCGGTGCCGTAGCCGAGCGCGGCGTCTCGACCGTCGTCGCCGTCGACGCCTCGCGAGCGATGGTCGCGACCGCCGAACGGGAGTTCGACGGGGTTGCGGGCGCGATGGCCGACGCCGAGCGGTTACCGTTCGCCGCGAACTCGTTCGACGCCGTCTCGTGTCGAATCGCGGCCCACCACTTTCCCGACCCGGAGGCGTTCGTCGCGGAGGTCGCCCGCGTGCTTCGTCCGGGCGGGACGTTCGCGTTCGAGGACAGCGTCGCGCCCGACGACGACGCGCTCGAGTCGTTTCTCGACCGCGTCGAACGGCTCCGAGATCCGACGCACGTCCGCTCGTACCGCACGGATCGGTGGTGCGAGTGGCTCGAGGAACGGGGATTCGTCGTCGAGGGGGTCCACCGTCTGAGGAAGACCCTCGAGTTCGATAGCTGGACGGCCGCGCAGTCGGTCGACGCCGACCGCCGGGCGGAACTCGAGTCGGTGCTGCTCGACGCCTCGCCGGCGGCGGCGTCGTTCTTCGAGATCGAGGCCGAAGACGGGACCGTCCGGTCGTTCGCGAACCTCAAGGCGCTCGTTCGCGCGACGCGAGTCGAGTGACGCGCCGAAGCGGAGCGGAGGTGGCGGGAAGGGGGTCGGGTCGGCGTTCTCACTCGAGGACGGTGTGCTCGAGGGTGCCGATCCCTTCGACCTTGAGTGCGACCGTATCGCCGTCCTCGAGCCACGTACCCAACTCGAGTCCACAGCCCCCACCCACGGTCCCGCTGCCAATGACGTCGCCGGGATGGAGCGTCTCGGACTGGGAGACGTGCGCGATGATATCGGAGAAGGAGTGGTACATCTCGTCGACAGTACCCTCGGACCAGACCTCGCCGTCGATGCGGGCGGTCATGGAGGCCTCGAGGACGTCGATATCGCTCGCGGGAACGACGTACGGCCCGAGCCCGTTCGCGAAGTCCTTGCCCTTCGCCGGGCCGAGTCGCCCCTTCATCTCCGTTCCCTGGATATCGCGGGCGCTGAAGTCGTTGAACACGGTGTAGCCGGCGATGTAGTCTTCTGCGTTTTCAACCGCGATATCCCGGCCTCGTTTGCCGATCACGGCCGCGATCTCGAGTTCGTAGTCCATGATCGACGAATACGCGGGCCACCGGATCGTTTCGCCCGGCGCGACGACGCTGTCGGCGTTGCCCTTGTAGTACACTGGCAACTCGTACCAGACGTCGTCGATCTCGCCGTCCGTGCTGTTTTGCACGTGCTCCTCGATGGCCATGAAATCGCGCAGCGAGTTGGGGCGCGGAAGCGGCGCGAGCAGATCGTACTCGCCCGGTTCGTAGCGGATCTTCGCCCCGTCAGGGCAGCGCTCGGCGTCGGTCTCGGCCGCGTACTCGAGCGCTTCCCTCGCGTCGTCGATCGCCCGGTCGCCGCGCTCGAGGAAGGCGATCATCTCCGACGGGACGTGGGCGCGAGCGAGGTCGGTTCGGGTTCGCCCTCGGCCTCGAGTGTCGCGGCGTAAGCCGCGGTGAGATCAACGAGTGTGGCCTCCCCGGCAGCCACACCCTCGCTCTCGGCCGCCTCGGCCACGGCACCGATGCGTTCGACCGGGCCGACGGGGGTTCGCACCTCGAAGGTTGCGAGTTTCATACATCCGCACCTCTCCCGGCGCTCTCGATAAAAGCGACAGGACGTACCCAGCCCGCACTCCCGTTCTCGATCTTGATGGGGAACGCAACGATCGGAATATCGGTCTTGCGCGGCAGTGCATCGAGGTTTGCCATCTTCTCGATCTGGCAGTACTCGACCTCGCGACCGGCGACGTGGGCCGGCCACAGCTCCGCCTCGTCACCGCTTTCGACGTAGCGCTCGCCCATCGCGGTGAAGGGTTTGTCGAAGCCGTAGGCGTCCGTACCGATCACGTTCACGCCCCGTTCGACGAGGTATTTCGTTCCCTCGCCGCCCATGCCGGGGAACTGCGTGAGGTAGTCGGGCGTGCCCCACAGCTCGTCGGCACCGGTCTGGATCAGGACGATCTCGCCGGGTGAGAGGTCGTGGCCGAGTTCGTCGAGCGCCGCCTCGAGGTCGGCCACCGAAATCTCCGCACCGGGCTCCATCCACCGGAAGTCGAGCACGACCGCGTTCCCGCGACACCACTCGAGGGGAATCTCCTCGATCGTCTTCGCCGGTTCGCCGTCGACTTCGGGACCGTAGTGCCACGGCGCGTCGAGGTGGGTCCCCGCGTGGGGGATCACCTCGAGATCTTCCCAGGCCAATCCCATCCCCTCGGGGAAGTCGCTCGCGTCGATATCGTGGCCGAGCGCCCGGAGATTCTGGGCGAGTCGCTCGGCCCCCACCTCGTGGTCGAACGCGTCGATAGACGGCGGCATTGGTTCGCTCGGTGGACCGTCCTCGAGGCCGATGCTCAGGTCGATCAACGCGGTATCGTCGGCTGTCAACAGATCGCACATAGGAGTCACGATTCGGGGAACCCCATTTGAAAGTGTTTGCAGTGATGAGCGCTCGAGCAGCCGAGTCCGTCGGGGAAACGGAAAACCGTCACAACCCCCAGATGAGGACGATTCCGGCCGTCGTGACGAACGCCAGCAGGAACTGGAGCGGGCCGCCGACCTTGAGGAAGTCGGTGAACTCGTAGCCCCCGGGGCCGTACACCATCAGGTTCGTCTGGTACCCCACCGGCGTCATAAACGAGGTCGCCGAGGCGAACATCACCGCGAGCAGGAACGAGAACTCCGACGCGCCCAGACTCACCGCCGCATCGACGGCGACAGGGATCATCAACACGACCGTCGCGACGGGCGTGATGACGTTCGCGAGCAGCCCCGTGACGATGTAAAACAGTAACAATACGAGGACGAGCGGAAGGACGTCCGCAGTCGAAACCAGGGCGCTCGCGATGATCTGCGAACCGCCGGTGGCCTCGAGGGCGATACCGAGCGGAATCACGCCCGCGAGGAGGAAAACGATGTTCCAGGAGACGGCGTCGTAGGCGTCGTTGATCGAGAGACAGCCGGTGACGACCATGAGGAACACGCCGGCGAACGCGGTGATCACGATCGGCGCGACGTTCAACGCGGCCGCGCCGATGACCCCGGCCATGATCGCGATCGCGACCGGCGTTTTCGGCGACAGCGGGGCGACCTCCTCGAGATCGGCGTCCGTCAGTCGCTCGAAGGCGTCCTCGTCGACGAAGACCAAGTCGTTCGACGCGGAGAAGTGCTCGATCGCGTCGGGATCGGTCTGGAGCAAGAGGACGTCCCCGGCGGCGAATCGAACGTCTCCGAGGTCGGTCCGGAGCAGATCGCCCTCGCGGCGGATCGCCAGCACGGTCGTTCCGTAGAACTTCCGGACGTTCATCTCGGCGAGTACTTCGCCGACGAACTCCGAGTCATCGGGGACGACCGCCTTGGCGAGAACGTCATCGCTGGGCGCGTTATCGAACGTCTCTTCGGTCACTCGTTTCCGGACGAGCTGGCTCAGGTCCTGGTCCTCGACGAAGCGGTTGACCGCCTGGAGGCTGCCGTGGACCGTGAGAACGTCGCCCTCGCGGATGCGCTGATCGGACCTGACCGCGACGAACGACTCGGCCGCGGCATCGACCGGTTCCGCGGTCGTTTCGGTCCGGATCTCGCCGCCACGGCGGAGTCGCTGGTCGCCGGTCGCCTCGAGGTCTTCGTCGACGTCCCCACTGTCGTACTCGAGGACCTGCCGCTTCCGTTCCGTCTCGCCGTCCCGACGGAGCTGGAGGACGCGAACGTTCGCGTCTGTTTGCGCCTCGAGGTCGCCGACGGTGAGCCCGACCGGTTTCGAATCGGAACGAACGCGGACCGCGGTGAGGTGGTCCTCGAGATCGAACTCATCGACGGGGTCGGCGTCGACAGGGATCCGCGCGGGCGTCAGCCAGCGGCCGACGGTCCCGAGGTACGTGAGTCCGACCACGAGGATGACGAACCCGAGCAGCGTGAACTCGAACATGCCCAGCGACTCGCGGCCGAGGAGTTCGACGGCGAACTCGCTGGCGAGGAGGTTCGTCGAGGTCCCGATGAGGGTGAGGGTGCCACCGAGGATCGCCGCGTAGGAAAGCGGCAGGAGGAGTTTCGACGGCGAGATGCCGGTTTTCTCGGCGAGTTCGGAGATCATCGGGATGAAGACCGCCACGACGGGCGTGTTGTTGATAACGCCCGCGAGCGGTCCGGTCGTACAGATCGTCGCCGCCAGCGCTCGCTTCTCACTGCCGTTCGTCACCGTTGCGAGGGAGAGTCCGAGTCGCTGGACCAGGCCCGTCCGCTGGATCGCCGCGCTGAGCATGTACATCGCGACGATCGTTATCGTCGCGGTGCTCGCAAAGCCCGAGATCGCCGCCTGCGGGCCGACGCCCGTCAGCGGCTCGAGTGCGGCCAGCGAGACGATGATCCCGATCGCCGTCACGTCGTTCGGAAGCGCTTCGGTGACGAACAACACGAGAGCGGCGAAAATTAGTCCGAAGACGACCAGCGCCCCGGTAGAAATCCCACCGATCATCGGCCGATCAGTCGGCGAGGATCGCCGAAAACTGGTCGCAACTGGGTCGGCGAGCGTTCGACGACGAACGCTACTGGCGTCGCGTTCACACTAACTCGAGTACGGACAACTCATAAAACAATATCTGTTCACCGGTCGGCGGACGCGTCCAGCGACGGACGATTCGAGGCCGTCCCGTGCGCGTCGTCTTCCGCGGATCGCCGGAACCCATCGGCGGCGTCTCGAGAAGGTATTTACTCTCCGACGGAGTCCTACCGTACATGTACGATTTCGTCGTCGTGGGCGTCGGCCCGGCCGGGGCGCGCTTTTCGCGACGAGCCGCCGAAAACGGCTATGACGTGCTCGCACTCGAGCAGGGAACGGTGGGGACGCCGCTCGCCTGTTCGGGGCACGTGAGTACGGACATCTGGGCGTTCACCGGCGAGGGCGCACGCGAGGAACTGTTCCAGAACGAGGTCTACGGCGCGCGCTTTCACGTCGGCGGGCCACACAGCGAGTCCTACCCGTTCTACAAGGACGAGGTCGCGTCGAACGTCATCGACCGCGTCGGACTGGACCGCCACCTCGCCGAGCTCGCGCGCGAGGCGGGCGCGGACGTCCGCGAGGAACACACCGTCACGGCGGTGACCGAGCGCCGCGATCGGGTCGAGGTCGTCGCCAACGGCCCCGACGGCACCGTCAGCTTCGAGGCGAAGATGCTCGCCGGCTGCGACGGCGCACGGTCCCGGGTTCGGGACGAGCTTTCGCTCCCTCAGCCCGGCGAACTCCTCCACGGCGTGTTGGCGTTCTCCGAGGAGGACGACCACGAGAACTTCGTCGACGTCCACCTCACCGCGCCGACGTTCTTCGCGTGGCGCATTCCGCGCGGCGAGGCGGGCGTCGAGTACGGGCTGGCCGCGCCCCCGGGCGTCCAGGTCAACAAGCACTTCCGGGAACTGATCGACGGCTACGAGATCGACGTCTCCCATCGCTGCTCGGGCGCGATTCCGATCGACCCGCCGGATCGCGTGACCAGCCGGCGGGCGTTTCTCATCGGCGACGCGGCAGCCCAGACCAAGCCCTTCACCGGTGGCGGCATCCTCTACGGCATGACCTGCGCCGACCACGCCGCTCGAGAGATCGACCCGGAACGTCCCGTGACGCTCGCGGCCTACGAACACGCCTGGCGCGACGACCTGGCGCGCGAGCAGGAACTCGGGCGCTACCTCCGCCGGGCCTACTCCTTCCCGGAACCGCTCCAGCACGTCGGCCTCGGCGCGCTCTCCGGCGAGATCGGTGTCCACATGGACCGCCCCACATCGCTCGTCTCGCCGACGCATCTCAAGGCGATGCTCTCGAGGCTTCGGTCGTGACGTCCCGCATTGGGACCGGGTAGTTGCGTTTTCGAGAGACGACCGCGCGGGACGCGTCCGATCGGCCGCGGCGCAGTCGACAGACGGAAGACACCCGTCCCGAAACAGTCAGGGAATGACGGGCCGGCAGGCGGCAGTCGAGTTGCTCGCGACGGCGCTCGAGCGCCTCGGAATTATCGACGCCGAGCGGTTCCGCCCGACTGTGGATCTGGCGTGGCCCCGGATCGTGACCGGCTTCGCGATCATGTCCAAGCAGACGGCGGACCTCGCGATGGTCGGGATCGCCGTCGGGATAGCGGGGACCGCGGGGCTGGCGTACGCGCTCGCGTTCTGGGAGATCGTGACGATGCTGGGGCTGGGACTCGCGGGCGGCACCGTGAGCCTCGTCTCGCAAAATTACGGCGGGGAGGAGACCGAACGCGCCTCGCTCGTCGTGAAACAGAGCATCCTGCTCGTGGTAGTACTCGCAGTGCCGGTCGTCGCCGTATTTCTCTGCTTCGCCGACTCGCTGATCGGCCTCTTGGGGGCCGAGGATGCGTCGCTCGAGCACGGGGCCACCTACCTCACGTTCGTCGCGCCGGCCGTCCTGTTCGAGATGCTGAACCTGATCGCCAGTCGAACCTACACGGGTGTCGGCGACACGTTCACGGAGATGATCGCCCGCGCGGGAGGTGCCGCGCTCAACATCGTCCTCAGCGGCCTCCTCATCTTCGGCCTCGAGATGGGCGTCGCCGGAGCGGCGATCGGTACGACCGTTTCGACGGGGTTCGTGACGGTCGTCCTCGCCTGGGGAATGATCGGCCGATCCTACGGCGCGCTCGGCATGGAACCCAGCCCGGTTCCCGTGACCGCATCGGGGTCGTGGCTCGAGCCGTCGCTAATGAGGCAGGTGATCGAGATCTCCGCGCCGGAGATCGGCCGGCGGCTCGCGCAGGGAATCGTCGTCTTCCCGCTGCTGTGGATCGCCGCCACGTTCGGCCCGGTGGTCGTCACGGCGCTCGAGGTCGGCCGTCGGGTGCGGGGCTTGATCAACAGCATCAACTGGGGGCTCTCGCTGGCCTCGAGTTCGCTCGTCGGCCAGCACCTCGGGTCGAACGACGAGGCGGAGGCGGGCGCCTACGGTGCGGCGATTATTCGGCTCTCGATCGTGTTGTACGCCGGACTGGCCGTGGTGGTCGTCGTCTTCGCGGAACCGATCGCGAGCCTGTTCGTCACGGGTCCCGAGGAGGCCGCACAGGCGGCGACGTTCGTCGCCGTCGGCGCGATCAGTTCGATCAGCTACGGTATCGACGGGGCCGCAGCGGGCGCGCTTTTGGGTGCCGGCGACACCCGGTTACCGTTCGTCGCCTCCCTGGTCGGCCGGTACGGCTTCGCGCTCCCGGCGGCCGCGCTCGGATTAGTCACGCCGCTCGGGATCGGAGCGCTCTACCTCGCCTTGTTGCTCGAGACGACCGTGCCGGCCGGAGTTAACTACTGGCTGTTCCGACGCGGCCGCTGGAAGGCCGTGAGTCGTCGGTATCGGCCGTCGTCAGAGGCGAGTTGAGGTCAGCAGTCGGGTCGCATCGCAGACGACGTACGACCGAGCGGGCGCGGCTCACTCACCACCCGTTCGCGGAGCGTCGGCCCCGTTCGCGCTGAACAGGTGCTCCGGATCGTACGTCGTCTGTAGTTCGATTACTCGCTCGTAGTTGTCGCCGAAGCGCAGTTTCTCGGGGTCCTCGTTCAGCCCCGGAAAGTTGCCGTAACGGCCCGACGCGACCGGCAGAGGTTGTATTTCGGCGATTACCTCGCGGGCCCAGGCCACGTTCGCGTCGTCGTCGTCAGGGTCCTCCCAGTTGGCCTCGACGGTGAGCATGTACGGCTTGTCGCGGTGCCAGAACGCGGTCGCGTCCCGGGCTACGTCGGCGACCGCATCCCCGAGGTGCCAGAGATCGACGGTCGAGAGCGGCGACGGAGCCGACTCGTTGTACCGGACCATGAGCTCGACGACGTCGTCGGTGATCTCGGTGAGGTAGACCGACTTCCAGTAGTACCGGAGCCCGTCGGGGTAGTCCTCGTCGAGCATCGACTGCAGATCGACGTAGTCCATCGGTCCGCTGAAGTCGGCGACGGGCGTCGCACTCTCCCGGATCGACCGGAAACCGTCGGCGGCGCCCTCGAGGTCGCCGTGCCCGGAACCGAGCATGGCGACGGCGGGTTCGCCCCACAGTTCTTCGGGGAACTCCTCGGTATCGGGGACGTGCGCGGTGAACGCGAGGATGCTCGCCTCCCGCGGCGCATCCGCCGTCCACTCGAGGTATCGTTCCATCACCGCGTGCGCATCGTCGGCGTAGAACCACGCGAAGAACGCGTACACCTCGGGGCCGACCTCGTGGAGGTCGAACTCGAAGGACGTGACGACGCCGAGGGAGCCGCCGCCGCGGAGTCCCCAGAACAGGTCCTCGTTCCGCTCGGCGCTTGCGGTGTGAACCGTTCCGTCCGCGGTCACGACGTCGACGCTCCGTAGATTGTCCAGCGACAGTCCGTACTGGCGGCTCAGGTGGCCGTAACCGCCGTTGAGCGTCAGCCCCGCGACCCCGGTCTCCGAGACCACCCCGAGGGCGGTCGCGAGGCCGAACAGTTGCGTTTCGCGATCGACGTCGCCGAGCGTCGCGCCGCCCTCGACGCGGACCGTTCGCGCTTCGGAATCGACGCGCACGCTATGCATCGGCGTCAGGTCGACGACGAGTCCGCCGTCGCAGATCGCCGTCCCGGCGACGTTGTGGCCGCCGCCCCGAATCGCGAGCGGAAGCCGCTGCTCGCGGGCGAAGGAGACCGCCGCGACGACGTCGGCGACGCCGTCACAGCGGGCGATGATCGCCGGATATCGGTCTATCATTCCGTTCCAGATCTGTCGGTCCCGTTCGTACTCCGGGTCGGCCGGGAGCACGGCGTCACCGGAGAAGCCCGCCTCGAACGACCGAACGGCGTCGCCTGGAAGATCGGCAAACGCCTTCTCGCCGGGAGTGTTACCCGTCGTTGCCATGGGCCGAACTACACCGTCAACGACCATAAACCAGTTTGGCCGTTTATACGACGATCAATCGTGCAGATATGACGGGCCGGCAGGCTACGGTCCGAAGCCGGCCAGCGAGTTACAGCCGCGGGCATTCGCATTTGGATCCGTCGAGGCGGGCGTCGCCTCTGGTGGTAGCCGTTCGAGAATCCCCAATGGGGCCTACCGCACTCCGTAGGCACCGACTACCTCGGCGACGTACTCCCAATTGAGTATTATTCTGAAAACGAGGTGCAATCGAAACGATCACTCGAAACAGGGTGTGGTTTCGTAGATACAGATTGTGATTTACAATGTACTGATTCGCTGATTCTCAGGTATGGATTACAGTCCAACCAGACGGACGGTCCTCGCATCGAGTGGATTACTCACAGCCGGTCTCGCCGGTTGTATGGGCGCCGCGCAAGAAGATGGCGATCCCCCGGTCCAGATCCAGCAAGACGGTCCAGCACCGGTCGATCTCGGGACGGCCTGTGACTTTTCGATCCTGGCAAAATCCGGGATCTCGAGCGTTCCCAATTCCGACGTGACAGGGGACATTGGCGTGAGTCCGATCGCGTCGACCGCCATAACCGGGTTCGATCTGACGCTGGATGCATCCGGCGTCTATTCGACATCGACGCAGGTGGGCGGACGGGTGTACGCGGCCGATTATTCGGAGCCAACACCGTCCAGATTGACCACGGCCGTGAGCGATATGGAAACCGCGTTCACCGATGCGTACGGCCGCGTCCCGCCAGATGAAACGAATTTAGGCGGCGGCAACCTCGCCGGGCAAACACTGACTCCGGGAGTGTACAATTGGGATACCGGCCTCTCGATCGACGACGATATCACCATCGACGGCGGCCCGGACGACACCTGGATCTTCCAGGTCGCGGGCGGTCTCAGCGTGGCGAGCGGGGTGACCGTCAATCTTGAAGGGGGCGCGCAGGCCGAAAACATCGTCTGGGTGGTCGCCGGCGGTCCCGGCGTCGAGATCGGAACGGACGCGAACTTTGCGGGGGTCGTGCTGGCCCAGACGGGGATCAACGTGCTCACCAACGCAACGGTGGACGGCTGTCTGTACGCCCAAACCGACGTCAATCTTCAGATGGCGACGGTTACCGGGTGCGATTGCGATCTCGTCGACCTGCAAGTGGACTCGGCGTGTGTAGATGAGGAAGGGGAGATCACGGTAACGAATCCCAACGACGTCTCGGTGATGGTAACCGTCACCGGTCCCGATGGGTACGAGGAGACGATGGAGGTTCCCGCCGGTGGTTCGGCGACGTGGGGGAATCTCGCGGATGGAACGTACTCGCTCGAGACCGACAACATCGCGATCGGTCTCGATATTACGACGCTCAATGTCAGTTGCGATTCGGCCGTCCCCGACGTCGTCACGACGCCCGCGACGGACGTCAACGGCTCGACGGCCACGCTCAACGGTGAGTTAACCGACCTCGGTGACTACGACACCGTCGACGTCTTCTTCGAGTGGCGCGAGCTCGGTACGGACGAGTGGATCGCCACCCCACCCCAGACGCTTGACGCGCCCGGCGACTTCAGCGACGGGATCGAGGGTCTCGAGCCCGGCACCACGTACGAATTCCGGGCGGTCGGGCTGGCGAACGGCGAACGAGTCGAAGGAGCCACGCTTCGCATCATCAAGGAGGTGCCAGGTGTACCGCAGGTCATCACGTCGCCGGCGACGGAGGTCAACGGATCGACGGCCACGCTCAACGGCGAACTGCTCGATCTCGGGGACTACGACGCGGTCGACGTCTTCTTCGAGTGGCGTGAAGTCGGCACGGACGAGTGGACTGCCACCGCGCCGCAAACGCTCGACGCGCCCGGCGACTTCAGCGCCGGGATCGCGGGCCTCGAGCCCGGCGGCACGTACGAGTTCCGGGCGGTCGCAGTGACCGATGACACGCGCGACGAAGGGGCCACTCTCTCGTTCACCAAAGACGAACCCGGCGCACCCATCGTCGAAACCCAGACGGCGACGGAGATCAACGGATCGACGGCGACGCTCAACGGTGAATTGATCGAGATTGGGGACTTCGATTCCGTCGACGTCTTCTTCGAATGGCGTGAGCTCGGCGAGGACGAGTGGACCGCCACCGAGCCCCAGACGCTCGAAGAGACCGGCTCCTTCAGCGACGGGATCGAGGGCCTCGAGCCCGGTAGCACGTACGAATTCCGGGCGGTCGTAGTGGCCAATGGCACGCGTGAGGAAGGAACCATCGTCTCGTTCACCAAAGCTGAGGCCGGCGTCCCCAGCGTCGAGACGGAGCCGGCGACAGAGATCAACGGCTCGACCGCGACGCTCAACGGTGAAGCGCTCGATCTCGGCGACTTCGACACCGTCGACGTCTTCTTCGAGTGGCGTGAACTCGGCGCGGACGAGTGGATCGCCACCGATTCCCAGACGCTCGACGAACCCGGCGACTTCAGCGCCGGGATCGAAGGCCTCGAACTCGGTTCCACGTACGAATTCCGGGCGGTCATGGTCGCGAACGGCGAACGGTTCCTCGGAGTCACGCTCTCGTTCACCAAATTCGGGCCGGATGAGTTGGAGGTCGAGACGAGGCCAGCGACGAAGGTCAACGGCTCGACGGCCACGCTCAACGGCGAACTGCTCGAACTCGAGGGTGCAGCGGAGGTTACCGTTTACTTCCTGTACCGCGTCAAGGGAACGACGGTGTGGACGTTCACCGACGAAGCGGTCCTCACCGAACCCGGGCCGTTCAGTGCGACGGCGACGAACCTCGAGACTGGCACAACCTACGAGTTCCAGGCGGTCGCCCAGGTGGGCAGCACAGTGGTGTACGGCGAGATTCTGGAGTTTACGAAGGAACCCGCTAATGGGGGCAACGGGAAGAAAAAGAAGAAGAAAAAGCGCAAATACAAGCGCGCAAAACGCGAGTACGAGAAGTACAAAAAGAAATACGAGAAAGGGAAGGTGAACAAGAAGCAACTGAAAAAGAAGCGCCACGCCTACGAGCGCGCAAAACGCGAGTACGAGAAGTACAAAAAGAACTGTAAGAACGCGTCCTGATCCGGTCGAACAACCGGCCCGGTCGCGTTCGACCGCGCCGACCGTGGCGTCGCCTCGAGCGGTTCGTTATTTTGCGCTGTTGAACTCCGCTACAGTGAGAATTTTTGAGGCAGTCGAGACGATCGTGCAACCGTAGCCACAGTAGTACTCTTCAGCGGGTAGATCGGCGCATTTCGACGCATCCGGATCGGCAGGCATCGCTCTCACGTCGGTTGAATCGATGCGAGAGGTCAAATCGAGCAGGCCGCAGACGGTTGCCTGCTCGAGAGGTGGTCGAAGACCTCGTCGACGTGTCGATGTCGGTGAGAAAGCGATCGACCGATCCCAGGTAAATCGCCGACCGCTCGCTTTCGAGACAGTTCGTGAAGGCGAGCGCGCTGTGGCTCGAAGTAGCACTATCGGAAAATGCGTTCGAATCGCACGGAAAACGGTCTCCGAGTTACCGACGCGACTCGAGGAGCGGAACGCCGTTGTGTCGGCAGTATTCGAACGCGTGAACCGCGGCCAGACCGAGGGCGACGACCGCGAACATCGTCCCGGCAATCGGGACGCTCAACTCGGGTGCGCCGGCCGAGAAGAGCACCGCCGACGTCGTTGCAGCGAGGAGGGCGGCGAGGGTCACCGCGTAGATGGTCGCGCTACTCATGCGGAACCACGTCGATGCGGGGACGTACCGTTGTCGTGTCGGATTACCCATACATAGGTGTTAGTAATCCACCATAATAAAACCAGTGGAGATGTCACCCAGGGTGAACGATGGCCGCGGAAGGGCTGACTCGAGACACCGGCGACCCGGCTCAGAGAGATATCGCTATCAGGTCTGCACCCGACTCAACCGGTATGGCAGACGAAACGAAGCCGACGGCAGAAGGCGACGGAGACGATTCCGACGGGACCGGAATGGCGATCGGGATGGGGACCGGCGTCGCGATCGGCGTCGCGATCGGCGTCGCGATGGATAATCTGGCGATCGGGATCGCCATCGGCGTCGCGATCGGGGCGGGAATGGGGACGGCGATGTGACTCACGGCTCGCTCGAGGGCTAACTCGCCGTCCGTTGGGTCTCGTCTCCGCCGCGTTGTTCGGCGACGACGTACTGAACCTCGACGACGACGGACTCGTCGCCGTGGGGTTCGATCGCCTCGTAGAGTCGATCAGCCAGTCCCGGCTCCGGGCCGGGGTCCTCCCCGCTGACCGTAACGGTGACCCCCTCGACGGACTGGACCGGATAGTTGCCGTCGAGTTCGACCGTGACGGCGTCGGCCTCGAGATGATCGTACCGCGGCTCCGCGAGCACCGCTTCGACCTCGTCTTCGGCCGACGACTCGAGTTCCGTCGTGTGGAAATCGAGCAGGGTGACGCCGGCTAGCGGGGCGGCGAGAACCAGCAGTCCGATCCCGAAGAGAGCCGCGTAGGTGTAGGTCGGCCTCCGAGTCGGCGACACCTCGAACAACCCCTGCGGGCGGTAGCCGGCGACCCACAGCGTCGCCAGCGCGGCGAGGTTGATCGACAGGAGGTTCACGATCACGAGGGCGGCAGCGCCGATCGCCGCGCCGTGCATTCCCCAGGCGACCGTGATCCCGACCGCGGCCGACGGCGGGATGAGCGCCGCGGCGATCATGACGCCGACGATGGCCTCCGAAAAGCCCCGCGTGAGGCTCAGGATGCCGGCGATCCCGGCACCGAGCGCCACCGCCAACGAAAAGAGGTTGGGAGAGACGCGCTCCTCGAGTTCCGTCGCGACGACGATATCGACTCCCGCCGGCTCGAGGCCGGCCATGCGGGCGAGGAAGGCGAGGGCGATCGAGGCGACGACGACCATCGCCACGCCGACGAGTTGGTAGCGGAAGCCGGTCGCTTTGAGTCGGTCGTCGCCGGTGACGATCCCGACGTTGGCGGCGAGTGCGGGACCGAGCAGCGGCGCGATGACCATCGCGCCGATGACGACCGCCGGCGAGTCCGCAAGCAACCCGGCGGTCGCGACGACGGCGCTGATGAGCAACATGACGGCGTAGATCGTAAACGGCGGCGTGAGTTCGTCCGCCTTCGTCCGGAGTACCTGTCTCGAGGTGCGTGACCCCTTCTGGCCGCCGTGGCTGTATCGGTCCTCCAACGTCGAGAACTCCGTCGAGATGACCGTTTCGGCGTTGATAACGACGGTGCTGGCGTCGTCGTCGATTCCGGCCCGTTTCAGTCGATCGAGAACCGGTTCGACGGCCCGCGTCGGCAGCGGAAACCTGACGACGGCGGCGTATCCTCGACCGCTGGTTTCGTCGCTGACGACGTAGTCTACTCCCTCCTCCTCGAGGATGTCGAGGACGGGCCGTCGCTTCCCCTTCGGGATGGTGATCTCGAGATAGCGCATACTGGGGCCACAGCCGACCCGCGGATAGACCTACGGGCGGCAGTGGACGGGGCGAGGCGAGCGGCCGGATCGCGCGGACCGACTCAGCCGCCGGTGCCGACGATGCCGCAGGCGATGGCGTCGGGATCGCGGATCTCCTCGCCGTCGACCGCGTCGGGAGCCAGCAGAAGGATCGTATCGTCGGGCATCCCGTCTTCGACCTGTACTGTGCGCCCAAGAACGTCCTCGAGTTCGTCGACGTCGTCGATGTCGAACTCCCGTTTCGTGAGGAGTTCGGCGTTGGTCCGCGAGAGCACGAAAACGAGGTCGGACGGGTCGGACGCGTCGTTTTCGCCCGCCTCGAGCAACTCGGACAGCGAGTCGGCGTTGATCTCCTCGAGCGAGCGGATCGTGACGCGCGCGGTGTCGGAGCCGGGTGCCTTTTCCGACTGCGTGCGCAGGCGGGCGGACAGTTCCTCGAAGTCGGTGCTCGCGTCGATCGGGGTGTCGTGACTCGAGCCCATATCCGCCACACCGCTCGCGTCGTCCTTGAGAGTGTGGCTGGCCAGTTCCGGCGGCGGAAGCCGTCACGGAGTGAAGCACGCGGAGGTCCGGTTCCCGAGACCTGTACCGAACCAGCCGTTCACTGATACTCGGGCAGCCGATCCGACCGATCGGAGCCCTCGAGGAACGGCAATTCCGTTATCGTCGCGGCCGCTTCCTCGCCGCCGACCCGAACCGTCAGCTCGTCGCGCTCGAGGCCGTAGTCGACCAGCGCGAGCGCGATAACGTCCTCGAGCAGCGGGCTCTCGCCCGCGCGGGTGACCTCGCCGACCGAGCTATCACCGTCGAAAATCGCGGCCCCGGGCTCCGGAACGGATTCGCCCTCGAGCGTCAGCCCCACCAGCTTTCGACTCGGCTGGCCGCGGTTCTCGACGCGAGAGACGACCTCCTGGCCGACGTAACAGCCCTTCTCGAAGTCCAGGGCGTTTCGCAGGCCGAGCACGTTCGGGAGGGTGCCCTCGAGTTCGGTCTCGAACAGGGGCGAGCCGGCCTCGAGCGCGAGGCTCTCGAACGTTCGGTAGCCGAAGGGCGCGGCGTTGAGCCCCTGCGTCTCGAGGGTGCTGTAGACGGCTTCGGCGTTGTCGGCCCCGCATATGACCTCGTAGCTCTCCTCGCCAGTGAGCGCGTCGGTGCGGATGACGGTCACGCCCTCGTCGCCCATCGTCCCGCGGATGAACGAGTAACGCCGGTCGGGGGACGCCGCGCCATTGAGGACGCTGGCGATCTTCTCGGTGGCGTGGGGCCCGTGGACGCCGAAGATCGCGTAGTCGTCGGTCGCGACCCTGATGTCGACGTCCTGGATGAACACCTTCTCGGACCAGTCCTCTGCCAGCGGTTCGGCTTCGGACGGCGGCGTGAAGAGCAACAGCCGCTCGCCCGCGTTGTAGACGTAGAGTTCGACCTCGATCCCGCCCTGCGGACCGAGCACGAGCGCGTAACAGCCCTGCCCGTCTTCGTCGGGCACCCGATTCGAAACGACGTTGTCAACGTACTCGAGGCGGTCGTCGCCCTCGACGACGATCACGCCGTAGGCCATCTCGAGTAAGCCGACGCCGTTGCGGACCGCGCGGTGGGTTCGCTCGGGGCGGCCGAAGTGTTCGACGATCGTTCGACCGTCCCGCTCGCCGAACGTCGCCCCGTGATCCGTATGAATAGACTCGATGACGCTCATAGCTATCCGGACGGGCCTGAGCCTATCAGGCGTTTCGATTCAAAAGGGGAGTCGCTCGCGGAGCCACTCGCCGATCGACTGTGCGTCGTCATCCTCGTCGGTCGGTATGTCGGGGACCACCCGCTCGTCCGGTTTGATCACGGTCTCGTTGGCTCCGGACTCGACGACAATCAGCCCGTCTTGTTTCAGCATCGAGAGCGCTTGCTCGAGTTCGTCGATGTCGACCTCGACGGCAGCACGGAGTTCGAAGACGCTCATTCCGTCGTTAGCGCGGTCAACGAGCGCGTCGAGCACCGCCACCTCCGTCGATCCCCGGTCCCGAAACTCCCGCTTTGCTCTCATCCGTATCGGTATTCAACGACCGGGGATTTGACGTTTGCCGTTCGACCGGTGGGCAGACGGCCGATCCGAGTCCACGAACGACGGTCGACGGCCGCCGACCTTCACGGCCAACTCGTCGACTCGTCGCCACGACCGCGGCTCCGAGAGGCAGCACGTTTTTTATGGTGTGACTGGGTACGGTGGGACAATGGTCCTGCGATGTTCGCTGCTCGGGCACGACTACGGTGACGCCGAAGTCGATCGCGAGCGCGAAGAACGGGGCAGTGAGGTCGTCGTAACCGTCCAGGAGTACGAAGAGTGTGTCCGCTGTGGCGAGCGAAACGTCATCAGCGAGAACACCGAGGTAACGAGTATCTCCGTCGCGGCGGACGCCGACTCGCTCCCCGATGAGTCCGAACTCGAGTCCGACACGACCGCATCGGTCGATACTGAACCCGCCGAACCGCCGGCCGACGCGCCCGTCGAAACCGGTACCGAGATCGAATTCACCGACGAAGCGGGCGGTGCCGAACTCGTCGATGCCGATTCCGCCGGCGACGAGAGCGCTCCGGACGACCCGGTTTCCGCCGACGCTCAATCGCCGGATTCCGATGACGGCATCGACGTGCCGACCGACGAAAACGGCGAGCCGATAACCGACGACGCCGAGATTCTCGAGGACGACGACGACGAGACGCCCCGCGATCGCGAGCACGGCGAATGGCCCGACTCCGAGGACGTCGGTCCGCCGGTCGGTACGGAGAACGACCCGTCCGAATGGCCGGACGACGAGCAAAGCGACATCGATGAGGCGGCCACGGCCATCGACGCTGAGCCCCCCGCGGATACCGAAGTGGTGGACGACGGCGAGATTCTCGAGGACGACACCACGCTCGGCAGCGCAGCGAGCGAATCGACCGCGGCGGCCGACGCCAGATCGGTGACCACGGAGGCACCGACTCCCCCGAACGCAGGAAGCGAAGCCGACGCGGAGCGAGAAGCCGACGCTGGAAGCGGTATCGAGCGAGCGGCGGCGGCACCGGCACCCGGTGAAAGCGGCGACGCGTCGCGCGAAGACGTTCCGACCGAGTTCTACTGTCCGCGGTGTGACTACGTCGCATCCAGCGACCGGGCCTCGCTTCGGGCCGGCGACATCTGTCCCGAGTGTCGGAAGGGGTACCTCGGCGAGCGAGAATACCGCTAGCACAGCGCCGCCAGCGCCCGGTCGCGATCACCGAAAACGTACAGGTGTCGTGCGATCGGATTCGTACTACCGTTCGGTGACCCGAGAGTTCCACGTCGCGAGTCGTCAACCCGTCCTTCGGATGAGGCGTCCACCAGCCGTTCCCAACCGTCACTCGAGCCGTCTGTCAGCCGGCTGCGACGGTGACTATGAAAAGAGGTAAACAGTCCGCCGTGTATCTCCAATCCATGAAGGAGTACAAGATGCGCCGCGGTGAGTATCTCGAAGAGCGGATCCCCGACATGGAAGCGACAGTCGTGGACTATTTCGGACCGATCACGGGTACCGAGGAGTACAAGGGGAGCGACCTGTACGTGGTCGGCGAGCCCGACAACCCCGTCTTCGAGAAAATCGTCGTTGGAGCCGTCGACTACTCCGGCAAGAAGGACAAACTCGCCGTCGAATTCTACGAGCGAGATCCCACCGAACTCGGCCCCGACGAACTCGAGGCCGCAGCCGACGCCGTCGACGCCAAAAACGACTTCCTGCTCGAGGCGACCGCTCGAGACGCGAAAGCTCGCCGCGATTCGCTGAAACGCTCCGTCGAGGACGACCCAGATCACGATATCGACGCCTGATCGGCTATCGGCGGACCGTTCTGTACGACTGCTCCCGCGCTCGGTTAGCAGCGGCGTCACTCGAGAGACCGCCAGGCACGGTCATCGGAGCGAAGGAACGGACGACGATCCGGTCAGTCGCGGCTCCCGTACGGGTCGTGAACGGCGACCAGTCCCGCACCGGAGCTTCGATAGATGACGTCGACGATATCACCGGTTTCGATCTGATTGAAATCCGCTCGGACGAGCGCCGTGTATCGACAGTCCTCGCCGTCGGTGTCACAGCCGCGGAATCTGAACTCGACGGTCTCGAACTGGGCTCTGAGACGATTCACGAGGGACTCGGAGATCGTGATCGGTGCGCCCTCCTCGATATCGCCGGCGAGCGCTTCGTGGATCTCGCCGTGATAGTACGGGCCCTCCTCGTCTCCCGTGGGATCGTAGCGCCTCACGGCCGCGTAAACCGGTTCACCGCCACCTCGAGGGTGGAGTCGAACCGACTTCTGCGTGATCGTGACGCGCTCGACGAGTCCGAGCCGAGTCGCACAGCCGACGAGGGTGATCCCTGGAACGACCGCCAAGAGCGCACGTCGTTTCACTACTGTCGGTGTACGTGGACTAACATGGAGTAGCTTTCCCCCGGGATGGTCCGAAACGGCTATTGGTACACCGTGAATCCACCGAGGTGAATGGATATCGCTACGTTCCTCGCTGCGACGCTGGTCGCACACGTCGGCCTCGCGGTTTTCGTCACCGGTCACGCCGTGGTGACCGACCACGACGCCGGAAACTGGCCGTATCTCACGCTCGTGCTCGGTCTCGCGGGCGTCGCCGGCTACTTCTTCTACGACGGGACGTGAGCGGAGACGCCGCGTCCGAAACCAACGACCAGTGCCGGCCCGAGAACGGCGGCCGAACGCGAAAACGGCGACTCGAGGAGGAGTCGGTCAGGCGAGGAAGACGTGTCGCGGTCGATCCACGAGGATATCGCGACCGAACTCGACGGTCTCCGAAAAGGCGTCGCTCCGGAAGAACGCCATGGCGTCCTCGCGGGAGTCCCAGCGGCTGGCGATGAACATGTCGTTTTCGTCCTCGAGGTTCGCCAGCAGATCGGTCTTCCGGTGGCCGTCCATGTCCGCGAGCAGGCCGGCGACGTCGCCGAAGGTGTCGACGAAGTCCTCGCGATGGTCGGGTTCGACGGTGTAGAACATTCCCATCGTGCCCCACGAACCGTCGGCGGCGGACGCCCCGTCGTCGCCCGCCTGGCGGACGATGTCGGGGAGATCCGCGAGGAAACCGGCCGCCGTGTTCGCGGCGCGTTCGGTCTCCCAGAGGCTGACGATCGCGGCCTCCGCGTCGTCAGCCCGTGAGTCGTAGACGGCCGTCTTCACGTGCGTATCGTAGTGATCGAAGTTCGTCCGCAGCCCGTCGACCTCGTCGAACAGGTCGCCGGCGTCCGCCGCGGAATAGAGCACGACCGCGTGGACGTCCTCGCCGTGCGGCTGGCCCGCGTAGACCCCGATCTCCTCAAGTTCGCTACGGACGCCTGTCTCTCCCTCGTCCGCATCGCCGTGTGCGTGCTCGCTCGAATCGTCACCGTGGTGGCCGCTCGAGTCACTGCCGTGATGACCGCCGCGCGAGTCGCCGGCGTGATGCCCGCCGTGTTCGCCGTCGGCGTGTGGGTGGCCTCGTGCGTCCGCACCGCCTTCCTGCGGGACGGGGTCGCCCGCGAGGTACGCACCGAGGTGCTCCGGCGGGAACCGACGGGCCGAGAGGAATCGATCGAACTCGGCGAAACGGGAACTCGAGGGATCGAATCGCATCTCGTAGAGCAGTTCCTTGACGTCGGTCGGGTCGTCGCCGAACAGGGTCACGCCCCACTCGAAGTCGTCGAGTCCGATGCTGCCGGAGATGATCTGCGTGACGCGGCCGGCGTACCCCTTGCCGATCTCGCCGTGACTCGAGAGGTGGTCCGCGCGCTCCTCGAAGGACAGGTCGTACCAGTTGTGGTCGGGACCGCGACGTTTGCTCATCGGGTAGAAACTCACGAACTCGGCGTCCGGAATCTCGGGTTCGAGCCGCGACTCGATGTAGCGTTTCATCCCGGTGTCTTCGACCTCCGCGTCGTCGTCGAAGAACTCCTGGGACATGTAGCCCGAGACCTCGGTCACCGAGAGGTAGGAGTCGGCGCGTTCGGTAAACGCCGCGAGCGCCGTGTGCTCGAACCGTCGCTCGAGCGTGTCGAGGTCCTCGAGCGTCGGACGCAGATGGAGGATCAACAGGTCGGCTTTGTGACCGAGCACCGAGAACGTGGCCGAGTCGCCGTCGTCGGCGTCCGCCACGTCCTCGGCGGCGGCGAGGTAGTCGATACCCTCGTCGATGGCCTGCGAGCGGCGACGCTCGGGGGCGTCGCGCCAGGCGTCCCAGTCGATCGACCGGAAATCGTGCAGGACGTACCAGCCCTCTTCGGTCTGTGGCGGCTGCCGTCGTTCCATGATCGCGGGTTGGGTCGGCGAGGCTAAGAAGGACGGGGTTTCGAGCCGACACGTCGGCCCGTGTTGGCCAGTCGGGCCGATTCACCGGCCACCGGATAGCGTGCCTCAGACACTCGCTCGCCGGTATTGGGGGTGACCGAAACCCTTTAGCGATGCCAGTTTAAAGCACGGCGTACATGCGGAAAAGTGGGCCACCGAAAGGACTCATCGCCTATCTCGTTCTCGAACTTCTCGAGGAGAAACCACGGTACGGTTACGAAATCCTCAAGGAAATCCGCGAGATCAGCGGTGGACACTGGGAGCCCTCCTACGGCTCCGTTTACCCCATTCTCTACAAATTTGAGGAGCAGGGCTGGACCGAACGCATCGAGCGCGAGGACGAACCCGACCGGAAGTACTTCGAACTCACCGCCGACGGCGACGACGAACTCACACAGCGCCGATCGAGGTGTACCGAGAACGCGCGAGAGTTCGCCGACATTATTCTGGGCTTCTCCCACGTCTACGCGGCCTTTTCGACCGACGATCGGTTCGAGATTCCCGAAAAAGACGGCGAGTGGCGGTTCGACGAGACGTTCAGCGCGTGGATCGTCGAACAGGTCGTTCGCCACCACGAACACCACTTCGAGACCGAGTTCGAACGGATCGAGGCGACGCCGGCGGAGTTCTACGACCGTCACGGCATCGACGAGGACGGAGCCGACGAGACGGATGCGGGCGACGGATCCGACCGGTAACGAACCGTCGACACGAGGCCTCGAGAACGCGGAACGGCGAGCCGAATCGACCGAAGCCGGCCGAACGGCGCCAGCCTACGTCAGGAACGGCAGAAACAGCATCAGGAGGAAGCTGGCGAGCATCGTCAGCCCGATCGTCGTCGTCACGGTTCGAACGTGTCCGCGCGTCGTCTCGAACGGCAGGCGCGAGACGATCGCCTCGGTGCTCGTTCGAAGGATGTGCCCGCCGTCGAGCGGGAACGCCGGAATACAGTTGAAAAAGCCCAACTGGATGTTGATCCAGCCGGTCCAGAACAGCAGGTTTGCGATGACGAAGACCGTGCTATCCCCGAGTGCCGCGAGCGATCCCTGGACCTCGTAGAAGTTCTCGATGCCCCCGGTAAAGCCGGCGAAGTTGAACGGCAAGAGCCCGACGACGCCGATTACCGGAAGCAGTATCGAGAGACCGATCTTCCCGAAGAAGGAGTCGGTTATCGGCCCGTAGCTTCCCCCGTCGCCGCCGAGGACGGCGAGGTACTCCTCGGCGGGGTAGAGCTGAACGCCGATATCGCTGACTTCGAAGCCGGATACGCCGGGGTTGCCGAGGATTCCGAGGAACCCGGTATCCTGCCTCGGATGGTCGTCCAGCGTCACCTCGTACTCAGCGCGCTCGTCGCCGAAGTAGCCCACGACGGTAACTTCGTCGCCCGCCTCGCTCTCCTCGAGCAGCGACTCGAGATCGTCGTAGGTGTGCGTTCGCTCGCCGTCGACGGACGTGATCACGAACGGCTCGTCGGTCGCTCCGGTCGCGCCCTCGAGCGGCCCGTCGTCGGTGACGTCGACGGCCGCACCGATCGGAACCTCTCGCTCGATGCGTTCGCCGTCGCGATCGATCGTCAGCGTGACGCGCTCGTCGTCGCCGACCGCTTCGTAGAGGGCGTCCTCGGTCGCGACCGTCTGTCCGTTTACCGCGACGATCGTATCACCGACTTCCACCCCTGTCGGACCGTTCTCCATCGCTGCGGTGACGAGCAACGACCGATTCACCTGGACGGTTCGCTTGCCGTTGAGCTCGAGTTCGACCTGTTCGCCGTCGGCAGCCTCGAGGCGGTCCGCGAGGTCGTCGTTGGTCTCGACGGGCTCGTCATCGACGGCAGTGATGCGATCGTTGGGTTCGATCCCGGCCGATGCCGCAGGCGAACCGGGCGCAACGCCGCCGACCGCAGCACCCGAAGCGACGCCGATCGAGCCGACGATCGGCCCGAAAAGGAGCGCGAAGACGAGTATCGTGACCGCGAAGTTGTTCGTCACTCCGGCGGCGAACATCCGCGTCTGACCGCCTCTCGAGGCGTTTTTGCTGCTCTCCTGATCGGGTTCGACGAACGCGCCAAACGGGATGATCGCGAGCATGGCGACGCCCATCGAGTCGATGCCGATGTCCTCGACGCGACAGAGGAGTCCGTGGCCGCCCTCGTGGACGACTAATCCGACGAGAAGTCCGACGACGATACCGGGTGTCGCGGAGACCGGGAGGAAGTCGTTGACGCCGGGGAAGGGGACCACGTTGCGCGGCTGCTGGACGCTTCCGGCCGGCTGTGGCGACGTGATCGCGGAGATCGCGGCGGCGAGAAGGACGACGAACATGGTCGCCATGACGACGATGGCGATACCGACGCCGATGTTCGCCCAGGCGCGCCAGAAGCGTTTGGGCTTCGAGAGCCGATCGAGAAACGCTCGGCCGCGTTTGGTATGAAACGTGAGAATCGGTCCCTGAGTCCCGACGTACTCCGGCAGGAGATCGGCTCGCTTGAGCGCGATAATAGCGAACCAGTAGACGAGGAGGCCGATGACGACCCACGTCAGCGTCTCCGAGCCGTAGAGTTCGGGAACCGAAACGACAGCGGGGGAGCCGTAATCCATCTACCGTATTTCCGGGGGGCGTTCTCAAAGGGCTTTTGTCTATCCGGTCACTCTCGTACCGATTCGAGGAGGGGGTCTGTCAGGTTCACCGTTCCCGGCGTAATCGGCCGACGACGAACTCGCGGTCGACTTTCGCGAGGAACGACCCGAGCTTCGGTCCCTGCTGTTCGTCGAAGAAGAGCCGGTAGCCCGCGCCGAAGAAGTCGCCGACGTCGACGTCGTGACGGCGCGCCGTCTCGTAGATCTCGCTCTGGATCTCGTCGGGTTCGTGGCCCGCCTCGATGAAGTCGGCGAGCTCCTCGAGCGCGGCCTCGGTGTTCTCGTCGAAGTCGTGGTCGGGGATCTCGGAGCGCTTGAGTTCGTAATCGAACTCGTTTTCGGTGCGTCGCGCCCAGTTTCGGGCCCGTTCGACTCGCTCGAGTGCGCCCTCGATCGCCCACTCGGGGGCGTCTTCGGGGATGTGCCCCTCGCGTCGGGCGATCTCCTCGCGCAGGTCGGGGTCGTCGGTCATTCCGAGCACGGCGGCGAAGGTGTAGGGGAGCCGAATGCGCTCCTCGCGCGGCCCGTCCGCGCGCTCTGAACTGGCGGCAGTAGCCGCCCCCTCGACCACGAGCGGGTACACTCGCTTCGCGAATGCCGTCTCGTCCTCGCTCGCGTCGATCTCGTCGAAGTAGATCGCCTCGAGACGGTCGAACTCGTCGACCAATTGATCGAGGCGTTCGATGCTGAAGTCCCGGGCCTTCGAGGGGTCTTTCGCGAAGAAGTAGCGCAGGACTTCGGGCTCTAAGAGTTCGAGGACGTCCGAGACGAGGATGACGTTGCCCGCCGACGAGGAGAAGGGCTCGCCCTCGAGGGTGAACCACTCGTAGACCATCGGAACGGGCGGTTCGATCCCGAGGACGTTGCGCGCGATGTCCTGTCCGCTGGGCCAGGAGCCCTCGGCGTGGTCCTTGCCGAAGGGCTCGAAGTCGACGCCGAGTACCTGCCACTGCGCGGGCCACTCGAAGCGCCACGGCAGCTTGCCCTCGCGCAGGGTCGCGGTGCCCTCGTGTCCGCAGCCCGAAATCGTCTGCTCGCCGGCGTCCATGTCGGTACAGCGGTAGTCGACGGTCGGCGGCTCGCCTGTCTCGCGGGTCGCTTCGCTCCCCGCTCGACTATCCGAGGCGCTTCGCGCCTCGCCATCCAAATTGACGCTTGTCACCGTTTCCGTGACCTTCCCGCAGTCCTCGCAGATCGGATTGAAGGGGATGTAGTCCGCGTCGACCTTATCCTGGTACTGCGAGAGCACGTCGCGGGCGCGCTCTCGGTTCTCGAGGACGTACCGCGTCACGTCCTCGAGGTCGCCGGACTCGTACAGCTCCGTGTTCGAAATCAGTTCGATCGGGACGTCGACGGCGTCGGCGCTGTCCTGAATGATGGTCGAGAAGTGTTCGCCGTAGGAGTCACAGCAGCCGAAGGGGTCCGGAACGTCCGTGTACGGCGCGCCGAGGTTTCGTCCGAGCGCGCCCGCGTCGACCTCGCCGAGATCGACGAGATTCCCCTCGAGATCACAGAGCGTCCGCGGCAGCTTTCGGAGCGGGTCCCGGTCGTCGGCGGTGAAGACCTGGCGGACCTCGTGACCGCGCTCGCGCAGGACTTCGGCGACGTAGTAGCCCCGCATGAGCTCGTTGACGTTGCCGAGATGGGGGACGCCCGACGGCGAGATGCCGCCCTTGACGACGATCGGGTCGTCCGGGTCCCGGTTTTCGATCCGATCCGCAACGGTGTCCGCCCAGAAGGCGTGGCGCGCGTCGTCGCCGTCCTCGCGCTGAAGGGTGTAGGGACTCTCGGCGTCCGGGGTCTCCTCCCCGCCGTCGTGTTCGGTGCTCATCGTTCGTCCTGCGCCCAGTAGGTCGGTTCCTCGCCCGCGCCCTCGGGGATGATGTTGGTCCCGTCGTGTTCCCCGTATCGGACGGCACGCGAGATTCGGTCCGGGTCGGTGCCGTCGAGGACGATCGTGCGCATGCCCGAACGCTCGATGATCTTCGCCGCCAGCAGGTCGACGGGTGCCGAGGCTCCGGCGTTCATCTCGAGGCCGGCGATCACGTCGACGAGTTCCGTCGCGGTGAGGCTGTCGTACTTCGTCGCCTCGGCGTTTTCGTTGGGATCGTCGCTGTAGACGCCGGGGACACTCGTCGCGTAGACGAGCAGATCGGCGTCGACGTACTCCGCGAGGGCGGCACCGACGGCGTCAGTCGTCTGGGCCGGTGCGACGCCACCCATAATGGATATTCCCGCGCGTTGAAGCGATTCGCCGGCTTCCTCGTAGTTTTTGGCCGGCGCGATGACTGAGCCGCTGCTCAGTGCGGCGATCAGTAGACGCGCGTTGAGCCGGGTGACGTCGATCCCCAGCTGATCGAGTTCGATCTCGTTGGCCCCCAGATCGCGAGCGGCGCTGATGTACTCGCGGGCGACGCCGCCGCCCCCGACGACGGCACCGACGCGACAGCCGTCCGCGACGAGGTCTTCGACGACGGCCGCGTGTTCGGCTACCCGATCCGTCCCGAGTTCGGGCACGAGCACGCTTCCGCCAATAGAGACGACCACTTTCATGCTAATCCGGTGTAACCGGGTTGCTATCTTAAGAGTTGCCAACTGGCTGGCTGCGCGCGTGTCTCACTCGAACACGGGATCGGTTCTCGAACGGGATCGAGTCCGGTGACGTGCGTCGGCGTCGACAGCTACAAAGTCCGACGCCACCATCTCTCAGACATGCACGTACTCGGGATCATCGATCGCGGTGCCGACGGCGACGCACTCGAGCGGGTCGTCAACCGAACCGTCGATCGACTCGCACAGGAGGGGCGCGTCGGCGTCATCAGGTACGACGCGACGATCGCGGACGGAATGCACACCCACGAACCGACGGCGGTCGGCGGCGACGTCATCTACGATCTGGGCGCCGACGGCGACTGGACCGCGACCGGAACGGGAATGACCGTCGGCGGCGCGCTCGATCAGTTAGCGATCGACTGCGACTACGCGATCGTCGTCGGCGTCGACGGTCTCCGATACCCGACAGTCGTCGTCGGCTCGAGCGACGTCGACGGCGACACCATCGCGGCCGTCGAGAACGACGGCGACCTCGACGTCGAGGCGGTCGCGACCGCGCTGGCGGAGACGGAAGCCTACGAGACCCTCGAGTCGCTGGTCGACCGCGTCAAACGGTCACCGAAGGCGGATCGCGCGGGCGCGATCGCGACGTTCACCGGACGGGTGCGCGCGAAAGACGACGCGGACGACTCGCGGACACAGTTCCTCGAGTTCGAGAAGTACGAGGGCGTCGCGGACGAACGCATGGCCGCCCTCGAAACGGATCTCGAGGCGCGGGACGGCGTCCTCGAAGTCGAACTCCACCACCGGACCGGCGTCGTCGAGGACGGCGAGGACATCGTCTTCGTCGTCGTCCTCGCCGGCCACCGCGGAGAGGCCTTTCGAACCGTCGAAGACGGAATCAACCGGCTGAAAGACGAAGTTCCGCTGTTTAAGAAGGAAGTGACGGTCGAGGACGAGTTCTGGGTCCACGAGCGATCGTGAGCATTATATTCATGCCATCGTCGTTCGAAATACTCCACAGGCACTGAAACGTGACTCTCTATCGATCACGAAGTTTTTTGATGGAGATAACGCGTTAGAGAGAGTTTTAAAACGTCTAGACTCCTCTAAAACGCTCGTAAAGATTATCATAAATGGGAATGAAACGTCTGTTACCCCCCAGATCGTTGAACACAATCGAAATCTCGCTAACCATCCACCCTTTATAACATATCTTCCCTACAAGGAGTTGATGTCGATGAGCACGACAGCCCAATCCTCCACGGAAAGCAAGGAACGCCGCCTCAAACGCTACCTGCGTGAACGTGCAGCAGAAGGAGAGCTGTACTTCAAAGGAAAATTCATCGCCGACGACGTCGGAATGTCCCCCAAAGAGATCGGCGCACTGATGGTCAAACTCTCCGATTCGGTCAGCGACCTCGAGATCGAGAAGTGGTCGTACACGAGTGCGACGACGTGGCGCGTCGAGCCAGTCTGATCCCGAATCCCGTACGACGCGACGGATCCCGCGATCCGCGAATCACGCCCCGCGTGCCGGCGCGTTCTCCAGCGCCACCGGTAACGTCCTCTGAACAGGTCTCCACCCCTTCGTCGGGCCGAACGGTGACTCCGTTCGGTCCGTCAATTTTGCCGACTCCCCGGCGACGATCGGTACCCGTCGAGCAGTTCTCCCCGTTTCGAAGACGGTCGGCCCTGCCGACGGCAGTCGATTTATACGACGTGGGCCCCGAGTCACGGACGATGGACGACGTCGAATCGTCCGGGTTCGGATCGTCGCCGAGGGACGGCCCGTCGTTTGAGCGCGGGCCGCCACTCGAGCGGATCGAGTCGGTATTCACGATCCACGAGCTCCGAACCGAGGACGAGCGACTACTGTACTACGGGGATCCCCGGATGCATCCCGAGCGAGCGATGCGTGAGCTGTGGCCGGTCTTTCGCGAGGCGGGATACGAGCCGCAGCTGACGACGCGACACGGGGAGTACGTCCTCGTCGCCGAGCCCATCGACATCGGGATCGACGGGATTCCGTGGACGAACATCGTTCTCCTGCTCGCGACGGTGCTCTCGACGTTGTTCGCCGGATCGATGTGGTACCACAACGATCCGCTCGCCAGTCCGACGGCGATGTTGGAGGCCTGGCCGTTCACCGTCGCGATCCTCGGCGTGCTCGGGATCCACGAGATGGGACACTACGCGATGAGTCGGTACCACGAGGTCGACGCCTCCTTACCGTATTTCCTCCCGATTCCGACGCTCATCGGGACGATGGGCGCGGTGATCAGGTTAAAGGGGCGGATGCCGAACCGAAAGGCCCTGTTCGACATCGGCGTCGCCGGCCCATTAGCCGGGCTGGTCGCGACGGTCGTCGTCACGATTATCGGGCTTCACCTTCCGCCCGTGGTCGCATCGCCGGAGCTCGTACAGGATCCCAGCTCGATCCAGATTCGGCTCGGTTATCCCCCGTTGCTCGAGTTCCTGGCGTCGGTGCTCGATCGGCCGCTGTACCGAAACGATCCGACGACGAGCGTGAACCCGGTCGTTATCGGCGCGTGGGTCGGCATGTTCGTCACCTTCCTCAACCTGATCCCGGTCGGTCAGCTCGACGGCGGCCACATCCTCCGCGCAATAACCGGCGAGTTCCACGAAACGATCAGCGCGCTCGTTCCGGGTGCGCTGTTCGCCCTCGCCGCGTACCTCTACTACGTCGGCGGCTACAGTCTGCAAACGGTGTTCATCTGGATCTTCTGGGGCGTTCTGACCGCCGTCTTCGCACGGGCGGGCGCGGCTCACCCGGTCGACGACAGCCGACTGGGAACCGGACGGGTCATCATCGGTCTCGTCACCTTCGGTTTCGGACTGCTCTGTTTCATGCCGGTCCCGCTCGAGATCGTTCAGTGACTGGCAGCATCGCACCACGACGGCGGACACGTCCGCGTTTCGGGTCACTACCGACGCGTCCCCGCAGCAGCGGCCGGATTCGCCTCACCCGCCGTGCGTGTAACCGCGGTCCTCGAGCGCGTCCCCGTCCAGCGTGATCCCGCGCCCGGCCTCCGTGACCGACCCGATCACCGAGCACTCGAGATCCGTCGCCGATCGGACGGTCTCGAGCGCCGCCTCTGGAACCGTCGCGACGAGTTCGAAGTCCTCGCCGAAGGTCGTCGCGCGCTCGAGCGCGTCCTCGTCGTCCGTCGCGACCTCGAGCAGCGCGTCGGCGACCGGAATCCGGTCGGATTCGATCTCGAAGCCGCAGCCGCTGGCTTCGGCGAGCTGGTGGAGCGACCGCGCGAGTCCGTCGCTCGAGTCCATCATCGCCGTCGCCCGCGGTGCGAGCGCTCGGCCGGCCGCGACCCGCGGCTCGAATCGAAAGAGGTCGTTCGCGCGCTCGATCGCGTCCGCATCGGCCGCGTCATCTGCACCGTCCGCGTCGTCCGCGTCGACGGTGTGGCCGGTTCCGGCGCTCCGCTCGCCGTCTCGAGCCCCGCGTTCGAACAACTCGAGGGCGGCTGCGCTCCGGCCCAGCGTGCCGGTAACGCAGACGAGATCGCCGGTTCGAGCGCCGCTTCGGTGGACGGGGTCGTCGGCTCGGCCGATAGCCGTCGTCGTTACGGTAAACTCCGTGTGCCCGTCGAGGTCGCCGCCGACGTACTCGGCGTCGACGCGCTCGCAGACGTCGCTCGCGCCGCGAACGAACGCGAGCAGTTCCTCGCGATCGAACTCGGGGGCCGCGTAGGCCGCGACGGCGGCGGTCGCGTCGGCACCCATGGCCGCCACGTCGGAGAGCGATGCAGCGACCGCTCGCCAGCCCGCCGTGTACCGGGTCGTCCCCGCCGGAAAGTCCGTCCGCTCGTGGAGCATGTCCGTCGTGATCACGAGTTCGTCGACGACGGCGGCGTCGTCGCCGGCCCCCTCGAGTTCGCGTTCCAAGAGCGCCAGGGCGGCGCGTTCGTCCATACCGATCGTTTCGATTCCAGCACGAAAAACGATCCGGGCTAGCGCCGCAGCGGTCGATGCAGCTACGGCGCGGGAATCCGTGTGCACGGCCGGCACACACCCGATGCGCGGGGACAACGATGGTCTTAAATGCGACGGACGGAAACCACACGCCAATGGCTACAATGTACGACGTTCCGGCGGACGACCTCATCGAGGCGCTCGCCGACGATCTCGAGGAACGGCTCGACGAACCCGACTGGGGCAAGTTCGCAAAGTCCGGTGTCGACCGCGATCTACCACCGGAACAGGAGGACTTCTGGGCGACCCGCGCCGCGAGCCTCCTGCGCAAGGTCGCAGACCGCGGACCGGTCGGCGTCGAGCGACTCTCGACGGAGTACGGCGGTGCGAAGGGTGGCTCGAACCGCTATCAGGTCGCCCCCGACAAGCGCACCGACGGCTCGAAGAACCTGATCCGCACCATCCTCCAGCAACTCGAGGACGAAGACCTCGTCGAGACCGCCGAGGGCGAAGGTCGCCGCATCACGCCCGCGGGCCAGAGCCTGCTCGACGACACCGCCGGTGCCGTCCTTGAAGACCTCGACCGTCCGGAACTCGAGCGCTACGCGTAACGACGGAGCGCAGTTTTCGCGTCGAAACGACCCTCGAGCGCCCGCCGTACCTGTCGTCCGAAATCATTTTCCGCGGTGCAAACGAATGCGCGACTATGAGTGGTTCACCCGACGACGAGAGACTCGAGGAACTCCGACAGAAGAAAATGGAGCAGCTACAGGAACAACAGGCCGGGTCCCAGCAGGGCGACGCCTCTCAGGAAGCGGCCCAGCAACAGGCCGAAGCCCAGAAGAAGGCGGTCCTGCGCCAGCACCTGACCGACGACGCGCGCAAGCGGCTCAACACGGTCAAGATGAGCAAGCCCCAGTTCGGCGAACAGGTCGAACGACAGGTCGTCACGCTCGCCCGCAGCGGGCGCATTCAGGGGAAAATCGACGACGAAAAGATGAAACAGCTCCTGCAGGAGCTCAAGCCCGACGAGAAGAGCTTCGATATCAAGCGCCGCTAATGGAACTCGGCGTGCTCTACAGCGGCGGCAAGGATTCGACGCTCGCGGCCCTTCTCCTCGAGCGGTTTTACGACGTCACCCTCGTTACGGCTCACTTCGGCATCAGCGACGACTGGAAACACGCCCGCGAGACCGCAACGGCCAACGGATTCGCGTTCGAGCGCCTCGAGTTGGACCCCGGCGTCGCCCGCGAGGCCATCGAACGAATTCGTGCGGACGGGTTCCCCCGAAACGGTATCCAGCGGATCCACCAGCACGCCCTCGAGCGACTGGCCGATCAGGAGTTCGACGCGATCGCCGACGGCACCCGGCGCGACGACCGCGTCCCGACGGTGTCGCGAGCCCAGGCCCAGAGCCTCGAGGACCGCCACGACGTCGATTACATCGCACCCCTGTCCGGGTTTGGCCGCACCGCCGTCGACCGACTGGTCGAGGCGCGACTCGAGGTGACCGTCGGGCCGAGCGAGGAGATCGATCGAGCCGATTACGAGGCGGAACTGCGGGCCGTTATCGCCGCGGAGGACGGCCCCGAAGCCGTTCTCGAGCTGTTTCCGAATCACGAGCAGACGTACGTGACGGACGTTCACCGAAATGGAACCGAGCCGACGGAAGTGGAATAGACCGGCACGAGTTAGCGGGCGAACTCGAATCTCGCGCCGTCCGTATCGCTTTCGACGACGATAGCTGATCAGCCGTGGGTGTCGGCGACGCGTTGCACAGGAGTCCCCGTCACTCCGGGTTGTCTCATGGTCTGGCCAGTCTCGAGGAAGATCGGTCGCGGTAATCGAGACTGGGAAGCTGAACGAACCGGTTCCGATCAGCGACGAACGCGGCGGCCGTCGCCAAACAACAGGATAGAAGTTCGCCGTCCCCGAACCGGTGGACATGTACGACCGGATCAAGGGCTTTCGTGACTTCTATCCCGGCGAGATGGCCGCCAGGCGGGCGACCATCGATATCGTGGAGGAAACCGCTCGCGAATACGGCTTTCGCGAGATCGGGACGCCGGCCCTAGAGCGAGCCGAACTGTGGACCGACAAGAGCGGCGACGACATCGTCGACGAACTGTACGCCTTCGAGGACCAGGGGGGCCGTCACGTCGCGCTGACGCCGGAGCTGACGCCGACCGTGGCGCGGATGGTCGTCGCCAAACAGCAGGCGCTCTCGAAGCCGATCAAGTGGTTCTCGACGCGGCCGTTCTGGCGCTACGAGCAGGTCCAGCAGGGCCGCCAGCGGGAGTTCTACCAGACCAACGTCGACATCTTCGGCTCCGACGCGCCCGAAGCCGACGCCGAAATCCTCGCGTGGGCGGCCGACACCCTGACCGGGCTCGGACTCACCGGCGAGCACTTCGAGTTCCGGATCTCCCACCGGGACATCCTCGGGGGGCTCCTCGAGAGCTACGACGCCGACGTCGACACCGAAGCGGCGATCCGCGCGGTCGACAAGAGCGACAAGATTTCGCGGGTCGAGTATCACGACCTGTTGATCGGTGCCGGACTGACGGCCGACCAGGCCGCCGAGTTCGACGACCTCGTGGCCGCCGGCGACCTCGAGGACGTCAAGGAGTTCGCCGACACCGAGCGGGTGACCGAGGCGGTCGAGAACCTCCAGAACGTCCTCGCCGCGGCCGATGACTTCGGGGCTCGCGAGTACTGTACGATCTCCCTCGAGACCGCGCGCGGACTCGACTACTACACCGGCGTCGTCTTCGAGTGCTTCGACTCGACCGGCGAGGTCTCGCGGTCGATCTTCGGCGGGGGACGCTACGACGACCTCATCGAAGGCTTCGGCGGCCAGCCGACGCCCGCGGTCGGCGTCGCGCCGGGTCACGCGACGCTGCCGCTCCTGATGCAGCGTGCCGGCGTCTGGCCCGAGGAGGAAGTGACGACGGACTACTACGTGCTCCAGATCGGCGACACGCGGTCGGAGGCGGCCCGGATCTCCCGCGACCTGCGCGAGCGCGGACACGTCGTCGAAACCGACGTCGCCGGCCGATCCTTCGGCGCGCAGTTGAACTACGCCGACTCGATCAACGCCGAAACGGTCGTCATCGTCGGCGAACAGGACCTCGAGAACGACGAAGTAACGATCAAGGACATGGAATCCGGCGACCAGACGCAGGTGCCGGTCGACTCGTTCCCCGGCGACCTCGAGCGACCGACGTTCGACGACCTCGAATAGGGGCGCTCGCCGGATCTGCGTTCGGACCGTGATAGCGTAGTCACCGAAGACGCGCGCGGCGGGCTTGATGGGCGACTCGAGGGCGGCGACGGATCGTTATTCGTCGCTCTCAAGTCGATTATCACTGGCGATACCGCGACATCAACGCTCTCGGGTCGATCTCGATCGGCGCCGCAAAAATCATCCAGCGAGTCGAACTCGAGGGCCGACGCCGTTGCCGTCCTCGACGTCGAGTCGGATCAGTTCGTTCCGATCGTCAACAGAGAACTCGAGTTCACGCGAGCGGAAGGATCGTCGAGCAAACGAGCGTGATGAGCAGTCCACCGACACCGATCACGATCGTCGCTACGGTCCACGTCTTGAGCGTTTCCGCCTGCGTAAGCCCTCCGATTTCCTTGACGATCCAGAAACCGCTGTCGTTGTACCACGAACAGAACGTAGCCCCCGCGCCGATCACCATGACGAGGTAGGCGGTGTTGACCGTCAGTTCGCCCGTAAACGGCGCCATGATTCCGGCCGTGGTGACGATCGCGACGGTCGCCGACCCCTGGACGACGCGCACCCCGGCGGCGATTACCCACGCCGTCACGAGGAGACCCAGTCCGATGTTTTCCAGTCCACCCGCGATGTATTCGCCCGCACCCGCCGCAGCGAGCATCGCGCCGAACGCACCGCCGGCGGCGGTAATCGCGGCGATGTTGCCGCCACTTTTGAGCGCTTCTGTGAGTTCATCCGAAAACGTCTCGCTGGTGAACTCGCTCACGCGGTAAAACGTGAAAGCCGCCGCGAGCGCGGCGATCGTCAGCGCGAAGTTCGGATCGCCGATATAGTTGGTGAACGAAGCTGCCGTCGTGTCCTCACCGAGAAACGTCTCGACGCCAGTGTTCGCGCCCACGAGGAGGACTGCGAGAAGGATCGGAAGTGCGGATTCGAATAACCCGGGGAGGGCGCTGGTCGGTGTGTCGACTTTCTCCTCTAGTTCGTCGACCGTGGTACCCATCGCATCGCGTAGCGGAATGTCCAGACGCCGATTGATCCAGTACCCGTATCCGAGACCGGCAATGATCGCCGTCGGAAGCCCGGTAAGGAGACCGATAAGGATCGTGGACCCGAGGTTGGCATCGAGTTCGTTCGCCGCGAGTAGCGGACCGGGTGTCGGCGGGACGAAACCGTGTGTGACAGCCCCGGCAGCGCCGACGGCAACGATGAACAGCGCGTAATTCTTGCCCGTCCGGGAGCGGGCCGCCCGTGCGAGGGGAGCGAGCAGATAAAAGACGTTGTCGAAGAACACCGGGATCGCGATTACGAAGCTACTACCGAACAGCGACAGTTCGGTCCGGTCCTCCCCGAAGAGCGCGGTAAACCCGCGTACGATCCGATCCGCGGCCCCGCTCTCCACCATCGACTTCCCGATAACCGCCGCCATCAGGATCGGGATACCGATGCCGGCCATGCCGTCACCGAACGCGGTAGCGTACTCGCCGGGGACATCGCCAAAGGCAATCGCGGGGGTAACGGTGCCAACGGCGAACCCCGAGAGAACGAGCGCGATAAACGGTGGCAGATCGAGAACGACCAGGAGAAGCACGATCACAATGATTCCCACTGCAAGCGAGATGAGCGGCGCCTCTCCTCCCAGTTGCATCGGGACAGTTGTGAATGTCATACTCCAACATGTGCAATACACTATTTATAATTAATCACTTAGCAAGTTTAAGATCGTTGACGATATTTATCAACATACGAACATTCAATTATCCACGGCGTATTACCGGGATAACGTCCGTCTGAAAGACGGAAATAAAGGGCGATCACGTTCTGCTGGTCGCCTTCTGGTTGCCCACGTAACGCATCTGAGGTCAGTGAGATCAGGCCCGTCACGAGATCGATCAAGACGACGATCGGTGGCTGTGCGCGACGGCGAGCACCGACGTCGACGCTGCGGGGGTCGGGATGAACACAAACCGATCGTTTCGGGTGAGTTGGTGAAAACGCCCAACTCCATAGAGGCGTCCAGTATCCGGAGAGGTAACGGCTACGGAGACCAGCGCGGCGCGCCGACGGAGAACCGGCGAAGCGGTCGTCGGCAATATCGGCCTCGAGACGTAGTCATCGAGAGACTGCCAACCGTCGCGTCGAATCCCCGGCAGGCCTCACCATTAACTTCGACGTCGGCGTACGCCCTCCGATGGCCGACGCCGACACTCGTCCGAACGTCCTCTTCGTCCTCACCGACCAGGAGCGATACGACTGCACGGCTCCCGACGGGCCGCCGGTCGAGACGCCGGCGATGGACCGCCTCTCGAGCGAGGGAACGCGCTTCTCGCGGGCGTGCACGCCGATCAGCATCTGCACGAGCGCTCGCGCCTCGCTGATGACCGGCCGGTTCCCCCACGGCCACGGGATGCTCAACAACAGCCACGAGGCCGACGCGATCCGGCCGAACCTGCCGCCCGGGATACCGACGTTCTCGGAGCGACTGGCCGACAGCGGGTACGAATGTAGTTACACGGGCAAGTGGCACGTCGGCCGCGGAAAAACGCCCGAGGACTTCGGCTTCTCCTATCTCGGCGGCAGCGACAAACACCACGACGACATCGACGACGCCTTTCGCGAGTACCGCGAGGAGCGCGGCGTGCCGCTGGGCGAGGTCGATCTCGAGGAGGAACTCTACACCGGCGACGACCCCCGCGACGGCAGCGAGGGAACGTTCGTCGCCGCGAAGACGCCGGTCGACGTCGAGGAGACCCGCGCCTGGTTTCTCGCCGAGCGGACGATCGACGCGATCGAGGCGCACGCGGACGGTGACGGCGACAGCGACGACGGCGCGCCGTTCTTCCACCGGGCCGACTTCTACGGTCCTCACCACCCCTACGTCGTCCCCGAGCCCTACGCCTCGATGTACGATCCCGACGCGATCGAGCCGCCCGAGAGCTACGCCGAGACCTACGACGGGAAGCCACAGGTCCAGGCGAACTACCTCGCGTATCGCGGTGTCGACGGACTCGACTGGGAGTGCTGGGCCGAAGCCACCGCGAAGTACTGGGGATTCGTGACGCTGATCGACGACCAATTCGAGCGGATCCTCGAGGCCCTCGAGAAGTACGGGCTTACGGAGGAGACGGCGGTCGTCCATGCCTCCGACCACGGCGACTTCATCGGGAACCACCGACAGTTCAACAAGGGGCCGCTGATGTACGACGACACCTATCGGATTCCGCTGCAGATGCGCTGGCCCGGCGTCACCGAGCCCGGGTCGGTCTGTGACGCCCCCGTCCACCTCCACGACCTCGCGGCGACGTTCCTCGAGATGGGGAACGTCGGGATTCCAGAGTCGTTCGATTCTCGGAGCCTGGTGCCGCTGCTCGAGGCCGGCGACGATCCGAAAACCGTCCACGAGGGGTGGCCCGACTCCACGTTCGCCCAATATCACGGCGACGAGTTCGGCCTCTACACCCAGCGGATGGTCCGCACGGATCGGTACAAGTACGTCTACAACGGGCCGGACATCGACGAACTGTACGACCTCGAAGCCGATCCCGCCGAGTTGCAGAACCTGATCGACCACCCCGAGTACGCCGACGTGCGCCGCGAGATGCGCGAGCGCCTGATCGAGTGGATGGAGGAGACGGACGACCCGAATCGGGGCTGGGTACCGGACGTGCTGAGAAACGCGTCGTGACGACACCCGAACGACCGACCGTTCACGTCGCTTACCGACTATCCACGTGCGGTGGCGCGCGCTGTCGACGGACCCGAACGCGGTGAGGGTGCGTCGACGACGGTGTGCGAGGGATGAGCGAGTGCAGCGAGCGAATCGGCTGGGGAGGACGTGGCGCTCACCGCTGCCAGTGTGAGCGGGTTTTCGCATATTTCATCTCAGACGAGACGCTCGAGTCGTCGCTGGTCGCTCAAATCGCACCTGAAACGTCCACTCACCCGAGAACGAGCCGTTCCCGCTCAAACGCGCCGGACTCTCCCTCTTTTCGCCACCGCCACGAACCGACCTCGAGCGGCTCGAGCGAGACGATCAGGTACGACCGATCGGGCCACGTCGCCTGCGCCGCGTCGGTCGCGCTCGGCCGCGGCGGGCCGCGCGGATGGGAGTGATAGAAGCCGACGATCTCCTCACCGGCGCCTCCCTCGAGCGCTTCGAATATCTCGAGTTGCGCTTCGGGATCGATCCGGTAGCGCGTCCGCGGCGTCTCGGCGACGTTTTCGGCCGGGTAGTGCGAACGAACGCGGCTCCGACCATCGGGGGCGGGATCGTACTCGCCGCCGAAGACCCCACAGATCTCCGCGGGTCGACTGTCGCGGGCGCGCTCGAGGATCCGATCGCGAATCTCGGCGGGGACGACGAGTGCAGGACCGGACTCGGGATCGGACCCGTCGGTCACGGCTCCAGCCCCGGACTCGCCTCGAGTCGATCCGGGAGCGTCTCGAACGGAACCGCGATCTCCTCGAGCGCGACCGGCGGCGTCGACTCGTCGAACAGTTCGGGCCGGACGATCGGGGCCAGCGCCTCGAGCGTGTCCACCAGTCGCGGGCCGGGCCGATTCAGATAGTGGTGGCCGTCCATCGCCCAGACGCGGTCCCCTCGGACGGCCGCGAGGTCGTCCCAGCCCTCGCGGTGGGTGAGATCGGCGGTGTTCTCGGCGGTCTGCTCGAGGCCGAAGCCACAGGGCGCGACGATTACGAGTTCTGGGTCGTACTTGCGGATCGAGTCCCACTCGCGGGGCCTCGAGCGCTCTCCGGAGTCGGACAGCCCGTACGTCCCGCCGGCCCACTGCACGAGGTCGGCCGTCCAGTGGCCCGCGATCATGACTGGGTCGGTCCAGTCGAAGACGGCGACGCGCGGGCGGTCAGCGGCTGCGAGGTCGGCGGTTCGGGTTCGGACGGCGTCGATTCGGGACTCGAGTTCGGCGCGGACCTCGCGGGCGCGGTCTTCTCGGTCGGTGGCGCGGCCGATTCGCTCGAGGTCCTCGAGGACGTCCGCGACGCTGTGGGGGTCAGTGGTGATGATTTCGGGGTCGGCATCGATTTCGTCGACGGCATTTTCGATTACGACTTCGTCGACCGCACAGACGTCGCACATCCCCTGGGTGACGATCAGGTCCGGCTCGAGGGCCTCGAGCAGTTCGGTGTCGACGCTGTAGACGCCCGCTTCGGAATTGTCGAGCACCTGCTGGTCGATCTCGCCGCTCGAGGCCTCCGCGTCGATTCTCGAGGCGGTCACCGATGGAAGGTCCTCGACGCCGGGCGGATAGTCGCACTCGTGGGAGGTGGCGACCGGCTCTATGCCCAGGGCGGCCACGGTTTCGGTCGCCGAAGGGAGCGTCGTGACGATTCGCATGCTCGTCGTAGGCGTTGTGGGGTCAAAAGCGGCTGGTTCGGGGTCGTTCTTTTTGAACGAATGCTACGAGACCGTTCGATGAGGCGACGGCTCGAGCACTCGACTCACACTGGCGGCGAGGATCTCCACACCCTCCCCAGCCGATTCGCTCACTTCGTTCGCTCATCCCTCGCACGATTTCGACTCGCGGTTCGCCATCGGCTCACCGCGACCCAGCGCGCGCCACCGCATGTGGAGAGAGATACTCACCGCGAGCGACCAACGGGAGCGAGCGGGCCGACAACCGACCCGGAGAGCGCGGCGCGTAGCGCCGCGGATAGGCGAACGGCGAAGCCGTGAGCCAGGGGAGGGAGGAGTGCTTTCCATCAAAGCTAAGCGGCATCTTCGCTCCCGCGAGGGCCGAAAGAGCGTTGCTTTCTCGAGATTTTACCGCGGGCGCGGCTCCGCCGCGCCCGCGGAACAAAAGTTTGTTAGTGGAACTTCACGCCGACGTCGTGGAGATCCTCGTTGTACTTCGCGATGTTAATCACGAGCGGGGTGACGCTCTCGACTTCGGCGGCGTTAGCCAGCGGGCCGACGTCGAGCGCGCGCAGGCCCTCGATCTCGTTGGCCAGATTGCGAACGGTCTCCTTCGCGTCGTCGTCGTCCGCGACGAGGAGCGTGTCGAGGTCGAGGTCGTTGTCGAGGTCCGAGAGGGCGTCGGCCGCGAGGTTGTGGAACGCGCCGACGACCGGCACCTCGTCGGGCACGCGTTCGGCGACGAGCTGAGTCACGCTGCCGGTTCCAGGCGGGTGGTAGTGCAGGCCGTCCTCGTCGCCCTGCATGCCGACCGCGGGGGTAACCAGAATCGAGTCCGAGTCGAGGACGTCTTCGACGGCCTCGACGGTGTCGCCGGCGTAGTACGGCGGCACGCTCAGGACGACGACGTCGGCTCGATCGGCCGCCATCTCGTTCGCGAAGCCCTTGACGTTCGATTCCGCGCCGCGCTCCGCGAGTTCGTCCTCGTAGCTCTCGACCGCGTCCCGCGCCTTTTCGGGGTCTCGAGAGCCGATGAGCACTTCGTGGTCCGTATCGCGCGCAAAGCGTAGGGCCAGCCCCTGTCCGATATCACCGGTTCCGCCGAGTAGTGCGATTCGCATACGCGACCCTCAGGACGGCACCCGAATAAAAGGGTGGGAGGTCGGTCGATCTCGCCGGGTTCTCTGACGCTCGGTACGGCCGAGCGCACGCGAACACTACGGCGCGTCGTCCTCGTCCGGATTCATCGCCGCACCCAGTCCGCTGTCGTACGCGTCTCGCTCCTCGATCTCGCGGATTCGCTGCTCGAGGCGCTTCTCGAGCGCCCGTCGGTGTTCGTCGTCGACGTCGGGATCGCTCCTGAGATCCGCGAGATCCTGGCGGGCCGTCCGGAGGACGGAGACAGCGTCCTCGCTCTCGAGGTCGGTCGCGCGGTCGAGGCTTCGTTCGACGTCCTCGATCGTGGTGTCGGTCATGGAACCCGTTTCGAGCGCGGGCGTGGTTAATGCTGGCCCGTCAGGCGTCGGGTCGCCGAATGCGTACACACTTCCCACCCAAACCCCATCTGCCGGCATGGAGCTCTCGCTCGTCGATCTCGCACCGATCCCGGAGGGTGGTAGCGCGACGGAGGCGTTCGAACGCACGGTCGAGCGCGCTCAGCAGGCCGAACGACTCGGCTACTCGCGGTTCTGGGTCGCCGAACACCACGACTTCACCGACTCGATCGCGAGCACGACGCCGGAGGTGCTGATCGCCCACGTCGCGGCCAACACGTCCGACATCCGGGTCGGCTCCGGAACGGTGCTGCTCAATCACTACAGCCCGTACAAGGTCGCGGAAACGTTCAGCGTCCTCGACGCACTCGCACCCGGTCGGATCGATCTCGGCCTCGGGCGGGCGACGGGAAACCCGGTCAGCGACTTCGCCCTCCAACAGGATCGGAGCCGACGGCGGTCCGGCGGGGATCACGCCGACGAGATCAACGAGGTCACCGCACACCTCCACGACGGGTTTCCGGACGACCACCAGTTCAGCGACCTACAACTGCCTCGGTCGCGCGACTCCGTGCCGGAGGTGTGGGTCCTCGGCTCGAGTCCCTCGAGCGCGAAGATCGCCGGCCGACTGGGACTCCCCTACTGCTTCGCCGCGTTCATCAGGCCCGAGCCCGCAGTTCGCGCGTTCGAGACCTACCGGGAGCACTTCCAGCCGTCCTCGTTCGGCGCCGGCCCGGACGATCCGTACGGAATGCTCGCGCTGAACGTCACCTGCGCCGACACCGACGAGGAGGCGGCGCGGCTGCGCGCGACGACCGAAGCGTCCTCGAGGCTCCTTCGGAGCGGCCGGACCGACCAGCTACCGATCCGGTCGATCGAAGAGGCGATCGACGAGCTCGGAACCGTTCCAGACCCGACTCCGACATCGATCGGGCCGGGCGAGTGGCCGCGAGCGATTTCCGGCAGCCCGGAGACGGTTCGGGACCTGCTCGAGGAGCTCACCGCTCAGGTCGGCGTCGACGAGGTCGTCGTCCAGAATCAGATCGCCGATCCCGAGGACACGCGTCGATCCCACGAGTTGCTCGCCGACGCCGCCGACCTCTCGCCGTGGTGACGGCGAATCCGGACGTCGACGACGGTCGACCTCGAGTCGCGGCCGCCTACTGTCTTCGCCGCCAGAATGTCATGAGAAAATTAATTATCAGCGAAACTCGAGAAGAGGTATGGATCGGAGAACGTACGTCGCGATCGTCGGTACGATGGCGAGTGCCGGACTCGCGGGCTGCGTGGGCGAGTTAGGACTCGGTGATGACGGCGAGAACGACGATGACACGAATACCGACGAGAGCGACGACGGCGAGAACGACGACGGCAACGAGCCGTCCGAAGACGTCGAACACGGTGCCGTCCTGGCGGTCGAGGCGTACATGGAGACCGGGATCGAAGAGGATCTGGAGGGGATGAGCGAGGCGATGCACACCCGCCATCCGTTCGATCCGGTCGAGATGGCGGCGGAAGCCGAGGAAAACGAAGACGTGGAGTTCACGCTCGGAACCGACGGAATCGACGACTACGAGGTCGAACTCGCAGACGAGGGGTACGAGACCGACGAGATTTACGACATCCCGTACGTGGAGTTCTGGTTTCAGGAAGTCGATCTCGAGGACGTGCTGGAAGGCGAAGACGCCGCACTGGTGACGGTCGAGACCGAGGTCACCGAGGACGGCGAGACGGTCACGGAAGAAGAGACGCTCGTCGCGCTCACCGAGGACGGCGAGTGGCGCGTGTTCCTCACGTACGAAGAACCGTTCGAGATCCCCGACGGCGAGCCCGTTGACGAACCGGATCCCCTCGAGGGCCTCGAGTTCGACGCGGACGACGAGATGGTGACGGTTCACATCGATCAGTCGACCGCCGTCGACGAGGTGATCGTCTACTCGGCGAGCCTCGAGACCGATGCGTCGGTCTATCGCGGGGAAGACGCCGAGTCGTTTCTCGCCCGCAGTTTCTCGACCGAATTCGACGCCGACGGCGACGAAATTGTCGTCACCGCGATCACCGATGGCGAGGAACTGGTCGTCTACCGCGAGACGTACGAGCCCTGATCGACCGCCGGCGGCACGTTCGAGTCAGTCGACGGTCCCGTGGGGAACACAGCACCCAATAGCCACGCCGTCGTTTCCCGACTATGACCAGTCCTACCGTCATCGCCCACCGCGGTTTTGCAGGCGTCGCTCCCGAGAACACCGTCGGTGCGGCCCTCGCCGCGGCCGAACACGACGAAACCGCGATGCTCGAGATCGACGTCCAGCCGGCTCGCTGTGGAACCCCGGTCGTGATCCACGACGAGCGACTCGAGGGCACACGCGACGGCCGGACGCTCACCGACGCGTCGGGACTCGTCTGGGAGACCGAACTCGAGGCCCTCCGGACCGCTCGAGTGCTCGGGACCGCGGAAACGATTCCCACGCTCGCCGAGTTCCTCGAGGCGATCCCCGACACGATGGCCGTCAACGTCGAATTGAAGAACCCGGGAACGACCGAGCTTCGATTCGGCGAGTCGCTTCCGGCCGCCGAGTGCGACGAACGCCGCGACGTCTGGATGCCGTTCGTCGAGCGCGTCGCCGAGGACTGTGACGCCTTCGACGGCGAACTCCTCTTCTCGTCGTTCTGTGAGGGCGCGCTGGCAGCGATCCGCGAGGTCGCACCCGCCGCCGCCGCAACGCTCGTCTGGGACGACCTCGAGGCGGGTCTCGAGATCGCTCGTCGCTACGACTGCGAGGCGATTCATCCGCCCAGGAACGCGATCCGCGGGACGGTACTCGCCGGGACGGACTACGCCGGATTGTCGCCGGGAGAGCCGCGGGTCGACGTGCTCCGGGAAGCACACGCGGAAGGCCGGGCGGTCAACGTCTGGACGGCCACGAACTGGAACCAGTTCGAGGCGCTAGCGAACGCCGGCGTCGACGGGATCATCGCCGACTATCCGGGGCTGGGGGCCTTCTCGAGCGATCCGTAGCGAGCCGTCAGGGTACGTCTTTCGTAAAGCCGAGCCAACACGCCGCGAGTTGGACGGCCATCGCGACGGCCGCACCGCCGAAGTTGGTGGACAACCGCGCAATATCGAACAGAATCACGACCGCGACGGAGACCACGCCGAGCGCGATGGCGTAGACGATCACGCGAATAAAGTCGTCAGGAGCCAGCCCCAGTCGCTCGAGGCCGCCGTAAAACGCTAGCCAGCCCGAAAACAGGACGATTCCGAGCAAAAAGAGGGCATCGAGAACGCCGGGGCCGCCCGCGAGGGATCCCAGCGCCATCCGCGACGGGAGAAACGCGAGCGGGACGAAGAACAGAGCCAACCACGCGAAGGTCGCACCACCGTCGGGGTCCGCGCCGATCCGATCGTAACCGCCCTCGATGAACCAACTGGTCCCGAGGAAGGCGACGCCGATGATCGCAACGATGAGCAGTTCTTCGGGAACCGGAACCTCGTCGAGCGACGCGCCGACGGCCCGATAGAGGACCATTCCGGCAATGAAACAGGTCCACGCGAACCCGACGAACGTGCCCACCGAGCGACCGAAGTCGACGAATGCCTCGCCGACGCTCGAGCGCAGTGTCTCTGCCATCGGGTAGCTCTTCGAAGGAGTGTCAGATAACTATTCGGTCTAGACGGTCAGTCCGAGTCCAAATCCGGATCCGGCGCTCGAGTCGGCAATGCCTCCGTCGCCGGTCCCTCGAGGACCTCGCCCTCGAGCGAGAACCGCGAACCGTGGCAGGGACAGTCCCAGCTTCGCTCGGCGTCGTTCCACTGGACGAGACAGTACAGGTGAGTACAGACCGCCGAAGTCGCGTGGAGGTCGCCGTCCTCGTCTCGCGCACAGGCGATGGGCTTCCCGCCGCGGCGGACGACCGTCCCCTCCCCCGGCTCGAGCGCGGGATCGTCGGACGCCAGGAGCGTCCGCGCCCAGTCGGTGGCGAACTGGCTCGCCGCGTCGGCGTTTTCGGTGATGGCCTTCCCCGCCGACGTCTTCGGCGTGAATCGCAGCGGCGCGAACAGGTCGCGCTCCGGCGGCTCCCCGCCCGCGATGAGTTGGGCGAGGAGCCGTCCCGCAGCGACGCCGTTGGTCATCCCCCAGCCGCGAAAGCCGGTCGCGACGAAAACGTTCTCGGCACCGGCACCGACGCGGCCGACGAACGGGACCTTATCGACCGGCTTGTAATCCTGCGTCGACCACCGGTAGGCGATTTCGTCGATCGGAAACCGCTCGCGCGCCCACCGCTCGAGGCGTCGGTACCGATCGGCGGTCGAGCCGCCCTGTCCCGTCTTGTGGTTCTCCCCGCCGACGAGCAGGAGTTCGCCGTCGGAGTCGCGGTGGGTTCGCACCGAGCGGTAGTTGTCGCCGGGCCGGTAGTACATCCCCTCGGGCGGCTCGCCGTCGAGGCGAATCCCGAGCACGTAGGATCGTTTCGGGTGCATTCGGGCGAAGTATCCCGCCCGGTCGAGGATCGGAAATCCGGTCGCGAGAACGACCCGCCGGGCCGTCACCGTCGCCGCAGGGGTTCGGACGCGACACGGCGCTCCCGGCTCGACGTCGGTCACGCGCGTGCCTTCGTAGACCGCTGCTCCGTCGTCGCTCCGGAGTTCGTCGGTGATCCCGAGCAGGTACTTTCGCGGGTGAAACCACGCCTGGTCGTCGAATCGGACCCCCGCTTCAGCACGCTCGAACGGCGGCACCGAGGTGACGTAGGTCGCCTCGAGGCCCGCGGCCCATGCGGCGTCGGTTTCGCGTCGAATCTCGTCGGGCTCGTTGCTGTACAGGTAGGAGGGCTGGCGCTCGAATCCGCACTCGATTTCCAGATCGGCGATTCGACGTTCGACCTCGTCTATGGCGCGTTCTTGCACCCGCGCGTACTGGCTCGCCTGTCGACGGCCGAACTCCCGGCGTAGGTGGTCGTAGATCTTCCCGTGCTGGCTGGTCAACTTCGCCGTGGACTTGCCCGTCACCCCCGTCGCCACTCGATCGCGCTCGAGAACGGCGACCGTTTCGCCGCGCTCGCGCAGGTTGATCGCCGTCGAGAGACCCGCGATACCGCCGCCGACGACGGCGACGTCGACCGATCGATCTTCCGCGAGCGCCTCCTCGAGCTCGGCCGTCGCCGGTTCGTCATCGCGCCCGGTCGTCTCGTCGTGTCCGGCCTCGAGCGTGCTCGCGAGCCAGAGGGAGGTCGGTTCGCCGGGAAGGTCGCTGTTGCGAGTGAACTCGGCCATGGAACTGCAGCGGGCTACATCGACGACGGGCAAAAAAGGGGCGGGCGGACGTGCAAGTTCGGTCGCGTCATGACTCGAGCCGCCAGCGGGATCGACCGCCTCGAGTCCGTCGCTGGCGAGGAGTGTCGGGTGTGTTGGGATGCGATACGGTCGGTTCCGAGGACCACGCCCTTCATCTTTCTCACGCCCGAAATAGGCGTATGGTGCCCTCGGTCGAGGACGCGATTACGATACTGCTGGTCGAACCGAATCCCGGCGATGCTCGGCTGTTCTCCGAATCGTTCGCGGACGCGAGCATCGCGAGTGACGTGTACACCGTCGCCGACGGGGAAGCGGCGCTCGACTTCGTCCACCGACGAAACGAACACGCCGAGAGTCCGCGACCCGATATCATCCTGCTCGACTTCCACCTCCCCAGTCTGAGCGGCGAAGACGTCCTCTCGGAACTCAAGTCCGAACCGGCCTTGCGGTCGATCCCCGTGATCGTGCTGACGAGTTCGGATTCCGAGGAGGACATCGCTCGCTCTTACGATCTCCACGCGAACGCCTACTTGCAAAAACCCGTCAACCCCGACGAGTTCGTCGCGCTCGTCCGCTCGTTCGAGAACTTCTGGCTCACGTTCGTTCGATTTCCCGGCAACTAGACCGCCCCTCGACTCGAGTTGGGATCACCGACGGGCGGACCGGCACCGCGCTACTCCTCGAGCAGGTCCGGTAACTCGTTGATCGACTCGAGAACTGCGGACGCGTCCTCGGCGGCGTACTTGTTGCGCCCCTCGTCGCCGGTGAGTCCGCCCGTGAGGACGCCGACGCCGCGATAGTCGCGCCCGGGATCCGTTTCGTTCGCGTTGGTTGCCGTCCGGATATCGTCCAGCGTGTCGCCGACGAAAACGACGGCGGAAGCGCCGAACCGTTCGGCGAGCGTCGTGAGCGCCCGCGGGTGCGGTTTGCCCTCCTCCCAGTCGTCCATCGTGAACCGGTGTTCGAGCGGAATCGCATCCTCGAGTCCGACCCGCTCGAGGGCGATTTCGGCTTCGGCTTCCGGCCGGCCGGTCAGGACGCCGACGTCGTAGCCCTCGACGAGGTGTTCTCGGGTAGACTCCTCGAGCAACACCGGTTCGTCGTGGATGAAGCCGCGGGTCTCGATATCGGGCTCGCCGCCCTCGAGTCCCCGGTAGAGATCGGCACCGAGGTACAGTTGCTGGAAGACGTCACGGAGCCGCTCGCGATCCCAGCGGCCCATCGCGCGCTGGGTGGCTCGAGCGCCGAGTTCGTCCCGGACCGCGGCTTCGGCGGCCTCGAGGCCGCCGCCCCTCGAGGCGATGTCGTCGGTGAAGTCCGCGATAGAGTTGCCGTATCCCTCGCTCGTCGCGAGTACGTACAGCGCGGCGGCGTACGTCAGTCCCCAGTCGTTGTTGAACCCGCCGGCGTCCTTGAAGCGCTGAATGTCGGCCTTGCGGATCGTCCGATCGTAGACGTGGTCGATGGACTCGACGATCGCGCGTCGGTACGAATCGGCGACGTCGACGAGCACGCCGTCGATATCGAGGACGACAGCATCTGCGTTCATACCCGTCCAGACGGGGCGGTGGGAATAAAGGCGGTCGGATTCGTCGTCGGGGCGACCAGAGCTCCGTCAGCGGTATCCAGTACGCGCATCGCGACGGCTAACGGCGGGATCCGGGTGGGGTTACTCGGGAACCTCTTCGAGGACCGACTTCCCGCTCCCGGCTTTCGATTCCCACTCCCACTCGTCTTCGACTTTGAGACGTCCGTCCTCGAGTCGCTCGACGGTTCCGACGGAGCGTCCGGTCGCCGTCTCGCCGTCCGTCGTGAGTTGAGCGTACCGGATCTCCCACTGCCGACCGTCGAACGTCCCGACCAGATGTCCGTCCGCGATTTCGCCGCCGGAGTAGCTCGCGTGTATTCGTTCACCCGTCTGCTCGAACTGAAAGCGTGTCTCCGTACTGACGTCTCCGGCGTCGTCGTTCGCGACGCCGACGAACGTCCGTCCGTCCAGCGAGAGTTCGTCGACCATGCCGCGATACTGTCCGGTGAGTGGATAGTGGTTGCGATCACGCGGGCGCTCTCCGGCCTCGCTTCCAACGAAAAGCGAATTACACTCCGAACGCGCCGACGGCGTAAAACGCGACGATCCCCAGCCCGACCGCGTAGAGCACGTCGGCCCAGAGCCACGAGAGCAGGTTCGCGACGTAGATCACGAGCACGAACGGAACCGCGAGCAACACGACCGGCGATCGCCGCCACTCCGATCGCGAACGGGTCCAGAGCGTGTTCGCATCGCCGGTACTCGGAAACGCCTGCATCCCCACGGAGAGTCCCAGCCAGCAGAGAACGACCGCGAGGGCGAGCGTCCCTCTCGAGGCGGTCCAGATCGCGTCGAGTAACTCGCCCGGCGGAGCCCCTTCGGTTCCGACTGCCGTCACGAGCGCGGCGAGACCCAGGAAGGCGGCCATCGAGACGACGGTGTTCACCAGAAACGGAGCGACGCTGATGACGAACGACTCCCGGTACCGATCGGGTTGGGTGTGGCGCACGTAACCCGACGGGGTTCCGAACCTGAAGTAGACGACCTCGAGCACCGGAACGCCGACGAGATCGCAGGCCTTCTTGTGGGCGAATTCGTGGACGACGATCCCCGGGATCGAAGCGAGTTGCACGCCGAACCAGAGCAACGTCGTGATCCCGAGGATCATCGCCGCGAGAACCGCGATTGCGAGGACGATCGCAACGGCGAGGACGACGAAGTCGGCGGCCATCGATCACCTAACTGTCGTAATCACTCGTAGTTCCTTCGACTCCGTCAACTGTCCAGCGGCTGTCCGCTTCTCGACTCAACGATCCGGCGCTCGAGCCGCGTACAGCGTCCCCGTCTCGACGGTCCTCCGTTCGACCGGAATCGCGGGCTGATCGCCGCCGAGGGTCGTAAACAGGAAATCCGCGTCGGCCGCTCGGGCGGCCTCGAGCGCCGGCCGATGCAGCTCCGGGGGGAGGTTCAGCGCGTACACCGCGTCGATATCGGCGTAGAGTTCCGGATCTGGATCGACGATATCGTCGCGAACGAACGCCACGCCGTCGGGAACCGCACGGTCGTAGATGTCGGTCGCAGTGACTGAAACGCCGCGTTCGGCGACGGCAGCCGCGACGTCGGTTCGACGACCGATCCCGACCTCGAGGACGCGGTCGTACCGACTGAGCGCGTCGATTACGGTTCCGGAGTGGCGACGAGAGTGGACCACGGCGGGACGTTTATGCCACCTGCGGCCATAGCCCTTGCCATGCTCGTCGATATCGTGCCGGTCGGCAACGTCCCCGCGAACGTCAAGCGGGCGGCCTCTGCCGCGTTGCGATCGGTTTACGACTGCGACGTCACGATTCAGGACGCCCAGTCGGTCCCAAACGGCGCGTACGATGCCGATCGAAACCAGTACACCGCCGAAACGTTCATCCAGCTCGCCGAGCGTGTCGGCCGGGGAGAGAAAAACATCGCCATCACGCCACACGACCTCTTCTATCGACGGCGAAACTACGTCTTCGGGCTCGCCTATCTCGACGGCAGCGGGAGCGTCGTCTCGACCTACCGGCTCCAGACCTCGAGCGACGGCGGCTTCTCGAACCAGAGCGCGAGCGACATCTTTCAGGACCGGGTCCGCAAGGAGATCGTCCACGAGATCGGCCACACCTACGGGTTAGAACACTGCGACAACAACCGCTGCGTGATGAACTTCTCGCCGACGGTTCGCGAGGTCGATATCAAAGAGGAGAACCTCTGTGGGAGCTGTCAGCGCATCGTTCGATAAGCCGGAGCGGCGGTAACGGAAGTGGGTGCCAATTCAGGGCGCGTAGTAGTACTCGCCCTCGCTTTTCTGCTGGCGATCCAGCTGCGAGTCTGGCTTGTTGATCCGGGGTCGCGAGGTGCGTTCGTCCCGGCGGAAGGTCACCTCGAGGTTCGCGAGGAACTCGTTCATGCCCTCGCGCATTGGCTGGGGCTGGCCGGCGCGACCGCGGGCGGCGGGCTCGCCGTCGAAGACCATCAGCCGGTCCGCGAGCAGGTCGATCGTGTAGATGTCGTGGTCGATGACCAGCACGGTCGCGTCCTGCTGTTCGGCGTAGCGCCGGATCGCGCTCGTCGCCTGCACCCGCTGTTCGACGTCGAGGTGTGCGGAGGGTTCGTCGAGCAAGTAGAGGTCGGCCGAGTCGGAGAGACACGCCGCGATGGCGACCCGCTGGCGCTCACCACCGGAGAGGTCCGCGAGGTTTTGCTCCATGATCCGCTCGAGTTGGAGCGGCTGGGCGATCTCGGTGTTCCAGTAGGACGACCCGAACTGGTCGGTGATCGACGAGAGGAACGCGTCGACCCGCATGTGCTGGTCGATGGTGACGTACTGGGGTTTGTAGGAGATGTCCAGGTTCAGATCGGTGTCTCCCTCGTCCGACTCGAGATTGCCTGTCAGGAGTTTCGCGAACGTCGACTTCCCGATTCCGTTCGGACCGACGATGCCGAGCACTTCGTTCTCGCGGATCTCGCCGCCTTCGACCTCGAGCGTGAACTCGCCGTCGCCGTAGCTCTTGGTGAGGTCGGGGTACTCCACGAGGGTGTCGCTCCGGGTCACCGTACGCGGTGCGTGCTCCTGAAACTCGATCGGGTTCGGGCGGATCCGCATGTTCTCGTTGTTGAGATAGCCCGAGAGGTACTCGTTGATCCCGTTACGGACGGACTTTGGCGGCGTGATGACACCGTACGCGCCGGGCTCACCGTAGGCGACGTGGAGCGTGTCCGCCAGCAGGTCGAGGATCGCGAGGTCGTGCTCGACGACGAGCATCGATTTGTTCTCCTCCTCGGCGAGTTCGCGGATCAGCCGCGCCGCGGTGACGCGCTGGCTCATGTCGAGGTAGGGCGTGACCTCGTCGAGGAAGTAAAAGTCCGTGTCGCGAGCGAGCGTCGCCGCGATGGCGACCCGCTGGAGTTCACCGCCCGAGAGGTCGTCGATCGACTGCTCCATGACGGGGCCGAGCGAGAGTCGCTCGACGAGATAGTCGAGGGCGTCGCGTTCGTCCGTCCGCGCCAACAGTTCGCGGGTGTTGCCGTCGAAACTGTTCGGAATCTGGTCGACGTACTGGGGCTTTTGGGCCACCGTGACCTCGCCGTCCCGAACGTCCGCGATGTAGTCTTGCAGTTCCGTTCCGCGATACGCCTCGAGCACTTCGTCCCAGCCGGGGGATTCGTCGTGTCGGCCGAGATTCGGCTCGAGGTCGCCAGCGAGGATGCGAACGGCGGTCGTCTTCCCGATCCCGTTCGGACCGAGGATACCGGTGACCTGTCCGTCCTGTGGCGCGGGAAGCCCGTACAGCGAGAAGGCGTTCTCGCCGTAGCGGTGGGCGGGTTCGTCCTGAAGTTCGCTCGGGAGGTTGATAATCTCGATGGCGTCGAAGGGACACTTCTCGACGCAGATCCCGCAGGTCTCGCCCAGACAGATCTCCTCGGAGATGTGGATCTGTTCGGGCTGGCCCTCCTCGGCTTCCTCGCCGCGGAGCGTGATACACTCTTTGCCCGTGCGATTCGGCGGGCAGTAGTTCTTGCACTCGTAGCTACACCGGTCGGGCTGGCACCGATCTAAGTCTACGACGGCGATGCTGTCGTCCGCCATGGTTAGCCGGACATCCCCGAAGTGAGCAGGATTCCCCACGTCACGAACCACAGCGCGAACGTCATGAAGACGATGAACAGGTAGTGTTTCGGCCCGAACTCGTCATCATCGTAGATGCCCGTGAAATCGTAGAGAACGAACTGGGCGAGGATCACACCCGCCACGAGCATCAGCGCACGCGTGTCGCCCGCCGCATTGCCTACTATCGCCATCGAGGCCAGCGCCGCGGCGACGCCGAGCAGCGCGGATAGCGCCGTCACGCCGATCGAGCGGATGTGCTCGCGTCGGTCACTGATCGATTCGGTCGACATGTGGTGAAGTCCGTGTGCGGGGCTAAAAAGGCGTTCGGGTTGGTCTCGGTGGAGTCGATGGGATCGACCGCTACCCGACGGCGATACCGCCGGAATATTCGTGTCACTATCGGGAGGAGCCACGCCTACGTGGGCATTTTCGCTGGACACCGTGTCACTCGAACTGACGGTCGACGTCCGTAGCGATGAAACCGTATCCAGCGCCGGCAAGAGCACGGCTCTGACGACGATAGGCAAGGTTTCGAGTGGATGTTCGTGTCTTAGAACACGTGGATCTCTCAGCAAACCGAAGACGATCCGGGAGACAGACTCAGTCTGGAACGCACTCAACGTCGATCTCTCGTTCGAGGTCGATACTCACCTCGCCATCACTAACTTCGATTGCAACTGTCACCGTCGCATCGCTCTCTTGTTGCGACGGGGAAAAATCACCACTCGTCGGACAGCTAAAATCACCGAGAACGACGCGAAATCCATCCTCCGCGGGTTCCCGTCTGAGACTCTCTTCATCGATTATATCGTCTTCGTCATTCGCTTTCGAAAACGAGACGTCCTCTATAGAGAGGGGACCGGACGGTGTATTATCTTCGAGAACGACGACGCTTTCGGCGTCGTACTCGTAATCAGGGCATCCAAAAAAACAAAACCCGAACCCTCCGAGATCGCCATTTTCACTCTCCAACTCGAGCACTCTCTCTTCGGAGGGGTACTCGAGGCCCAGAAGGGCGTCCTCATCACCTGCGGTCTCAACCGCTACCCCTCGATCAGCGACCGTCGAGTCGAACGCGCCACTCGAGGCGACGACGGCGAGCGAACCGACGACGAGCAGTCCGAAGCCGAGGTACGTGATCCATCGCATCGGTGTATCAGGTTTGAGGTAGCGACATTTCGAGTGCCGATCGGCAGTTAGAAACGACGGTCCAGACAACTATCACGGCGGTCGTTCCATCTCTCCGAGTCGCATCCGACGGCTCTGTGCGACGTGGACGACCGCCGACACCGCGAACAGCGCGAACACGAGCGTCGCCCAGCCGAGTTCGGGTACCGTCCCGATCGGCACCACCTCGAGCCAGAGCCCCGCCATCACGATCGACCCGACCGCAGCCAGTCCCAGATAGTACGTGCCCCACGGCACGGAGTCACCGGGAACGACGTCGAGGTAGACGTCCAGTTCGGTCGCCCTGTCGGTGAGCGCGATCGTCCGATCGTCGAACTCGATCATGTCGGCCCGCTCGAGCGTCGGCAGGTGCGTCTGCTGTAACGACGTGTAGACCCGCTTTCGCTCCGCGGAGGTGAGTTCCTGGACCTCCTTGTCGAGTTCCCAGGCGGCGACGTGTTCGGCCAGATCGCCGAGCGTCACGGGTTCGTCCTCGAGTTTGCAGTAGTGGACGGCGTACCGGCGACGGTGGTTACTCAGCAACTCGAAAATTTCGCCTCGATCCGAATCGGCCCCCATCTTAGTCCCCATCGAATACTCCCTGATAGTGTGAAAATACGTATTTCTGATACATAACCCTTACCGCCGTGGCAGAGTAGTGACTTCCTCGGACTCCATTACGGCCTAAGAAGGGGTTTTCCGTCCCCGAATAACGAGATCATCATCCAAATCTGGACTCGCAGGAGTGAACAGTTCGGATGGTTTTCATTCTATGGTCTGTCGTTCGTGTATCGGTAGCGGAGAATATCGCGAGGGACTATCCGATTACGATGTAATCAGTATCGATGTTGACCCCCGTTTCAGTCGTTTGATTGTCCCCCGTTCCTTCGACGGACTCGCCGGTTCCAACAGTGGGTGAGTCGCCCGCAGTGGGATCGCCCTCACCAAACTCCATATCGATATCGCCGACTTCGTCTACGCTGTCGGAGCCACCGGGGCCTACAGCAGTTTCGTTGCCGCCACCGGGCATAATCGTGATGCTAGGCGTGCCGGGGTCGACACCTGCGCGTTCGACCTCGACGTAGACGATCAGATCATTGAAGTTCGGGTCGGACGTTTGATCGGGGTTTTGCTCGTAGGAGTCTATCGCATCATCCCAAAGGGCATCGATACCGTCCTCGTCCGTCGACTCCGTGTTTTCGAAGAGGAATACGAACTCACCCGGGCCGAGGTCGAGTTCGTCACCGCTGTCCGCGATCAGTCCTCGCTGCTCGAGCACTTCGGTCGCACTCAGTTGTTGCTCGTTACCGGCGGGAAGGGCGGGAATCGTGTTGTTCTCCGCGCTCCGAACCCGGACGTTCTGCAAGTTCTCGCCCTGCGAGGCGTCGATCGGTCCGAACACCTCGCCGTTTGGTGCATCATTACACCACATGAGGTCCCGATCGGTCGGTCCCGAGTAGTGCGAGAGCGTATTCGGATCGGTGGCCTCGGCCTGGCACGTAGTGTACCTCGTGTTCCGGAGCGTAAGTTCGGTTTCCTCGTCGACGGTGAAATTGTGCGTGAAAGCGCCGTCGCTTTTGTTCTGCCACGTTGGGCCGGTATTGATATTATCGCCACCAGTAGGGTTTTCGAACGAATGTTCCGTTACTCCGTTCGTCCTCACGTCGAGGGACATCGGAGCCAGATTATGAACGTCCTCGAAGTCCCACCATCCGGTCCGGATTCTTCCGTCTCCGGAAACTTGCGAGCCAACGACTTCGACCATCACTTCCGCGTCTTCGATTTCACCCAGTCCCACTCGTCCGGGATCGATGCCCGCGTCGACATCGAACTCGACACTGTCCGTACCGTCGTCCGTGTGAATCGTCGCCTCGTACTCCCCATCGAGAAGCTTACTTTCGTTGAGTACCAGTTCGATGGAATCTGTCTCGCCGAACGATCGGTTGACGTTCGTCTCACCGAGATACCCATACGGATCGCCATCGAGTTCCTCCGGTAGTTCACCGACGTACTCGAGTTCGAAGCCAACGTCCTGAGATCCGGTTTCGATACCGAGGTTCGTGATATTGGCAGTGATCGTCACGTTACCGTCGTTACGGGTCGCGTTCGTGTCCGCCGGATCGAAGTACGTCCCGGATTTCCCGGCGTAGAACGAACCGTTGGAGGTCATCGCACTGTCCTCGGTCGAGACATTGTACTCGTACACCGAACCGGCCTCGAAGTCGTCGGTCTCGATCTCGAACTCGACTATTTCGGATTCGTTCGACTCGAGCGTCACCGTTTCGGGGTCGGGTTCGCTCGCCGGTTCACCAGGAAGCGTCAGCGTCACGTTTTGCGTTTCGGTGGTGAGATTCGTGTTCGTAACCTCCGCCCCGATCGTGAACGTCGACTCCGTCACGTCGACGCGTTGGTCGCCGGTGTCTCCGGGCCCGTCGAGTACGCCGTGATCCGCGGTGACGACAACTCCGTCTCCCTCCTGGCCGCCCTCGATGTGGAGTGTTCCGTTTGCACTGTCGTTTTCAGTTTCGATCGAGAACGGATACTCCTCACTGGGCCACGCACTCTCGTTTATAATCCACGAGACCGTTCCTTCAGCACCGTACTCGAGTTCGAGTTCCTGCTCGACGCCGTCGATGTCGGGGTGGTCGAACTCGAGTGAGATGTTCTGCGCATCGGTTCCCGTCGCGTTCTCGACGCCCTGATTCCGGATGGTAGCGCTGATCGTTGTGTTCTCGTCGCCGGTCGACGTATTTTCGATGTCGGTGACGTTCAGGTGAGTTCCCTCTTTACCGAGGTAGAACTCGCCGGGTGTGTCGAGCGAATCGTCTGGAGTAGAAATTACGTACTGATAGGTATTGTCCGGCTCCAGAACGGTGCTGTAATTGTTCTTATCGATCTCGACTGTTTCCTCATGAGTGGCACCACCAGTCATCTCCGTAACATCCGAGTTTGCTTCTTTAACCATCCCGCCTTCGATAGAAACGGTCATCTCGGAATCGATAGGATCACTGCCGGTGTTATTTAACAACGCTGTGAAATTGAGATCCTGACCGAACTCGACCCGGTTACCGTCGCTTTCGACCGCATTCCCGATGCCTCTATCCTCTTCAATACGTAACTGTGAATCGTCTGACTGCTCCCTGATTCCCTTGACCTTCACTTCGACGGTCTCGGCTCCCGAGTTGTGTGAAATGCTGCTACTCACGTTCTCGTCCACATTCGACACGAGAGCCGTCTCGAGGTGCTGTTTCCACCCGTCGTGGTACGAACTCTCGATTCGGATCGCGACGTTAGTTCCGTCGGAGTTGCTCGCAGCTTCGGCGATGTCTGCGGCCAGTTCGTCGCTCCTCTCGTGGTCGGCTCGCGCGATCGGATCGGACCCTGATAGCTCGTCCTGATCGAGGAGCATGAGATCGAACCGAACGGATCCGTTGGAGCCTGTGGAACCGTTCTCGTAACTGATTCCGGGTTCCGAGATGATCTGCGTCCCCGACCCGGTATCCTCCCAGATGCCACCGCCCTGATGAGCGATCGTCCGATCGTCGAGTTCGAACTCGAGCGCACCGAGTTCGGCGGTTGCGGTCCGGGTGTCGTCGTCCCAAGGGAGGTCGTCGGACTCTGAGTCGTTGTACCAGAGGATGTCGACCTGCCCTTTGTCGGCGACGTCGATTTGACAGTCCGAGATGTCGGTATCCGGCATGGAGCGTTGCTCACCAGTTGCCGCAACGGTCGCGAGCTGGTGGTCCGTTTCGTCCATACAGAGGTGAGCGCGCTCGCGTTCGCTCCCCGATTCGAACGTGTCAAGCATCGGCGACCCGACGATAAACAGCAGTGCCGTCCCTGCGATCACCATTCCGAGGAGGAGTACGAGACCCACGATGGGGCTCAGTCCCCGTCCCCGCTGAGCGCGATTCCCCCGCCTTTTCCCACCTGCACCAAACATTACTTACTCCCTACACAGTATCACTATAAATATATTCATGGAACTCTAGAGGTTGACGTGACCAAATCGAGACGATCCATGGACAGAATGTGTAAACGGTACTAGCTACTCGGTCGAGCGCCGTTAGCGTCTCGTGACATCTCATCGCCTCGAGATGGGAGGCATACTCGAGCAACCGTCCGATTCGACCGGAACAATACCCACACGTACTCACGTGTTATAATAGCATTCGGCCGTTCGGCGTCTCGAGTCGGTATTTCGGCGTTCAAGACCGCCTTGAACGAGTGTATCGCTCGCCCTTCAGCAGATCTGGCAACCGAATACAAAGTGGGGAGACTGTCTGGAAGAGCGTAAGGACCGCGTTCCGGATCTCGCTGTCGAGGCGACGAGGCGCGCGGTTGTACGGAGACCACAACCATGAGAATGAATCGACGTAATGTGTTAGTCGGACTGGGTACGATTGTCGCGGGCGGCGGAGCAGCACTCGGTACGGGCGCGTTTAGTAGCGTGGAAGCCGATCGATCGGTGACGCTGGAAACCACAGGCGACGCCAGTGCACTCCTCCAGTTCTCCGCAACGAGTAGTGTCGCGAGCACCGACGGGGGGAGCGGAGACGGGCAACTTGAGTTCGATGAGACGACTCTCAACGAAGACGCAGTGACGACGTTCGATCCCGCGTTCACCGTGGAAAACACGGGGGGAGAAGACGTCGGATTTTACGTAAAGGAGGACGGAACCAATATTGCGAGCGATGGGATCATCGACTTCATCGACGAAGATGGGAATTCGATCGTACAGGCAGACCACGAGGGCGGAAGCCAGATCGACCTGCCGGCGAGCGCTCCCGGTCCCGTTGACGTGGGAATCGTCGTCGATACGGATGACAGTAATAGCGTAGGCGACATCGACACCGTCACGCTCGTCGCCAGCACTGAGGCGCACGGTCAGTAATCAGTACCGTAATCGGTAGCGACCGCACCCGTCCGTCGCGTCGAATCATGCCGGAGAGAGGGAGACCGTCATGCCATCTACCAAGCTTCTACTCACCGCCGCCGCAGCCTGCTTTCTCTTCGCGCTCGCAGTCCCGACAGTAGCGATCACGGTGGGTGAGGACACGGCAGCCGATAACGTCGTCCTCGAGCCGACCTCCCGATACGCCTCAGTCGATGCCAACGGCGACATTCGGCTCGATCTGGAGGCACTCAACAAACGAGCGATAACCACTGCGGACGACGTGTTTGCGATCACCGTCAACGACGACGCCGTCGAGCGAGTCTGGATCAGTAACGAGGGCGGCCTCGAGTTCTACGAGGGGACCGACCGAACCGCTACGATCACCGAACGGACTCCGCTCGAGCCGTCCGCCGGCGAAACGACGAGCGTCGGCGTCGCGGTCGATACGCACGGCGACTACGACAGCACGGAAACGTTCACGGTGCACGTCGCCTACGCTGACGAAGCGGACGACGACGACGAGAACGATACGGACGCGGTGCCGAAAGGAATCAACCTCGAGTCTCTCGAGGTTCACCCAACGACGCTCGAGACGGGCGACACCGTGACGGCGAACGCGACGTACCGGAACAACGGACGGACCACGGAGCAGGTGACGTCGGCGTTGACCGTCGACGGGACCGTCGTCGACACCGAGACGCTCGAGGTCGAGCCCAACGAGACGGCCTCGGTCGTTTTCGAGCGCCGGATGCAGTGGCCGGGCACGTACGAGGTCGGTGTCGACGGAATCGCGAGCGAGTCGGTGACCGTCGAGGGGCCACCGATCGACGTTCTGTCCGCGACGGTCTCTCCCGTCGAACTCACCGTCGGCGACACGGCGACCACCGAAGCGACGGTCAGCAACCCCACGGAGACGCGGGTCGACCGCACGCTCGAGTTGGCGGTCGACGGCATCGTCGTCGACGCGAAGACAGTGTCGATCGCGCCGGAGTCGGAGCGGACGGTCACGTTCGAGCGGCAGTTCGACGACGCGGGGACGCACGACATCGCGGTCAGCGGCGTGAAGGCGGGTTCGGTTACCGTCACGGAACGGGAGCCGTTCCCGATCCGGAACCGCGAGTTGTCGGCAGCGACGACGGCGGCGCTCGCTCCGCCGATGGCGACGGGGTTTCTGTTCGTAGCTGTCGCAGCGAATCGCCGATGGGCGTTCGTCTCGAGACGGTAACGAACCCCGAACTCGAAGGAACGGGACGAACGCCCGCTCTCGGGGACTTTAAGGTGTTCGATTTCGAAACTAGTAAGAAGTAAAATAACTCAGAAGCCATGATAGTCCAGGTGACGAGACGATGACGTCCGCCGCGTTCCTCAAGCGAGGGCTGGGGCTGGTCGTCGCCGTCTGCATCGTCCTTCTACTGGTCGGACAGCTGCTGGGACAGCCGATCCTGCTGGGCTACGTCGCGACCGGAAGCATGGAGCCGACGATGGACGCCGGAGACGGTTTCGTCGCGATTCCCAGCATCGCAGCCGGTTCGGTCGAGGAGGGTGACGTCGTCGTGTTCGAGGCTCGAGAGCTTCACGGCGGCGAACTGACCACTCATCGTGTCGTCGGCGAGACCGAGGAGGGGTACGTCACGAGAGGTGACGCCAATCCGTTCACGGACCAGGACGGCGGCGAACCCCACGTCACTGACGGACAGATCGTCGCCAAAGCGTGGCAGGTAAACGGCGAGGTCGTCACGATTCCGTACCTCGGGTCGGCGATTATGGGCGTCCGAGGCGTCGCGGAGTCGGCCTACGGGACCGTCGCACCGATTCTCGGACTGACGACGACGGCAGACTCGGAGGGACTCGGCGCGTTGCTGGTCGCCGGCGGAGTCGCGCTGCTCGGGTTCGGCGTGGTCGTCGAGCGACTCGGACCCGGCGTTCGCGAGACGACGCGCTCGCGATCCCGCGAAAACGTGATCGCGTTCTGGACGGCGCTGGGACTCGCGTTGCTCGTCTTCGTCACGTTCGCGACCGCGGCGATGGTGGTTCCCTCGGGGACGACCGAGTACGAACTCGTGAGCACTGAGACGCCGGACGACAACCCCCAGATACTCGCACCGGGGGAGACCGGCGAACTCGCCCGAACCGTCGACAACGCGGGCTACGTCCCCATCGTGGTCGTTCACGAAGCCGAGAGCCGGAACGTCGCGACGGACCCCAGCGCGCAGACGGTGGGGATACGCTCGAGCGGCGAGACGACGGTCTCGCTCACCGCGCCGGACGAGACCGGCGAGTACACCCGGCACGTCGGCGAGTACCGGTATCTCACCGTTCTCCCGCCGTCGGTACTCGTCTGGCTGCACGGCGTCCACCCTCTCGTCGCGATCGCTGCGGTAAACGGCGTCATCGTCGGGGTTACGGTCGTAATCGTGCTCGTCGTCTTCGGCCGAAACGACCTGCGCGTTCGCTCCGCGGGGGACCACGTCCCGCTGTCGACTCGCCTCGAGCGAAAATTCCGAAAGTAGTGTGGGAGATGCGTTCAGCGGCTCAGGAACCATTATCGTTATAATGGTCGCCTGCAGTGAATGTATGCATGCGCGTCCTTCACCCGATCCGTCATGTCGGATCAGTATGGACAGTGCGGGGGAGGGGAGCGGCGTCGATCTGTTTGGGGTGCCCGAACGGTGATTGAGAGTCCTCGGCTCGACCTGTTGCTCGTCAGATACGGTCGCCGGATCGTGATTGTCCTGGTCGTTGTCGGTATACTCGCGCTCGTCGCGACGGGATGGGTGGTCGCGAATCCGTCGACGTCGACGACCACGCAGTACGGCCAAGAACGCATCTCGAGCGAGGTCGGGACGAGCGCCGACGTCGTCCAGGATGGGGCGCTCTGGAACGAGGGCGATCGACTCGAGAACAGCAGGGTGTACATGCTGAACGCCTCGCCCGAGCTAACCGTCGAGCCGGAGACGACGCTGGTAAACCAGACCGACGGAACGCCGATCGACGACGGCAGCGTAACCCACGAGCTAACAGTTCGTTTCGAGGCGACTCGAGACGGGGAGTCGTTCTGGAACGAGACTCACACCGTGGTGGATGACTCGCCGTCCGTCGAGAACGGCGTCGCGACGTCGGAGGCGACCATCGACGTCGAATCCTACCGTGAGCGACAGCGGCAACTGGAACGCGAGCTATCGGGGGTCGGTGACGTCGCCACCAAACTGGAGTTTCGCGTCGAGTACGACACCGGGACGAACCGGGGGACGAAAGAGGAGTCGTCGACGTTTCACGTAACCGACGACGCCTACTGGCTGTCCGAACCGCCCTCGGTGACGGATACGCCGACACACCGGACGGGAACGCAGCGGACGACCGAGCCACAGAGCCTCGCGACTATCGCCGGTCTCTCGCTTCTCGGGACGCTCTCGCTCGTCAGTGCCGCGTTCGTCGCTCGTCGCTCGCCGGTCGACGAAGCGGCCGCCCGGCGTGCGGTCCACGAACAGCGGTACGCCGAGTGGATCTCGCAGGGCTCGATCCCGATGTGGATCGGCGACTATCACGTCTCGCTCGACACCTTAGAGGACGTCGTCGACGTCGCAATCGATACGAACGAACGCGTCGTTCACGACCAGCAACGCGGCCTGTTCGCCGTCGTCAACGATGGCGTCGTCTACTACTACAGCGACCGCGGCCTCTGGGAAGAGACCGCCTGGCCGGAGATGACCCTTCAGGAACGGCCGGCCGTCGGCGGCGGCGAGCCCGAACTCACGCCGGACGAGATGGATCTTCAGGGCGACGCGGAGTTCGGAAGCCCCGACGAGAGAGGATTCGACGACGACGAGGACGTCTGGAAGAAACTGTAACCGACACTCGCTCCGCACGGGATGATCTCGGGTACAGAGTCGCACCCGACCGCCGATTCTCGCAGGGTGAATCCTCGCTTCCGTGACCAAAATAGGTATGACGCAGGTCACGAAAGAACATGACGTATGGAGACACCGCTCATCGTCACCGACTTTCTCGAGCAGGCGCGGACACACTACGGCGGCGAAGAGGCCATCGTCGGCGCGGACGGTGACCGATTCACCTACGCGGAGTTCGGCGAGCGCGCTGACCGATTTTCGGCCGCGCTTCAGGAACGAGGGATCGAGAAGGGCGATCGGGTCGCCGTGCTCGATCCGAACACGCACTACCACCTCGAGGCGGCGTACGGAGCGATGCAGATCGGGGCGGTTTTTACGCCGTTGAACTACCGGCTGACGCCTGACGATTACGAGTACATCCTGTCCGATGCGGGCGTCGACGCGATCTACGCGGATTACGAGTACGCCGACAAGATCGAGGCGATCCGCGACGAGATTCCGACGGAGACGTTCGTGACGAACGACCTCGAGCGCGTCGAGGGCGGTGGGGCCGACGAAGCCGGACGATCCTCGTCGTCGTCCGCCGGAGCGTGGGAAGATTTCGACGCGCTGCTCTCGTCGGCCGGTACCGAATTTGACCGACCCGAGATGAGCGAAGACGAGATCATCACGATCAACTACACCTCGGGGACGACGGGCGATCCGAAGGGCGTCTGCCGGACGCACCGAACCGAGAGCATCCACGCCTATCTAATGTCGATCTACCACGAGATCAGCGACGACGACGTCTACCTCTGGACGCTCCCGATGTTCCACGTCAACGGCTGGGGACACATCTACGCGGTGACCGGAATGGGCGCGACCCACGTCTGTACGCGCGGCGTCAATCCCGACGAGGTCGTCGAGGCGGTCACGACGGAAGACGTGTCGTTCCTCTGTGCCGCGCCGGCCGTTCTCAATCAGTTGATCGACTACTACGAGGCGCAGGGCGAACCCGAGATGATGGGCGCGAACAGAGTTCGGGCGACGACCGCCGGCAGCGCGCCGCCGGAGGCGACCATCCGCGCCGTCGAAGAGGAGTTCGGCTGGTACCTGAAACACCTCTACGGCGCGACCGAGACGGGGCCACTGATCACCATCTCCGACGCCAAACGGCTCATGACCGACGAAAACCGCTTCGAACTCAAGAAGCGACAGGGGATGGGGATCCTCGGCACCGACGTTCGGGTCGTCGACGAAGACGGTGCGGACGTCCCTCGAGACGACGCGACGCTCGGCGAAGTCGTCGTCCGCGGCAACCAGGTGATGGACCGCTACTGGGACAAACCGGAGGCCACGGAGGAGGCGTTCAACGACCGCGTCGAGGGGTACTATCACACCGGCGACCTCGCGACGATGGACGAGAACGGGATGATCGCCATTCGCGATCGCAAGAAGGACATTATCATCTCCGGCGGCGAGAACATCTCGAGCATCGAACTCGAGGACACTCTGTTCGATCACGACGCGGTCGCGGACGTGGCGATCATTCCAGCCCCGAGCGAGCAGTGGGGCGAGACGCCGAAAGCGTTCGTGGTGCCGACCAACGGCGATCCGGAGAACCCGCCAGTTGCGGCCGACGAGTTGACCGATTTCACTCGCGAGCGACTGGCGAGTTACAAGGTCGTCCACCGGATCGAGTACGTCGAGGAGTTACCGAAAACGGCGACCGGCAAGACCCAAAAGTACGAACTCCGTCAGGAGGAGTGGGACGACGAGGACCGACTGATTGGCGAAGGATAACGGACTAACCGTTCCGAATCGGGGCTATCGATCAACGGATTATCAATTCCTGACTAGCCAGTCAACTATCGATATTGGGCCGTAAGCGGCGTCTCGGACCACTTTACCAACTCAAGTTCGTTGTAATTATTTATGATGGTTCCTCCTCGTAAGGCTCAACTTTTATGCTGCTGGGACCTTTCGATTCGTAATATGGCAGAGACTGACGGGGAGGACATCGAAGACTTGCCACCGAGCGCCAAACTCGTCTTCAAGGTTCTCGAGTACGATGGGCCGTTGACCCAGAAGCAGATCGTCGAGGAATCGATGTTATCTGCCCGGACCGTCCGGTACGCACTCGAGCGGCTAGAGGAGATCGGAATCGTCGACGAGGATATCTACTTTGCGGACGCTCGACAGAGCCTCTATCGGATCGAAGACCCCGTCGCGGCCGATGGTAACGGTGTCGAAGAGTCCCCGAAAAAGGACGCCTGCTGTGCGGAATAACCTGCGAGCAAACGGCAGGGTTATTTTGACGCGGTAACGGTCCCCTTGCATGGACAAGGAGATGCTCCCGCGATGGGGGTGGCTGCTGGTCGGTCTGTTCGCGATGGCGGTCACCGCCAATCTGCTCAATTTCTTCGTACTCGGACCGGCCGGGCTCCCCGGAGAGTACGAGGTGATCACGATCATCACCTCGATGGCCCCCGTATTGATCTACCTCGGCGTCTGGTACGACGAAGAGCGCCAGCAGTACTGGGATCGGTCGCGAGAGCACATCGTCGGTGATCTAGTGTTCATCGTGGTAGGGGCCGCGATCGGGTCGTCGATCGCACTCGTTAGCGTCATCGACTTCGGCCTGCCGCGGATCATTCAGGACGTCGGCGCGATGGCCGCAGGCTTCATGTTGGCGTGGGGACTGTTCTGGTGGCGCAACCCGGAGCTGTACCAGCGAGAGGCCGATCTCTGACCGGGAGTAGGTCGATTCGGTCTCTTGAGGAATCCAGCCGAGCATCGGGCTCTCGTCGCACGCTGTTGTGCTCCTCGAGCGACCGAGACGCCGTCGGCAATCGATGGATCGGCGGTGCTTTCGGCTTCCGTTCAGTCGGATCCGTCACCGCGTCCGGCGACGCCGGGTGTTGGCGGGGTCGCTCGTTTATGCTGGGTTTCGGCGCACAGCCACGCGATGGACCGTGCCGTCTCGCGGTCGATGTCGAGCGCATCCGCAGCGTCGCCGATCGGCTCGTCTTCGTCGACGAGTCGCTGTAACAGCGGATCGAGGACGTCGTAGGGAGCCCCGAGTTCGTCGGCGTCGGTCTGGTCGGCCCAGAACCCCGCCGTCGGCTCCTTGCTGACGATTCGCCGCGGTACGCCGATCCGTTTCGCGAGCGCGCGCACCTCCGTCTTGTAGAGATCGCCGATCGGGTACGTATCAGCCGCGCCGTCACCGTACTTGGTGAAGTAGCCGAGCAACCACTCGGAGCGGTTCGCAGTCCCGAGGACGAGTCGCTGCTGGCGATTCGCCGCGTAGTACGCACAGACCATCCGCAACCGCGCGGTTACGTTCCCGATCGCGTGGTTTCGCTCGTGCGGGCGGTCGCGTTCGTCTCCCGCCGAGCGAGACTCGAGTTCGGTTCCAACCGTTTCTTTGAACGCCTCGAGGAGCGGTCGGAGCTGAATCTCTTCGAACTCGATTCCGAGCCCCTCCGCGATCGTTCGAGCCTCGCTCACACCGGTGTGTTCGGCTTTGTGGCAGGGAAGTCCGAGACCGAGCACTCGATCGCTTCCCAGCGCTTCGACGGCCAGCGCCGCCGTAACGGTGGAGTCGATCCCGCCGCTCATCGCGACGACGACGCCCTCGGCACCCGCGTCAGCGACGGTCGTCCGAATATCATCGGTGATCCGTGAGCGGACCGACTCGAGTCCCGGTCGGTCCGTGATGAACGAGCCGTTCGTGTGGCTGGTTTCCGAATAGACAACTGTCTTCCTATCTGCGGCCATAGTGGTCAAACACCATCTGTTGTACATTGTGGTGAAACATTCGTATCGTATAAATGCTTACTCCTTAAACAGCTAGTAGTTCCAGATTGGGTAACGGTGACACGGTTGCCACCACCGTTCTCTGGGTTCCCCTCGAGCGGTTCCGACGGTTCATTCATCGAAGGATACAATTATATTCGAACAGTTTGATGGCGAACTACGGTCAGATTTCACTGCTGTCATGTCCGCTCCCGACACATCCCAGACCCTCCGGCTCCGAATGCTCGTCGCGCTCGGATTGATCGTCTGCCTCCCGTTCGCGTTCGTTTACACGTTCGTCTTCCTCGCGAACACCATCGGCATCGCCCTCCTCGAGTGGGCCAACGAGCGGCCGTACCACGGCGAATTCTACGTCGATCCCCTCGTCCTGACAGTCGTCGTCCTCGGCGGGCTCGTCGTGCAGTACTACTTCGGCCCGCGAACGGTCCTCGGATCAGTCGGGGCTCGCGCCGTCGACGCGAGCGAGTACCCCGAGCTACACGCCACGGTGACCCGACTATCGACACAGGTCGACGTCGCGAAACCGGACGTCGCCATAGTCAGGAGTGGGGTCCCCAACGCCTTCGCCGTCGCCGGCGGCGGGACCGGGCGCATCGTCGTGACGAGCGAACTGCTCGAGACGCTTGAGGACGAGGAACTCGAGGCAGTCGTCGCCCACGAGCTCGCCCACCTGAAGAATCGGGATGCGAACCTGATGACCGTCGCGTGGCTGTTACCGACGCTCACGTACTACCTCGCGACCGCCGCGTTCTACGTGCTCTATGGGCTCTATCGACTGTTCGGTTCCGGATTCGGCGGCGGCTCGAGCCGTGGCGAGAACGACGGCCGCGGTCTCGTGGTCGCGATCGTCGTCATCGTCGTCTGTGCCGTCGTGACGCTGACGGTCTCGGCGATGTTCTGGGCCGCAAGCGTGCTGTTCTATCGGGTCCTCTCGAGGCAGCGCGAGTACGCCGCCGATCGGGCCGCCACGGCGATCACGGGCTCGCCCGCGGCCCTCGCCGGTGCGCTCGAGAAGATCGACGAATCGATGCCTGACGTCCCGGACGCGGACCTCCGGAAGCTCGACGGCGGCGCGGAGGCGCTGTATCTCGCGCCGCTCGAGTCCCGCGCGTTCGGGTCGAAGGAACTCGTCAGTACGGACATCTTCCCGGATACGCATCCACCGACGCAAGAACGGATCGAACGGCTACGCGATCTGGCCGCCGAAACCGGGACCGTGACCGAGACGAGACGATGACGGATGATCGACTCACCCGCCGCCGACTGCTCGCGGCGACCGGACCCGGACTCGCGGCCGTAGTCGCCGGCTGTGGCTACCAGCCCGGCAGCGGCGAGATCGACTGGCACGAAGAGCGCACCACGTCCACCGGCCTGTCTCGCTCGAACGACGAAATCTGGCTCGGCGACGGTCGAACGCTGTTCCACGTCCGAAATCGGAGCGGCACGTCAATCGAACACGATGGCGACTTCGGCTTTGCCAGCGTCGACGACGCCCGTGTCACCGCGTACGACTCGAGCGGACAGGTCGTCTGGGGCCTGAGCGCCGAGACCCAGTACGCGGGCGACCCCGCAGTCGCCCACGGGGCGGCGTACCTCTCGCTCGAGAACGGGCACGTAACAGCGCTCGAGAAGCCGACTGGCGACGACGACCCGGAGCCGCGGTGGACGACCGACTGGGGCGGACCCGCCCTGTCGTTGCGCGCCGGTTCCGAACTGGTCGTCGGCGTCCACGACGATGGGCTTGTCTGCTTCGACGCGGACGACGGCGAGGAACGGTTCACGCTCGAGCGCGAGGCGGTCGGTGCGGACGAACTCATCGATGCAGGGGTCGCCGACGGGTGGGTGTGGTTGACGACGGCCGGTGGACCGAGCGCAGATGGGAACGTCGCCGAATTTACGCTACAAAGCATCACCGGCGACGGCAGCGTTCGATCGATGACCGCGCTCCAGGGATCACCGGACTGGCTGGAGACGAGCGGGACGAACGCGGTGGTCGGCGTCGACGGGACCGTCAGCGCCAGAACGCCGGCCGGTGATCGTCGGTTTTCGCTCGCACTCGAGGCCGGGACCGGGAACGGAACACCGATACTCGTCGACGAATCCGCTCGGCTCTACCACGACTCGAGGGGGGCGCTCGAGGCGATAAACATCGCCGACGGCGAGGTCGCGTGGCGGCGGAACGACTATTCGTTTCGAGGAACGCCGGTCGCCGACGCCGATGGAATCTACGGGCAGGGGTCGGGACCCGACATGAACGAGTGCGGGCTGGTCGCCGTGACGGGTGCCGGCGATCCGTGGTGGGGCGTCTCGTCGCTTGCGGCACTGGACTGCTCGGGCGACCTGTACCTCGTCGACGACCGACTCGTCGTGGTCACTGACGATGGCATGTACGGGTTCCGAGCGGAGCCGGGACGGCGATGGACGGTCCTCTAACCGAGGGCCACAAGAGCCGCTCACTCCCGTTCGCTCCGGTTGCACCGCTCGCATTTCGAGGCGGCGAAGCCAGCCCACTCACGCGATAGTCGCCTACGACGGCACGACCGTTACCGGGTCCTTCGCGATGGACCTTTTTCCGCTCGGGTCGCTAAAGCGACCACTCGCGCAAAAATCTCCACCAAAAAGCCGCTCACGCGATAGCCACCTACGACGGCACGACCGTTACCGGGTCTTTCCGATCGATCGCTTGCTCTAACTCGTCCGCGATCGCACTCCCTCGAGACACCTGAATTTCTCCACCGCGACTCACCGTCGCAGTGAACAGGTACTCGCCGGCGGCCTGGACCTCGACGGTCTCGCCGTGGTTGCCGTCGACGGGGATAACGATGTGTCGAGAGGTGATCTCGGGGGTGACGATCTCGCCCGCTACCCGTCCCCCTCCGGAACCGCCGTCGGCGCTGGCACCGGCACCGCGGCCCGCGCCGTAGTTAGGGTTCTCGTCGTGGGTGCGGACGTCGATGCTGATCCCCAGTCGGTTCTCGATGTCGGTGATCCGGCCGCCACCCTTCCCGATGACGTTCGAGATGTCGTTCTCCTCGACGTAGACGACGGCCGTGTCCTGGCTCTTGAGGTGGACGTCGACGTGACCCTGGGCGATCGAGCGGATCTCCCGTTCGATCTCCTGTTTCGCGATGCGGTCGACGCCGGATTCGTTCGCGGGACCGCCGTCCTCGTCTTTCAACGGCACGGTGACGACCTGCCGGTTGAAGGTGTAGATCTCGTACTCCGGCTCGTTGGTCTGGAAGTTCGTGATCTGAATCACGGGCCGGGCGAGGTCCTCCTCGGTGAGTCCGGCGGGTACCTTGACCTCCGTCTTGACGTCGTAGACGGTGTCGACCTCGCCGGCCTCGATGTAGATGACCGTGTCCACGACCTGCGGAATCATGCCGAGTTCGACCCGGCCCACGAGTCGCTGCAGCGCGTCGATCGCCCGCGTCGCGTGCACGACGCCGATCATGCCGACGCCCGCGAGTCGCATGTCCGCGAAGACCTCGAAATCGTTCGTCTTGCGGACCTCGTCGTAGATGGTGTAGTCGGGTCGGACCATCAGCAGGGCGTCCGCGGTTTTGGCCATCTCGCCGGCCAGTTCCGTGTACTGGGTGATCTCGGGGCCGACCTGCAGGTCCCGCGGCTTCTCCATCGTCTTGACCGAGTAGTCGTTGTCGGAGATATAGCGGGCGACCGCCTGGGCGAACGTCGACTTCCCGGCTCCCGGCGCGCCCGAGATCAGGACGCCGCGCTGGCGCTCGAGCAGTCGCTCTTTCAACTCGTCGGCGTGCTCGTAGTCGTCGATGTCGGTCTGGGCGATCGGTCGGACGGCGGTGATCTCGATACCGTCGGAAAACGGCGGTCGACCGATGGCGATCCGGTAGTCCCGAAACTGGACGATCTGCATGCCCGGTTCGGAGAGTTCGATGAAGCCGCCGGTGGCCTCCTTGGCCGCGTCGACGACCTCGCGGGCGTACTCGTCCATCGTGGCCTCGTCGGTCGGCTCGTCGGCGATCGCCTCGTAGCGCATCTCGCCGAGTTCGCCGCGTTTGGCCTTCGGCACGGCGTCGGTCTTGAGGTGGACGCTCATCGTCTGGTCGTCGAAGAACTCCTCGACGGCCAGCGTCCCCACCTCGCGGACTTCGGGGGAGACGTGTTCGACGTCGAGGCCCTTCGACTCGGCGACTTCGGCCTGGACGATGTCGCTCGTCAGGAAGGTTGCGCCGAGGTCCTCCGCGAGGTCGCGAATGAGCGCGTCGATCTCGCCCTCGGAGGCGTGACCGCGCTCGATGGCGTTCGGCCGCTCGCCGACGTACTCGAGTTCGATCGTCCCCTCGTCGGCGAGATCCGCGAGTCGCTGGAGTTCCTCCAGGCCGTCCCAGCCGCTGTCGATCCCGTCGTTTGCCTGCGCCTCGAGTTCCGCGACGACGGCTTCGGGCACCGAAATCGTCGCTCCCTCGAACTGCCCATCGCCGATCGTCGCCGAAACGCGACCGTCGATGACTACGCTCGTATCCGGCACGACGTTCATGGGCGACGATTTGGCTCCCGCGAGTATAAGGCTGCGGGAGTCGGTCTCCGATCCGGTCGGCGGACGGCGTGAGACCGATCGACAACCCGCTACGGTGACGGACGGTTCGCGACGGACACAACACGGATGACACCGTAGTCGAACGTATGACCGTACGCGAGTTGACGCGCGACCTCGTTTCGATCCCGATCCACGAGGACGAGACGGCCGCGGGTGACTACATCGAAGCGTGGCTACGACGCGAAACCGACGCCGACGTGACTCGAGACGCCGCGGGGAACGTGATCGCACGACGCGGAACCGGTGGAGAAACGCTGGCGCTCGTCGGCCACCACGACGTCGTCGAACCGGCGGAGTCACAGCGCAGGATCCCGGCTTCGGACGCGGACGCCGCCCCCGAGTACGTCCTCGAGGAACGAGACGGTCGGCTCTACGGCCGCGGCGCGGCGGACATGAAAGGGGCGGTCGCGGCGGCGATGCTCGCGTTCCGGGACAGCGACGCGCGACGCACCTCGAGCGGCCGGACGCAGTCCGGCGACGCCGACCCGGACGGGGAACTCGTCTTCGCCAGTTTCGTCGGCGAGGAGGTCGGCGGGGTCGGCGCGCGCCACGCGATTGCGAACGGGTTCGCTCCCGAGTACGCCATCGTCGGCGAGGGATCGACCAACTACTCGGGACCCGACGTCACGGACGTCGCCGTCGCGCACAAGGGCCGCCGCGGGAGCACGATCACGGCCCGCGGAACGGCGGCCCACGCCAGCGAGGCCAGTGTCGGCGAGAACGCCATCTACCGCGCTACCGACGCCGTCGATATCGTGCGTACTCTCGAGGCCCCGTCAGTTTCGGTCGCGGGCGAAACGCTCGAGGGGAGCCTCGTCGTCACCGAAATAGAGGGTGGGTCGGCGATGAACGTCGTTCCCGAGCGCTGCGAACTAACCGTCGACGAGCGAACGGTTCCGGGCGAACGGGCCGCCCTCGGGCGGGTCGAGGATCTCGAGGGAGTCACGTGGACCGTCGACCAGGACCTGCCGCCGATGCGCTGTGACGACGCGGCGTTCGCCCGGGCGGTCCTCGATGCCGCGAGCGACGTTCAGTCGGGATCGCCGGAACTGGTGACGAAACCCCACGCGACCGACGCGGGGTGGCTCTCGGAGGCGGGGACCGAGTGCGTGATCTACGGCCCGTCCGAACCCGGCGAGGCCCACACGAAAGACGAGAGCGTCTCGCTCGAGGTGCTCGAGCGGTGTCGGGAGACCTACCGGCGGGTGGCCGAGTCGTGGCTCAGCTAGCGCCACAAAACGAGCATCGGCGGCGGCAGCACGGGTTCGGCCTCAGTCCGTCTCGTCGGCTTTTCTGGTCGTGAGGACGGGAACCGGTGCCGTGCGGATCACTCGATCCGTAAAGCTCCCGAGCAGGTGTCGGTTGATACCCGACCGCCCGTGGGTGCCCATGACGATGAGATCGACGTCCTCCGCCTCGGCGTAGTCGGTGACCTCTCGCGGCACCGATCCGGACGTGATCGCGGTCGTGACGTCGTCGGCCCCCGCGCGCTCGGCGTTCGACACCTCCTCGTCGAGGACGGCCTGGAGGTTCTCCTCGAGTTGTGCCGGAAGTCGCGCCGATTCCGCGTCGAGAACTTCCGGAAGTTCGTCCATAACGGACAGCAGGTGCACCGTTGCGCCGTGTCGACCGGCGATGGTCGCGGCCAGTTCCACCGCCGCCTTCGCGTGAACGCTCCCGTCCGTCGGGACGAGGACGTCGGAGTACGGGCACGTTCGCGTTCCGTGGTCGGCTGCGCGAACGGTCAGGACCGGGACTTCGCTTCTGTTGACGACGTGATCCGTGACGTTGCCGAGGATGTACTCTCCGAGACCGCGTCGTCCGCGGACGCCCATCGCGACCAGATCGAACGCGATGGAAGACCCGTTTCCGGCGTCTTCCGAGCCGTCCACCCATCGATCGGAGTCACCGGCGGCGAAGTCGACGATCACGCCTCCCGGATCGCCCCGAACGATGTGCGTGACGACGGCCACGCCGCGGTCGTCGGCGAGTTCCACGGCGTCCGAAACGATCTCTTCGGCCTCCCGTTCGAGGGTGTCGGCGACGTCGATGCCGAGCCGCTCGAGACTCGAGTGATTCGTCTCTACGACCGCGAGTACGTGAACGGTCGCGTCCTGTTCGGCGGCGAGATCCACCGCGTGCTCGAGGGCCGCCGTCGCGGAATCGCCCCCGTCGGTCGGAACGAGAATGCGAGTGACCATGCGTCGGGGTTCGACGTGAACCCGCTTACGTCTGTGGGACGTCCGCTGCGGGTCGGTCGCGCCGGAACGAGTCGAGATCGATCAGACGCCCGGGACACCAACCGCACCGAAGCCGGTGATGCCGAGCAGGGCGAGGACGTACAACACGACCAGGACGGTCACCCAGGCGAGCAGCCCGATCATCGCCGCGGCGGTCCAGTCGCCGGGGTATCGGAAATTGATCACCGCGATGTACGCGAGCAGGGCCAGGAGCGGACCCAGCAGGGGTATCCAACCGACGAAGAATCCGACGACCGCCCAGACGATCGCCCCGATTAACGCGGTGACGATCGCGTGATCGTAATCGCCAGCGCCGACGATGACGCGTGCGCCGACGTAGACGCCCAGTGCACCGATCAACAGACTCACGACGAACACGATTGCCGAGGCTACAACCATACTGTCACGACACACGTCAGATGGCCCGAACAGTTCACTGCTTGCGAGTTCTGGATCGCTATCACCAATTCGGCATATCGGGACGAGAACGTCACGATCGATGCGATTACGGGTGTGAGACTATCAGCATCCTCGACAGGTGTCGATCGGCGGTCTCTGCGGAGGGCGCGTTCGACGGTTCGACGATCTCGACTCGAGGTCGCCGGAACCACGACGTTGATACCACATCCTCGCCTACGATATGCCATGTCGACCGATCAGGCCCGGAGCGAGGCGGCTGCAAGCGATACCTACGACGAATTCGAACAGCGCGTCCGGCGAATTTCGAACGTTTCGAACGCCGCCGGCATCCTGCAGTGGGATCAAGAGGTCGTGATGCCCGATGAGGGAACGCCCGCTCGAGCCCAACAGCTCTCGACGCTGTCCTCGCTCGGCCACGAACTGCTGACGGCCGACGAGACGGGCGAGTTGCTCGAGGAACTCGAAGCGGCGGATCTCGACGGCGAACGGGCCGCCGTCGTCCGCGAGGTCCGCCGGCGATACGACCGCGCGACCAGCGTCCCGCAGGAACTCGTCGAGGAGATCTCCCAGACGACCGCAAACGCCCACCCGACGTGGAAACGGGCGAGGGAGGAAGACGACTTCGAGCAGTTCGCGCCCACCCTCGAGACCCTGGTCGAGTTGAAGCGGGAGTACGCGAACCACATCGATCCCGACGCGGACCCCTACGCCGTCCTCTTCGCGGAGTACGAACCCTATCTCGACCTCGAGGCGGCGGAACGAGTGCTCGAGCGCCTGCGCGACGGACTCGTCCCGCTGATCGACGCGATCGAAGACAGCAACGCGGACATCGAGACGAACGCCTTCGCGGGCACGTTCGAGGACGACGACCAGGAGGCCCTGGCGCGGGACGTCCTCGACTCGCTGGGCTACGACTGGGGCCGCGGCCGACTGGACACCGCACCCCACCCCTTCTCCTCCGGCACGCAGTTCGACGCCCGCGTGACCACCCGCTTCGAGGAAGACGACCTGCTGGGCTCGATCACGTCGACGATCCACGAGTTCGGCCACGCGAACTACACCCTCGGTCTCCCCGACGAGGGGTACGGCACGCCGCTCGGCGAGGCTCGAGACCTCTCGGTCCACGAATCCCAGTCGCGCCTCTGGGAGAACCACGTCGGTCGCTCCCGACCCTTCTGGGAGCACTTCCTGCCGATCGTCCGCGAGCGCTTCTCGAGTCTCGAGGACGTCACACCCGAAGCAGCCTACGAGTCCGCGAACCAGGTCTACGACGACAACCTCATCCGCGTCGAGGCAGACGAACTCACCTATCACCTCCACATCGTGATCCGCTTCGAGATCGAGCGCGACCTCATCTCGGGCGACCTCGCCGTCGAAGACGTCCCCGAGGTCTGGAACGACAAGTACGAGGAGTACCTCGGCGTCCGCCCCGAAACCGACGCGGAGGGGTGCCTGCAGGACATCCACTGGTCCCACGGGAGCTTCGGCTACTTCCCGACGTACTCGCTCGGCTCGGTGCTCGCGGCGCAGCTGTACGCGGCCGCCGAAGCGGAGTTGGGAGCGCTGGACGACCGGATCGAAAACGGCGAGTTCGACGACCTCAACGGCTGGCTCCGCGAGAACGTCCACCGACACGGCAAGCGCTACACAACGCCCGAACTGATCGAGCGGGCCACCGGCGAGGAGTATACGGCGGACCACTTCCTCGAGTACGTGAACTCGAAGTACGGCGAGTTGTACGGGCTCGAGGGGTACTGAAACGCGATTTTCGTCGGACGATTCCGGTCGCCGGGGCTGTCCTCGAGAGTATAAAACGAGGGTGGAAGTGCCGGGTGCAGACTCACCCGTGGCGAGAGCCACCGTTACGTATGCGCCTTTCAATTCCAGGCATTCCCGGCGTCTACTACGATACCGATTCGGGGACGACGGCTATCGGCGTGGCCATGACGGCCGCCGGTCGCAAAGCACCGAAACCGAAGGGGTACGCCGTTCAACTGCTCCCCTACCTCTGGTCGTTCGAGGTCGACCTGCGGGAGGTTCCCACCGATCACCCGATCCAGTACCTCCACCCGGAGGGTGCCCAGAGCCTCGGCGAACTCTCGCCCGAACGGGGTCTTCAGGAGGCGGGCACCGAACTCGAGTCCGTCCTCCGGTTCGTCTGGTCGGTCAACCAGGAGGTCGAATCGGCGACAAACCGGTTGATCGGTCGCACGGAAGAACACGATGGAATCGTCATCGAGATCCAGGACGGCAGCGTCGTCGTCGACGGCGACGATCTCGAGACCGACGCGTTCGACGTCGACGAGGACGAGGTGACCGACACCGACGCGTTCGAGGACGCCGAGGGGTTCTCGAGCGACGAGTTCGACACCGGAGACGAGTTCGACGCCGGTTCGGACGACGTCGATCCGGACGAGCCGTAACACCGGCTCCCGGCCCGACGCGCCACGCCTGGTCGACGGACCCGGGCGAGCGGCGGCCGTCGCCGGGCGAACATGTCCGCGTTTCCGTAGCTAATCGAGCGGCCACACATGGCGTCTCGACTCGGAGGTGCAAAGAGCGAAAAACTGCGCGTGTTCGCGTGTCCGTCGCTTACGCGCCGGCTGACTCGAGGGCGTCCGCGATGTCTTCGCGCTGGGTGACGCCGACGAATCGCTCGACGATACCGTCGTCGTTCTCGATGATGAGCGTCGGCAGGGAACGGACCTGGTACTCGTTCGCGATATCCTGTTGTTCGTCGACGTTTACTTTCTCGACCTCGAATCGGCCCTCCCAGTCGTCCTCGAGTTCCTCGAGGATCGGGTCCTGGGTCTTGCAGGGGCCACACCAGTCTGCGTAGAAGTCCTTGAGTGTGACAGTCATACGGTTCATCGCTAGTTCCAACGCAGTGCGGATAAGGGTTTCCCACCTGGGTGTGATTGCCGCAATCGACGGAACCGAACGGGGCTGAAACGGGACGAAAGGTTTAGTTTCTCCCGCCCGTAGGTACGAGTATGGATAAAGGGCAAAATACCGGTGGGCTGATGTCCAGCGCTGGGCTGATTCGGTATTTCGACTCGGAGGACTCGAACGCGATCAAGATCGATCCGAAGACGGTGATCGCGACCGGCGTCATGATCGGTGTGCTCGTCCAGCTCCTGACGTTCGCTTCGTAGCTACCGAGCCCAGCTTTTCGGCGATCCTCGAACGGCCAGCGGCGGCGCTATCCAGTTCCCTTCCGTTCGCAGGATCGAGACCGATCCCGTCCGTTTCCGCTCGAGCGGCACTCCAGTGGTCCATGGGGCAACGGTCAGTCGACCGGTGTATATCCCGGCGGCGCGTATGGGACAGATATGAGCGATTCCACCGCGCGGCTCCCGGAACCAACCCGGCTCGGCCGGACCGCACTGACCGTCACCGACCGGGTGACGACGAGCGAGTTCTATCGCGACGTCGTCGGGCTCGAGATTCTACACCGGGAGCCGTCGACGACGGTACTCGGCGTCGACGAAACGCCGTTGCTTGAGTTACGCGGCGATGAAACTGCGGACGCGCGGCCTCGAGCGGAAGCCGGGCTCTACCACAACGCGTTCAGGCTCCCGACTCGCGGGGCACTGGGCGACGCGCTGGTCCGCGTTCGCGACGGTTGGACGCTCGACGGCGCGTCCGACCACGGCGTCAGCGAGGCGCTCTATCTCACCGATCCGGAGGGAAACGGCGTCGAACTCTACCGCGATCGGGACAGGGCCGACTGGCCGCACAGCGCTGACGGCGGCCTCCGCATCGGATCGGAACCGCTCGATCTCGAGGCGCTCGGAGCGGACGCCGGCGGCGAGTCGGCCGACGCGGCACCGCCGGGGACGACGGTCGGCCACATCCACCTCGAGGTGACGTCGATCGACGCCGCTCGAACGTTCTACGCCGAGTTACTGGGATTCGACGTCACCATGGCCACCCCGACAGCGCTGTTCCTCGCCGCGGGAGGCTACCACCACCACATCGGCGCGAACACCTGGAACGGGCGATCGACGCCCGCTTCGGACGACACCCGCGGACTGGCGTGGTTCGAGGTGGTCGTTCCCGCGGACGACGCGCTCGAGTCGATTCGGACGCGACTCGAGAACGGCGGAGCCTCCGTTACGGAGACGGACGACGGCCTCGAGGTCACCGATCCGGACGGGAACAGCGTTCGACTCGTCAGCGTCCCGTAACCGGGGACGCGACCTTTTTGAGACCGCGTTGCGTATCGACGGCCATGTCACTGACCGCTGGCGTCGTCGCCGTCCAGGGCGACGTCGAAGAACACGCGGCCGCCATCGAACGCGCGGCGGCGGCCCGCGGCCGCGAGGTCGCCGTCCGCGAGATCCGCGAATCCGGCATCGTTCCCGACTGCGACCTGCTCGCGATGCCCGGCGGCGAGTCGACGACCATCTCCCGACTGCTTCACGGCGAGGGGATCGCGCCCGAAATTCGGGCGCACGTCGCCGCCGGAAAACCGCTGCTCGCGACGTGTGCCGGGTTGATCGTCGCCTCGAGCGACGCGAACGACGACCGCGTCGAGGAGCTCGGGCTCGTCGACGTCGCGGTCGAGCGCAACGCCTTCGGGCGACAAAAGGACAGTTTCGAAGCGCCGCTCTCCGTCGACGGACTCGCCGACGACGAGCCGTATCCGGCGGTGTTCATCCGCGCACCGGCCATCGACGCCGTCGGGGACGGGGACGCCGAGGTGCTCGCGTCGTGGGACGGGCGACCCGTCGCCGTCAGAGACGGACCGGTCGTCGGCACCGCGTTTCACCCCGAGTTGACCCCCGACAGCCGTATTCACGGCCTCGCGTTTTTCGAGAACGACACCGCGTCGGCGGCCGCCCCCGAGACGGCGGAGTAGCCGGGCGGTGTGCGGTGGTCGACGAGGCGGGAGTACCGCACCGGACCGGCCGTCCGCACGGAGCCTCAGGATTCGCTACCAGTGGAACAGATTTAGCCGACGAGCCCGTACCGCCGCTGTGGATCACCATCACTTCGCCAGCACGTCCGTTCGATCCCTCGGGAGTACGCGTACGGAACGGTCGCAGGCGAACCGCGACTCCCCCAGTCGTCGCCGCGGCAGCGAACGGTTTCGTCGGTTCGACGTGGAGCCTCGAGCCATCGAACGGCCGGTGAAACGATGACGGAGCCGCCCCCGGGGGAACTTCGCGACGGCGAACGAACCGGCGATCGGACGGACGCGCCCCAGTGCACACCGCCCAGCGGTCTCGCACAGCGCGTGTTCGACGTGAATCCGGTCAGCGCTATCGTGGTCGATTCGACGGGAGCCATCGTCTTCGCGAACGAACGCGCGTCGGAGACGCTCGGCCTCAGCCGCGAGGAACTCACCAGCGGTGCGTACGATCCGCCCGAGTGGAACGTCTACTACGACGACGGTGCGCCGATCCCCCTGGACGACCACCCCATCACACACGTCTTCGAGACGGGCGAGCGCGAGCTCGGATTCGAACACTGGATCGAACTGTCGGACGGCTCCGAGCGGTGGCTCTCGAGCAACACCTCACCCGTGCTGGACGACGAGGGGGCGGTCGAGTACGTCGTCGTTGCGTTCGAGGACGTAACGGCGCTGAAACGACGCGAGGAGCGGTTGACCAGCGACCACGTTCGACGACTCGAGTTCCGCGCGTCCCAGTCGGCGGTCCCGCCCTCCCTTCGCGTCGACGACGGCGAAACGTGGATCGAGATCGACTCTATCGTCTCGCTGCCGGACGAAACGACCGTCCAGTACATGGGAACGTCGGACCTCTCCGCGAGCGACTTCGTCACCGCCGTCGAAGAGGTCCCCCACTATCTCGACACGCGGTTGCTCAGTTCGATCGACGGCTACAGTCGCATCGAGGCCCACGCGGAATCGACGACGGTATCCTACGTGTTTCAGTCCCTCGGCGGCCGCGCCCGCGCCATCCTCGTCGCTCCCGACGAAGTCCGGTTCCTCGGCGAACTACCGGGCGATGTGGATCCCCGTCTGGCCGCGGAGGGGATCCGACGGTTCCACCCGGAGGCCGAACTGGCGTCCGAGGAACTCGTCTACTCGCCGCACCTGCTGTACGACGTCGTCGCCGACGCGCTCACCGACCGGCAGATCGCGGCGCTCGATTCCGCGTACTTCGGCGGCTACTTCGACACCCCTCGGACCAGTACCGGCGGCGAACTGGCGGATCGGTTCGGCGTCACTCGACAGACCTTCAACCAGCACCTTCGAAAGGCCCAGCAAACCGTCTTCCGGCACCTCTTCGAGAAGTCCGGCGCGGACGCACGCTGACAGGTCAGCGTCACCTCTTACCACGCGGTGTCCTGTATGAGAGAGCAATGAGCAACGATACGACCACATCGAACCCCCCATCTGCCAGCCCGTTCGGAGAGGACAGCGTGGGCCACGATCCCACGACGGGAACGTTTCACGCCCGATTCGACGCGGATCCCGACGCGGTCGTCGTGACGATCGTCGAAACCGTGGCGACGATTACGAACCGCGATCCCATCGACATGACACCGCTTTTCGAGACCGTCGACCCCGAAGCGCTCACCGACCTCGTGGTGTCGAACCGAGCGCAGCCGATCGAAGTCTCGTTTTCGTACGAAGGGTGTCGTGTGACCGTTTCGAGCGACGGAACCGTCGTCGTCGAGAAGTCGACGTAGTAACGCGTCGACGCCTCGTCTCGAGGTGTCGCGACGCGGCCTCGCGTCGACCGGCACCCGACCCCTCGTGTATGCACTCGCAACCGGACGTGCATGCACTCGCGACCGGACGTGTTTTCTTTCCCGCACGCGACGCTAGGGATATGCAGGCTTCCATCGACGCGGTCCGCGTCGCGGGGACGCCACAGGGACCGGTTCCAGTGGTCGTCCTCAGCGTCGACGACGAAGACGACGTCGTCCCGATCTTCATCGGATTCACCGAGGCGACGAGCATCGCCCGTGGCCTCGAGGCCGAAGACATCGGCCGACCGCTGACCCACGATCTGTTGCTCGACGTCATGGAGGAACTGGGGAGCCGAATCGATCGCGTCGTCGTCAACGAGATCAAAGAACGCGACGACGGGCAAGGCGGCACCTACATCGCCGACCTCCACCTCGAGACGCCGAGAGGCGAGACCGTCATCGACGCCCGTCCGAGCGACTCGCTCGCGCTGGCGGCCCGGACGAACGTTCCGATCGAGATCACCGAGGACGTGTTCGAGGACGGCCGAGACGATAGCGAAAAGTTCGAGCAACTCGAGGATATTCGCAACGTACCCGGTGAAATGTAGATGGAAGACACACTCGACGAACTGTTCGCCGTGATCGAGGATCGCAAGGAAACACTCCCCGAGGACTCCTACACCGCCTCGCTGTTTACCCACGAGAAGGGCGAGAACGCGGTGCTTGAGAAACTCGGCGAGGAGACGACCGAACTCGTTCTCGCCGCGAAAGACGACGATCACGACGAGATCGCCTACGAGGCCGCCGACATCGTCTATCACCTGCTCGTGTTGCTCTCGATGAAAGGCGTGTCCCTCGAGGAGTTGGAGGCGGAACTTGAGGCGCGGCGCTGAGAACCGACGGCTGCGGGCGCGGCGTCGGTCCCGTCGGAACCGCCGGCCGTCGCCCTTGCAGTCGCTCGTCAAACTTTGATGGCGGTGTTCACCGTTCGTTCACACGATGGCGCTCCAACAGATCGACCACGCGGACGACCACATGCAAGAGTGTATCGACAACTGTCTCGAGGCCGCCCAGGTCTGCGAGTGGTGTGCCGACGCCTGTCTGGACGAGGGGGAGGAGATGGCCCGTTGCATCCGGCTCTGTCGGGACGTGGCGGATATCGCGGCGCTGCACGCGCGATGGATGGCCCGGAACTCGGGTTACCACCAGGAACTGGGGGAGATCTGTGCGGACCTCTGTGAGGAATGCGCCGAGGAGTGCGCTCAGCACGATCACGAGCACTGTCAGGCGTGCGCGGAGATTCTCCCGAAGTGTGCCGAGAGCTGTCGCGAGATGGCGTCGGCCTGAATCGAGGTAGCCGCGGCTCCCGTCGACGCTACTCCGAGGAACTCGAACCGATTTTTCGGCCTCGAGGTACCGTTTGACAGCGCCGATTCCGTCGTGCCGGTATCTTGCTTCAAGCGCCGACGATCAGTACGTCCCGGGGCCGCTCCGGCGGCGGTCGGATCGATCGGGGTTGAGCACGCCGCCGACGGCACCGGCGATCGCGCTCTCGAGGGCCATCACGAGCGAGACGACGACGGCCACGGCGAGGATCCCGAGCCCAGCCGCACCGGAGACGGCACCACCGATGGGGCCGAGCGTCCACCCGGCGAGGCCGACGACGAGTGCGATGAGCACCCCGGCAACGATTCCGCCGAGCGAACCCGCGAGTAAGCCGTGCCAGAAGCCCCGTCCGAAACCGCCGCCGGCCATGTAGCCGGCGACGAAGCCGCCGATCAGTCCGGCGGCCAGTTGGCCGATTCCGGGGAGGACGAGTCCGAACAGTCCGAGGACGGTCGTGACGAGGAAGCCGACGATGACCGCGCGCCAGTTCGTCATAACCGAGTGTACGCGGACGATGCGGATATACTGTCGGCCGGAACTGGCTGGTCAATCGACATCTGTCGTCCGTCCGAACGCGGGAGCATCGATCCGCTCGCGGCGCTCACAGAGGAACGAGATCTCGAGTTGCAGTGCGACGGTGGATCGAAATACCGAGCGCGATCCTACCGAAGGCCGACGATTTCGAACCTCGCACCGCCATCCTCGCTCTCCCCGATCGAGAGCTCCCAGCCGTGTGCGCCGACGACATCCTGAATGATCTTGAAGCCGAACCGGACGTCGCCATCGGTGGTTCCACCCTCCAGCAACCGATCTCGGTGCTCCGGGTCGATCCCGGGGCCGTCATCCGCGATGTAGAAGCCGCCGTCGATCGAGCCGACGCGAACGGAACAGTCCGTACCGCCGTGTTCGATCGCGTTTCTGAACATGTTCTCGAATAGCTGCCGGAGCCATCTTAGGTCGGCGGTAACCGTCCGGTCGGTCTCGACCTGTAGCGTCGCGTCGCACGTCTCAATCGACGACCACGCCTCGCTGGCCAGACGCTCGAGCGTGGCCGAGTCGAACTCGCTGACCCCCTGACCGGTCCGCGCGAGCGCGAGCAGTCCGTCCATGATCGACAGCGCTCGTTCGATACCCTCCTCGACGTCCAAGAGGTGTGCTACGTCGCCGGTGTCCTGTGCGAGTTCGGTGTACCCCTTCGCGACGGCGAGCGGGTTCCGGAGGTCGTGTGCGATGACGTTCGAAAACTCACCCAACCGCTGGTTTTTCGTCTGGAGCTGTCGTTCCCTGTCGACCCGGTCGATCGTCCCCTGGATCATCGACCCCAAAATCGTCGCGAACTCGAGGTCGTGTTCGTCGAACTCACGAGGTTCGGTCGAAGCGGCGAGTAGTACCCCGTGCTCGCCGAGCGGGACGATGATCTCGCTCGCGATCGCGGTCGGCTCTTCCACTTCCGGATCGGCGTCGACGTTGCCCGACGCGTACAGCTCACCCGTGGTGAACACTCGCCAGGCGACGCTCGCGCTCCCGTTTATCCTCGGCGAGTCGCCGAGTTGCTCGATCAGTTCGTCGGTCATCACAGCCGGTCGGAGCACGTCGTCTCGTTCGTCGGGGACCAGGATAGCGGTGATCGGCTGGTTCAGCACCGATTTCGTGACTGAGACGGCGACCGAGCCGACGGACTCCATCGTTTCGCACTCCAGCAACCGCGGCCCGGCCTGGGCGAGCGCCTGCATGCTCTCTTCGCGCTCCTTGCGCTCGGTGATCTCGGTGGCGATTCCGTAGATCGCGTACGGATCGCCGTCGGCGTCGAACAGCGGCGCTCGGACGTTGAAGAAGACCCGGCGCTTGCCTTGGATCCGGAAATCTTCGACGTACTTGTTCGACTGTCCCTTCTCGAGCACCTCGCGGTCCATCTCGTTGATCTGCTCGACGTTGACCGCCGGATGGAGGTCCTCCGATCGCTTTCCGAGTATCTCCTCACGCGACCGATCGAACAGTTGCTCGAACGCCGGGTTGACGTAGAGATACCGCTGCTCGAGATCCTTCATGTAGACGACTGCCGTCGTGTTGTCGAGAATAACCTGCAACTGATCGCGCGTGCTCCGCAGTTCCTCGATCGTCTTTCCCATCTCCGTGATGTCTCGGGAGATGACCACGAACTCGCGGCCGTCGCGTTCCGTATCGGCGGTGGTGTCGGCTGGAATCGACCGGCCGACTCCCTCGAGGGAGATCCACGATCCGTTTGCGTGTCGAAACCGGAACACTGCACGACCGGTACGGCTCCCTTCGGATGCGACGCCTTCGAAAAAGACCTCCGCAGCGTGGTCCGTGTCGTCCGGGTGAATGTAGTCGAACGCGTACTCGCCGACGAGTTCGTCCTGTTCGTAGCCCAGAATGTCGGAAATAGACGGGCTCAAATACTGGACCACACCGTTTTCGTCGAGAACCGTGACGAGGTCCGACGCGTTTTCGACGAGGCCGGAGAAGTGAGCGGCGCGTTCTCGCACACCCGACAGTACCTCCGCCCGTTCGACCGTTCGGCGGAGACGAGCGACGACGAACGACGGCTCCGCGACGAGTCGGTCCTCGCCCACCCAGTCGTCGACGGGACGCAACTCGGACATCACTCCCTCCTCGAACCCCTCGCCGCGATCAGCGATCACGTAAACGAACGGAACGGCCGGCCACTCCGATCGGATCCGGTCGATCTCCGGCGAGGAGACGCTCTCGTGACAGAGCACGCAGTCGACCGATTCCGTCCGGTCCCAGTCGTCCACGTCCGTCGCGTCCACGACGGTGATCGTCACCTCGCGGCTCTCTCGTTCGAGTGACCGGAGCCGTTTCCTCACTCTGAGATCGCCGGAAACGAAACAACAAACGTGCATGTGCCATCTAAACAGTCGGACGGGATATAATCCCGCGGTGATTTCCGCCGGTACGTAACGAACGACCTTTTATGAGCGGGGGATCTAGTGTCGGGTATGATTTTCGAAGACCTTCCGACAACGCCCACGTCGGAAGAGCTGATCGACAAAGCGTTTTCGCGGGCAGCGCGGGCCGGGAATGCGAAAGGCGGCCTCGAGGCCCAGCAGTCGATGCTCCAGGTGGCGGCCAACATCATTTCAGACAACCTCGAGAACGTGGTCACGGCGTGGCCGGACTTCGAGTACGAGGACGACGTCCACCCCTTCTATTACGAACTCGCGGACGCGATCGTCGACGTCGACGAGCTCCGACAGAGCCTCTCGGAGGTGATGTGGGCCAGCCGCAAGGCCCGCGAGATCCACCAGGAGTACCAGCCAAAGCTGCGCAAGACCGACGTCGATACGGCTCGGAAGTTCAGAAAGCAGGCCTTCGCGCGCCTGGCGGACATCGTCGAGCAGGTCGACGACGAGTTGCTGTACATCAACAAGTCCCGGAACGACCTGCGGGACCTGCCCGAGATCAACCCCGACGAGCCGACGATCGTCGTCGCCGGCTACCCCAACGTCGGCAAGTCCTCGTTCGTCAACGACGTCACGAACGCCCGCGGCGAGACGGCGTCGTACCCCTTTACGACCCGCGGAATCGGCCTCGGCCACTTCGAGGGGGCGGACCTGTCCGCCGAATCGGAGGGGACCGAACGGTCCGCGATGCGTGATCACGTTCGCTACCAGATCGTCGACACGCCGGGCCTGCTCGATCGTCCACCGGCGGAGCGCAACGAGATCGAATCCCAGGCGGTCAGCGCCGTCGAACACCTCGCCGACTGCATGCTCGTCATGCTCGATCCGAGCGCCGAGTGCGGCTACCCGCTCGCCTCCCAACTCGAGCTTCGAGACTCGATCGCCGCCCAGTTCGAGGACGTTCCCGTCCTCACGGTTGCGAACAAGGTCGACCGCACCGACGTGTGGGACGACAGTCTGGCCGACGAGATGAACGCCGACTACACCATGAGCGTCGAAACGGGCGAGGACGTCGAAACGGTTCTCAGGGCGGCCGTCGACGCGATCGACCACAGGCCGAAACTTCCGTTCGAGGAGTAGTCGTGCCGGCGAGCCGTCGAAACCGCGATCGAAGCCAGCGCACGAGTCCACAGCAGCGATGAACGGACCGGGAATCCTCTGGATGCTCCAGACCGCCGTCGGCTTTTCGATGGCCGGGCCGATGTTCTTCCTCGGCCTCGAGTCGCTCCGAACGGGACGGTACACCTGGGCGGTCGGCTACCTGACGCTCGGCGCGCTCGTCCTCTACTTCCCGACGTACCTCGTGAACCGGATCGGCGGGCCGAGAGCCTGGATTCGACGCCGACTGCCTCGCAGGCGGTCGAACTCCGATGCGAGCGCCAGCGCGGCTACGGACGCGGAAGAAACGGCGAACGCAGACGCTGTCCTCGGGACGGGTTCCGAGACCGCGACGGAGTCCGATTCCGACGCCGAACCCGCTTCGGACAGCACCGACGGGCGGACGTCGCGCTTCGACCGGTTTCGTCGGTGATTCGGTCTCGAGCGCATCCCGCCTCGTATCCTGACGATCCCGACCGATCTGTGCCGGACTCGAGGAATCGCTGTCGGAGAGAATCGAACGCCTATGGGTTTCCGGCCGGCGAACGCGCCTCCCTAGCGCTCGGTGATCCCGACGGATCTGATCTCGACCCCCACCGGGTTGTCGGCGTGTCGATTGATCCGCTCGTACAACGTGTCGGCCAGCGCCGGCGATATCTCGCCCTGTGGCCCGCCGATCGTGACGATCACGCGCTCCGGACCGACGAACGGGTAGTCGTCGTCCATGATCACCTCGAACTCGAGGAGTTGGTACTCGGCGAACTCCTCCTGGGAGAGGACCATTTCGGTCTCGATGCGGGCGTTTTCCTCGAAGGTCGCGACGGCGTACGAGGAGTAGGTGATGGCACCGAGAAACATCGCGAAGACGAGGACGATGACGGCCAGACCGATCACCCGCCTGCGGACGCGCTGTTGGGTTTCACCGAGCGAGAACAGGTTCTCCGGGCGGTAGCCGGCCCACCACAGCGTGAGAAGGCCGGCGAGGTTCACCGAGAGGACGTTGACCAACACGAGTGCCGTCGAACCGATCGCAGCCGACGGCTGTCCCCACGCGATGGCGATGCCGGCCGCCGCGGCGGGCGGAATCAACGCCGCCGCGATCATGACGCCGACGAGCGCGACGGACGTCCCCGTCGCGATACTGATGATCCCCGCGACGCCGGCGCCGAGTGCGATCACGAGCGAGAGTAGGTCCGGTGCGAGCCGTTCGGAAATCTCTCCGACCGAACCGATATTGAGTCCCGGCGGGACGATATTCGTCATCCTAACGAGCCAGGCGAAGATGGCCGCTGCACCGATCGCGAGGACGATGCCGACGATCTGGTAGAGCAGACTCTCTTTGAACAGTTCTTCGTCGGCGATCACCGAGCCGACACACAATCCGAGCGCCGGGCCGATCAGCGGCGCGATCACCATCGAACCGACGACGACGGCGGGCGAGTCGAGCAAGAGCCCCGCCGTCGCGACGACGGCGCTGATGACCGTCATGATCGCGTACACCGCGAACGTCGGCGTCAGCGAATCGGCCTCGGCCTCGAGTTCCTGTCTCGAGATCCGATCGGTCGCGACGTCGCCGTTTTCGTACTCCTCGCGGAGCGACTCGAACCGGCGTGAGACGACCGTTTCCGCGTCGACGACGACCGTGTAGGCATCCTCGTCGACGCCCGCCTCGTCCAACTCGTCGAGAACTGGTTCGACCGCCGGTGACGGTAAGGGGAAGTAAACGACGGCGGTGTAGTCTCGATTGCTGTTCTCGTCGGTCAGCACGTAGTCGATTCCGCGCTCCTCGAGTCGCTCGAGGATCAGTTGGCGCTTTCCCGTCGGAACCGTCAGCTGTACGAGCCGCACACGAGTGGCTGAATACCCCCGGGGTCATAACTTGGGGCGCTTTCGCCGGTCTGTCGATCGGTTTCGAGTCGACGAGACGGCGGCTCGAGGGGCGGACGGGCGAGCCGACACGGTGTATATAAACACGGGACGCACCTACGGTGGCGTATGTTCGACACGCGCCCCGACCGAGACGCCGAAGTGGCCCTCGTCGGTCGCTCGAACGTGGGCAAATCGACGCTCATGCGCGAGATAACCGGCCACAGCTTCGACACCGGGGGGAAACCCGGCGTCACCCGCGAACCGAATCACTACGACTGGGCTCCCGAGGACTTCGTCATCACCGACCTGCCCGGTTTCGGCTTCATGAGCGGCGTCCACGAGGACCACCGCGAGGAGATCAAGACGGGAATCGTCCGCTATCTCGAGGAGTACGCCGACAACATCCTCGTCGCGATCCTCGTCGTCGACGGCAAGAGCGTCGTCGACATCATCGACCGCCACTCCGGTCCCGACGAGATCCCCTACGACGTCGAGATGTTTCACTTCCTGCGGGAACTCGGCGTGCCGACCGTCGTCGCCGTCAACAAGATGGACAAGGTCGACGACAGGGACGAGCGGCTGAACGAACTCTGCGACCGCCTCGGCCTGCTCCCGCCGTGGAAACAGTGGCAGGAAACAATCGCCCCGATCACCGCCAAGAACGGACAAATCAGCTCCCTGAACGAGGCCGTCCGCGACCGACTGCACGAGCAACAGCGCGACGACCTGTTCAAGTTTTTCTAACGACCGTTCCCTTTGCGGTCTGCCGTGTTGGTGTCCGCGCCGATCCCGGCACGGGCGACCGAAAGGCGGTGTGGGCGTCGTCGCCCAGTTCCTCGCCGACACGCGACGACGTCGACCGCGGGTACAGACGCTAACCGCTCGCTCTTCTACGATCCGGTTCCCCGCTGTTCGAGCGCTTAACGGTACAATAATAACGGCTACGTGGCTCCGATTCGTATCTATGGATCTCAGCGTGCAGTTTGGATACGCTTCGCCGACGCTCCGACGAGCAGCGCACACGAAACCGGCCGAAGACGGCGGGTGGGAGTGATGGATGAACTGGGGCGACGCGAGGCCTGTCGGCTCGGAGCGGCGGGCGCACTGGCGGTGGCCGGGGTCGGGTCCGGAACCGGATCGGTCGTCGGCTCCACCGGAGCGAGCACCGGCGGTCAGGTCGTGTTCGTCTACGACGATAGCCGGCGCGAGGACTGGACCGACACGTTCCCCATCCACCAGGAGGAGGGCGTCCCCGCCTGCTGTTCGGCCGTCGTCGACTACATCGACACCTCCTGGGGGCTGCTTCCGGAGCACCTTCGAGAGATGGAGGCAGAAGGCTGGGAAATCATGTCGCACACCGCCGGCCACGTCGCGGTCGGGAATCTCTACCTGACGGAGCCCGCCGAATCGGACGACGAACGGCTCTATCTCGACGGCAGCTTCCTCGGTCATCACGAGGGCGAAGAAATCGTGATCAGCGACGGCGATCGGACCGTCGAGAACGCCATCGCCGGCGGCGACCGCGACGAGACCGGGATTTACCTCGACCTCGCGGAACCGGTCGGCGACGCGTTCGACGCGGGCACCGCGTTCGCGCGCTTTAGCGACGATCGCGTCCGCGAGGAGGTCGTCGGTTCGAAAGACGCGCTCGAGGACATGGGCGTCACCGTCGACTCCTTCGTCTCGCCGTTCGGCCGCGGCGAGGGGTTCGCCGACGAACTCATCCGGGATCACTACGCCGCCTTCGCAAACCACAGCGGAAACGGGCTGAACCCGCTCGAGGGGCTCGATCCGCACGAACTCGGACGCTCGAGCATCGACGGACAGTCGGTGAACAGGGGCGAAATCGAGCGCTTCTACGACGACGTCGCCGCGGGCGACCACCTCGGGATCGTGGTCGGACACAGCCAATTCGACGAGACGACGCCCGAGCGCGTCCGATTCGCGATTCAGGAGGCGAAAGCGCGCGACCTCGAGATCGTCACGCTTCGGGAGGCGCTTGCCGACGAATCCGGCGAGAACGGCGCGGGCGACGAGCGCGACGGCGGAACGGGGACGGAATCCGACTCCGACGACGCGGAGTCGCCAGCGACCGACGGCTCGCTCGGCTCGACAGTTCGGGAGAATCGAACGCCCATTCTGGCCGGGTCGGGAATCCTCGCGGCGGCCGGGGTGACGGCTGGGGCCGTCTATCGGCGACGCCAGCAGTCGGACGACGATCGACTGTAACTCGACGCGATTCGGACGGCGGTTGGGGTAATTCGACGCGATTCGGACGACGATGGGGTTAATTCGAGCGCGACTCAGACGACGCGGTTCGTGAGCGCGTCGCCGTCCGCGAGTCGATCCGCGTTTTCGAGGACGATTTCGCCGATGTCGCGGAAGTAGTCCCGCGTGTAGGCCGCACAGTGAGGCGTGACGATCACCTCGTCCATCTCCCACAGCGGGGAGTCCTCGGGCAGCGGTTCCTCCTCGAAGACGTCCAGCGCTGCACCCTTGATGGTGTTCGACTCGAGGGCCTCGATTACCGCCGCCTCGTCCACGACCGGGCCGCGGGCAACGTTGACGAAGTAGGCGTCGTCGCGCATGGCAGCGAACGCCTCGGCGTCGAAGAGGTGGTGCGTCTCGTCGGTCAGCGGCACGGTAACGATGACGAACTCGGCGTCGGCGATAGCCTCGAGTAGTTCGTCGTTCGGATGGATCTCCTCGAAGCCGGGGACCGGGTCGCCCGATCGCCGGACGCCCGTCACACGGACGCCGAGCGCGCCGAGGGTTTCCGCGGCGCCGCGGCCGAGCGTCCCGGTGCCGACGATACAGGCGGTCGTCCCCGGGAGGGTAAACGCCTCGTCCCACTCGGGGCGGTCCCACCGGCGCTGTTGCTGGTCGGCGACGTGATCGTGCAGTCGCCGGGAGAACGCCAGCAGGTACCCTGCGACCGTCTCGCCGACGGTCCGGTCGTGAATCCCCGTACTGTTGGTGAGAACGACGCCGTTGGCCTCGAAGTCGTCGAACGGAAACCGATCGACGCCCGCCTGAATGGAGTGAACCCAGTTCAGGCCGAGGAACGCCTCGCGGTACTCGAGGGTGACGACGGCGTCGCAGGTCCCGATCTCGTCGTCGCCGATGACGTCGACGGGAACCGGAAGTCCCGACAGGAATCCCGCGAGTTCCGACGGCGGAAACACCGCGTCGACCGAATCGTGAACCCCGAGTCGCTCGAGTTCGAATTGCATGGGTGTGGGTACGGACGAACTCGAGTTGAACCTTTCCAGAGAAGACTCGCCTTCGGCATCGTTGCTGGAGTCTGCGTCGGACAAAGGATAGTGTTCATTCGGTGGGCTAACCTTTTGCTCTGCGCTCCCTCGCTGGCGCTCGATCGCTCGGCAAAACGTTGATGAAAAGCACTCCTCCCTCCCCTCCGGGTCGGTCGTCGGCCCGCTCGCTCCCTTCGGTCGCTCGCGGTGAGTGCACCGTTCTTCGCCTCTACTGACAATCGATCCGCGAAGTCGGTCGACTACTGGAACTACTGAGGGGACGGTTCAGAGACGGTGCCGTCGCCGGGTACTTCGAAAGGGCGGCTCAGGAAAAATCCTCGTCACAAGGGGCTCAGAGGGGGTAACAGTTCGTCACAGCCGCCGTCGTCGAGTACGCCCTCGAGGGGTTTCCGTCTATCGCTTCTCGCTACCGATCGCGCCACCCTTCGAACCCGCGTAGCGCTTCGACCACGCCCTCGAGAGCGCCGGGATCGAGTGCCCCGTGCTCGGTGATGAACTCGGTAACGCAATCCGCAGGTGTCACGTCGAACGTCGGGTTCAGCACGTCGATCGACGCCTCCCCGTCGTACACGTCCGAACGAGCGCCGGACTCGAGGTTCGTCTCCTCGCGGGTCGAGAGCTTATCGGTCGCGGCGACGACGGATACCGGAATCCCCTCGCGAGCGGCGGCGAGCGCCAGCGTCCGCGTGCCGGTCTTGTTCACCACGGAGCCGTCGGCGAGCACCGTATCCGCGCCGACCACGACCTGATCGACCTCCTCGCTCGAGAGGACGTGCGCCACAGCGGCGTCGGTGTGGACCGCCACGGGACAGTCGATCGCGTCGTCTGCCGCCAGTTCCTCGGCGACGGCGATCCCCTCCCGCGCCGGCCGGGATTCGGCGACGAACACCCGCGACGGGTCGCCGCCGCGGAGTGCCTCGAGAACGGTCCCCGACCGCGAGAGGGTCGCGATGGCCCCCTCGAGGCGCTCGCTCGCGTTCGTCGCCGCGTCGTCGTCGGCCGACAGCGCGCGATCGATATTCGAGACCGCCGACTCGAGGACGGCCGGTGCGCTGGCGGGTTCGCCATCGGGCGCGGCGTCCGCCGTCGCGTCGGCCATCGCCCGATTGACCCGGTTGCGAAGGACGGCCATCGAGGGTCGAGCCTCGAGTACTCGGCCGGCGAGTTCGGCGAGTTCGTCCCACTCTCCGTCCGGATCCGCTCCCGCGTCGGCGCGCTCCCCGACGAGCAACCCCGCGCGGTCGCGCACCACCTCGAGCGCGCGGATCGACAGGTATGCAGCGCCGTGTTCGTCGTCGGCCGCGATCGATCGGACGGTCGGCGCGACCCGCTCGTAGGCGGTCCACAGCTCGGGGACCGTCTCGCGGTCGCCGTCCGCGTCCCCGCCGCCGAGCAGCATCTCGGTCGGCGCGACCCACTCGAGGGCGTCGTGTTCCTCGCTCAGTTCGACCTCGCGGGTGTCGCAATCGAACAGGAAGGGATGGACGATCCACTCGCGCTCTATATCCGGGTCCTCGAACTGAACCGGTCGACCGGAGCGGACGAACGAAACGGTGTCGCCCGGTTCGAGGCCCGTCTCCTCGCGGATTTCGGCGCGGACCTGCTCGTCGGGATCGCCTTCCGCAAAGCCGGAGACGCCGCCCCACCGGCCGGCGTAGGTGCCGACGGTGTCGCTGCGACGCAACAGCAGTACTTCGCCACGATTTCGAAGGAACGCGGTGACGACGCGGCTCGGTTCGTCCTCGCTCCCGCGGTCGCTTCCGCTTTCGCTCCCCGATCGATCGCTCATACGCGAGCCGACGGTCGGCCGGTGGGAATCGCTTTCGGCTTTCGGGCCCAAATCCGGTCGGTTCGGGGGGTATCGGAGTCGCGACGGACGCTGAGTCGTACGGGACGTGCCGTGAACTATACCCGTCTCGCGTTCCACGTGAGAGCATGACACAGCGCGTAACCGTCTCGCTCGACGAGGACTCGCACGCGGCACTCGAGACGCTGCTGGCCGAGACGGGGAAGGGACAGAGCGAGATCGTCCGCCGCGCGCTCGCCTTCTACGCCGCGAACTTCGAGGCGGCGAGCGGACGGCCGAGCGACAACTTGGAACAGTACTATCAGATGCTCACCTCGGGCGAACACGTGCTGCTGGACGTCGACTTCCTTCACGCCTTTCTCGAGCACTGCTACGCGGGGGACGATCCCGATCCGGCGTTCATCGAGGCGGCCGATCGGGTCTCGGACTATCACGCCCGCGAGTACGCGGCCCGGTTCGACGAGGTCGGCGAACTGCTCGAGTGGCTCTCGTTCTGTGGCTTTCTCGACGTTCGCCGGGAGGAAGACGACGTCTACCACATCGTCTTCCCCTCCGAGGCGATCCGCTGGTTCATGACGCGCTTTATCGAACGCAGTACGGTCGACATGCCGACGGAGATCGACGTCGACCAGGGCGTCTCGAAGGTGATCGTGACCGAACGCTCGAGCGACTGACGTCGACGAAACCACCGCCTCACACGAGTTCATACGAATTCATACGACGATCACCAACTCCGAATCGCAGGTTCGATTCGTATGTCCGGTTCTTAACAACCTTTTTGCCCGCTTCGGAGAGGGTTGTGTGTGGACATACATCATGGGTGTAACATGGGAGTCATAGACCGACTGAAGGCGATCGGGCCGGGCGCGCTGGTTGCGGCAGCGTTCGTCGGTCCGGGAACCGTCACGACCGCGAGCGTCATCGGGGCGGAGTACGCGTACCTGCTCGTGTGGACGATCGCGTTCTCGATCCTGGCGACGATCGTGCTGCAGGAGATGAGCGCGCGACTGGGATTGATTTCGAAGGAAGGACTGGGCGAGGCGTTTCGCGGCGAGTTCTCGAACCCGATCGCGAGGGGCGCGACTATCGCGCTCGTCGTGAGCGCGATCGGCATCGGCACGGCGGCGTTCCAGACGGGGAACATCGTCGGCGGGGCCGCCGGCCTCGCGACGATCACCGGCGTCGGCGAGAACGTCTGGGGGCCAGCGATCGGGCTGGTCGCCGCGGCCTTGCTGTGGTCGGGCAACTACAAGCTGATCGAACGGGTTTTCATCGGTCTCGTCACCGTCATGGGCCTCGCGTTCGTGCTCAACGCGATCATCGTCCGACCCGACCTCGGCGCGCTCGGCGGCGGCCTCGTGCCGACGGTTCCCGAGGGTTCGGCGTATCTGATCGCCGGTCTCGTCGGGACCACCGTCGTCGGCTACAACCTGTTCTTACACGCGAGTACCGTCCAGGAGCGCTGGGACGGCCCCGACGACCTCGCGGAGTGTCGCACCGATACGATCGGAATGATCCTCGTCGGCGGGCTCATCACGACCTCGATCGTCGTCACGGCCGCCGCGGTGTTCCCCGAGGGAACCCAGATCGGCAACGTCGGCGAGATGGCCGACCAGCTCGAGCCGGTCTTCGGCGGCTACGCGCTCACCTTCTTCGCGATCGGACTCTTCGCGGCCGGCTTCACGAGCGCGATGAGCGCGCCGCTGGCGGGAGCGTACGCGACCGCCGGTGTGCTCGGCTGGGAGCACGACCTGAAATCGACTCGATTCCGCGCGATCTGGATGACGATCCTCGGCACCGGCATCGTCTTCTCGGCGCTGGATTACAACCCGGTCGAGGTCATCGTCTTCGCGCAGGTCGCCAACGGCCTGTTGTTGCCGATTCTCGCCGTCTTCCTCATTTACGCGATGAACAACGACGAACTGCTCGGCGAACACACGAACACGACCCTCCAGAACGTCCTCGGCGGGCTCGTCACGCTCGTCGTGGTCGGAATCGGTCTGCAGACGCTCTACGACGTGCTGATCCTCTAAGCGAATGAATTCAAACGACTGCGACACGAATTCGAACGTATCGATGGACGACCACACCGCGCGAACCGACGGCGGCGATCGCCCAACCGCCCTGCGCGCCGACGGCGGCCGCCGCTCGAGCGACGACACCCGGATCGGGGTCGACGTCGGCGGCACCTTCACCGACGTGGCGCTTACCGTCGACGATCGTCTGGTCACCGCGAAGGTGCCGACGACCGATCCGCAGCAACTCGGCGTCCTCGAGGGCATCCGAAAGGCCTGCGACCGAGCGGCTATCGACCCCGGCGAGATCGACGCGTTCGCCCACGCGATGACCGTTTCGGTGAACGCCCTCCTCGAGCGCGGCGGCGCGAAGACGGCGCTCGTCACGACCGAGGGGTTCCGGGACGTCCTCGAGATCGGTCGGCAGAATCGTCCGGATCTGTACGATCTCGAGGCCGAGAAGCCGGACCCCCTCGTCCCGCGCCAGCGCCGGTTCGAAATCGGGGAGCGAACGACGACCGAGGGTATCGAGCGGCCGGCCGATCCCGACGAGGTTCGCGACCTCGCGGCGACGCTGCGCGAGTCGGACGTCGAAGCGGTCGCCGTCTGCCTCCTGCACGCCTACGCCGACCCCGAAAACGAGCGCCTCGTCGCCGAGACGCTGCGCGAGGAGTGCGAGGTTCCGGTTTCGGCCTCCCACGAGGTGCTCGCGGAGTTCCGCGAGTTCGAGCGCACGTCGACGACGACGGTCGACGCGTACGTTCGGCCGGCGATCGACCGCTACGTCGGTCGACTGGTCGACGAAGCCGAGGACGCGGGGATTCCCGCACCGCGGATCATGCAGGCCAACGGCGGCATCGCCGATCCCGAAACCGTTCGGGAACACGCGGTCACGACGACGCTGTCCGGCCCCGCCGCGGGCGTCGTCGGCGCTGCGGCGACCGTCGACGACGCCGACGTCGAGGGGCTGGTCACCTTCGACATGGGCGGAACCTCGAGCGACGTGAGCCTCGTCCGGGACGGCCGGGCCGAGCGGACGACCGACGCCGAGATCGACGGGCTGCCGATCCGGACGCCGATAGTCGACGTGAACACCGTCGGCGCGGGCGGCGGGTCGATCGCGTGGGTCGACGCCGGCGGTGCGCTGCGCGTCGGCCCGCGCTCCGCAGGCGCCGACCCCGGACCCGCCTGTTACGGCCGCGGCGGCACCGAGCCGACCGTGACCGACGCCAACGTCGTGCTCGGCTACATCGGTCCCGAGACCGCGCTCGGCGGCGAGATGACCCTCGACGTCGAGGCCGCCCGCGCGTCCCTCGAGCGACTGGCCGACGAAGCCGGCCTCGAGAGCGCGCTCGAAGCAGCCCGCGGGGTCTACCGCGTGGCGAACGCGACGATGACCCGGACGATTCGCGCGGTGACGGTCGAGCGAGGGCACGATCCCCGCGAATTCGCCGTCGTCGCCTTCGGCGGTGCGGGACCGATGCACGCCGCCGCGCTGGCTGACTCGCTCGAGGTGGATCGGGTGGTCGTCCCGCGACCGGGCGGCGTGCTCTCCGCGTTCGGACTGCTCGCGGCCGACGAGAGCTACGACGCCGTGCGAACGGTGGGCGTCGAACTTGACACGGCCGATCCGGCCGAACTCGAGGAGGTGTACGACGGCCTCGTCGCCGACGTGCTCGCGGACGCGTCCGATCCGGACGCGGCGCGGGTCGAACGCGCCGCGGACTGTCGATACGCGGGTCAGAGCTTCGAGTTGACCGTTCCCGTCGACGAGTCGTTCGATGCGACGGCGGTGGCCGAACGGTTCCACGAGGCCCACGAGCGCGCGTACGGCTACGCGATGGACGAATCGCTCGAGGTCGTCAACCTGCGCGCGACGGCGACGATCCCGGGGACGGAGCCCGCGGTCCGCCACGACGGGACGGGCGACGCCCGCCTCGGTACCCGAGAAGCGCAGTTCCCCGGCACCGGCGAGAGCGGTACCGGGCCGCGAGAGACGACCGTCTACGACCGCGATCGCCTCGAGTCGGGGACGACGGTTTCGGGTCCGGCGGTCCTCGAGCAAGCCGAGAGCACCACCGTCGTCCCGCCGAACTGGGGCGGCGAAATTCTCGACGACGGAACGCTCGTGATGAGTCGAACGGCGGACGAGGAGGAGGTGAGCGAGCGATGACGAGAGAGACGAACACCGAAAACGATTCCGACGACAGCATCGATCCGGTGACCCTCGAGGTCCTCCGGAATCAACTCGAGAGCGTCGCCGAGGAGATGGGACAGACGCTGATCCGCGGCGCGTACTCGCCGAACATCAAGGAGCGCCGGGACTGCTCGACGGCCCTGTTCGACGCCGACGGGCGGATGATCGCGCAGGCCGAGCACATCCCGGTTCACCTCGGGGCGATGCCCGCGGCCGTCGATGCGGTGCTCGAGTACGATCCGCGGCCCGGCGACGTCTTCGTCCTCAACGACCCCTTCACGGGCGGGACGCACCTGCCGGACGTGACGATGGTCTCGCCCATCGCACCCGGGAACAGCGGGGCTGGCGAAAGCGAAACCGACGGCGACGCAGCCGACGAGATCGTCGGTTTCGCCGTCTCGCGAGCCCACCACGCCGACGTCGGCGGGATGACCCCCGGCAGCATGCCCGCCGGGGCGCAGGAGATCTATCAGGAGGGGCTTCGACTCCCGCCGACCCGACTCGTCGAGGGTGGCGAACGTCGTACGGACGTACAGTCGCTGATCCTCGCGAACATCCGCAACCCGACCGAGCGCCGGGCCGATCTGCGCGCGCAACTGGCGGCGAACGAACGCGCCGAAACCCGGCTCGCGGCGCTCTTCGAAGAGCACGGCCGCGAGACGGTGCTTCGGGGGTTCGACACCGTCATCGACTACTCCCGCGAGCGGATCGAAGACGAGATCGCGGCGCTGCCCGACGGCACCTACGAGGCGAGCGACCGCCTCGAGGGCGACGGCGTCACCGACGACGATATCGAGATTACGGTGGCGGTGACGATCGACGGAACGACGGTCGACGTCGACTTTGCGGGGAGCGCGGGGCAACTCGAGGGGAATCTCAACGCCCCGATCGCGGTCGCAAAGAGCGCGGTTTACTTCGTCGTGCGCTGTATCACGGACCCCGAGATCCCGCCGAATCACGGCTGTTACGAGCCCGTTAGCGTGCACGCGCCCGAAGGATCGCTCCTGAATCCGGAGCCGCCCGCGGCGGTCGTAGGCGGTAACGTAGAGACCAGCCAGCGCGTCACGGACGTCGTCTTCACCGCGCTCGCGGGAGCCGCACCGGAACGCGTACCCGCCCAGGGCCAGGGAACGATGAACAACCTGACCATCGGCGCGCGCGACGGCTCGTTCACCTACTACGAGACCATCGGCGGCGGCTTCGGCGCTCGAGCCGATCGCGACGGGATGGACGGCGTGCAGGTCGGCATGACGAACACGCTGAACACGCCCATCGAGTCCCTCGAGACCGAGTATCCGCTCCGGGTCGAGCGCTACGCGCTCCGCCCGAACAGCGGCGGCCGCGGTCGGTTCCGGGGTGGGTTGGGTCTCGAGCGAACCGTCACCGTCGAGACGGACGCGACGGTGTCGCTGCTGACCGAACGGCGTCGCCACGCGCCGAAGGGCGTCGCAGGCGGCGAGAACGGCGCACTCGGCGAGAACCTGATCGACGGAGAGCCGGTGCCCGCGAAGACGACCGTCGACGTCGACGCCGGGGCGACGGTCGCCGTCCGGACGCCCGGCGGCGGTGGACACGGAGAGCCGAACGAGCGCGATGCGGCGGCGCTCGAGACCGACCGCGCCGCTGGAAAACGAACCGAGTCGGACGAGGAGGTGTGATCGCCGTGGGACCCGACGCGAACGGCACACCCGTACAGGGCCGACTCGGGCTGATCGTTCCCTCCTCGAACGCGACGGCCGAACCGGAGTTCCGGCGGTGGCTGCCCGAGGAAATCACCGTCCACGCCGCGCGGATGGAACTCGAGTCGGTGACCGTCGACGCGCTGGACGCGATGAGCGACGATGCGGCGCGGGCCGCCGAGTTGCTTTCCCACGCCGACGTCGACGCGGTCGCCTACGCCTGCACCACCGGCAGCCTGATCCACGGACCGGGGTTCGACGCGGAACTCGAGGAGCAACTGCGGGAGGCGGCCGGCGTCCCCGCCGTCGCGACGGCCAGATCGGTGAGCCGCGCGCTCGAGGCGCTCGACGCCGAACGGATCGCGGTCGTGACGCCCTACACCGCCGACCTCGACGCGAAGGAGCGCGACTTCCTCGAGGCCGCAGGGTTCGAAGTCGTCTCGATCGACGGGCGAGGACTCGAGGAGAACACGGCGATCGGCGCGTTAGACGCCGACGACGCGTATCGGCAGGTGCTCGAGCACGTGGGGAGCGGCGTTGCCGACGATCTCGACGCCGTCTTCGTCTCCTGTACGAACTTCCGGTCGCTGGCCGCCGTCGAAGCTCTCAAGGCGAAACTCGAGGTGCCGGTGATCACGAGCAACGGCGCGACGCTGTGGGACGTCTGTGGGAGTTCGGGGCTCGAGATCGACCTCGACGGGCCGGGTGCGCTGTTCGACTGCGATCGGGCGTGACCCAGAGGTAAACTCGACATCCCCGCTCTGAAGGGCGGGACGTTCTCCGTGATTTTCCGTAACACCGCGATTCCGCCGGGTTGAGACCGTTGGGAGACTCGAGCTGAATACGAGGCGCGTACGGAGTGTAGGGACGTCTATCGGTTGAGCGGTTGATCGGTTGAAAAACCATCTCGAACGCGGCTACTCCGGCGAAAGCCCTCGCGAGGGCTCGGCAGCGCTCGTTCCGCGGCTTCGCCGCTTCGCTTCGAGGTCGCTTCGACCTCGCACCGCTCGCCCTTTCAGTCCGCCGGGAACGGCCGCCGGCCTGCCCTCCCCCGGGTCGGACGGCTCCGCGCGAGAGTGCGCGGAGCCGTACTCCCGGCCGAACGGCGCGTGCCGGTTGCGAAGCACAACGCGAGCGCCTCGAGAGCGAACGGGGAGGGACGGCCCGCGAACTCGAGGTCCCGACGCTGGCCCCATTCTCCGGTGACGGTGCGTTTTTGACGCCGCCTTCCCACCCTTCGGTATGGAACTCGAACCAGTGGCGGATCTCCCCGAGATCCGTCCCGGCGACGACATCGCCGAACTCGTCGCGGATCGGGCATCCCTCGAGCCCGGCGACGTACTCACCGTCGCGAGCACCATCGTCTCGAAAGCCGAGGGACGAACGGCGAATCTCGAGGACTACCCCGTCAGCGGCCGGGCACGGGAGATCGCCGACCGGATCGCCGACGTGGCGGGAGAGGAGAAGGACCCGCGATTCGCACAGGCGGTCCTGGAAGAGAGCACGGAACTGCTGATCGACTGTCCCTTCCTGCTGACCGAGACGCGCTTCGGCCACATCTGCGTGAACGCGGGGATCGACCGCTCGAACGTGCCGGACCACGACATCCTGTTGCTGCCGAAGAAGCCGTCCGAGAGCGCCGAGCGGATTCGATCGACGCTCTCGGAACGGGGTTACGAGGACGTCGCGGTGATCGTCACGGACACCTGCGGCCGGCCGTTCCGCCACGGCCAGCGCGGCGTCGCCCTCGGCTGGGCCGGAACGCCGGCGAGTCGGGACTGGCGCGGCGAACTCGACCGCGACGGCCACGAACTCGGCGTCACCGTCCAGTCCGTGGTCGACGAACTCTCCTCGGCGGCGAATCTCGTAACCGGCGAGGGTGCCGGCGGGACGCCCGCGGTCGTCGTCCGCGACTGGGAGTTCGGCGACCACGAGGGCAGCGACGAGTTGTTCAGAGCGGTCGAGGACGACCTCGTTCGACGGGCGCTGCGGGAGTGGAGGTTCGACGACTCATGACCGATGACAACGGTGCGGCGGCGACCGACGCGACCTGGGCCATCGAACTCACCCCCGAACACCCGCCGGCTCGAATCGCCAAGTTGGCGTCGCTCGCGGAGGCCGAGGGGTTCGATATCGCCTTCGCGAGCAGCCACTACTTCAACCGCGATCCGTTCGTTACGCTCTCACGGATGGTCGACGCGACCGACGAACTCCGACTCGGGCCGGGCGTCATCAATCCCTACGAGACCCATCCCGTGAAACTCGCCGCCCAGACGGCGACGATCGACGAACTCAGCGACGGCCGTGCCGTTTTCGGCGTCGGTGCTGGCGACCGTTCCTCGCTCGCGAACCTCGGCATCGACCGCGAGAAGCCGCTTCGGCGCGTCCTCGAGACGTTCGACGTCGCCCGCGACCTCTGGGCCGGCGAGACGGTGACCCACGAGGGAACGTTCACCGCGCGAGACGCCTCGCTCAACCTCGAGGAGCGTTCGATTCCGGTCTACGTCGGCGCACAGGGGCCGCACATGCTTCGCATGAGCGCGAAACACGCGGACGGCGTGCTGATCAACGCCGCCCATCCGGCGGACCTCGAGTGGGCGGCGGGAGAGATCGAACGGGGGCTCGCCGAGCGACCGGATCGATCGAGCGGGGCGCACAGCGACCCGCGAGACGGCGAATTCGAGTCGCTCGCGTTCGCGAGCGTGAGCGTCGCCGGAGACGAAACCGAGGCTCGCGAGGCGGCCCGGCCGCCGGTGGCGTTCATCGTCGGCGGGGCCGCAGAACCCGTCCTCGAGCGCCACGGGATCGACCGCGAGGCGGCGGAAGCTGTCAGCGACGCCCTCGAGCAGGGGGAGCTAACCGACGCCTTCGGCCACGTCACGCCGGCGATGATCGACGCGTTCTGTATCGCCGGGACGACCGAGACGGTCGCCGATCGCTTCGAAGCGGCGCTCGAACACGTCGACGGCATCGTCGTGGGTTCGCCGCTGGGGCCGGATCTCGAGGATGCAGTCGGACGAGCGAGCGAAGCACTTGCTATGGCGACCGAGTGCAACGCCGAGTAAGCGCGTTTGGAACGGGGACTCAGCTCGAGTTAGCGGAAAAGAGGCTGCCGATCGCGCCGAGAGTGAGTGCGCCGAAGACGCCGAGCGTAAAGACGATCAGGATCGTTCCGATCAGGACGAGCAGCGGGGCGAGGCCCTCGCCCATCGCGACGTCTGTGAAGAGTTCGATCATCTCCGTGATGTTGTCCACGAGAACGTTCATCGGTGTGATGGTGTCCATATTCGAGGGTTGTTACCGGTGCTACTTGGCCGTGCCGGTCCAGTATCGTCCTGGGAACGATAGCGGGTCGTCGCGACACGGGGCGGTCGGAACGGCCGTATTGTCCGATAGTATAAGCCCATCCCCGACGTACACGCGACCGTGACCGACGACGCGACACTCTCGGATTTCGATTCGGCCGTGGATCGAGCCGAGACCGGCGACACTGCCGACCGTCAGGCGGACTCGAGCGAAGACGACGGGGAGCCGATGTCGAAAGCCACTGCACCCGAAGACTCCGCGGAGGCCGCGGAATCCGGCCGGTTGTCACGCGATTCCGAACTCTCGACGTACGCGTGGGGAACCTACGCCTGCGGTCGCTGTGAAACCGATACCGGGCGCGTCTGGCGCGAGGACGGCGAGTTCGTCTGTCCCGACTGCAAACCCTGGTGATCGGCGGCCCCAGCGGATACAGCCCGGTATTTCGGTGGGCTTGCGAATGTGCTCCCGAAGGTTTATATCTCAGTCGTGAGTGTGTACACCTGCAATGGCGAAAGGTACGGTCGACTTCTTCAACGACACCGGCGGCTATGGATTCATCGAAACTGAGGACGCGGACGAGGACGTGTTCTTCCACATGGAGGACATCGGGGGTCCCGACCTAGAGGAGGGTCAGGAACTCGAGTTCGACATCGAGCAGGCCGATAAAGGCCCGCGCGCGACGAACGTCGAACGCCTGTAAGCAGGCTCAGTACAGTAGTATCGTTCTCTGACTGTCAGTCCGGCAGCGACGGTGCTCGCATCGGTCGGGCGACACCGTTTTTCCGGACCGCGTTCCCGACGAGCGACGGCCGACAGCGAGTTTCTCGACGCAAAACATATGGTCCGGAACCACTTTTGACGTACTAATGAGAGGTTCGACCAGGTCCCCACCGACGTACGCATCCGAGCTATGACCGACGCTACCCCCCCATCACAGACCGGGAGGTCGACGAACGGCGGACTCGAGGTATCGACGGTCGCCGACCTCTGTGCCGATATCGAGTCGAACGTCGCCGACGTGATCGTCGGCCACGACGAGGCGATCGAGCACGTCGTTACCGCCATACTGGGCCGCGGACACGTCCTCCTCGACGACGTCCCCGGCGTCGGCAAGACGATGCTCGCCCGCTCGATCGCGACGTCCGTCGACTGCACGTTCCGGCGGGTGCAGTTCACACCCGACCTCCTCCCCGCCGACGTCACCGGGGTGAACGTGTTCAACCAGAAGACTCGCGAGTTCGAGTTCCAGCGCGGCCCCGTTTTCGGCAACGTCGTGCTGGGTGACGAGATCAATCGCGCACCGCCGAAAACGCAGTCCGCGCTGCTCGAGGCCATGGAGGAAGAACAGGTCACCGTCGACGGAACGACGCGCGAACTCCCCGATCCCTTCACCGTCATCGCGACGCAAAACGCCATCGAGCCGAACCGGACCTACGACCTGCCCTTCGCCGAACTCGATCGGTTCATGAAGAAACTCCAGCTCGGGTATCCCGATCCCGAGGAGGAAGCCGAGATGCTGGGCCGCACGGTCGGCCGCCACCCGATCGACTCCCTCGAGCCGGTGGCCGACCTCGAGACGCTCGTCGCGGCCCGCGAGACCGTCGCGAACGTTCGCGTCGAGTCTCCCGTTCGGGAGTACGCGACCCGACTCGCCGGCTACACTCGCGAACACGGTCACATCGGCGTCAGCCCCCGCGGCACGATCTCCCTCCTTCGCGCGGCCCAGGCACGAGCCGTCGTCAACGGCCGCGAGTACGTGCTCCCGGACGACGTTCAGGCGGAGGCGGTCGTCGTGTTGCCCCACCGAATCAAGACGAACAACCGCGATCGTGACGGAAAAACGATCGTCGAGAACGCCCTCGAGCGCGTCGCAGTCGAGTAACGATGGGGCTGACGATCCGCGGCTGGAGCGCCGTCCTCGTCGTGATAGCGTCGGTCGCGATGGCGTGGGAGTACGGACCGCGCGCGCTGAACGCCATCGTGACGCCGCTGCTGGTCGTACTGGCCGCCGGGTTGATCACGACATACCGGGCCGACCGTCCCGAGATCAGGCGCGTCCCCGTCGGCGAGGGATTTGTCGGCGCTCGCCGAACGGTAGAGACCGAAATCGAGACCGGCACAACCGTCTCGGCGACCGTTCGTGACACCGTCGGTGACGGGGTCTCGGTAACCGAACTCGACTCGGACGGAGCAGCCGATACCGGCAGCGACGGGAGCGGCGAAACCGCGCCCGCTCTGCGGACGACCCTCGCCGGAGACACTCGGTTTCGCTACGAGATTCGACTCGAGGAGCGGGGCGAGCACCGAATCGGGCCGCTGACGATCACGATCAGCGACGTCTTCGGACTCGTCAATCGTCGGTTCACCTACGAGGAACCGGCGTCCGTCCTCGTCTATCCGCGCGTCCACGACCTCTGGGACGCGCCCGGACAGGATCTCCGTGCGTTCGTCGAGGCGATCAGCGGACGGGATCGCAAGGAGTTCGACCACCTGCGGGAGTACCAGCGCGGGGACGCACTGCGGGACGTCAACTGGAAATCCGCCGCGAAGCGAACCGACGCCGATCTGGTCGTCACGGAGTACACCGCCGACGAGGAAGCCGGCTCCGCCACGGTCGCCGCCGAATGCGCACCCGGCTGGGACGACGAACTGGCGACGGCCCTCGCGAGCATCACGACCTACCTACTCGAGGGCGGCGTGAGCGTTGGCGTCGTCACGCCGGACGACGACCACGCGCCGGGGTCGGGACAGGAACACCACTACGAACTCCTCGCGCAGTTCGCCGTCCTCGGACACGGCGAACTCGAAGACCGACAGCGACGGGACGCGGACGTGTTGGTTCAGGCCGACGCAGACGGAACGCGGGTCGTCATCGACGGCCGGGCGGTCCCGTTCGGTCGGCTCACGAAGACGCACAGCGCGGACACCGATCGCGCGGCGGACCGCGGCGTGACAGGACAGCGTCGCGAACGCACGCGAACCGGTCCCGGCCAGGACGAGTCGGGGGTGGCCACATGAGCGCGGAATCGGGCTCGAACGCCGGCGACCGAACGGTCGATTTCGACGTCGGCCGAACGATCGATGCCGGCACCTTTCGGCTGCTCGCGTGTGGGTGCGTGTTGGTCCTCACGGCATCGTACGTGAGCGTGCTCCGCGAGGTGACGCGCGTCGTCGGCGGCACCCAATCGCTGCTCGTCCTCGTCGCCAGTATGCTCGTGGCGGCGACGATATTCGCGTGGGCGATCCGACCGCGAACCGCGACGGTCGCCGCGATCACAGCTGGTGTGTTCGGATTCGCCTACTACCTCGAGATCAGCGGCGTCGGAGCCGAAGCCATGCTCTCGGCCAGCGACGCCATCCTCTCGGATACGCTGTCGCTCGTGGTCGGCCTGCCGCTGCTCCGGATGGTCGCGGCCGATGTCTGGACGCTCGCGTTTGTTCCCGCTCCCGTGTTCCTCTCGTGGTATCTCGCCGTCCGGGGTCGGTACGCTCTCAGCGTCGTCCCCGGCGGATTCGCACTGGCCTTCCTCGTCCTGACCGGCGACGCCGGCACGACGATCACCCTGCTCGGAACGATGGCCGCCATCGGTGCCATCGGCTTCGGCGAACTCGAGCGCCGCGACGGCTCGGTCGCCCAGGCGGACCTGCTCGCCGTTCTCTTCGCGCTGATCATCGTCCTCTCGCTGTCCGTCTCGTTCATTCCCGGCGATATGGGCACGTCATCGCGCGTCTCCGGGAACGATCCCGGGACGCTCGAGGGCACGATCGATTCGTCCTCCGAGCGATCGGCGATCGGCGGACCGGTCGAACTCTCGCCGGAGGTGCGCTTTACCGTCGAGTCCGAACAGCCCTCTTACTGGCGAACGGGCGTCTACGACCGCTTTACCGGCGACGAGTGGGTCCGAACCGGCGAGCCGCGCGATTACGACGGTTCCATCCAGGGGCCGCCCGGCGACGCCGATCGATTTCGCCAGACCATCACCGCCGAGACCGATCTCGGCGTGCTGCCGACGGCGCCCCAGCCGGTCGCGATCGAGGGCGATTTCGCCCGACACGCGGAGGTCTCTCGACACGGTCAGGTGCACCCCACGACGCCGGTTCTCGAGGGAGATACCTACGCCGTCGAGAGCGCGAGTATCGATCCCAGCCCGCGTGAACTCCGGGACGCGGGCACGGACTATCCCGAGTCGGTCACCGACGACTACCTCCAGACGCCCGAGGGCGTCTCGAGCGAGTTCGAATCGCGAACCGCGGAGATCACCGCCGATGCCGACACTCCGTACGAGAAGGCGGCCGCTATCGAATCCCACCTCCGCACGTCGAAGGGGTACTCGCTCGACGCCGCCCGGCCCGACGGCAACGTCGCCGAGGAGTTCTTGCTCGAGATGGACGAGGGCTACTGCGTCTACTTCGCGACGACGATGACCCAGATGCTGCGCGCCGAGGACGTTCCGGCCCGCTACGTCACCGGCTACACGAGCGGCCAGCAGGTCGATGACGACGAGTACGTCGTCCGCGGAACGGACGCCCACGCCTGGGTCGAGGTCTACTTCCCCGATCACGGCTGGGTCGCGTTCGAACCGACGCCCGGCGATTCCCGCGATACGGTCCACAGTGAGCGCGTCGAGCAAGCCCGCGAGGACGGCGTCGAGAACGTCGACACCGACGCCAGCGAGGACGTGCCGGTCTCCGACGAAGACGATCCCGACGACGGGAACGGAACGCCGTCCGATCCCGCCAACGGCGTCGACGACCCCGCCGACGAAGAGCCATCCGATCCCGCCAACGAAGAGCCGTCCGACCCCGCCAACGGTTCGAACGGGAACAACGGAACCGAGTCGAACGGAAGCGAACCGTCCGACCCCGGCGACGGATCCGAATCGGTCGAAGCCGACGATGACGACTGGAGCAGCTATCTGGCGCTCCTGGCCGTTTCGCGCGAAGTCGCCACGCTCGGGCTCATCGCCCTCGTCGGAGTCGTCGCCGGCGTCCACCGGACCAGTCTGACCGCCCGCGCTCGCCGGGAACTCGGGCTGTACTGGCAGCGGCCCGGGAACGATCCCGACCGAGACGTTAGACGCGCTTACCGACGACTCGAGCGCCTGCTCGCTCGCGAGTACCGGCCGCGAGATCGGGGGGAATCGGCCCGCCAGTACATCGGTGCGCTCGCGTCGGATCCCGACCGGTCGGTCGACCCTCGAGCCAGAACGGTCGCCGACCGTTACGAACGGGCGACCTACGCCGGCGGGGTGAGTCGGGCGAACGCCGACGAAGCGATCGAAATGGTCGACGAACTCGCTCGAGAGCGACTTCCGATGGTCGGTCGCGGGCGGCGGTGACCGGTCGCTCACTCAAAAAGAACCATGCAAGGGCATGCGGGTCCCGATAGTGTTTAATATGGCCGTTTCGTAGCATGGAACGTAATGTCGGAAGTCTGCTCGACGTGCGGGCTGCCCGAGGAACTCTGCGTCTGTGAGGACGTAGCCAAGGGACAACAGCAACTCAACATCCGCATTGACGAGCGCAGATACGGTAAAGAGGTAACGATCATCGAAGGATTCGATCCGAAAGACGTCGACCTGGACAGTCTTTCCTCGGATCTCAAATCAAAGTTCGCCTGTGGCGGCACGGTCGAAGACAGCCACATCGAACTGCAAGGCAATCACTCCGGCCGCATCGAAGACTTCCTTCGAGACCGCGGCTTCAACGTCGCCTGACCCAGAATCCGCGATGATCTGAGACGACTTCCGAACCCGCGACCGTCTCACGTATCGCTCCGGTACCGATTTTCGTTTTTCACCGCTCTCGAGAGCGGCTGGACCGGAGACCGCTCAGAACGGAGATTCGGCGTTCGCGGAGTCCTCGGTTTCACCGTCCCCGTCGCCGGCGAGTCCGAACTTCATACCGTACTTGTCCAGACCGCCCGCCATACTCTCGACGCGGGCGTCCGCGGTGCCCTCGTAGGAGCCGATGAGCTGGGCCGCCTGCACGCTGGCTTTACCGTGCGGACAGACGGTCACGATATGGTCTTCGCCCTCGAGTTCCGCGATCCGGCCGGAGAGTTCGTGGAACGGGACGTTCTCGCTGTCGGGAATGTGGCTGTACTCGAAGCTCTGTTTGTCGCGAATGTCGACGACGCAGACGTCGGCACCGTCCTCGAGGAGGTCGTTGACCTCGTCGGGAGTGATTTCGCCATCCATTACTGTCGGCTTGGGACGCGGACAGAATAAGGCCACGGGTCGACCCGCGCCGGCGAACGGTGTGCGCGGTCAGCCGCGTTAGGTCGCGAAAACGGCCAGGAAAACGGATATACCGCGGGTTCGTATAAATTGGTTATTGTTCTACGCGTCGTTCGATAGCGTATGGACAGCGAATCAATCGGCTTCGGAGCCCTGTTCGTCGGCCAGCTCGTCGGGACCATCGTTTTCGTCGTCGGCCTGTTTATGGGCGGCCTCACGATAGTGACGTACGTCGGGATCGCGATCATCATGCTCGCCATCGTGGGATTGGCGCTCTCGACGACCTTCGAAACGCGAGAACAGTCGATAGGGAAAACCGGACGCCGCGAACACACTCATTTCCCACTCGGTCGCGGATCGAAATGAGACGGCGCGATCGATGACCGAGTCGTCATCGCGAGCACGCCGTCTTTGCAGCGACCTGCTTCTCGAGTATCTGTCCACGGCAACGTAGCGGACCGGGCGCGATTATGAACTCCGTCGAGACGTTTCGGGTCGCTCACTCCGTTCGCGGTCCCGGGCTGCGACTCGTCTCCTTCAAATCCCGCCGGTTCCGATGCTCGCCGCTCACGGATTTGCTCGCGGCGAGAAGCGGGCCGGGCGCGATTTGAACACGCGACCGTCTGGTTAAAAGCCAGACGCTCTGCCAGACTGAGCTACCGGCCCCGTGAGTGGTACTTCCGGAGAGCGATGGTTAAACGTTTCTTTCTTCCGCGGTGCCTTCCCGTCCCGTGATTCGACACCGAGGTGATCGGTCTCGAGCCGACCCGGTGTTACTCGAAGTACTGCTCGAGGGCCTCGGTGACGATCGTCCCGGATTCGACGCCCTCGATGGAGGCGCGACGGTGGAGATCGCGGTAGGTCGACGGTGAGAGCGTCAGTTCGAACTGTCCCAGCGTGACGCCGTGTTCGGCGAGCGCGTGGTCGATCGGGACGTCGTCGTTGACGGCGCTGGCGATGCTTCGAACCTCGCGGACGGTGAGTTCGCCGTCGAGGGTCGCCCACGCGAGGAGGAGGCGCGATTCACCGCCGACCCGGGCGATGTGTTTGGCAGCGGTCGGTGCGATACCGCCGAGTGCGACCTGTTTCCGGACCGATCGGGGAAGGTCGTGTACGCGAGCCCACTTTCGAATGAACGAAACCGTCGCGTCGCCGCCGGCGCGTTCGGCTGCGGCCTTGTAGGATCCCTCACCGCGAACGAGTGCGGCGCAGGCGGCGGCACCGCGGAGCATGTAGAGGTGATCGTCGTTGGTCGCGCCAGCGGCGAACTGGCGAACGGTTTCGGCGGCATCCGCGAGGCTCTCCGGGTCGTCGGGGTCGAACTGAACCGCCTCGCGAGCGCGGGTACCGGTGACCGATTCGTCGCCCCGAATAACAGGTGCGCCAACGGGAGATTCGCGGTCCGTCGGGATCGATCGACCGTTGTCGCGACGACGTGGCGAGCGATCGCCGGGCCGGTTGTCGGTCATACCACTCGTACGGGCCTCGAGGTCAAAAAAGTCGCTGCCGGGGCGAATATCTCACTCGTCGCGCTGTTCGGCGAGGTGCTCCCAGATTTCCGTACAACCGGCCCCCTCCTCGATATCGTCGAGGTGAGCGTCGTCACGCTCCTCGTCTTCCTGCTTGTGGTCGACCGCCTCCGGTTTACATTCGGCCGCGTCAGTCATGGACGCCCCTTCGGACGCCGAAGGCATAAGTACCGCTTCGGCTGCAAGCGATACCCGTGCTTGGCCCTACAGGTCAGTTATGCCGGTATCTCTGACGCAGCTGTCACATTGATCATATTATTTGTGTGCGGGTTCGGCTCCGACGGGTACCGAGTACGGAACGTGACCATTCGACCGAGTGAGAACGCGTGTCCCGCCAGCCTCCACGCTCGAGAGAGACCCCGGAGAGTCCGTCTCGAGGGCGATACGCGTGGTTCCGCTGTGGCGTCCTCGAGGAGCCGTACAGAACCACGTTCGTACGCACTTCGTTCGGGGACCGAGGCCTGCAGACCCGGAGGCCGAACTAACAGTCGATAAGGGGCGAAACGGGAAGTGAACGGTACGGAACGGATGTCCGCCGGGTAGCGGACCGAGTAGATCCGCCCGACGTAACCGACGGCTCCTGAGACGGTGCTCGATATTTGGGGCAAGAACGGCCGGTAGACGAGGCACTGTTCCGGCCGAATGTATGTAGCTGGAGACAGGAAGTGATTACACTACGCTTCGATACTGGTCAGTGGTGTGTGACCGTCTGGCAGCGTAACGGACGATCGAATTCCGTGTGATGACGGACCAGGGTGGTTCGGGTATCGGTCCGGGCGTCACATCAACCCCCGGTGTATCGTTCCATCCGCCCGTATAAGTGGCCACCCCACGAGAGATTAGCCATGTCCGATCGACTGATCACGGTCAACGCGCACACGACGCTAGATTACGTCGACGCCGTTGCGAAGGGCAACGGGTTCGAGTGGGAGTCAGTTGCCATCGTGAACGCAGCCGCCGACAGGGACTCCCCCGACTGCGTACACCTCCAGCTGGAACTGGACAACCTCTCCGAGGAACAGCTACCGAAACACATGGAGGACCTCGAGTTGACGCCCGCGCAGGCGCGAACGCTCGCGGCCGATCTCGAGACCCACGCGGATCGAGTCGAGTCGGTCCAGTCCGGAGACGAAAACGAGATCCAGAAGTAGTTGCGACGCCGCTCGCCAGTACCTGCCATCGCAGGCTGGCGATTCTCTCACTCCGCTGGATCATGAGCACAGAAGCCATTCGAGATCTGTTCGAACGCGACCTCGAAGAGATCCACCACGCCGAACACTAACTGCTCGACGCGCTCGAGGATCTCGAGCGTGCGGTCCGTGTCGACGGGTAATCAGCCAGTAATTCGATGCGGTTCGGTGACAAGCACCAAAGATATAGATGGCTGTACGTGGTGGTATCTCGGGGTGATCCGACGATGGCTGATGTCCCAATCAAGACGGCTCGAGCGGAATGGGGATCGCGCTTTGGCTTCCTGATGGCGATGGTCGGCGCGATGGTCGGCGCTGGAAACATCTGGCGGTTCCCGTACGTGATGGGAGACAACGGCGGCGGGGCGTTCGTTCTCGCCTTCCTCACGCTCCTGTTCGTCCTCGCGGTGCCGGGATTGATGGCCGAGGTCGCTCTCGGCCGATACACGAAAAAGGGGGTGATCGGTGCGTTTCGCGACGTGGTCGGCCGGGGCGGAATGGTCGGTCTCGGCGTGGTCGTCTTACTGGTGAACGTCGCCCTCATGTCGTATTACTCGCCGCTGATCGGGTGGACGCTGTACTACGCGATCCACTCGCTGGCGTTTACCTTCACGGCGAGCGGCTTCGAGGCCCAGGCGTTCATGAACGCCCTCTTCGCGAATCCGGCGCTGATGATCGGGCTGCATACGGTCGTGATGGGCTCGATCGCGTCGATCCTCGTCCTCGGCATTCGCCGCGGTGTCGAGCGACTCGTCGTCTACGCGGTACCGGCGCTGGTGATCGCGCTCGTCGTCATGACGATCCGCGGACTCACGTTGCCCGGCGCGAGCGAGGGAATCGCCTTTACCTTCGGCATCCAGTGGGAGTATCTGACCGAGAGCAGCACCTGGATCGCTGCGCTCGGCCAGGCGCTGTTCTCTACGGGGCTGGGCTGGGGGATCGCCCTGACCGTCGGGAGCTACCTCCGGGAGTACGACGACGTCCCGCTCGGGGGCGGCGTCTTCACGGCCATCGGCGAGTCGAGCATCGGCATCCTCGCGGCGCTGGCCATCTTTCCCGTCGTCTTCGCGGTCGGCGTCGAACCGGACGTCGGTGCCGGACTGGCGTTCGTCTCGCTCGTGCAGGTCTTTCCCGAAATCCCGCTGGGTGGACTCGTCGCCATCCTCTTTTTCGTCGGCTTCTTCCTCGCGACGTTCACGTCGGGGCTGCTCATCACCGAAGTCGGCGTGACGACGGTCAGCGAGGAGACGCGTCTCGATCGAACGCAGACCATCCTCGCCGTCTGCGGCGTGATCTGGTTGGTCGGCCTTCCGAGTGCGTACTCCGTTGACGTACTCGATTACCTCGACTTCGTCTTCGGGAACTGGGGACTGCCGCTCGCGACGCTGGCCATCATCGGCGTCATCGGCTGGGTCATCGGCCCGAAACGGCTCCGAATGCTCGCCGTGAACCGAAACGCCGGCGTCTACGTCGGCCGCTGGTGGGATCCCGTGATCAAGTACGTCATCCCCGCCGTCATGATCTTCATCATGACCTACTTCGCGTGGGAGAACTTCGGTACCAGCGAGATGATCGGCGGCATGCTTGTGATCGTCCTGTTCCCGATCATCGGCTACGCGGTCATGTCCGTCCTCGAGGGCCGGGGCGGCCAACCAGAGACTGCCGAAGTCCCCGGAGGTGATGACTGATGATCGGTGACCTCTCCATCGAGGTTCTCGGGATGCTCATCTTCACCCTGCTCGCGTTCTGGGGCGTCGCCCTCTGGGCGCTCGTTCGGACGCTACGCCAGGAAGGACGGAAGGTCGAACTGCTCAGCCACCAGGATCGAGTGGACACCTACTCGCCGAAAGCGCTCGCGGAACTGCGCGAGTGGGTCGAGGACAACCGCGACGATCCGCTGGTCGACGAGGTCCGCGAACGACACAACGAGTGCGTCGAGGTCCTCGAAACGACTGACAGGCACTACTATAACTGGTCGGACGCGGAGATCGAGCGCCTCGAGCGCGTCTGATCCGGTCCTCGACGCTACTTCTTTTACCGTTCGCCGACTACGCTCACGTGTGACGACGCAGGCCCCCGGAATTGGTAACGGCGACGACAGGTTCGCAGTCCGCCCCGCCGAGCGTGCCGACTTACTCGCGGTCGTCCGTATCGAGACCGAATCGTTTTCCCAGCCGTGGCCCTACGACGCCTTCGAACGGTTTCTCGGCGAGCCAGGCTTTCTCGTCGCCGTCGAGGGCGCGACGGCGGTTACCGGCTACATCGTTGCGGACATCACGCAGAACTTCGGGCAACAACTCGGCCACGTCAAGGATATCGCCGTTCACCCCGACTACCGCGGGACGGGCATCGGCAGCACGCTCCTCTCGAGGTCGCTCGCCGTTCTGACGGCACGCGGGGCCGACACGGTCAAACTCGAGGTTCGCCGCTCCAACGAGGACGCGAAGCGACTCTACCGGGAGTTCGGCTTCGAATCGCTTCGATTCGTTCCCGACTACTACGGGGACGACGAGGACGCGATTGTGATGATTCGAAAACTCAACTGATCGGGAACCGACCTCGAGCGTGTCACGCCCGTCCTCGGACGCGGTCGTTTTACTGCCGGCGCTCGTACCCACCGACATGGGATACGCTTGCCCCGTCTGTGACGCCGAACAGGCCGATGCGGAGCATCTCGCGAACCACCTCGCGATCACCGCCTCGCTCGGTCGGGAGGACCACGGCGAGTGGTTAGAAGAACACGCCCCCGACTGGAGTGACTGCTCGCCCGAGGAGTTAGGCGAGATCGTTAGCCAGTACGCCCGCGAGATCGAAACGCCCGATTTCGAGGGGCCAAGCCGCGGGCACGACCACGGCCGTCCGGGGGGACTCGAGGAGGGAATCGCCCGGCAGAGCCGCCGACCGGGGCGCGGATCGATGACCGGCGACGCAGAGAGCGTCTTGCGGGAGGCCAGAGAGATGACCCAGCGGATGACGGGAGCGGAACGCAACGATGCTGGCAACGACGGAGATGAGGACGGCGAAACCGCAAACGACGAGGAGTCCGGCGACGACGAGTCCGCCTCGGGGAACGCGTAACTGGTAACTGGGAGCCCCGAGCATATCGAGGTATGCACACTGTCGGAACGTTCGCCCCGGCGTCGGCCGAGGCGGTGCGCGAACGCTATTCGGATGTCGGCCCCGCAGCACAGACCGTCGTCCGCGAGACGGCGAAGGCCATGGAGTTCGACCGCGAGGAGTACGGCGACCGCGTTACGAGCGAGGTCGTCGAAACCGCTCGGGACGCCCTCTTTGCGAGTTTGCTCGAGGTACGCGTCGGGAGTCGCGAAGAGTTCGACGACTGGCGGGCGTCCTACGACGGCGAGGTGACGGTCGCGGGCCACGAGAACGCCGAGCGCGTCGTCTGGCACGGCGGGCCGGAGGACGAGGCGGTTGCCGCGACGTTCCAGAACGAGGAGGACGCGGCGGTAGCGACCCTACGCCGGCAGGCGTTCGGACGCCTGTATCGAGACCTACTGTAGCCCTACGTTCCCGCGCGTCGTTCTCCCTCCGATTCCGACTGCGGCCGTTTTCGACTCCCATAGGCGCGCCGTAGTCTAACCCGATCGTACTCCGCGACCAGCACGTAGAGCGCCACGCCAACCAGTACGAACGGCGTCGACGATCGGACGGCCGGGAAACCGGCCCAGAGCGCGGCGACCAGCGCGATACCGAGCGACGTGCCGACGCCACCCGGCCGTCGAGCCCGGTTCCAACGCCCGGCGACGAGCCAGAACCCGACTCCGACGAGGGCAGCGGCGGCGAGGACGAGCGCGGTTTCCCCCGGTCCGACGACGATGCCCGCGACGAACATGAGCAGACCACCGACGATTCCACCGAAGGCGAGTCGCTCGAGCGTGGCAACCGTTTTGCGTCCCGGAATCGACAGGGGCTGGTCGTCCGAGTCGCGCTTTCGATCCGCGCTACCGACGGCCGTAACGCGCTGTCCAGCGGTTATCGCGGTCGACTCGGCTTCGTCTTCGGTGACTGCCGGGCGAGGATCGTCGTCCTCGAGCCAGGGCGATTCGACCGTCGCGTTCTCGAACCGGACGGGAACGCCGGCCGCCATCTCGAACGTCGGGTGATCCTGAACCTGAAAGTGGAGGTGTGGCTCCGAGGAGTTCCCGGAGTGACCACAGCGGCCGATCGACTGGCCGCGTTCGACGCGCTCGCCCGGTTCAACGGCGACACTGCTGGGAACGAGGTGGGCGAGACAACTGTACTCGTCGGGTGCGTGCTGGATCGTCACGTAGTTGCCTCGAATGTCGCGTTTCAGCGGGTGGGAAAACCCGCCGCCGCACGACGGCTCGAACTCGGTATCGAGGACGTCGACGACCACGCCGTCAGCCGGAGCGAGGACGGGTTCGTCGTAACAGTGATACGCCCCGACGGCCGGACCGGTTCCCTCAGGGAGCGACCGGCCGTCCTCGTCGGTGACGACGAAATCGTACGCGTAGCGCTGGTTCATCGGCAGCCACGAGTGGGAGTACTCTCTCTCGAGGCTGCCGTTGACGACGGTCCAGGTACCCTCGACGGGCAGTCGATACGAAGCCTGCTGATCGTCGCCCGCGACGGGGACCGAGCCGCGGTGGCGGACGTAAGCGACGCCCGACCCGAGCATTTGCAGCAGATCCTGTACGAGCGCTAGCGGGTTCAGAAACGTCACCGGGATCATGAAGTACGCGACGACCAGTTCCCGCCAATCGCCCATGCGTATCCAGTCGGTCGGTTCGGTGTCCGAGTCGGCGCTGCGCTTGAGCGCGAGATCGACGAGCGGTTCGAGTAATACCCAGAAGAACAGCAGGAAGAACAGCGTGAACATCCGCATGAACGCGAGCGATTCAACGAGATAGCCGGGCAGCGAGAGGACGCCGAGAACCCCAAATCGGGCGGGATCGAGTTCGTGCAGCCGCCTCCGGAGGCGACCCGCGCGACTCTTAGGCTGGCGCTTCTCACCGGCGTCGGTGTCTCCGTCGGTCATGACCACTCCTCGGTCGTCTCGAATCCGTTCTCGAGTTGCATGTACGCGAACATCGTCTCGTCGTCCGACGTGTCATCCGTTCCCAGACAGCCAGCGAAAAGAACGCCGCCAGCCGCTCCGCTGGAGCGGAGTAGGCGACGGCGCGACAGTCGCTCGAGTCGTTCGACCACGGTCGGGATCTGTGCCATCGGTCGAGTGATCGGTCGACAGCTAAGTAGTTATTTTGTGAACTCGATTTCACAGGCGCTGTAGCCGCCTCTCGGTACCGACCACTCCGGAACGATCATTGCGTTCTCCCTGTGACGAACGGTATGGAGTTCGAACCGAGCACCGACATCAATGCGCGCGAGGCCTTCTCCCTGCTGGGTCACGATATCCGGCTCGACATTCTGCTTGCGCTGCTCGAGGACTGGGTCGCCGTCTACACCGAACCGAAATCTTACTCCGAGCTGATGGCTGCCGTCGAAATGGAAGACAGCGGCAAGTTCAACTACCATCTCAACAAACTTCGTGGGGCGTACGTCCGAAAAGTCGAGGACGGCTACGTCCCCACGGCGAGCGCGACGGCGCTTTACCGCACCGTCCTCGCACACCGGCCGACCGAGGCGTTCGAGTTCGAACCCCGCTCGCTCGAGGCGGCGTGTCCGGAGTGTGGGTCGCCGCTGGTCTTGCGCTACGACAGGGGGTTCGTTTCGATCGACTGCGACGCTTGTGAGGAGTGGATCGGATTCACCTACTCCTTTCCACAAAACGGGTTTGCGAGCCACGGTTCGGACGCCGTTCTCGACGCCGTCGATAACCGGGTCCGATGCGACGTCGAGGTCGCCCGCAGGGGCCAGTGCCCGGACTGCGTCGGCTCGATGAACGTCGACCTCCGGACGAATTCCATCGAACGAGGAGATCACTGGGTCGAACTCGCCTGTAACACCTGCTCGTTTATCGTCGGCATGGATCTCCTCTCGGCGATGGTGGGCGATGATCGGGTCGCGTCGGCGCTCCGTTCGGTGGGAATCGACCCCGAGCAGCGTCTCTGGGAACTCCCTGTGGGCACGACGCGGCTCGAGTCGCAAGACCCGCCGATACTCGCCGTCGATCTCGAGGCCGACGCGGGAACCGCACTCATCGTGGTCGACGAGACGCTGACGCTCCGGTCGGTCGCCACCGGCGACGACTGATCGAGGCGGAGCGTTCGCGGACCCGATACCCGAGTTACCCGGAGAACGGCACCTATTACCCGCTCGAGGCCGACACCACTCCTCGATGACAGCACCCGACGAGTGGGACCTCCTCGAGGAAGTCACCGAGTACCAGACCGGCTGGTACGACGGCGGCTACGACCTCCTTGAGCAACCCGACGGCACGAAGAAACGCTACTACTGGGCAGACCTGCCGCCAGCGGTCGTCATCGTCGCCCGGATCGACGGCGACCTCATCGCGTCCATCGATGGAAACGGGGACGATTCCACCGACGAAAACCGCCTCCTCTTCGTCGAACAGTACCGGCCCGCGATCCGCGAAACCCACCTCGAACTCCCCGCCGGAATCGTCGAAGACGGCGAGTCCTACACCCGGGCCGCTGCGCGCGAACTCGAGGAGGAAACCGGTTTTAAACCCTCGAGTACCGCACTCTTACAGGAGTACGCGGTCGCAACCGGCGTGCTTCGCCACGACCGCGCCATCGTCTACGCCGAGGGCCTCGAACCCGGCGAGCGCGAACTAGATAGTAACGAATTTCTCGAGGTGAGGACGGTTCCAGTGACGACAGCCCTCGAGCGCGCTCGCGAACGGCCGGCGAACGACTCAACGATGACGGCGCTGCTATTGGCGAAAGAAAACGGCCTACTCTGAACCCGTTGCAGCTCGTGGGTAATGCGTATTTACTTCGATCACCCTCGAAATCGAGGGCGCTCGCGCCGCCCGTTTCCCGTGATCAAATCGATCAGGTAGCGGTTGCTATCGAAAACGGATATTCGAAGAAGCCAAGGGCCGGATTTGAACCGGCGGTGGGCGGCTCTGCAGGCCGCTGCGTTCGGCCGGACTCTGCCACCTTGGCGCGTTCTCCCCTTGCAGTTGCGGTCGTTTAAGCATAGCGGTACGGCACAATCGTTGCTCTGCGACCGTCCTCGAGACAGATAACAACCCCGCACAGCCATCGCTGTGCAGGGTAGTGATACCGCAGAGAGTCCCGGCGGACCCTCTCACGGGTGATGAGAGTGCAGTGTGGCCGTTCCACGCTGCTGCAGTGATCCCGGATGCGGGATCGAGGTATGAGTGGAGGCGGCGAAACGGCTTTCCCAGAGGCTCGCGCACTCCAGTACTCCCCGTAACGCAGGCGGGCTTATCTTCCGTGTTCGGGATGGGTACGGGAGGAACCCCGCCGCTGTGGC